>NC_008578.1:0-1221770 GCF_000015025.1 Acidothermus cellulolyticus 11B | reverse complement strand
CGCGTCATCAAAATTGCGAAGCACGTACCGCCTCACCGTCGGCCCGGGGACAGCCAACCGCACCGGTCGCAGTCCGGTCGCGATAACGAGACCGTCCCACTCGACCGTTTGGCCGTCCTCGAGGACGACGACGCGTGCGTCCACGTCCAACGCCGCCGCACGGACACCCAACCGCCATTGGACGTCACCGATCCGTGGCGAAAGAGGAAGCGCGATCTCATCGAAGCCCGGCAATTCGGTAGCCGTGAGAACGGTCTTGGAGAGCGGCGGGCGGTTGTACGGCGGCCAGCGCTCACCGCCGATAACGAGGATTTCGCCGGCGAATCCGTTCCTGCGCAGCGATTCAACCGCTCGAAGTCCCGCTACCGACGCGCCGACCACGACGACGCGTTGCACCTTTTACTCCTCAATAAGAATTGCCTGGGTGGGGCAGACGTCGGCCGCCTCTTCGACCTTGTCGCGCAGCTCCTCTGAAATGAGCTCCGATCGGTAGAGCTCTTGCGCGTACTTTCGAAAAGACAGCTTCCCGTTCTCGTCCAGCGAGAACACTTCCGGGCATGAGAAGACACACTGTCCGTGATCCTGGCATTTCGTCAGATCAACGACAATCCGCATGATCATTGACTCCCGTTTTCCTGTGGCAGTGGTTGATACACCGGGTCACTCCACCGCACGGCGGGGAGGCCGAATGCCTCGGAACTCCCAATCGCCGCCGAGGGCGGTGGAGACCACTTCTTCTGATGACGACGGCTGCGCGCCGACGTCATCACGCACCGGTATTGGTCCTTCGACAACGTAGTTGACCAGGCGGCCGAGGCCTTCGACCTCCACCGTGACAACGTCACCTGGTTCGACCGGACGCGAGCCCGCGGGTGTACCGGTGAGAATCACGTCACCGGGCAGCAGGGTGATGGTGCGGGCGATGTCGGCGATGAGATACGCGGGGCTCCACTCCATCTCGTCTGTTGACGCATCCTGAGCGACGCGATCGTTGACATAGGTACGCAGGCGCTTGCCCTGCGGTTGCCAGCCGACGACGAGTCCCGGGCCCAGAGGGCAGAGCGTATCGGAGCCCTTGACGCGAAGCATGGACCCTGCATCCGTGTCCCGGAAGTCGTGCAGCCCGAAATCGTTCGCTATGGTGAATCCGGCGACGTAGTCCATCGCGTCATCCGGCCGGATGTTGCGGCATGGCCTACCGATCACCACAGCGAATTCACCTTCGAAGTTGAGCCAACGGCATCGTTGCGGCCGCACGACGGCGCCTCCGTGAGCGTTGAGCGCCGTCGTCGGCTTGTGAAAGTAGGTGGGAGCCGGCGGAAGCCGCGCGTGAAACTCCTCGACGCGGCTGCGGTAATTGAGGTGTACCGCGATAATCTTTGTTGGCTGAACGGGAGGGAGATGAACCGCTTTCTCGACCGGAACACGTCGGCCGTCTGGTGCGATCAATAGGTCACCGTGCCGCTCGACGCGGGTTTCCGCGCCGTCGAGGAGTATCCGGCGGTACTCGGTAACGCGCTCGACCTCAGTCATCGCCACGAGTGTCTGTCGCGCGCGGAGCGGGAAAGCCTCCTTCTGGACGATCGAACCACACGTGGACTTGTCCCGTGCCGATCGAATTTTCATATGCACTGAATAACCGCCCGGGTGCCGTGCAGGCCTCCTCGCCGAGTGCGCCCATCATCAGAAGGTAGTGACCAAATTTCGCCTCCGGCTTGAAACGGTAGAACTCCCCCATCGTCCGGAGCACCTGAGCGTGATCACCCTTCTGGAACCAGGCAAGCCGCTCGTTGTCGGCATCGGCGGCTTCCCTGCTGAAGATGTGTTCAACACCCGCGGCTTCATGCTTCCGCAATTCGCGGAGCGGCCAGAAGGTATGGCTCAGCGCGCCGGATGCGATGAGTATGACACGGCGATCAGAGTTGATGATTGCCTCGCCAAGGGCTCGACCGGCGCGCAGAAAGTCTTCCATATCTGCGGTTTGGCAGACACTGAGGGAGATCCACCTCCGATCGAGTCCCTCCCCCAGATACTTCCAGAGATTGACCGTGGCGTAAAAGATTGGCAAATATGGATCGTCGATTGCCGTGATCCAGGTGCCGTGTCTCTCCGCGGCTGCGGCGATGGCATGTGCGAGATCAGGATCGCCCATGAAGTCGTAAGGGATGCGACGCATGCCGCGCGGCAGCTCTTCTGAGGTAAAGAGGCCGGCCCGGAGCGGGTGTGCCGTCACAACGAACTCGACGGTGGTCGCCCAGTGCGAGTCAAGGACGACGACCGTGTCATAGTCGAGCGTTTCAAAGACTTCAGTACGAAGCCGACGCAGTCCGTCGACGAGCGTGGTGTCTTTGCCTTCGTACAACTCACGCCGCGTGGACTCCGGCAACATGATCGTTGGCACATGGGACAGCAGTCCCGCACCGACGACTTCACCCACCATTCGCCTCCTTTATCAACCAGCCGCTCGGGGCGGTCACCGTGTTCTTGACCTCCGCGTAGAAGTCGAACGACCAGGTGCCGCCTTCCCGGCCGATACCGGACAACCGCGCGCCGCCGAACGGCGCCCGCAAGTCGCGGACGTAGAAGCAGTTCACCCAGACGGTGCCGGCGACCAGCCGGTCCGCGACGCGCTCCGCCCGTGACCGGTCGCCGGTAAAGACCATCGCCGCGAGCCCATAGATATTGTCGTTCGCACGCCGGATGACTTCGTCTTCGTCCGTAAATCGATGCAGGACAATGACAGGACCGAAGACTTCTTCGCGGTTGATCTCACTGTCATCGGCAACATTCGTCAATAAGGTGGGTTGGTAGTACAGACCGCCCAGCTCCGGATGCGGGCCGCCGCCGAGTAGGACCGTCGCCCCGGCGGCTTTCGCGCGGCGGACGTATCCGTCAATGCGCGCAAGATGGTCGGGATGAATCTGCGGGCCCATGTCGACGTCTTCGCTGCGCGGGTCCCCTACCCGCCACGCCGCAGCCGCCTGGAGAAACCGCTCAAGGAATTCGTCGTAGACGGCGTCGGCGACGTACAATCGCGTGCCGGCGAGACAGACCTGGCCGGCGTTGTCGTACTGATCCACCGCGTGTCGTACAGCGAGGTCCAGGTCGGCGTCGGGAAAGACAATGAACGGATTCTTGCCTCCCAGCTCGAAGGAGACGGGGATGACGTTCTCCGCTGCCGCGTGACCGATGGCGCGCGCGGTCGCAACCGAGCCGGTGAAGGCGATACGGCGTACCCGGGGATCGCGCACCAGTGCGGCACCGGCCTCCTCCCCAATACCCTGCACGACGTTAAAGACGCCTGGCGGCAGCCCGGCTTCAGCGGTAATGTCGGCGAGGAGTGATGCCGTCAACGGCGCCCACTCCGGGGGCTTGAGCACGACGGTATTGCCGGCGGCTAGGGCGGGTGCGACCCGCCAGGTGGCGAGCATCAACGGTGCATTCCACGGCGTGATGACCGCCGTGACTCCTGCCGGTTGCCACGAAATGTGGTTTCTATGTCCTCGTGTCTCGAAATCCTCATGACCGAGCTGCAAGAGAAAATCCGCAAAGAAATGAAAGTTATACGCGGCGCGGGGAATCACACTCCGACGATGGGACCGGAGCAACCCCCCGTTGTCCAACGTTTCGACGAGTGCGAGATCGTCGACACGCTTCTCGATGCCTTCCGCTACGGCGTGCAGGAGGGCGGCCCGCTCGGTGCGCGGTGTCGCCGCCCATTGCGGAAACGCCGCCGAAGCGGCGTCGACCGCGGCGCTCACTTCCCGCGGTCCGCCGCGGGCGACATTGGCGAGAACCTGCTGATCAAGCGGTGAAATGTCAGGGAACGTCGCATCCGACGCGAGGCGTTCGCCGCCCACCCAGTGGTCAACGGAAACCTCAATTCCGCTGACGGACGTCGTACGCGGCATCCGCACCCTCCCGCCGTCGTCTACTCGTGCGTCTATTCGTTTGGGTCCAAACATAATAGGCTGTCGTCGACGGGTCAAGAACTGCACAGACGCATTGGAGCGTTGTCATGCAACGTCCACGGGTCTTCATACCGGCCCGCTTCTCGGCGCGCGCCTCTGCGCTTCGCTTTGCCGCACTGGCCACCGCGCGCGCCCTTGCCGAAGCCGTCTACCTGGCGGGTGGCGAGCCGTTGTCCTTCTTGCCCTGGGCTCCCAACGGCACGATCGATGAAACGGAGCTGGCGGATCGGCTCCGGGAGGCGGACGCCGTCCTGCTCCCCGGCGGCGGCGATCTGCACCCCCAGTGGTACGGCGAGGCGGAGCATCCGACGCTGTACGACGTCGACGTCGAACAAGACGCGGTGGATCTCGCCTGCGCACGCCACTGCGTCGCCCGAGGGGTTCCACTCTTGGGAATCTGCCGCGGCCTTCACGTTTTGACCGTCGCCCTAGGAGGCTCCCTTGTCGTTGATATGGCGGAAGAGGCGCACCGTCATCGTAAACATGACGTGACGGTCGAGCCGGCCAGCCGCCTTGGTCAGATCGTCACTCGGCCGAGCATGTGGGTGTCCTGCTTTCATCACCAGTGTGTCGCTCGACCGGGCCGCGGACTTCGCCCAGTGGCCTGGGCCGTGGACGGCACGCCGGAAGCGTTCGAACTGTCCGGTGAAGCGGGTTGGTGCCTCGGCATCCAATGGCATCCGGAAGACGGGACGCCGAGCGATCAAGCACAGATGGCAATTTTCAAAGCGTTTATGGACGCCGCGTGTCGCTTTGCGACTCAAGATGGGCGACGATAGCACGCAGCCCTCGGGTCATGGTGGAGCGCACGCGCGGACTCAATGTCGATACGATGAATTGTTCCTCCGCGTTGAAAACCGGATAGAGCTTCTGCATCAGGCTCCGGCCTTCGTTGGTAAGCCGGAGACGCACCAGACGTCGATCATCGGAATCGCCGAATCGAGCAAGGAGACCCCGACGCTCCAACGTCTGGACCACGCCGGTCAAGGTCGCCTTGGAGATGGCGGCTTCCTCCGCAGCGTGCCGGCTCTCAATGCCGTCCCACATCCAGGTCACCCAGAGGACGACAAATGCGGTCCAGGTGAGATCGACATCTTTCAGGACCGTCTGCGTGAGATGGTTGCGGGCGATATTAGCCGCCCGGTAAAGGTTTGAGACGGCTTCAGCGGCGGCCATGTCGATCGGCAATCCTTTGAGGTGAGTGGCCATGGCCTTCTCGGTTTCCGCCAAGGTGTGATAACCCGTCATGCGCCGCATCCTCCTTGTCCGTCGCCGACCAGGTCCGAGGTGAAATGACTATGATTCGCGCGCCTCGGGAGGCTGTACACCGCCACCCGAACCGTGCGGCGCGAGGACCTCACCGCCGTCCCATACGACTCCCACCTGCCGATAGTAGCCACCTATGATCTCATCGACACGGAGTGCGGCAAGCTCCTCCGTCGGCGACTCAAAGAGCTCCAAGGACGCGTCACCTCGCCAGACGGGCCCGCCCGTGACCGCGGCGGCAGCGGATCGGATGAGCTCGTTCAGGGCGTCCGGCGCGCCTTTGGCTATCCCGGGGACAACGCGGTGGTGTGCCATCGGATGGCTGTTCACGAAGCCGGGTGCCTCGACAACATCGCGCAATGTCACGACTGCTTGTGCCAGCCGACGGTCCGCCGCAGCGAGCGTGGCCGCTATCGTGGCACCCGCTTCGAGTCGGGGGGCGGCCCGTCCGTAGGGATGGGGCCGTGTCATCCAGATCGAGCCCAGCTTCTTCGGATAGCCCTGATGCAGCCCCCGGACGAGGGCAAAGTCCTTGTCGACCCAGATAAAGACGCAGCGGGAAAAGATCTCACCGCGATACGTGCAGCGGACGACGACGAGCGTTTCCTTGTACTGTGCCCGGACCGGATCAAGCAGCTCAGCGCCGCCTTCGGAGCACGATTGCCAGTCAGCCCAGATAATCGCGACCGCGCCCGGATCCTCCGGAGCGGGTTCCAGCGGAGGCGGCAGCAGGGCCGCCACCAAAGCGGGATCGGTCCGGTACTCAACGGTCAACATGTCCCCGGAGTAATACCAAGGCGGCGCAGGAATAATCGACGCCTGCCCGGTCGGCGTCCGTGGGTAAAAGAATCCCCGCATCGCATCACCTACCCTATGGTCGTCAGCGGTCATCCGAGCGGAAAGAGTACGACGGCGATTCGGAATCTGGTTACGAGACCGTCGCCCTCCCCCGCGTGTCGGACCCGCCCAGTCTATTGCTCACCGCCCGCGTCTGTTCTATCGTTTGGTACCAAACGATAGGAGGTCATGAATGCAGTCCGACGATCAACGTAACGTCGAGCGCCTGACGGAGCAGCTGCGCAGCGAGGGAATCGACGTTCTGCGGATCGGATACGCGGACCTCATCGGAACGGAACGCGGCCGGGATCTTGTCGTCGAAACGCTTGCGCACCACCTGGGTGAAGGCGGCATTGCGTTCTGCCGCGGGGTCTTCCACACCAGCCCGAGGGGGGACGTCGTACCGGTCGCCGGCGGTCTCGACGCCGGATTGCCTGACGTCCTTGCCAAGCCGGATCTGTCGACGGTTCGCAAGATTCCCTGGGAGGACGGCGTCGCCCACGTCCTGGCTGACATCGTCGAGCCCGACGGCCGCCCATGCGCGGAGAGCCCGCGCTCAGTGCTGCGCTCTGTGGTGGGTCGATGCGAAGCCGAGAATCTCGTTCCGGTCGTCGGTCCGGAAATGGAGTTCTACCTCCTGGAGGGCTCGTCGTCGTCCGGTTGGCGGCGGTACGGCGAGGCACCGGGCAACGTCTACGTGGCCGGGCGCAAGGGCGACCCAGAAAACCTGCTCCTCGAATTTCTCAGGCAGCTCGCCCGCTACGGTATTCGCGCCACCGCGGGCAATCACGAGTTCTTCAGCGGGCAATTTGAGATCAATATTGGCCACTCGCACGCATTGGACGCCGCGGACCGCGCTTTCCGCTTCCGCACGGCCGTCAAGGAGTTAGCCCGCCGCGCCGGCAAACACGCCACCTTCATGGCGAAGCCGTTCAACGAGGAGGGCGGCTCGGGATTCCACCTCCACTTCTCCATCGTGGATCCGAGCGATCGGTCACTGTTTGCTGATGAGGCGGCTCCCACCGGCCTGTCGTCGCTGGCGGAACACGCCGTTGCAGGCATCCTCGCGCATGCGCCGGCTCTCGCCGCGTTCAATAACCCCACGATCAATTCCTACAAACGGTTCGGTCCCGACACGCTCGCATCCTGGTTGATTGACTGGGGGCTGGACAATCGGAGCACGATGGTACGGATTCCCCCCGAACGCGGAGACGCCACACGCATCGAAGTCCGTCTCGGAGACGCGACGGCCAACCCCTATCTCGCCATCGCAAGTGTCGTGGCCGGCGCGTACCTCGGCATCGAAGAGAAACTCACGCCGCCGCCGCCGACCGAGGGATACGGTTACGATGCGTCCCGCTCCCGACTTCTGCCCCGGAATCTCGAAGCCGCCCTTGACGCCCTGGAGGCGGACACCGAGCTCACGGAGATCCTAGGGAAGCCCCTGATCTCGGCGTTCGTGACCTATAAGCGGAACGAACTGGAACGCTTCGCACATTACGTGACCGACTGGGAAGTCGGTGAATATCTCTACCACCTCTAATCGCTCATTGCCCCTACGTTGACCGCACAACTTCCGGAGGACCCGTGCAGCAAACAACCGTCGATCTCACCGATCTCGACATGTTCGAGCAGGACCGCGCATGGCCTGCGTTTGATTATCTCCGCCGCGAAGAACCGGTGTACTGGAATCCTGAGCCGCCGCCCAACAAGGGCTTCTGGGCGGTCACCCGGCACGCCGACATCGTCGCGGTGGACCGGGACCCGGAAACCTTCACCTCGGAGAAGTTCGTCAACCTTGAGGAACTCGACGAGGAGACGATGGAGATACGCCGCTCCATGCTCGAGACCGACGGACCGCGTCATCATGCACTGCGGCGTCTGCTCGTCAGGGATTTCGGAACAACCACCCTCAAGGGCTACGAGTCCTTTCTTCGAGGGTTGACGAGAGCGACCGTGGAGGCGGCTCTGCGGCATAAGGAATTCGATTTCGTCTCCGAGGTGAGCGCGGACTTTCCCATTCAGGTTCTCGCCCGCATGCTCGATGTTCCGGAACACCACACCGGAAGGCTGATCGCGTGGGGCAATCGCATGATTGGGAACACCGATCCGGACTATGCGGATGTTCTTCTGGACAGTCCGGAGAGCAACAAGTATCGCCATCTTCCATTCCGCTCCCCCGCGGCGCTCGAGGTGTTCGAATACGGTCGTGAGCTTGCCCGGCAGCGACGCGGCCGCAGCGGACAGGATCTGGTGAGCAAGCTCGTCAACCAGATGCCCGAGGATGGCGTGCCGCTTTCCCAGCGTGATTTCGACAACTACTTCCTACTCTTGGTCATCGCCGGCAATGAGACGACTCGACACGCGATCAGCCACTCGATGCTCGCCCTGATCAACAACCCCGACCAGATGCGCCTGCTCCAAGACAGGCCGGAGCTCATTCCACAAGCGGTGGAGGAATTCCTTCGCTGGGCGTCACCGGTGTACCACTTCCGCCGTACCGCCACCCGTGACGTCGAGCTGCACGGAAAGCACATTCGCGCCGGCGATAAGGTCGTGATGTGGTTCGCGTCCGGCAACCGCGACGAGGAGGTCTTCACGGATCCGTATCGGTTTGACGTGACGCGCCATCCTAATGATCACGTGACGTTCGGGAAGGGCAGCCCACACTTCTGCCTCGGCAACAAGCTTGCCCGTATGGAGATCCGGATCATGTTCGAGACGCTCCTGCCCAGAATCAAGCGCATGGAGTTGGCCGGTGATGTCTCGTACGTCCGTTCCAACTTCATCCACGGCGTGAAGAAGATGCCGGTGCGGGTCACCCTCGCGTGACAGAAGGCCGGAGGCAACCCGGGGCCGACGGCACGCACCTCCTCTCACCGGTTGCCGTCGCGTCCCGGGCTATCTCCAGCCTGAGCCGGCTCGCGGTCATCCCGTCGTGCACAGACGGTTCGTTGTTCACCGGCGGTTCAGGTCGTGAACACGCTCCAAGTACCCTTTGAGCAATTTCTCGGTGCACTGAGCGGCGCGCGCCTGCTCACGACGAGTGATCCGAAGAAGTTCGTCGGGGTCGAGGTTGTGCTGGCGCACGTAATCGGCGCCTCCGGCCTCCAGCCAGAGAGCCACCTCGGTTTCATCCGCTTCGGGATGAAATTGAACAGCGAGGTTCGCCCGAAGCATGAAGGCCTGCGGCGCAACAAGGCTATGGGCGAGCTCCGCCGCACCCGCTGGTGTGTGCCATCGGTCCTGATGCCATTGCAGCCACGGACCCTCCGGAATGAACTCCGGGACGCGGGAATGGATCCTCGTCCAGCCGACTTCAGCGCATGCCGCGCGTTCGACCCGTCCACCATGGGTGGCGGCGAGAAGCTGACCACCAAAACAGACACCGATGACGGGCATGCCCTCGGCGTCGGCTTGTCGGGCCAACGCGATTTCCTCCCCGACCCACCGTTCCTGCAGCGCTTCGTCGTACACCGACCAGGGAGCACCGAGCAGCACGACCGCGTCATAGTGCAGCGGATCCGGTAAACGGACGTCTATCGCCGGGCTGTCAAATGATTCAGGCGGTACGACGAGAAACTCTGCGACGTCCCAGCCGCATTTCTCGAACGCGTCACCCAGGAGGCCTGGCGGAGAAACGTGATCGTGCTCGATGAAGAGGACCGTCGGCATGCCACCACGATACTCAAGCGGCGGCTACCCGCTCGAAGACGTGGTCGAGCCGGTTCATCGCTTCCACGAGCAGCGCGTCGTCGATACTCAGCGGCGGCAGAAACCGCAGTACATTGCTGTACATACCGCAGCTTAGGACTGCGAGACCTTCGTCATACGATGAACGCACGATATCGGCTGTCCGCGCCGCATCGGGATCCTTTGTGCCCGGCCGCACCACCTCGAGGGCAAGCATGGCACCCCGACCGCGAACGTCGCCAATGAACGGATAGCGAGCTGCGAGAGCATCCAGCCGCGGCCGCATGATCTTCTCAATTCCGCGGGCGCGGGCGGGCGCATTCATTGCCTCGAGAAGGTGCAGGGTGGCGAGCGCCGCCGCACACGCGACCGGATTTCCACCGTACGTACCGCCCAACCCGCCCGGATGCACCCGATCAACGAGATCCGCGCGGCCAGTCACCGCGGCAAGCGGCAGACCTCCCGCCAGAGCCTTACCGAGAATCATAATGTCGGGGACGACGGACTCGTGCTCGCACGCGAACATGTGCCCGGTCCGTCCGAACCCGGTTTGAATCTCGTCAGCGACGAAGAGGACATCGTTTTCACTGCACCACTGCCGCAATGTGGGTAGGAATCCGGGTGCGGGAACGACAAATCCTCCTTCACCCTGGATCGGTTCTATGACGACGCATGCAACACGTGCCGCTCCGACGTAGCGCTCGATAACGTCGATGGCGCGCGCAGCGGCCTCCTCGCCGGTCATGGCTGCCGGATCGCGAAAAGGATACGACATCGGCGCTCGATAGATTTCACCCGCGAAGGGGCCGAATCCGTCTTTGTACGGATGCGCTTTCGCGGTCATCGCCATCGTCAAGTTGGTGCGCCCGTGATAGGCATTCTCAAAGACAACGACGGCCGGCCGATTTGTGGCATAGCGGGCAATCTTGACAGCGTTCTCCACCGCTTCAGCCCCTGAATTGACCAGGAGACTTTTCTTCGCAAATGCACCGGGCGTTAGGGCATTCAGTCGTTCGCACACCGCCACATACTGCTCGTATGGCGCGACCATGAAACAGGTGTGCAGAAAACTCTCAGCCTGAGCGTGAATCGCCTCGATAACGTGCTTTGGCGCATGGCCGACATTGGCGACCGCAATCCCGGACGTGAGGTCAATATACGATCTCCCGTCCACATCGACGAGCCGGCTGTCGCGTGCGCCGGCGACATAGAAGGGTGCAACGGAACTCACGCCCCGGGCGACCGCAGCCTCCCGCCGGCGATGCAGCTCGGCACTGCGCGGCCCTGGAACGGCCGACTCCGTGGTCTGGTCAGACGTCACCGTATCTCCCGTCATTCGTCGAATCGAGCCATGATGTGTTTGACCCTGGTGTACTCCTCGACCGAGTAAATCGAGAGATCTTTACCGTAACCGGAGTGTTTGAAGCCTCCGTGAGGCATCTCGGCAACAAGTGAGCCGTGTTCGTTGATCCAGACGCAACCGAAATCGAGCCTCCGCGCGATTCTCATCGCCCGCGCCAGGTCTGTCGTCCACACGCTTGATGCGAGTCCGTATGGCACGTCATTCGCACGACGGACCGCTTCCTCTTCGGTTGCGAAGGTCTCGACGGTGATGACCGGACCGAAGACCTCCGTACAGGTGATGTCGTCATGTTCGTGAAGGTGTGCAACAACCGTGGGTGCGAAATGAAAACCGCGTTCGCCCTGTCGGCGGCCGCCTGCAACCACGACTGCATGCGGCGGCAGAGTCTCGATATGCCGGGCTACGCGTTCCAACTGCCGGACGTTGTTGAGGGCGGGCACCAAGGCGCGCGGATGTTCGACACCGTACGCAAAGGTCGTCGGAATGTCCGCCGCTTCTTTGGCCAATGCCGCAGTCAGGTCGTCAGCAATGTCGCGAGCGGCCAGAACCCTCGTCGCCGCGGTGCAATCCTGACCCGCGTTGAAAAACCCCGCCTCGGCGATCGCCGCCGCCGCCTTGGGAATGTCGACATCGTCGAACACTAGGACGGGGGCCTTGCCGCCAAGTTCGAGGTGCAGCCGCTTCACATCCCGGCTCGCCGTTTCGGCGACGGCCACGCCTGCGGCCACGGAACCGGTGATGGCAACAAGCTGTGGGAGGGGATGTGCCGCGAGTGCGGCGCCGGTAGCGGCGTCACCGCAGACGACGTTGAAGACACCGGGAGGCAAGTGAGCCGAGGCAAGCTCGGCAAGTGCCAGAGTCGTGACCGGCGTCGTTTCGGACGGCTTCAACACGACGGTATTTCCGGCCGCGATCGCGGGTGCGAACTTCCACGCGGCCATGATGAGGGGGTAATTCCACGGGGTGATCTGTGCCACGACACCGACCGGCTCACGGCGCAGATACGAGGTCGACCCACGACGATACTCCCCGGCCGTCGGTCCGACGAGCGCTCGTACGGCTCCTGCGACAAACCGAATCTGGTTGACCATCGCGGGTATCTCGACGCTGCGAAGCACCTGAAGCGGCTTACCAGTGTTCCGGCTCTCCAAGCGGGCCAGCTCCTCGACACGCTCTTCGATGTCATCAGCGATCCGCAGCAAGACCCGAGATCGTTCCGCGGGGGTGGTATCCCGCCACGTGGTGTAGGCCTCCGCCGCGGCCCTACACGCTCGATCGATGTCTTCCGCATTCGAGCGGGCGGAATATCCAATGATTTCACCGGAGTGCGGATCCGTGATGGGCAGAGCCTCATCCCCCGAGGGATCGACGACGCGGCCATCAATGAAGTTGCGGAATTCCAGACGCACGCGCGGGTCCTCCCTCAATGTCGTTTGTATACGAACGATACGAAGGCGTCTGGAGCTTGTCAATGAGCCCGCGCGCCATCAGCACGGCACACGGCCGACGTTCACAGGTGCCGTACGCGCGCGTCGCACCCGGCACAATCCACCCGGCTATGCCGAGAAATCCGGTGTCTCAGCACCGCCGCCTTGAGCCTGATTGCGCAATTCGAGCCAGACGCTGCGAACCCGTTGCCGCAGTGTATCCAGCGATCCGTCGTTGACGACGACCCGCCAGGCGACTGCCCGGCGGGCCGCGTCGTCAGCCTGCGCGGCCATCCGGGCGAGGGCCTCGGCCCGGCTGAGCCCGCGCGCTTCCAGACGCTGCAGCCGAAGGTGCGGTGGGCTCTCGACGACGACGATCCGGTCATAGTCATGGACCAGGCCTGCCTCAACGAGGAGCGGCACGGCATTGACGACAATTGCCGAAGGCGGCAGGGCCGCTATCTGCCGGCGAATGTCGGCACGGACCAGCGGGTGCACGATGGCTTCCAGCCGGCGACGCGCCGCTGGGTCGGAGAAGACGAGCCCAGCCAATCGGCGTCGATCAATCTCTCCGGTCGGGTCGAGGTACTCCGGCCCAAATTCCTTTAGCACAGCAGCGAATCCCGCCGTACCGCGCGCCGTCACCTGTCGTGCGACCTCATCGGAGTCAATCGTGACAGCGCCAAGTTCGGCGAACATCGCGAGCGCCGCGCTCTTGCCGGCGCCGATGCCGCCGGTCAGGCCGACGAGCAGCGGCCGGCCCTCGACCATCGGATTGGGCGAACGGTCGGTCTGACTAACCACTGGACGCAGCACCCGACGCGCCGGGCGACATCGATGCACCGAAGGCGAGCATCTGCGCGGCCAGCCGGGTTAGCACCGCCGGCGCCTTCTCCGGGGCAAGAATCCGGGGTGAGACTTCCGCGACAATCGTGCGGGCACCGTCGGCCATCACCAGCTCGTCCCAGTCGGAGCCGACGAGGACCCACGCGGGTTTGCCGTCCACCTGCACCTGGGTCGTCGTCGCGTGCTGACTATCGGTATGCACGGTGAGAGTCACGCGATCCGCCGCGGTTTTCGCGTCGACGTACGTGATGTAGGAAAGCTCGACCAACGGCCGCCCACTCGGGGTCGGCGTCCCACCGGACGGCGTGGTCACCGGAGTGCCGTACCCGCAGGTGACTCGGCCGGTCCGTCCGGACTGTGGCACCGGCGCGGCGCGCAGGTACGTGACGTCGCCCAGTAGGTTGACGCCGAGCGCTTCTTCGACCCGCTGCAGTGGCGCAAGCTCCGCGCAATTGCCTGGCAGCAGCGGTGACGCGCTGGCTGATGGGCTCGGCGTCGCCGTCGCCGACACGACGGACGCGGACGTCGGCACCGTTGGTGACATCGAAACGACGCGGTTGCCGGAGCTACGCGTACAACCCGTCAGCACAGTCACGGCGGCCAGCGCCCCGAGGAACCGGAGAGCGGCCGCGTGCACGTCAGGCGGGATCCTTCGACTCTTCGTCCGGGTTCGCATCCGCGGCGGCGGGCTGCTCGACCGCATCCTCGGCAAGCTTGCGTCGCAGCTCGGCGAGCTGCTCGTCACCGGCGAGACTGCCGCTCGGCTCAGCCGGCGTCTCGGCCGCACCTCCGTCAGACGATGTCGTCGCCTGCTCCGCCTCCGCCTGTGCCTGCGCCTGGCGCATCTTGGCAACCTGGGCGCGGTGCGCCTCGAACCGGGCGCGCGCCTCGGCGTACTGGCGTTCCCACTCGGCCTGCTGCGCCTCGTGGCCGGGAAGCCATTGGTTGGTCTCCGGGTCAAAGCCCTCTGGATAGATGTAATTGCCGTGCTCGTCGTAACTGGCTGGCATGCCGTAAACGGTGGGGTCGAATTGCTCGGGGCTGGTCGATTCCACGCCTTCCAGCGCCTGCTTCAGTGACAGACTGATCCGGCGGCGCTCAAGGTCAATATCGATGATCTTTACGAAGATCTCGTCACCGACCTGGACGACCTGCTCGGGAATTTCGACATGCCGGTCGGAGAGTTCGGAAATGTGCACCAATCCCTCGATGCCGTCTTCCACCCGAACAAAGGCGCCGAACGGTACCAGCTTGGTCACCTTCCCCGGAACCACCTGGCCGAGACTGTGGGTGCGGGCGAACAGCTGCCACGGATCTTCCTGCGTCGACTTGAGGGAGAGCGAAACCCGTTCCCGGTCGAGGTCGACGTCCAAGACCTCAACGGTGACCGGCATTCCGACCTCGACGACCTCACTGGGGTGGTCGATGTGCTTCCAGGAGAGCTCGGAGACGTGGACCAGCCCGTCCACCCCGCCCAAGTCGACGAACGCACCGAAATTCACGATCGAACTGACCACGCCGTTGCGGATCTGCCCCTTCTTCAGCGTGGTGAGGAAGGTCTGGCGTACCTCCGACTGGGTCTGCTCGAGGTAAGCCCGCCGAGACAGGACGACGTTGTTTCGGTTCTTGTCCAGCTCGATGATCTTCGCTTCTAGCTTCCGACCCACGTACGGAGCGAGATCGCGAACTCGCCGCATCTCGACGAGTGACGCCGGCAGGAACCCGCGCAGCCCGATGTCGAGGATGAGCCCACCCTTGACGACCTCGATAACCGTGCCGGTGACGACGCCGTCCGCTTCCTTGATCTGTTCGATGGTCCCCCAGGCCCGCTCGTACTGCGCCCGCTTCTTCGAGAGGATCAAACGGCCGTCCTTGTCCTCCTTCTGCAGGACAAGGGCCTCGATCCGGTCCCCGACCTTGACTACCTCGTGCGGATCGACGTCATGTTTGATCGAGAGCTCGCGCGACGGGATCACGCCCTCGGTCTTGTAGCCGATGTCGAGGAGGACCTCGTCGCGATCAACCTTGACGACGGTCCCCTCCACGATGTCCCCGTCGTTGAAGTATTTGATCGTCTTGTCGATCGCAGCGATGAAATCGTCGGTCGAGCCGACATCGTTGACGGCGATGCGTGAGGACGCGGGCGGCTCGGGGGTTTCGGGGCGTACATCAGTAGCGGTCGTCATGTGGTCGTTGGTCTCCGGGGAATCTGGTCTGGTGTTCGTGATGCCTTCTTCGGTCATAGGGGTGGGTGCGTTCGATGGCGGACGGTGGGGCTGCACAGGTAATCAGCACAGCCGGAGCACGGGCAGACCGCACTCCGAACGCAGACGCCACAATACGTGACGTCGCGATCGTGGTCAACAACGGCCACGGGCGGCGGCTCACACGACGTCCCGGAGCGCCTGCGCGGGCTCGAGCCGGGCAGCCCGGACCGCCGCCCATGTCGATCCCGCGATCACCGCAGCCCCAGTGAAGAGCATGATCCCAAGCATCGCGCGGCCCGGTGGCAGGACCACGACCGCGGACGACGCGATACCGCCTAGTGGGCCGCCTCGTCCCAGGTTCTCCCCACCCCGACAGACACCTCCAACGGGACGGACAGCTCGTAGGCGTGCCCCATCTCCCGGCGGACGATCTCCTCGACATCGGCCCGCTCGCCGGGGGCGACTTCCAGAACCAATTCGTCGTGCACCTGGAGGAGCAACCGCGACTTCGCACCGGCCGCGCGCAGCGCCCGGTCGACGCCCAGCATCGCCACCTTGATGATGTCAGCGGCGCTGCCCTGGATCGGCGCATTCAACGCCATCCGCTCGGCCATTTCGCGGCGTTGCCGGTTGTCGCTCGTCAAATCCGGCAAATAGCGACGCCGGCCGAGGAGCGTCTCGGTGTACCCGTCACGGCGTGCCCGTTCGACCACAGTGCGCAGATAATCCCGCACCCCGCCGAACCGCCGGAAGTACTCCTCCATGAGCACCCGCGCTTCGTCCGGTGTGATGCCCAACTGCTGGGAGAGGCCGTATGCCGAAAGCCCATACGCCAGCCCGTAATTCATCGCCTTGACACGGCGCCGCATCTCGGCGTCCACCTGCTCGGGCCGGACGCCGAACACGCTGGCAGCAGTAGCCGCGTGAAAGTCGAAGCCAGACCGGAACGCCTCGATGAGCGCCTGATCCTGCGACAAATGCGCCATGATGCGCATCTCGATCTGACTGTAATCCGCGGTGAGCAGGGCTTCATACCCCTTGCCGACCACGAACGCCTGCCGAATCCGGCGTCCTTCCGCCGTCCGGATTGGAATGTTCTGCAAATTCGGGTCCTGGGAGGAGAGCCGGCCGGTCGCCGCCACCATCTGGTTGAACGTCGTGTGGATGCGGCCCTCCGCATCCACCATCGGGATGAGGGAATCGACGGTCGCCTTCAACCGGGAGACGTCCCGATGCCGCAGCAGGTGCTCGAGGAGCGGGTGACCCGTCTGCGCCAGCAGGTTCTGCAACGCCTCGGCGTCCGTTGTGTACCCCGTCTTGATGCGTTTCGTCTTGGGCAGCCGCAGTTCCTCAAAGAGAATCTGCTGGAGCTGCTTTGGGGAACCGAGGTTGAATTCCCGTCCGACGACCTGGTACGCCGCTTGCTCGGTGGCCTTGACGTGCGCGGCAAGCTCCGCAGACAGATCTACGAGAGTGTCGACGTCGACCGCGATGCCGGCGCGCTCCATCGCCGCGAGCACATCAATGAGCGGCAACTCGACGTCGCGGAGGAGCCGCGCCCCACCGCGGGCGGCCACCTCGGCGTCAAGGACCTCCGCGAGGTCCAGAACAGCCCGGGCGTGCACCCCGGCCGCGGCCGCCGTCGCCTCGTCTCCCGCCATCTCGAAGCTGAGCTGACCGTCGCCGGCCGAGCCCGCCTCGGCGCGCAGCTCGCGCCGCAGATAGCGCACCGCGAGATCGGCAAGGTCGAAGCTCCGCTGACCAGGGAGGACAAGGTACGCCGCCAGTGCGGTGTCACTGGCCAGCCCGCGGAGCGTCCACCCGCGTGCCGCGAGCGCGAGGATCGGCCCCTTCGCGTCATGGAGGACCTTCGGTCGCGCAGCGTCCGCCAGCCACGCTGCGAGGGCACGATCGTCATCCTCGGTGAGCTGCACCGGATCGAGCCACGCCGCCGCGCCGTCCCACGCTGCGATCGCGAGCCCGGTGACGACGCCCGTCCCGCGACCCCACTGCCCTTGCACCCAGACCCCTGCCCGTCGGTCGCCGGCCACGTGGGCGGCGAGCCATTCGGCCACCCCGCCCGGGTGAAGAACCTTTGTGGTGACGGCAAAACCTGCCTCGGCTTCAGGCGTGGGCGGCGTCAGGGTGGCGTACAGGCGCTCCCGCAGGACGCGGAATTCCAACGCATCGAAGACCTGGTGCACGGCGTCGCGGTCCCACGCCTGGAGGCGGAGATCGTCGAGACGGACGGCGAGCGGCACGTTGCGCACCAGCTCGGTGAGTTGGCGATTGCGCAGCACGGTCGCGAGATGGTCCCGCAGAACGGCACCGGTCTTGCCGGGCACCTCGTCGATCCGGGCGACCAACTCCTGCAGTGAGCCGAAGTCGCGGATCAATTTCGCCGCCGTCTTCTCGCCGATGCCCGGAATGCCCGGGAGGTTGTCACTCGGGTCACCCCGCAGCGCGGCGAAATCGGGATACTGCTCCGGACGCAGGCCGTACCGCTCCTCGACCGCCGCCGGAGTCATCCGCGCAAGATCAGAGACCCCCTTTCGGGGATAGAGCACCGTGACCCGGTCGCTCACCAACTGGAACGTGTCGCGGTCCCCGGTACAGATGAGCACGTCGAAACCAGCCGCGGCCGCCTGGTCGGCGAGGGTGGCGATGACGTCGTCCGCTTCGTATCCCTCGGCGGTCACGACGGGAATCCGCAGCGCCCGCAGCACGTCCTGGATGAGCTCCACCTGACCCTTGAACGCGTCCGGGGTGGCCAGCCGGGTCGCCTTGTACTCCGTGTACGCGGCGCTGCGGAACGTCTCCCGCGACACGTCGAAGGCGACGCCGACATGGGTGGGCTGTTCGTCCCGGAGCACGTTGATGAGCATCGCGGTGAAGCCGTACACCGCGTTGGTGGGCTGACCCGTGGTGGTGGCGAAATTCTCCACCGGGAGGGCGTAAAACGCCCGATACGCCAGGGAGTGCCCGTCGAGCAGGAGCAGGCGCGGCCGGGGTGCGGGAGTCGCCGCGCGCGCATTGGCACGCCCAGCCGGCAACCGGGACGGTGTCACGCGGAAATCCTAGTCGGGCGTCCCCGAGCCGCCGTTGATCACGCGGCCGACGGCGGAACGGCACACGCGTCGCCGCCACACTCGGCGTTGCTTCGCGGCGGAGAGCGAGCGGTCGGCTCAGTGCGCCGACCGAGGCGCCTTGCGCCACGTCGGCCGGAATGCCTGCACCCCGATCGAACTCAACCGATCAAAGCTGTATCGCGGCGCCAGCCGGCGGTTCCCGGGCACCCGCGGCAGGCAGGCGTGCTCAAGGATCGCGATCCTGCGGCGTACCGCGGTGACGGGAGCCACCCGTCGCAAGGCAAACGGCGTCAGACCCAGCTGCGCGAAGAACCGATTCGCCTCCCGCGACAGCGGCGAGACGTTCACCGTGAGCTGAGCCGCTCCAACGTCTTCGGCGTAGGCCGCGGCTGCGGCGACCAGTGCGTGGCCGATTCCCCGCCGGCGATAGGGCTCCATCACATAGACGTAGTCGATCTGCACCGACGCCCGCTCCTGAAACGGAACAAACCGGACGACGCTCACGACTGCAACGCCGAGAATCCGATCGTCCAGGGCGGCGACGAGCACGCGGCCGTCGTCCCGGGTGAGCAGCCGCTCGACGAGTTCCTTCGGTCCGCAGTCGGCCAGCGCAGGCAGACCCGTCTTCAATCGACCGGAGGCCTCGAGATCGCTCCACAGGTCGGCGAGGGCGACGACGTCGTCGTAGTCGGCCGGCCGTACCTGAACGGGTAACCGGCTCACGGGCCCGCTCCTTCTCGTCGCTAGCCAGGCACCGCCCCGACTGCCGCACTGCCCGCCGCGCAGCGCGTGGCCGATGACGGGCGACAAACCGCTGGGGGATTCGCGGCAGCGACCGCCATCGATCGGTGTGGTCCGTGGTGGACCTGTCGCGGATGATAGTCGGGTTCCCTGGAGCGGAAAAGGGGTGGCGGCAAATTTTCGAGCGATGGATGGCAAATGCCCCGTTCTCGCGAAAGGAAAATTGGACGTTCGTCGACAAACCGTGTCGACGCGGAAATGGGCCGAATTGCCCTTTACGACGGCACGGCGGAGGGACTACCGTGGCCGGACAAGAGCCCGGACACCGAGTAGAGAACGCTTCCCGCTGAAGCGGCGCCAAAGGTGCCCGGGCTCACCCGGTTGGCTCACCCGCGCGGGCCTCCTCGCCGTGATCCGGCCGGTGAGCGGTTGCGTCGGCCAGACCGGCTTGGCGGCCCGCCTAGACCGGTCAGGCGACACCCTCGCCGAGGTAGGCGGCCTTCACGCGCGGATCGATCCGCAGCTCCGGTGCCGGTCCGGAGAGCACGATCGTGCCGGTCTCCAGGACGTAGCCGCGATCCGCCAGGGCAAGCGCCTGGGCGGCGTTCTGTTCCACGACGAGAATCGTCGTACCCTGCTCGTTGATCTCCTTGATGATGTCGAAGATCTGTTCGACGAGGAGCGGAGCCAGTCCCATCGACGGCTCGTCCAGCAAGAGCAACTGGGGGTGGGACATCAGGCCGCGGCCGATGGCAAGCATCTGCTGCTCTCCCCCGCTCAGCGTCCCCGCATCCTGATGACGCCGCTCGGCGAGGCGCGGGAAGAGGGCGAAAACGCGGTCGAAGTCCGACTTTCTGGGACGGCCCAGGCGGTAGGCGCCCATCGCGAGATTCTCGGTGACGGTCATCCGCGGAAAGACCCGCCGTCCCTCGGGCACATGGCTGATCCCGAGTCCCACGATGTCGTGCGGGGGCAGGGTGTCGATCCGTCGTCCGTCGAAGAAAATCTGGCCGGTGTGTGGGTGAAGGAGCCCGGAAATCGTGCGCAGCGTCGTCGTCTTACCGGCACCGTTGGCACCCAGCAGGGTGACGATCTCCCCGCTCTCAACTGTCACGTCGACCCCGCGCAGAGCGGCGATGGCGCCATACCGTACGTGCACGTCGCGCAATTCCAGCAGGCTCACCCCGACGCCTCCTCTCCGGTCGCGGCTCGGTACGCGCGGGTGCCCAAATAGGCTTCAATGACCGCCGGATCGGCCTGCACCTGAGCCGGTGGGCCTTCCGCGATGACGCGGCCGAAATTCAGGACGACGACCCGCTCGGCGAGGGACATCACCAGCCGCATGTCGTGCTCGATGAGCAGAATGGACAGGCCCATCTCGGTATTGATGTGCCGGATGAGGTCTTCCAATTCGGCCTTCTCAACGGGATTTGTGCCGGCGGCAGGTTCGTCGAGCAACAGCAGCTGCGGGCGGGTGCCGAGCGCCCGGGCGATTTCCAACCGGCGCTGGGCACCGTACGGCAGTGACGCCGCAAGGTCGTTCGCGCGGTTCCGCAATCCCACAAAGTCAAGGAGTTCAGTGGCAAGCCGGTCGCCGTCGCGTTCTTCCCGCAGTGTCCGCGGCAACCGGAGCATCGCGCTGACTGGGCCGGTCCGCTGCCGCGATTCAATACCAATCTTGACGTTCTCGAAGACGGTCAGGGCCGCGAACAGCCGAATGTTCTGAAACGTGCGGGCAATACCCAGCTTGGTGACCTCATGCACCTTCTTCCCGATGAGCGAGACCGGCCGCTGGTCCCGCGCCCGGAATCGGATGTCACCGTCCTGCGGCCGATAGACACCGGTGATGGCGTTGAACAAGGACGTCTTTCCCGCGCCGTTCGGACCAATGACGGCAAGCAACTCGCCTCGCTGTTGGCGAATGGACACCTCGGCGAGGCTCGTCACCCCGCCGAACCGCAGGGTCACCCGATCCACCTCGAGGATCGGGTCGTCACCGGTGCCGCTTGCCATCAGACGTCCCTGCTCGCAGTCGTGAGTGCGTCGGCTTCCACCAGTCCGCTCTCGGCCAGCGCCAGTTCGCGCGCCCGGCGACGCGACGGGATGAGGCCTTGCGGGCGGTAAATCATCATGACGACAAGCAGTGCGCCAAGGTAAAGGAAGAGGTCCTCTTTGCGCACGTACGTTTTGAGGCCGTTGGGGAACCATTGGATGATGGCCGCCCCGACGATGGCTCCCGGGATGGAACCCATGCCGCCGAATATCACCAGGACCAGAATGAGAATGGACTGCTGCAACAAGAAGCTGAGCGGCGTAATGGTTTGAATCTTACTGGCGAACAATACGCCGGCAAACCCGGAGGTGGACGCGCCGATGGCGAACGCGAGCAGTTTATAGCGGAACGTGTTCACTCCGCTGGCTGCGGCGGCAACTTCATCCTCCCGGATCGCCGTCCACGCCCGGCCGACCCGGGAGTTCTCCAGGTTGTGAAAGAAAACAATGACCATCACGACGAAGGCCAGCAGCAGGTAATAGTACGGCATGTTGTCGATGCCCCACCGGTAATGCAGGCCGAAGAGGTTGATGGAGAAGTGCGGAATCGGCCGACTGTTCCCCGGTGACCCGCCGGTGACGCTCTGCAGATTCGTCGCGTAGATCGTGATGATTTCACCGAACCCAAGGGTCACGATCGCCAAATAGTCACCGCGGAGCCGCAGTGTCGGCGCGCCGAGGATCACACCGGCCAGCATCGCCGCGGCGATCGCGAACGGGATTGTGGCGAACGGATTGAGCACGAACGGCGGATGAATAGGCAGGGAGTCCGTCCAGTACGCACACGAGTAGGCGCCGATCGCGTAGAACGCAATGTAGCCGAGGTCAAGCAGGCCGGCGAGCCCGACGACCACGTTGAGACCGAGGGCAAGCAGGACGTACACGCCGATCTGGTCGACCGCCACTTCCTGCCAGTACGGGGAGAGGACAAGCGGAAGGACGATCGCGACCGCGAGCAGGACGCCGTACGCCGCGAGACGATACCACCGCGACGGCAGCCAGCGGCTCGGCCGGACAGCCGCCGTCCAGCTCCGCGACCACGCCGCAAGACGCTCCCGGGAGGTGACGAGAAGCCAGAAGGCAAACCCAATGAGGAGGAAGATCCCGACGCGGCGGCTCAGCAGCGACCCGGCGAAACCGGCGGTCGGATCGTTCAGGCTTCCCGAGGGCCCGGTCATCACGTCGACGACAAGTGCGCCGGCCAGTGTGACCCATAGTTGCCGACCGCGCAGGCTCGTGGCCCACGCCCAGACCCGCCGGAGTGTCACGCCGACCTCCCCAACCGCTCGCCGAGCAGGCCCATCGGCCGTACGAGCAGGACCAGAACCAGAATGTAAAACGCGACGACGTCCACCCAGCTCGCGCCGAAGCAGGCCGAGGAGAGATTCTCGACGACGCCGAGCAGCAGACCGCCGAGCATCGCCCCCCGGATATTTCCGATGCCCCCGAGCACGGCAGCGGTGAACGCCTTGATGCCCGGGGTGAAGCCCATCGTGTAACTCACCCCCGCCGTGCCAAGCCCGAAGAGGAAACCCGCGGCGCCGCCGAGCAATCCGCCGAGGACGAAGGTCTGCGCAATGACGCGGTCGATGTTCACGCCCATCAGGGCGGCGGTGTCGGCGTCCTGGGCGACCGCCCGGATGCCCTGCCCCAGTCGGGTCTGCTGGACGACGCGGTCGAGGAGGATCAGCATGGCGATGGCCGATACGGCGATGACCGCGTCGTACAGATTCACCGGGGCGCCGAAAACGGTGAAGAGCGGCTTGTTCGGCGAGACAGTGAACGGCGGCTTCATCGTGCGCGCGTCGCGGCCGAATTCTTTCCCGGCCAGGTTGTACAAGAAGTACGACATTCCGATCGCGCTGATGAGGAACGCCAATTTGGGCGCGTTGCGCCGCCGCAGCGGGCGATACGCGACCCGCTCGAGGATGTAGGCGACGACACCGCCGGTCACCGCACCGGCGGCGAGCCCGACAAGAACAAACCACACCGACGACAGACCGTGCGGATGCCGGCTGCCGATCGCGAAATTAATCGCAAAGAGGCCGCCAAACCCACCCGACATGAAGACTTCGCTGTGCGCGAAGTTGATGAGCTGCAGTACGCCGTACACCAGCGTGTATCCCAAGGCGATCAGCGCGTAGACGAATCCGTTCGCCAGCCCGCTGACGAAGAAATCCCAGAAATGCCGGGTGACGCACACGAGGAGCCGACCTCCCCAGGGTCAGGGTTGGGGGCCGGGTGAGATGCACCCGACCCCCAACGGTTCCACGCGGCTAACTGCTCAGGCCCAACGAGACGATTTTGCCGTTCTGGACCTGGTAGATGTAGACCGCACTGCCGGCGATATTTCCGTTGCTCTGGAATTTCACTTCCTTGGTGATGCCCTGGTAGTCGACGGTGCGCAGCTTGTCGACAACTTGTGCGCGGGTCGCCTTCGGGCCCAGCTCCTTGAGGACCGAAATGATGACGTTGGTGGCGTCGTACGCCTCAGCCGAGTACACGCTCACGTCGAAACCAGCAAGCTTCTTGAAGTTGGTGACGAAGCTCTGTGCCTTCGGATTCGTCGTGATGTCAGCGCACGCGCAGCTGATGTACGTGCCTTCGGCGACCGAGGCGCCGGCCTGTTCGATGTACTTCGGGTCCAGGCTGGCGTCGTCGGAGAAGAGTTTGCCGGTGTATCCAGCCTGCCGCAGGGCTTTCGCCAGCAGCGCGAAGTCACAGTAGTAGCCGGCGTAGAACACGAGTTCGGCACCGGAATTCTTGATCGTGGTGGCGACCGCCGGGTACTGCTGGGTGTTCCCTGACCCGGCCTGGCACTGCGTGGTGCCCGGCACCGACTGGTGGGTTACCTGGGCGCCGTCCTTCTTCGCCTGGTTCTCGAACGCCTGCTCCAGCGGCTGCCCGTAGGCACTCGCGTCGTCGATCGCGAAGATGTTCTTGATGCCGAGCTTGTTGACGGCGTAGTCCGCATCGGCCGGGCCCTGGGCGTTGTCGTCCGCGACGATCCGGAAGAAGGTCTTCCACCCGAAGGTCGCCAACGCCGGCGAGGTGGCGGACGGGCTCACCGTGGCCAGGTCCGCGTCCGCGAACTTCGGCTCGGCCGCTTTGGTCGCTCCGGAGAATGCCGGACCGACCACGGCCATCACCTGCTTGTCGTCAATAAGTTGCTGTGCGGCGGCCGGCGACTTGTCTCCCGAGCCTTGGTCATCGGCCTCGGTGTATTGGAGGACGAAGGGAAGGTCGCCTTTCGCGTTCGCCTCGTTGATGGCCAACTGCACGGCGTACTTCATGTTCAACCCGAGCTGGGCATTGCCCCCGGAGAGCGGTCCCTCATAACCGATCTTGAAGACCGGCTTGCCACCAGAACCGCCCGAGCTCTTGCCACTGGAGCAGGCTGAGACCACCAAGCCTGCCACCGTGAGCGGGATGACCGCTGCTGCGAACCGTCGTTTCACTGTCACTCCTCGTCGAGTGGGACCCGACCTTACCCGACGGGTCTTGTGGTCTGTCGGCTTGGACGGTATCACGATCGGCCGGCGAACGGAACACGAACCCCCGGTCGTAACCTGCTCGTGATCTGACAGTCACCGGTGCGGTGCCGGCCCGCGCCGCATGTGTGGACGGTGTGACCAGCCGCCGCGCCTATTCCCCCGGTCACGAGGACGTCGGCCCGTCCGCCCGGCCGTCGCGCAGGACACGCTCGGCGACGTCACGCATCGGCACCCGCTCGTTCATCGCGGTCCGCTGAATCCACCGGAACGCCTCCGGCTCGCTCCACCCGTGCACGGTCTGGAGCACCCCCTTCGCCCGCTCGATGATCTTTCTCGTCTCCAGCCGCTCGGAGAGCTCGGTCACCTCGCGTTCCAGAGCCAACAACTCGGCGTGCCGGCTGGTCGCGATCTCAATGGCGGGGAGCAACTCGGCCGCGTTGAACGGTTTGACGAGGTAGGCCAACGCCCCGGCGTCACGGGCTCGCTCGATGAGATCACGCTGGGAGAAAGCGGTGAGAATCACCACCGGGGCGATGCGCTGTGACGTGATCTGCCGGGCGGCCGTTATGCCATCGAGCACCGGCATCTTGACATCGAGCACGACGACGTCGGGGCGAAGCTGCGCGGCGAGTTCCACCGCGTGCGCTCCGTCAGCGGCCTCGCCGACGACGTCAAACCCCAACTCCTCAAGCGTCTCCCGCAAGTCCAGCCGGATCAACGCCTCGTCCTCAGCGATCACTGCGCGACGTCGAGGGCGTTGCCGCCGGGACGCCGCCGCCACCTCGGCCGGGGTCGGCACCCGCGCCGGGGAAGGGGACGCCTGCGGAGTCGAGTCGTCGGGCACGCTGGCAGCGTAGCGGTCGGCGGAGAATGGAGACACGGTAGATTCATCCTGCGTGCTGTGCACGGCACGAGCCCCGGTAGCCCAACGGTAGAGGCAATGGTCTCAAACACCATCCAGTGTCGGTTCGAATCCGACCCGGGGTACGCGGGAGGCCGGCTGGACGCCGGTCAGAGTTGAAACGCCGGATGGTCGGCGTCCATCGTGTCGCCGATCCGGTGCACCCGCAGCATGTTGGTCGAGCCGGAGACCCCGGGCGGCGTACCGGCAATGACGACGACGAGGTCCCCGCGGCGGCAACGGTCAATCTCGAGCAGCGCGCGATCCACTTGGCGGACCATCTCGTCGGTGTGGGAGACCGGCGCGACAAGGAACGTCTCCACCCCCCACGTCAGGGCAAGGCAGGAACGGGTCGCCGGCACCGGCGTGAACGCGAGGAGCGGAATGGGCGACCGGTACCGGGCCAGCCGCCGCGCACTCTCACCCGATTCCGTGAAGGCGACGAGGTACTTCGCGTCGAGATCGGCACCGAGAACGACGGCGGCGTGCGCGATAGCGCCTCCCTTGGTGCGGGGCCGGCCGCCGACGTCGGGCAATTCAGCGAGGGCTTCCTCCTCGACCCGTTCGATGATGCGCGCCATGGTCTGGACCGTTAAAACGGGATGTGCGCCGACGCTCGTTTCGCCGGAGAGCATGAGCGCGTCGGCTCCATCAAGGACGGCGTTCGCGCAGTCCGAGACCTCGGCGCGGGTCGGCCGGGTCGCGCTAATCATGGAGTCGAGGAGCTGAGTCGCGACGATGACGGGTTTCGCCGCCCGCCGCGCCGCGGCGATGACCCGCTTCTGCACCAACGGGACTTGTTCGATCGGCATTTCCACGCCGAGGTCACCGCGGGCAATCATGAATCCGTCAAAAGCCTCCGTAATGGCGTCCAATTGCTCAACCGCTTGGGGCTTCTCGATTTTCGCGATGACCGGAACCCGCCGGCCCTCCTCGTCCATGACCCGGGCGACGTCGGCATAATCCGCCGCCGAACGGACAAACGAGAGCGCGACCATGTCGACGCCGAGACGCAACGCCCACCGGAGGTCGTCGACGTCCTTGTCGCTCAGCGCGGGCACGGAGAGAGCGGCTCCGGGAACATTGAGCCCCTTGTGATCGGAGATCACCCCACCGTCGATCACCCGGGTACGGACCCGCGTTCCGCTGACGTCAAGCACCTCCAGACTCACCCGCCCGTCGTCAACAAGAATGCGCATCCCTGGATGCACGTCGGTGGGTAAACCGGGATACGTGGTAGACACCAGGGCCGCGCTGCCGGGCACATCCTCAGTGGTGATGGTGAACTCGTCACCAGCGGCCAGCGTCACCGGCCCGCCGGCGATCCGACCGAGGCGGATTTTCGGACCCTGCAAGTCAACGAGCACGCCCACAGCGCGGCCGAGCTCGTCGGAGGCCTTGCGTACCCAGCGGTACATCTCTTCGTGCTCGGCATGCCGACCGTGACTGGCGTTCAACCGGGCGACGTCCATCCCCGCCGCTACCAGTTGCCGAATAGTCTCCGGAGACGCCGTCGCCGGACCGAGCGTACAAACGATTTTCGCCCGCCGGCTCATCGACGGGAAAACACCGGATCTGGGGACATCAGCAGCACGTGGCGAGTATATGAGGACCCGCCGCGCCTGGAACGGCTGACGCGCCGCAGCTCAGGTGAGCGGACGTGCGCTCGGTGCGATGGGTACGGGAAGCCGCGGAACCCCGGTGAGGAACCGATCCACCGCCGCCGCCGCCGCACGGCCTTCGGCAATCGCCCACACGATGAGAGATTGACCACGCCCGGCATCTCCGCACACGAACACCCCGGGAACGTTGGTGGCATACGACTCATCGCGGGCGATGTTTCCACGGACGTCGGTCTGCAGGCCGAATTGCTCGATGAGCGTGCGTTCGGGACCCAGAAAACCCATGGCGAGCAGCACGAGATCAGCCGGCAATTCCTGCTCGGTTCCGGGAATCGGTTCGAACCGGCCGTCAACCATCCGGACCTCGACGAGCCGCAGCGCGCGCACGTTCCCCGCTCCGTCGCCAAGGAACTCCAGCGTGTTCACCGAGAACCGGCGTTCGCCGCCTTCCTCATGGGCGGTGGAGGTCCGCAACATGAGCGGCCAGGTCGGCCACGGCGTGCTCGGAGCGGGCCGCAGCGGCGGTCGCGGCAGAATCTCCAGCTGCACAACGGATTTCGCGCCCTGCCGGTGCGCGGTGCCCAAGCAGTCGGCGCCGGTGTCGCCGCCGCCGATAATGACGACCCGCTTGTCCTTCGCCGTAATCGTCGGCTCAGCGAGGTCGCCCTGCTGGACCCGGTTGGCAATCGGCAGGTACTCCATCGCCTGGTGGATGCCGCGCAACTCCCGGCCGGGCGCGGGAAGGTCCCGTGGCACGGTTGCACCGATCGCCAAAACCACGGCGTCATAGCGACTTTTCAGCTCGCGGGCCGAGATATCCACGCCGACATGCACATTCGGGCGGAAGCGGGTTCCCTCCGCCTCCATCTGAGCCAGGCGCCGGTCGAGGACCCATTTCTCCATTTTGAATTCGGGTATGCCGTACCGCAGCAGCCCGCCGATCCGGTCGGCCCGCTCGTAGACGACGACGGTGTGTCCGGCGCGGGTCAATTGCTGCGCGGCGGCCAGCCCTGCCGGCCCGGAACCGACAACAGCGACAGTTTTGCCCGACAGACGCCCGGGAATCTGGGGTGTCACCCATCCTTCGTCCCACGCTCGGTCAGCGAGTTCGTGCTCGACCAGCTTGATGGTGACCGGGCCTCCGGTCTGGTCCGGGTCAATCGACAGGACGCACGCGGCCTCACACGGCGCGGGGCAGAGCCTGCCGGTGAATTCCGGGAAATTGTTGGTGGCATGCAGCCGCTCGATGGCCTCCCGCCAGTCGCTGCGCCAGGTGAGGTCGTTCCACTCGGGAATGAGGTTGCCGAGCGGGCAGGCGTTGTGGCAGAACGGAATGCCGCAGTCCATGCACCGGCCGGCCTGCTGTTCGAGCTTCTCGTGCGGAAACGGCTTGTAGACCTCTTTCCAGTCCCGCACCCGTTCGGCCACCGGCCGCAGCTCAGGTGTCTCACGCGGAGTGGTCAGGAAACCTTTGGGATCAGCCATGTGCAGCCGCCATAATCTGCTCGTTGACATCCGCGCCGGTCTGTTCCGCCAGCGCCTTCGCCGCCAGGACCCGCTTGTAGTCCTGCGGCATTATCTTCGTGAAGCGGGCCAGTGCAGCCGGCCAGTCGGCGAGCAACTCCGCCGCCACGGTCGATCCGGTTTCCGCCGCATGCTTGCGCACCAGCCGCTCCAGCACCTCGGCGTCGTCGCTGTCCAGTGGATCGAGATCCACCATCTCGGTATTGACCCGCAGTGGGTCAAGGTCGAGGACGTAGGCCACGCCGCCCGACATGCCGGCGGCGAAGTTCCGGCCGGTCGCGCCGAGAACGACGACGACACCGCCGGTCATGTATTCGCACCCGTGGTCGCCAACACCCTCCACCACCGCAGTGACACCGGAAT
The DNA here is from genome assembly GCF_000015025.1 of Acidothermus cellulolyticus 11B. GTDB lineage: Bacteria > Actinomycetota > Actinomycetes > Acidothermales > Acidothermaceae > Acidothermus > Acidothermus cellulolyticus. The sequence continues at coordinate 1,192,374 of NC_008578.1, read as the reverse complement.
TGCGCACGCAGAATCGTTCGCCGACGACTCCGCGCACGAAGCCCTCCCCGGCGGTGGCGCCGTAGAACATGACGTTCCCGGCAATGATGTTCTTGTGCGCCTCGAAGGGAGCTTCCAGCGGCGGGCGCAGGATGATACGACCACCGGAGAGACCCTTCCCGACGTAATCGTTGGCGTCACCGATGAGCCGGAGCGTGATACCCCGCGGAAGGAACGCGCCGAACGACTGACCGGCCGAACCGGTGAAGGTGATGTCGATGGTGTCGTCGGGAAGACCGGCGCCCCGGTACCGCTTAGTCACTTCGTGGCCGAGCATCGTGCCGACGGTTCGGTTGACGTTGCGGATGGGCAATTCGAGCTTGACCGGAGTGGCGTCGTTCAACGCGCCTTCGCAGAGCGCGATGAGGGTGTTGTCCAGCGCCTTGTCCAGGCCGTGGTCCTGCACCGTGACGCACCGGCGGGGCTCGTCGCGGTTGTCGGGCACGCGCAGGATCGGCGAAAGGTCCAGGCCGCTCGCCTTCCAATGATCGATGGCGTCCGAGACGTCGAGGAACTCGACCTGGCCGATTGCCTCGTCCAGCGACCGGAAACCCAGGGCGGCGAGATATTCCCGCACTTCCTGGGCGATGAACTCGAAGAAATTGATGACGAATTCCGGCTTGCCGTTGAACCGCTTGCGCAATTCGGGATTCTGCGTCGCCACGCCGACCGGGCAGGTGTCGAGGTGACAGACCCGCATCATGATGCATCCGGACACGACAAGCGGCGCGGTCGCGAACCCGAATTCCTCGGCGCCGAGGAGAGCCGCAATGATGACGTCCCGGCCGGTCTTGAGCTGCCCGTCAGTCTGCACGACGATCCGGTCCCGCAACCCATTGGCCACCAACGTCTGCTGGGTCTCGGCAAGCCCAAGCTCCCACGGCGCACCGGCATGCTTGATGGACGTCAACGGCGACGCTCCGGTGCCGCCGTCGTGGCCCGAGATGAGGACGACGTCTGCTTTCGCCTTGGCGACACCGGCCGCCACCGTCCCAACACCGGTCTCCGCGACGAGCTTGACGTGAATCCGCGCCCGCGGATTGGCGTTCTTCAAGTCATGGATGAGTTGCTTGAGGTCCTCGATGGAGTAAATGTCGTGGTGCGGCGGCGGTGAAATGAGCCCGACACCGGGCGTGGAGTACCGGGTCTTGGCGATCCACGGATACACCTTGTGACCCGGCAATTGACCGCCCTCGCCGGGCTTGGCACCCTGGGCCATCTTGATTTGCAGGTCGTCAGCGGCCGTGAGGTACTCGGCGGTCACTCCGAACCGCCCGCTGGCCACCTGCTTGATGGCACTGCGCCGCTCGTCGTACAACCGCTCCGGGTCCTCTCCGCCTTCACCGGTATTGGACTTGGCGCCGAGCCGGTTCATCGCAATCGCGAGCGTTTCGTGCGCCTCCTGGCTGATCGAGCCGTAACTCATCGCACCGGTTGAGAACCGCTTGACAATGGAGCTCACCGGTTCAACTTCCTCGATGGGCACCGGGGGCCGAACACCGGTGCGGAGGCGGAACAACCCGCGCAGCGTCATGAGGTTGCGGGATTGCTCGTCAACGAGCCGGGTGTACTGCTTGAAAATGTCGTATCGGCCGGTGCGGGTCGAATGCTGAAGCCGGAACACCGTCTCGGGATTGAACAGGTGCAATTCCCCTTCCCGGCGCCACTGGTAGTCACCGCCGACGTCCAGGCGCCGGTGGGACGGCCGGACTTCGTCGACCGGGTAGGCCTTCCGGTGGCGGGCCGCGACTTCTTCGGCAAGCACGTCGAGACCGACGCCGCCCAGCTTCGACGGCGTCCCGGTGAAGTAGCGGTCGATCACCTCTTGTGAGAGCCCGAGCGCTTCGAAGACCTGGGCGCCGGTGTATGAGGCGACCGTCGAAATTCCCATCTTGGACATGACCTTCAGCACGCCCTTGCCGAGCGCCTTGACGAGGTTGTGCACCGCGGTCTGGGCGTCGATGCCGCGCAGGAATCCCGTGCGCACCATGTCTTCCACGGTTTCCATGGCGAGATAGGGGTTCACCGCGGCGGCGCCGTACCCGATGAGCAGCGCGACATGGTGCACCTCGCGGACGTCACCGGCCTCGACGACCAGACCCACCTTGGTCCGGGTCTTCTCCCGGATGAGATGGTGATGCACCGCCCCGGTGAGCAGGAGCGACGGAATAGGGGCAAATTCGCGGTCGGAGTCCCGGTCGGAAAGCACGATGATACGGGCGCCTCGCTCGATGGCCTCCGAGACTTCCGCACAAATTTCCGCCAACCGCTCGCGCAGCGCAGCGCCGCCGCCGCTCACCCGGTACAGGCCACGGACCACGTACGGCGCAAGCCCCGGCAGGTCGCCGTCGTCGTTGATGTGCAGAATCTTCGCCAGCTCGTCGTTGTCGATCACCGGGAACGGAACAACGATCTGCCGGCACGACGCCGGGGTCGGTTCGAGGAGATTCTGTTCCGGGCCGATGGTATTCGCCAACGAAGTGACGAGTTCCTCACGAATGGCGTCCAGCGGCGGATTGGTGACCTGGGCGAAGAGTTGCGTGAAGTAATCGAAGAGGAGCCGAGGACGGTTGGAGAGAACGGCGAGCGGCGCATCGTTGCCCATCGACCCGATGGGCTCGGCACCGCTGCGCGCCATCGGCGCAAGGATGAGCCGCAATTCTTCTTCGGTGTAACCAAACGTCTGCTGCCGGCGCAGCACGGACTCGTGGGTGTAAACAACGTGTTCCCGGTCCGGCAGGTCCGGCAGCTTCAACAGCCCGGCGTGCAGCCATTCGCGATACGGCTTCTCCGCCGCCAATTGCGCCTTGATTTCGGCGTCGTCGATGATGCGCCCCTGCGACAGGTCGACGAGGAAAATGCGCCCAGGCTGGAGACGGCCCTTCCGAATGACCGTCGCCGGATCGATGTCGAGGACACCGACCTCACTGGCCAACACGACAAGGCCGTCTTCGGTGACCCAGTAGCGTCCCGGACGCAGGCCATTCCGGTCAAGGACCGCACCGATGACCGTGCCGTCGGTGAAGGTGACACACGCCGGGCCGTCCCAGGGTTCCATGACGCTCGCGTGGAATTCGTAAAACGCCCGCAGGTCGTCGGGCATTTCGTCGTTGTTCTCCCACGCCTCCGGAATCATCATGAGGACCGCGTGCGGCAGGGACCGGCCGCCGAGGTGCAGCAATTCCAGCACCTCGTCGAAACTCATCGAGTCACTGCCGCCCGGCGTGATGATGGGGAACAGCTGGGAGAGGTCGCCGGGTATCCGGTCGGATGCCAACAAGGTTTCCCGCGCCCGCATCCAGTTGCGGTTCCCCATGATGGTGTTGATCTCGCCGTTGTGCGCGATGTACCGGTACGGGTGTGCCAGCGGCCAGCTCGGGAACGTGTTCGTCGAGAACCGGGAGTGCACCAAGGCCAACGCGCTGGCAAACCGTGGATCGGCGAGATCGGGGAAGAACCGCTCGAGCTGCGGTGCGGTCAGCATGCCCTTGTACACGATGGTCCGCGGCGAGAGTGACGGAAAGTACACGCCGACTTCACGTTCGATCCGCTTGCGGGCCCGGAACGTGCGTCGCTCCACATCAATCCCGGTCAGCGACGAATCGACGGGTGCGACGAAAAGCTGGCGGAACCGGGGCATGACCGCCCGGGCCGACGGACCGGGCACCGAGGGATCGATCGGCAGTTCCCGCCACGCGAGAACCCGAAGCTGCTCCTCGGCGACGATCCGTTCGATGGCCGACACCTTCGTCGCCGCCGCGAAATTGTCGGTGGGCAGGAAGGCGATGCCTGCGGCGTACCCACCGGCCGGCGGCAAGTCGACGTCCAGGATGGCGCGGAAAAACGCGTCAGGGATCTGCGCAAGCAAGCCGGCGCCGTCACCCGTATCGGCCTCGCGGCCGGTCGCCCCGCGGTGCTCGAGATTCCGCAGCGCGGTCAGCGCCAGTTCGATCACCGAGTGGCTCGGGCCACGGCGCAGGTCAGCCACGAACGCCACACCGCAGGAGTCGCGGTCGAAGCGTGGGTCGTACAACCCGCGCGGCGTCGGGTCAGGCAGGCCCAGGTCAACCGGGCTGATCGGGGACGTCGACATGGTTCTCCCGTCGTCGAGTCGGGTGGGACGGCGGGCATGAAAAAGCGCCGTCACCTGAACACCCAGGGACGACGCTGGCCCTGAAGAGTCTCGCCCCTATCTTGCCACAAGTTCCGGCGCGCGGCGAGGAGAGAGCCGAGCGGCGCGCTCAGTCCGTCCACGGAACGCCCGCGGGAGTGCGGCGGTGCGCCTCAGTTCGGGCGGCTAGGCCACATGGGTGCCGATCGCCGCACCCACGCCGTACGTCACGCCGGCGGCAGCGGCACCAAAGAGCAACTGCCGCAACCCGCCGTACCACCACGGCCGGGCGGTGATCCGCACCACCGCTGAACCGGCGGCAAAGAGCGCTACCCCCGTGACCAGCACCGCCGGCCAGAACACCGTCGCGCCGAGCAGGAAGGGCAGCAGCGGAAGAAGAGCGCCGACCGAGAACGCCAGGAAGGACGACAGGGCGGCCAGGATTGGCGACGGCAAGTCGTGCGGCGTAAGCCCCAGCTCTTCGCGGGCGTGGATTTCCAACGCCCGTTCGGGGTCACGCGACAGCTGCCGGGCCACTTCCCGGGCCAGTTCGGGTTCCACGCCCCGCGCGATGTACAGCTGGGCCAACTCTTCACGTTCCGCGTGCGCGTTGGTCAGCAACTCGGTTCGCTCAACCTCGATCTCAGCCCGCGCAAGATCCGCCTGTGAGGCAACCGAGACGTACTCCCCCACGCCCATCGAGAACGCGCCGGCGACCAGCCCGCCAAGTCCGCTCAAAATCACCAGGTGCGGTGTCGCACTTGCCCCAACAAAGCCAGCGATCAACGAGACATTGGAGATCATTCCATCCATGGCGCCGAACACGGCCGGGCGCAACCACCCGCCGGTCACGTCCCGGTGATCGTGATGGATCTCCGCCCGGGGCGTGTCAGCGGCCATCTCGTTCGTCCGCTCAGCCGTCACCGCTCCACCTCCGATCCATCCGCGCCTGGGGGCGGTGCTGATCCGGGCGGCCCGACGTCGACAGCCACGGCAGACGACGCCTCGCCGGCCGAATTGCTCACCGCGCCCGGCGCATACCCGCCCGGGACGCCGCTGCTGTCGGCAGCAGCCACGCCCGGCGGCGTACTGCCGGAACGTAATCCCTCGACCACCACTTCACGGCCTGGGCTGCGCCGCGCACTCACAACGAAAGCAATCACCGCGCCGAGGAAGACGAGCATGCTCGTCCAGTCATTGAGGCGCAACCCGAGGATGTGGTTGGCGTGATCGACTCGAAGGTACTCGATCCACCCGCGGCCGACCGTGTACGTCGCGGCGTACAGCAGAAACGCCCGGCCATGACCGAGCCGGAACCGCCGATCCGCCCAGAGCACAAAAACCGCGGTTCCGGCGTCCCACAGCGATTCGTAGAGGAAGGTCGGCTGGTAAATCCCCGGCAGGCCGGACGCCGTATGCGCTCCGTCAATCCGCAGACCCCACGGCATCGTCGTCGGTTTGCCGTAGAGCTCCTGGTTGAAGTAATTCCCCCACCGGCCGATGGCCTGTGCGAACGCGATTCCGGGGGCTGCGGCGTCCGCGAACGCCGGGAACGCAATGCCGTAGCGACGGCAGGCGATCCACACGCCGAGCGCTCCAAGGGCGATCGAACCCCAGATGCCCAGACCGCCGTCCCAGATGTAAAACACCCGGACCCAGTCGCGACCCGGCTTGAAGTACAGCTCCGGATCGGTGACCACGTGGTACAGCCGCGCGCCGACCAAGCCGAACGGGATGGCCCAGGTGACGAGCGTGCCGACCGTACCGGGAGAACCGCCGCGGTTGCGCCACCTCCGGTCGGTCACCGCAACGGCAACGATGATTCCCAGGATGATGCAGAGGGCGTATGCGCGGATCGGCAACGGCCCGAGGTGCCAAACACCGCGGCTCGGACTCGGCAGGTAGGCCAAGGGTGTGTGCATCGCGACTTCGACGCTACCCGGTTGCCGGCATCCTGCGCACCCCGGCGGCAAGGTCGGCCGCGAGCTTGCGGAGCGCGGCCGGAGCGTCGTCCCCGGCGTCGAAGACACACCGCACGAACGCGGAACCGACGATGACCGCGTCAGCGTACTGGGCGACCTCCGCCGCCTGCTCGGCCGTGCCCACGCCGAGTCCGACACCAACCGGCAGTGACGTATAACGGCGGACCCGGGCGACCAGCTCCGGGGCTTGGACGCTTGCCCGCTCCCGGACGCCGGTGACACCCATCACGGACGCCGCATAGACGAACCCACGGCAGAACCGGACGGTCAACGCGATCCGTTCGTCGGTCGAGCTTGGGGCGACGAGAAAAATCCGATCCAGGCCATGTGCATCACTGGCTGCCAGCCAGGCTTCCGCTTCATCGGGCAGCAAGTCCGGTGTGACGAGGCCGCTTCCTCCCGCGGCGGCCACTGCTGCGGCGAACCGGTCGACGCCGTACTGCTCGACGGGATTCCAATACGTCATGATTACGGCTGCGGCTCCGGAAGCCGCGACCGCTTCGAGGGTGCGCAGGACGGCAGCCGTCGTGGAACCGGCGCGGAGCGCCACGTCGGCGGCCCGGGCGATAACCGGCCCATCGAGGACGGGATCGCTGTACGGCAAGCCGATTTCCAGGATGTCGACGCCTCCGTCGAGGAGGGCCTGGAGGTTCGCGATGCCGCGCTCGACGTCCGGGAAACACGCCGGCAGGTAACCCACCAGCGCGGCACGGCCCTCCGCGCGGCACCGGCGCAAAGCCTCACCGACGGCGGTCACATCGGCCTGCCGGGGACGTCCACGCCGGAGCCCGGCCGGCGGTACGCGGCCGACCTGCTGGACCTGTCCGACGCATCAAGGCCGAACCACCGGGCCGCGGTCTGCACGTCTTTGTCGCCGCGCCCCGACAAGCTGACGACCACGACACTCCCGGGGCCAAGCTCCCGCCCGACCCGTAACGCGCCGGCCAGGGCGTGCGCGCTCTCCAACGCCGCGAGAATGCCCTCCGTGCGGGCCAGAAGCCGGAACGCGTCCATCGCTTCGGCGTCGGTGACCGGCTGGTAGCAGACCCGTCCGGTTTCCCGCAGCCACGCGTGTTCCGGCCCGACGCCCGGGTAGTCCAACCCCGCGGAAATGGAATGCGACGGGCGGGTCTGGCCGTCGGCGTCCTGCAGCACGTAGGTGCGGGCGCCGTGCAGGACGCCCCGGCTCCCGGCGCTCAACGTCGCCGCATGCCGACCCGTCTCGATCCCCTCCCCGCCGGCTTCAAATCCGTACAGCCGGACCTGCGGATCCGCAAGGAAGGCGGTGAAAATCCCAATGGCATTGGACCCGCCGCCGACACAGGCGACCACCGCGTCCGGCAACCGTCCGAGAGCGTCGAGCACCTGGGTCCGCGTCTCGTCGCCGATGATCCGCTGAAAATCGCGGACCACCGCGGGAAAAGGATGCGGGCCGGCCACCGTGCCGAAGACGTAGTGGGTGTATTCGACGGTCGTCACCCAGTCGCGGAATGCCTCGTTTATCGCATCTTTCAACGTGCGGGTACCGGCGTCGACCGGGACGACGTCCGCGCCGAGCAACCGCATCCGGGCCACGTTCAGGGCCTGCCGGCGCGTGTCCTCCTCGCCCATGTAGATCGTGCAGTCCAAGCCGAAGAGCGCCGCAGCCGTAGCGGTCGCCACGCCATGCTGGCCTGCCCCGGTCTCGGCGATGACCCGCTTCTTGCCCATCCGGACAGTGAGCAGTGCCTGCCCCAGCACGTTATTGATCTTGTGGGAGCCGGTGTGCGTCAGGTCCTCGCGTTTCAGCAGAATGCGGGCTCCGCCGGCGTGCTCGGAGAACCGCCGCGCCTCGGTGATCGGTGTCGGCCGGCCGGCGTAGGACGTGAGCAGCTGCCGTAGTTCGCGCTGGAAATCCGGATCGGCCATCGCCACCGCGTGTGCAGCGGCGAGCTCGTCCAGTGCCGCGACGAGCGCCTCCGGTACGAAGCGCCCGCCGAACGGGCCGAAATGCCCGGCGGCATCCGGCAACGCTGGTCGGACGCCGCTCACCAGCGCCTCCGATCGGCCACGGCTAGATGGCCTCGTGCCGGAGAGCCGGGTGCGCGCCGGCCGTGACGAGTTCGGCGACGGCTTGCCGGGGGTTCCGGTCGGTCACCAGTCCTTCCCCGACCAGGACGGCGTCAGCCCCGGCTGCCGCATACGCGAGGAGATCTCGCGGTCCGCGCACCCCCGACTCGGCGACCTTGACGATTCCGTTGGGAATCCGCGGCGCCAGCCGTCCGAAAAGGTCGCGGTCGACCTCGAAGGTCCGCAGGTCGCGGGCATTCACGCCGATGATCCGCGCACCGGCGTCCACGGCACGACTGACTTCTTCGGCCGTGTGCACTTCGACGAGCGGGGTGAGGCCGAGAGATTCCGCCCGTTCAATCAGGGACACCAGCGCGCTCTGATCGAGCACTGCGACGATCAGCAACACGAGATCCGCGCCGTAGGCCAGCGCTTCCCAGAGCTGGTACGAGCAGTAGATGAAATCCTTGCGGAGCACGGGAATCTCAACGGCCTGCCGGACGGCCTCGAGATCAGCCAGCGAACCGTGGAATCGGCGCGGCTCGGTGAGCACGCTGATTGCCGCGGCGCCGCCTGCGGCGTACTCGCGGGCGAGCGCAGCTGGATCGGGGATCGGCGCGAGATCGCCGCGAGACGGACTCGACCGTTTCACCTCGGCGATGACCGTGACCGCGTCCCGCTTGAGGGCGGCGACGCCGTCCAGCGGACGGGGCCGGCCGGCGGCACGAGCCTTGAGTTGGTCCAACGGCACGAGACGTTGCCGCGCAGCGACGTCCGCCCGGACACCGGCCATGATGTCGTCGAGCAGGCTCACCGGCACGGACCCTCCGACCGACGCTGTTCCGCTCCCGCGCTGCGGGCGGAACACGTGATTCCTCGGACTGAGGAACTCGCCCAGGGTAGCGTTCGTTACACCGTGGCCACGCATGGGGTCCTCTCGATCGCCCTACTTGCGGAGGATTTTGTCACACCGTCGGGTCCTCGCCGCGGTCGAGTCGGTCCCACGCCGACGCCTCCGGGGCGGAACGTGCAGGTCCGGCTGTAGGGGGACGCCGATCCTGCGGCGCACGGTCGTAACGCCGGCCCATCGCCGGCCAGGGAGCGGACCGCACCGCGACCAGCACAGCGAGCGCGATGGCGATCAGCGCACCGGCGCCGGCCAGCCACGGCCAGATCATGACGGACGTCGCCGTGATCACCGGCGGTCGGAGTTGGGAGACCGCCTCCGCCCGGCTGGCGGCCGCCCGGGCCGGGTGTGCGAGCACCGACCCGCAGGTCGCCACCGTCGCCGCGGCCGTCAGCCCGATCAGAATTCCCAGAAGACGCCGAAGCCAGGCCCGGACCGCCGGCATCGCGGCCGCTGCGGCAAGGAAGACGAATCCCGCGGCGTACGCGGTACCCGCGGCGTCATGCCCGGTCGCGACCGCCGACAGGCGCAGTCCGGCGGCGCTCACCGTCGTGAAGCGGATCCACGGCCGGCCGCCGGCAATGAGCAAAAGGCCGCCGACGACGACCAGACCGCCGATCGTGAGGGTGAATTCCGTCAGCCGGCGGGATGCAGCGTTTCGGCGATCGTCACCGCGGACAGCACCGTGTTGGCCTTGTTGCAACATTCCTGGTCTTCTCTCACCGGGTTGGAATCGGCAACCAATCCCGCTCCGGCCTGAACGTAGACGGTGCCGTCGCGCAGCAACGCGGTACGAATCGCAATCGCGGTGTCGAGGTCGCCGGCAAAATCGACGTACCCGACAACGCCGCCGTAGAGGCCGCGGCGGGTCGGCTCCAATTCCTCGATGATTTCCATCGCCCGTACCTTGGGCGCACCGGAGAGCGTGCCGGCTGGAAATGTCGCCGTTAGAACGTCGAGCGCATTCCGTCCCGGCGCAACCTGCCCAACCACGGTGGAGACCAAGTGCATGATGTGGCTGTAGCGCTCGACCGCCATGAAATCCACGACCTCGACCGTGCCGGGCGCACACACCCTGCCCAGGTCATTACGGGCCAAATCGACGAGCATCACGTGTTCCGCACGTTCTTTCGGATCCGCAAGCAGCGCAGCGGCAAGCGCAGCGTCTTCCTCGGGAGTAGCCCCACGGGGATTGCTGCCAGCGATCGGGTGCATGGTCGCGCGGCCGTCCTTCACGGTCACGTGCGCCTCGGGACTGGATCCGACGACGTCGAAACCCTCGAACCGCAGGAGAAAAAGATACGGACTGGGATTGCGGGTCCGCAGCACCCGGTAAATGTCCAATGCCGACGCCGTCGTCGTCATCTCGAAACGCTGACTGAGAACGACCTGGAAAATGTCGCCGGCCCGGATGTACTCCCGGGCCCGCTCCACCCATGCGCAGTACTCGTCGCTGGCGGTGCGCCGCAGCGGCTCGCGTGCCGGCACCTGGTCGACCACGGTGACCGTCGATGGTGCGGGACGCCGCAGCGCGGACGTCATCTCGTCAAGCCGCGCCGCCGCGGCGTCCACCGAATCACCCGGCAACACGTTGGCGATGAGCAGCACACTGCCGTCGTAGTGGTCCAAGACGGCAAGGTCCGTGACCAGAAGGAGGAGCAGCTCCGGCAGGCCGAGGTCGTCGACTGTCGTCTGGGGAAGGCGCTCGAGGCGCCGGACCATGTCGTAGCCGATGAAACCGACCAACCCGCCGGCAAGCGGCGGCAACTGCGGATCGCGCGGCGTACGCAGCGCGTCGAGCGTCCCCGCCAGGACGGCCAGCGGGTCGCCGTCGGTGGGAACGCCGGGCGGCGGCGTGCCCAGCCAGTGCCCTCGGCCCCCGCGCTCCGTCAGCACAGCGGCGCTGCGCACCCCGACGAAGGAATAACGCGACCAGGATCTGCCGCTCTCGGCGGATTCCAGCAGGAACGTCCCCGGACGGTCGCCGGCGAGCTTCCGGTAGAGGCCGATTGCGGTTTCGCCGTCCGCCAATAACCGCCGGGTCAGCCGGCGAATGCCCGAATCGGTCGGCGGACGGGTGGCGAGCGTCGTCACGGTGCGGCGTCCGCCGTGCCGGAGGCCGGCTGCCGCTCACCGGCGCCGACCGGTGTGGGTGGCTCGCCGACGACGGCGGGCAACTGCCCGGCGTCAAAGCACGTGCGGTCCCCGGTGTGACACGCTGCGCCGATCTGGTCAACCTTGACGAGGACCGTGTCGCCGTCGCAGTCGAGCGCCACAGACTTCACCCACTGCTGGTGACCGGACGTCTCCCCCTTGACCCAGTACTCCTGGCGGCTCCGGCTCCAGTACGTGCACCGTCCGGTGGTGAGCGTGCGATGCAGCGCTTCGTCGTCCATCCAGCCCACCATGAGGACTTCGCCGGTGTCGTACTGCTGGGCCACCGCGGGGAAAAGGCCGTGCTCGTCGCGCTTGAGCCGCGCGGCAATCGCCGGGTCGAGGTTGGAAGGACGTCGGGTCATGTGCTCATTCTGCCGGCTCGCCGGCGTTCCGCCACGGTCGGTCTGGGCTCGCCCGGCCGGGGTCACCGGCTACGCCGGGCCCGGGTCGTGGCGCGCCGGGCCGGGGTCCCGCAGCGCGGACGTCGCGTCGCGGACCGGATATCCCGCCTGGCGAAGGGCGTCTTTCACGTCTGCGATGCGCAGCAGGCCGAAATGAAACACGCTCGCCGCCAGAACGGCGTTTGCCCCAGCCGCGATCGCAGGTGGAAAATCGGCTGCTCGGCCTGCGCCACCGCTCGCAATAATCGGAACGTTGACCGCCGACCGCACGGCACGGATGAGCTCGAGATCGAAACCCGCCTGGGTTCCATCTGCGTCCATCGAATTGAGGAGAATTTCCCCCGCTCCAAGGTCGACGGCGCGGATCGCCCACTCGACCGCGTCGAGCTCCGCGGAACGCCGGCCGCCGTGGGTGGTCACCTCGAATCCGGACGGCATGTCCGGCCGGCGGCGGGCGTCGATGGACAGGACGACGCACTGCGCACCGAACCGGTCGGCGCCTTCGGCCAGCAGCCGGGGATCGGCAATGGCCGCCGTGTTGACCCCCACCTTGTCGGCTCCGGCCCGCAGCAGCCGGTCGAAATCCGCGACGCTGCGGACCCCGCCGCCGACGGTCAGGGGGATGAAGACCTGCTCGGCCGTACGGCGGACGACGTCGTACATGGTCTCGCGGTCGCCGCTGCTTGCCGTGATGTCGAGGAAGACCAGCTCGTCGGCACCCTCGGCGTTGTAGGCGGCGGCCAATTCCACCGGGTCGCCGGCGTCACGGAGGTGGACGAAGTTGACGCCTTTGACCACCCGCCCGGCGTCAACGTCAAGGCACGGGATGACCCGGATCGCTACGCCGGCGTCGAGGCGTTGCGCGCCGTCAGGTGCCGTTGCGGTCACGCGGCGAGTGTACGTACCGCCGGCCGGCGCGCAACGCCTCGGTTGCCGCCCCCGCTACTCCACCCGGCCGAAGGCGCGGATCTCTTCGAGTTCCTCCGGGGTAAGCTGCCGCGGCACCTCGCCACGGTCGATCTTCGCCTTCTGAACCGCCCGCCGAATCTCCTCGACGACCTCGGGGTTGGCCAGCGTCGTCGTGTCGCCGACGTCGGTGAAGTTGGAGATCCCAGCCAGAATCCGGCGCATGATTTTCGCCGACCGCGTCTTCGGCAGATCACTGACGATCCAGATGCTCTTGGGTCGGGCGATCTTACCGATCTCCGTCTCGATCGCCTTGGTGACCTTCTCCGTGATCTCGGTACTTGCCGCCACGCCGGGTTTGAGCGTCACGTACATCTCCACCGCCCGACCCCGGAGCTCGTCCATCACCGGGACCGCGGCTGCCTCCGCGATCTCCGGCACGGTCAGCGTCGCGGATTCCAGTTCTTTGGTGCCGAGCCGGTGCCCGGCCACATTGATGACGTCGTCCACCCGGCCGAGGATCCGGAAGTAACCGTCGGCGGCCTGCACAGCGCCGTCACCGGAGAAATACGGCCAATCCCGCCAGTCCTTGCTCTCGGGGTTGCGGCAGTACTTGGCGTAGTAGGTCTGCACGAACCGTTCCGGCTGCTTCCAAATGCCCTGGAATACACCAGGCCATGGGTTGCGGATGCACATATTGCCGGCCCGGCCGCTGCCCGGCGGCACCACCTCGCCGTTCTCGTCGTAAATGACCGGGAAGACGCCGAGTACACCAGGGCCGCAGCTGCCCGGCTTCATCGGCGCCAGCGCGGGGAGCTGGCACCCGAGGAAACCGCCGGTCTCGGTCTGCCACCACGTGTCGGTGATGACGGCTTCGCCTTTCCCAATCACGTCGTAATACCAGCGCCAGACGTCCGGTTCGATCGGCTCACCGACGGTGGTCATCAGCTTGAAGTGGTAGTTGTATTTGGCTGGCTCGTCCGGCCCCACCTTCCTGAGCATGCGGATCGTTGTCGGTGACGTGTGGAAGATGTTCACGCCGAGGCGCTCGGCAATCCGCCACGGGCGGCCGGCGTCCGGATACGTCGGCGTGCCTTCGTACATCACACTCGTCGTGCCCAGCGCCAATGGACCGTACACGATGTAACTGTGCCCGGTGATCCACCCAATATCGGCGAAGCACCAGTAGGTGTCCTCCGGGTGGATGTCGAGGTAGTACTTCGACGTCCCAGCCACGTAACTGAGATAACCGCCGGTGGAGTGCTGGCACCCCTTCGGCCGGCCTGTCGTACCGCTCGTGTACATGAGAAACAACGTGGACTCGGCCGGCATGGAGACCGGAGCGACGAGCTTATTCCGGAACTGCGGCAGAATGTCGTCGACGAAGAAATCGCGTCCGTCGACCATGGGGCTCTTGGACGCGTACTGCCCGGCGTGGCGGCGGAAGACGAGCACCTTCTCCACCGTGCACCCCTGTTGGGCGGCACGGGCCACCGCCTCATCGGCTTTCACCTTATGGTCGAGCAAGTCGCCGGCCCGGTAGTACCCGTCCATGGTGATGAGCACCTTGCTCTCTGCGTCGGCGATCCGGTCCCCGCACGCGGCACCGCTGAAGCCGGCGAAGACCTGGGAATGGATGGCGCCGAGCCGGGCGCAGGCGAGCATGGCAATCGGCAATTCCGGCACCATCGGCAAGTGGAGCGTCACCCGGTCTCCGGTCTTCACCCCGGCGAAGTCGCGGAGCAGTGCGGCGAATTCGTTCACCCGTCGATACAACTCCTGGTAGGTGAGCGCCAGCGTCGGCTCGTTCTCCGGTTCGGGAACCCAGATGAACGCCGCCTTGTTCGCGGACGCCGCCAAATGGCGATCGACGCAGTTGTAGCAGGCGTTGAGCCGGCCGCCGACGAACCACTTCCAGAACGGTGGATTGCTCGTGTCGAGCGTCGTGTGCCAGTAGGCGTCCCAGCTCAGGAGATCGGCGTAGACCCGAAAGCACTCGGGGAAATTCTGCTCACTGAAACGCTCCAGGATCGCCGGATCCCCCGCGTTCGCCTGCGCGATGAACTTGGCCGACGGGTAATAATACGGTTCCTCCCGCCAGTGCACCGCGATCTGCGCCTCGGACACCTCCACCTCGGGGACATCCGCACGAGTGTCCCGATCATCTGCTGCCACCATCACCTGCTCCCTTCGTCCCCTCTTCGTCGCGTATGCATGCCGTATTCGCTCCTAGCGTTGCGGAACCGGTTGCGGAGTGACAGCCGGTGCCGCCCGACCCACATTCCCGGCCGGCGGCGATCCAACCGGCAGCAGAGAACGGCCCACCATGCCGTTGATAACGCCGGCAGCCGAGGTGTACCACGCCACCGCGGCGGTGATGACGCCGATCACTCCACCGGCCTTGACGGCATTGCTGTTCTCGTTGAAGTTCCCGATGACCAGCACGAGCTCGGTCACCTCCAAGGTGAGGAACACCCCGAATACCGCCCAGTTCGTCCACAGGCTCCAGAGCAGCATGTAGCTGTTGAAAATCAGAAACGCAAGGAGAATCCACGCGAGGTCATTACTGACCTGCGAGCCATTCTGCGCGGTGGGCGCGACAAGCTTGACGTAAAGGCCGAGGCCGATCCAGAAGCCGCCGTATGTCGAAAATGCCGTGGCACCGAAAACATTACGGTTGCGGAATTCCCACATGCCGGCGAGCAACTGGACGAGACCGCCGTACGCGAATGCGTAGCCGAGCCAGGCATCCGTGCCGTGCGTCCAACCCGCGTTCTTTGCCGAGAGCAGGAATGTTGTGAGTGCGAAACCGGCGAGACCAAGCGGTGCCGGGTCTGCCGGCGCCGGCATCCCCGTCACTTTCGTCTGCTGCTCGTGTTCCAGCCTTCCGGATTCCACGGTCGTGGACACGTCACCCTCCCTTTCCTGTCGCCCTGTCGGCGACCGCCCAATGCCTCCCGGGACGATCCGGCCGTCGAATACGTCGCCGGCCACCGGAGCATCCACGAGATCTCGCAAGAATCGTTGAAGTTCCCCAGCGGTCCCGGCAACGAGTGCGCGCCGGCCAATCGCCAAACAGCGCCTGACCTGCGCCGAACGTGCATCAGCGGGCGCCGAACGGCAGTCAGCCGTCGGCCGAAAGTGACGGCGTCGCGGATTTCCTCGATCGGCTGGTCAGTGTCATACTTCGGGCAGAAAGTCCTCGGCGTGCGGACGGGGGTGACGGTGAAGAACGTCGGCCTCTGGATCGCCGCGGTGATTATGGTCGGCGCCGTCGTCATCATTTTCCGGTACGGCCTGCGGGGCGACCGAGCACTCGGTACGACAGACCAGCGCGCGACGTACCGGGTGCTGCGGACCGCCAACCTCGCGGCGCCGGCGCTTCGCATCGGCTTGACCGCCGAGGGAGCCGGGGCCGCGATCCCCCACCTGCGGGCCCTGCTCGGCACCAGAGGCGTCCTTCTCGTCGACGGCGAGGGAGTTCTGGCGGCGGACGGCGTCGACGATGCGCACCGAGCTCTCCTGGACTCCGCGCTACGCCGGACTATCGCCACCGGCCGACCCGAGGTTCTGCCGGCGGGTACCCTCGAGTGCGCATCGGGCGCCGGCTGTGCCCTCCAGAGCGCCGTCGTCGTCCCGCTCAGCATCGGAGGAAAAGTTCTCGGCGCACTGGCTGCGGTCGACGCCGCCGCCGGAGCCGGACTCCTGCGCCTTACCGGCGAAGTCGCTGAGTTTCTCTGCACTCAGCTGAAGCTCGCCGAACTCGACCGGTCAAAGGAGCGCGCGACCCGTGCTGAACTCCGCTTCCTCCGAGCGCAGATCTCGCCGCATTTTCTCTACAACGCCTTGACAGCGATTGAATCGTTCGTCCGGTCGTATCCGGAGCGTGCCCGTCGCCTTCTCGTCGGCTTCGCCGACTTCACCCGCTACTGCTTCCGCAGCCACGGCCAATTTGCCACCATGGCCGAAGAATTGCGCCTCGTCGAGCTGTATCTCGAACTGGAGCAGGCCCGATTCGGCGACCGCTTCGCCGTCACATTGCGCGTTGCTCCGGAGGTCCTCGCCGTCCGGGTCCCGTCCTTGATCCTGCAACCCCTGGTGGAGAACGCGATCCGTCACGGGCTCGAACCCAAGCAATCCGGTCGGCTGGACATTTCCATATAGGACGCGGACAGCGAAGTCCTCGTCTGCTTGGACGACGACGGGGTCGGAGCCGATCCCCGGCGCCTCCGCCGCATTCTCGCCGGCACGACCGACGAGGAGGCGATCGGCTTGCGCAACGTCGATGAGCGGCTCCGGAAGGTCTTCGGCGACTCGTACGGCCTGGTCATCGAGACCGGCCCCGGCGCCGGAACGCGCGTCACGTTCCGAGTGCCGAAATACCACGCGGCGATCCTTGCGGGGGTGTCCTCGTGACCACGCAGCTGTCCGTTCTCGCAGTGGACGACGAACCGCCGGCGCTCGACGAGTTGGTGTATTCGCTGCGGCAGTGCCCCGCGGTCGGCACAATTTACGCCGCCCACGATGCGGCGGAGGCGTTGCGATGCCTCGAACA
The DNA here is from genome assembly GCF_000015025.1 of Acidothermus cellulolyticus 11B. GTDB lineage: Bacteria > Actinomycetota > Actinomycetes > Acidothermales > Acidothermaceae > Acidothermus > Acidothermus cellulolyticus. The sequence goes on along the minus strand of NC_008578.1, from coordinate 1,175,267 downwards.
CGACGACGTGGACGTCGTGTTCCTCGACGTCGTCATGCCCGGCCTGGACGGCCTCGAACTCGCCGGTGTGCTCAACCGGTTCGCCCGGGCGCCCGCGGTTGTGTTCGTCACGGCCCACGAGAAATATGCGGTCGCCGCCTTCGGCGTCCAGGCCGTCGACTACGTTCTCAAACCGTTCGATGTCCACCGGCTGTCGGCCGCACTGGCCAGGGTCACCGGCCGCACGTCGACCGCCAATCGCGACAGCGGCGAGCAGTTCGCCACCCTGGCCGCTGATCTCCCAGGCCGGACCGTGCTCATCGACCGATCGGAGGTCGAGTGGGTGGAGGCGGCCGGCGACTACGTTCGGGTGCACACTCATGATGGGCACAGCTACCTCGTGCGAGTGCCGCTCGCTGTCCTCGCCGAGCGCTGGGAACCGCACGGTTTCGCACGCATTCACCGCAGCCATCTGGTGGCGCTGCGCGCGGTCCGGGAGATCGCTACCCGCGACGGTCAGACCAGCGTGCTCGTCGGCGGCCACCACCTGCCGGTGAGCCGCCGTCACCTCCGAGACTTCCGGGAACGGCTGTTCCACGGCCGCGCACCCCGGGAGGAGGCGCCGTGACCCAGCATCCGCGCCGCGAGATCGTCGTCGCGTCACCGCGACAGGCCGCCGGCCGCCGATACCCAGCGGTCGAGGACCTCTACTCCGCGAGCAGTTACGGCGAAACCCTGCTGCGCTCCCTGATGCGCGCGCAGCTCGGCCTGAGTCTCAGCGTGCTCGCGCCCGCCGCCGCACTCGTCGCGCTCTACCCGCTCCTCGTCGTGCTGCTACCGACGCTGGCCACCGCCACGATGGGACCCGTCCCGCTCTCACTCGTCATCCTTGGCGGCGGTCTGTATCCGCCGCTGGTGGCGCTGGCGTTCTGGTACGTCCGCCGCTCCCACCGGGTCGAACGACGTTTCGCCGAGATTCTCGCCAAAGACAACGAGGAGAGCGCATGACCGAGGAACCGCTTCCCGCCGCACCGGAGCCCGAGACGGGGGGTGACCCGGCCTGTTGGGCGAACCGCGTCTGCCCCGCCTGCGGCGCCTTCAACGAAACACCGGGGACGGCGACCTGCCCGACCTGCGGCCGGAATTTCGGCGATCTCCTCGATGAATGAGCCGCTTGCAGCGGTAGCCGTGCTCGCCGTCGCGGTGGTGACGGCGATTCTCGGCGTCCGTGGGCTGCGGGTGGCCCGCACGCCGGCTGACTTTCTCGTCGCGGCGCGCCAAGTGCCGCCGCTCCTCAATGCCTCGGCGATCTCCGGCGAATACCTCTCGGCTGCTTCTTTCCTCGGCATCGCCGGGCTGGCGATGTTCGAAGGCCTGGGCGCTTTGTGGTATGCGGTCGGATACGCCGCCGGATACCTCGTGCTCCTTGTCGTCGTCGCCGCTCCGCTGCGCCGCTTCGGTGCGTACACGATCCCGGATTTCGCCGAGGGCCGGCTTGATTCTCCGCGGCTTCGGCGATATGCGACCGTTGTGGTGATCCTGATCAGCGGTTTCTACCTGCTGCCTCAACTGCGCGGCGCCGGTCTCACCTTGCAAGATATATTCGGCGCCCCGTACTGGCTCGGCGTCACCGTGGTCGGCACCGTCGTCACCCTGGCCATCGCCAGCGGCGGCATGCGCGGTATCACGATCGTTCAGGCGTTTCTCTTCTGGTTGAAACTCGCGGCGCTGGCCATCCCTGCGCTCCTCCTGCTCACGGTGATCCGCCATCCACCGCTCCATGACGCGGTGCGGCCCGCGCCGCCGGTTTTCGCACGCACCACAAGTGTTCGCTTCCCCACCACCGAGACCATCATGGTCACGACTCCGGTCACCGTCACCGGCTCCGGCACGGTCGACAGCACCTCACTCCACGGCGCGAGGCTGCTCGGCGCCGGCGCCCACCGGATCGCCGCCGGCGCCGAACTCACCTTCCCGGCTGGAACCCCGGCACCGGCCGTCGCCGGCAACACCACCCCCACCGGCACGCAGTGGATGTCGCCGCTCATTCGCCTGAACGGCCGGCTCATTCATCCGCTCGCCGCCACCTACGGCGTCATCATCGCGACTTTTCTCGGCGCGCTCGGATTGCCGCACATCCTGGTCCGCTTCTACACCAATCCCGACGGACAGGCCGCCCGGCGCACCACCGCAATCGTCGTGCTGTTGGTTTCGTGCTTCTATCTCCTGCCCGGCCTCTTTGCGCTGCTCGGCCGGCTCAACGCGCCCGGCCTGTATGCCACCGGCCAGACCGACGGCGTCGTCCTCGTCCTGCCACGCGCTCAGGCGTCGGGGCTCGCCGGCGACCTTCTGGGGGCAGTGACAACCGCCGGGGCCGTCGCGGCGTTCCTCTCCACGTCGTCGGGCCTGCTCATCGCGATGGCCGGTGCGATCAGTCATGACATTCTGCGGCGCGGCTCCCGGGCATTTCGGCTCGCCGCATGCGGTTCCGGGATCGCCGTCACCATCGGTGGTCTGGGCGTAGGCAGCTTCTCCATCAACGTGCTCGTCGGTTGGGCGTTCGCCATCGCCGCATCCTCGTTCGGGCCGCTGCTCATCCTCGGTATCTGGTGGCGGCGGCTCACCGGTCCGGGTGCCCTCGCGGGACTGCTCCTCGGCGGCGGTACCGCGACCGCCGCCATCATCTCCGCAATGGCGGGCCTCGGCCGGACCGGATGGCCGGCGGTGCTCCTCGCCGTCCCCGCCGTGTGGACGGTGCCGACCGCATTCCTGGCCATGGTCGTGGTGTCCCGGCTCACCCCGCGGGCAATCCCGCGTGACGTCACAGCGAAACTGCTCGCCCTTCACCTCCCGGAGGGCGTCCGCGGTCCGGGACGGCGCCCCACGCCGGGCGGGGCCGGACCGGAGACTGTCCCGGCGCGGGCGTCGGTTGTTCCTCTCACGCCTGAGCGGCCGTCATCGCCTCCCGAAGGGAGAAGACGCCCGCGTACAACGCTTTTCCGATGATGAGCCCCTCGACTCCGAGCGGCACCAGAGCGGCAACCGCGCGGACGTCGTCCAGGGAGGAAATCCCGCCGCTTGCCACCACCGGCCGGTCGGTCGCGGCGCAGACCGCGCGGAGCAGCTCGATGTTCGGTCCGCCCAGTGTGCCGTCGCGTGCGACGTCGGTCACGACATAGCGCGCACAGCCATCGGCGTCGAGCCGGGCGAGAACCTCGAAGAGCTCGCCGCCGTCCTTCGTCCAGCCCCGGGCCGCCAGCCGGCCGTCCCGGACGTCGAGACCGACCGCGATTTTCTCGCCATACTCGGCGACCACTCGGCGCACCCACTCCGGATTTTCCAGGGCGGCGGTGCCGATGTTCACCCGTGCGCATCCGGTGGCCAGCGCGACCCGCAGCGACTCGTCGTCCCGTATGCCGCCGGAGAGTTCGACGGCGACGTCGACCCGCGCGACGATCTCCGCAAGGAGTTCCCGGTTCGACCCCCGGCCGAACGCCGCATCCAAATCGACGAGGTGAATCCAGCGCGCCCCGGCCGCTTGCCAGGCCAGGGCGGCCTCCAGCGGCGACCCGTAGCGGGTCTCCGTCCCCGCCGCGCCTTGCACCAGTCGGACCGCTTGGCCGCCGGCAACGTCGACCGCCGGGAGGATTTCCAGACCTGTCACGTCCACGACTCCATCCAGTTCCGCAACACCACCGCACCCGCATCACCGGATTTCTCCGGATGGAATTGGGTGCCGACAACGACGCCGTCCTCGACCGCGGAGACGAAGACGTCGTCCTCGTAACGCGTGAGCGCGGCGTTGCCTGTCGGTGTGTGCGGGGCGTACGAGTGCACGAAATAGAACCGCTCAGCCCCGACGCCGCGGAACAGGACGGTGTCTGCCGGCGCAGTAACGGTATTCCATCCCATGTGCGGGAGCACGGCCGCCGCCAACCGCTCGACCCCTCCGGACCAGAAGGCCAATCCCTCGGTCCGCACACCGCTCTCCACGCCGTAGTCGAAGAGAACTTGAAAACCGACGCAAATGCCGAAGAGGGGTGCTCGGGATTCCAGCCGCTTGCGCAGCACCTCGATGCCGCCGACCCGCACAATTCCCGCCATGCAGGCGGCAAACGCCCCAACCCCGGGGACGACCAGCCCGTCCGCCGCGAGCGCCGCGCCGGCGTCCGCCGTCACCGTCACCTCCGCACCGATGCGCTGCAGCGCGCGTTGCACGGAACGGACGTTCCCCGAGCCGTAGTCGAGCACCACGATCCGCGGCTTCACAGGGCGCCTTTCGTGCTCGGCACGCCGGCCACGCCGTCCAGGCGGACGGCGTCCCGCAACGCGCGGGCGACGGCCTTGAACTGCACCTCGTTGATGTGATGCGCATTCCGCCCGGCCAGCACCTGGATGTGCAGGCAGATGTGCGCCTGCGCGACAAAGGATTCCCAGACGTGGCGGGTCAGCGTGGTTTCGTACGTCCCGATGAGTTCGACCATCTCCGGTTCGCTGTGCACGAGGTACGGCCGCCCCGAGAGGTCGACAGCGACCTGGCAGAGCGCTTCGTCGAGGGGCACCAGCGCGTCGCCGAACCGGCGGATGCCCGCCTTGTCGCCGAGCGCCTCGCGGAACGCTTGGCCGAGGGCGAGGGCGGTGTCCTCGACAGTGTGGTGGGCGTCGACGTCAAGATCACCGCGAGTGACGACGGTGAGATCGAAACCCGCGTGCTTGCCAAGCTGGGCAAGCATGTGGTCGTAGAACGGGACACCGGTGTCGATGTCGACCGTGCCGGTGCCGTCAACGACGAGAGCGACGGAGACCGAGGTCTCTTTTGTTTCCCGCTGGACCGTGGCCTGCCGAGGGTTGCGGGGAGCCTGCCGGCCTGAAGCGGTCGGGTCCATCACGTCACCCCTCCCTCCTGATGCGGCGCACCGTCGGTACGCCGCACCCGCCGGCCCGCAGCCGGTGCGGCGGCCAAGGCGGTGCGGAAAGCGCGCATTTCCTCCGGTGTCCCGATGCTCACCCGCAGCCAACCGTCCGGCCCGGTCTCCCGGATGAGCACGCCGGCGTCGACCAATTCCTGCCAGACCCGGTGCGCATCGGCGAAAATCCCGAACAGCACGAAATTCGCGTCCGATTCCGCCGCCGTGAAGCCGGATTCCCGCAGCCAGGCGACGGCGGCGTCCCGTTCCGCGCGAATCTCGGCGACCTGAGCGAGCAATTCCGCCGCGTGCGCAAGCGCAACCCGTGCCACCGCTTGGGTAACCGTCGACAAATGGTACGGCAGCCGGACAATCCGCAACGCGTCGACAACCGCCGGGTGAGCGGCGAGATACCCCAGCCGGACGCCGGCGGCGGCAAATGCCTTGCTCATCGTCCGGGTCACGACGAGGTTCGGAAAATCGTCCAGCAGGGTCAACGCGCTGGTCGTTCCCGGGCGGCGGAATTCGGCGTACGCCTCGTCGACGACGAGCAATCCCCCGCTCTCCGCGGCCGCGGACGCGAGGTGTGCCACCGTGTCGAGGGGGACCGCCGTGCCCGTTGGATTGTTCGGCGCGGCAAGGAATGTCACGGTCGGCCGGTGCCGGCGGACCGCCGCGCACGCCGCCTCGGTGTCCACGCTGAAATCCGCTCCGCGGGGTTCGGTGGCATAGCGGGTGAAGGTGTCGCGGCAGTACTGCGGATACATCGAGTACGTCGGGGCGAAACTCAGCGCACGCCGGCCCGGTCCACCGAACGCGAGCAGCAGCTGGTGGAAGATTTCGTTGGACCCGTTGGCGGCCCAGATCCGGGCGACGTCCAGGCTGACGTGCTCGGTCGCCGCGAGATATTCAGCAAGATCGGCGCGGAGCACAGCGGCTTCACGGTCCGGGTACCGGTTGAGGCCGGCGGCAATGCGGCGAATCTCGTCGGCCATTGCGGCGGCCACCTGCGGCGGCGGCGGGTAGGGATTCTCGTTGGTGTTCAACCGCACGGGAACGGCGAGTTGCGGAGCGCCGTACGGTCTCTCACCGACCAGATCGAGCCGCAGCGGCGGCGTGAAACCCGCCGCGGCCCGCGCGGGCCGGGCCGTACCGCCGGCCCCAGCAGCGCCCCCGGTGGTGACGTCAGGCGTCGTCATGGCCCCACCCGGGCACGGACGGCAGCCACGTGCGCGGCCAGCTCCTCGGCCGCACCCAGCGCATCGATCGCCGGCGCGGCCGCGGCAAGCGCATCCGCCGTGCAGGAAACCTCGTGCACCATCCGCAGGAACGAGAAGACCGACAGGCCGCCGGTGTGCCGCGCTGTGCCGCCGGTTGGGAGCACATGGTTGGACCCGGCCAGATAGTCACCCAGACTCACCGGTGCGAACGGACCGACGAAAATCGCGCCCGCGTTGCGGACCCGGGCGGCAACCGCCTCGGCGTCCGTCGTGTGAATTTCCAGGTGCTCAGCGGCAAAGGCGTCGACGACGGCGAGCCCGGCGTCCACCGAATCGACCAGCACCACGGTGCCTTGGCCGCGCAGCGCGTCGCGGACCCGGTCCACGTGCCGCGTCACGGGCACCAACCGGCGCAGCCATTCGTCAACCTGGTCGGCGAGCGCAGGGTCGGTCGTGACGAGCAGGCAGGTCGCCAGCTCGTCGTGTTCCGCCTGGGCGATGAGGTCCACGGCAATGAGGTGCGGGTCGGCGGTCGCATCGGCAAGGATGGCGATCTCGGTTGGGCCTGCTTCGGCGTCGATGCCCACCAGTCCGCGGACCAGCCGCTTTGCTGCGGCGACGTACACGTTGCCCGGGCCCGTGATGACGTCGACCGGTTCGACAAGCTCGCCCTGCTCGGCGCCACTCCCATAGGCAAGCAGCGCGACGGCTTGCGCCCCGCCGACGGCGTACACCTCGGTGACCCCAAGCAGGGCGCACGCCGCGAGCACCGCCGGATGCGGCAGACCGCCGGTGGCCCGCTGCGGCGGGGAGACGACGACGATCGATTCGACACCGGCGACCTGTGCCGGTACGACGTTCATGACGACGCTGCTCGGGTACGCGACCCGCCCGCCGGGCACGTACAGGCCGACCCGCCGGACCGGACGCCACCGCTCGACCACCCGCAGTCCGTCGGCGACCGCAATGGTCACATCGGCCGGCCGCTGTGCCTCGTGCACGCGGCGGACCCGGTCGGCCGCTGCGAGCAGGGCCGCGCGCAGGTCGGCGTCCAGCGCAGCCACCGCGGCGTCCAGCTGGGCTCGGTCGACGCGCAGCGCAGCCGCCTCGACGCCGTCCAGCCTCTTGGTGATCTCCCGGGCTGCGGCGGCGCCGCCGTCACGCACCTCCGCGCAGATCGGGCGGACGACTTCGACGGCGGCATCGACGTCGAGCCGAGGCCGGGGCAACGCGTCGCGCAGGTCACGCAGCGACAGCGTCCGGCCCCGGAGGTCCAACCGGCGCAACGCACGGAGGTCTTCGGTAGTGACGGCGTCGGTCACGACAACCCTTTCGCCTTTCGCTGGATGTTCGCGTTTCGCTGGATGACGGAGAAAGCCTACCGAGCGTCTGTCACGGCGACCGCGATCAGTACGACCAGCACGGCGACGAACGGCCACGCGAAGAGGAAGGGCTGGGTCTGCAGGTGGAGGAAGTAGGAGTGCGTGCCGGGCACCGCGTGCTGCGCCCAGCGGTGTGCGGGACCTCCGGTCAGCCAGGTGCCGAGCCAGGACATGAGGTACGACGCACCGACTCCCCCGGCGGCCATCGCGACGGCAACTGCAGTTCCCCGGTGCCGCCCGAGTATGGCGGCCAGGACACCGCAGAGGACGCCGGCCGCCAGCGCGATCGCAAGGAACGTGATGTCGGCGGTGATGAAGCCACGGGGTTCGGAGCCGACGAAGCTGACGTGATGATCTGCCGTCACGGCAGCCGGCACCCGGGGTGCAAGCCCGATCCAGACGAGCGCACCAATCACACCAACCGGAAGGACGGCGAGGGTGCCGAGCAGCATGGTCCAGCCGTCCGCGGGTTCGAGGAGCGGCCGGGCCGGCCGGTCGGGGACAGGCGGTTCCGACCGATAGGGCGCGGGACGTGGGCCGGGGTACGGCGTCCACGGGTGGTTTCGTGGATCAGATTCGCTCACCTGGGGCTCGATTCGACGCGACGGCGGGCAGGTGCGACGTTCACCGGCGGCGGATGGCAGACCGATACGCCACGGTGGCGCAAGCGAGAACCAAGATAGCGACACCGACGCAGACCCCTAGGTCGACGCCGATGACCATCCAGTTCGGGCGGTGCCGCAATGCTTCACTGAAGGCGTCGACCGCATAGGTCGACGGAATGATCACCCGAATGACGCGGAGCAACTCCGGAAGCCGCTCGGACGGAACCAGGCCAAAGAACATCACCAGAGCCATGCCGAGTTGACCGGCGATGGTGGCAATTTCCTGGCTTGGCGCAAGCAGCCCGATGATCGCGCCGAACCCCGCCAAGGCGACACCGGCAAGCACGACGGCCGGAACGATGACCCAGACGTGTGCGAGCGGCAGCCCGTAGAAGAGCGCCCCACCGACGGCGACCAGGAGTGAACCGGGGACGGTGAGCGCCGACCACGCGGCTGCTACTCCCATCACCAGCGCCGCTGGGGGGATCGGCAACGCACCGAAGTAGTCCAGCGCGTCGGTTGCCTTGAGCAGGCCGAACCGCTGGGCGAGGAGGTTCAGCGCGACGAACGACACGACGGTGACCGCCGAGCCGGAGACGACCGACTGCACAGTGACCGCGTCGTTGGTGGCGACCAATCCCTTGAGCAGGACGACCAGTCCGGCGGATTGCATCGTCGCCGCCAGGAAGATCGGAATCGCCGCCGGGCGGGCCCGCGCCACCTGACCGGAGAAGATCGCACCAACGGCATCCCAGAACCGCGGCCGGGTGCCGCCTTCGTCACGGCGTGGACGGAGGAACCTGGTCCCAGCCGCAAACTCCGCCGTCGTCACTCTCGGTCCAATCGGTCGCGCCCGCCGAGGGCGACGTACACGTCTTCCAGCGACGGAGTCGCAAGCGTGAAGTCGTCAAGGACGTCGAGGAAATCACCACTGGTCAACTGTGCCAACGCGGCACGCGCCTCCTCCGACGAACACCGGACGGTCCATCGCCGGCCGCGGATCGCCGCGGCTGCCCGGAGTCGCCGGATCAGCGGATCGTCCTCCGGTGGATCGGCCCGCCACGCGAGCTCCAAGCGGACGGCGTCGCCGAGGGTCGCCTTCAAGGCGCCCGGCGTACCGTTAGCGATCACTCGCCCCTGGTCGAGGATGGCCACGGAGTCAAGGACCGTCTCCGCTTCCAAGACGTTGTGGGTCACCAGCACGACCGTGCACCCGGCCTCGGTCCGGCGACGCTCCACCGCTGCCCAGACAGCCCGCCGGGCCGTCGGATCCAGGCCGGTGGTTGGTTCGTCCAGGACGAGGATCGGGCGCCGTCCGGCCAGAGTTGCCGCCACCGCGGCGAGACGGCGCTGCCCACCGGAGAGCTTGCCGATGCGACGATCCGCGAGCGGTTCGAGGCCCAGCTCCGCGAGCAGCGCTGCGGCCTCCCCGCCGGCCGCCGATCGCGGAATGCCTCGCAGCACGGCAGTCGTCCGCACCGCCTGGGCAACGGTGAGGTCGGCCAGTGCGGTGTCCTGCTGCGGGAGGTAGGCGACGATCCGGGGCACGGCCTCGGGGTGAGCGGTTGCGTCGATGCCGAGGAGGGCGATGTGGCCGGCGTCCGGCCGGAGCAGGCCGACGAGTTGACGGACCAGGGTGGTCTTGCCGGCCCCGTTCGGTCCGAGCAGGCCGAAAATCTGCCCCGGACGTATCGAGAGATCGATGCCATCGTTGGCGATGATCGGACCGTGCCGGGTCCGGTACGTCTTGACGAGTCCGCGGGCCTCGAGTGCCTGAGTCACCGATGTGCCGGCCGTGGCTGGAATTCCCGCGGTGAGAGCGGTACGGGTCATCGGCTTCAGGCTACGCGGCGTGGCCGTGCAATCGGCGGCCGGGCGACGGGTGGGCCGCACGTGACCTCGCGCCGGGGCGCATGAGTGTCCGGCAAGCTGTGCCGCGCGTCTTACGACGCGCTGAAACACGCCGGGCCGAGCAGTTCCTTGAGGTCCCCCATCAGGGCGGGAGTGGGGTCGACCCGCAGCCGGTCATCCAGGCGCAGGATCGTCGTCCGGTTGCCGTTGCGCAGCGCCAACTGGACCTCGGTCGTACCCGGATGGGTGGAGAGAACTTCGCGAAGTTTCTCCACCACCGGAGGGACACATCGGCTGGCGGGCAGCTGGAGGACGAGGGGCGCGCGCTGGGCGCCGGAGAGATCCGGTACGACGATGTCGGATGCGACGACGGTGGGGACGTCGTCACGCCGGTTGAGCCGGCCGCGCACGCAAATGATGGCGTCCTGGGTCAGCACGGTCGCAAACCGCTCGTAGGTCTGCGGGAAGACGAGGACCTCAATCGATCCGTCCAGATCCTCGAGCGTGACAACCGCCCATGGACTGCCCTGCCTAGTGACGCGCCGGGTCAGCGAGACGACGATGCCGCCGATCGTGATCTGCGCGCCGTCGGGCCGCTCGTCGTCGGTGAGTGCGGCAATCGAACAATCGACCAGCCGGGCCAGGACGTGCTCGACGCCAAGGAGTGGATGGTCGCTCACGTAGAGTCCGAGCATCTCCCGCTCGGCGGCGAGAAGCACCGGCTTCTCCCATTCCTCGTCGGAAATCGGCCGGCGCACGATCGACACCGCCTCGGGCGCGTCCGCTGCCGAGCCGAAGAGGTCGAACTGACCGACGGCGTGCGCACGCTTGGTCTCCATGACCGAATCGACCACCTCGGCGTGCACGGCCAGCAGTCCCCGCCGCGTATGACCAAGGGAGTCGAACGCTCCGGCCTTGATGAGCGACTCGACCACCTTCTTGTTGCAGACAACCGGTTCAACTTTGGCCAGGAAGTCAAAGAAGTCGGTGAATCGGCCCTTGGAGCGCCGCGTCTCGATGATGGAGGCTACGACGTTCTCCCCCACGTTGCGCACCGCGGAGAGGCCGAACCGAATGTCGTCACCGCGCGGGGTGAAGTTGGTGTCCGATTCGTTGACGTCCGGCGGGAGCACCCGAATGCCCATGCGCCGGCACTCGTGCAGGTAGAGGGCCGATTTTTCCTTGTCGTCTTTCACGCTGGTCAGCAGCGCGGCCATGTATTCGGCAGGGTAATTGGCCTTGAGGTACGCCGTCCAGTAGCTGACCAGACCGTAGCCGGCGGTGTGCGCCTTGTTGAAGGCGTAGTCGGAGAAGGGAACGAGAATCTCCCATAGGGTCCGGATGGCATCCTCGCTGTAGCCGTTCTTCCGCATTCCCTCCGAGAACGGGATGTATTCCTTGTCAAGGATTTCCTTCTTCTTCTTCCCCATGGCGCGGCGCAGCAAGTCGGCCTGTCCCAAGGAGTAGCCCGCGACACGCTGGGCGATGGCAATGACCTGCTCCTGGTAAACGATGACGCCGTAGGTGTCATCGAGAATGTCGGCGAGCGGCTCGGCGAGTTCGGGGTGAATGGGCTCGACGGGTTTGCGTCCGTTCTTGCGGTCCGCATATTCGATGTGCGCATTAGCGCCCATCGGCCCGGGACGGTAGAGGGCCAAGACGGCGGAAATATCCTCGAAATTATCCGGCCGCATCGAGCGCAACAGGGCGCGCATCGGACCGCCGTCCAATTGGAAAACGCCAAGCGTTTCGCCACGCTGGAGAAGCTCGTAGGTCGCCGGGTCGTCGAGCGGGACCTCTTCAAGCACCAGGTCGATACCGCGGTTGGCTTTGATGCCGGCAAGGCAGTCGTCAAGCACGGTAAGGTTGCGCAGGCCGAGGAAATCCATCTTGAGCAGGCCGAGCGCTTCGCAGGCACCCATGTCGAACTGCGTGATGATGGCTCCGTCCTGCTCACGGCGCTGAATGGGAATGACATCGAGGAGCGGTTCCCGGGAGAGGATGACGCCGGCGGCGTGCACGCCCCACTGGCGCTTGAGACCTTCGAGGTTGCGGGCGGTATCGACAATCTTCCGGACGTCGGGATCGTTCTCGTAGACGGCGCGGAATTCCGCCGCCTCCGCGTAACGCGGGTGAGACGGATCGAAGATGGCCGCAAGCGACAGGTCACGGCCCATTAACGCCGGTGGCATGAGCTTGGTGATCCGATCGGAAATCGCATAGGGATAGCCGAGAACGCGGGCGGAATCCTTGATGGCTTGCTTGGCCTTGATGGTGCCGTAGGTGATGATCTGGGCGACGTGGTCCTCGCGGTACTTCTGGGTGGCATAGCGAATCATGTCGCCGCGGCGGCGTTCGTCGAAGTCGATGTCGATGTCGGGCATCGAGACCCGCTCGGGGTTGAGAAAGCGCTCGAAAAGCAGCTTGTGCTTGATGGGGTCGAGCTCAGTGATGCCGAGAGCGTAGGCCACCATCGACCCGGCGGCGCTCCCCCGGCCCGGCCCGACGCGGATGCCGTTCTCCTTTGCGTAGCGGACGAGGTCGGCCACGACGAGAAAGTAGCCCGGGAATCCCATCTGGCAGATGACCGTCAGCTCGTACTCCGCCCGCTCGCGGTACGCGTCCGGCACGCCGGAGGGGAAGCGCCGGTGCAGCCCGGCCTCCACCTCCTTGACGAGCCAGGATTCTTCGGTTTCCCCGGGCGGCACCGGAAAGCGCGGCATGAGGTTGGCGCCTTCGGCAAATTCCACGTGCACCCGCTCGGCTATCGCGAGGGTGTTGTCACAGGCTTCCGGCAGATCCCGGAAGAGCTCACGCATCTGCGCCGGAGTCTTCAAATAGAATTCTTTGGCGTCGAACTTGAACCGGTTCGGGTCGGCCAGCGTCTTTCCGGTTTGCACGCAGAGCAGAACTTCGTGCGCCTCCCAATCCTGGGCGTAGGTGTAGTGCAGGTCGTTGGTCGCCAGCAGCGGGAGACGGAGTTCCCGCGCAAGGCGCAGCAGGTCGTCACGAACGCGGCGCTCGATCTCCAGCCCGTGATCCATGAGTTCGCAGTAGAAATTCTCCGCGCCGAAGATGTCCCGGTACTCGGCCGCCGCCTGGCGGGCCGCGGCGTACTTTCCCTGCTGAAGAAGGCGGTTGACCTCGCTGCTCGGGCAGCCCGTCGTGGCAATGATTCCTTTTGCGTACGTGGCCAGCAATTCGCGATCCATGCGCGGCTTGTAATAGAAGCCCTCAAGGCTGGCGAGACTGGAGAGCCGGAAGAGATTGTGCATGCCGTCGGTGTTCTCGGCGAGCAATGTGATGTGGGTGTACATCTCGCCGGCGTTTTCGTCGCCGGGACCAGCGGTTGCCAGACTGACGCGCCGCCGGTCGAAGCGGCTGCCGGGTGCGAGATACCCCTCCATGCCGATGATCGGATTGATGCCGCACGCCCGGGCTTGCTTGTAGAAGTCGTACGCGCCGTACACGTTGCCGTGATCGGTCATGGCGATCGCCGGGGCGCCCATCGCGACGGTCTCCGCGAGGAGGTCCTTGATCCGCGCTGCGCCGTCGAGCATCGAGTACTCGGTGTGCACGTGCAGGTGAACGAAACTCCGATCGCCTGACCCGCCCACGCTCCGTACCTCCCTCGGCCATCTAACCGGAGTGAGCCTAACCGGCATGGGATCGACACGGGGCCCGGCTCGGGATTGACCGGTCTTCCGCGCGACGGCCTCGGGCGGCGGCGTTCCCGATCGCCGCTGGCCCGTGCGGACTGTGCTGATATCCGCAGGGCCCAGGCCGCCTTGAGCGAAGGCGTTCCCGATCGCCGCTGTGGTGCTCCACCGGGGACTCGGTAGGCTCCCCCCGTGACGGCGACCGAGATTCGCGATCCGGCCGGTTGGTTGGCTCGCCTTCGACGCCGCAGAGCGCTCCGCGAGCGGGCCGGCCTTGGCCGCACGCTGCGCAGCCGCGACCCGACGGAGAATGTTCTCGATCTTGCGGGCAACGACTATCTGGGTCTGACCCGCGATCCACGGGTGCTGTCCGCGGCCGCGGAAGCGTTGACGATGTACGGGGCGGGAGCCGGCGGTTCCCGGCTGGTTCGCGGATCGACACGCCTGCACGCCCAGCTGGAGCAGGCTGTGGCGCACCTGTTGGGACAGCCTGCCGCCTTGGTCTTCTCCTCGGGATATTTGGCGAATCTTGCCGCCGTGGCCGGCGTGGTCGGCCCCGGCACGGTGATCGTCCGCGATGCGCACGTGCATGCCTCGCTCATCGATGCCTGCCGTCTGACCGGTGCGCAGACCGAGGTCGCCGCACACGCCGACGTCACGGACCTTGCCGCCAAACTCGAGAAATTCTCCGCGCGCCCGCTCGTTGTGGTGACAGAATCCGTTTTTTCGGTGGACGGCGACCTCGCGCCGCTGCGCGAGGTACACGCGCTGTGCCGGCGGTTCGGGGCGATCCTCGTCGTCGATGACGCCCACGCTGTCGGGATTCTCGGGCCGGACGGCGGCGGTGCCGTGCGTGCAGCGGGTCTCGCCGATGAGCCTGATGTCGTTGTCACGGCAACCCTGTCGAAGGCATTCGGCGCAGCCGGCGGAATTGTGGCGGGGCCTACCGATTTCATCGACCATCTCATGCAGACCGCCCGGCCCTTCATCTATGACACCGCTCTTCCCCCAGCAATCACCGCTGCGGCCCATGCGGCCCTCGGCATCATCCGGCATTCGCCGGAATTGCGGGATTCGGTACGGCGCCGGGCGGCGACCGCGGCGGAATTTCTCCGGTCACAGGGCCTCACCGTCGTCCGGACGCCGGCAGCCGGCATCCTCGCCGTCGCAGCGCCGACCGCGGAGGCGGCGGTGCAGTGGGCGGCTGCGTGTCATGCCGAGCAGGTTGCAGTCGGATGCTTCCGTCCACCGTCGACGCCGGACCCGATCTCCCGGCTGCGACTGACGGTGAATGCACGGCTGTCCGAGGAGGATTTCGCAGCGGCGGTACGCGTTGTCGTCGCAACGGCGCCTGCCGGGAGGGTGTCGTCGCGACGGCACGTGCCGGGAAGCGATGAGGACTAAGGGACGACCAAGGGAGCGGCGGTCGTGGGCGAGGCAGGCATTCGCGGCATTGTCGTGATTACCGGGACAGATACCGGTGTTGGAAAGACAATCGCGACCGCCGCCATCGCCGCCGCAGCCACAGCCGGCGACATGCGGGTCGCCGTGGTGAAGCCATGCCAGACAGGCGTCGCAGCAGGCGATGAGCCGGACGTCGAGGTCGTGGCCCGGCTCGCCGACCCTGCGCTGACCAAGACGTTGGCGACATACGGCCCGGCGCTTGCTCCGACGGTCGCCGCCCGGCTCACCGGTGCGCCGCTGATACGCATGCACGATGTCGCCCGGGAGGTTCGGGCGATTGCCACCCATCACGACTTGGTTCTCGTCGAAGGCGCCGGCGGTCTCCTCGTACCCATGGGTGAGCGGAACTGGACGGTGGCCGACCTCGCGGTGGAGCTGGGCGCCTCGGTGGTGGTCGCGGTCCGCGCCAGCCTCGGTACCCTCAACCACACGGCACTGACGCTTGAGGCGTTAGCCCGGCGCGGTATCCGGGGGATGGTCGTCATCGGCTCCTGGCCGGTCGATCCCGAAGTCGTCCACCGGACCAACCTGCGCGAGCTGCCCGAGATCAGCGGGGTGATTCCAGAGGCCGTCGGATCTCTCGGCGGCGCGACCTTCCGTTCCGCGGCGCACGAGTGGCTGGCCCCCCGGCTGCACGGATCACTCGATGTCGCGGAGTTCGTGGCACGCGAAGGAGGCTGATCGACGCCGGCCCGCGTGCGAGTCACCCGCCACGCGCGAGGTGCATCGCCGCGTGTTTAGTTTTACTGGACGTGGTGTCGGAGTTTTCCGCTCCCCCGCCATTGACCATGTTCGGTGCGTTCAAAGCGCTCCGAACGGATGCCGGAGACTTATCAATGCTGCGTCGAAGGGGGTTTCTCGAATGCTCGTCTCGGTTGCCTGCATAGAGACGATCACTATGTCCCCGTCTGTAGTTCAGCTTCGCTAAGATCCACTGCACGATTTGATAACAGACACTGGACACAGGGCGTGGGGGTCCGTACTCTTCTGCTAAACACACGGACGGTGTGCGGGAACGCATACCGCCCGCACAGGCTCACCTTCCCTCGACGATGTCCGGACATGCAACGACGAGGAGCAATCGTCCCAAGATCCCGAAGCCGCGCACTGCGTTACCGGCCCGCCGATGACGGCTCGAAAGGAAGGATCATGTCTTCACAGCCCACCCGCCGACGAGGGACCCCCACCCTCCTCACTGCTGCCATGGCCCTGGCTGCCGTCGCTCTCGCCGCGTGCAGCTCGGGAACGAGCGGCACAGCGCGCACGAGTACGACACCGAACGCGTCCGCTTCGTCAAGCTCTACCGCCGGCACCCCGGCATCGGCGTCAGCCGCCGGCAGCGCCAACACGGGCAAAACACTGCAAATCGCATATCTATCCTTTGCGGTCGCCAACAGCTACGACGCCCCGATGCTCGCCGCGGCGCAGGCGGTGGCCTCAGGGGAGAATGCGAAAGTCACCGTATTCGACGCCAACAACAATCCGCAGACCCAGTTCGCCCAGTTCCAGAATGCCATCACGGCCGGAAAGTACGACGGCATTCTCATCCAACCGATTCTTGCGACAAATCTCGTCGATCTGGTCAAGCAAGCCGTCGCCAAAGGCATCAAAGTGGTTGACATCGACCAGATCCTCGGACCCGACTTCCATACGTACGATCCGCAGGTGCCTGGGATGTCAGCCGCCGTCGTCGACCGCATCCCTGACATCGGCCGCCTTCTCGGCGAACAGGTCGTCGCCGCGTGTCAGTCCGTCAACGCCAATCCGTGCAACGTGGGCTATCTCTACGACATCAAAGCGTCCACGCTTGACGGTGTCATCCACGACGACTTCATGAAAGTCGTTCAGGGCACGCCCTCCATCAAAGTTGTCGCGGAAGGGCAGGACTTCTTCACACCTGCAGGCGGCCTCAAGGCCGTCCAGGACATGCTGCAAGCCCATCCCGACCTGACGCTCATCGTGGGTTCCGACCAGGGCATCGAGGGTGCAGTGCAGGCGCTGGCGGCGGCAAAGAAGACGGGAAAGGTGCTTCTCGTGGGCTTTGGTGCCAGTGCCGCAGGCATCCAGGGCGTCGCCTCCGGCCAGTGGTTCTCGACAGTGGCCCAGGCTCCGGCCAGCACCGGACGGCTTGGAATGCAGGCGCTCATCAAAGCGATCCGCGACGGTCAGGACAGCGGCGGGATCAACCCGACGGCCGGACTGCCCAACAACGGAATCGTCACCAAGGCGACGGCAAGTGAGTTCACCGCCGAGTGGCCGGGGTGAGTCGTCCGATGAAGTCCGACGCCCACGGCGAAGGAGGTTTCTCTTCCATCCAGCTCGTCGGCGTCACCAAACGCTTCGGTGGTACCCGTGCGCTCCGCGAGGTCAATCTCACGGTGCGCGCGGGTACCGTCCACGCGCTCATCGGTGAGAACGGCGCAGGAAAATCGACGATAGCGAAGATTATCGGCGGCGTCCTGGCGCCCGACACGGGTGAACTCCGCATTGACGGTACGCCTGTGACCTTCCGCTCACCTCGCGATGCCCGTGCGCACGGCATTGCCACCATCGCCCAGGAACTCACCATCGTGCCCAGTCTCTCCGTAGCCGCCAACGTCTTTCTCGGCACCGAGCCTCGGACGACAGGAATAATCCGCAGCCGCCGGCTGCGCGCACAATTCGAAGAGTTGGCGGGCGAAGTGGGATTTGAGCTTCCACCGGACGTCCCTGCAGGCGCGCTGCGTCCAGCCGATCAACAAAAAATAGAGATTCTGCGCGCCCTGCGCAGCGGTGCTTCGCTGATCGTCATGGACGAGCCGACCGCGACTCTGCCGGACAACGAAGCCGCCCGCTTGCACGACGTCATCAAGTCCCTCGCCCGCTCCGGGAAGGCCGTGCTTCTGATCTCACACTTCCTCTCGGAGGTTCTCGCACTGTCGGACGTCATCACGATTCTGCGCGACGGCCTCGTCGTTCGCACCTCGCCGGCGGGGAGGGAGACACGTGAATCCCTGATCGAGGGCATGCTCGGCCGCACACTCACGTCTGTCTTCCCGGAGAAACGCCTTCCGGCCGCCTCAGCCGCGACCATTCTGGAAGCACGACAGGTGACGGCTCCCGGTGTCGCAGGAGTGTCGTTCTCCCTCCGCCGCGGCGAGATCCTTGGGCTGGCGGGACTCGTCGGAGCCGGCCGGAGTGAAATCGCCCACGCGATTTACGGTTCGCGCCGACCGCATGCGGGCGAACTCGTCGTGCGCGGCCGCTCCCAGCGATTCGCGACACCCAGCGCAGCCTTACGGTCAGGAATCGCTCTGATCCCCGAATCCCGCAAGGACCAAGGACTGCTGTTGCGCCGATCCATCCGCGAAAACGTCACCCTCAACATCCTCCGCACCGTCAGCCGCGGCGGTTGGATCAACAAGCGACGTGAGGCACGCGTCGTCCGCCACATTCTGGACGCGCTCAACGTTCGCGCGGCCAACATTGACGCACCCGTCGCCACGCTCTCCGGCGGAAACCAACAGAAGGTCCTCTTCGCCCGGGCCTTGTTAAGCCAGCCGGCGGTGCTCATTGCCGATGAACCGACTCGAGGCGTCGATGTCGGTGCACGTCACGCCATCTACGAACTTCTTGCCGGTGAGGCCGACAGCGGGACGGCGATTGTCGTCATTTCATCGGACGTCGAAGAAATTCTCGGTCTCTCGCATCGCGCCCTCGTCATTCGAGCCGGAAGAATCGCCGCGGAGCTCACGGCCGATCAGCTCAACGAGCATAACGTGATCACTGCGGCGTTCGCCGAGCACTCTGGGACGCGGGAGGAATGATGGAGCACTCGTCCGTGGCGGATTCCGTCAAGAGCCAGGACCGCGCGACTCCGGCGGTCCTGGCGGTCATCAGCGCGCTCCTGAGGCAACCGGCGCGGCTATGGCGCTCCGCCGCCATTCTCATGCCCTTTCTGGCCCTGTTCATCGCCCTGGCCGTGGCGAGTCCACCCTTCCTGTCAAAGACCAATCTGCTCAACATTCTCGATCAACAGGCGGCGACACTCATCATCGCCGCAGCCGGCACTCTCGTCCTCATCAGCGGCGGCCTCGACCTCTCCGTCGGTGCGACGTATGCGCTCGCCGGGGTCGCGTCGGCGATGGTCGCGCAGCACCATCCGGCTCTCCTCGGCGCGCTGATCGCCGTTGCGATCGGAATAGGCATCGGCGTCGTCAACGGAATCGTGAGCACGCTCTTCCGCATCAACTCGCTCATCGCCACACTGGCGATGTCCTTCATCGTGAGCGGCCTGGCAGCTCGCATTTCCAACGGAAATCTCATCGTCCTCACCAGCAATCGTGAATACGCACGTATCGCGCAGACCGAATTCCTCACCATTCGCACCTCGATTTGGACAATGCTGGTGGTCGTGCTGGCACTCGGGTTTCTCCTTGCCCGCACGACGTTCGGCCGATATCTATACGCCGTCGGCGGCAACATCGAGGCTGCCCGGCTCGCCGGCGTACGGATCAACGCCATCCGAGTTGTCGCCTTCACCCTCAGCGGCTTTGCCGCCGCCCTGGGCGGCGTCATCGACACATCGCGCGTGCTCAGCGCCCAAGCCAACAACGGCAGCACACTCGCCTTCACCGTGCTCGCAGGAATCGTCGTCGGGGGAACGTCAATCCTCGGCGGCGAAGGAGCGATCTGGCGCACGGTCGTCGGGGTACTCTTCATCGCCCTGATCGGAAACGGTTTCGATCTGCTCGGGCTGAACCCGCTCTACCAGCAGATGACCCTCGGCGCCATTCTTCTGCTTGCCGTCGGTATCGACGCGTGGTATCGGTTACGCCAGCCGTAACAGTCACCGCCATGCCCTGGACGGCATGCACGGCTCTGACAGGAACGCCCGCAGCCAAGGAGAGCTGCAGGACGGTCACGCGGAGACACGCAGAATTGCGATGCGCGGCTGCCGGCCGGCCTTAAAAGAGTCGCCGTGCTCAGAACATATGCCGGACGCTCAGCCACGCGAGCAGACACGTGCGTCCGCCCTGACGCCCGAACAGGGGAGTCCGTTCAGAGGGCGCGCGACGAACAGCCGTTGTCGCCCGCCGCGGGTGCTAGTCGATGACCGCAATCACCGTACCGACAGCGACTTCTTCACCCTCGGCTACGCGAATCTCCTTGAGGACGCCGTCGGCCTGTGCGGGAATATCGACGTCGACCTTGTCGCTGGAAACCTCGAGCAGCGTCTCGTCGGCCCGTACCGTATCACCGACCTTCTTGTGCCAAGCCTTAATCGTGCCGGTCTGCACGGTCTCACCGAGTTGCGGCATGCGGACTTCGAACACTGAACGCTCCACAACGGGTCTCAGTTTGCTGTCACGTGCTTGCGAATGGTTTCAACGATACGGTCGACGCTGGGAATAGCGGCATCTTCCAAGACATCAGCCGCCGGGAGGGGAATGTGCGGCGTGGTGATGCGTACCGGGGCCGCCTTAAGGTCAGGCCACGCCTCTTCGACGAGGATGGAGACAATTT
Source organism: Acidothermus cellulolyticus 11B (assembly GCF_000015025.1). GTDB lineage: Bacteria > Actinomycetota > Actinomycetes > Acidothermales > Acidothermaceae > Acidothermus > Acidothermus cellulolyticus. Next base: position 1,154,695 of record NC_008578.1, on the reverse strand, counting down.
CGCCACCCCAGCCGCAGAGGCGCGGATTCTCTTCCACGGTGAACACGCGGCCGGTGGCCCGGGTCGCGTCAAGCAGTGTTGATACGTCGAGCGGCACAAGCGAACGGACATCGACCACCGAGACGGAAATGCCATCCTCAGCGGCCAACCGGTCCGCAGCGGCGAGAGCTCTTGGCACCATGGCAGCCAATGCAACCACCGTGGCGTCCCGACCCTGTCGGCGTACGACAGCGCGACCCAGCTCGTCAACGATCTCTCCGTCAGGAACCTCGTCGCGCACCGCATACAGCGACTTGTGTTCGAAGAATATGACCGGATCAGGATCGCGGATCGCCGCTGCAAGCAAGCCGACAACGTCACGTGGGGTCGACGGTGCAACGACCTTCAGGCCAGGAACCATCATGGCCCAGTTTTCGACACTCTGAGAGTGTTGGGCACCAAAGCGGACTCCCCCGCCGTTGGCCGTCCGGATGACAAGAGGCAGGGAAATTTGACCGTGCGTCATGTACCGCGTCTTGGCGATCTGATTGGCAATCTGATCCCAGCAGACGGCGAAGAAGTCCGAGAACATGATTTCCGCCACCGGCCGCATGCCGTTCATCGCCGCCCCCATTGCGGCGCCGATGATCGCCTGCTCGGCAATCGGCGTATCGATGACCCGGCTCGGTCCGAATTGATCGAGGAGCCCGACCGTCGCCTTGAAAACACCCCCGGCGGCGCCGACATCCTCTCCGATGAGCACGACCCGGGAATCCCGGGCCATTTCCTGTGCGAGGCCGCGAGCCACCGCCTCCCGATAACTCAGGACCGCCACGACGCACTCCCATCTGCCCAAAGGTCGGCTTCCACCAAGCTCACGTCGGGGGCAGCCGCCGTACGTGCCTCCTCCACCGCGCGGTCGACCTCCGCCGTGGCCCGCGCTTCGATCTCATCGAGAGTGCCCGCCGGGTAGCCGCTGGCAAGAAGGTGCTCCCGGTAACACGTCACCGGATCCCGGGCAAGCCACGCCTCGACTTCCTCCTTCGGCCGGTACGTACCGGGATCTGCTCGGGAATGCCCACCCTGCCGGTAGGTAAGGGCCTCGATGAGCACCGGGCCGCCGCCGGTGCGGCACTCGGCAATCGAGCGCCGGGCGACATCGAAGACGGCGGCGACATCGTTGCCGTCGACAACGACAGCGGACAGACCGTAAGCGGACGCACGGTCGGCCAGCGGTCGCACCACCGGAGTCACCGAAGAAATCGACGTGTACTCCATGTACAAGTTGTTTTCGCAGACGAAGACGACCGGAACTCTCCAGACTGCAGCAAGGCTCAGCGCCTCGTGAAAGGCCCCGATATTCGTCGTCCCATCGCCGAAAAAGCAGACGACAACTTGGTTCGTTCCACGCACTTTTGCGGACCATGCGGCACCGACCGCCACCGGGAGGTGCGCGCCAACGATGGCGTATGACCCCATCATGCCGTGCTCAACGCTGGTCAAGTGCATCGAACCACCCTTACCAGCCATCAGGCCGACCGACCGGCCCATGAGCTCGCCCATAACACCGGTCATTGATGCGCCCCGGGAAAGGGTGTGTGCATGACCCCGGTAGGTGGCAAAGGTGAGATCCGTCGGCTCCATCGCTGCGGCAAAGCCCGTTGCCACCGCCTCTTGACCAAGCGACAGATGCGACGTACCTTTTACCAGGCCTTGAAGGAAAAGGTCGTGAGCCCGCCGCTCGAAGAATCGCAGGCGCACCATCAGTTCGAACAGATCCAGTTCGCGACCGTTGACCTCCGCGGTGAAGGTTGGACGTTCCGGTAAACCGATGTCCGTAGGACGACGCACCCAACACCTCCGTCAGGTCGACCCGGACCGGGATCGAGCGTACAGTGACATCAAACAAAGACTAGCGCGTGCGCGAGCGGTACGCAACCGATTGTGGTAGGTGTCACGCGTGCACCGAATCCTTCAGCCTCAACCAGGGAGGAGTCGACGGTGACACAGGTCGCAGTTCTCGGTCTCGGTGCGATGGGCAGCGCAATGGCGGCCCGGCTTCACGACGCCGGTGCTGAGCTCATTCTCTGGAACCGGACCCGCGAACGCGCGCAGGCGCTCGGCGAACGACTCGGCGCCAAGGTTGCTGCAACGCCCGCTGAAGCCGTGGCAGACGTTCCAGTTGCGCTCACCTCGCTTGCGGATCGTCGGGCGGTCGAGGACGTCTTCCTCGGTCCGGACGGCGTTGTGGCCGGTGCACGCCCCGGTCTCGTCGTGGCGGAGCTCAGCACCGTGGAGCCGGAGGTCGCTCGTGCCATCGCGCCCGAATTGCGCGCCAAGGGTGCCGACATCCTCGACGTTCCGGTCTCCGGCAGCGTCGCCGTAGCACGCGAGGGCGGTCTCACGCTGATGGTCGGTGGTGAGGACGCCAGCCTGGACGCGATCCGCCCGGTTCTCGACATCATTGGTCGACGGATTTTTCATCTGGGTCCTCTCGGCAGCGGCGCGGCCATGAAGCTCGCCGTCAACACCGTCATCCACGGGCTCAATGCGGCACTTGCCGAAGGACTCGTACTCGCCGAACGAGCAGGAATCCCGCGAAGCCTGGCGTACGACGTCTTCGCATCCAGCGCCGCCGGCGCGCCCTTCGTGCACTACAAGCGGCAAGCCTTCGAGGACCCCGAACACGCGCCGGTCGACTTCCGATTGGCACTCGTCCGCAAGGACCTCGAACTCATCCTGGCCCTAGGCGAACAGACCGGCACACCGCTGCCGCAGGCGGCGAAGAATCTCGCCATCGTCGCCGCTGCGCTCGACCACGTCGGCGATCGTGACATCTCCGCTCTCGCCGTTTACCTGCGTGGTCTAGCCTCCCGGTCTTTCTCAACCGAGGCACCGGCACCCGGCACGCCGCAATGAGTGCGACGGCCGAACTACACCTCCTCAGTGACGAACCAGACGCCGACGGCCGGCTGCTGGCCTTCGTTCCGAAGCCGATGGGGAGTGGTCGACGCAAAGGAAACAGCGTCACCGGGACGCAAGCGGTATTCCTCGAAACCGAGCGTGAGAATGAGTTCCCCGCTGATCAGATATCCATACTCAGCGCCGTGATGCCGCATCAGCCCGCCGTTGCTCGAGGAGGTTCCTCCAGGGTGGTAGGTGATGAGGAGGAACTCGACGTGGCTGTGTGGGAGCCGGCCAAGCCATTCCCACGTCACACCGGAATCCAGGTGGAGCACCTTCCGGTCCTCAGGCGTCACCACGGGTCCGAGCCGCTCATGCCGCTCCTCGCGGGCGGCGCGCGCCGGCGGAGAGAGGTCCATCTCCATCGGCGGCGCCACGGAGCGCCGCGCACGGGTCGGTTGCTCGAAAACCTCCTCCATCGCCAGGCCGAGGGCGGTCGTTATCGCATACAGGGTGCTCACCGACGGCTGGCTCTTCCCTGTCTCGATCTGGGACAGCAGGCTCGCGGAGACGCCCAAGTCCCGGGCCAGACTGCGCAGGCTGACGCCGCGACGCAAGCGGGCCCGGCGCAACCGCTCACCAACCTGTGGTACCTGGGCGACGTTCACCCAGCCTCCTCCGCATCCTCCGTACACGACGATCGGCTTAACACCCGTGCGGTGTCATGCGCAACCTGTGCAGTGACACTTGACGGCTTCTCGATGCCGGACCTAGACTAACAGCCTTAAAGCGGGAAAGGGGGCAGCTGCGGTGGCCATTCGTACCTACGGTCCTAACGCCGTCGACTGGGAACAACGCATCGACCTGGATCGACTCCGCCGTGATCGACTCGCCCGACTCCGTGCCACCCTGGAGACGACCGAACTCGGAGCACTCCTCGCCTTCGACTTCGCGAATATCCGATACATGACGGCCACCCACATCGGCACTTGGGCGGTCGACAAACTCATCCGATTCGCGTTACTGCCACGCGGCGGAGAACCGATCATCTGGGACTTCGGCTCCGCCGCCCGTCACCACCAGCTCTTCAACCCGTGGCTGGACGGGACACGACGCGCACGTGCGGGTATTTCCACACTCCGCGGTGCTTTCCATCCGAACGCCGGCATCGCGACCGAGCTTGCGCGCAAAATCGCCACCGAGCTTCGCGAGCACGGCCTCGCCAACGAGCCTCTCGGCGTGGATGTCATCGAACTGCCGATCCTTGCCGCTCTGCAAGCTGAAGGCGTGCAGGTCGTCGACGGTCAACAGGTTTTCCTCGAAGCCCGGCGCATCAAGACTCCCGACGAAATCGCATTGCTCACACAAGCGTGCGCAATGGTCGATGCGGCATATGAAGAGCTGTATGCTTTTCTCCGTCCCGGCGTGCGTGAGAACGAATGCGTCGGCGTGGTTAGCAAGGTTCTTTACGACCTCGGCAGCGAATATGTCGAGGGAGTCAATGCCATCTCTGGGGAGCGCTGCTCCCCGCATCCGCACGTCTACAGCGACAGAATCATCCGGCCGGGTGATCCAGCGTTCTTCGACATCCTCCACAGCCACCTCGGTTACCGCACCTGCTACTACCGCACCTTCGCAGTGGGCAGCGCCTCCCCTGCGATGCGGGACGCCTACACACGATGCCGGGAATACATGGACGCCGCGATTGCCATGGTGAAGCCCGGAGTGACCACGGCTGACATCGTGGCGCTGTGGCCGAAGGCTCAGGAATTCGGATTCCCTGACGAGGAAGCCGCATTCGCGCTGCAATATGGTCACGGCGTCGGGCTCTCCATCTGGGAAAAGCCTATCTTCAGTCGGCTCGTCTCTCTTGATCACCCGGAAACCCTGGAAGAGGGCATGGTTTTCGCGCTCGAGACATACTGGCCGGCGGCGGACGGTTGGTCCGCAGCCCGCATCGAAGAAGAAGTCGTCGTCACGGCCGACGGATGCGAAGTCATCACGAAGTTTCCAGCCGAGGATCTCCTCGTGGCCGGCCGGCGGTATTGGACCATCAATCAGCCTCTTCCCACCCTCCGCGAGCCGGAATCCCATCGGAACACGCCTGCCGGACGTGGAGAAATGCGGCTTCCGCCGCAGCCTGACGCCCGCGGCAAGTGACCAGCGAAAGGGGTCGATATGGGCAAGATCCTTCTCAAAGGCGGCACCGTCATTACCATGGACGAACAGATCGGCGACCTACCCACTGGTGACGTCCTTATCGAGGATGATCGAATCGCCGCCGTTCAACCGAGCATTCACGCGGATGCTGAGATTGTTGACTGCACAGGACGCATCGTCATCCCTGGACTGATCGATACGCACCGTCACACGTGGGAAGCGGCGATCCGCAACTGTGCGCCGAACGCAACCCTCGACGATTACTTCGTGGAGATTCTCGACACCTTCGCTCCTCTCTATCGAGCTGACGACGTGTACGCCAGCAACCTTGCCGGTGCGCTCGAATGCCTCAATGCCGGCATCACGACTCTCGTCGACTGGTCACACATCAACAACACGCCCGAACATCCGGATGCGGCTATCCGCGGACTGCAAGAGGCGGGCATCCGCGCACAGTACGCCTACGGCAGCGCGAACACCTCACTGCAGAAATATTGGTTCTTCAGCGCCGAGGCGATTCCGGCTGATGACGTACGGCGCATCCGCAGCACATACTTCTCCTCGGATCAAGGGCTGCTCACCATGGCGCTTGCCACCCGCGGACCAGGCTTCACCCAAGATGACGTTGTCCGCGCCGAGTGGGGGCTCGCCCGTGAGCTTGGCATTCCAATAACCGTGCATGTCGGCATGGGCCGGCTGGCCGGACGGTACGGCATGGTCGAGCAGCTCGATCGGCTTGGCTTACTGGGGCCGGATATCACCTACATTCACTGCTGTTACTTCAGCGAGCACGAATGGCGGCGGGTTGCCGACACCGGCGGCACCATATCCATCGCGCCGCAGGTGGAAATGCAGATGGGCCACGGCTGGCCGCCGGTACAGAAGGCACACCGTTACGGCCTGCGGCCGAGTCTCTCCATCGATGTCGTCACCACCGTTCCCGGCGACATGTTCACCGAAATGCGTGCCGCATTCGCCGGCGAGCGGGCCCGGATCAACGCCGTCTACTGGGAACTCGACCAGCCGATCCCCGAGGACACTCCGACAGCACGCCGAATGCTCGAAATGGCCACCCGCAACGGAGCACACGTGGTGGGACTCGAGGATCACATTGGTTCCCTCACACCGGGTAAGAAAGCGGACGTCGTGATACTGGACGCCCGCGCCCTGAACATGGCCCCGGTGCACGACCCAGTCGCCGCCGTCGTCATCTCGGCCGACGTGTCCAACGTCGAGCACGTCATCGTCAATGGCGGGTTCCGTAAGCGTGACGGAAAGCTCCTCACCGACGTGAACCGGGTGCGGACTCTCGTCGAGAATTCCCGGGATTACCTCGTGGCAGCGGCGGCGCAGAAGAAGGAGCAGGTGGGGTGAATCCTGCGCACCTGGTGTGCCGCGCCGCCGATGCGGTGTGGCAACCGGCGCCGGCGCCGCTTGACTCCGCGGTCGGATACCGGGGCTGGTCGGTCGTCGACTCGGCAGGGCCGGCCGTGCACACCGGGTTCGGTCTCGCTGAACTCGAGCCCGGCGGGCGACTGCCCTGGCATGTCCATTCCTACGAAGAGAGCCTTTACGTGCTCACCGGGGAAGTCGTCGTCGGTACGCCGGACGGCGCCGCTCTTCTCACCACGGGTGACTACGGCTGGATTCCGGTGGCGGTGCCGCACACATTGCGCAATGAGAGCGGAACAACCGTCCGGTTCGCCCGGATGTCCGCTCCCCAGCCGCGCGCTACGCATGGTCTGGACACGCTCGTGGTTCCACCGCAGCCGGACGCCGTACCGATCCGGCCCGATGTCCGTGACCCGCGGACCCGCCGGTACGGGCACATTGACCCGGAGAACATGAATCCGGCGCTGCAGACCCAGGATCGGCTTGCCGTCTCGGCAAGCATGCGCACTGCGCTCCTCGTCTACAGCGGGATCTCGGTCAAGATGATGATCGATTCGGATCTCGGCGCCGTGCTCTCGACGATGTTCATGGTTCAGTACGAACCCGGCGGGTTCGCCAGTCCCCACGACCATCCGTTCGAGGAGACCTATCTCATCCTCGAAGGACATGTCGAGGCGACTTTCGGCGATGCGACGTACACCCTCGGGCCCGGCGACGTCGCGTGGGCGGGTGTTGGCTGCCCGCATGGTTTCCGCAACACCGGTGACGTGCCGGTGCGCTGGCTGGAGACCCAGGCGCCGCAACCGCCGTCGCGCTACTCGTATCGGTTCGCCCGCGACTGGGATTACCTGCGCGATCGACTCGCGAAAGAACTCGCCAGCACCAAATGGGCCTCGGAAGGGAGCATGTCGTGACGACGACGGTCATCGTCGGGGGAACCCGCGGCATCGGTTGGGAAATCGCCCGGCACCGGCTCGGCAACGGCGACACCGTGGTGATTACAGGTCGGGACGACAAAACCGCCGCCGATGCCGCCGCCCAGCTCGGCGATGGTGCGCGCGGCATCGGCGTCGACCTCACCGAACCCCACCGCATCAAAGAAAAACTGGCCGACATTGACCGCGTGGACCACCTTGTCCTTGCCGCCATCGATCGAGACACCAACAGCGTCCGCGAATACGACATTGATCGGGCGATTCGGCTCGCCACCATCAAGCTCGTCTCCTACACCGAGGTCGTGCACACTCTCCTACCGGCGATGCACGACGAATCCTCGGTCGTCATTTTCGGCGGACGCGCAAAGGACAAGCCCTATCCCGGTTCAACCACGGTTTCCACGGTCAACGGCGGCGTCATCGGCATGGTGAACACACTCGCGTGGGAATTGGCGCCGATCCGGTTCAATGCCATTCACCCGGGAATTGTCGGCGACAGTCCGTACTGGGCGGGCAAGCCTGCGGAGGTCCTCGAGGGATACCGTTCGCGTACGCCGCTCGGCAGATTAGCCACCATGGCCGACATCGTTGACGCGGTCGATTTTCTCCTGACCAACAGGGCGGTGAACGCCGTGCAGCTCTACGTGGACGGCGGCTGGCAGCTCACGTAGCATCCAGACGGCGCAGCACGCGCGACTGGAGCACGGCCGCCGAGTCGTTGGCATCGTCCAGGGTCACGTAGCATCCAGACGACCTTTGGATCCGGCTCCGTCCGAGCGACGACCCGGGACGCCGATTAGGGAGCGACTACGCGAGACCCAGGTGAGGGATCGCAAACCGGAGAGCAAGCCCGACGGCGGCGCGCCGTGGCGGCGTCCTCACGACGGCGTCGGCGGCTCGGGGTCACTCCGTGACCGACGCGCCGGCGTGGGTCGCCGGTCGCGCGAGGGAAAGGACCGTGGAGCATGACTGCCGTACCGTGGCGTCGGCCACCGGCTGACGGTCCGGCGTGCTTCGCCATCATCGGTGCAGGATGGCGGGCCGAATTCCTCCTCCGCATCGCCGCAGCGGCGCCGGAATGGTTCACCGTCACCGGCGTCGTCGCACGAACGGCCTCGCGTCGGGAGTATCTCGCGACGCACTGGAAGGTACCGGTCCACGCGACACTTGAGGATGCGCTTGCTGCGCGGCGTCCCGATTTTGTCGTTGTCGCCGTGTCGTGGGACGCCACACCGGAATGCACGGAAGCGGTGGTACGACAGGGAATCCCTGTTCTTACCGAAACCCCGCCCGCGCCCGACGTCCCCGGACTTCGCGCCCTGTGGCAGAAAGTGGGCGAGAGCGGCCTGGTACAAGTTGCCGAACAATACACGCGAATGCCGGGCCACGCCGCGCGACTGGCCGCCATACGCTCCGGGCTCATCGGCGAACCGACGTCGGCCGACATTTCTTCGACGCATTTGTACCACGCCGTCTCCCTGCTGCGGCATTACCTGGACGTCGGCTTCACCCTTCCGGTCGTGCGGGCCACCGCCGTCACTGCCCCACTTGCCGATCCGCTCACAAAAGACGGATGGCGCGGCGACGCCACTCCCCAGCCCGTTACGACCACCTACGCCTGGCTCGACTTCGGCGGACGATTCGCCACGTACACGTTCACCGACAACCAATGGTGGAACCCGCTTCGGGCCCGGCGGATCGTCGTCCGCGGCAGCCTCGGCGAGTGGGTCGACGAGACCGTCGTCCGCCTTGTCGATCCGTTCACACCGGTGCAATCCGTGTTGGTCCGCAGGCGCGTCGGTATCGACCTCAATCTCGAAGGAGTTGATCTCGACCACATCAGCCTTGACGGCCAGGTCATGTACCGCAACCGCTTCTTTGGCGCTCGACTCTCCGAAGACGACGTCGCGGTCGCCGACATTCTTGCCGACATGGCCGCGTGGGTGCGCGAATCCGGCCCGCCCCCTTACCCGCTGGCCGAAGCCTGCCAAGACCACCTCATCGCCTGCGCGATCGACGACGCCGTGAAGAGCCAGCAGCCGGTGCTTGTCAGTCCGGCACCGTGGTCACATGCTCCGCGACCGGCCGCGACATGACCCGCCCGCCGGCGCCACGCCCGCCGATACAGCGGCACTCCGAACGACGAGAGCATCGGGCATGCGAAACGACAGGTTCAGCGGATGCCGCGGCGCCCGCACAACCTCGGCTTCCGCGAGGAGATCCGCGATCCGCGTCACGACGATTTCGGCTTCCATCGTGGCAAGCTGCGCCCCGAGGCAGCGATGGGCTCCCGCGCCGAAGGCGAGATGCCGGCGGGAGCCGCGCTGGCCGGGCAGGAAATGCTCCGGTTCAGCAACCTCGTCCGGGTCGCGGCCCGCGGCCGCAAGCCGCAGCACAATCGACCCGCCGCGGGGAATCGTCGTCCCGCCGAGCACCACGTCACGGGTGGCCACCCGCCGCCACGTCACCACCGGCGTCAGCAGCCGCAGACCTTCGGCGACGACGTCTGCCACGGCGATTCGACCCCTCCGCAGGCCGGCCAGTACCGCGGGCTCAGCAAGCAGCCGGGCAAACAACGCCGTCAAGAACTGCGATGTGGTCTCCTGCCCGGCCACCACAAGGAAAAAGAGAACGCCGACGACGTCGTCGTCACTGAGACCGGTCCGCTGCGCGTGATCGCGGAGCTCCGCGCCCAGACCGCCGGCGGTCTGGGCAAAACGGCGCAACCGGGCGTGATACGCCCCCACCTGATCGGCAAGAACCCGCTGCCGCTCCGGGGTGAGCGGCGCCCAGAACAGCTCCAGCGCCGCGGCGGCAAACCGCTTCACGGTGGCGATGTCGTCGGGCGGCAGACCAATGATCCGGTCAAGGACGACGAGCGGGAGCGGCTGAGAAACCGCCGCATGCAGGTCGACGACACCGTCACGGGCCAACACCGCCGCGGCCTCCGCCACCAGCTGCTCCGCCACGCGGTCGACGTACGCCCGATGCCGTTCGATCGCCGAGGGTGAGAAATACGGCGCTAGCAAGCGGCGCCACCCGGCGTGGCTCGGTCCCGAATTGTTCGCCAACGTGTGCGGCAGCCGAAACCGATGCCCAGCCAGGATGCGCAGCGCCGCAACGGACATCGGTGTTTCGGCGTCCAGGGTGTTGTCCGCGGCGAACGTCTCCTGATCGAGAAGCACGGCCTTCACCAATGCGCGCGAGGAGACCAGCCAATGCCGCCCCACCCGGATGACCGGACGACGCGGGTCAGTCGCGTACCAGTCGCGATAAAGGATCTCGGTCTCGCGCTCGGCCGCGTCAGTCGCCCCGCTCATCGCGCCGTCACCGTCACCGCGTCCCGAATCGCGGCGCTGATCGCGTCCACCTCGTCATCCGTGCAGATGTACGGCGGCATCGTGTAGATCAGATCACGGAACGGGCGCAGCCACACCCCGCGCTCCACCAGGACGTCCGTGACAGCCGGTACGTCGACCGGCCGGTCGCACTGCACGACGCCGACCGCGCCGAGCACGCGTACGTCCCGCACCCCAGGGGCCTGCACGCACTCCGCAAGGCCGATGCGGAGTCGGTTCTCGATGCGGTGCACGTTGGCGCGCCAGGTGCCGGCGCGGAGCAGCCGCAGGTTGGCCGCGGCCACCGCGCATGCCAGCGGATTCGCCATGAACGTCGGGCCGTGCATGAGCACCCCCGGCTCGGCGGCGCAGACGCCTTCGGCAACCCGGGCCGTGCACAGCACCGCGGCCAGGGTGAGGTACCCCCCGGTCAGCGCCTTGCCGACACAGCAGATGTCCGGGTACACCTCCGCGTGGCGCATGGCGAAAAGCTCCCCGGTCCGGCCAAAACCGGTCGCGATCTCATCAAAGATGAGCAGGAGGTCGTAGCGATCGGCAAGTTCGCGCAGCACGCGCAGACATGCCGGCGGGTAGACGAACATGCCGCCCGCCCCCTGGAGGACCGGTTCCACGATGATGGCAACAAGTTCATCGGCGTGTTCGGCGACGATGCCGCTCACCTGCGCCGTCCACTCCGCAATGTCCGCGTCCAGCCCCGCCGGCGGCCGTGGGGCGAAGAGCTGGGTGGGCAGCGTGCCGGCGAAGAGCCGGTGCATGCCATCGACGGGGTCGCAGACGCTCATCGCGCCGAGAGTGTCGCCGTGGTAGGCGCCGCGCAGGGCGAGAATCCGCCGTCCGAGACGGCCGGTGCCCGCGCCGAACTGCGCGGCCATCTTCAACGCCACCTCCACCGCTACCGACCCCGAGTCGGCGAAGAACACGTGGTCGAAGACGGGACGACCGTCGGGGTCGGAGACGAAGTCGAGCAGCTCGGCGGCCAGCGCGATCGCCGGCTCATGGGTCAGCCCGCCGAACATCACGTGACTCATCCGCTCCAGCTGCGCACGCGCCGCTTCGTCGAGGACCGGGTGCCGGTAGCCATGGATGGCGCACCACCACGACGACATGCCGTCGATCAGCTCCCGTCCGTCGGCCAGCCGCAGCCGCGCACCGGACGCCGAGACCACCCGGCGGACCGGACCCGGCGCGATCGCAGAGTCGTACGGGTGCCACAGGTGCGCCCGATCAAAGACGAGGAGCGGATCCGGTTCCGGACGGCGTCGGGCCACTGCTGAGACGCTCACCGCACCTCCCCGTGTGCCGGACACCGCGCCGTCCACCCGGTCGGCAACACCTGAACGACGAGCCGTCGGGCGCAAATTGCGCAGTACCGCGGCGGCTCCCAGACCCGGACCACGCCGCAGCGCGAATGGTCGCCGTCGGTCACCGGCTGGCCGCAGCGCTCGCAGAACATCACAAGGCTTGCGAGAGTGCCTGCAGTTCGGAACGACGGATGGGTTCGCCAAGCTCGGCGAGCAAGGCAAGATCGGCGGCGGGATCACGGCCGAGGGTCGTCAAGTAATTCCCCACGATCAGTCCGTTCACGCCGCCGCGCAGGGCATCCCGCGTGCCGGCGTCGCCTAGGGTGATCTCCCGGCCGCCGGCGAACCGAAGGATGGTCCGCGGCAAGGCAAGGCGGAACATCGCCGCTGCCCGCAAGGCCTCCGCCACCGACACCACCGGCAAGTCCGCGAAGGGGGTACCCGGGCGCGGGTCGAGGAAGTTGAGCGGCACCTCGTCCGGGTCAAGGTCCGCAAGCTGGGCGGCGAATTCCGCGCGTTGGTCCAGCGATTCGCCCATGCCGAGGATGCCGCCGCAGCAGACCTCCATCCCCGCGGCTCGAACCAGCTGCAGTGTCTGCCACCGCTCCTCCCAGGTGTGCGTGGTGACCACGGACGGGAAGTAGGAGCGGGCGGTCTCGAGGTTGTGGTTGTAGCGATGGACGCCGATCTCAGCTAGCTCCGCGGCTTGGTCCGGCGTGAGGATGCCGAGCGAGCACGAGATGTTGATGTCCACGGCTTCACGGATCGCCCGGACTGCGGCGCGGACCTGGCGCATCAGCCGGTCGTCAGGACCCCGCACGGCCGCGACGATGCAGAACTCCGTCGCCCCGGTCGCCGCCGTCTGCTCCGCGGCTGTTACCAGGTTCGGGATGTCCAGCCACGCACTGCGGACCGGCGAGTCGAAGCGGCCCGACTGGGAGCAGAAGTGGCAGTCCTCCGGGCAACCGCCGGTCTTGACCGAGACGATCCCCTCGATCTCCACACCAGGACCGCACCAGCGGCGCCGCACCCGGTGCGCCAGGTCGAGAAGGCGCGGCAGAGAGTCGTCGTCCACATCGAGAACCGCGCGGAGCTCGGGCTCGGTCAACCCGATACCGTCGCGGAGCACTCGTTCGGCGCTGGCCAGGACGTCGGTCACGGCTCACCCTCCTCGGTCACCACCGGGAGGGTACTGGACGCCCCGCTCCGGGTCGTAGCCGACGCGCGGGTACTCCCTGGCCGCGTGGTGCGTCAACCGGAGAGAAACGAGAGCCGAACCCGGCGGCGCGGGTTGTCCACGTTGGTGTCCACGAGGACGACGCGTTGCCACGTGCCGAGAGCCAGCCGTCCGCCGAGAACCGGCAGCACGAGGGACGGCGAGACGAAGACAGGCAGCAGGTGATCGCGACCGTGTCCCGGGGAGCCGTGCGCGTGGCGATACCGGCCGTCGCGCGGCAACAGCCGATCGACGACCGCCGCAAGATCGTGCTCGCTGCCGGAGCCGGTCTCCATCAGCGCAACGCCGCACGTGGCGTGCGGGACGAAGACGTGCACCAGGCCGTCACCGCGGCCCGCGCAGAACCGCTCAACCTCGTCGGTGACATCGCTGACCAGCGTGCTGCCCGTCGCTACCGGAATCTCGATGCTCTCCATCCTTCACCGGCCCTCCTTGCAGCGCGTGACGCCGCTGCGGCCGCTGCGCCGAGCGCGTTACCGTCTGGTCCCTTCTTACGCGCCGAGAACCGTCGCCGCCGTCTCGTAGTCGGCGGGCGATACCCAGAGCAACATGCCGTACCGACCGTTGCCGGCTGCTACCGCAGCCGCCGCCGTCACGTTGATCCCGGCGTCCGCCAGCTTCCCGGCCACCTCTGCCATCGCGCCGACCCGGTCGTCGTCCTGCACGAGGAACGCATGCTTGCGCGGACTCAGCTCCAGACCTGCCTGACCCGCCGCGGACTCCAGCGCCGCCGGATCCTCGGGAACGAGATCGACCTGCGACTTCCCGTCACCCACGGGAAACGCCAGGACGGCGAGGAGGTTGACGCCCCGCTCGGCGAGGGAGGAGAACACCCGGCGTCCTTCGCCCGGAGCGTCGGGAACCGTCACGTAGTAGTAGTCGATGCGTCGAACCGTCATCGTGCACCCCCTCGTTGGTTGAAGCGCGGTGCGGACCGCCACCCGTCGTGGCGGGTGTCCGCACGTACCGTGGCGTCGAGGTCACCCTAGACCGCCGCGACGCGTCACGCTGCCTGACGCACGATCCGCAGTGCCCGATCCAAATCCGGTGGGTACGACGAGGTGAGTTCGATCGGGCTGCCGAGGATCGGGTGCGTGAAGCGCAAGCGGACCGCATGCAACCACTGGCGGTCCAGGCCCAGCCGGGCCGCGAACGTGGGGTCAGCGCCGTACATGAGGTCACCGACGCACGGATGCCGGATCGCCGCCATGTGCACCCGGATCTGATGGGTCCGCCCGGTCTCGAGTTCGATCTCCAGCAGGCTCGCGGCCGGCAGGGCCTCAAGGGTCGTGTAATGCGTGACGCTCGGCTTTCCGCCGGCGACGACCGCGAACCGGAACTCGTGCACCGGATGCCGGTCGATCGGGGCGTCGATGGTGCCGCGCACCGGATCCGGGTGTCCCTGCACGAGCGCGTGGTAAATCTTGTGCACCTCGCGTTCCCGGAATGCGCGTTTGAGTGTCGAATACGCCCGCTCGCTCTTGGCGACCACCATGAGCCCGCTGGTGCCGACGTCCAACCGGTGGACGATGCCTTGCCGCTCGGCCGCCCCGGAAGTAGCGACCCGATACCCGGCGGCAAGGAGCGCTCCGAGGACCGTCGCACCCTCCCAGCCGGGACTGGGGTGCGCCGCGACCCCGGCGGGTTTGTCCACGACGACGATGTCCGGATCGTCGTACACGACCGCCATGTCCGCCACCGGTGTCGGGATCACCGGCGGGCGCGGCGGTCCGGGACGGGGCACGCGGACCTCGAGCCACGACCCTGCGGCAAGCCGAGCGGACTTCGCCGGGACGACGCCGTCGACCCGAACCTGACCCGCGGCGATCAAATCGGCGACTCGAGTCCGCGACAAGCCGAGCAGCCGCGCGATGGCGACGTCCACCCGCTCGCCGTCCAACCCCTCCGGGACCGGCAGCAGACGGTCATCAAACGATTCGTCGGTCACGCGCGACACTCCCAGGCACGGTCCAACGTCTCACTCACCGGCGGCGTTGCTCCGGTCGGCAGCGGGCTCCTCGGCATCTGACGGCGAGACGTGGCGGTGCGGAGAGGACTCCGCGATCCGGCGGCCGTCGAAATGCCGGCCGGTCAGGGCAAGCCAGGCGGCCAGCACACCACCGACCGTAATCGCCGCGTCGGCAATGTTGAAAACGGCGAAATGCGGCAGCCGTATCCAGTCAACGACCTCCCCGCGGAAGATTCCCGGGGAGCGGACCAAGCGGTCGATGAGGTTCCCCGTTGCCCCGCCAAGCAGGAGCCCGAACACCCACGCCCACGCTGCGCTGTAGAGCCGGCGGGCCGTCCGGACAATCACGACGATGACGCCGATGGCGACGACCGCAAACAGCGCGGTCGCTCCGGTGCCGATGCTGAACGCCGCACCCGCGTTCCGGGTCTCTTCCAGCGTGAGGAGGCCTCCGAGGAGCCGGACCGGCGGCCGGTCCGAGAGGGTGGCGACGACGATGATCTTTGAAACGACGTCGCAGACGAAGACAGCCGACGCGGCTCCGAAGAAAATGCCCATCCGCCGGCGCGGTGCGGCATCCGGTGCAGAGGGCTCCGCGGGTGTCAGCGACGCTCCTCCCGTTGCTTGCAGGACACACATAGCGTCGCACGCGGATTCGCCTGCAGCCGGAGCTTGTTGATGGGATTGCCGCAGTTCTCGCAACGGCCGTACGTGCCATCTGCGATGCGGGCGAGTGCGTGCTCGGTCTGCACGAGCAGATCCCGGGCGTTATTGGCCAGGGACATCTCGTGCTCCCGCTCGAACGTCTTCGTGCCGGCGTCCGCCTGGTCGTCACCAGCGCCGTCGCCGCCGTCCCGCATCCGCTCCGCGAGCCCCGACTCCGCGACTTCGATCTCCCGGCGCAACCGGACAATCTCCGCTTCGAGCTGCGCACGAATCTCGTCGAGCTCAGCCGCTGTCCAGGTGTACTCATCCGCGATCTCGCCGGCTCCGACGTCGCCGGCTCCGGATGGGAGCGCCGTGGCTGTCGAGTTGGCGGGGGTCTCCGACTCGGCCGGAGCTGCTGCGGCGTCGACGCCGGCGGACGGTGCCGTGACCGGCGGTTCGGCAGCCGGCGGTTCGACGGCAGACGCGGACGACTCCGCACCGGCTGGTTCCGCGGGCTGGGCCGCTGCCGGTGACGAGAGCACGCCGCCAGGCACCTCCGCCTCATGGCGAACGGCGGTCTCGGCTGGCGTCGGGCCGGACGGCGAGGTGACGGTTGCCGGTGGCACGCTCGTGGGTGGAGCCGGTGCCTTCCGCGCGGCCTTCGCCGGCGCCTTGGCTGCCGCTCCGCCCCGCTGGGCAGCTGTTGCGGCCTTCCGGGGAGCGGTCACTTTCGCCGGTGCCTTCGCCGCCGTGGCCGCCGCCTTCTTGGAAGCAGCCGCCTGCTTCGCCGGGGTCTTCGCGGGCGCCGCAGCCTTCTTCGCCGCGGGCTTAGCCGGCGCCGTAGCCCTTTTCGTCGCGGCCTTCTTGGCCGCGGTCGTCGCGGCCTTGGCCGGTGCCGACGCCCGGGCAGCTGCTCTCGCCCCGGCAGACGCCTTGGTTGCTACCGAGGTCTTCACCGCAGACGTCTTCGTCGTCGCGGCCTTCTTTGCCGCGGCTTTCTTCGTCGCGGCCTTCTTTGCCGCGGCCTTCTTCGCCGCGGCCTTCACCGCCGCGGTCTTCGTCGCCGCGGTCTTCACAGCCGTGGCCTTCTTCGTGGCGGCCTTCACCGCCGCGGTCTTCGTCACCGTGGCCTTCGCCGCCGCGGCGCGCTTCGCCGCGGTGGCCTTCCCCGCGGCCCTTTTCGCGGTCGCCTGTGTCGTGGCCTTCCGACCCGCCACCGAAGCGTTCGCCGACACGCTCCGCTTCGCGCCACCGGCGGTGGTGCGCTTGACCCCGGTGCGCGTCCCCGTGGTGGTAGTGCGCCGGCTGGCGGGCGCCGTCGTCGTACGCCGTTGTCCTGCCATCGAGGCCCCCTCGAACCTCTCTGATTCCTGATCGTCACGCAGGTCAGCAGAGGATACGTCGGTTCCGCTGCGCGCAGCAACGCGGCACGCCGGAGATCGAATCACCAGACTCCGGAGCCTGAATCGTCGCTGCTGCCCGCAGCGTACGCGGCACGACGACGTCCCGCCACCGCGTGGTCCCTGCGATCGCCGCATAGACTTCCAGCCGAGCGGAAGTCCCAGATCTCTTTACCAGCTCAGGAAGGCGAATCCGTGTCCGGCAGACGTCGGTTCACCCCGCTGCCCGCGCAGGTCGATCTCCCAGCGCTCGAACACGAAGTCCTGCAACGCTGGCGAGACACCCGCGTCTTCGAACGGTCCCTTGCCGCGTCGGCCGGCCGGCCGCAGTGGACGTTCTATGAAGGACCGCCGACCG
Organism: Acidothermus cellulolyticus 11B; assembly: GCF_000015025.1. Classification (GTDB taxonomy): domain Bacteria; phylum Actinomycetota; class Actinomycetes; order Acidothermales; family Acidothermaceae; genus Acidothermus; species Acidothermus cellulolyticus. The sequence continues at coordinate 1,137,053 of NC_008578.1, read as the reverse complement.
CCAATGGGACGCCGGGAACCCACCACGTCGAGGCGCGGGTATTCAAGGACCTCTTCCCCCGGTTCAAGACCATGAAGGGGTTTCACGTTCCCCGGAAGGCCGGGTGGGATTGCCACGGCCTGCCGGTGGAACTGCAGGTGGAACGGGAGCTCGGATTCTCCGGCAAGCAGGACATCGAGACGTACGGCATCGCGGAATTCAACGCGAAGTGCCGCGAATCGGTCGAGCGGCACGTCGACGCCTTCGAACGCCTCACCGAGCGGATGGGCTACTGGGTCGACATGTCCCAGGCGTACTGGACGATGGACCCGACCTACATCGATTCCGTCTGGTGGTCGCTGAAGAAGATCTTCGACGCTGGTCTCCTGGTACGGGACCACCGGGTTGCACCCTACTGCCCACGTTGCGGCACTCCCCTCTCCGATCACGAGGTCGCCCAGGGATATCTGACCGTCACGGATCCCAGCGTCTACGTTCGATTCCCGCTCACCAGCGGCCCGTACGCCGGCAAGGCCGATCTCCTCGTCTGGACAACGACGCCGTGGACCCTCGTCAGCAACACGGCAGTCGCGGTACATCCGGACGTCGAATACGTCGTCGCCGATACCGGCGACGGCACGCCGGTCATCGTCGCAGCGCCGTTGGTGGAGGCTGCATTACAAACCAGTCCGCGGATCATCGACCGGCTTCGCGGCCGGGAGATGGAACGCTGGAGCTACTGCCGCCCGTTCGACCTCGTCAGCTTCGACGCGGCAGCGCATTACGTCGTCCTCGCCGAATACGTGACGACCGACGACGGCACCGGTCTGGTCCACCAAGCACCGGCGTTCGGTGCGGATGACTTAGCCGTGAGCCGCGTGTACGGCTTGCCGGTCGTCAACCCCGTCCGCGCGGACGGCACGTTCCAACCGACCGTCCCGCTCGTCGGCGGCATGTTCTTCAAGGACGCCGACCGGGTGCTCGTCGACGACCTGCGGGCGCGTGGTCTGTTGCTGCGGCTCGCGCCGTACGAGCACAGCTACCCGCATTGCTGGCGGTGCGACACGCCGCTGCTGTACTACGCGCTGCCGACGTGGTACATCCGGACGACTGCCGTCAAGGACAAGCTGCTCGAGGAGAACGAGAAGACCAACTGGTTCCCGGAGACCATCAAGCATGGCCGGTACGGCGACTGGCTCCGCAACAACGTGGACTGGGCGCTTTCCCGGAACAGGTACTGGGGAACGCCGCTGCCGCTGTGGACGTGCCCCGCCGGGCACGTGACCTGCGTCGGCTCCCGGGCGGAACTCGGCAATCTTGCCGGTCAGGAACTGAGCGGCCTCGATCCACACCGACCGTACGTCGACGCCGTCACCTTCCCGTGCCCGGTCTGCGGCGCCGAAGCGCGGCGGGTCCCGGAGGTGATCGACGGTTGGTACGACTCCGGCGCCATGCCGTTTGCGCAATTCGGATACCCATTCGCCGGCGTCGACGAGTTCGAGCGGTCGTACCCGGCGGACTTCATCTGCGAAGCCATCGACCAGACCCGCGGCTGGTTCTACACGCTGATGGCCGTCGGCACGCTGGTCTTCGGCCGATCGAGCTACCGGAACGTGGTCTGCCTCGGTCACATCCTTGCCGAGGACGGCCGGAAGATGAGCAAGCACCTCGGCAACATCCTGGAGCCCATGCCGCTGATGGAACGGCACGGCGCTGATGCGTTGCGCTGGTTCATGCTTGCCTCGGGCTCGCCCTGGGTGCCCCGGCGGGTCGGCCACGACGCCCTCGACGAAGTGGTCCGCAAGGTCCTGCTCACCTACTGGAACACGGCGTCCTTCTTCGTCTTGTACGCGAACGCCAGCGGGTGGACGCCGTCCGACCCGGCACCCCCGGTCGAGACCCGGCCGCTGCTGGACCGCTGGGCGCTCAGCCGCGTGCATGCCACGACTGCCGAGGTGGACAACGCGCTGGAGTCCTTCGATTCCGCCGGTGCCGGACGACGGCTCAGCGAATTGATCGACGATTTGTCGAACTGGTACGTGCGGCGCAGCCGCCGGCGGTTCTGGGAAGGCGATGCGGCTGCGCTCGCGACCCTGTACGAGTGCCTGGAAGTGCTGACCCGGCTGCTCGCGCCGTTCGTGCCGTTCATCACCGATTACGTCCACTCCTGCCTGGTGACCGAGATGGTGCCGTCGGCGCCCGACTCCGTGCACCTGCGGGAGTGGCCGGCCGCGGATCCGGCGCGAATCGACCCAGCGCTCGACGCGCAGATGGCCCTGCTGCGCAAAGTGGTCGAACTCGGCCGGGCGGCACGGGCCGAGTCGAAGCTGCGGGTCCGGCAACCGTTGCGCCGGGCGCTGGTGCGGGCCCGCGGATGGAGCGACCTACCCGCCGAGCTGGTCGAGCAGGTCGCGGACGAGCTCAACGTACGGCAGGTCGTCGACGCATCGACCAGCGACGTACACGTGATCACCAGGATGGTGAAACCGAATTTCCGGGCCCTTGGAAAGCGTTTCGGGCAGCGTACGCCGCGCATCGCCGCCGCAATCACCGCTGCGGAGCCGAACGCGCTCAGCCGCGAACTGTCCGAGCGCGGCACCGTGCAGGTGACGGTCGACGGTGAACCCGTCGACCTTGGCCCGGACGACGTCATCGTCTCCGAGGCACCGGCGGAAGGCTGGGTGGTCGCCAGCGACGGTGAGATTTTCGTCGCGCTCGACATCGAACTAACGCCCGAGCTCGTCTCCGCCGGAATCGCCCGCGAAGTCATCCGATTTCTGCAAGACGCCCGGAAGAATTCCGGCCTCGACATCAGCGATCGGATCGAGGTGTGGTGGCAGGCGGAGCGCGACGACGTGGCCGCCGCGATCCGCGAGCACGCCAAGCTGATCAGCACCGAGGTGCTGGCCGTCGCATTCACCGAAGGCCGGCCGAACGCCGAGATCCGCACCCACCACGACGATGACCTCCGTCTCACCGCGTGGTTGCGAACGGCAGGCGGCTAGCCACGCGCCGGCCTCGACGCCGGCGCGGCAGGCGGGTGGCCCGGTGATCCGGGTAGGGCAGGCGGCCGGCCCGGTGATCCGGGGCGGCCGACGACCGTCCGATGCTGCAGATACGGCCGACGGCCGCCCGCCCGGGAGATCGTCCTATCGGTCGATGCCGGAACCACCCATTCGGCGCAGTCAAGGTGACTCCCCCCGGCTGCCGATCCAAGGAACACGGGGATAGGCGGTCGGGTCAGCTGGCACGCACGGCGGCGAGTCGGCCGGACCGCCGCCCCGCGCAGCCCTATTCGTGGATGCGTGACGGGAGGTTGAAGTGGCGGTAGTCCCTCACGTCGGCCAGCCGCCGCTGCCCAACGTGTCGCTGCGTCCCGGGGCGGTCGCCGTCCCAGCCCTCGCCAGCCAGATCCGGCCGGCGCTCGTCCTCCCCGAGCGGGAAACCCGCGAGCTCATCGCCCAAGCGCGGCTCCACGACGTCGGAAACGGCGGTCATTTCGCGGCGGGGCCGGCCGGCATCCAGGTGTGGAGCGGCCCGTTTGACGGGCCCGGCGGCACCCGTGGCAGCGCCGTTCACCTGGGATCGGTGGACTGGAGCTACAACACACCGGTCAAGCACTACGCCACGATTTACCGTGCGATGGTCACCGCCGACGGAGTGGCGCGGGGCGAAACGACGGCGTCCATCCTGGCCCGGGTGCTCGCGCTCACCGGCCTGTCTGTCGACGGCACGCGGCTCACGATGCCGATGCCGCCCGCGCGGGATCCGTTCCGGCAGCGGTCCCGCTGGCCAACGGCGGTCACCGACCCCGGCAGCTGACACCCCACGCCATTCGGGCAGGTGAGCGGCCACAGCCGCCACGAGCAGTCCGCAGGGCGGCCGCGGATCGGAGGACCGGTCGCGTTCGGCCGCGGATTACGGGTAGCGGCGGGGACGACGACGCCACGGAATTGCACTCGCGATCACAGCGAGGAAGGCGGCGACGCACAGACCGATTGCCACGTAGTACAACGCCGGACGCGAGAACAAGACCCCGGCGCCGACGAGTGCCGCAGCGATGAACACCGCGGCGCCGCTGATTTTGATCACAATCACGATGCGGCCAGATCAGCCATTGGTCGGCGGAATTTCCGGACCTTCGTCCACCTCGAACCCACTCGGCGGCTTCTGGTCCGGCGGTCCACCAGGGCCACTGGGCGGTCCACCGAGAGTGGGCGGCGCCGGGATGTTGCCGGACGGGGTCTGGGTGCCCGCGGCCGCTCCACCGAAGCCTGCCGGTAGCGATGACGGCGAACCTGCGCTGAACGGTGCTGCACCGGACGAGGTACCGCCGCCGGGCTGACCCGGAGGGGTGCCGGGCACAAAGGGGCTGGCAGGCCTCGGCTGCGCCGGCGGGGCGAGCGGTGGAACCGCTGGTCCCGCTGTCGCCGGACCCGATGCCGGCGGAGCCGTTGTCGCCGGAGCCGGCCGGGGTGTATCCGTACCGCGGCCCTCGAGGTCCCGCAGCTGCGCCTCCAGGTAGGCCTTGAGCCGGGCGCGGTACTCGCGCTCGAACGCCCGGAGTTCATCAACCCGGCGTTCCAGCTTCTCGCGCTCGGCGTCCAAGTTGCCGATCACTGCCCGGTGCCGCTCCTGCGTCTCGCGCTCCAACTGCTCGACCCGCGCCCGCGCATCAGAAATGATCTTCTCGGCGTCCCGTTTCGCCTCGGCCACCATCTCATCGGCCGTCCGCTGGGCGGCGGCCAGCACGCGGACAGCGGCCTGCTGCGGATCCTCGCCAACCTGGACCGGCGCCGGAGCGCCGGCGGACCCACCGGAAGCCGCCTGCTGGGCGTCTCGCAGGGCCTGTTCAGCGGCTTGCAACCGCGCCCGCAGGTCGGCATTCTCCCGGTGCAGGCGGGCGAGTTCGGCTTCGACTTGGTCCAGGAATTCGTCAACCTCGGCTTCGTCGTACCCGCCACGAAACCGCGAATGCGTGAACTGCTTGTTCTTCACGTCCTCAGCGGTGAGCGGCATGGCTGTCACCTCACATGAGTAGGCATTGACCGGATCATAAGGACGCCACGACGGATTGCAGAATCACCACGCCGATGAACAGGCCGATCCAGGCAATGTCCAGTCCGAACCGCCCGATCCGCACGGGCGGCACCACCCGGCGTAACGCCCGCAACGGCGGATCGGTTATCGAGTAACAGAATTCGAGCACCACGAGGACGCCGCCGCGCGGCCGCCACTCGGGTGCGAACACCTGCACCCAGTCGAAGACCAACCGTACGATCAAGAGGATCAAGAAGATCCAGAGGATCACTTCGATGAGGGTCCACAGTGCGGCCACCGGTGCGCAATCGCCGTCCTTCGCCGTCCACGTTGCGATCTTGTCGTTGCAGGTAACCCGAGCTTAGCCCGACCCGGGCCGCCGCCTGCCACGGCGGCACCGAAAATGTCACTCCTCCCGCGCACGATGCCTGTCGCACGGCCGTACCGGCCGGCGCCCCTCCCGGCGGGCTGCCGGGACCCGACCTGCCAACGGTCGGGCGCATCACGCGAGGAGGACTACATGGTCAACAACGACGACACGCCGGCACCGGGTGGCGCAGCGCCATCTCCCGGAGGCCTGACACCGCCGGCCCACGGTACCGGACACGCGACGGGCGCCGCGTCGTCCGCCGAACCGACAACCTCGGCACCGCAGCCGCGGCCCGGCACACCACCACCGACAGCCCAGGGATACACTCCGCCGGCCGGCCCGGCCCGCACATCGTGGTTCGCCCGGCACAAGATTCTCACCGGGCTGGGCGTTCTGATCGTGCTCATTGTCGTGATCGCCGTTGCGACGTCGCATCCGACGCCGAGCAAGACGAATGCTGCGACGTCAGGTGCGGCGCAGAGCACAGCAGCCGCATCGTCCGGGCTGGTGACGACGGCCGCGACGGGCTCCACGCCGGAGTCCGCGGCAGCGACCGAGGCGTCTACCGAGCCGGCAACCCCGGCACAGACGCCGATCGCGTCGCCGCGCAGCTACTCGGGGCAGGGCGATTCCGTCGTCCACATCACCAAACCGGTGAGCGGCCCGGTGCTGCTCACGGCCACGTACCAAGGCGGCGCGAACAACTTTGTGGTTGAAGCGCTCGGGCCGGATCTCAGCAGCACCGACGTCCTCATCAATACGATCGGCGCCTACCACGGCACCGTGCTCCTCGACGGGCCGAACTCGTTCTCGCAGGACACGACCGCCCTCAAGGTGACAGCGACCGGCCCGTGGTCCATCACACTGGCCGATCCCCGAACGGCACGGAACTTCGACACCACGATTTCCGGCAAGGGCGACGAGGTTGTCAACTACACCGGTGGACCAGCCGCCTTCCTGATCACAAATCAGGGCCAGGACAACTTCGTCGTGACCGCACTTGGTGGCGACTTCCCTGACCTGTTGGTCAACACCATCGGGAACTATCACGGTACCGTGCCGATCTCGGCTTCGGGGCTCGTGCAGATCGAATCGGATGGTTCCTGGACGATGACCAAGCAGTAGGGAACGTGCACCGGGTTGCGCCCGCGACAAGGTACCGGGTGTGACGGGGCTGCGCAGCCGAGACACACGCGAGCGACGCGGGGCCGTCGCCTGACGATGACGGTTGACCTGGAACCGCGCGGTGCCGGGCGGTGGGACACAGCCTCCGGCATTGACCTTCAGATCGTCAGGACTGGTTGAAGAAGCCGCCCTCAGCCATGCGGCGCTTGTCCTCTGCGGTCACTTCGACGTTCCGCGGCGAGAGAAGGAAGACCTTACTGGTGATCCGTTCAATGCTCCCGCGGAGACCGAAGGTCAAGCCGGCTGCGAAGTCAACGAGCCGCTTAGCGTCCGCGTCGTCCATCTCGGTGAGATTCATGATCACCGGAATGCCTTCCCGGAAGTGCTCGCCGATCGCCCGCGCTTCGTTATAGGTGCGTGGGTGCAGCGTCGTGACCCGAAGCGGCGGAGTCGGACGCTCGGTCGGTGCGGGCTCGCTGACCCGCCGCAGCTCCGCAGGGTCGGCGGGACTCGACTCCCGCGCATCCATCCGCCGCACGACCGCAGTTCGCCGTGAGCCAAGGTCGCGTTCCACGGCCTCACGAGGCTCACGGCGATGCGGTTCGGCATCGTCGTAGTCGTCGTAGTCCTCGTAGCGCTCCTCGTCGTCCTCGACCAAGCCGAGGTAGACAGCCGCCTTGCGCATGAAGGCCATCGGCTTCCTCCGAACCGCTCGGCGAACGCGTCACTGCCTGGCTAACGCCAGGTCACGAGAGGAGCCTACTCAGGGCGGGGCCGTGAACCGAGCAACGCCGCGCCTATCCGCATGTGTGTCGCGCCGGCGGACGGGATGGGTCTGACGACGTCAGCGATCAGCCGAGGGCGGCAGCGGCGACACCCGCACCGTTGACCGCCCGGAGCAACCGCTCGGTAATGCGGAGAAGAGTCCAGGCCTGACGAGGAGTGACACGATCGCATACGAAATCCCAGTGCAGCACCATAATGTCGCCTGCCTGTGGAGGATCGATGAACGCCAGACCCGCCTCCTGCCAGCGGACAGTCCGCAGGGTCGACTCGGCGAGACTGAGCCGTCCATCGTGCCAGCGCAGCGGTCGCGTACGCACCGTAACCAGCGCCCCATTCCGCTCGACGACAACCGCAGGAGCGGTCCGGCACCGATCAAGGATGCGGAGCGGCTCGTCGACGGTGCCAGTGCGCAGCAACCCGATCCAGGGGTAGACAGCGAAGACGTGGAAGCAGTGGTGGGGTACCGCCCCAGCCGCGATGACGTCAAAGACCCACTTCTCGGCCCGGCCGATCGTGCCGTGGAAGCGGTCGGCGACGTGAGAGGCGAGACTAACGGGCGGCACCCGCCAGAGCAACTCGTTGCCCACCCAGTAGGCGCTGACCACCCTGCTGTCGAGCGGATCTGCAAGGCCGTTGCACTCAGCGATCAGAGTCAAGTACGGCCATGCGCCCTCGAAGGTGCGGGCCAGCTCGGCCAATCCGGGATCGCACGCCCGCTCCTGTCCGTACTCGAGCAACGTCCGCGGCTGATCCGCACCGCAGAGCCCGAGCGCGTTCGGCGGGTACGCGTACCGGGCAAAGAGCAACGGCCCTGGCCCGCTGAAAGGCGTCCGCCGCCCGGTGACGGCCGGCCGAGCCGGGTGACGTCCGCCGGCAGCATCACCTGGGCCGCGGACGAGCCTCCCTGGGTTGCTGGACGCTTCCACGGACAGATCACCACTCATCGGGACGGAGACGCCGTGACGACGGGCTTTCGTGCGTTTGGCGAATAGCGGAGTGCCGCCCATGCGATCAAGCCGCAACCCACAGTGATGGCGACGAGTGCGGGCACCTTGAGAGACCCCGACCCGAACATGGCCGACAGAAGAGCAGTGATCACTGCGCCAAACACCAGCACCGCGGTCACGTCAACGGCCTGTGCGCGGGCAAGCGCCGCATACCACGTCGCCACATAGCCGGTGAGCAGAACGCCGGTGACAATCACCCACTGCCACTGTGCCGCGTCAAGAGCGATGAGCTGGTGGAACTTACCGGTTAACGCCAGCCAGGCAACAAGCAAGGCTGTCCCACCCGCCATGCGCACGACGGCGAGGAGGTGCGAGGAGAACCGGCGGAGCAGACGCTTGACGTACACGACCTCCACGGACCAGAGGAGAGTCGCCGCTAAGATCATCGCTTCCCCGCGACCGAACGCAACTGTCCCCGCCCGGCCGGCGAGGAGCGCCTGGCCGACGAGGAGGAGCAGGATCGCGACGAGGTGCGGCCACCCGACCCGTTCCCGCAAGAGCGGTACAGCCAGCAACGCGACCCAGACAATCAAGGTTTTGTGCAGGAAGGCCGCCTGGGTCGCCTGGGCTGCCGCCAATCCCTGGAAAAACAAGGCGAACGGCACGCTGCCGCCCACGATCGCCAGCGCAAGGAACGCCAGAATCCGTCGTGGCCCGACCGGATGGCTTTGGCCGACACCGCCCGTCCGCGGGCTGGCTCGCCCCGTCCTCCAGCCGGCGGCCGCCCAGATTCCGATCAGCAGCACGCCGGCCACACCGTTCTTCGCCGTGGTGTACACGGTCTGGTCGTGGAAGTGCTTGACCGCGTCGCTGTTGAGATACACGGCCACTCCACTGATCACAGCAGTAACAAACGCCAGGACGACACCGGTGATCCGTTGCGTCATGACTCTTCACCCTCCTCCTGTCGCAGGCTCGAACCGCCCTGCCGAGCGACGATCGTCGTCCGGTCAGCCAGCCGCCGCCCCTCCGCTCGGAGTTGCAGCGCAGCACGCGCCGTCTCCGCATCCAGCACCTCAACCGGGACGCCCAGGTGAATGAGCAGATGATCACCTACCTGGGCGTTAGGCACAAAGCTCAAGCCAACGGCCCGTCCGTCGTCGAGGATGCCGACGCGTACGCCGTCCTGCTCCTCGATCGCCCGTAGAAGGGCGATGGCGCCTAGGCACATGCGCCCTCCCCCGACGAGCCACCATCGACCTCGATGCTCTCCAGCAGGACGCCGTCCCCCCTCGAGTCGGTCGACCCGGTGACAACGTCGACGTCGGCCTGAGCGGCGATCGACCCGGCTGCGGCGAACCGGAACTGCTCGCGCACGCTTTCGGGTGTCACGTGCGCAAACGGGCCGACCCGCACCCGTATCCGGTGAACGCGGGTCGCGCCGACCCGTCGGGCGTGCTCCTCGACGACCCGCAGAAGATCGGCAATCAGTGCCCGCTCGTGCATCCGACCACCCCTTCCCACCCGGCGCCCCCAGCCGCAGCTGCGGCACTGTCGGACCGCAGTGCCCACGTCGCTTCGCGGGAAACCAAGGCCGCCACGTGGTCGACCTGGGCAGCCACCGCCGGGCTCATCGGCTGCCCGAGCGCGAAGGCAGAACCGACGACGCCGTAGATGACAACACGTCGGGGCAGACAGCCGAGAACGCCAGCAATGTCGAGGAGCTCCGGGACGCCGAACGCATGCGTCGACGACCCGGCGTGCCGTCCAAAGTCAGTCGCCGCGTCGGCATCGGAGCGGATCACTGTGCCCGCCGGCAACGGTGCATGCACGGCGTCCACCAGGATGGCCTCGTCGACGACCGCGGAGAGGAAGGCGTCCAGAACGCCGGTCACGTCCCCAGCCGCAGAGACCACCCGCAGACCCGGCTCCCGGCGGCCCGCGAGCCGCTCCGCCACGGCAAGGCCCACCTGGTCGTCGCCTCGAAATGGGTTACCGCAGCCGGCCACCACGACGCGCCGTCGGCTCATCGCCGGTTCACCTCCAGCCGGAGGAAGTGAGTAGCGCACGAAATGCACGGGTCGTAGTTGCGAATCGCTTGCTCGCAGAGGTGGCGCAACTGCTCATCGTCGAGGTCGCGGTAACGGACGACAACGTCGTGCACGTCTCCTTCGATCGCTGCCTGATTCTGCGCTGTCGGAGGCACGATCTCCGCGTCGAGAATCGTCCCGTCGCCGTCAAGACGGTAACGGTGGTAGAGCAGACCGCGCGGTGCCTCGCTGACGCCGTGACCGGTACCTGGCCGAACGACGACGGGCACGGCCGGAATTTCGGGTCGCTCATAAATGTCAATCAGCCGCAGTGCTTCATCGCAGGCGTACACGAGTTCGACGCTGCGCACCACGATGCTGCGAAAGACGTCCCGGCACACCTCGCCGAGCCCGGCTTCGCGGGCACATTCCTTGGCCAGCGGAGACAGTTGCCGATAATTCAGGCTGTAACGGGCAAGCGGCCCGCAGAGGTACCGCCCGGCGCCACGCAACCGTGAATGCAGTGCAGTGGAATGGCCGACCTGCTCCTCTTCGAAGTAGTCGTCGTAGCGGGAAGCGTCGATATCCAGACCGGTATCCGACCGAATACGGCCGCGCTCAATAGCGTAACTGTCCGGCTGGTGGAGGGCGACAAGCGCGCCCTCGAATACCCGCTCGGGGAAGGAGAATCCCGAGACCCACCGGACGGTCTCGACTGCGATTTCGCGCGCCTGCTCGAGCTCGGGCCGGAGCGCGCGAAGTTCGGACGCCGAAGGGACGCGGTAGAAGCCGCCGACTCGTACATTGATCGGATGAATTTCGCGGCCGCCGAGAACCCGCATGAGGTGGTTGCCTGCCGCCTTGAGCTGTAGGCCCCGCTGCACGATGTCCGGGTAATCGCGGGCCAACGTGATGGCATCAGGGTAACCAAGGAAATCCGGTGCATGAAGCAGGTACACGTGCAAGGCGTGACTCTCGATCCACTCACCGCAGTACAACAATCGGCGCAGATGGTGAATGGATTCGGGTACGTCCACACCGGCGAGACTCTCCACGGCGTTGACCGCGCTGGTCTGATAGGCGACCGGGCAGATGCCACAAATACGCGCGGTGATGTCGGGAGCCTCGAAGCACGACCGGCCGCGCAAGAGAGCCTCAAAGAAACGCGGCGGCTCGAAGATGCGCAACTCCACCTTGGTGACGACGTCGCCATCACATTCGACGAACAGCGCCCCTTCGCCCTCGACCCGGGCAAGGTAGTCAGTTCGCAGGACCCGACGTTCAGCGGACATCGGCATCCTCCGAGCGGAAAGTCGAGCGATCGACGACTGAACGAAACGCCGGGGCAGCGGCGTTGAACGTTTGAAAGACGCGATGCACGTCCCGCTCGGCCATTCCGTCTCGTCGCAGCCTCCGGACCAGCGCAGCGGTGTTCGGTGACTCCATTGGACCGAAACACCCGTAGCAGCCGCGATCGTACGCTGGGCAGATGGCCCCACATCCGCCGCGAGTCACCGGCCCAAGGCACGGAATACCGCGCGCAACGGTAAGACAGACGGTCCCGCGACGCTTGCACTCCATGCATACGCTGGTGGTGGCGATGCCCGGCCGCCGGCCGACGAGAAATGCTTGGATCACTTCGAGCAGTTCGTCTTTATTGACGGGACAGCCGGACAGCTCGAAATCGACCTGGACATGGGCGGAAATCGGCGTCGACGTCGCCAGACTCGCAATGTAACCGGGAGTTGGATACACCGTGCGGGCGAATTCCCCGGCGTCGGCGAAGTTCCGCAGCGCCTGAATGCCGCCTGCCGTCGCACACGCGCCGATGGTCACCAAGGTTCGTGACGCTCGGCGAATCTCCTGAATCCGCTCGGCGTCATGCTCTGTCGTCACCGAACCCTCCACAAGCGAAAGGTCGTACGGCCCGGCCACGTTCCGGCTGGTCGCCTCGTGAAATTCGGCAATCTCGACGACCTCAGCAAGGGTGAGGAGGGCATCCTCGAGGTCGAGGAGGCTGAGCTGACACCCATCGCACGATGCAAACTTCCAGACCGCGAGGGTCGGCCGGGCAGAGCGCTGCGGCGGAGCACTGTGCTGAGGCAGACTGGTCACAGCTCACGCACCTCCATCAGGGGAGCCAGCCGGCTGTAGGGATAGACCGGACCGTCCCGGCAGACCAACGTGGGACCCAGTTGGCAATGGCCGCACCAGCCGACGCCGCACTCCATGTGCCGCTCCATGGACACATAGATGGCATCGCTGCTCAGACCACGGGCGATGAGCGCCTCCGCGCTCAATCGCATCATGATTTCGGGCCCACACATATAGACCCGCGTTGCAGCCGGATCGACGTCCGCGGTAGCGATGAGCTTGGGGACGACACCGACCTGTCCCCGCCAGCTGCTGTCCGCTCGATCCACCGTGACGGCGACCCTCGCCGCCTCGGCCCATCGGGTGAGTTCGTCGCGGTATAGCAAATCCGCCGGTGTCCGTGCGCCGTACAGCACGGTCAGCCCGGTGTGTGCGCCTCCAGCGTCGAGAACAGCGCGGATGAGCGGACGCAGCGGCGCGAGCCCAATTCCTCCGGCGACGACGAGCACGTGCCGTCCGCGTGCTTCGACAATGGGCCAGGCCGTGCCGCAGGGGCCGCGAAGGCCGAGCACGCTGCCCGGCGTTGACGCACAGATCGCCCGTGAGACAGCCCCTACCGCGCGGACGGTGATGCTGAGCGTTCCGTCGTCGTCAATACCACTCACCGAGATTGGCACCTCACCGATGCCGAGCAGATAGACCATGAGGAATTGTCCCGGCTCGATGGTCATCCCGGACGCATCCAGAGGCTGGAGACGGAGCGTCACCGTATCAGCCGTCTCCGGACGCCGCTCGGCAACGCGGAATGGTTGGGGGGTCCACACCCGCGGCACCGTTGGCTCATCGAAGGTCAACATCGCCGTACACATCCATCAACCGCAGTCGCGTCCACTGCAACCGCTCAATCAGTACCTGAGCGAACCGCTCCATGAGCGCGTAACCGAGGCTCGGGTCTGCTGCGCATTTCTCGCGCAGGCATGCTGCATCGAAACCCAGCGCGAGCACGGTGGTGAGAGCGCGCGCGTCGAAATGCCATCGGTACGGACGAAACATCCACGACCAGCCGAGAACCTCGCCGGCGCCAAGAGTTTCGATCGTCATGGCGCCCCGACTGGGAAGGAACATTTCGAGAGCGACCGTGCCATGACGGATCACGTAGAAACTGTCCGCCGGCTCCCCGGTACGGAAGAGCTGCGCCCCTTCGGCGAAGCGGACATTCGCCGCGCATCCGGTGAGCAGCTGACGTGCGGTGGCCGGCAGATCCGCGAAGAGCGGAACCTCGGCGAGGACAGTGTCAAGTTCGCGAATCATGGCCGCCGTCCGTTGCGCGAATTGCCGCTGCCTCCGCGGTGATGTCGATGCCGACCGGGCACCAGGTGATGCATCGCCCGCAACCGACGCAACCGGCGGTGCCGAACTGCTCCCACCAGGTACCGAGCTTGTGCGTCAACCACTGGCGGTAACGGGCTTTTGCCGAAGCCCGGACGCTGCCGCCGTGAATGTAGGAATGCTCGAGCGAGAAGCAGCTGGCCCAGACTCGTGACCGTTGCGCGGCACCGTCCAGGAGATCCGTCGTGTCCTCCACCGAGAAGCAGAAGCACGTCGGACACGCCAGCGTGCAGTTGCCACAACTGAGACACCGCGCCGCAACGTCGTCCCACTGAGGGTGCTCAAGGTTCCGGGCGAGCAGTTCGGGCAGGTCCCGCGTGTCAAGCTGTCGACCCATGCGACCCGCCGCCGCCTCGACCGCCTCACGTGCCGCCGACACATCGGCCTCGGTTGCCGGTCGCAGTGGCAGGAGATTAACGATTTCAGCGCCTCGTTTAGTGCCCGCTTCAACGAGAAAGCGATGCTCCGAGCCGAGAATCTCGCTCAGCGCTATGTCATAGCCGCTCTCGACCTGCGGGCCGGTCTCCATCGATGCACAGAAGCACGTACCCGCCGGCTCGTAGCAATTCACCGCAACGATGAAAAGATCCTGCCGGCGGCGAGCATAGTCAGGTTCGGGATTCTTGCCGCCGAGAAAGACTCGATCCTGTATCTGAATGGCATGGAGTTCACACGCGCGCACACCGAGAAAGGCCAGCGGTTGCTCTGGCGCGCCCGTCACATCGACGGCCGAGTCGACGCGCAGGCCGAGCTCGGGGTCTCGCCGGGCACGCCAGAGTGGTATCCGCGGCGGAAAGAGAAAACGCTTCCATGAGTGCGGCCCGACAGCGTAGCCAAAGCGGGCTTGGTCGGGGCGCCGTCGCAACCGGTACCGGCCGCCGTCCTGCTCGTCGCTCCACCCGGCAGGCAGTTGCGCGGCGCTGGTGAGATCCTCGTAAGCGATTGCCCCGTCGCGTAGCGTTGGGCCGATCACTCGATAGCCCCGTTCGCGCAGAAGGGTAACCAGGTCATCAAGCCCCGCGGGTTCCATCACGCCGCGGACTGACCCCGGCGCGGAGGCGACGCGATCCGTCACCGTGCCCTCCTCTGCAGCCGCGCCGGACGGCGGAGCTCTCCGGCTCGACCGGCCGGCGTTGGCCGGCTGGTCCTCGTACCGCTTTCACCTTGGCAGTCTTGGAGTCGCAGCGCAGCAGTTCTGAAAGATCCATGACCTTGGCCCAGGCAAACCGAGCCAGAGGGCTACGGAGATTCGGGACCAACGACCCTGGCTCCCCGACAGTCAAACCCCCACAACACGGGTGCCCAGCAACGCCGCGCCAATCCGCACGTGTGTCGCGCCGGCGGCGATGGCAGCCTCTAGATCGCCGCTCATGCCAGCCGAGAGCACCGTCGCAGCGGGGTACCGTGCCTGAAGCTTCCGAGCCACCTGGGCAAGCGTGGCGAACGCTGCAGCAGGCTCGCCGTCGAGTGGAGCGATGCCCATCACGCCGCGCAACTCCAGGCCGGGCGTATCAGCGAGCAGGTCCGCGAGCGTGAGGGCATCCGCAGGCGGAACGCCACGCCGTCCGGGTGACACCTCCGGGTCGAGGTTGACCTGGACCAGACACGGCAGGACGCGGCCGCGCTCACGCGCTCCGGCGGCGAGCCGCGGCAACTGCTCGGCCCGGTCGACCGAGTGGACCATCGCGGCATACCGGGCAACGGACCGGCACTTGTTGACCTGAAGCGCTCCGATGAAGTGCCAGCGGAGCAGGTCCGGATCGAAGCCGCCGGCGGCGAGTTCGGCACGCTTGGCCCGCGCCTCCTGATCGCGGTTCTCCCCCACGTCGTGGACGCCGAGCTCGTGAAGAAGCCGGATGTCGGCTGCCGGGAAGGTCTTCGTCACCGCAATGACCGTGATCTCTTCAGGATCACGGCCGGCGTTCCGGCACGCCGCAATTACCCGGCGCCGAAGCGCGGCAAGGTTCGCCGCCAATTCGTGACGCCGATCCGCCGTGCCCTGCGATACAGTCACGGCTCCAACCATGCCAGCACAGCGTGACGGCCGGTCACGCCATCGCGCCGATAGGAGAAGAACGCGGCATCTTCGTACGTGCAGCCGCCGATTCGGTTGTCGATGACGACGCCGTGATCCCGAAGCTGCGCCGCAACCCCGGCGGCGACGTCCAACGCCAGCCGCCCGCTCAGCGTCCGCGCCGCCGCGGCCGGTACCGTTCCCGTCACCGCCGCGTACACCTCGGGCCCCACGGCGTAGCAGCTTCCGCAGATCGCCGGACCCAGCACGGCGTGCAGCGGCGCCCCATCGCCGGCAGCCGCCCGGACCCCGTCCACCACCGCCCCGACAATCCCCGCCAGCAGTCCCCGCCATCCGCAGTGCCCGACGCCGACGGCTCGTCCCGCTCGATCGGCAAGGACGAAGAGCACACAGTCAGCCGCCAGCGCAGCCACCGCACAGCCAGGTGCAAGGACGATCAATCCATCGGCCGACGGCTCGGCGGCACGGTCACGGAGGGCATCTACCACGCAGACCCGCCCGCCGTGCTCCGCCCGTTGCCACACGATTGCCGGTACGCCGAGCCGCACCCGCACCCGCTCCCGGTTGGCCGCCACGGCTCCCGCGTCGTCACCGACCTGTGAACTCAAATTCAACGACGCATACGGCGGATGACTGACCCCTCCGTCGCGGGTGGTGAACGCATAGCGGACGTGACGTCCGATGCTCCCTACCACCATGGATGCGCCACATCCGGGATCGGCATGACCTGCCGCTGCGGTTCGCTCCTACCGCCCGATCGCCGGCGCACGTTACTTCAAGAAGTCGGGAACGTCCAGCTCATCTGCTTGATCGTCAAAGACGATGGTCCGCCGAGGCCGAGACGGAGGCAGGTGGCCTGGCTCGGATCGCCCGCCGACGGCCGGTTCAGGTCCTGTCCCCGTGCCAGGAGTCGATCGAGCTGCCGCCGGCGGTTCGGAGCGCGGGGTGAATCCCGAGTCGGGCGCATGACCGGATGCCGCCCCGGAAGCCGGCGCACCCGCCCGGTCCATCCGTGTCGTGGCATCCTCCGGCGGCCAGACCGACCCGGCGCCGGTGGCCGTGCGGGATGTCACGGTGACCGCCGCCTCCCGGTGTGCTGCGGCACCCGCCCAGGCTGGTTCGTAGTCCGCTCGCGGGCCGACCGGCCGGTTCTCCAGCCGCGGCTGTTCGCCCGCCGCCCGCGGGACAGACCGGGCCGGCGGGAGCATGCCCCCATCGAAGCCTGCGGCGATCACGGTCACGCGCACCTCGTCGCCGAGCGCATCGTCAATCACCGCACCAAAGATGATGTTCGCCTCCGGATGGGCGGCTTCGGCCACCAGTTGAGCGGCTTCGTTGATTTCGAAGAGGCCAAGGTCGGAACCACCCGCCACCGAGAGCAGCACGCCGCGCGCCCCGTCGATCGACGCCTCGAGCAACGGGCTGGAGATCGCCATCTCAGCTGCCGCGATGGCCCGATCCTCACCACGCGCCGAACCAATCCCCATCAACGCCGACCCCGCATTCGACATGATCGACTTGACGTCGGCGAAGTCGAGGTTGATCAGACCCGGCGTCGTAATCAAATCGGTGATGCCAGAGACCCCTTGAAGGAGGACCTGATCCGCGGAGCGGAAGGCATCCAGCACACTGATCTTGCGATCGCTGATTGAGAGCAGCCGATCGTTCGGAATGACGATCAACGTATCGACTTCCCCGCGCAGTGCCTCGATACCCGCCTCAGCCTGCTCGGCGCGGCGGCGTCCCTCGAAACTGAACGGACGCGTGACGACGCCGATCGTGAGGGCGCCGAGCGAACGCGCAACGCGCGCCACGACCGGGGCACCGCCGGTACCCGTACCGCCGCCTTCACCCGCGGTGACGAAGACCATGTCCGCACCCTCGAGGACGTCGCGGATGTCATCCACGTGATCCTCTGCCGCCTGCCGGCCCACCTCGGGATTCGCACCCGCCCCCAGCCCACGCGTCAGCTCCCGCCCGATGTCAAGCTTGACGTCGGCGTCGCTCATCAACAGAGCCTGCGCATCGGTATTGATCGCAATGAACTCGACGCCCTTGAGTCCGACCTCGATCATCCGGTTGACGGCGTTGACTCCACCGCCGCCGATGCCAACCACCTTGATCACTGCGAGGTAGTTCTGCGGAGCTGCCATCTGCATCGCCTTCCCGAGCGGTCGCCGTACCTCGGCGTGTCGCAACCCTCACCCTCAACTAGAGGCTTATAGTTATGTCAACTTGGGCTGGCACGACCCTATGCATCCCGGCGCCGGGCGGTCAACGACGTCCGCGGTGTGTCGCACATTTGCCTAGCCGACACGCCGCGGGCCCAGACGGCGGCGGCTGCGGAGGCGGCGGCCGAGACGGCAGTGGCCGACTGTGCCGCTCGAGATGGAAGCGTCCGAAGCGGCAGAGCCGAGGCGCCAGCCGAGAACGCCGCCGGCCAATTCCACCCAGGGGCCGGTGGTGTGAGCCGGCGCGTGCCGTCCCTCGCCGTCGCGGGCTCAGCCCTGCCAGCGGCGGCGCAGCGCGTCGAGCACCAACGGCGGCAGCAGCGCGACATCGCCGCCCGCCCCCATGGTCACGATCAGATCACCCGGCCGGGCCCGGGCGGCCAGATGCTCCGGAACCGCTGACCACGACGGCTCGAAAACCACGGCAGACCCCGGCAGCGGCACCGCGGCGGCGAGCGCCGCGCCAGTACCGCCCGGCAGCGGCGTCTCCCCCGGCGCGTAGACCTCCATGACGACGACCTCGTCGGCGAGCGCGAGCGCCGCGCCGAACTCGGTCCGGAAATCCGCCGTCCGGTAGTAGTGGTGCGGCTGAAAGGCGACGACGAGCCGGCCGCCGTCCGCCACCACCCGTGCAGCCCGCAACGTCGCGGCAATCTCCGTCGGGTGATGGGCGTAGTCGTCGAACACCCGGATGCCGGCAACCTCGCCCTGCGGCTGAAAGCGTCGCCGCGCCCCGGTGAAGTCTGCGAGACCCTCCGCGACCTCGCTGAACGGGAAACCGAGACCGACCGTCACCGCAACAGCGGCGGTCGCATTCAGCGCGTTGTGCGCGCCGGGAACCCGCAACTGCAGCTCGCCGAGCACCGTCCCGTCCATCGCCACGGCGAAACGGCTGCCCGCGACCTCCAGTCGGAGATCGACCAGCCGGACGTCGGCCCGCGGGCTGGTGCCGTACCGTCGCACGACCGTGCCGCGTCGCGCCGCACGGCTGGCGATCTCTTCGGCGCCGGGATCGTCGGTACACGCCACCAGAAAGCCGCCGTCGGGCACCTTGGCAACGAAGCGATCGAACGCGGCGTGGATGGCGGCAAGGTCGGCGTAGTGGTTCAGGTGATCCGCCTCTACGTTGGTCACCACTGCAGCGTGGAACGGCAGCAGGAGAAACGATTCGTCGCTCTCATCCGCCTCGGCGACAAAGATCGATCCGGTGCCGTCGTGCGCATTGGACCCCGGTTCGCCCAGATCGGCGCCGATCGCGAACGAGGGGTCCGCGCCGCACCGCTGCAACGCCCGAACCACCATCGACGTCGTCGTGGTCTTGCCGTGCGTACCGGCGACCGCGACACCGCGTCGGCCCGCCATCACGCTCGCCAGGGCAGCCGCCCGCGGCAACACCGGGAGCCCCCGCTCCCGGGCCACGGCCAGCTCGGGCGTCGTCGGCGGCACCGCCGTCGACGCCACCACCGTGTCGACGTCGGACAGATGCGCTGGGTCGTGGCCGACGGTCACCCGGGCTCCGAACGCGCGCAGCGCCGCCAGCACCCTGCTCTCCCGGGCATCGCATCCGGAGACCGGGACGCCGCGGGAGAGGAAGATCCGCGCGATGCCGGACATGCCCCCGCCTCCGACGCCGACGAAATGCGTCCGGCCAAGGCGTTCGAGCGGCAGCGGCTCGTGGTGACTCAGGGATTGATCGCTGGTCACTCAGGTCACCACCCGGCGCGCGGCTGCCGCCTGCTCGACGAGATCGGCGAGACGCTCGTCGGCGTCCCGCCGCCCAAGCGCCGCCGCTCGCCCGGCCATCTCGGCCAGACGGGCACGGTCCGTCACCAGGGGAAGGACGATGCGGCGGATGGCGTCACCACGCAGTTCGGCGTCACGGAGAAGAACACCGCCTCCCGCCTCCACGATCGGCTTCGCGTTCAGCCGCTGCTCACCATTGCCGTGCGGCAGCGGCACGTACACCGCCGGCAACCCGACCGCTGCAAGTTCGGCGCAGGTGAGGGCGCCGGCCCGGCAGAGCATGAGGTCGGCGGCGGCGTACACGAGGTCCATCCGATCGGCGTACGGCAACAACACGTACGCCGGGGCGTCGGGCGCGCGCTTCGGCTGAGCCGACTCCACCTCGGCGATCTGCTGGGGACCGGCGATGTGCAGGACCTGCACCCCGGCGGCCGCCAGCATCGGCAGCGCAGCGACCACGGCCCGGTTGATCGACCGGGCACCTTGCGAACCGCCGGCCACTGCCAAGGTCGGCGCCTCGGCGTCCAATCCGAAGTACGCCCGTGCCTCGGCCCGTCGTGCCGCCCGATCCAGCGTCGCGATCTCCCGGCGGAGCGGAATGCCCAGCGGTACGGCGTGCGGCAACCGGATCGCGGCGTCGGCGACCGCGACGTACCGCGTGAACCGGGCGCCCCACCGGTTCGCGAGCCCGGGTCTGGCGTTCGCTTCGTGCACGACGTACGGCAGGCCGGTCCGGCGGGCTGCGAGATACCCGGGCAACGCCACGTACCCGCCGAAGCCGACGAGGACATCGGCACCCGTCTCAGCGAGAATCCGTTCCACCTCGCCGACCGCGGCCCGTAGCCGCGACGGGACGGCGAGCAGGTCCGGCGTCAACCGGCGCGGCAGGGGAACCGCGGGAATCAGCGCCAAGTCGAACCCGCGGGCCGGCACCAGCCGGGTCTCCAACCCGCGCGGGCTGCCCAGCAGCGTGATCCCCACACCGACATCACGGCGCCGCAGCGCTTCGGCGAGTGTCAAGGCTGGCTCGATGTGCCCGGCGGTACCCCCGCCAGCGAGGACGACGTGCACCGCAACCTACCCACGTGCGCTGTCAGCCGCCGGCCACGGTCCCGGCTGCAGCCGGGACAGCACCCGACGCACTCGGCCCGGCGCTCGGGCGGCCCGCGCCCGAACCGCCGCAGGTTCGTGTCGGGCAAGCGACAGGAGGACGCCCAGCGCGGCCATGGTCGGCAGCAACGACGAGCCTCCGGCAGAGATCAGCGGCAGCGGAATGCCGGTGATGGGCAGCAGGCCGATGACGGCGCCGATGTTGACGAGGGCTTGGACCGTCAGCCAGGCGGTGATGCCGGTGGCGGCGAGCCGGTGGAAGGTGTCCCGGCTGCGCTGGGCGACCCGGATTCCGGCGTACGCGAGCACGGCGAAGACCGCAAGGACGGCCAGCGAACCGATCAAACCCAGCTCCTCCCCAATGATCGCGAAGATGAAGTCGTTGTGCGCCTGCGGCAGGTAGCCCCACTTTTCCTTGCTATTACCGAGACCAAGCCCCCACCATCCACCAGCCCCGAGCGCGTACCGTCCCTGACTGGCTTGCCAGCCGGTGTTGTGGAAGTCGGAGAACGGATCGCCAAAGCTAAGCAGGCGTTGCAACCGGTACGGCTCGCTGACCGCGAGATAGCCGACACCCAGCGCCGCCCCGGCCACGAGCAGCACGAAGATGCGAAGCGGCGTCCCAATCGCCCAGAGCAATGCGATGACGATGGCTATCAGCACCAGCGCCGTGCCAAGGTCCCGCTCCTTTATGACGAACGCGATGACCAACCCGGTCACCGGAAGGAGCGGGATGAGCAGATGCCGGTAACGGTTCAGCGTCCCCTTGCTCTGTTTGCGGGCCAGGAGATCCGCACCCCACACCACGAGAGCCAACTTGGCGATCTCGGAGGGTTGCACGGTGATGCCGCCGACCGCGAGCCATCGACGGGCCCCGTTGATCGACACGCCAAGGTGCGGCACGAGGACGGCGGCGAGCAAGACGAGGGTCGCGAGCAGCAGCGGATACGCGAACGCCCGAATGAGGCGGACCGGGGTAAACGTAGCGATCAGCAGCAGCGGGAGGCCCAGCCCCACCCAGACGGCCTGCTTCTCGGCAATGGCTAATGAGACCTTGGTTCCCTCGACGTACGACGCCGACCAGACCATCACGAGTCCGAAGCCGGTGAGCAACGCCGTACACGCGGCGACGAGGTAGACCGACGCGAACGGCCGGCCGAGGAGCGGCAGCCGAACCACCTGGTTCACCGCGGACTGGTTCATCGAGGACTGGTTCACCGGGAGCCGCCCGCGCTCTCCGCCGGCCCGGACGGTCCAACCTGCGCAGCCGCCTCACGTCGCTCCGCCGCCGAACGGCGCTCGGCGTAGCGGCGGACGGCATCCGCGAACGCCTGGCCGCGATGCCGGTAGTCGCGGAACATGTCGTAGGACGCGGCGGCCGGTGCCAGGAGGACGACGTCGCCCGGCGCGGCGTAGCGGACGGCCGCCGCAACGGCGGCATCGAGAACGGCGTGCACGTCCCCAGTCTCGGCCCCGCCGACGTCGATGACCGGCACCTGCGGGGCGTGTCGCCGGAGAGCATCGGCGATCTCATGCCGGCATGCTCCGAGCAGAACGACGCCGCGCAGCCGATCGGCCACCTGGCTGACGAGCTCGTCAAAGGCGACGTCCTTGCCCAGGCCGCCGGCGATCCACACGATCCGGTCGAACGAGGTGAGCGAGGCCGCCGCAGCGTGCGGGCTGGTCGCCTTGGAGTCGTCGACGAACCGGACGCCGTCCACCTCGGCGACCGTCGCGATCCGGTGCGCCGCCGGGGTGAACGTGCGCAAGCCGGCCGCGATCGCCGCCGGCTCAACCCCGATCGAACGGGCCAGCGCGGCGGCGGCGAGCGCATTGGCAACGTTGTGCGCGCCGGGAACGGGAATGTCGGTGACCGTCGCAAGCTCGACGACGTCGCGAGCCGGGTCGGGAACGAACGCTCGATCAAGGAGGACGCCGTCGTGAACTCCGACCTGATCGGGCCGGGGTGAGTGCAGGGTGAATCCGACGCGCCGCCCCGGTGCGCGGGCCAGCAACCGGACCGTCTGCGGGTCGTCCAGGTTGCCGATCGCGCAGGTCCGCGGATGGGCGAACGCCCGGCCCTTAGCGTTGGCGTAATCGGTGAACGATCCGCCCCACCAGTCGAGGTGATCAGGAGCAACGTTCAGGACGGCCGCAGCCTTCGGCGCGACGGATGGGGACCAGTGCAGCTGAAAACTGCCGAGTTCCACGGCAAGAACGTCGTAACCGGAGTTGACGACCTCGACCAGCGGCACGTCGATGTTGCCTGCCGCTATCGTCCGCAGCCCGGCGGCCCGCAGGATCGACTCCAGCATGAGCGTCGTCGTCGTCTTGCCATCCGTTCCCGTGATCACAAGCCACTCGGCGTCCCCGGGACGACGCAACCGCCAGGCGAGCTCAGGCTCCCCCCAGACCGGCACACCCCGGTCCGCAGCTGCGGCGAAGAGTGGGGATTCCCGCCGCCACCCCGGCGAGGTCACGATCAGCTGGACGCCGTCCGGGAACGTCGCGCCGTCCCCCAACCGGACGGTGACGCCGAGCCTGGCCAACTCAGCGGCCGCTGCACGCTCGGGTTCGCCGTCCCGGTCATCGACGGCGATGACCTGGGCACCGAGGGCGGCCAGCACCCGGGCCGCGGCCCGGCCGGAGATCCCCACTCCGGCGACGCAGACGGTGAGCTGCGACCAGGGGGCGTCATGGCCTGCGTCCGACAACCATTCGGGGACGACGCTCACCCTTGCCATGTGATCCACTCCCCGTAGAAGACACCGAGGCCAAGGGCGACCGCCAACCCGGCAATGATCCAGAACCGGATGACGATGGTCACCTCGGCCCATCCCTTGAGCTCGAAGTGGTGTTGGAGCGGGGCCATCTTGAAGATCCGGCGCCGGGTGAGTTTGAACGAGGCGATCTGGATGATGCTCGACATGGTGATCACGACGAAGAGCCCGCCGAGGATGGCAAGCAACACTTCGGTATGCGACATGATCGCCATTCCGGCCAGTGCGCCGCCGAGCGCGAGCGACCCGGTGTCGCCCATGAAGATCCGCGCTGGAGCGGCGTTCCACCACAAGAAGCCTGCGCATGCGCCGGCGAACGCGGCGGCGACGATAGCAAGGTCGAACGGATCACGGACGTGATAGCAGCCGGGCGCCGCCTTTGCCAGGCAGGAGTTGCGCGCCTCCCAGAACGTGATGATCACGAATGCGCCGAAGACCATGGCGGACGCCCCGGTGGCCAGTCCGTCCAGCCCGTCGGTGAGGTTCACCCCGTTGGAGGTCGCCGACACCATCAGGAGCGCCCAGATGACAAAACCGATCGTGCCGAGCGTGAGGCTTGGGTAGTCGCGGACGAACGACACGTGGGTCGACGCCGGTCGTAAACCCGCGTGGTTGGGGAATTGCACCGCCAGCACACCGAAGATCACAGCAACGATGACCTGCCCGGCGAGTTTCGTCCGAGCCCGGAGCCCGAGATTCCGCTGCATACGGATCTTTATGAAGTCGTCGAGGAAGCCCACCAGTCCCAGACCGGTCGCCAGGCCGCAGACGAGCAGGCCGGAAGCGGTGGGACCGGAGGCGGTGAAGAGGTTGGCGACGGCATAGCCGAGCAGCGCCGACGCCAGGATCACCGTTCCGCCCATGGTCGGCGTTCCCCGTTTGGTGTGGTGGGTGGTCGGGCCGTCGTCCCGGATCAGCTGGCCGTAACCCCGTTCCCGGAAGAATCGGATGGCGATCGGGGTGCCGAAGAGCGAGATCAGCAGCGCCACCGAGGCCGCGATGAGAATCCCCTTCACCGGCCGATCCCCTCAGCGACCGGCGACGCGACGGCTGGTGTCTGGGCGAGCAGCGCGGCGGCGACCTGCTCCAACCCGTACGATCGCGACGCCTTGATCACGACCACGTCCCCGGCGCGCAGCGCCGGCGTCAACAGGGCTGTTGCCGCGGCGGCGTCCGGTACAACGGTCACCGCCTCCGCGGCAAGCCCGCCACGGCGTGCCCCGTCGGCGATCGGTGTGGCGTCCGCGCCGACAACGATCAGCCAGTCCACGCCAACCCGGGCCGCCGTCTCGCCGACCTCCGCGTGCGCCGCCGGCGCGGCGGGCCCGAGTTCGGCCATCGGCCCGAGGACGGCGATCCGGCGGGCTGCGGTCGCGGCGGCGAGCGCGGTCAGCGCCGCGGTCATCGATTCGGGGTTGGCGTTGTACGCGTCGTTGATCACCGTGACACCGTCGTCCCGGGTGGTGACCTCCATCCGCCATCGGCTGAGCGGCCTGGCCTCCCGGAGCGCGGCAGCGATCTCCTCAGCACCGAGTCCGAGCACCCAGGCGACCGTCGCTACCGCGAGTGCGTTGGAGACGTGGTGGACGCCGTGCATCTGCAGCGCGACCGGCAACCCGGCACCGTCCGGGAAGCACAGCCGGAAGCTCGGCCGGGCCGTCGCATCGGTCATGATCTCCGTTGCCCGCACGTCGGCGTCTGCGGAGGTCCCGAACGTGACGACACGTGCCCGCGTCCGGTGTCGCATCCCCAGCACCAGCGGATCGTCCGCGTTGAGCACGGCCGTGCCGTCCGCGGGCAACGCCTCGACCAGCTCCCCCTTCGCCTGGGCAATGGCTTCCCGGCTGCCGAACTCGCCGAGGTGCGCCGAGCCGACGTTCAACACCACCCCGATGCGCGGCGGGGCGATGCGGCAGAGATACGCGATGTGCCCGACCCCGCGGGCGCTCTTCTCTAACACGAGAAACCGGGTGTCCCGATCGGCCCGGAGGACTGTGAGCGGCAGCCCGACCTCGGTATTGAGCGACCCGGTGGGTGCAACGGTCGGGCCAAGCCGGGCCAGCACCTGCGCACCGAGATCCTTCGTCGAGGTCTTTCCACTGGACCCAGTGATCCCAATGACCACCGGGTCCGGCAGGAGGTCGAGATAGCCGTGGGCCAGCCGACCAAGACCGCGGACCGTGTCATCCACGATGATCGCCGGTACGCCGACCGGATGGTCGGCCAGGACGGCAACCGCCCCGGCTGACACCGCCTGTTCCGCGAACGCGTGCCCGTCGACCCGTGCGCCCCGAATCGCGACAAACAACCCGCCGGGCGTCACCTGCCGGGAGTCCGCGACAACCGGGCCGGTCACCGGCCGCTCAGGGTCCGGGACGTCGGCGAGACCGCCGCCGGCGAGCTGGGCGACCAGTCGAAGCGGCAGCGGGATCACGCCGCCCACCCGCAGGAACGAAGTGCGTCACGGGCGGCCAAGCGATCGTCGAACGGATGCACGACCCCGCCGATCTCCTGCCCCTGTTCATGACCCTTGCCGGCGATGAGGACGACGTCACCCGGCCGGGCCGCCTGGATCGCGTCCTTGATCGCCTCGTGCCGGTCGAGTTCCACACGGATCTCCGCGCGCCGGTCGGCGGTCACCGCCGGCACGCCGGTGAGCATCGCGGCCACGATCTCCTCTGGATCTTCACTGCGGGGGTTGTCGCTGGTGAAGATGGCCAGGTCCGCCAACTCGGCGGCTGCCGCGCCCATGGCAGGACGCTTGCTCGGATCCCGGTCACCACCGCAACCGATCACAATGATGAGGCGCCCGCGGTCGGGACGGACTTCCCGGGCCACCGTCGCGACCGCCTCCGGGGTGTGCGCGTAGTCGACGAGAACGGCGAACGGCTGCCCGGCGTCGACAAGTTCAAGCCGCCCGGGTACGCCGGCGAGGTCACCGATGCCCGCTCGCGCGGCCTCAACCGGGATGCCGACCTCGACCAGGATGGCCAGGGCGAGCAGCGCATTGGTCAGATTGAACCGGCCAGGGAGCTGGAGCGAGAGCTCCACCTCGCCGATCGGTCCGGCAACTGTCGCCACCTGCCCGGCGGGCCGGGTCGGCGACACCGCGGCGGCGGCGCGGACAGCCACGACCCGCCAGTCCGGCCGGCGGTCGGGCGGGAGGTGTTCCGGCCGGCCGGAGACGGTCCGGACGGCGATCGGTGCGGTGTCGGCGAGACGCCGGCCGTACTCGTCGTCCACGACGATCACCGCCTTCGGCGCAAAGTCCGGGCGGAACAGCCGGGCCTTGGCCGCAAAGTAGTTTTCCATGTCTCCGTGAAAGTCCAGGTGATCGTGGGACAGATTCGTGAACCCCACGCAGGCGAAACCGGTTCCGTCCACGCGGTGCAAGGCCAGGGCGTGACTGGATACTTCCATCGCCGCAGCAGTGATCCCGTCGTCGCGCATGCGCGCGAGAAGTGCCTGGATGTCGGGCGCCTCGGGCGTGGTGCGTGCACTCGGCACCGTCCTCTCACCAAGCCGGGTCATCACCGTTCCCAGCAGGCCGGTCCGATGGCCGGCGGCCCGCAATCCGGCGTCCAGGAAGAAGACAGTGGTCGTCTTGCCGTTGGTGCCGGTGACACCGAGGGTCACCAGCGCCCGGGCGGGATGTCCATAAATGGCGGCCGCGACGGGTCCCAGCGTTTTCCGCGGGTCGGCGCAGATGAGCAACGGAACCTCGCGGTTGATCAGGGAAGCGCCGGCCGGGTCCGTGAGAACCGCGACCGCGCCGGCAGTCACCGCGTCGGCGACGTACCGGGCGCCGTGGGTGTGAGCGCCGGGAAGCGCCGCGAACAGGTCGCCGGGCTGCACGCGGCGCGAATCATGAGTGACGCCGCAGATCAGTATCCCGGCGGTTGAGCCGGCCGCCGGGCCACGGAGTTCAGCGCGGGCCAGCGCGGCGAGAGTGGCGAGCGGCACCGGATCCACCCGTGCCGGCCGCAGGGTGTCAGGCACGGCCGCTCACCCTACCGGTTGGTCTGACGGGACCTGCAAGGGAAGCTGCGGGGGCGTCGTACCCGTCGGTGGAATCTTCTCGGTCTGCAACGCGAACGACATCACCTGCCGGAACACCGGAGCAGCGACGGCGCCGCCGAAGTGGCCGTTCACCGGATCGTCCAGGACCACGAGGACAAGCAGCTGCGGATCATCGGCGGGGGCGAAACCGACGAACGACGCGGTGTAGCCGCGGTAGCATGCGCAACTGGGATCCACCCGCTGCGCGGTTCCGGTCTTCCCGGCAACCCGGTAGCCGGGAATCCGTGCCGCAGGCGCCGTACCCTGATCGGTCGTCACCGCCTCGAGCATCTCCTCAAGCTGGCGGGCTGCTGCTGCGGAGATGACGCGGGTCTGCTTCGGCGGCGCCGCGGGGTGGAGGGTCCCGTCCCGCCCGATGATTCCTTTGATCAAGGTAGGAGTCACCCGTACGCCGCCGTTGGCGATCGTCGCGTAAACGTCCGCAACCTGCATGGCGTTCACCGCGATGCCCTGCCCGAACGGGATCGTGTACCGCTGCGATGCCGACCAGCTCTGCGGTGTCCCGATCACTCCCGCGCTCTCCCCGGGGAAGCCGAGCCCCGACGGCTCCCCCAGACCAAATGCCCGGAGGTATTGATACAGCCGCTGGGTCCCGACCCGCTCCGAGGCCAGGATCGCGCCGATGTTGCTCGATTGCGCGAGTACCCCGGTGAGGGTGAGCTTCTCCTCGCCGTGCGGCTCGGCGTCATGGAACGTGTAACCGGCGCGGTCCAGGGTCGGCGGGACATCGATCACTGAGGTCGGGGTGAGAATCCCGCTGTCCAGCGCCGCCGCCATCGTGATCACCTTTGCCGTGCTTCCCGGTTCGAAGACGTCGGAAACGGCAGGGTTGCCGAGAACGCTTGGCGGCGCGTCCTGCGGATGCGCTGGGTCGAATGTCGGAACCGACGCC
Source organism: Acidothermus cellulolyticus 11B (assembly GCF_000015025.1). GTDB lineage: Bacteria > Actinomycetota > Actinomycetes > Acidothermales > Acidothermaceae > Acidothermus > Acidothermus cellulolyticus. Next base: position 1,108,422 of record NC_008578.1, on the reverse strand, counting down.
ATCGCGAGGATCTCACCGGTCCGTGGACGCATCACGATCACAGTGCCGCCCTTGGCGCCGGTGGCGGTGACCTGCTGGGCGAGTGCCTGCTGCGCTTCCCATTCGATGTCGCGATCCAGGGTGAGCTGCAGGCCCTCTCCGGGCACGGGCGGGGTCACCGTGGTCGCGCCGTCCGGCAAGACGGTGCCGTCGGACCCCGTCTCCACGGTCCGGTGTCCCGCGTGCCCGGCGAGCGTCGCGTCGTAGGCGTACTCCAGACCGCCGAGCCCGTTGCCATCGATGCCGACGAAACCGATCACACTGGCGCCGAGGGAGCCGTTGGGGTAACTCCGCTTCAGGACAGGCTCGTCCGCTACCCCCGGCAGGTCCAGTGCGAGGACCTTGGCGGCGACCGCTGGCGTGACGCCGCGCGCTAGGTATGCGAACCGACCCGGTCCGGTGAGCCTGCTGAGCAGCGTCGACGCAGGAACACCGAGCAACGGTGCGAGCCGTGCGGCCATCACCTGGGGGGTTGGGCTCGTCGATTGCTTGGCGATTGACGGGTCGACGACGACGTCGCGAGCGTCCACCGAGGTGGCCAGGACAGCACCGTTGCGATCAACGATCTCGCCACGCGGCGCGGGCAGGGTCGTGCTGCGCAGGTACTGGGCCTGAGCCTGACGGGAGTAGACCTCACCCTGGATGCCTTGGATCTCGACGAGGCGCAGGCCGAAGACGATCACGACGAAGACGGTGGCGAGCAGGACGGCGTGCAGCCGTCGCGACGGCTCGCCAAGCCGAAGCCCACGCCGCACCGGCGGGCGGAGCGGACGGCGAGGCACGGCCCGCGTTCGCTGCGGATCCGGTCGGAGCGCTCGGGTCGCCGGCAGGTGAAGCTGGCGCCGCTGTGCCGGCGTCCGTGTAGGGCGTGGTCGATGACGCGGCGACCGGCCCGTCCGCAGATCGCTCACCGGTCACCGCCTTCCCGGGGTCGGCGGTGGCGTGCTTCCGGGGGTCGGCGACCGTGCGCCGGAGCGGGCCGGCGACGGGGACGGCGTCCTCGTCGCCGACGCGGAACGTGCGGGGGCGCTCGACGCCGGACGCGGCTCCGCGGATGCGGACGCTCGGGGAGCCGCGGTGGGGGTGGGGTGCGGCGTCAGGGTCGTCGAGGGGTGCGGCGTCGGCTGGGCAGCCGGAGCCGACGCGCTGACCGCCGGGCTGGGAGCCGGCATCGGCGGCGACGTCGCCGGCTCAGGGACCCCAAGCACGGCACTGCCCTGGCGGAACACCGGGTTCGGGGCCGGTACCAGACCGAGTGCGCTCGCTCGCGCGGCAAGTGCGGCCGGATTCGCATCGGCGGCCAGTGCTTGTTGCGCCGCCTGCACCTGGTCGTTCAGTTGTTGTTGGGTGAGTTGCAGCTGGCGGAGGGTGAAGGAACCTTGCGCGAGCCAGGTGTTGAGCGTGAGCACGGTGACGAGGGCGGCGGCCAGGAGCCCGCTCACGACGAGGACGAACGGTGCCCGCGGCGCGACGCGGCGAGCGCTGACGACACGCAGTGCCGGCTTGGCGGCCGGGCTCTCCACCGGCGATCGGACGGGGCGTGGCGGGAGGTGCCGCAGCGACGGGCGGGCGGCGTCCGCTGACCGGACCCGCACGGTCGGCCGGGGGGCGGGTGCGGCGGCGCTCATGCCGCCTCCCGGGTGTCGCGAATCTTCTCCGCGGCGCGTAGCCGGGCGGACGCGGCCCGCGGATTGGCCGCCACCTCAGCCGGCGACGGTCGTTCCGCTCCCCGGGTCAGCAACCGAAGCCGGGGTCGCGCCGTCGGCAGGGCGGTCGGAAGCCCGGCCGGAGTCGCGTCCGAAGCCGCCGCCTGAAAGAAGCGCTTGACCGTGCGGTCCTCCAGGGAGTGGTACGAGAGGACGACGATCCGGCCCCCCGGCTGAAGCGCCGCGATCGCGACGGGCAGGGTGCGTTCGAGGCGGCCCAGTTCGTCGTTCACTTCGATGCGCAGCGCTTGGAAGGTGCGCTTGGCCGGGTGACCGCCGGTCCGCCGGGCGGGCGCGGGGATCGCTTCGCGGACCAGCTCGGAGAGGTCGCGGGTCGACGTGATCGGCTGACGAGCGCGCCGCCGGACAATGGCGTCTGCAATCCGGACGGCGAACCGCTCCTCGCCGTAGACCCGGAGAACCCGTGCAAGCTCAGTAGCGGAGTAGGTGTTGACGACATCGGCCGCGGTACGCGGGAGACGGGGATCCATTCGCATGTCGAGCGGAACGTCACGCGAGTAAGCGAATCCGCGTGCCGGGTCGTCGATGTGCAACGAGCTCAGCCCGAGATCAAAGAGAATTGCCGCGACGGCGGATATCCCTCTCTCGGAGAGCACCTGGGCCAACCGGTCAAAGGCAACGTTGACGAGCTGCACGCGATCGGCGTACCCGGCGAGGCGCTGCGCGGCCAGGCGGATGGCGTGCGGATCGTGGTCGAGGCCGATCAGCGTCGCGGCCGACGCGGCGCGCACGACCGCCTCCGCGTGACCCCCGAGACCCACCGTCGCATCGACGACGATTGCTCCGGGGTAGCCAAGCGCAGGAAGCAGCAGCTCGACGACCCGGTCGACCATGACCGGTCGGTGCACTACAGCAGGGGGCACCGAAGAACCCGGGTCTGCGGTCATCGCACTCCTCGAAGAGGCAACGGCTGGGCTGCGAGGGAGGGAGATGCGGGCCGCCGAGCAGCGGCCCGCATCCGGTGCTGCCTCGACGCTCGCGGTCACCTGGCGCCGGGGAAGAAGCGTCAGGGGACGCCGGCGTCGTCGAAGCTCATGAGACTGTCGGCCACACCTCCTGACTCAGCTCGGCGAAGGCAGGTTCTTGGGCGCGCAGGTACTCCTCCCAGGCCTGCGCGTCCCAGATCTCCACGCGGGTGTTGGCGCCGATCACGACGCAGTCGCGGGTGAGGCCCGCGTACTCTCGGAGGTTCGGCGGAATCGTCAGTCGGCCCTGCTTGTCGGGCACTTGGTCGTAGGCGCTGGCGAACAGGATGCGGCCGTAGTCGCGTACCGCTTTTGCGCCGATGGGTGCGCTGCGCAGCGCTTCGGTGATCCGCATGAACTCCGCGACCGGGAAGACGTACAAGCACCGCTCCTGACCCTTTGTGATCACAAGGCCGTCCGCGAGCTCGTCCCGGAATTTGGCCGGGAGGAACAGCCGGCCTTTCTCGTCCAGCCGGGGGTAGTGCGTGCCCATGAAGCCCATGAACATCGCGCTCACCTCCCCGCTGGGACGTCGGCGGCCGGCACCGGCCCGGCCGACCGCAAGCCTCCTCCATTGCGCGCCACTGTACTCCACTTTCCACCACATCGGCGCCACAACGGGCCGATTTCCGGTCCGGTGTCTCCCAGCCATTCGCCCGTGTCGCCCGGCCATTCACCGGCCGGCGTCGAACCTCGGAGCGCAGCCGACCGTCGTCAGGGCAGCGGCCGCGCCTGCGATGGTCCGGCCGGCGAACGGAGCGCAGGTGGTCCCGTCAGCGAATGGAGCGCGAGTGAGAAGGACCGCTCTCCGCGGCACCGGGACGGCTGCTCGCCGGCGGCACCGGGACGGCTGTTCCCCGGCGGCACCGGGACGGCTGCTCGCCGGCGGCACCGGGACATACGAAGGCTGAGGAGTGGCGCAACCCGGGTTCGGAGGCCGGGGAGACCTGACACACTCGAAGAGACGGTCGCGCGCGGGTGCTGCCCCGGCGGGAGGACGGTCGCGGGCGGGTGCCGGTACAGCGAGAGGCGAGGAGGACGGGACGGGTGGCAGCGTTTCCAGGCGTGGGCAACACCGACGTACGGCACGTGGCGAAAACGGGCCGACTGATTTGTGAAGCAGTCGAACGCGTCATCGACGGGAAATCGGACGTCATCCGCCTCGCCGTGACCGTCTTATTGTCCGAAGGCCACATCCTCATCGAGGACGTTCCCGGCGTCGGAAAGACGATGCTGGCGAAAGCACTGGCAAAAGCCATCGACTGCACGGTCCGCCGCATTCAATTCACCCCGGACTTGCTGCCCAGCGATATCACCGGAGTGTCGGTCTACAACCAAGAAACACGGGAATTCGAATTCAAGCCGGGACCGATTTTCGCCAATATCGTGGTCGGCGACGAAATCAACCGGGCGTCACCGAAAACGCAATCGGCATTGCTGGAGAGCATGGAGGAACGCCAGGCCACGGTCGACGGACACACGTACCGGCTGGCGACGCCGTTCATGGTCATCGCGACGCAGAATCCCATCGAAATGGAGGGCACCTACCCGCTGCCGGAAGCGCAGCGCGACCGGTTCGCCGTCCGGCTCTCGATGGGGTATCCGTCGCCTGGTGCGGAACAGCAGATGCTCGACGCCCACGCGAGCCGTAATCCGTTGGAAGAGCTCGAGCCGGTGACAGACGCCGGCGAGGTGGCGCGGGCGATCGAGACCGTCCGATCGGTCTACGTGGCCCCGGATGTGCAGCGTTATGCCATTGACCTCGTGACCGCGACGAGACGGCATCCGGAGCTGCGGCTCGGCGCTTCCCCGCGGGCAACTCTGCAGCTCGTCAAGACGGCCCGCGCCGCCGCGGCCCTGGATGATCGCGACTACGTCCTGCCCGACGACATTCGCGACCTCGCCCTGCCGGTGCTCGCCCACCGGTTGCTGGTCACCGCCGATGCCCACATCGCGCGGCGCGGTCCGGCGGAAATCCTGGCCGATATTCTCCGGAGTGTGCCGGTCCCTGCACCTCCGGTACCTCCCTGGGGGGCGACCCGCTGATGCGGGCGGCGCTCGCTGGACTGACCACCCGCGGCCGGTCCTTTCTTGCCGCGGGAATCGCGGCAAGCCTGTGTGGCCTGGTCCTCGGCGAGCGTGATCTGCTCCGGGTCGGCGTCCTGCTGTTGGCCCTTCCGCTCGTCGCCGCCGGCATGGTAGCGCGGGCTCGTTATCGGCTCGCCTGTTCCCGGCGCATCGAACCGCCGCGGGTGCCGGTCGGCGAGCCGGCCCGAGTCGTCCTGCGCATCGAGAACCTCTCCCGGCTGCGCAGCAGCGTCCTGCTCGCGGAGGACCGCCTGCCATACGCCTTGGGCGGTCGGCCTCGCTTCGTGCTCGGACGGATCGAGCCGCACGGCGTCCGCGAGATGGCCTACCCGGTCCGCGCCGATGTCCGGGGTCGCTATACCGTCGGGCCGCTCGCACTCCGGTTCGTGGACGTCTTCGGCCTGGTCGAGACCGTCCGCACCTTCCGATCGACCTCGACACTCGTGGTCACACCGCGTGTCTATCCACTGACGCCGCTCGCCGCGGGTGCCGGACGAGCGGGGAGCACGGAGGGTGAGGCACGTTCGCTGGCGACGAGCGGCGAGGACGACGTCACCCCCCGCGAATACCGGCACGGCGATGATCTGCGCCGGGTGCACTGGCGGTTGACGGCTCGGCATGGGGAGCTCATGGTCCGCCGGGAAGAGCAGCCGTGGCACCGGCGCGCCGTCCTGCTCCTCGATCGCCGAGCCACGGCGCATCGCGGCGAGGGCGTCGCGTCGTCGCTGGAATGGGCCGTCACAGCGGTCGCGTCGGTCGGCGTCCGGCTGGCCCGGGACAACTTCCGGCTGCGCCTCGTCGACAGTGACGGCGCGCCTCTGCTCGGCGTCACCCCGTCGCTCTCGACCGAAGCCGAGCTGCTCGAGGTGCTAGCCGCCCTCGCGCCCGCCCCCGGAGCCGACTTCCGCGGAGCGGCGAGCGCGATTCGCGGATCGAACGCCGGACTGCTCGTCGCCGTCCTTGGCGCGCTCAGCATGCCGGACGTCGAGGTCCTCGCCGATCTGCAACGCCACGCATCGCGATGCTTGGCCATCGTGCTCGACGTCGACCGCTGGAATCCGCTGAACACCCCGAGGACGCCGGGACTCCCGGCAAGCCGGACGGCTGCGCTGCTGGCCGCTTCCGGATGGCGCGTGGCGGTCGCAGACGGCCGAACACGGGTTCCTGGAGTCTGGCAACAGCTTGTCGCAGTGGGCTTGGCCGGCGCGCCGGTGACTGTGCCATGACGAGCCAGCTCCGGTTGAGTCTGGCCGCGGGACTGGCGGCGTTCCTCGGCTCGCTCGCCCTTCTCCCCCTCTTCACCACCCTGCGGTGGCTCGGGCCGGTGGCGGTCGTCATCGCTGCGGTCACGGTGGCGTCGTTGCTGTTCCGGCAGATACGGCCGATCGCCGGCCTTGCTCCGCTCGCCGGGGTAGCCGGCTATGTCTTCGCGGTGACGGCGCTGTTCGCTCACACGAGCGCCGTCTTCGGCTTCCTGCCGGGACCCGGAGCGGTGGCCAGCCTCCGCGACACGCTGATCAACGGCTTTAACGACACCACCGAGATGTCGGCCCCGGTCACGCCGACCCGGGGGATCACCCTGCTGGCGGTCGGCGGTGTCGGCCTGGTCGCCGTGATGATTGACATTTCCGTCACAGCGTTACGCCGTCCGGCGATCTGTGGTCTGCCGCTGCTCGCCGTCTTCACCGTTCCGGCGGCGATCCTGAACCAGGGTGTGGGTTGGCTCCCGTTCGTCTGTGCGGCGGCCGGTTATCTCCTCCTGCTGACCGCGGAAGGACGAGAACGGCTGAGCGGGTGGGGCCGCGCGGTCGTCGGCCGGGTTGCCGGCGCACGGCGGTGGCCCGCGACGGTCGGCCGCGAACTGGCCCGGTCCGGCCACACCATGGCCGGGGTTGCCATACTGATCGCTATTGCCGTTCCCCTCGCGATTCCGGGGCTCCACGCGGGGTGGTTCGGCACCCATCACACGTCGGGAGGCGGAGTTGATCCGGGCGGCGGCGGAGCGACGATCCAGCCGTTCGTCTCGGTACGTCGGGACCTGACGCAGAGCACGCCCATTCCGCTATTCACGTACACGACCTCCGGCCGGCCTGACTACTTCCGGATGCTCACTCTCGACGAGTTCGACGGCACCACCTGGCGGGCCAGCGGTCTGGCGTCCGGTGGGGACATCGCCGCGGACGCTCCGCTGCCGACCGTCGGCGGGACGACGGACACCCGGGTTGTCACGCAGGTCACCGTCAGCGGATTGCGTGAACCTTTCCTTCCGGTGCCGCAAGTCCCACTCCGGGTGGACGTCGGGGAACCCTGGAAATTCAATCCGACCACAGGCGTCTTCTACGACCCGCAGGGAGTAACGAGAAAGAATCAGCAATACACGGTCGTCAGCGCGCCGATAACTCCCTCTGTTCAGATGCTGAGAAATATTCGGACGGCGGTCGACCCCACCGCCACCCGCTATTTGCAATATCCCACGAATATTCCGCCGAACATCAAACAACTGGCCGACCAAATCGTCGCGCGGGCCGGCACGCCTTACGAAAAAGCGCTTGCGCTGCAGAATTGGTTTCTCGCAAATTTCACCTACGACATCAACGCCCGCTCCGGAAGCTCGACCAGCGCGCTGGAATCGTTCCTGCAAGACCGGACCGGCTACTGCGAACAGTTCGCCGCCACCATGGCGCTGATGGCCCGGATGGAAGGGATTCCGGCCCGGGTCGATATCGGCTTCACGCCCGGCGAACCCGTTACCGGCACGGACAGCTACGTCGTAACGACGGCGGACGCCCACGCCTGGCCGGAGCTGTACTTCCCCGGAATCGGGTGGTTGCGCTTCGAGCCGACACCGCGGGCCGATGGGCAGGCGACGGTCCCGGCATACGGCGCGACCGGCACTGTGCCGTCCGCGACCGTTCCACCCACCCCGAGCGCTACCGGCCCAGGTACCGCGAACATCCCATCGGCCGCCCCCAGCGGTGCAGGGGCCGCCGCCCCGGGAACGCGCAGCGTCCAGCACGGCGTCCAATTGCCGCGGATTCCACCGGAACTTCTTGGGCTCATCGTGCTGGTTGCGTTGGGCGTCGGTGCCGGTCCGGCCGCCCGTTGGTGGATCCGGGAGCGCCGGTGGACTGCGGCGGACGACGCGGCTGCCGAGGCTCACGTGGCCTGGGCCGAATTGGGTGACGACGTGCGTGACCTACGGCTGGAGTGGACCGGTGACACGGACACGCCGCGCCGGGCGGCACAACGGCTGGCGGCGGCTCCGCAGCTTCGCGGCCAACCGGAGGCGACCGACGCGCTCTTCCGCCTTGCGCACGCCGAGGAGCTCGCCCGGTACGCGACCCCCCATCGCGTGCGGAATTTGGCGGAGAATTTTGAACCCCGTCGCGACCAGCAATTGGTACGCCGCGCCCTCATTGCCGCAATGCCCCGGTCCCGCCGGCTGCGGGCGCTCCTCCTGCCGACCTCGGTCCGTACGGTGCTCCGATCGAGACGGCGGACGTCGCGTTGACCTGACCGCCCGGCAGGCCGTCGCCGGTGCGACCGGCCGGACGGAAACGACGGCGGCAACTCAGGTGGGCAACGTCGTCCACGAGACCGATGCGACCGGCCGGACGGTAACAAAAGCGGCAACCACTATGGGCCGCGGTTACGCGGAAGTGCCTCGGTAACGAAGAAAACCAGGCTGGACCGTGTTGCGCCGAATGGCGCGATTCGCCACGAGAATTCAGCCGGGCTCTGCGGATATCAGCGAGGTTCGCACGGATTCGGCGGTCAGGTGGGATTTTCCCGGCGGCGATTCCACCGCTCCTCGAGGCGATGCATGAAGCGGCCTCGCGGTTTCGGGGATCGCGGCACCGACCGCCCCAACCGCCGGCGTCCGCGTCGCCAGATCGCGCCCGCGTACACAAGGGCGGCCATCGCGACCACAGCTCCGAGGGCGATGACGACGGTCTGCCGAATGATCAGACCGACGGGAACGAGCAGAATGCCGAGCACCCCGGCGCAGAGTGATCGCAGGTAGCGACGACGTCGATAGATCCGCGGATCAATGGATCGTACGGTTGCAGCAAACTTGGGATCGTCAGCAGACAGCGCACGTTCGATCTCCTCGAGCACACGCTGCTCATGCTCTGAGAGCGGCACGGTGCCCTCCCGTGACCATCCCACTGCGCGCATGGTTGCGCGTAGTTGGTAATACCAGTGTCTCCTCTGAGGTATTCAGATATTCGGCAGCCGATGCGCCGAGATCGTCTCGGCCGGTCGCGGTGCGTACTTTCAGGATACGAGCGGGCGGCGAAGAGCGGTAGATTCTTGCGGTGCCGCCGAGGTTTCGGACGCCGCGAGCGGTGAACATCAAGCCACGCAACGGCGCCTCCTTCCACCCGGCGCGTTCGGGTCTATTCTGCCGCCGGCAGCGGTTGAGCCTGCGCGCCGCCCGTCCGTCGTTCGACACGTACCCGACCGTCGGACGGGGCCCGGTCTGCTCGGCATCTGCGAGATCGGTCACTTTGCCCAGAAGCTGAGGACCTCCCCGTTGCAGGTGACGCCAGGGCATTACCCGGCGGGAACGGGAGTCCCGCCTGTTGGCGGCTAACGCTGATCCTCTTGGCGACCAACGCTGATCCTGGTCGTCGAGTCGCATCAGTTCTGCGATCACCGAGTTCCATCAGGCTGCCGGTAAGGTCGGGTAATCGGCACTGATCGTTCTGAGCTCCTCTCCTGCGACACTTCTGAACCCCGGTTCGGCAACAGTCCTGAGCTCCTCTTCCACAACAGAAAGAAAGAGCGCGGCATCCCGGAGTAGGTCGTCGGCTTCGCGTGGAGTCACTGCCGACGAAAGGCCAGCTTCGGCGGCAGCCCGTTTGGGCGCACCGGCAGCGAAATACGCCGCCCATTCCCGCAGATGCGGCGCCACCCGGGCGAGGAGTACCCAGACATTACGGATGCGCCCACGACCTCGGGTCGTCTCAGGCTGGGCGCGAAGTGCCAGAACAGCCGCTGCAGCGCGCAGCGCGGCCAGATGCGCCGCGGCATATCGATTCGTGGCGCGATCGCAGTACTGAGCGTCGGCAAGGCCGGAGCGGGCGAGGTCAAGCAACTGCCGAGCCGCCCGTGCTCCGGGCGCTCGGCTGGGCAGAGCGGAGGTTCGCCTGGTTACCGGCATCGCGCCGCCCTTCAAGCCCGGCGTTGGGTCCGGCACTGCGCCCGGCGTTGGGTCCGGCACTGTGCCCGCCTGTGTACCCGGCATCGCGCCCTCCTTCGGTTCCACCTGAACGGGTTGTGCAACCGCGGGACCCGGTGCGCGGCGGGTCGAGGAAGCCGCGCACCGGAGAGCCGTTTTCGAACATGTGTTCGATAGCGATGAGGGTAGCTGCCGCGAAGGAACCGGTCAAGGGATTTTTTGCAGGCGTCGGGCGTCGACCCGCCGGCGGCAGGCGTCAGACGCCGAGGCGTCGGCTGGCGGCCGTCGGGCATCGACCCGAGGGGGCAGGGAAAACGGCAGGCCTCCCCCGGGTCCAGACGACGGTGTCAAACGCCGGCTTCAGCGGACAGGGGCTGACCCGGAATCTCGCCCCTGGTGCCGACGACGGTACCCGCAAGAGACAACGGGTCACCGGAAATCTCGAGCGGAACGCCGAATTACCAGCGGAAGCGGCTCAAGCCGGTCAGCAATAACATTGACCACACCGTCCGCTCGTTCCAGCCGGCCGCGTACCAGAAGGGCGGCCGCCGTCCGTGCCGTCCGCCGATACCGCACCCAGACTCCCGGTGAGCAGATCACGTTGACCATCCCCGTCTCGTCCTCCACGTTGAGGAACGTCGTTCCCCGCGCCGTCGCCGGGCGTTGCCAATGGGTGACCACTCCCCCGACGAGAACTCGAGAATCCGGCGCCACTCGATGCAATTGCGCCGCCGGAACGACACCCATCTCGGTCAACTGATCCCGAACGTGTGCCGTCGGGTAGACGTCCGGGCTGATTCCCAGGAACCGCAGGTCCGTCACCGTCGTCTCCATCTCCGTCATCGGTGGAAGCCGCGGCGGCGTGGCCTCGACGCCAAAACCCTCAAGCTGTCCGGGCCGCGTCTCGGCGGCGGAACCGGCGAGCCACAAGGCCTGCCGCCGGTCGAGACCGAAACACTCACACGCCCCTGCCGCAGCCAGCGCCTCCAGGTGCGTGACGGAGAGTTCGCAGCGGCGTGCCAGATCCGCCATGTCACGGTACGGCCGACGGGCAACGATGCGATCCGCCGTCTCGGCGCTCACTCCTTTCACCAAGGAAAGACCCAATCGCACCGCCCAGCCGCCGTCCATCGGTTCCAGAATGGTTTTCGTTGCACTGGAGGCGACACAGGGACGGCGGATCACCACCCCGTGACGACGGGCGTCAGCCACCACCGTCTGCGGCGAGTAAAAGCCAAGCGGAGCAGCGTTGAGAAGCGCCGCGCAGAACGCCGCCGGGTAGTACTTTTTCAGCCACGCGCTCGCATAAACAAGAAACGCAAAGCTGATGGCGTGACTCTCAGGAAAACCGAAATGCGCAAACGCCTGGAGTTTCTCGTAGATTTCGTCCGCCACCGCTCCGGTAATGCCGTTACGGGCCATGCCCGCGTAGAGTTTCGCTTTCAGACGCTCCATGCGTTCGACGGAACGTTTAGCCCCCATCGCCTGACGCAGGTGGTCTGCTTCGGCGGGAGTGAGCCCGGCGACATCGATGGCCATTTGCATGATCTGCTCTTGGAAGAGCGGGACGCCGTACGTGCGTTCCAGCGAATGGCGGAGCAGCGGATGGGCGTAACGAACGGGTTCCCGTCCCCGGCGGCGGCGGATGAACGGGTGCACGGAACCGCCTTGAATCGGACCGGGACGAATGATCGCCACCTCGGTGACGAGGTCGTAGAAATTTCTCGGTTGCAATCGCGGAAGCGTCGCCATCTGCGCTCGACTCTCCACTTGGAAGACGCCCACCGAATCCGCTGCGCAGAGCATGTCGTACACCGCCGGGTCTTCCGGCGGAATCGTCTCCAGAGACAGCCGCACACCGTGATAGGTCTCGATGAGATCGAAGCACTCCCGCAACGCCGACAGCATGCCCAGTCCGAGAAGGTCGAATTTCACCACACCGATCCGGGCGCAATCGTCTTTGTCCCACTGCAGCACGCTCCGCCCGGGCATCCGCGCCCACTCGACCGGACAGACCTCGGCGACCGGCCGGTCACAGATCACCATTCCTCCGGAATGGATGCCCAGATGACGGGGAAAACCAAGCACCTGACGGGCGAGATGGACCACGTCATCCGGGACATCGTGGTCAGCCTCCGAACCGCGGGGAATCTCTCCATACCGGTCAAGCTGTTTCGACCATGCGTCCTGTTGGCCCGGCGAATATCCGAGGGCGCGGGCCATGTCCCGGACGGCGGATCGGGGCCGGTAGGTGATGACCGTGGCGACCTGCGCGGCCCGCTCCCGGCCATATCGAGAGTAGACGTATTGGATGACCTCCTCCCGGCGGCCGCTTTCGATGTCGACGTCAATATCCGGCGGTCCGTCCCGCTCCGGACTGAGAAATCGTTCGAAGAGCAACCGGAAGGCGATGGGGTCGGCCTTGGTGATACCGAGAACGTAGCAGACGACGGAATTAGCGGCCGATCCCCGGCCTTGGCAGAGGATGCCGCGGGACCGGCAGAATTCAACGATCTCCCAGACGACGAGAAAATATCCGGGAAACCCGAGCTGCTCGATGACGTCAAGTTCATAATCAAGCTGGCGGTACACATCAGGGCGCTGATGCGGCGGTCCGTATTTCTCGGCCGCGCCGCGCATCGCCAGTTCGCGGAGATAACTCATCTCGGTGTGACCAGGCGGCACCGGAAAATCCGGAAGCCGCGGAGCAATCAAGCGCACATCGAATGCGCAGGCGGCGCCGAGCCGGGCCGCGTTCGCCACCGCCCCGGGGTACCGGGCGAAACGCTGAGCCATCTCGACTCCGGAGCGCAGATGGCGGACGGGCGCGGCCGGCAGCCATCCGGCTATCTCATCCAGACTTTTTCGAGCGCGGACCGCGGCCAGTGCGGCGGCCAATCGACCTCGATCAGGGGTGGCGTAGTGGGCGTTCGTCGTCGCCACCACCGGAAGTCCGCAGCGGACAGCAGCCGCGGCAAGCACATCGTTGGCTGCTGAATCGAGGGGCTGCCCGTCGTCGGTGAGTTCCACCGCAACGTTCTCCCGACCGAACATCTCAACGAGCCGGTCGATTTCCCGTACCGCGCCGTCCGGACCCTCGGCGGCGAGGGCACGGCGGACCCGCCCTTTCCGGCATCCGGTGAGGATCAGCCAATGCCCGCCGGCGGTATGCGCGAGTTCCGTCTCGTCGTACTGCGGCCGCCCTTTCCCGCCGCCTCTCAGGTGCGCCGCACTCATCGCAACGGCAAGCCGCCGGTATCCCTCCGGATCACGGGCCAGGACGAGGAGGTGAACGGCATCCGGATCGACGGCACCGGCCCGCGGCTCGACAAGCGAGAGGGACAACTCCGCGCCGAAAACGGTACGAACGCCGAGTTCAGCAGCCGCTTCGGCAAACCGGACGACCCCGTAGAATCCGTCGTGATCGGTGAGGGCAAGGGTCTCAAGACCCAGCCGGGCGGCTTCCTCAACGAGTTCCTCCGGATGGCTTGCCCCATCGAGAAAACTGAAATTCGAATGACAGTGCAATTCCGCATAACGAACGGTCTCATCCGGTTGTTTCGGCAATTCTTTCGGCCGGTACGGCGGCCGCCGGCGCGATGTCGGCGCTTCCGCATCCGCCGGCTCGACGGCACGGGCGGGTCGGCCGGCGAGGCGACGTTCAAGTTCCGGCCAGGAGACGGACGGATTGTGCCACCCCATCAGTCGTACCGCCCTTCCACAGCCCACATGCCGCCGCAATGGGTCGCCAACCAGGCAAGTCCATCAGCGGTGGCGAACTGAAACCGCGTCCCATGACGGGCGGTCGGAGCGTCCCACCACCGTTCATCGAACGGCCACGGCCCTGCCCAACCGGTTATCCGCCGCCGCTGGGCGTCAGGAAGAGCGAGAATCGCCGGCGTTGCGGTAAGCCGCAAACGTGCGGTTACCGCAACGGTCTCGCCGCTTGCGGCAAGGACGACGGCCGGACGCGGCGGATCCCACACCGTAGGCGGCGACGGCGGCGGCAGCCGGCCAGGCCACGGCGCGGTATCGGGCTTGCCGTCCGGCTCCCCCGAACCCCAGGGCACCCAGCGCACCCGGTGGATCGGATCCCGGCCGCCGTCCACAACAGCGCTCACCACCGCCGATTCACCGAGAAGACCCTGCAGACGGGTGAGGACCCTGGCAATATCGGTGTGCCGGTGAATACTGTCGGCCTGTCCCCGAAGCACGTCATTTCCGCCATCCCATAACGGCACGTCCCAACCGACAGCACGGGTCACCTCATCAGCAACGAGTCGAAGTGCCGCCAGGCCGCCGGATACATTCCCGGAATCAAGCCACCCGGCAAGCTGCCATCGCACCCGGTCGACGATCGCCGCGACGGAGAAAACAGGAAGGACGGCATCCACCCGCCGCCACGCACGGGCGTGGATCCGCCCGCTTTCATCGCGGACTTCCACCACCAACCGCAGACACCCCAAACCCCGGCGGGTCAACTGTTCGTGCAATTCTTCCGCCGCCACCCGGGCGATGAACGACGCCGTATCCACGCGGTCGAGCGGCGGATCGAAAATTCGGTGCACAGCAATAACCGGCGGGTCATGGGCGCGGACCAAGAACCGAAGGGGAACCCCGCGGGCCATATCGTGCGCCCGGCCGGCGTCCTCCCCCCACCGGGTCACCACCGTCCGGCGCGGCAGACTCGTGAAGTCCCCTAAGGTGCGGAGGCCGAAACGAGGAAGTATTTCCGACAACGGCGGTCCGAGACGGTGCACAGGAAGCTCAGCAAGAAAATCCACCGACCGTCCCGGTGGGACGATCCGGTCCTCATACGCCGCTTGAACAGCCGCGAACGTTCCATCCGCTATGCCCACCCGCACCGGAAACCCAAGGCTGCGGACCCCGTCAACGATCCGTTGCCGCAACGGCTCTTCACCGCCCCAATACCGAGCCGCACCGCCGGCGCGGGCCACCAGAAGGCCAGGGCGGACGACGTCCGGCCCGGCGGCCACCTCAGCAACCCGACGCACCACCGCTTCGAAAACCCGGCTGTCTCGACCTGGATCAGCGGTATGGCCGAGCAATTCCGGGCAGCAGGCCTGGGCTTCCCGCCACCGCTGACCACGGCGGACGCCGGCGGCACGCGCCGCCGGCGAGCAGGAAAGAATCCGGCCGCGGGCAATCACCGCACACGGCGTTTGCGGATCCGCTCCCGCAGCCAGGATCGGCCAATCCGGGCACCATACGGCAAGGACACGCTCGACAGGAAAAAGGGAGGAGACCTGGAAAAGAACGGTCACGGCACACCTCGATCTCCCCGGTGTTCCCTTTCACGCCGCGGAAGGTGTTGCGGAAGAAAACCGTGGCCGCCACCGAAAATGCCGTGGATGGCCACCGGTCCCCCGGCTCATCACGCGCACGGTGAATTCCGCGCCCTGTAGACATCCGTCGCCTTGACCCAAGCCGCTCCACCGGCGGTCCGTCACGGCAAAACGAGCCGTCGCCCCTTCCCAAGGAACCGTGGTCAGCAGAATTGCTGACCGCTCCCGTACCCGAGCGGTCAATCGGCGCTGCTCAGCCGGCGTCCCCGCAACGTGGACAACGACGAGATCGAAAGCTTCCACCAATGCAGCCACGGCTGTCATCCACCGTCCACCCGGGGAAGGAATGCGCACGAACCGGTCCGCCGGTATCTGGTACTCCGCGGCAGCCGCTGCACCCAGCGGGGGGCCGCCGACCTCGGCACTCCATCCGCCTTGCCGGGCAATATCGGCAATCAGCGCCAAGGTGAGCGTGGCGGATCTCTCGACGACAATCACACTCCCCCGTTGCATCACGCCACCAGGAAAGGCCTCGGCAAAAGGTGGAGACACCGCAAAGCCTTCCCGGCGGCGAAGGAGCGCCGCCGCGGAAATGACCTCCGCGGAAACGACCTCCGCCGCGGACGCCGCCGTCGCCGCTGACCCTGCAGATACCACCACACCACGAGTATCGAACATATGTTCGAAGAGCACAACGAGGTTTCCCGGCCTCCGACCTTGATCACAATCAAGGAAGCGGCGCCCGGCTGCGGATCACCCCGGGCGAAGTGCCGGCCCCGGCGGCAGACCACCCGGGGAGGCAGATCACCCGCAGGCACGGGACCCGCCCAGGCAACAGACCACCCGGGGCAAGACCCGCGAGATCACCGTCTCGCTACTCTGGTCGCATGCTCCCCCCGGCGGTCACCCGCGTTGACGAGGCGCTCCGGGCCGCCGGTGTCCACACGGAGATTCGCCTCCTGGCCGACTCCGCCCGCACTGCAGCCGAAGCCGCCGCCGCCCTCGGCGTCACCATCGGGCAGATTGTCAAAAGTCTGGTCTTTGCCGCAGACGACGAGCCGCTTCTCGTCCTCGCCAGCGGACGGCACACCGTCGACACCAAAAAAGTCGCCCACTTGGTCAATGCCGGTCGGGTACACCGCGCCGATCCGGAATTCGTCCGCCGGCACACCGGCTTCGCCATCGGCGGGGTGGCTCCCGTCGGTCATCCCCATCCCCTGCGCACCGTCATCGACACCGCCCTCGCCGATTACGACATCCTCTGGGCCGCAGCCGGACATCCGCACGCCGTTTTCCCGACCACGTTTGCCGAACTGCTACGCCTCACCGGCGGCGATCCCGGCGACGTCGGACGGCGCGACCCCGGGTCCGCTGACTGACGCCTTCCCGTGCCGATCGGCACGCTCGCTGAGGCGTAAATTCTGGTAAATCTCCCGCGTCGCCGTCGACCGGTTCAGCGTGTAAAAGTGCAATCCCGGCGCCCCTTCGTCGAGCAGACGACGGCACATCTCCGTTGCCACCTCGATGCCGATGGCCCGTACCGCCGCCGGCTGGTCCGCCACCGCCAGAATGCGGTCGGCGAGTTCCGGCGGAAATTCATCCCCGGAGAGCAGGGCGAACCGCTCGATTTGCCCGATGGATGTAATCGGCATGACACCGGGAATGATGGGAACGGTGCAGCCCGCGCGTTCGATCCGCTCCCGCAGCCGCAGATAATCCTCAACACGGAAGAACATCTGGGTAATGGCGAAATCCGCGCCGGCCCGGCATTTCTCGACGAAATACCGGGTGTCGTCCTCGAGCGTCGGCGACCGGGGATGCTTGCGGGGAAACGCAGCCACTCCGACGCAGAAATCTCCAACCATCTTGAGCAGGCGGACCAATTCGACGGCGTACCGAAAACCGTGGGGGTGGGGAATCCACTCCCCGTTCGGATTTCCCGGCGGATCGCCGCGCAGCGCCAGAATGTTGCGCACGCCCGCGGCCGCGTACTGACCGATGACCCGCCGAATCTCCGCCACCGACTGGTTGACGATCGTCAAATGGCCGACCGGCGTCAGTGTGGTTTCGGTCGCGATCCGCTCGGTGATGCGGACCGTCGCCGCTGCGGTGCTGCCGCCGGCGCCATAGGTCACCGACACGAACGTGGGTCGCAGCACTTCCAAGGCGCGGATCGTCTGAAACAACGCCCGCTCACCATCCGCCGTCTTGGGCGGAAAGAACTCGAACGAAAACGACGAACCACCGCGGGCGAGAAGCTCGCGAATCGTCGGACTCCGTCCGGGAGCGGGAATGAGACGTCCGGTGCTCACCGCAATACCGCCGTCACGCCGCCGCAGCAAGTCGAGCCGCGAACTCAGCCGCCGCCTCAGCCGGATCCGGGGCGTCGGCAATGGCACGAACCACCACAACCCGGCGCGCGCCGGCCTCCAAAACCTCGTCCAGGTTCTGCAGGTTGATCCCGCCGATGGCAAACCACGGCCGGTCGCCGGCCGCTTGGGCTGCATACCGGACGACGTCCAATCCAGCCGCCGGACGACCGGGTTTCGTCGGGGTCGGCCAACACGGCCCGACGCAGAAATAGTCGACCGCCGGGTCACTGACCGCGGCCTGGACCTGTTCGACCGAATGCGTGGACAACCCGATGACGACGTCGTCCCCGACGATGCTCCGCGCGATGCCGACCGGAAGGTCGTCCTGGCCGAGGTGGAGAACATCGGAGCGGGCGGCGTACGCAATGTCGGCCCGGTCATTCACCGCGAGCAGCGCACCGTGGCGACGGCACGCCTCAGCGAAGACGTCCAGCAGCCGGAGTTCTTCCTTTGCTTCCAGCCCCTTCTCGCGGAGCTGGACGACGTCCACCCCGGCGCCCAGTACAGCGTCGAGGAAAGCGGGCAGGTCACCCTGACGGCGCCGCGAATCGACGCACAGGTAGAGCCGAGCGTCGGCCAGCGATGCCTTCACGCGTCCTCCCCTTCATGCCCGCCGTCGAGGGTGCGCGACCGAGGGTAGCCGCGGCGGAGCATCCCCCGCCACTGGGACCGGCATCGCGGGCGGGAAGCGGTGAACGTCACACCCTCCGCCTTGCCGGTCGGGACCGCCGTGCCGCGCAGCCTTCGCCGGGCCTGGCAGGCCGGTCGGGGCCGCCGAGCCGCGCAGCGGAACCGGGTAGGCCACACCGCCTGCGGAGCGGCGTAGGCTTGGGGTCGGCGCGGGAGCCCGGGGCACCGGGCTGAGAGGGCAGCTGACGCCGCTGCCGACCGTGGAACCTGCTCCGGGTCATGCCGGCGAAGGGAGGCTGCGTGGGTCACCGTCCCACGGAGAACGGTACCGACGTCATCGTGGTCGGTGCCGGAGTCATCGGATTAGCCACCGCATGGCGATGTGCGCAGCGTGGATTCAACGTCACCGTCGTCGACCCGGATCCGGGCCGTGGCGCGTCGCACTACGCGGCGGGCATGCTTGCCCCGGTGACTGAGGCGCATTTCGGCGAAGAATCTCTGCTGCACCTCACGATCGAGGCCGCCCGCCGTTATCCCGCTTTCGTTGCCGACCTGCAGGCCGCGGCCGGGATATCCGTTGGCTACCGGACCACCGGCATGCTCGCCGTCGCCTTCGACAACGACGACCGGGCGGTACTGGCGGAGTTGCACGCCTACCACAACTCTCTCGGCCTGACGAGCACCCTGCTGTCGTCGCGGGAATGCCGGGACCGCGAACCTGCGCTGGCGCCGGCCATCCGTGCTGGACTCTGGGTGGAAGGCGACCATCAGGTGGACAACCGCCGGCTCGTCCAGGCACTCCGCGCCGCCTGTGACCGGGTCGGAGTCCGGTTCCTCCCGACCGAGGCGCACCTTGACGTCCACGGCAACCGGGTCAGGGGCGCGAACGGCATTCCGGCCGCCGCGACGGTGCTCGCCGCGGGAGCATGGAGTCCGCACGTGGCCGGGCTTCCCGAGGCGGTGCGTCCACCGGTCCGGCCCGTCAAGGGACAGATCCTGCGGTTGCGGGTCGACCCCAACCGTCCGCTGCTCACGCGGGCGGTCCGAGCCTTTGTCCGCGGCCGGCCGCTGTACGTCGTCCCGCGGGAAACCGGCGAGATTGTGGTCGGCGGCACGGTTGAGGAAATGGGTTTTGACCAGCGGGTCACGGTCGAGGCGGTCGCTGACCTGCTCGATGACGCGCGGCGTCTTGTCCCCGGCCTCGTGGACGCCGACTTCGTGGAGGCCTCGGCTGGACTCCGCCCAGGCTCGCCCGATAACGGTCCCATGGTCGGGCCCAGTGGGGTGGACGGGCTGGTGATCGCGACCGGCCACTATCGCAACGGCATCCTGCTCGCGCCGATCACCGCAGACGCCGTCGCCGAGCTGCTCGCCACCGGCGCAATCCCGGAGGAGTTCGTCCCCTTCGACCCACGCCGGTTCTTTGACCCAGACTGGTCTGCCCGGCACAGCCATCGCCGCACTGCTCCGGCGGCGAGTCCCCGCAGTGGGAAAGACGGCACGTCCGCTGAGCCGGATGCCGCTCGCGACGAGAAGGAAGCCGCAACAAAATGATCACTGTCACGGTCAACGGTGCCGTCACGCAGGTCGCGCCGGCGAGCACGGTCCGCGACCTGGTCACCAGCGTCGCCGGCGATCGCTCCGGGGTCGCGGTCGCCGTCAACGACACGGTCGTCCCGCGGACCCGATGGGCTGACACGCCGATCCGGGAGCACGACCGGATCGAGATTCTCACCGCTGTACAGGGAGGCTGAGGTCGTGGACGATCCGCTGGTCATTGCCGGGGAGACCTTCACCTCGCGGCTCATCATGGGCACCGGCGGCCTGCCGAGTCTGGAGGTACTGGACGCCATCCTCGACGCGGCCCGGGTGGAGCTCGCGACGGTCGCCATCCGCAGGATCGACCCGACAGCCGGCGGCTCGATCCTCGACGTGCTCAACCGGCACGGCGTCCAGGCGCTGCCGAACACCGCGGGCTGCTACACCGCCCGGGACGCGGTCCGTCATGCGCAGCTGGCCCGGGAAGCACTCCAGACCAACTGGATCAAACTGGAGGTCATCGCGGACGAGCACACCCTGCTCCCGGATCCCGTCGAGTTGGTCGACGCCGCCGAGCAACTGGTCGACGACGGGTTCGTCGTCCTCGCCTACACCAACGACGACCCCGTACTGGCCGCCCGGCTCGAGCGGGTCGGTTGCGCGGCGGTGATGCCGCTCGGTGCGCCGATCGGCTCCGGCCTCGGGATACGCAATCCGCACAACATCGAGTTGATCGTCGAACGAGCCGGCGTGCCGGTGGTGCTGGACGCAGGCATTGGGACCGCGAGCGACGCGGCGTTCGCGATGGAGCTGGGCTGCGACGCCGTCCTCGTCGCGTCCGCAGTGACCCGGGCGCAGAAACCGGCGCTCATGGCGGAGGCGATGCGCAAGGCGGTGGAGGCCGGCCGGCTGGCCGCCCGGGCTGGACGGATTCCGAAGCGCCGGTACGCCCTGGCGTCTTCGCCCACCGAAGGGATGCCGGAATACAGCGGCCGGCTCGGCAGCTGACTCGGTGGGCTCAGCAACTGACTCGGCCGGCTCAACTGACTCGGCCAGCTCGGCTGACTCGGCTGGCTCGGCAGCTGGCCACCGCACCAACCGGCGTGCGGCTCTCCCGGTCGCGCCTGACCGCTCAACGCAAGCGGCGCACGTAAACTTCTCCGTCGTGGACACGTCGGTCACCGACACGCTCGTCGGTCGGTTGCTCGACGGACGGTACCTGATCGAGGACAGGATCGCCCGCGGCGGCATGGCGACCGTGTACCGGGCTCGCGACATGCGTCTGGACCGGCCGGTTGCCGTCAAGGTCATGCACGACGTGTTCGCCACGGATCCGGAGTTCGTCGCCCGATTCATTCGCGAAGCCAAAGCCGCAGCCGCGTTCTCCCATCCCAACGTCGTCGCCGTCTTCGATCAAGGCGCGGACGGCGGACACGTCTACCTTGTCATGGAATACGTCGTCGGCGAGACGCTCCGCGATCTCCTTCGCCGCCGTGGCCGACTCTCGCCGGCCGAAGCGCTCGGCATTCTGCAACCGGTGCTCGCCGCGCTCTCCGCTGCGCACGCAAGCGGATTGATCCACCGCGACGTCAAACCTGAGAATGTGCTCCTCGCCCGCGACGGCCGGGTCAAGGTGGCCGACTTCGGGTTGGCGCAGGCCGTCAACCGAACCGCCTCACGCACGGCAACCCTCATCGGCACGGTCGCCTACCTGGCCCCGGAGCAGGTGACCCGGGGTGTCGCCGACGCGCGCAGCGACGTGTACGCCGCCGGCATCATGCTCTTCGAGATGCTCACCGGCGCTCCGCCGTACCAAGGCGACAGCCCGCTCGCCGTCGCCTACCGTCATGCGCACGAGGACGTCCCCCCGCCGTCGTCCCGCGTCCAGAGCCTGCCGCCGGCGATTGACGCGGTCGTCCTCGCCGCCACCGCCCGAGACCCCGACCGGCGGCCGGCGGACGCCCACGCCCTCCTTGCGCTGGTCGCGCGGGCCCGACGGGAACTGTCCACCCCGGATGCGGATGGCGATGCCGTCACCACGCTGGTGCCACTCTCCACGGAGACCCTCGTCGTCGCCGGAGCCCCTCGGCGCCGGCGACGATGGCGGATGTTCGTCGCCCTCCTCGTCGTCCTCGCCGTGGCGGCCGCCGCCGGGGCCGCCGGCTGGTGGCTTGCCGTAGGCCGGTACGCCGTCGTTCCCCGCCTGGTCGGCGTCTCGACCACCCAGGCCACGGAACTCGCCGCGAAGGCGCACCTTCGCCTGCACGTAGCCGGCGAGACCTGGAGCACGACGTACCCGGCAGGAACGATCGTTGACCAGCGTCAACGGCCGGAGAGCAGGGTGAACCGCGGCACGGCAATCGACGTCACCGTCTCCAAAGGCCGGCACCTGACCACGGTCCCGAGCTTCGACCCGGCGCAGACGTCGCTCGCCGACTATGAAGCCGCTCTTGCCCACGCGGGTTTGTCGGCTGGACCGGTGACCCAGCGCTACGACGACACCGTGCCGGCGGGAAACGTCATCGCAACCAACCCGGCCGCAGGCGACCAGGTCGACTGGAACAGTTCGGTCGCCATCACCATCAGCCAGGGCCGCCAGCCGATCCCCGTCCCGGATGTGCGCGGCCAGCCGGCCGACCAGGCGGCGGCGACCTTACAGGACGCTGGTTTCGCCGTGGCGACCAGTCAGGCGTTCAGTGACACCGTGCCGAAAGGCGTGGTGATGAGTGAGTCACCGACGCCGGGTGGGAACGGTTATCGCGGCGACACGGTGACGCTCGTCGTTTCCCAAGGACCACAGCTGTTTCCGGTACCGAAGGTGACGAGCACCCTCGCCGACCCAAGCACCTGGATCACCATCGACCAGGCGCGGCAAATTCTCGAATCCGCGGGATTCACCGTCCACGTCGGCAAGAAGGGCCGTTTCGGCATCGTGACCCACCAGGACCCAGCGCCAGGGAGCATGGAACCGAAAGGTTTCACCGTCACCATCGACGCGGTGTAGCGGCGGGGTTGCGCAAACAACACGACGGGGAGCAGCGCGTGCCGTCCGGCCGCGGCCAGCCCGCCCGCGGGGGTGCCCTGCCGTCCGGCCGCGCCCAGCCCGCCCGCGGGGGTGCCCTGCCGTCCGGCCGTACCGCCCGCGGGAGTGCCGCCAGGCGGATCGCCGGGCTGAGCATACGCGTCGTCCGGCCGCGCCCGCCTGAAACGGCGTGCCATCCTAGGGAAGTGCCCCCGAGACGACCGTCGCCCATTGGTGTCCACGCGCCGGTCGCCGGCGGCCTGATACACGGCGCCCTCGGGCATTGCCGGGACGTCGGCGCCGAAGCGCTGCAAGTATTCGTCTCCAATCCGCGAGGCTGGGCCCGGCCGCCGGCGGATCCCCGGGTCGACGGCGAATTTCGGGAATTATGTGCCGCAGCCAGAATTCCGGTTTTCGTCCACGCGCCGTACTTAGTGAACCTCGGCTCTCCGACCCCTACAACCCTGGAAAACTCGGTGCTCGCCGTCCGATACACCCTCGCCCGGGCGGCCGCGATCGGCGCCCGCGGGATTGTCGTCCACGCCGGATCCGCGGTGAGCAGCAGCGGACGAGACCTCGCAGCCAAGCAGGTGCGCGAGGCGCTGCTCCCAATCCTCGACGAGATTCCGGAGGACGGACCGCTGTTGCTGATTGAGCCGACCGCGGGCGGCGGCCAATCGCTGGCGTCCCGGATCGAGGACCTGCCGGCCTACCTGGAGAACGTCGAGGCCCATCCCCGGCTCGGCATCTGCATCGACACGTGCCATCTCTTCGCGGCCGGACACGACATTGCCTCGCCCGGCGGAATGCGGGCGACCTTGAATGCGCTGATCCGGGCGATCGGCCGCCGCAGACTCAAACTCGTGCATGCCAACGATGCCAAGGCGGAGCTCGGCTCACAACGCGACGCGCACGAACGCATCGGCCGGGGCCGGATCGGGGTCGAGCCGTTTCGGGAACTCTTTCGACACCCCGCCACCAGCGGCATCCCGATCGTCCTGGAAACGTCGGGAAAAGTCGCGGAGAACCGCGAAGACGTCGCGCTTCTCAAGAAGCTTCGCGAGGGTTAGCGGATTCGTCCGCCCGACGGCGGATGTCCTGCAGCATGGATGCGGCAAGAAACGCAAGCTCCAAGGACTGTCCGGCGTTCAACCTCGGGTCACAGGCCGTTTCATAGCGGTCCGCGAGGTCGGCGTCAGCGATGTCGTCAGCGCCGCCGAGACATTCGGTGACGTCCTCGCCGGTGAGTTCGACATGCAGTCCACCCGGAATCGTACCGAGCGCCTGATGGACCTCGAAAAATCCCATGACTTCTTCGACGATGTCATCGAAATGCCGCGTCTTCAGCCCGCCGGAGGATTCGATCGTGTTGCCGTGCATGGGGTCGCAACTCCAGATCACCTCAGCGCCCGCCGCGGTCACCTTCTCCACGATCGGGGGCAACACGTCGCGGATCCGCCCGGCGCCCATCCGCGTAATGAACGTCAGCCGACCCGGACGCCGTTCCGGATCGAGCTTCTCCACGAGCGCCACCGCTGTCTCCGGCGTTGTCGTCGGACCGAGCTTCACGCCGATCGGATTGGCGATGTACCGGGCGAATTCGATGTGCGCACCGCCCACATCACGGGTGCGTTCGCCGATCCACACCATGTGCGCGGAAAGGTCGTAATACGCACGGCGCTCGGTGTCATACCGCGTCAACGCGGATTCGTAGTCCAGCAGCAGCGCCTCATGACTGGCGTACAGCTCCACCTGGTGGGCGACTTCGCTGTTCTCCAAGTCGAAGCCGCACGCCTCCATGAA
The DNA here is from genome assembly GCF_000015025.1 of Acidothermus cellulolyticus 11B. Taxonomy (GTDB): domain Bacteria; phylum Actinomycetota; class Actinomycetes; order Acidothermales; family Acidothermaceae; genus Acidothermus; species Acidothermus cellulolyticus. The sequence continues at coordinate 1,083,746 of NC_008578.1, read as the reverse complement.
TCGCAACGCACGGTCGATGTCGGTGGCAATGGATTCGTACCGTTCACCGGCCGGACTGCGCCGCACAAAATCGGAATTCCACGCGTGCACCTTCCGCAAATCGGCGAAACCGCCGGTCGCGTGCGCCCGGATGAGGTTCAGCGTCATGGCCGCCCGGTGGTAGGCCTCGAGGAGCCGCCGCGGATCGGGGACCCGCGCGGCCAGCGTCCGTTCGATGGAATTCACCGCGTCGCCCCGGTAACTGGGCAACTCGACGCCGTCCACCACTTCGACGTCCCGTGACCGCGGTTTGGCGTATTGTCCAGCGAGGCGGCCGACTTTGACGACCGGCACGCTGGCGCCGTAGGTCAGGACGACGGCCATCTGCAGCAGGATCTTTATCTTGCTGCGGATGCGGTCGACGGTCGCGTCCGCGAACGTTTCTGCGCAATCGCCGCCCTGCAGGAGAAATGCCCGGCCCCGGGCAACCTCCGCCAACCGCTGGCGCAGAACGTCGCATTCCTCCGGCACGACCAGCGGAGGAAGTGCGGTCAGCTGGCTGCGAACTGCGGCGAGCTCGTCCGGATCCGGCCAGATCGGCTGCTGCGCAGCCGGCAGCTGCCGCCATGACTCGAGCGGAGGATCGGAGAGGAGCACTGCAAAAGTCTAACCGGGTGAGCGCGATCAGCCGAAAAACACTTGCGCCTCGGCGTACCGTTCCGGCGGCACCGTCTTGAGCGCGCCGGTCGCCTCCGCCAGGGGCACCCGGACGATGTCCGTGCCACGCAGGGCGACCATCGTCCCCCACGCACCGTCGCGGACCGCGTCAATCGCGTGCAGCCCGAACCGGGTCGCGAGCACCCGGTCGAAGGCGGTCGGCGTCCCACCCCGCTGAATGTGGCCGAGGACAGTCGTCCGCGCTTCCTTGCCGGTCCGCTTCTCGATTTCGTCCGCCACCCGTTGACCGATGCCCCCCAGCCGGACGTGCCCGAAGGCGTCAAGTTCGCCGCTCGCCAGCGCCATCGTCCCCTCCACCGGGGTGGCTCCTTCGGCGACGACGACGATCGGCGCGTAGCGGCTCTGGAACCTCTTCTCGATGTAGTCGCAGACCTTCTCGATGTCAAAGGGGATTTCCGGGATGAGGATGACGTTGGCGCCGCCGGCCAGACCGGCGTGCAGGGCGATCCATCCCGCGTGGCGGCCCATCACCTCGACGATGAGCGCCCGGTGGTGCGATTCGGCGGTGGTGTGCAACCGGTCAATCGCCTCCATGGCGATGTTCACCGCCGTGTCGAACCCGAACGTGTAATCCGTCGCCGACAGGTCATTGTCGATGGTCTTCGGGACACCGACCACGTGCACGCCGCGGTCATGCAATTTCGTCGCAACGCCGAGGGTGTCCTCGCCGCCGATGGCGATGAGCGCGTCGATACCGAGCTTGTCGAGATTCTCCACGACCAGGTCGTAGCCGCGGTCGATTTTCGCCGGATTCGTGCGCGAGGTGCCAAGGATTGTGCCGCCCCGCGGCAGAATTCCCCGCACTTCGGGAATTCCGAGCGGCATGGTGTCGCACTCGATCGGTCCACGCCAGCCGTCCCGAAATCCGACGAATTCATATCCGAATTCGGTGACGCCTTTCCGGACGGCGGCCCGGATAACGGCGTTGAGACCTGGGCAGTCCCCGCCACCCGTCAGCACTCCGACACGCACGGCACCCTCCATCGCCTGTTACCGACGCATCCGGCCGACCCGCGCACGCGGCGACCGGAACCACCGTCGGGCAAGCCTAGCGACCCGCGGCGGCCGATGTCGCCACCCCCCGGCAGTTCGCCCGGCCGGTGCGGGACGGCGTCCGCGCCGCGGTGTGGGAACGGCGCCGCCTGGACCACGCCGTCTCCCGCGGCGCACGCTAACCGGCCGTGGCCTCCCCGGCGGACGACACCCCGGCATGCCTCTCCTCGGACGGCGGGAGCACCTCGTCGCGAAGCGGAACCGCGTCCCGGCGGACTGCCTCCGGGTCGATACGACCGTGCTTGCGCAACAATTCCTTCGCCCTCGTCGCGTAAATGTCGACGTACTCCTGACCGGAGAGCCGCATCAACTCATACATGATCTCGTCGGTCACGGCGCGCAGCACGATCCGGTCGTCACCCATTCCGGCATATCGCGAGAAATCGAGCGGTTTGCCGAACCGCACTTCGGGACGCACCAGCCGGGGGACGACGCGCCCCGGAGGCTGCAACCGTTCGGTGTTGACCATCGCGCACGGAATGACCGGGACGCCGGCTTCCAAGGCGATCCGGGCCACCCCGGTCCGGCCGCGGTACAGCCGGCCGTCCGGCGAGCGGGTGCCTTCGGGGTAGATGCCGAGCAGCTCACCGGCGCGCAACACCTCCAGTCCGGTGCGCAGCCCCGCGGCACTCGCCTTGCCACCGGAACGATCAACGGAGAGCTGTCCGATGCCGCGGAAGAACAGCCGGCTGAACCACCCTTTGAGGCCGCCGCCGGTGAAATATTCCGCCTTTGCCATGAACGTGACTTTGCGACCAGGAATGACCAGCGGTGCGAAGAAGGAATCGGAGAACGACAGATGATTGCTGGCAATGATGGCCGGACCGCGGCGCGGTACATTCTCTAGCCCGACCACCTTCGGCCGGAACACGAGGCGCAGCGCCGCCCCGAGCGTCCACTTGAGAATCCAGTACAGCACCGGTCACCTCCCTGGCACGCCAGCACCATACTGCTGACCGGCAACCGGAACGACGGTCGCGCCGGCGATCTCCAACCGGGCACGGAAATCTTCCGGTCACCGGAACTGTCCCCAGCCGGTGAGCAACACCGGATCCGGTCGCCGGAAAACTCCGGGTCAAGCGCACACGGGACGGCGGCGAAGGGCAGGATGGAAGCATGCCGGGCCGGGACAACGGATTAGTCGCCCGCTCCTACCTTGCCCTGGCCGACCTCGATCCCCGGTTGGCCGACGCGATGCTGGTCGCATTACGCCGCGACGGCATTGCGGCGTACGCCGTGCCGAGCGGCGGTCGAGTCGGCGGGTACCTGAACGTGACCCTGCCGCCGGTTCCGCGCGACCGGCTCTGGGTCGACGCCGAGCACTTCGACCGGGCGCGGGCGATTCTCCGCACCCAGCTGCGCGATGCGGCTCAGGAGAGCGAACAGGGCCCACCGACACCGTCCGCGCCGGACGACATCGAGACGGCGTGGGCCGAGCTCGTGGCCAGCTTCGACGATGAACCAACCGACCCGCCCTGGCCGGCGGCGGAAGACCTCCCTCCAGAGAGCGGCGTACGGCGACGCATCCTCCGCTCGCCGGCAACCGCCCCGCAACCGCCCACTCCTCCCCCGTCCGGTGTGACCGGCGAGTACGACCCCCTGACGATCCTCGACGAACACTTCATCCCCCCCGACCCGCCGCCACCGCCACGGCTCTCGACGGCAAGCCGGTGGGCGATCACCGCGCTGCTGATCGGCGTCCTGCTCATCGCCCTCAATACCTTCACCACTGTGCTTCCCGAGGGAACCGTGACTCTCGGCATCGCCGGAATCGTCATTGGGCTCGGCATTCTCGTGCACCGGATGCGCACCGACCGGGCCGACGACTCCGATCCCAACGACGGGGCGGTCGTCTGAACCACCCAAGGATCAGGAAGCCTGCGGCGCGCGGGCGTCGGCGTCTGCGGCCAACCGCAGCACGGCCAGCACCGGCAGGTGATCGCTGGCGCGCCGGACGGCGGGAAGGTCGGGGACCTCGCATCGGATGACCTGGAACCGCGGATCGACGAAGATCCCGTCGATTCGCGTTCGCGGCTGACGGGCGCTGTAAGTCTCCCCCCTGCCGGCGGGGGCGACCCCGTACGCGTCCCGGTACCGCTCGGCGAGCCGCCGCCACGCCGGCCCCGACGGCTCCTCGTTCACGTCACCAGCGATGATCACGGGATCGACGCCTTCGGCGATCTCGGGGACGGCGAGCAGCTCCGCGACGTGCCGCAACCGTTGAGCCGGCTCCAACCCGAGGTGGATGCTGGCCACCACCGCCCGCCGTCCGGCCAGCTCAACCCCGGCAAGAGCGACACCCCGGCGGTGCAACCCGGGCTGGTGGCTGAGCCGCACGTCCCGGGCCCACCGGATGGTGACCCGCAACGCTGCGAGCAGCAGGACATCGCCGGCGCTCCGGCCGCCGGTGACGACGTACATCCCGGCGTCCGCGGCGAGCTGGGCGCAACGGGTGCGCCACCGGAAGAACCGTGGCGCTTCCTGGACGAACGCGATATCGGGACGGACAGTCCGGATCACTTCGACGACGGCGGACCGGTCGTCCCGCAGTGACCGCACGTTGTAGGAGAGCACCCGCCACTCGGGGCTCGGTATCCCGACGGCAGGATCACCGCTCATCACCCAGCGGTCCTCTCAGGTGGGCCATCTCCTGCGGTTCAGCGCCAGACGGCTCAGCGCCGGCGGGCCAGATCCGCGGCACCGACCAGCCCGGCCGCACTGCCCAACGCGGCAAGGCGGATTGCCGGATGTGGGCGATACGCCGACCCGGTCAATGCGGCGTCAAAGGCCGACCGTACCGGTTCGAGGAGAATGTCGCCGGCATCGGCAACCCCACCGCCGATCACGAAGCAGTCCGGGTCAAGCACCGCGGCCAGGTCCGCCAAACCCTCGCCGAGCCAGCGGCCCACCTCCGCGAAGCAACGCAACGCAATCGGATCGCCGTCCCGTGCAGCCTCAGTGACAGCGGGCCCGGTGATCCGCGTCACATCGCCGTGGACGGCGTCGAGGAGGCGGGAGGCATCCGCCGGCTGGTCGGCGGCCCGCTGGCGCGCGCACCGGACGAGGGCGTTGCCGCTCGCGTACTGCTCAAAGCACCCGCGGCGTCCGCAACCGCACGGCAGACCGTCGGGGACGATCCGCACATGGCCAAACTCGCCGGCAATGCCGAAGCCGCCGCGATACAGCCGCCCGTCGACGACCATCCCCCCGCCGATGCCGGTGCCCACGACGACGGCGACGGCGGCACGCGCGCCGCGGGCCGCCCCGAACCGCCACTCCGCCCATGCGTGGCAGTTCCCGTCGTTCTCCACGACCACCGGCAGATCGATCAGCTTGGTGACCCGGTCGGCCAGCGGTTCATCCCGCCACGCGAGGTTAGGGGCGAAGAGCACCGTCGTCCGCGTCGCGTCGATGAAACCCGCCGCGCCGACACCAACCGCCTCGACAGGGTGATCCGCCCGAAGCTGGTCCACCATGCCGGCGATGACCTCGGCGATGGCCGACGTGTCCGTCTTAGGAGTGGGCTCGCGAAGCTGGGCAAGGATGACACCGTCGTCGTCCACCACGCCCGCGGCCACCTTCGTGCCACCGACGTCCACCCCTACGGTGAGACCCATGACGCCCTCATTCGTCCGCTCCGACTGTCCCGCCATTCCGCGCAGCAGATCACACGAACTGGCGCAGCCCGCCACACTAGCGCCACGGTTCTCGCCGCTGCGACCGGCCGTGCTCAGAAGAGTGTCGCGAGAACGTACATCCCGGCGATCAGGAGCAGGCCGATACCGAACGACCCGAGGATCATAATCAGAGCCTTCGACCCGCTGCTCGTGAACCTGGACAGTTTCGCACGGGTGTCATCGACCGGCGGCAAGAACGGGGCGCCGCAGTGGGGGCAACTCGACTCCTCCAGCGGCACGCTGGCGCCACACCCGTGACACGGCCAGGCGGGAGATGGTGCGTCTGTGCCTAGGCCCGCGGTCGCAGCGGCGCCGGCCGTTACCGCAGTCGCAGCGGCGGCCGTACCGGCCGTGCTGATCGCACCGGCGGCCGTACCCGCCGCAACCGGGGCGGTGTCCGTCGCGGTCCCCGTCCTGACGGTTCCGGCGGCGGTTACGGCGACGTCCGTCGCGAGCGCGCTGCGGGCGGCGGGACGGGTGTCGGTCGTCACGCCACCGGGCGCGCCGTTGGCGGCGGAGCCGACCGGCTCACCGCGGCGGGCCGTCCCGACCGGCTGACCAGTTGCCGGCGTGTAGCAGAGGGTGCACCAGGCGGCGTCGGCTCGCATCCGAGCCCCACAATGGCCGCACCGCACCTCGGTCGTCATGTTCGACTGCTTCGGCACCCACAGCGGACGCCTTGACGGGCCGGAAGCCGCCCGGGACGCCGTACCGCTGAGCGCCCCTGCCCGGCCGGCCGGCGCTTGCGACCCGGTGCTCCCGAGCCGGGCGCGCCCGAGCCGGTGCGGTGGCAACCTGGCGGGCGGCGGCAATCCGCCCGGCGATGCTCACCGTGTTGTACCGTCCCTGTCAACACGATCGCCGCACTGTCACCGAAGGATGATTCGTGACCACCGACGTCGCCCGGGTGTCCGCCATGCCAGCGGTAACGGAGATCCCCGCGACTGCGACACTCACGGACGCCGTCCTCGACCATGCGCGAACGCGTCCGGACGCCGTGCTCTTCCGCCGCCGTCCCGTGCGCCCGGCCCGCGAGAGCCGGCCGCCCGGCCCAGCCGCGCGCGCGACCGAACCGCCGACCTGGACGCCGATCACCGCTGCGCAGTTCCACGCTGCGGTCGACGCCCTGGCCCGGGGCCTGCTGGCCGCCGGACTGCAACCGGGCGCCCGGGTCGCCCTGCTCTCCCGAACCCGCTACGAGTGGACGCTGGTCGACTACGCCCTCTGGCACGCAGGTCTGATCACCGTGCCGATCTACGAGACATCCTCACCGGACCAGATCGGTTGGATTCTCGGTGACGCGCAGGTCGCCGCCGCGATCGTCGAGAGTCCCGAACATGCCCGCGTTGTCAACGCCGTCCGCGATGTGGTGCCCAATCTGCAGCACATCTGGGTGATCGAGGACGGCGATCTCGATCGGCTCACAGCCCAGCGGGCCTCCGACGACCAGCTGGCCTCCGCCCGGCGCGAGCTGGGCGCCGGATCCGTGGCGACCATCGTCTACACCTCCGGAACCACCGGACGGCCCAAGGGATGCGTGCTCACGCACGGCAATCTGCTGTTCGCCGCGCGCAGCGCCGTCGGCAGCCTGCCGGCGCTCTTCCATGAGCACACGTCGGCGCTGCTGTTTCTCCCGCTCGCTCACGTGTTCGCCCGCGAGATCCAGGTCGCCTGCGTCGAAGCTGCCGTGCCGGTCGGGCACTGCCCGGACACCTACCAACTCCAGACCGACCTCGCGTCCTTCCGCCCGACCCTCCTCCTCGCGGTGCCGTACCTGCTGGAGAAGGTGTACTGGCTGGCGGCCCGGACCGCCGAGCAACGCGGCACGTCACGGCTTTTCGCCGCCGCCGTCCGGAACGCCCAGCAGGTGAGCGCCGGGCCGGTCACGGCTGCCGTTCGCGTCCGGCGGGCGCTGTTCGACCGGCTCGTCTACCGCCGCATTCGCGCCGCCCTCGGCGGGGCGGTCGAGTGGGTCGTCTCCGGCGGAGCGCCGCTGGCACCCCATCTCGGGCACTTCTTCCGCGGTGCGGGCATCCCGGTGTTGGAGGGCTGGGGATTGACCGAGACGACCGCGGCCGCGACCGTCAACCGACCCGACGCCACCAAGATCGGAACCGTTGGACTGCCGCTTGCCGGGACGGAGGTCGGGCTGACGGCGGACGGCGAACTGCTGGTTCGCGGCGGCCACGTCTTTGCCGGCTACTGGGGGGATCCCGCCGCAACCCAGGAGGTGCTGGACGCCGACGGGTGGCTGCACACCGGGGATCTCGGTGAGATCGATGACGACGGCTTTGTCACGATCACCGGTCGCCGGAAGGAGATTCTGGTGACCGCGGGCGGGAAGAACGTCGCACCCGCGGTGCTGGAGAACCGGGTGGCCGGTCACCCGCTGGTCGCCCACTGTGTCGTCGTCGGCGACGGCCGGCCGTACGTGGCCGCGCTCATCACCCTTGACCCCGAAGCCGTTGACGCGTGGAAACAGAAGATGGGCAAGCCGGCAAGCCTGACCCTCGCCGAGCTGCGGGACGATCCGGACCTCGTCGCGGAGATCCAAGCCGCAGTGGACGAAGCAAACCAGGCCGTCTCGAGAGCCGAGTCGATTCGCCGGTTCCGCATTCTCGACACCGAGTTCCGGCAAGACACCGGTCAGCTCACCCCGACCCTCAAGGTGCGGCGTGACGTCATCGCCGCTCAGTTCGCCGCCGAGATCGACGAACTCTACACACGGTTGCCTCAGCCCGCTCCACCTTCCAGCCGACATTGATCCCGGTGGGCTCGGGTGCACGGGTCACCCGACATCGCCCGTCTCCCCGGCCGATCAGGAGAGGTGGATGCACGCTCGACCCCGCGGGCCACAGGAATGATCGTTGTCGTCGAATCGGAGCCGACGCTCGCCCGGCAACTCCTCGCGGTCGAGCCGTCCGCCGTCGTCATCGATGACCTCGGGGCCTTGCGCGACCACCTGGCCTGTCACCCCGGAACCGACATCGTCGTAGCCGGACCATCCACGCCGTTGGACGACGTCCTGCGGCTCAGCACCGAACTGCGGGTCACCCGTCCCGGCGTCGGCGTCGTCCTGGTCCGCCCCTCCCTGGACACCGAACTGGTCATCAGCGCGCTGCGCGCCGGCGTACGCGACGTCGTCAAAACCGAGGACGCCGACGGATTGCGGGGCGCCCTCACGCGCGCCCGGGCCGTCGCCGCCGCCCTCCGGCAGCGGGACGCCAGCGCCGTCGACGGTGCAACGTCCCGTGGTGTCGTCGTCACCGTCTTCTCGACGAAGGGCGGCTGCGGGAAGACCACCCTCGCCTGCAATCTCGCGGCAACGCTCGCGGCCGGCGGGCGCAACGACGTCTGTCTTGTCGATCTCGACTTGAACTTCGGGGACGTCGCGGTGGTCCTCCGGCTCATGCCGGCCCGAAGCCTGGCGGACGCCGCGCCGTACAGCCTGGACATCGACCTCCCGGCGGTGGAGACCCTGCTCACCCGACATTCCGCTGGGCTGTACACGCTGCCCGCTCCCATCGATCCGCACACGGCGGAAACGATCAGCGCGGGTCTCGTCGGCCGGGTGCTGCGACTGCTCACCCGCCGTTTCGCGTTCGTCGTCGTCGACACACCGCCCGCCTTCACCGACCCGGTGCTGACAGCGTTCGACCAATCGGACCTCATCGCCCTGGTGGCGACGCTTGACCTTCCAGCCGTCCGGAGCCTGCGGGCCACGCTGGACACCCTCCAAGCCCTCAAGATTCCCACTGAGCGGCTGCGGGTGGTGCTGAACCGGGCGGATTCCAAGGTCGGCCTCTCCGCGAGTGATGTCGAGACGACGGTGACGTTCCCGATCTCCGCGCACGTGCCGTCATCCCGCGACGTGCCGGCATCGGTCAACCGAGGGGTGCCGCTGGTGCTGGAGGAAACCGACCATCCGGTCAGCGCGGCCATCCGGACCTTCGCACGGGAGCACGTACTGCCCCTGCGAGCCGACGGCGAACTGATCCCGGCGGCGCTGCGTTCGGACCGCCGGTGGTTCGCCCGGCGGAGAAGGCGGTGACCATGGCGCGGGATTCGGCTCGCACAACGCCCGGACTGCCGTGGTGGACCGGCGCCCGGTTCGACACCCAGGTCCTCGTCCTGGCCGTCCGGCTGGCATTCCTCGGCCTGTCGTTCGTGGTCGCGGCCCTCGATCCCGACCCCCGGCGCACCGTCGCCGGGGCTCTCGTGCTTGCGCTGGCCGCCGGCACGTCGCTCCTGCCGATCCGGGCTGAACGCTGGCGGCACCTGCTGCCAACGGTCGAAGCAGTGATCGCTGCGGTTGGCATCATCGCGCCGCCCGGGGCACGGGAGAGCCTTCTCCCCTACCTGCTTGCGCCGGCCTTCGCGGCCGGGCTCCGCTTCGGGCTCACCGCCGCCCTGGTCACACCGGGCGCCGCGGCCGTCGTTCTCTTCGCGGGTTATGCCGCTGCCGGCTACCAACCGAGCGGATTGCCGGCCACCGCCAGCCAGTGGATTCTGCTCGCACTGGCGGTTGGTGCGCTCGCCGCCTGGATCCGGCGGCTCACCGCCTCGTCGACGTCCGACGTCATGCGCTCCTACCACGTGGCGCATGCGCTGTTGCAGCAATTGCGCGACATCAGCCGGCAGCTCTCCGAAGGTCTGGACGCCGTTGCCGTCGCCCATGGGCTGTTGCACACGATCCGGTCACGATTAGCTTTCGGGCGCGGTGCGGTGCTCATCCGCTCGGACGGCGGCCACCTGGTCGCGCTTGCCGTCGACGGCGCACCCGACGCGCACTGGGTGCCCACCGAAGAAACGTCGCTCACCCTCCGCGACGCACTTGCCGACCAGCGTGCGGTGACCGCGCATGGCAGGTTCGGCGCCGGGGTGCCGAGCGACGGAACGCCGGTTCAGGGGTGGCAGGCCGTCTATCCGCTGCGGGTCGGCGACCGGCAGATCGGGGCTGTCGTGCTGGACGGTGACGGCGCCCCTCCCGGGCCAGCGCTGATCACCGACGTGGACGCCGTCGTGGAGGACGCCGGGATTCGATTGGAGACCGCTCTGCTGTTCGGGGAGGTCCGTTCCCTTGCGACGACCGAGGAGCGGCGACGCCTCGCCCGCGAGATTCACGACGGCATCGCGCAGGAACTTGCCTCGCTGGGTTACCGCATCGACGATCAGATCGCCAATGCCACGGCAGCGCCTGGGCTGGCCGCCGACCTCCGTGCCATCCGCGCCGACGTGAGCCGTCTCATCACGGAACTGCGGTTGTCGATTTTCGACCTGCGCAGTGAGGTCGGCACGCAGACGAGCTTGGGCGCGGCGCTCGCCGACTACGTCCGGTCGATCGGCCCGGGGATCGGCTTGGCCGTGCACGTCATCCTCGACGAGTCGGTTGACCGGCTGCCCATCCCGGTCGAGACAGAGCTCCTGCGGATCGCCCAGGAAGCGATCACCAATGCGCGCCGGCACGCGGGTGCGACGAATCTGTGGATTCGGTGCCGGGTGGACCCGCCGTTCGCCCACCTGCGGGTCGAAGACGACGGCCGCGGACTCGGCCCGGCCCGGCTGGACAGCTTCGGTCTCGAGGTCATGCACGAGCGGGCCGACCGCATCGGAGCGACGCTCTCGATCTCCCCGCGTCCGGGAGGGGGGACCATCGTCGAGGTGCGCCTCGGCGACCACTACAGCGAGATTTCCGCTACCGAGCAGAGCGTGCAGGCCGCGGCACCGACCGGATCGGCGGGAGCCAACCCACCGGGTGGCACGAGGATCGCCGCGGCCGCAGCCGAGGGAGGACGCCATGGCAGCTGAGCAGCCGACGACCGTACTTCTCGTCGACGATCACGATCTGATCCGGCAGGGCCTGCGCCGCGCCTTCGAACGAGCCGGAGATTTCACAGTGGTCGGTGAGGCCGGCAGTGTCGCCGAAGCCCTCGCATGCGCGACGCGGCATCAGCCGGACGTCGTTGTGATCGACGTCCGGCTGCCGGATGGCAGCGGCCTGGACGTGGCGCGCGAACTCCGCCGGCAGCGCCCGGACGTCGGGATCGTGGTGCTCACCATGTACGCCGGCGACGAACAGCTCTTCGGAGCACTCGAGGCAGGGGCATCTGCGTTCGTCGCGAAGGATGCGCCCGCCGAGGACGTGGTGAGCGCGGCCCGGCACGCGCTTGTCTCGCCGAGGTCGTTCTCCGCCGCTGACCTTGCCGGTGCCATGCGCCGTCGCATGAACCCGTCCGGTCCGCAGTTGACCCCTCGGGAACGGGAGGTCCTGCAGCTGATGGCCGACGGCCTTGGCGTCAGCGCCATCGCCCGGCAGCTGTTCATCAGCGAGTCGACGACCAAGACCCACGTGTCGAAGCTGTACGAGAAGTTGGGGGCGGCGAATCGCGCCCAGGCGCTCATGGCGGCCATCCGCCTGGGGCTGTTGGAACCGGACGACGTGAGCTAGCCGCGCAATCCGCCGATAGGCCGATTCCGCGCGCGGACGCAGCAGTGTTGGCTGATGCCGCTGGTCGTCGGTCAGGCGGAGGCGCGCAGTGCGGCATACGGCGGGACACCGGCAGGAGCCGGCACTCTTGGCCAGAACGCGAGGCGCTGTTGTTCGACGGCCATCAGCCGAGCCGGCGCTCCTCCTGGCCGCGCTGGTCGCCGTCACGGTCGCCATCCTGGTAGCACTCGCGTACCTGGTGCACGAGGAACTTGCCAGCCGGGTGCATGGTCACGACTCGACCGGCTCGCCGTCGAGCAGCTGCGCGAGCCGCGCCGCCGCGGCGTCCCAGGTCGCGTGCGCGACGACCCAGGCCCGGGCGGCCTCACCCATTTCGGCCGCGCGCTTGGGGTCGGAGAGAAGCTCGGCGAGGACGTCCACCAAGGCGGCCGGATCACGGCCGTCGACCACGACACCGCCGCCCGGCGGAACCGCTTCGGGTGCTCCGCCCGACGTTCCGGCGACGACGGGAAGCCCGGTCGCGGCTGCTTCCAGGTAGACGATGCCGAATCCTTCGACGTCCAAGTGGAACCAGCGATCACGACACGGCATGGCGAAGACGTTCCCGGCGGCGTAGTAGGCCGGCAGTTCCGACCAGGACACCGCCCCGGCGAACACCACCGCGTCCGACACGGCGTAGCGGGCGGCGAGCTGCTGCAACCGAGACCGGTACGGCCCGTCGCCGACAAGGAGGAGACGCGCGCCGGGAATCCGCCGCCGAAGGGGTGTGAGCGCGCGGATCAACATGTCCTGGCCCTTGCGCGGCACCAGCCGGGAGACGCAGACGACGACGGGGTCGTCTCCGAGCCGGTGGCGGCGGCGGACAGCGCTGCCGTCGACGCCGGGATGGAAGACGGCCGGATCGACACCCGGGCTGAGCCGGGCAAGCCGCGCACCCGGGCCGATGGCTCGAGCCAGCCGTCGGTGCGTGTACGCCCCAAGGTAGGTGAGGACGTCGAGGCGGCGGGCGAGGTGCACGAAGAGCTGCCGCGCGCCGGGGAAGCGGAGCCAGGCGAGCTCATGCCCGTGGGTGCTTGCGACGATCCGGCGTGCTCCGGAGCGTCGGAGGAGCGGTGCCAGGAAGCCAAGCGGCGCGGCGGCGCCGAACCAGACCGTGTCGGCCTGAGTGGCTGCCAGGAGGGAGCGGGCCCGGCGGGCAACGTCCGGCGTCGGGAGCATGAGCGACGTCGGATGACGAACCACCGGGTATGGCTGGGCGGCATCGAACTCCGCCGCCCCCGGCCAAGCCGGCGCGTACACCGTGACCTGGCAGCCGCGCGCGGCCAACCGGGTGACGATGGCGTGGACGAAGGCCTGAATGCCACCCGGCCGGGGCGGAAAGTCGTTGGAGATGACGAGCAACCGTCCCACGCCCCGATCGTTTCATGGGATGTGGTGGCCGCCGGGAGGCGGCCACCACCGGGCAGGCCGAGGGACGGGCGGCGAGGTCAGCTACGGGCGGGAAGCGCCGACGATGTCATGGCGATACCCGAAGTTGGTGATGCGCACGGTCGTGCCGGTGTACGGAGCTTCGATCATCTCGCCGTTGCCGATGTAGATGCCGACGTGGTGGATCGGATGCCCGAAGAAGATCAGATCGCCCGGTTGCAGCGCGGACAACGACACGTGCGGCGTCACGGCGTACTGCGCCGCCGCGTTGTGAGGCAGCGAGACGCCCGCCGCCTCCCAGGCACGCATGGTCAGCCCGGAGCAGTCGAACGACGACGGGCCGGCGCCACCCCAGCGGTACGGCTTGCCGAGCTGGGCGTACGCATACCGGACGGCGATCGCCGCCGCTCCCGCACCCGCCGGCGCGGGCAGGTCGAGCGCAACCCGCGGCGCGGACCGGGTGACCTGCTGCTGAGCCGCCCGGGCCCGGGCTTCCGCTGCGGCCTGCGCAGCGGCCTGCTGCCTGGCGGCGGCCTGCTGCGCGGCGACCAGCGCCTGCTGACGGGCCACGAGCTTTTCGATCCGACTGCGCTGAGCCGCGAGGGAGTCTCGTAACGCCGCGATGGCGGCGACGTCCTGGGCGGCCTGCCGGCGCAGCTGGGTGAGGTGGACCTGCGCGGCCTGCAGGTCACGCAAGGCGGACTGCCTTTGGCTGAGGAGAAGGGTGAGGGTCTGCACGCGGCTGAGGGCGAGCTGCGGATCGCCGCTGACGAGGAGCGCTTCGAGGACGCCGGTGTCCCCTGCCTGGTACGCAACGACCGCAAGGCCGGCGACTGTCGTCCGCGCCGCGGCGACCTGCTGTTCGGCGCGGCTCACCGCCGACTGCGACGACTGCACGCGCCGCTCGGCGGCTTGCAGCCGATCATTAGCTGCGTTGTATTGCTCGATGAGCAGTTCGGCCTGGTCAGCGAGGCTGGCAAGTCTGGTCTGCGCATCGGCCGCCGTGCTCTGCGGATCGGCGGAGGCGCTGCCGACGGAGAGCGACACGCCGAGAACGACCGCCAAGCCGGCAAGCGTCGGCCGCAGGAGGGAAGGCGCCACGAGGGCGGTCTCCTGTTCTTCCTCAGCGCCTACCGGGTTAGCTGACGGGTTCGGGCGGGAAGAGTCGCCCTACCGCGGACGCGGATTCACCCCTGGGGAAGGTGGGTCCCCGGCTCCTGGTGGATTCGGCGCGGGCGATCGTTGCCGCACGGTGCGGCTGCCGAACGACCGCTTGGGCAGGAGCGTAGTTTCTCCGTTGCCCGATCGCAACCATTTCGCAACGTTGCCCTTACGGTGACGTCCGTCACCCTGCGGAGGGTGCCGGCACGTCATCACGCCGGTGTGCGGGTACGTCGGCAGCGCGTCGTTGTCGGCCCCTCGGGGTGCAGGTACGGCGCGCCGCCAATGTGCAGGTACGGTACCCGCCGGTGTCGCACGTACGGCGCGCCGCGGTTCGGCCGGCCCGGCCTGGCTGGCGGCGAACCCGGGACGGTGGCCCCTTCATCACGGCCGGACCCACCTGGTTGGCAGCGGAGCCGGCTCCCCCAGTCCTTTCGAAACTTTGCCGAAAGCCCGTGCAGGGTCTTGACTTTCTGGCCGGGCACGCTACTGTCCTTCTCGCGGAATTTTTTCCGTGACTGTTGCGACGGCCATTCCGGACCGTGGTTTCTTCGCAGGGTCGCCCGGTAACTGCCGTTACCGAAACACCTCGGCTCATTTCATACACGCGTGGAGAACGGACGGTCTGGCATGGTCAAGCCCAGGGTGCGCCGGGTCTGGCGGCAGCAGGTGCTGCGCCGGCGATTGCTGAGATTCAGCGCGGCAGCGAGCGCCGCGGCGGTCGGGTCCGCCGCTCTCGTGGTAAGTGGTCTCGGCTCGGCGGCGAGCGCCGGGGTCACGGCCCATTACTCCCTCCCGCTTGCCTTACAGGAATCGCTGTATTTTTACGACGCGCAAAAATCAGGTCCGGCCCGCAGCCTCGGTGACCAGCCGCTGGAATGGCGCGGCGACTCCGAGCCGTCGGATTCGTGCGTCCCGTTGCAGCCCATGTCGAAGAACGTCGGCACAAACCTGTCGGCCACCTTCATCGCAGCAAACCGCGCGATTCTCGACCCTGACGGCAACGG
This sequence comes from Acidothermus cellulolyticus 11B, assembly GCF_000015025.1. GTDB lineage: Bacteria > Actinomycetota > Actinomycetes > Acidothermales > Acidothermaceae > Acidothermus > Acidothermus cellulolyticus. The sequence continues at coordinate 1,068,255 of NC_008578.1, read as the reverse complement.
CTGTGTCGACCTCTCCGGCGGATTCCACGACGCCGGCGACCACGTGAAATTCGGTCTTCCGCAGTCGTACGCCGCCTCCACCCTCGGTTGGGGAATGTACGAATTTCCGCAGGCATTCCGTGCCACTGGCACCTGGGCGCACGGGCTGGACGAATTGAAGTGGTTCAGCGACTACTTCCTGCGGTCGACGTTCCGCGATTCCTCCGGCAAGGTTGTCGCGTTCGCGTACCAGGTCGGCGAGGGTTCCGTCGACCACAATTACTGGGGTCCCTCAGAGCTGCAGAGCGCCACGCTGTATCCCCGGCCGGCGTACTTTGCCACAGCGGAAACACCGGCGAGTGACCAAGCAGCCGGCGCCGCGGCAGCCCTCGCCGTCCACTCGCTGCTCGTCGCATCCAGCGACCCCGCCTATTCGGCCAAACTGCTCGACACCGCACAGGCGCTGTACGCGTTCGCCGTTCAGTACCGCGGTCTCGGCTACTCCGGCGGGTTCTACAACTCCAGCTACGACGAAGACGAACTGGCGTGGGCGGCGGTCTGGCTGTATCTGGCGACCGGCCAGCGTTCCTATCTCACCGACATTCTCGGCACGGACGCCGCCGGGCACTACACCGGATGGATGAAGCGCATCGTCGCCGATACCACTAACACATGGCAGAACATCTGGGTGATGTCGTGGGACACCAAATGGGGTGGGGTGTTCAGCGTCCTCGATCCGATCGTGAACGGCGACACGACGATCCCGCAAGCCGTGCGCGACCAGATCCACTACTTCAACAAGTGGCAGGTGCAGTACTGGTCGCATGTCCCGCACGACAATGCCTCCGACACGAACTTCATCGCCACGACTCCCGCCGGATTCGCTTTCCTCACCACCTGGGGATCCGCTCGGTACAACACGGCCGCGCAACTGGAAGCCCTGGCGTACCGGCAGAATTTTCCGAACGACCCCCAGTCGACCGCATTCAGCGACTGGGCCATGGGGCAAATGAACTACCTCATGGGTGACAATCCGGCGAAGTTCTCGTACATCGTTGGTTTCGGTTCGACGACCCCGGGCGTCGGCTCGCTCGTCGGCGGATCCGCGACCGCCGCGTCGCACCCGCACCACGCCGACGCGCACGGCTCGCTCACCAACAGTCAGAACGACCCGCCCAACGACCGGCACATTCTCTGGGGGGCGCTCGTCGGCGGCCCAGATGCCCAGGATCATCCCGACGACGTGACGACCGATTACGTCCTCAACGAGGTGGCCGTGGACTACAACGCGGCATTCGTCGGCGCATTGGCCGGACTGTACACGTACTACGGCCAGAACCAGCAAATGACCGCCTTCACCCCGGTTCCCGAGCCAGCGGAGAATCCGTACTACGCCACCGCGACGCTCAATCAGAATTCCAACCAGGGAACCCAATTGACGGTGACTATCACGAATACCGCGACCCACCCACCGCACTTCGAGAGCGGCCTGAGCGCACGGGTGTACTTCGACATCCGATCCCTCTGGCAGCACGGTCAAACGATTGCTGACATATCGACACCGGTGTACTACGACGCGGCCGCGCAAATCGACGGAACACCGGCGAAAGTCAGTGCACCAGTCCGGTGGGGCGACGCGTCCAGTTGCGTCTACTACGTGACAATCGACTGGTCGGGACATCCCATCGGTTTGCCGCCCTCGCGGGCATTCCAATTCGGCATCAACGCAGCGATCGGCCCGAATTGGACCTACTACTGGGATTCGTCGACGTCCTACAGCCTGACCGGTCTTGCGGCGGGAACGTACGCCGCGACTCCGGATCCGTACATCCCGGTGTACCAGAACGGGACCCGGGTCTTCGGACAGGAACCGCCGCTGGACGCCGACGAGGCGTGCGGCTCCGGCTCGTCGCCGAGCCCCGCGCCGTCCAGTACGCCGACGCCGACGCCGACACCATCACCGAGCCCGACACCAACGCCGAGCCCGACTCCGACGCCGAGTCCGACGCCGACTCGGACGCCGACGCCATCACCGAGCTCGAGCCCGACGCCAACGCCTACCCCAACGCGTACCGCGACACCAACCCCGACACCGTCAAGCGGCGCGTTGCGGTGCACCGTACGCTACGTGAAACAAAGTGAGTGGCAGAACGGCGCCACCATCAACGTCACGATTACGAACGGCGGCACCTCCGCGATTTCTGGCTGGAGCCTCGTCTGGTCGTTCCCGAATTCGTCGCAACGCGTCAACGGGGCGTGGAACGCAACGGTCAATCAGAGCGGAACGACCGTCACGGCAAGCAATCCCGCCAGTGCGTGGAACGGCACCATTGGCCCGAGCGGTTCGGTCAGTTTCGGCTTTAACCTCGCGTACTCCGGCAGCGATCCGGTGCCGACCGCGTTCAGCCTCAATGGCAGTTCGTGCGCCGTCGGATAACCCTGCGGGCACGTCCGCCGCTGCGGGAGGGTGAATCCCTCCCGCAGCGGCGGTGACGGCTTCAGCGGCCACCATGCATCTTCAGCGGCCGCCATGCATGTCGCGAGCGCATGTCGTAACCGCCGCGGCCCGTCACCCGGCAAGCCGGTCGTGTCGGAGCGGTGGAACAAGACCGTAATCGGCGAGAACGGAAAGGGCGCGCCGTTCGGTGGGGTCAAGCTCAACCTCCGTTCTCGGTGCCCCGTCCAAGATGACTGAGATCACACAGTCGGAGCACGCGTCACCGCGGACGACGCACCGCGCGCAATCGACGAGCATGGGACCTCCTCGGCATGCGACCACCTTCGGCGGTAACCGACGTACGGGCACACCGTACGGACGACTGCCGACATTTCCCGAGGTCTGCCGCAGCCGCCGATTCAGGCCGCCCCGAACCGGCCCGTGACACAGCCGCCCGCGCCCCGGACGTTGCTCGCGCGGTGCCACTCCCGGACGTAGCGGCCGCCGCCCGCGCCCCGGGCGTTGCGGCGTCGTTCCGCGAAACTGTCCCCGGCCTGGACTACCGTCCGGTGCTGTGCGAACGCGCGACGGACAGCGATCACGCGCCGTGACGAGCGGTCCTGGGCCGGGGTTCCGGCAAACCACGATCGACGATCTCGACACACCGCTGCGGGACGTCACGTTCGTCGTCGTCGACCTGGAGACGACAGGTGGTGCGCCCGGAACCGGAGCCATCACGGAGCTCGCCGCCGTGAAGGTCCGCGGCGGTGAGGTGCTCGGTGAGTTACAGACGCTGGTCAACCCGGGCCGGCCGATTCCGCCGTTCATCACCGTGCTCACCGGCATCACCGACGCGATGGTCGCCCCCGCACCACCGATTGACGCCGTCCTGCCGACATTCCTGGAATTCGCGACCGGCAGCGTTCTGGTTGCCCATAACGCGCCGTTTGACGTCGGTTTCCTCCGCGCCGCCTGTGCCGCCGCCGGTTATGACTGGCCGGAGTTCGAGGTCCTCGACACGGCACGACTGGCCCGCAGAGTCCTCACCCGGGAGGAAGCGCCGAATTGCACCCTCGCCACGCTGGCGCGGGTGTTCAGGGCGAAAACCACGCCGAATCACCGGGCGCTCGCCGACGTATACGCGACCATCGACGTCCTGCACGGCCTGCTCGAACGATTGGGCTCCTTCGGCGTCGGGTCCCTGGCCGACGTGCGAACCTTCAGCGCCAAGGTCACCGCGACGCAACGCCAGAAACGCCACCTCGCCGAGCGGCTGCCGCACGCGCCCGGCGTCTACCTGTTCCGGGACCGTCAGGGCCGGGTGCTGTATGTCGGAAAAGCCAAGGACCTTCGACAGCGGGTGCGCAGCTATTTCACGGCAGCGGAGACCCGCGGGCGGATCGTCGACATGCTCCGCGTCGCCGAGGACGTCACACCCATCGTCTGCGCCACCGAGCTCGAAGCAGAAATTCGCGAAGTGCGGCTCATCGCCGAACACAAGCCTGCGTACAACCGGCGATCGAAATTCCCGGAGCGGACCTGGTGGGTGAAGCTCACCGATGAACGCTTCCCACGGCTTGCCGTCGTCCATACGGTTCGCAACGACGCAGCCACCTACCTCGGACCGTTCAATGTCCGGGAGAGCGCGCTCCTGGCGGTGGAGGCGCTGCAGGACGCCTTCCCCATCCGCCGATGCCCCGACCGGCTCGGACCCCGAACCCGCCGACCGCCCTGTGCATGGTTCGAACTCGGCCGGTGCGGCGCGCCGTGCACCGGTGCGCAATCGCCGGACGCGTACCGGTCGGTGGTCGCCGCGGTCCACCGGGCGATGACGAGCGACCCCTCAGAGGTTGTCGCCGCCGCGCTGCGCCGCATCACCCCGCTGGCCGCGGCGCAACGATACGAAGAAGCTGTCCCGATCCGCGATCGGCTCGTCGCCTATCTGCATGCTGTCGGGCGCGCACAGCGGCTCGCCGCACTCGCCGGTTGCCGACAGATCGTCGCCGCCCGACCTGGTCCGGACGGCGCATGGGACGTCGCCGTCATTCGCCACGGCCGCCTCGCCGGGGCCGGTCTGATACCAGCCGGCGAGCCGGAGGTTGACCGCCAGCTCACCGCGATCGTCGCGACCGCGAGCACCTCCCTGCCACGGGGTGTCGGGATCACGGCCTATGCCGACGCGGAAGAGATGGAGCTGCTCCTGCGCTGGCTCGACCAGCCCGGCGTCCGCCTGCTCGACGTCGAGGGAACATGGGCGATCCCCATCAACGGCGGCCTTGCGTCGAACCACGTCCGGATAGCCGCCTAGCGTCGCGCTCCGTCACGTCCCGGTTCGGGCATGACGTCCCGGTTCGGCTGAGTGCCCGCGCGCGCCGCTGCGCCCGCGCCCGCGGCATCACCAGCAGATTCCTCAGTTGCCGGCGGATATCGCCCGCAGGGTGCCCGGTTACCGGCGGATAAGGTACTTACGTGATCACAGCAATCGTCTTGATCAAGACGCGGGTGGACCGAGTCCCCGAAGTCGCCGAACAGATCGCCGACCTGCCGGGGGTGACCGAGGTGTACTCGGTGACCGGCGAGTTCGATCTCGTCGCGCTCGTCCGGGTCCGGCAGCACGAGGAACTCGCTCGCGTCATCCCCGCCCGGCTGAACAAGGTGGACGGCGTCACCGCCACGGAGACCCTCGTCGCGTTCCGCACCTATTCGCGGCACGACCTTGAGGCGGCGTTCTCCCTCGGGCTTGACGAGGAGACCTAGCCGAAAAGACGTAGCCGCCCTGCCCAGCTACGAGCGATCCGCATCAACGCCTCGCGCCGCCTGACTTGCCTCCACCCAGGCATCGAGCAACTGAGCCGCCTTACCGGTATCGATAGCGGCGGCGCATCGGGTCATCGCCGCCGAGATCTGGTCGACCAGCTGATCCGGACGCGGCGTGTCGAACGCCGTCAACCCGGCCGCGGCGTTCAGCAGGACGGCGTCCCTGATCGGCCCCCGCTCACCGGAGAGCACCGCGCGGGCGACCGCCGCATTGTGCCGGGCATCTGCGCCACGAAGCGCCGCGGTGTCGGCCGGCTCGATTCCCACCGCCCGCGGGTCGAACGCGACCTCCTGCACGGAACCGTCGCGCACCACCCAGACCGTGGACGTCGTCGTCACGGTCAATTCGTCGAGCCCGTCATCGCCGCGGAACACCAGCGCCCGCATGCCGCGGCGTGCGAGCACACCGGCCACCACCGGGGCCATCCGCGGATCAGCCACCCCGACCGCGCTCGCCGTCGGACGCGCCGGATTCGTGAGCGGCCCGAGGAAATTGAAGACCGTCGGAATCCCGATCTCGCGGCGGGCCACGGCCGCGTACCGCAGCGACGGGTGAAACACCGGGGCGAAACAGAACCCAATACCGGCTCGCTCAATGCAGCGCGCCACCCCGGCGCCGTCCAGATCGATCGCCACGCCGAGCGCTTCGAGAAGGTCGGCCGAACCGCAGGCCGAGGACGCCGCCCGGTTGCCGTGTTTGGCAACAACAACGCCGGTGGCCGCGGCCACGATCGCCGCCATGGTGGAGATGTTCACCGTGTGGGCCCGGTCGCCGCCCGATCCGACGATGTCCAGCGCCTCCCCGATCGGCGGCACCGGCGCAGCGAGGGCAAGCATCACAGACGACAGCCCCGATACCTCCTCGGCACTCTCCCCCTTGGCCCGCAACGCCACGGCGAACGCGGCGATCTGGGCGTCCGTCGCCTCTCCGCTCATGATCTGGTGCATCGCCCAGGCGGCTTCCGCTTCGGTCAAATCACGGCGCGCCAGCAGAGCGGAGAGCACCTCCGGCCAGCTCGGCGTGTCGGCAGTCATCGGCACCGACCGGTTCAGCTGCGCCGCCGCAGCAGATCCACCACGACCGGCGTCAAACGCACGCCGTCGACGGGATGCAAGACGGTGGCATCCGCACGGGACCAGGTGGCAAGCCACCCGTCGTCCCGGCGGGCGATCAGGACGATGACCGGAGGGCACCGGTAAATCTCGTCCTTGAGCTGACGGCAGAGTCCCATTCCCCCGGCCGGCACCGCCTCGCCGTCGAGGATGAACAGGTCAACGTTCTCGTGATCGGCCGCTTCGAGGACGGCGTACTGGGTGGCGCACTCGATGTACCGCAGCTCGGGAAGGTCCGGGGCCGGACGCCGTCCGAGGGCCAACCGAACCCGTTCCCGCACCGTCGCGTCGTCGCTGTAGACCACGACCGTACGGGTCTCGACACGGTGCGCCGTATGCGGCATTCGCGCTCCATCCTCACTCGGCATCGACGGCAGACGGGGCGGATTGACCTCGGTGGTGGCTGCCATCGGCCCGGCTACGGTCATGCTCCGCCTCTTCCCATTCCTGCCCCACTCGTTGCGGCGATTGGGTGTGTTCGACGACGTGTGCTGGGGCCGATCGTATCGCGGTGGTCATGTCGCACCGGACCTGCTCCGCACGCACTCGACTCGGGCCTGTCGGCGGGCCGCGAGGGGCGACACGCGCGAACCGGGGGGCCGCGCACCGGCGCCAACCGGCCAGAGAATAATGGCGCCGTGGCAACCGCAACGACCGTGGGCAAGAGTCACGCCCATGGGTCTTTCACCCGTCCCAGTCTGGTCAGCGTCGGCACCATCGTGTGGCTCTCCTCCGAGCTCATGTTCTTCGCCGCGCTGTTCGCCATCTACTTCACGATTCGCTCGGTCCAGCCGGTCTGGCCGATGCCGGTCCGCGGGCCAGGCACGCCGCCGGTCAAGCTCGAGACCGGATTCGACGGCATCATCACGATCGTCCTGGTGCTCTCCAGCGTGACCTGCCAGCTGGGCGTCTTCGCCGCCGAGGAACGGCGTCTGCGCCGCAGCGGGTCGATTTTCCGGGTCTCGTCGTGGGGACTCCGCGAGTGGTATCTGCTCACCCTCCTGATGGGCGCGGTGTTCGTCGCGGGGCAGTGCTACGAGTACAGCCGGTATGTGACCGACTACCACGAGGGCCTGAATGGGATGACGATTTCGTCATCCGCCTATGGTTCGATTTTCTACCTCGCCACCGGATTCCACGCGATGCACGTCACCGGTGGGCTCATCGCCTTCGTCCTGCTCATGCTGCGGCTCTCCAAGGGGCGCTTCACCCCAGAGAAAGTGACCAGTGCGGTTGTGGTGTCTTACTACTGGCACTTCGTCGACGTGGTGTGGATCGGGCTCTTCTCGACAATCTTCCTCATCAAATAGCTCGTCCGGCTTGGTGCGCGTGGTGAAGGAGATGACGTGAGAATTCGGCCGCAGCGTTTGCGGGTCCGGCATCGGCGGCTTGCGGGCGTGTTCGTCTTGCTGGCGGCGCTGCTCACGGTCGGGACGGCGTACAGCGTGGCGACGACACGCACCGGGTCGGCCGCCAGCGGCGACCCAGGTGCCCAGATTGCCCAGGGGCGCGCGCTTTTCCTGCAAGGATGCGCAAGCTGCCATGGGAAAGCGGGTGAGGGCACGGCCGCCGCGCCGAGCCTCATCGGCGTCGGAGCCGCAGCCGTCGATTTTCAAGTGAGCACGGGCCGTATGCCGTTGGCCCAGGCCGGAGCACAGGCGCCCGCGAAACGGCCGCGGTACACCCAGGAGCAGATCGATGCGCTTGCGGCGTACGTCGCGTCGCTCGGACCCGGACCGGCAATCCCGGGTAAGGAGCAGTACACCCCGCCGAAGAACGCCGACCTGGCGTTTGGCGGCACCTTGTTCCGCACGAATTGTTCCGCGTGCCACAACTTCACGGGGGAAGGCGGGGCGCTGGCTTATGGCAAGAAAGCCCCGCCGCTGACCCACGCCACGGACAAGCAGCTGTACGAGGCGATGCTCACCGGACCGGGAACGATGCCGGTCTTCTCTGACCAGCAGCTGACCCCGCAGGAAAAGCAGGACATCATCGCGTACATCACGACGGTCCGCAGCGTGCCGGATCCGGGTGGGTTCAACCTCGGCCGGCTCGGACCGGTGACCGAGGGCCTCGTCGGTTGGCTCATCGGAATGGGCGTGCTCGCCGTTGTCGCCATGTGGATCGGTGCACGGGCGAAGAGGGCGCAATGACCGACCAGCAGATTCACGAGAATCGTCCAACGCCGCGCGAGGATATCCGCCCGCGGGTCATCGAGCGGGTGATACGGCCACAGGACGCCGATCCCCGCCGCGCGAAACGCGCGGAACGGATCGTGGCGCTGTCCTTCCTCCTCTCGGCCGTCGGCACCGCCGGTTTCATCGCGGCATACGTGGCGTTCGTCCCGCACAGCACGGGAAGTGCGGGGACGTCGAACCGGTGGCTCGGGGCCAGCCTCGGCGTCGCCCTCGCCGGCCTGGCGTTCGGCCTCATCGGGTGGGTCCGTTGGCTCATGCCCGCGCACGAGACGGTTGAGGAGCGCCACAGTCTCGCCTCCCCGGAGCGGGATGTCGCCGCCGCCGCGGACATCGTGATGACGGGCTTCCGCGAGACCGGACTGCCCCGGCGGTCGTTGCTCAAGCGGACGTTAGGGCTTGCGGCGGGGCTTCTTGCCCTGCCGCCCATCGTTATGCTCCGCGACCTTGGCCCATTGCCGCGCACCGGCCTCCGTACCACCCCGTGGCAGAAGGGATCTCTGCTCTACAACGCCGAGACCGGACGTCCCGTGAAACTCGGCGACCTGGAGGTCGGTGGGTTCACCACGGTGCTGCCGCTGCCGCGCGAGCAACTCTCCGAGGAAGACCTGGCGAAATCCGCCGTGGTGCTGATCCGGCTGCGCCCCGGCACCAACAAGCCGTTGCCTGGGCGCGAGAACTGGGCCTACCAGGATCACGTCGCGTACTCGAAAATCTGCACCCACGTCGGATGCCCGCTCACCCTGTACGAGAAGCAAGTGCAGCAACTGCTCTGCCCGTGCCACCAATCGACATTCGACGTGCCGGACGGCGCCAAGGTCATCTTCGGCCCGGCGGCACGCCGGCTGCCCCAACTGCCGATTTCCGTGCACCCCGACACCGGCGAGTTCTACGCCACCGCGGGGTTCGATGAACCGGTCGGTCCGAGTTTCTGGGAGCGAGGATGACCAGCGAATACCGGCCGACAGCCGACGGGCACGCCAGCGTGAACGGACGGCGGGCGCCTGCTCAGGTCCGGAGGGCGTTGGCCGAGGTCGACGAACGCTTCGGTGCGGCGACATTCCTCCGCCGCACGTTGAACAAGGTTTTTCCGGACCACTGGTCGTTCATGCTCGGGGAGATCGCGCTCTATTCGTTCGTCATCCTGCTCCTCTCCGGCACATTCCTCACATTGTTCTTCCACCCGAGCTCGCAGGAGGTCGTCTACAACGGCTCCTACGCGCCGCTTCGCGGCATCAAGATGACGGAGGCATTCAACTCGACCCTGCATCTGTCGTTCGATGTGCGAGGCGGCCTGCTCGTCCGCCAGATTCACCACTGGGCGGCGCTGCTCTTTGTCGCGGCCATCATCGCCCACATGTGCCGGGTTTTCTTCACCGGAGCGTTCCGACGGCCGCGTGAGACGAACTGGCTCATCGGCTTCACGCTGATGACCTTGGCGTTGCTGGAAGGATTCGCCGGCTACTCGCTCCCCGACGACCTCCTCTCCGGAACCGGTCTGCGCATCGCCTACGGAGTAGCCGAATCGATTCCCATCGTCGGCACCTACGTCGCTGCGTTCGTCTTCGGCGGGCAGTTTCCCGGCACCGAACTCATTCCTCGCCTCTACGTGGTACACATCCTGCTCATCCCCGGCTTGCTGCTTGCCCTGATTTCCGCACACATGATGATCATGTGGCATCAGAAGCACACGCAGTGGCCGGGTAAGCACCGCAGCAACGACAATGTCGTCGGGGCGCCGTTCTACCCCGCGTTCATGGTGAAGACCGGCGGCTTCTTCTTCGCGGTTTTCGCCGTTACCGTGCTGCTCGCCGCCTTCTTCCAAATCAACCCGGTCTGGTTGTACGGGCCGTACGATCCGACACAGGTCTCCGCGGGTTCGCAGCCGGACTTTTACATCGGGTGGCTCGAAGGCGCGTTGCGCATGATGCCTAACCCGGAGACAAATATCGCAGGCCATACCATCAGCTGGAACGTCTTCGTTCCGGCGGTGCTCATTCCGGGCTTGTTCTTCACCGCGATGGCGGTGTATCCGGCCTTGGAGGCGTGGGTCACCGGGGACCGCGAGATTCACAACATCTGCGACCGACCGCGGAACCGGCCCGGCCGCACCGCTCTCGGGGTCATGATGATTTCGTACTTCGCCATCATGCTCCTCGCCGGCGCCAACGACCTCATCTCCGTGCATTTCGACATCAGCCTGTACACGACGACGTGGATTTTCCGCATCGCGTTTCTTGTCGTACCCCCGTTGGCTTTCTTTGTGACGCGGCGGATCTGCCTCGGTCTCCAGCGGCATGACCTGCGCACGGCGCACCACGGGTACGAGACCGGGCGGATCGTCATGCTCCCGCACGGGGAGTTCATCGAAGTCGAGCAGGAACTTCCGGACGACGCGGTCGCGCGGATGGGATTGGAGTACCGGCAGGGCCCGGCACCGGAGTTGCCGCCGCCGGTTGACGAACACGGGGTGCGCGCGCCGCACACCCGGAATCCGCTGCTGAAAGTGCGCCGGGCGTTGGGCACGGTCTGGTACGAGCCGGAACTACCGGAAGCACGCGAAATCGGCCACGAGCTGGTGCCACAGGACGCGGCGACGCCCGGCGACGGTCGGCCCGGCGGAACGGAGGGCCAGCCGGGCGGGCACTAGACGCCACGCAAATCGCTTGCGAGTCTGCCCCTACCCATACGGCGATGGGCTGTGCCGCGTGACACTCGGCGTGCCGCGCTTGCCGCGGCCGCTGACACCGCCGTCCTTGCGGGGGTTTGCCGTCGGTGTTATTTGATGATGTACGTGCTGTTGGATTGCGAGCCGGAGAAGACCGCCTGCACGGTCGCGAACGGTAATTGAACCGGCAAGGTCTGCTGGGTGGTATTGCCTTGACCGAGCTGTCCGTTGGTGTTGTTGCCCCAGCACCAACCGGTCCCGTCGCTGCGGGTCGCGCAGGTGTGCTGATACCCCAGTGAGACGGTGTTCCAGTTCGTCGCTGTCGTCACCTGCTGCGGCGTCAACTGCGGCGTATTGGTGTTGCCGATGCCCACCTCGCCGTTGCTGTTCTCCCCCCAGCACCACAATGTGCCGTTGGTGCGGATGGCGCAGGCGGTGTACTGACCGGCGGAGACCGTCACCCAGCTCGTGCCGCTCACCTGCGTGGGACTGTACTGCGGCAGCGTGTTACCGATCCCGAGCTGGCCGTGGGTGTTGTCTCCCCAGCACCACAGCGTGCCGTCGCTCTTCGTCGCGCAGGTGCTCAGATATCCGGCGGCGACACTGGTCCACGTCGTCGCTGTCCCGACCCGGGTGGGCGTGAGATACGACGATGGACTGTTGCTCCCGAGACCGAGTTGGCCGCTGCCGTTGGCCCCCCAGCACCAGAGACTCCCGTCGGTCTGGATTCCGCAGGCATGGTAGAGCCCCGCGGTCACCGTCGTCCACGTTGCGGTGCCGATCTGCACCGGCTGGAGCCGGCTTGTGGTGTCGCCGGTTCCGAGCTGCCCATTGCCGTTGCCGCCCCAACACCAGAGCGTTCCGTCGCCGCGGATCGCGCAGCTGAAATCGTCGCCGCCCACCGCCATCGAGAAGTTGGTGTTGGTCTGCGGCTGAACAGGCGAGTACTGGTCGGTGTTGTTGCCGATGCCGAGCTGCCCGGTGGCGTTCGATCCCCAGCACCACAGGCTGTTGTCGCTCCTGACCCCGCAGGCGTGCCGGGCTCCACCGCCCACCTGCTTCCACTGCGACGTGCCAACCTGCACGGGACTGTAGTGCACCGACGTATCCCCGAGCCCGAGCTGCCCGTTGGCGTTTGCTCCTACGCTGTACAAGGCGCCGTTGGGCGGAAACACCGACGCCGCCGAGAAAGAATTCGCGCTGTTCGTCGTCGTGGCCGAGAAGACCGAGTACGCCGACCCCATCGTGCCGCTGAGAATCAACTCGAGCAGCACGACACCAGCGGCGAGGATCAGAAGGGCCGGTCGAGGACGGCTCAGCCGGAACCGACCCCGGGCACGCAGGATCAGCGTCACCGACCGCGGCGGCTCGGACGCAAGGCTCACACGTCCCCATCGGAGCGTTCGTCCGTTACCTGAGCCGCAGCCGGGCGGCCCAACCCGGGGCGGGCGGTCCGGCATGCTTAGCTCCCGAGCGCGGCGCGCTCTCTGCCCGGTCCGGCATGCTCATCTGCCCGGCCCGGCGGTCGATGGAACGGCGATGAGCGTCCAGACCGAGATCGTGCGGCCCGGTCTCAGCGAGCCGGGCGCCGGACTCCTCCGGCGCTTCGGCACCCGGCCGGCCGGCACGCCCATCCGGGTCGGCTGGCTGCTGCTCCGCGGGAGCGTTGTCGGCCTGGTCACGACCGTGCTCAGTTTGATGATCTGGGCTGTTGTTCCGCTGCTCGTCGGCTGGCACGGCAGCGTGGTGCTCTCCGGCTCCATGCGGCCCGCCCTCACACCCGGCGATGTTGTCCTGTACGCGCCGGTACGGCCGTCCGAGATCCGGCCGGGCCAGGCGATCGTGTTCCGCGACCCCGCCATGCCGGGCCGCGTCGACGTCCACCGAGTTGTTCGCCGCACTAATGGCGGCGGCTTCATAACCCGGGGCGACGCCAACGCGCACCCGGATTCGACCCCTGTGCCGCCCGGAAATGTTCTGGGCCTGCCGCGGCTCCGGGTACCCTGGGTCGGGCTCCCGCAGTACCGGTGGCGTCGCGGCGACGTAGCCCACCTTGCGCTGACCACCGCTCTGCTCGCCGGAGCCGGCTGGGTGGCCGTCATGGATCGGCGGCGTCGCCCGATGTCAACGCCCAAGCACCGCCGCTCATCCCAGAACGGGCCTGTTGCCCGGCCGATTTCCGGTTGCCGGTAGCGGTCCGCCGGCGGAACGACCGGCCGGCGCGCGGCTGCGCCGACCGACCAAGCCGATGCCGTCTACCGTGGCGTGTGCACGCCCCGGTAATACTCCATGAGGAAACCCGTGGCGCTGATCAGCACCAGCATGATGCCGACGATCACCAGCCACCAGGCGAAAACCACGCCAAGGGCGGCAATAGCGCTCGATCCAGCTAGGAAGAGCGGCCACCAGCTGTTGGCCGGGAAGAAGCCGTACTCGCCGGCACCTTCGGAGATCTCGGCATCGGGACGGTCCTCCGGACGAAGACCGGTTCGCCGACCGGTGACGAAGAGGAAGAAGCCGACCAGGAATGCCAGACCTACCGTAAGCGCGAGCGCCGTCGTGCCCGTTGGGTCGTGTGAGGTGTACCAGTAGACGACGTCCACAATGGCAAAGAAAGCCGCCCAGCCGGCGAAGAGGAATCCCTCGGTCTTCACGCCTGCTCACCTCCCGACACGGTTCCCCCAGTGACCGGAATCCGCTGGCGGTACTCCGGAACCAGCGAGAGCTCCGGGTGGTGGAGGTCGAAGGCGGGGCGGAAGGAGCGGATGCGGGGCAGGCGGCGGAAGTTGTGCCGGGGTGGTGGGCAGGAGGTCGCCCATTCCAGGGAGGCGCCCCAGCCCCACGGGTCGTCGACGCCGACGTGGGGGGCGTACCGCCAGGTCCGCCACACGTTGATACCGAACGGGATCATCGACAGCGCCAGGAGGAACGAGCCGATGGTCGAGACGGTGTTCAGCGTGGTGAACCCCTCGGTGGGCAGGTAGTCGGCGATCCGTCGGGGCATGCCTTCCACACCCAGCCAGTGCTGCACGAGGAACGTGGTGTGAAAGCCGATGAACAGCGTCCAGAAGTGCATCTTGCCGAGCCGTTCGTCGAGCATCTTGCCGGTCATCTTTGGCCACCAGAAGTAAAACCCGCCGAACATGGCGAAGACCACGGTGCCGAAGAGCACGTAATGGAAGTGCGCTACCACGAAATACGTGTCGGTGACGTGGAAATCCAACGGCGGTGACGCGAGAATGATCCCGGTCAGCCCGCCGAAGAGGAACGTCACGAGAAAGCCGAGCGCCCAAAGCAGGGGGGTGTCGAAGGAGAGCTGACCGCGCCACATCGTGCCGATCCAGTTGAAGAACTTCACCCCGGTCGGCACCCCGATGAGGAACGTCATCAGCGAGAAGAACGGCAGCAGCACCGCGCCGGTGGAGAACATGTGGTGCGCCCACACACTCATCGACAGCCCGGCGATGGAAATGGTCGCGAACACCAACCCCTTGTAGCCGAAGACCGGTTTCCGGCTGAACACCGGGAGGATCTCGGTGATGATTCCGAAGAACGGCAGCGCGATGATATACACCTCGGGATGGCCGAAGAACCAGAACAGGTGCTGCCAGAGAATCGGGCCGCCGTTGGCCGGATCGAAAATATGCGCACCAAGTTTGCGATCCGCCTCCAACGCCAGCAACGCCGCCGCCAACACCGGGAACGCGAGCAGCACCAGCAGACTCGTCAAGAGCACATTCCACGTGAAGATCGGCATGCGGAACATCGTCATCCCCGGCGCCCGCATCACCAGAATCGTGGTAATGAAATTCACGCCACCGAGGATCGTCCCCAGGCCGGAAACAACCAACCCCATGATCCACATGTCGCCGCCGAGTGACGGCGAGTGGGCGACGTCCGACAACGGCGTGTAGGCGTACCAACCGAAATCCGCCGCCCCACCCGGTGTGAGAAAACCACCAACCGTAATCAACCCGCCGAACAAGAAAAGGTAGTAGCTCAGCAAATTCAACCGGGGAAACGCCACATCCGGCGCACCGATCTGCAACGGCATCACGACATTCGCAAAACCGACGAACAGCGGTGTCGCGAACAACAGCAGCATGAGCGTGCCGTGCATGGTGAAGAGCTGGTTGTACTCCTCCGGCGTCAAGAACTGCAACCCGGGCCGGGCCAACTCCGCCCGCATCAACAACGCCATGATCCCCGCGATGATGAAGAACCCAAACGACGTGATCAAATACAACTGGCCGATCAGTTTATGATCCGTCGTCGTCAACCAGTTAACAATCACCGACCCGCGCCGCTGCGCCCGTTGGATTCGACGCGCTTGAACGTCGACGCGATCCACCACGGTGGTCATGACGCACCTCCGGCGGCGTACTGCGCTTTCATCGTCTCAAGGTCATGCTGGTATGTCACCGGATCCACCACCTTGACATAGAAGATCATCTGGTCGTGGTAGAGGCCGCAGAGCTCGGTGCACCGGCCGATGTAGGTGCCTTGCTTGTCCGCGTCGATATGGACGTCGAATTCGCTCATCCGACCCGGAATGACGTCCCGCTTGAACAGGAAATTCGGCACCCAGAAGGCGTGAATCACGTCCGGCGAGACGAGCTTGAACCGGACCGTCTCGCCGGCCGGCAGTTCAAGCGTCGCCGGATGTCCATGCGCAGCATCACCGGTCACCTGAGCCACAATCGGCGCATCGGGTTGCGGCCCGCTCAAGTAGTTGAACTGCCAATCCCACTGGTAGCCGACGACCTCGACCGTCACGTCGGGATGGGCTGACAACTTCGTGACGTAGTTCTCGTCCCGGGCGGTGAAGTAGAAGAAAACAGCGACGAAGATGACCGGGACGACCGTGTAGAGCACCTCAATCGGCACGTTGTACGTCGTCTGTGGAGCCTGTGCGCCGTCCCGTTTGCGGTAGGCGATAACGCACCAGATGATGAGCCCCCAGACGATGCAGCCTACAAAGAGCGCCGCCGCCCAACCGCCTTGCCAGAGCCGCAACACCCGTTGCGCCTGCGCGGTGATCGGTGTCGGCATGCCGAGCCTCGGCAGGTCGTTCGCCGTGCACCCGCTCGTCAACCCAACCAGCGCGACAAGCAGGCCAATGCGGACAACAACCGAACGTCGCCGGTGGGCAGTTTTCGCCGTACCGCCATCGTGCCTTGCGGGCAGTGCGCTACCCCTCACGTCGAGGCCTTCCGTCTGGTCCCAGATACCGACCCATGCCGTTCCGGAAGCAACCGGTGAACCGACCGGGCCTCGCGATGCGAGGCCGCTTCGACCCTACTGCACGGCACGATGCGGAACCGCGACAGGGCGCACCCTGTTGCGGCAGGTCGTCCAATGCCGCTCGGTACGCCGGTCCTACCGGCCCGACGAGCAATCGCACCGCCAGGCCGGGAGCTACCGCTGCCTCCCGCCGGCCGGCCCGCCGCTGTCCGGGTCGGTGACGCCCAGCCGGGGTGCGACCTCCGCGGCCGCAGCCGGCCCGAACGCCGCCGCGAATCGGTCGATGAAGTGCTCAGGTTTGACCTCGTACTCCTGCGTGCCCACCGTCTCCAAGGCGTACGTCGCAAGCAGCGAACCGAGTTGCGCGCAGCGCTCCCAACCCAACCCCCAGCACATCCCGGACAGGAAACCGGCGCGGAACGCATCACCGACGCCGGTCGGGTCGACGAGCTCGTGCGGCGGCACAGCCGGCACCCGGATCGGGGGCGCGTCCGGGGATTCGACGACGGCACCGTGCGCGCCGAGGGTGGTGACGCGGACGCCGACCCGGTGGAGCACCTCGGCATCGGTCCAGCCCGTCTTCCGCTCCAGCAGCGCCTTCTCGTACGCATTGCAGAACAAGAGCGCCGCACCGGTGACGAGCTCCCGGAGCTCGGCGCCGTCCATGTTGGCCACCTGCTGGGAGGGATCCGCAACGAACCGGTATCCCCGATTCCGGCACTCCGCCGTGTGCCGCTGCATCGCCTCGGGATCATTCGGGCTGATGACCACCCAGTCGAGTCCGCCGAGCCGCTCCGCCACCGGAGCAAGCTCGATCGTGCGCGCTTGCGTCATCGCACCCGGGTAGAACGACGCGATCTGATTCTGCGCAGCGTCCGTCGTGCACATGAACCGAGCGGTGTGGAACAGCTCGAACACGTGCACGGATGCGGTGTCAACGCCGTGCCGGTCAAGCCACGACCGGTAGTCAGCGAAATCAGCGCCGGCCGCCCCCACGAGCGCAGGTCGCAGCCCGAGGGCGGCCATGCCATAGCAAATGTTCGCCGCCACGCCGCCCCGGCGAATTTCCATCCGGTCGACGAGGAACGAGACAGAGACCCGTTCAAAGTGATCGGCAATGAAGTCATCGGTGAACCGACCGGGATAGAACATCAATTGGTCGGTCGCAATGGAGCCGGTGACCGCGATCCGCACCGTCACTCCTCTTGCGGCACCGACGTGCCGACCGGAAACGCCGCCGTTCTCCAGCCGCGGCAGCGATGATACAGACCCGCCTCACCGCCCGACGGCACCGAGCGCCCACGACCGCCCCGGACCGTCGCCCGCCCCGGTCCGCGCCGGTCAGCAGAAAACGATCAGTGGAAGGAGTCGCCGCACGCGCAGGAGCCGGTGGCGTTGGGATTGTCGATGGTGAAGCCCTGCTTCTCGATGGTGTCGACGAAATCAATCGTCGCCCCGGCGAGGTACGGCGCGCTCATCCGGTCGACCACCACGTTCACGCCGCCGAATTCCTGCACGAGATCGCCCTCGATGCTGCGATCGTCGAAGTACAGCTGGTAACGCAATCCCGAGCAGCCACCGGGCTGGACGGCGACCCGGAGCGAGAGATCGGTGCGACCCTCCTGCTCGAGCAGGGCGCGCACCTTCGCCGCCGCCTTGTCGGTAAGGATGACCCCCTGCGCTGTAGCCTCACTGCGTACCGTCATCTGTCCACTGCCCTCCGCTGCGTCGTCTGAACGCATTCCATCGTCGCACATTGCCAGAGGCTCCGCAGTCCGGCGCGGCCGCTATATCCGGCCCGGGCTCACCGGGATCGGCGGATCACCGTCACAGGCCGGGAGCGCCCCAGACCGGAAACCATCGTTCCAGATCTTTCTCCATTTTCACGTCGTTCTCCAAGAGGCTCGCGATCTGCAGCTCGAGCTGGTTGTCCCTGCGCTGACCGGATCCGGGCAGCGGAGCGAACGGGTAGAACGTGCCCCGCTTGTACAGGTAGATGAGGGCGAAACGCCGTCCATCGGCGTGGGCGAACGACACTAGGGAACACAGCAACGCTGGCCCGAAACCGGCAGCCTGCAGGGTCGAATTGACCGCATGGATGTCGGTGACCAGGCCGGGCAGGTCCGCCGGGTCGTGGCGGATCAGCAGCCAGGTGTAGCCGAATTCGTCCTTGCTGGCCTCGACCTTCGGACCTTGATCAGCGTCCAGGAGTTCTTGAACGTCCGCTTCGGTACGAGCGAAGGCGGCGCCCTCGACCGGCTTGTACGCCACCGAACCAAGACCGGTCGGAGTAAAGCCGATCGCTGCTTGAAGCGTCAGTGCGGCAGCCGGCAGGCCGAACAGATCGTCAAGGTCCGGGCGGGCCGGCTTCGACCGGCCGAGGAGCACGTCCAATAAGCCCACGGTCGGCAGCCCCTACATCTCGCCGAGCTCGCGGGAGAGCTTCGCCAGTTGGGCGAGGCGCTTCTCCAGCGGAGGGTGCGTCGAGAACAGGGTGGAGAGGGAGAAGCCCTCCGCGAGCGCCGGGGTGAAGAAGAAAGCGTTGAACGCCTCGGCGTGCCGCAGGTCACGGGTGGGGATGCGGGCCATCGCGCCGGTCACCTTCTGCAGAGCGCTGGCCAGCGCACTCGGCCGGCCGGTGAGGAGCGCTCCGGAGCGGTCGGCCGAGAGCTCCCGGTACCGGGAGAGCGCCCGAATCAGCAGGAAGCTGATCGCATACACCAGCATCGAGATCAACATGATGAACACGAAGATCAGGCCGGCCGCGGCGCCGTTCTGGTCACGGCCCCGGCGTTCATATCCGCTGAACAGCCCCGCATAAAACGCCCACCGGCTGATCATGCCGGCGAGGATGCCGAGAAACGACGCGATCGTCATGACCGCGACGTCCTTGTGCGCCACGTGGGACATCTCATGCGCGAGCACGCCTTCGATCTCCTCAGGGTCCAGACGGCGCAGGAGACCCGTCGTGGCACACACCACCGCATGCTTGGGACTCCGGCCGGTGGCGAAAGCGTTGGGGATGTCGGTGTCAGCGATCGCCACTTTCGGCTTGGGCGCACCGGAGAGCGCACAGAGCCGGTCGACGATGGCGTGCAATTCCGGCGCTTCCTGCTCCGTCACGATCCGGCCGTTCATGGCAAAGAGAGCGATACGGTCGGATGCGTAGTACTGCAGCAGGAAGAAGCCGCCGACGACGATGACAATGAACGTGATGGAAATCTGCAGGGCGACCAGCGCGGCGACGAAAGCCACGTAGAGCAGCCCAAGCAGAAACATGACGACGGCCATCCGGGTGACCAGGCCGCGGTCGGGAGCAATACGCGTTCGAGCCATAAGGGTTGACGCTCTTGGCCTCACGAAGGGTCGTTCCCTCATCCAGGGATGAGACCCTCCTCGCCAAGAAGTGCCCGCACCTCCTCCACCGTCGCGTCCGCAGGCGGAAGCACCAAGTCCGACGGGCCTAGATAATCGTCGGGCAGCCGGTGTCCGCGCTCTTGAACCAGAACAAGCATCTCGCCCAGCGCCTGCCGAAAAGCCAATTCGTCGCCGCGATCTACGGCGGCTTGCAAGGCGGCGTCCAGCTCGTTGAGCGCCGCGACCGTCTCCTCAGAGACGTCGAATTGGCCTTGCCCCAGCAACCGGATAATCACACCGACCCCTCGGTTTCACTTGCAGCCGGGGACGCCGATCCGGCCTCGCCCCCGCTGCCCGCACCCAGCGCCGGCGTCGGCTTCCCGGCGGAGAGTTCGTTCTTCATACGGGCGAGTTCCAACTCCACCTGGTTGGTGGAAGCCATCCGGTCCAGCTCGGCTTGGATGTCGTCCTTGGTCGTACCCGTCACGTCCTCCAGGGCGCCGGAAGCGAGCAGCTCGTCGATCGCACTGGCCCGAGCCTGCATCGCCTGCGTCTTGTCTTCCGCACGCTGAATCGCCAGACCGACGTCGCCCATTTCCTCGGAAATTCCGGAGAAGGCCTCCCCGATCCGCGTCTGTGCCTCGGCCGCCGTGTACGTCGCCTTGATCGTTTCCTTCTTCAGCCGGAAGGCATCGACCTTCGCTTGGAGTCGTTGCGCGGCAAGGGTGAGTTTTTCTTCCTCCGCCTGCAGATTGGCGTGCTGCGCCTGCAGATCCGCAATCTGGTTCTGCAGCGCGGACTTGCGGGTCAGCGCCTCCCGCGCGAGGTCTTCCCGACCCTGCGCAAGAGCGGCCCGCGCCTGGTTGTCCAGTTTCTCGACCTGCTGCTGCAGCTGCTGTGCTTGCAATTCGAGGCGTTTCCGCGAGGTGGTGACATCAGCGACGCCGCGCCGTACTTTCTGCAGCAGCTCCAACTGCTTGGTGTAGCTGTAGTCAAGCGTTTCCCGGGGATCCTCCGCGCGGTCCAAGACCTTATTCGCTTTGGCCCGAAAGATGAGCGACATACGCTTCATCAACCCAGCCATGGCTGCCGACTCCTCTTCTCCCGGGCGACCGATCGCGCCGCCGAGCACGAACGCACCTCCAGCGTATGCATCACAGCCTAGGCGCGGACGCCGACGGCGGTCTGCTCTATCCGACGATCTGCGGACACCCGGCGTTCCATGCGCGCGGTTGGCTCCCGCGTTCGCCCGCCGCTGCGTGGTCGGTTTCGGCCGCCGGTCGTCGGCTTCGCCCGCCGCTGCGTGGTCGGTATCGGCCGCCGGTCGTCGGCTTCGCCCGCCCCTGCCCGGCCCATCGCGGCCCCCTGCCTGGCCCATTGCGCCCGCCCCCGCCCGGCCCAATGGGCCCTCCTGCCTGTCCAGGGCGCGGTGGCTGCGCAGCCGCAGCCGCTGTCCCGCTACGCTGAGGCGCGTGTTCCGACGGAGCACTGCGAACGGCACCGCGGCCGATCAGCCCGGTGCGGTGCCGGCGTCGTCTGAGGCAACCCAACCGAGCAGCGGCAAGGGCCGGCCGACCCGCAAGCGCCGCGAAGCCGAGGCCGCGCGGCGCGTCCCGTTCATCGAACGTGCGACGCGGGGATCGCGACCGAGCCGTGCCGAGCTTTACGCGCGGCGGGAGGCGATGCGGCGAGGCGAGGAGAGCGCGCTGCCCGCACGGGACCGGGGTCCGGTCCGGCGGTTCGCCCGGGACTACGTCGACGCCCGGCGCAACCTTGCGGGACTCTTCCTCCCGCTCGGCTTGCCGCTGATCATTCTGCTCAACGTGCCGTCGCCGCTGATTCGATACTTTGCGGCCCTCCTGCTCTACGCACTGATCTTCGCAATCATCTTCGATTCGATCTTCCTTGCCTGGGCGGTACGACGTGCCGCGGCAGCCCGCTTTCCTGGAGAGCCGCTTCGCGGGCTCGGCATGTACGCCGTCCTGCGCGCCATGCAGCTGCGCCGTGCCCGGATCCCGGCGCCACGGGTCCGCCGCGGCGAGAAGGTCTAGCGGGCATCCGGACGGCCCAGTGACCAGCCGAGGTCACCGCCAGTCCCCGCGACCCGCCGAGGTCACCGCGAGGCCCGGAAGCCCGCCGAGGTCACCGCGAGGCCCGGAAGCCCGCCGAGGTCACCGCGAGGCCCGGCGCCGTCGTCCCGATAAGGTCCGGCGTATGGAGTTTCGTCATCTGGGCCGCAGCGGCCTCATGGTCTCAGAGATCGCATACGGGAATTGGCTCACCCACGGCGCGCAAATCGACGCCGATACGGCAATCGCTTGTGTCCACGCCGCTCTCGACGCCGGCATCACCACGTTTGACACCGCGGACGTGTACGCCGGCACGCGCGCGGAGGAGGTCCTTGGCAAAGCGCTCGCCGGCGTCCGTCGCGAGTCCTACGAGCTGGCAACCAAAGTGTTCTGGCCGACCGGCCCGGGCCCGAATGACCGCGGCCTCTCCCGCAAACACATCATCGAAAGCTGCCACGCCTCACTGCGCCGGCTGCGCACCGACTATCTCGACCTCTACCAGGCGCATCGGTACGACGTCGAGACCCCGCTGGAAGAAACCCTGCGCGCCTTTGACGATTTGGTCCGGCAAGGCAAGGTTCTCTACGTCGGCGTGAGCGAATGGACGGCCGGTCAAATTGCCGATGCCCTGCGCATCGCCGACGACATGGGTTTCGACCGCATCGTGTCGAACCAGCCGCAGTACAACATGCTGTGGCGCGTCATCGAAGCCGAAATTCTGCCGTTGGCGAAGAAAGAGGGAATCGGCCAGATCGTCTTCTCTCCGCTTGCGCAAGGAGTCCTGACCGGAAAATACGCACCAGGTCAGCCGCCGCCGCCGGGGTCGCGGGCCACCGATGAGAAAGGCGGCGCGACGTTCATTTCCCGGTGGTTGCGCGACGATGTCCTTTCCCGGGTGCAACGCCTGCGGCCGCTGGCCGCGGAAGCGGGGTTGGATATGGCGACCCTCGCGCTCGCCTGGGTTTTGCAGAATCCCCTTGTTTCGTCCGCCATCATCGGCGCCAGCCGCCCGGAGCAAATTCACGCGAACGTCAAAGCAAGCGGCGTGAAATTAGAAAAGGACCTCCTTGCGCGGATCGATGAGATTCTCGATCCGGTCATCGAGCGCGACCCCAAGCAAACCGCGCAGCTGCCGAGACGCCCGTGATGACCTGCAGCCCTGGCAAGCGGGGCGCGGCGGCGGCATACCAGCAGCCCAGCGCGGCGAGAGCGGCGCGGGCGCATACCAGGCGGTGCTGTCAGGGGGGAGGTTCCAGGCTCATCGGCCCGTAGACGACCTCGCCGTCGTACAGCAAGGTGACCTGTGCCACCCCGGCGGCCAACAGGTTCCGCCACTCCTCCCCCAGCCAGCTTTCGGCGTCCGACTGGCTGGCGAACTCTGCTGACATCGGCGGATCTCCGACCGGTTCGCCCCGCGCGTCGGCGTAACGCCAGACCCACTCCACGGACGATCACCTTACTGGCAGGGCGTCGGTTACGTGCGACCCGAGGCTGCAGCGCACCGGCCGGCCCCCACCGTGGGGCTCGCGCTGCGGCGTACCTGTGCACCTCAGGCTCCTGTCGGGCTGCCTGGAACCGCCGGCCGATGTCGCACCCGGCGCAACCTGCCGACCCCGCGTTGACCCGCCGAGGGTCGGCGTGATTTGCTCAACGCGGCAACACCTTCATACGCGCCCGAACGTGCAGGGGAAGCCGGTCAAAGTCCGGCGCTGACCCGCAACCGTAGGCCGCGGCGCTGTCCGCGGCGAGCCGGAGTACCTGCCGGGCGCGGAGAGGCTCCTGACAACCGTCGTGGTCTGCGGGGCGGAGCCGGGAACACCCGGAGCAGCCCCACGCGAACGCGTGGGGTTCGTTATCTCCGGGTCTCATCTCCGGGACCGGCCTCGCAGCCAGAACCGGAGAGGATTACATGATCCGTACGCTTCGCCGTGCCGGCGTCGCAGCTGTCCTGGCCGCGATCGCCCCGCTTGCTGTCACCGCCCCTGCCACCGCCGCATCGTCCGACACGGGCCTCTTCGGCTCGGCGGACCCGACGTACGACGGCGTCTACCGGCAGGGTCTCGCCGTCCTCGGACTCATCGCCGCCGGCCAACACCCGGATGCGGCCGCCATCGACTGGCTGCTCGGCCAGCAGTGCGCGGACGGCGCCTTCACCGCGTACCGACCCGACCCGACCGTGCCGTGCCAGACGAGCAAGGAAGACTCCAACGCAACCGCGCTCGCCGCAATGGCCCTCATCGCAGCCGGCAAGACCGCTGCCGGAACAGCGGCCGCCCATGCGCTCGCCAACTTCCAGCTCGCCGACGGTGGGTTCTATGCGAGCGCCGCCTTCGGCACGCCGGCTTCAGACGCCAACTCGACGGGACTCGCCCTCAGTACCTTCGCTGCGGCCGGCATCGACCCCACGTCAATCACGAAGAACGGCAAGAACGGCATCGACTTCCTCCGCTCGATACAGGTTCCTTGTACGGCGGGGAGCGGCGCTGGTGCCTTCGACTACCAGCCGGAGACCCCGCTGGCGGCCAATGACTACGCGACGGTCCAGGCCGTCTTGGGCCTCCTCGGCAAGGCGCTTCCGGTCCCGGCCGCTACCCCGGCCGCCGCCGTACCGGCGTGTGTCCCGAGCACCGACGCCGCGACCGCGGCAGCCGACGCCATCGGCTATCTCGCGAACCGGCTCACGGCCACGCACGGCGCGATCCCGTCCGCGTTCGGCAGCGGCACCGACTGGACGACCACCGCGAACGCCCTCCTGGACTTGATCGCCGCCGGGCAGGGGGCAGCCGCAGTCCAGGAGGGGCTTGCCGCCCTGCAGACGAACGCGCGGAGCTACATCACCAGCAACGGCACGACGTCGCCCGGAGCGGTCGGCACCCTGCTCCTCGTCGCCGCCGCAACGGGTACCAACCCGCGGAACTTCGGCGGCGTTGACCTCGTCGCTGCCCTGCTCGCCACCGAACGATCAGCCCCAGCGACAGCGACCCCAACCCCGAGCGCCAGTGCCTCGGCGACCCCGCGGCCGACCGCAACCCCGGCGACCCTGCCGATGACCGGTTCGCGCGTCGACCTGCCGGTCGCCGCAGCCGGGGTGGTGCTGCTCGCATTGGGAACCGCGCTCGTCCTCAGCGCTCGTCGCCCACGCCGCAGCCGCTCGTGATGACGGGTCCAGGACGCGAAGCCGGCCGCCGCCGCTCCGCCAGGGCGGCGGTGGCCCTCGCGCTCTGGACACTGGCAAGCCTCGGCGGGGCCGCGGCAGCGGCCGTCGTCGGCACCGCCGGTCCGGTCCGGGCGGACACCGCCTACCGGTACTGGGCGTACTACCTCGCCGAGAACGGCAGGTGGGTGTACGCCCAGCGCGGGCCGGCCGCCGAGCATCCCGTCAACGGCGAGGTGCAGGGCTGGCGCTTCGGCGTCCAAGGCGCGGTCGACACCCCGCTGACGCCCCGCGTCCCCCCGAGTCAGCTGATCTGCCCATCGCCGACCGCGCCGGACCTCATCTCCGTCGGCATCGTCATCGACTTCGGGACGCCGTCGGATGCCCCGCCCGGGGAGACCCCTCCGGCACGTGTGATCACGAAATGCGTCACGGTACGGCAGGGGCAGACCGGCGCCGACGTCCTCGTCGCCGCCGTGGGCCAGGACAACGTACGGATCGGTTCCTCCGGGCTCATCTGCGGCATCGACGGATACCCTCGCAGCGAATGCGCACCCGCGGTCTCGGTCAGCCGGTCGCCAGTCGCGGCCGGTACGACATCGGCGTCGGCGTCGGCGTCCGCCGCCCCACCAAGTCGGACGCCGAGCACTGGGACGGCTGCATCGACCGTGCCGGCGGCAACCGCGCCGCCGACCGAGGGCAGCCGGCCGCAGCAGAGCACCCCGAGCGAGGCCCTGCCGGCGACAGGAGCCTCCGGCGGCGCGCAGCCGTCGGCAACCAGCGACCCGAGTACCACACCGTCGGTCCCGACCACGGCGGCACATCCAGCGACAGCGCATACCGGCGGCGTGGACCCGGCAACCGTGATCGCGGGAGCAGCCGCCGTCCTCCTCGGCTCGGCTGGGGCATGGACGGCGATCAATCGTCGGCGAGGCAACCGATGAGCACGGTCGCACCGGGCCGAGCCGGCGTCACCGCCGCCAACCGCAAACGTGCCGAACGAACCGGGCCGGTCACCCAACCGCGTGACGGGCTCCACCCCGGGGCGTGGTGGATCTGGGCAACCGGGCTCGCGGTAGCGGCCAGCCGCACCACCAATCCGATCCTGCTCAGCCTCATCCTCGCGGTCACCGGATATGTCGCCGCCGTACGGGCCCACACCCGGCTCTTCGGGTTCTTCCTCCGCCTGGCGACGGTTGTCGTCGCACTCCGCATGGCGCTAGCCGTGATCTTCACGTCAGGCCTCCCCGGGCATGTCGTCGTGGCGCTCCCGCAGGTGCCCGTGCCCGATTTCCTCGTCGGCCTGCACATCGGCGGGCCGGTCACCGTCGAGGCGCTGCTCAACGCGTTGTACGGCGCACTCCAGTTCGCCGCGCTGATCCTCGCGATCGGTGCCGCTGTGGCGATCGCCGATCCGCGGTCGCTGCTGCGGCTGCTGCCGGCCGCGCTCTATGAGATGGGCGTAGCCGTCGCCGTCGCCCTGTCAGTGGCCCCGGAACTTGCGACGGCCGCCCGCCGAGTCCGGCGGGCCCGACGCTTGCGCGGCGAACCGGACCGCGGGTTGGTCAGCTGGGTCCGTTCGGCGCTGCCTGTCCTGCATGGTGCACTCGAGCGATCGATCAACTTGGCCGCAGCGATGGACGCCCGCGGCTTTGGCCGGCGGGGATCCGCGCCGCGGTGGCGGCGGCGGCTTGTCACCGCCGGCCTTGTCGTGGGCCTGCTCGCTACGGCCGCCGCGTCGTACGCCCTCCTCACGCCAGGCACCCCGGGCGGCGTCGGACTTCCGCTGGCCGCCGGCGGTGCGCTCCTCGCCGCCCTCGCCGTGCTCGCCGGACGGGCCGACGCCGTCCGCACCCGCTACCGGCCGCCCCAGTGGACCCCAGCCTCCTGGATCGTGGCGGCGGCCGGCTCCGCAGCCGCCGCTGGTGTGATCAGCGCCGGTCACATCGACGCAGCCGCGCTCAACCCGACGGGATATCCGCCGGTGCTGCCGGCGACGCCAGGGATCGCCGTGGCCGGCATTCTGGCCGCGGCGATCCCCGTCGTAATCGCGCATACGACGCCGGACATGCGCCGCACTCGTGCACGGACCGGCCGGCCCAGCCGGGAGGGCAAGTGATCACCTTCGATCGAGTGACGTTCCGGTACCCGGAGACCGACCGGCCGGTCCTCGACGGCGTCACTCTCGCGATCCCCGAGGGAGAGCTCACCCTGGTGGTCGGCGGCACGGGGTCGGGCAAGTCGACGCTGCTGCGTGCGGTCAACGGTCTCGTCCCGCACTTCACCGGTGGGCACCTCGCCGGCCGAGTGATCGTCGCAGGGCGGGACACCAGGGATCACCCGCCCCGCGAGCTCGCCGACATCGTCGGTTACGTCGGCCAGGACCCGGCGGCCGGTTTCGTCACCGACACGGTCGAGGACGAGCTCGCCTACGCCATGGAGTGGCTAGGTGTGCCGCCGGCCACGATGCGCCGTCGGGTGGAAGACATCCTCGATCTCCTGGACCTCTCCGCGCTGCGGTCCCGCCGGCTCGGCGACCTTTCCGGCGGCGAGCAGCAACGCGTCGCCATCGGCGCCGTGCTCACGGCGGGGCCGCGGATTCTCGTCCTCGACGAGCCGACGTCGGCGCTGGACCCGCCGGCAGCCGAAGAGGTGCTGGCCGTCCTCACCCGGCTGGTGCACGACCTCGGGATGACCGTGCTGGTGGCCGAGCACCGGTTGGAACGGATCGTTCAGTACGCCGACCGCATCCTGCTCCTGCCCGGTGACGGCCGCGTCGTCGCCGAATCGCCGGCCGCGGCGATGGCCGTCTCCCCGCTGGCCCCGCCGGTCGTCCACCTGGCCCGGCTCGCCGGATGGCATCCGGTGCCCCTCTCGATCCGGGACGCCCGACGACACGCCGAACAGCTTCGCGATCGCCTCGCCACCCTGACCGCGGCTGCGGCGAACGGCACCCACCGGTCGCCGGCCGCACGCTCCGAACCGACCGCTCATCACGACGGGTTGGGACGACCCACCCCTGATCCGGTGGTCGACGTCCGGAGACTGACCGCCGGATATGACGGGAGACCGGCGCTCCGTGACGTCACGATTCAGGTGGACGCCGGTGAGATTGTCGCGGTGATGGGCCGGAACGGCGCCGGGAAAACCACGCTCCTCGCGCACATCGCCGGGCTTGCGGTGCCGTGGCGCGGGGACGTCCGAGTCTGCGGCGCAGCACCACACCGACTGTCGGCGGGCGGGCTCGTGCGGTGCGTGGGCTTCGTCCCGCATGAACCGAGCGATCTGTTCTATGCCGACACCGTCGCCGGGGAGCTGGCCGACCTCCCCGACGGCCTGTCCACCCTCCAGACCATCGCCCCTGACATCGAGCCACACCGCCATCCGCGCGACCTGTCCGAGGGTGAACAACTCGCCGTCGCCTTGGCGGTGGTCCTGTCCCGGCGGCCGCGGGTCCTCGCCCTCGACGAGCCGACCCGGGGTCTTGACTACACCGCGAAGGCACGGCTCGCCGCCCTCCTCCGAACCCTCGCCCGCTCCGGGACGGCGATCCTGCTGGCGACCCACGACGTCGAACTCGCCGCGGAGGTGGCGACCCGCACGGTCGTCCTCGCGGAGGGTGAGGTCGTGGCGGACGGCCCGACCGCGAGCGTGGTCACCGCGACACCAGCGTTCGCTCCGCAGGTGGCCCGCATTCTCCACCCGCTGCCGTGGCTAACGGTGGCGGACGTCGCCGCAGCGTTGGCAGGCAGCCGATGATCCAGACCGTCCTGCTGCGGAACCGAGCACGGCGCGTGCCGCTGCGGCGCCGAGCGCGGCGGCCCCTGGCGTTGCGCCCCCGGTCAGCCGTCGCCCTCCTGCTGGCGAGCGCAGTCGGTGTCCTGGCGTTCGGCTGGCCGTTCCTCGCGGCGACCCCGCCGCACGCCTCCCCCAATGCCGCGCATGCCGGTGACGCGCCGTGGATCTTCCTGACCGTACTGCCCGCCGTGCTGGCGGTCGTGCTAGCCGAGTTCGCCGACGGGCGGCTGGATGCCAAGGCAATCGCCATCCTCGGGGTGCTCGCCGGGTGCGGTGCGGCGTTGCGGCCGTTCGGCGGTGAGATCACCGGTGCGTCGCCGGTGTTCTTCCTCCTGATGCCGGCGGGCCGGGCGCTCGGCGCCGGATTCGGATTCTGCCTCGGCGTCCTGACGTTGTTCGCAAGCGCACTGCTCACCGGCGGGGTCGGGCCGTGGCTGCCCTTCCAGATGATCGCTGCCGGCTGGGTGGGGCTCGGAGCGGGATGCCTGCCGGTGCCGCGGCGGTGGCACGGGAGATGGCCGGAGATCGCCATGCTCGCCGGATACGGCGCATGCGCCGGTCTGGCGTACGGCGCGGTCATGGACCTGTGGTTCTGGCCGCTGCAGACCACCGGACTTGCTGCAGGGATCAGCTATGTTCCGGGCGCGGATCCGCTGACCGAGCTGCGCCACTTCATGGCGTTCTACGTCGCCACGTCGCTCGGCTTCGACATCCCACGGGCCGCGGCCAACGCCCTGCTGGTCGCGGTCGCCGGCCGCCCGGTGCTCGCAGCGCTGCGACGAGCAGCTCGGCGGGCGGCGTTCGACGCGACGGTCAGCGTCACCCCGCTCCCCGCCGACCGGCCGGAGCCCGTCACCTCGTTCCCCGGCAACGGACCGGAGCCCGGCACGCCGTTCCCTCCCGACGCGCGCCGGCCGGCAGGGTCGGCGCCGGAGGCAGGCCGAGAATGCGGACCATGAGCCGACGGGTCCTCGTTCTCGGCGGGGTGCGGTCCGGCAAGTCCCGGTACGCCGAGCGGTTGCTCGCCGACCGGAGCCACGTCCAGTACGTCGCGACCGCGGCGGACGACGGCACCGACCCGGAGTGGTCGGCTCGGATCGCAGACCACCGCCGACGCCGGCCGGCGTCCTGGACGACCATCGAGACGACGGCGGTGGCTGACATCTTGGCGGACCTGCAGCCTGACCAGGCTGCTCTGGTGGACTGCCTGACGGTCTGGCTCGCCCGGGTCCTGGACGAGACGCCGTCGAGGGCCGCCGAGCGGATGGACGAACTGGCCGCCGCGTGGGGAGCGTGCCGCGGCGTTGTCGTCGCGGTGAGCAATGAGGTCGGCTGTGGTGTCGTGCCGCCGTACCCGTCGGGTCGGATCTTCCGCGACCTGCTCGGCGAGCTGAATGCCCGGTTGGCCGCTGACAGCGACGACGTGATCTTCATGGTTGCCGGCATCGGGCGGAGCTTACTCACCGGCAGAAGGGTGACGTGACCCCGTGAGGACGGCGCCTGACCTTGATGTAACGGCCATCGAAGCGGCCCGCCGCCGGGAAGCGGAGCTGACCAAGCCGGCAGGATCCCTCGGCCGCCTCGAAGAGCTGGCGATCTGGCTCTGCGGCGTCCAAGGCCGCTGCCCGCCGGACCCGCTCGACCGGATCACGCTGGTCATCTTCGCTGGTGATCACGGGGTTGCTGAGGTCGGCGCCTCGGCGTACCCACCCGCGGTCACCGCGCAGATGGTGGCGAACTTTCTCGCCGGGGGTGCGGCGGCCAACGTCCTCGCGAGCCAGGCCGGGGTGCGGCTGCGGGTTGCCGACGTGTCCGTCGCCGGGGATCACCCCTGGCCGGACGCCGTCCGCCGATGGCACGTCGCGAACGGCTCCGGACGGATCGACGTCACCGACGCGATTCCCGTTGAGACGGCGGTGACGGCGATGGCGGCCGGCCGGGCCATCGCCGACGAGGAGATCGACGCGGGTACGGACCTGCTGATCGCCGGGGACATGGGGATCGGCAACACCACTCCGGCGGCAGCGCTCATCGGCGTCCTCACCGGGCGGACCGCCGGCGAGGTTACCGGCCGCGGCACCGGCGTCGACGACCAGGCATTCGCCCGCAAGCGCGCAATGGTTACGGCGGCGATTCGCCGGGGCACGCCATGGCGGGACGACCCGGTACGCCTGGTCGCGGCGATCGGCGGGGCAGATCTGGCGGCGATGGCTGGTTTTCTTGCCGAGGCCGCTGATCGTCGTACGCCGGTGGTGCTCGACGGCGTGGTGACCGGAGCGGCGGCGCTGCTGGCCGAACGGCTCACCCCGGGGGCACGCCGGTGGTGGGTCGCCGGTCACCGGTCGACCGAGCCCGGGCATGCCATCGCGCTTGCCGAGCTCGGACTTCCGCCGATCCTGGACGTCGGCCTCCGGCTGGGCGAAGGCACCGGCGCGCTCCTCGCTGTCCCGATACTGCGGGCCGCGGCGGCTACGCTCACCCACATGGCGACCTTCGCTTCGGCTGGAGTAAGCGGCCGGTATCCGCCGCCGGGGGCAAGCCGGGACGATTCGGCTCCGGCGACCGGCGCCGACCACCCACCGGGGGCCAGTGCGACCCGTTCCAATGCGGTCGCGGAACCGTGACCGCCCGATCACCCGGCGGATTGCGGCTCGCCGTCAGCCTGCTCACCGCCATCCCGGCCGGCCGGGTTCCGCCACCCGACCGGCGGCAGGTCCGCGCCGCCATGGCCTGGGCCCCTGTGGTCGGACTGATGGTCGCCGCAGTCGGCGCGATGGTCCTGCTGGCAGCCCGGGTCGCGTTCACAAGCCCGATCCACGACCTGCCCGGGGCGGGAACGTCGGTCGAGACGGCCACCTTGGCGTCCGCTCTCGCCATAGCCGCGACTGCGCTGGTCAGCGGAGGATTGCACCTCGACGGCTTCGCGGACACCGTCGACGGCTGGGCAAGCCGGGCCCCTCGCGACCGGACCCTGGAGATCATGGCCGATGCCCGCCTGGGGTCACTCGGTGCTGCCGCGCTGATCCTCGTGCTCGTGATCGAGATCGCCGCGCTCACGCTGGGGGTGCGGGCCCACCACGGCACCCAATCGCTCGTGATCTCCGTGGTCAGCGGCCGGGTGGCGATGCTCTGGGGGTGTACGCCGCGCACGCCGGCCGCCCGTCCCACCGGATTGGGCGCGATGGCGGCCGGCAGCGTCCCGAAGTGGACGGCAGTCGGCTGGACGGCCGCTCTGGTCGTTGCTGCTGCGGCCTTCGGGCGCTGGGATCCGGAAGCCGGCTCGTCCTTTGCGGCGGTCCGCGCCGCCGGCGCGGTGGTGACTGCTGTCGCGTCCGGCTGGGTGATCCGCCGCTGGGCGGTACGGCGGCTTGGCGGGGTGACCGGTGACGTTCTCGGCGCCATCAGCGAGGTGGCCACGGTGGCCGCCCTGCTGATCCTGGACGTCCGCCACCCCTAGCCGACCGCGCCAGCGCCGGCCGCAACGCCGGCACCCGATCAGCCGGCCCGGCGGGCCGGCACGCGCGGTCGCACCCGACGGTCAGCGGCCTACGCCGATCCCAGCCGCGTTGATGATCGCTGTTGCGACGTCGTCGGCGGACCGGTCGTCGACGTCGACCACGAGGTGCGCAAGTTGTTGGTAGCGAGGCTCGCGACCGGCGTACAGCCGCCGTAGCGCACCAGCCGGATCGTCGCCCAGCCAAGGCCGGTCGGTACCTGTGACCCGCTCGACGAGGGTCTCGAGCCGGGCCCTCAGGTAGACCACATACGCGCCGGCCCGCAGCCGGGCGCACGCCGCCTCGTCTTCGACAATGCCGGCCGCTGCTCCGGCAACCAACGGCGGTGGGGCGGCGAGCACCTCGTCGACGGCCCGGGACTCGGCGGCGCGCAGCCCCGCGACACCCCGCTGGGCAAGGAGCTCGCGGGTCGGCAACCCGGTGAGCTTCGCGACCACCTCGTCGTTGTCGAGGTACGACCAGTTCAGCCGGTCGGCAAGTGCCCGGCCGACGGTTGATTTACCGGCGCCCATCATGCCGACCAAGACGATCCGTTCGACCACGCTCGTGCCCTCTCCGCTCAGCAGGGGCTTCCGCCGGTTCACGCCGATGCGGCTTCCGCTGGTCCACGACCGCGCGGTCACCGTCGGTGCAGGCCGAGGCTACTCATCGCCGGAGAGCTCCCGGCCGTCGCCCCTGGGATAGCATCCGCCCGTGCCCCGGTTGCGCTTTTTCACCGCCCCACCCGATCAGCTTCGCGTCGATGCGGTCGTCGTGGGTGCGCAGCGGACGTCGGCGGGCCGCTTGGTGGTCGTCGGCGGTCCGGAGCCGCCCCACGCCGCCGAGATTGCCACGGCGCTTGGCCGGATCGGCGCAACAGGCCGGCTTGGGGAATGTCTCCGGCTGCCGGCCCCTGCCCGTTACACGGCGCCGCTGCTGGTCGTCGTCGGGCTGGGTGATCGCACCCGTCAAGGCGTTAGCGTTGAGACCCTTCGCCAAGCCGCCGGGGCTGCCGTGCGTGATCTGCCGGTCCGCTCGGTGGCGCTCGCGCTGCCGGACGGCGACGCCGACCACTCGGCGTCCGTCGCCGCCATTGCCGAAGGCGCACTCCTCGGCGCGTACACGTTCGACCGCTACCGCGCGCAACGGCGCCCGAGCCCGGAGATCATCCTGCTGCCAGGCGGGTCCAGCGGCTCGGTACGGCGCGCCGTCGCCCGCGCGGAACTGCTCGCGAGCGCGGTCAACCGGGCCCGGGACTGGGTGAACACACCGCCGGCGGATCTCTTTCCGCAGCGTTTCGCGGAGCTGGTCGACGCCGAAGCGGCCGAGCTCGGCCTCGACGTCACGGTGCTCGACGAGCGCGCTCTCCGTCAAGGCGGTTACGGCGGCCTCATCGGGGTGGGCCAGGGATCGATTCACCCGCCGCGATTGGTCCGGCTTGAATACCGGCATCCACGCGCCCGCCGTCGCATTGCCCTCGCCGGAAAGGGAATCACGTTCGATTCCGGCGGCCTGTCGCTCAAACCGTCGGCGCTGGTGCCGGCAAACGCCTCGATGCCGGTGATGAAATCCGACATGGCCGGCGCGGCCGCCGTCGCCGCCGCCACCCTGGCTGTCGCCCGGCTGAACGTGCCCGCGCACGTGGTCGCGTGGCTGCCGCTTGCCGAGAACATGCCGTCCGGTTCAGCACAACGACCGTCGGACGTGTTGCGGACCTACGGCGGGACCACGGTCGAGGTGCTCAATACCGACGCGGAAGGCCGGCTGGTGCTGGCTGACGCCCTGGCGCGGGCGAGCGAGGAGCAGCCGGATGTCATCGTCGACATCGCCACGCTGACCGGCGCGCAGATTACCGCCCTTGGCACGAGGGTCGGTGCGGTGATGGCGAATGACGATCCGACCCGCGACGCACTCCTTGCCGCAGCGGCCGCTGCGGGAGAAGCACTCTGGCCGATGCCGCTCCCCCGCGAACTGCGCAAGGCGTTGGAATCACCGGTGGCAGACATCGCGAATATGGGCGAGCCGCTGGGCGGGATGCTGACCGCCGGGGTTTTTCTCGCGGAATTTGTTGGACGACGCAACGACGGCCCGATCCCCTGGGCGCATCTGGACATCGCCGGGCCCGCGTTCAACACGGGTGAGCCGTTTGGTTATACGCCAAGAGGCGGCACGGGTTTCGGGGTGCGCACCTTGGTGCGTTTCGTCGAACGTGTGGTTTCGGCCGCCGAGGACGGTTCCGCCCGGCCGGCCGGTCATCGGCGGCTGGGCGAGCCGGCGGCCCGGCGTCCAGGTGCCTCCGCTCGGTCTCCTGCGCGCGTGCGAGGATGACCTCGAGCGCCTGGCGCGGCGCCTCCGGGGCCCGCTTGGCTCACTGAGAGGACGCTCACAAAGAAGGAGCTTGTGCGGTGGCTGAACAGTCCGACGTATTCGACCTGGTCATTCTGGGCGGAGGCAGCGGTGGGTACGCAGCGGCACTGCGCGCCGCGGAGCTCGGCATGCGTGTCGCACTGGTCGAGAAAGACAAGGTAGGCGGCACGTGTCTGCACCGCGGATGCATTCCGACGAAGGCGTTGTTGCACGCCGCGGAAATTGCCGACCAGGCGCGGGAAGCCGCGACTTTCGGTGTGCGGGCCACATTCGAGGGAATTGACGTCGACGCGGTCCACCAGTACAAAAACGGTGTCGTCAACCGGCTGTGGCGGGGTTTGCAGGGCCTCATCAAGAGCCGTCAGATCACCTACGTGGAGGGAAGCGGTCGGCTCGCCGCCCCGACCGCGGTTGAGGTGGACGGCCGGCGTTACGAGGGCCGGCACGTCATCCTGGCCACCGGCTCTCAGCCGAAGAGCCTCCCTGGTTTGGAGATTGACGGCGAACGCGTCATCACCAGCGACCACGCCCTCACCCTCGACCGCATCCCGAAATCTGTCGTTATTCTCGGCGGCGGCGTCATCGGTGTCGAATTCGCCAGTATTTGGCGGTCGTTCGGCGCCGAGGTCACCATCGTGGAAATGTTGCCGCATTTGCTGCCGACCGAAGACGAGGACAGCTCAAAACTTCTGGAGCGTGCGTTCCGGCGCCGCGGCATCACTTTCGAACTCGGGGCACGGTTTGAGGCCGTGAAAACCACGGATACCGGGGTGACGGTCACCCTCGCCGGCGGAAAGACACTGGAAGCTGAATACCTTCTGGTGGCGGTCGGCCGCGGACCGGTTTCCGCCGGCCTCGGCTACGAGGAGGCCGGCGTGCGCATGGATCGCGGATTCGTCACCGTCGACGAGTATTGCCGGACCAACGTCCCGACGATCTCCGCCGTGGGTGACCTCATTCCCACCCTCCAGCTTGCGCATGTCGGTTTCGCCGAAGGGATTCTCGTCGCGGAGCGGCTGGGGAATCTCGCACCGGTGCCGATCGACTACGACGGCGTTCCCCGTATCACGTACTCCGAGCCCGAGGTCGCATCGGTGGGGCTCACCGAGGCTGCGGCACGGCAGAAATACGGCGAGGTCAAGACGTTCGTCTACGATCTGGCCGGGAACGGGCGCAGCCAGATCCTGCGGACCTCCGGCGCCGTCAAAGTCGTCGCCGTACCGGATGGACCCGTGGTCGGCATCCACGCGGTCGGTTCCCGGGTTGGTGAGCTCATCGCCGAAGCCCAGCTCATTTACAACTGGGAAGCGCTGCCCAGCGAGGTCGCCCAGCTCATTCATCCGCATCCGACGCAGAGCGAGGCGATCGGTGAGGCGCATCTTGCGCTGGCTGGGAAACCGTTGCATGTGCACGGGTGAGCAGGGAAGGTTCACGGTGTAGTCGATGTCGTCGAGGAGCAGCCGATGCCGGTCGTCGTCACCATGCCCCGCCTTGGCGAGAGCGTCACGGAAGGCACTGTCACCCGCTGGCTGAAGAAGGCCGGTGACCGCGTCGTCGCCGACGAACCCCTCGTCGAAGTCTCGACCGACAAAGTGGACACCGAAATTCCCGCGCCGGCATCCGGTGTGCTCCGCGAAATCCGGGTCCGCGAAGACGAAACCGTGCAGGTCGGCGCCGAACTTGCCGTCATCGATGACGCGGACGGCGCGGCCGCTCCCCCGCCCGAGGCCGCTACAGCCGCTGCTCCCGCGCCGCCGGCAGCCTCCACGCCGGACGCAGCCGCCGCTGCACCGGGCGCCGTGACAGCTCCGGCTCCCGTCCCGTCTGCCGCTCCCCCAGGCGCTATGACCGGGCCGGCTCCGGCTGCGGCGGAAGCCTCGGCCCCGACCCCGGCCGCGGTCCCGGCCGAGGCACCGCCCCCGGCGGCACCCCCGGAAATCCCCAGCCAGCCCGGGGCGGCCGCCGCTGCACCACCCGAGCCGACCGAAGCGCCCAGCGCCGAGACCCCTTATGTCACACCGTTGGTTCGGCGCCTGGCGGCCGAACACGGTGTTGACTTGACCCGCCTGACCGGGACCGGGGTCGGCGGTCGAATCCGCAAGCAGGATGTACTGGCGGCCGCAGAGGCGCGGTATGCGAAGCAACCCGTCCAATCCGCGACGGCGCCGCAGCTGCGCGGCCGAACCGAACCGCTGTCGCGGTTGCGCGCCGTCATTGCCGCCCGCGCGGTCGAATCGTTGCGGACATCCGCTCAACTCACCGCGGTCGTCGAAGCCGATGTCACGAAAATTGCCAGGCTTCGCGACGCGGTGAAGAAGGATTTCGAAGCACGGGAAGGCGTCCGGTTATCCTTCTTCCCGTTTTTCGCCCTTGCGGCAATTGAAGCGCTCAAGCAGCATCCGAAACTCAACGCAAGCATTGACACGGACGCAGGCACCGTCACCTACCACGACATCGAGAATCTCGGCATCGCGGTGGACACCGAACGCGGCCTGCTGTTCCCGGTCATCCACAACGCCGGCGACCTGAGCCTTGCCGGGTTGGCGAAACGAGTCGCGGATCTCGCCGAACGGGCCCGCGCCGGACGGGTCACGCCGGACGAGCTCACCGGCGGCACGTTCACACTGACGAATGCCGGCCGGCATGGGGTTCTGTTCGACACACCGATTCTCGTGCCGCCGCAGGTCGGCGTGCTGGGCATCGGCGCGGTCGTCAAACGCCCGGTTGTCGTCGACGATCCCGAACTTGGGGAGACCATCGCGATTCGGTCCATCGTCCACCTCGCCCTCACGTACGATCAGCGGTTGGTCGACGGCGGGGAGGCTGCAGCTTTTCTCGCCACCGTCCGGGCACGGCTCGAAGAGGGCCGATTCGAGCCGGACGTCGGACACTGATGGGAGCCGGACCATGAGAGTCCTTGTCTCCGGCGCCTCCGGGCTCATCGGCTCGGCACTGGTCCGGTCGTTGCGCGCCGACGGCGTCAGCGTGCAGCGTCTGGTACGCCGGGCTGTTCAGCAGGCTGACGAGGTCGGTTGGGACCCGCAGGCCGGCCGCGGTCCGGACCCGAAAGTCGTGGACGGCGTCGACGCCGTTGTGCACCTGTCAGGCGCGGGGCTCGGCGACCGATTCTGGACGACGTCCTACAAACGCGAAATCCGCGCGAGCCGCGTCGAGACCACCCGGATATTGGCGGAGACGTTAGCCGGGCTGGCTGCACCGCCGCGGGTTTTCCTTGTCGCGTCGGCCATCGGCTGGTATGGCGACACCGGGGACCGGGAGACTGACGAGAACGGCCCGCCGGGCTCGGATTTTCTTGCCAACGTCTGCCGCGAATGGGAGGAGGCCGCGGCCCCCGCGCGGCTCGCCGGTATCCGGACGGTGCACGTCCGCAGCGGGATCGTGCTCTCCACCCGTGGCGGGGCACTGGCGCGTGTTCTCCCGCTCTTCCGGCTCGGGCTCGGCGCCCGGCTCGGGACCGGCCGGCAGTGGGTGAGCTGGATCGCCCGGCCCGACCACGTCGCCGCGCTGCGTTTTCTTCTGGATTCCGACCTGTCGGGGCCGGTGAATCTGACCGCACCCCAGCCGGTGACGAACGCCGAGTACACCGCGGCGATTGCCCGGGCGGTGCGCCGTCCTGCTCTTCTTTCGGTTCCCGCGCCGGCGTTGCGCCTCCTGCTCGGCGAGATGGCCCAGCTTCTGCTCGTGAGTCAGCGGGTCATTCCCCGCCGGCTGCTCGATGCCGGGTTCACATTTGGTTACCCGGACGTCGAATCCGCGGTCCGCGAGTTGGTCGCCTCCGGTTCCTGAATTCCGGCGCCGTCCTCGCATTTTCTCGCCGCCGCATGGCGCCGAACACGCGGCACCGATCAGCGCGGCAGCCACGACACCTTGCCGGCCAGGTAAATGTAGCCGACGAAGGTAGCGGCGTCCATTAGCGCATGGGCGATTATCAGCGGCAGGGTGCGCCCGGTCCGTTGATAGACCCGGCCGAAAATGAGACCCATCGCGAAATTCCCGAGAAATCCGCCGAATCCTTGATAGAGGTGGTACGAACCGCGAAGCACCGCCGCCAGTCCGAGCGACGGCCCGTCCCGCCAGCCGAATTGCCGTAATCGGTGCAGGAGATATCCGCTGACGAGGGTTTCTTCGTAGATGCCGTTCTGCGCGGCGGATGCCAGTAACACAGGAATTCGCCACCAGTGCGGCCCGAGCGTCGTCGGTACGACGACCAGATTGATGCCGGCGGCGTGCGCCGCGATGTACAGAGCGAGCCCGGCACCGCCGACGCCGGCGGCGAGCCCGGCACCCCAACCGACGTCCCAACCGAGACGACGCCGGTCGATGCCGAGGGTGCCCAGGGATTCCCGGTTGCGGTGCAGAAAGTGGGCGACGAGAAAGACCGGGACGAGCCCGGTGGCGATGCCAAAAAGCTGGAATGCCAGGTCCAACCACGGCCGATCCGGGGTGACCGAGCCGTTGAGGACAGCATGCTGCACGGCCAATGGACGCCGCTTGGTCAGATCGTCGATCAGACTGAGCAGGGCGCCGACGCCGCTCGCACCCAGGCTGAGCGCGAAGACGAGCCAGACTTCGGCGCGCAGGACCCGTCGGGTGGCTCCCGTGGCGACGGATGGGGCCGCCGTCGCGACCGTCAGGGTCGGGTCACCGGACGCCGCCTGATGGGATCGGCCGGGGTGTGGCGGGTGGGTGACGTCCACTCGTTCATTTTTCCAGCGACTCGCGAGGCGTCGCGCCATCGCTGATCGCTACAACCGGATGACGGTGCTCACTCCGCCGGCTGACGCGATGCCGGTGGTGCCGCGCCGTTCGGCTTTCGCGGCGTACAGCGCGGCGTCCGCCCGATGCACCAGCCGATAGTCGGGCTCCCGGCCGTCCCAGGTAGCGATGCCTGCGGTGAACGTGATGTCGGGAGCGGCCGCCCGCATCCGCTCGATCACCTGTGCGGCCTGGTCCGCCGTGGTTGAGGGGAGCACGAGGAGGAATTCGTCCCCACCGGTCCGGGCGAGAAGGTCACCGGCGCGCAGCGTGGCCGCCCACGTCCGCCCGGCCCGGGCCAGCAATTGGTCCCCCGCCCGATGCCCGCGCGTGTCGTTGATCCGCTTGAGCTCATCGAGATCGCAGACGGCAATCGTGAGTGGCCGGCCGTGCCGTCCCGCTGCCGCCATCTCGGCGGCCAGCAGGAAGTCGGCGAGCCGGCGGTTCGGCAAGCCGGTCAGAGCGTCGTACCAGGCTTGCACCGAGAGCCGGTCAATCAACGTGACGATGATGAGCAGAGGTACGCCGAACGCGGCTACGGTGATGGCCCACTGCGCGCCCATCGGCGCACGCCAGTGCAGCGCCAGCGCGCCGAGGTAGGCGGCGGCGATGGCGACCAAGTAGCCGAACGCGACGCGTCTCGGCAGATAAAGGCACGCGTAGACCGCAGGAAAGGCGTAAAACAGCGCGGGAAGCACGGACTGCGGGGCGGGACCCGCCGCCCAGACCGCGACGGTGACGGCGCCGACGCCGACGCCGAGCAGCCCGTGGCGGAGTACCCGGCCCGTGTGGTGGCGGATGCCGACGAGAACGCCGGCCACCGCGAGGAGTCCGAGGCCGAGCGCCTGGTACACCCGCGGATGAGCCTCCGGCCAGTACGGAACCACCGTGACCGAGAGCGCCGCGAGCCCGCCGACGCCGAAGAGCAAGGCTCCCCAGAGCGCGGCCGCGGCACGGTCACCGCCGCCGCGGATCGGCGACGCGCCGTAATCACCGCGCTGCCGAAGAAGCGACAGCCAGGATCGAGCGCCGTCATCGGAGAACTGCTTCACCGGACGGCCTGACCTCCACCGCGCACCTCCTGCGGCCGATGCGGCCGAGGGTGCGCGCACTGCTTCCCCTTCCCTCTCGACAGGGTCCGTGCCGTCATGAGGAGCCGGTCGGCCCATTCACGGGTGCCGCCAAGTCGATGGCGTCGATCAGCCATTCGCCGTCGACGTAGCGGAGGGTGATGAGACGGGTCACCGGGCCGCGTCCCGGATTGGCCTGGCGGCCACCGCTGGTCGCCACGCCGTACGGCGGCAATTGATCGGTCACCCGGAGCACCGCGGTCGTCCGATCGGCCTGGATCACATCCACGGAGAGGACGCGAGGTGCGAACCCCTCGACGCGGGCGCCGACCGCTCGAAGACCCGCCACTGTCTCGCCATCTGCGGCCGCCAATGGAGACGTCGGTGTGTACACCGTGGCAAGCAGCGCGGGATCCCGGTTGATCAATGCATGGGCACGGCGTGCGTACAACTCGGCGACAACGCCCGGCCAATCCGGCGTACCTCGGGCGTCCGCCGGCTGACGCGCCGGGATTCCGTCGGACGGTGCCGACACCGACGGGCCCTCGGGTGAACCGCGGGCCGGATCGTGCCCCGACTCCTGCGGTGTCGCGGCCACCGCGTCGGCAGGCTCCAGCTGGGCCGGGCGTGCGGTGGCATGCCCGGTGCGGACCAGCGCCAAGGCGGCAAGCGCTGCCACCGCCAGCACGGCAATAGCGCCCACCACCACGCCTGTGCGGGTGGATGACAGACGGACGGGAGAAGACCGGCGCCTCCGATGCGCGCCGGCCAGCTTCACCGCCCAGTGTGATCGGCGGCCGGGCGACGGCGCGACGGACGCTCCGGCTGACGCCGCTTCGCCGGCCTCCTCAGGTGTCGGCGAGACGCTGCGCGACGCCGCCGTTCGGGAGACCAGCGTGATCGGCGCGGGTGTGCAGGCGGCGAGCAGTTCACGAGCGAATGTCTCGAGCCCCAGAGTGGTCGGATCGGTGGCGGCGGCCAGCTCCAGAAGTCGGCTCAGCGGCTCGGGAATGTCCCCGGCCAGCACGCCGAGGGGCGGCGATGGCTCCGGTGGCGGCGCGCCAATCAGCGCGAGCCTCAGCAGATCGAGGAAGGCGCGAACGTCGTCGGGATCTGGGCCGGCGACGCCCGGACGACGCTCTCCCCGCCTGCCGCGGCGCTGTGGCGCATCGCACCACCGCGCATGACCGAAGTCGATGAGCAGGGGCTTGCCGTCGGCGGTGAAGGCGATGTTCGCCGGACGCAGGTCGCCGTGCCGGATGCCGCGGCGGCGCAGCAAGTCGAGCGCTCGGGCAATCGGCACACCGAGGGTCACCACCTCTGCCGGGGAGAGCCGGATCCGGTTCGCCAGCAGCTCGGCCAGGGTGCCGCCCTCGGCGTACTCGGTCACGAGCACCGGGCACTGGCACGGCAGGCCGGGTGCAGGCTGCCGCCAAGGTTCCCGTTCCAGGCCGAGGAATGCGACGACGTGGTCGTGGCGGGCAGCGCGCAGGATCGCCGCTTCGTGGACAACGCGGGCTGCCGCCTCGCGGGTGGCGTGCGGTCGCTTGAGCGCAACACTCCGGTCGCCCACGGCGGTACGCGCCCGCCAGACGGCGGCGTATCGACCGATCGCGACCAGCTCGCTGACGTCGTACCCGGCCAACCGCGGCGGCAGCGCACCGACGTCGTGACTCGTTTCGTCGTTTAAGGACTCACCGAGGCGCATAGCGACAGTGCAGCTGAATCCGGCCGCCCGCGGGCGCGTTGTCCACAGCCCTTGTGCGGCGGCCGCGGCGCGGTGTGCGACGTACGCTGCGACTATGCGCCTTCCCCATCAGCTGCAGGTCTGGACGCCGGCCGCAACCGTCATCGCTGTGATCGCGGTGGTAACGACCGTCGTTCACCACCACCCGGCGACCGCCAGCCAGCTCCCACCCCGCTCGCCTACTCAGCTCGTCGCCGCCATCGACCAGCCGAGACCCGCGGACATCTCCGGCACCCTGGAGGTTCGGTCCAGCTTCAGTCTCCCCTTACCGAATTCTCCGCTGGCGCAAGGGGTTTTCGGCAAACTGCTCAACGGCACGCACCAGGTGCGGGTCTGGGCCTCGCCTGCCGGGTTCCGAGCCGAAATCCTCGATACTCTCGACGAAACCGAGGTGGTGGCGCACGCCGGAAGCCTCACCGTCTACACCTACTCGACGAACAGCTACGCCACCTTCCCACTGACTCCGCGGGGCGGCGGAGAATTCCACGGACTGCCGGACGGGCTGAACCCGCAATCCCTGGCGCGTCAGATTCTCACAGATTTCGCGACGACAACCCAGACCGCGACAAACGGGACCACCGTGGTGGCCGGACGCAGCGCGTACGTGCTGACGGTCACTCCCACCGACCCGCGCACCAGCATCGGCCGTATCGACATCGCCGTCGACGCAGCCACCCACGTCGTCCTTCGCATCGCGATATTTCCGCGGACGTCGAACAGCCCCGCGTTCGTCGTCGGGTTCCAGTCCCTCTCCTTTGCGCCGGTCCCGCCGTCCCGCTTCGTCTTCGTCCCG
Source organism: Acidothermus cellulolyticus 11B (assembly GCF_000015025.1). Taxonomy (GTDB): domain Bacteria; phylum Actinomycetota; class Actinomycetes; order Acidothermales; family Acidothermaceae; genus Acidothermus; species Acidothermus cellulolyticus. The sequence continues at coordinate 1,025,177 of NC_008578.1, read as the reverse complement.
CCGCCGGGCGCTCATCGAGCCACCGGCGGCGGACCGGCGTCCCCGCCGAGCCTGCAGAACGCGCCGGGTGGTTCCGCGCAACCGTCGCTCCCACCGCCCGCTTCCGCGGCCCCCGGAACCGGCTCGTCAGGCTTCCGGGTGCTCGGCGGCGGCTGGTCAGCAATCGTCAGCATGCCGGCCGACAGTCCGCTCGCTGCGGCGATTCTGCGCTACGGCCAGCCGGTTCCGGGCGGCGTCCTGCTGAGCACGCCGCTCATTGCCTTCGGTGTGACCGACGACGGCCGGCTGCTGATCGGCGCGGTGACCACGGCAACCATGCGGACGGCCATTCAGACGGGCCGGCCATGAGCGACGAGTGGGCGATCCGCACGACCGGCCTGACGAAGCGTTTCGGCCGCCGGACCGTTGTCGACCGGATTGATGTGGCGGTCCCTCGCGGCGCTGTGTACGGCTTTCTTGGGCCCAATGGATCCGGCAAGACCACGACGATCCGCATGCTCCTTGGGCTTGCCGCACCGAACGCTGGAGAGATGTGGCTGCTGGGACACCGCATGCCGGCGGCTGCGCGGCAGGTTCTGCCAGAGGTCGGTGCTCTGGTGGAAGGACCGGCCTGGTATCCGTTCCTCAGCGGCACAGACAATTTGGCGCGTTTCGACGCGGCGAATCCCGCAATGAGACCACGCGATCGGCAGCGGCGGATCGCCGCGGCGCTGGACCGCGTCGGCCTCAGTCACGTGGCGAAAAAGAAAGTGCGGGCGTACTCGCTCGGTATGAAGCAGCGGCTGGGCATTGCCGCGGCTCTCCTTGCTCCCCGGCAGCTTCTCGTGCTGGACGAACCGACCAACGGCCTTGACCCGCAGGGCACTCGCGAGGTGCGCGCTCTTATCCGCTCGTTGGCCGAGGACGGCACCACGGTCTTTGTCTCGTCCCACCTGCTCAGCGAGGTCGAGCAGATCTGCACCCATGTCGGTGTGATGAGCCGGGGAAAACTCGTTGCGCAAGGAGATCTGACCGCGCTGCGGCGATTGCACCGACCCCGCCTCGTCATCGAGACGCCGGACGTCGAACGCGCGCTCCGGGTCCTCGACGACTTGGCACTCCGTGACGTCCAACGGGAACAGACGCACACCGGCTCCACCGAGCCGCGGATTTCCGCCGAGCTCGACGGTGTGTTGCCGGAGGACGTGTGTGCTGCGTTGGTGCACGCCGGAGTCCGGGTCCGCGGCTTGCGACCCGACCACGGTTCCCTCGAGGACGTCTTCGTCTCGCTGACAGGAGAAGGATTTGATGTCGACGGCTGAGTGTGTCTGCGAGGAACACCGCGATGTCCGCTGCTGATCCCTTGCTCGCCGATGCCGCCGCATCGGTGCCCCGGCGGTTGCCGGCGGGCACGGGCAGTTTCGTTTTCTTCCGCAATGAGCTGGCGACCGTGTTTCGCCGGCGCCGCACCATCACCTTGCTGGTTGTCCTCGCCGCGGTGCCTTTCCTCATCGCAGTTGCCGTGAAGCTGTCGTCCCAGCAGATTGCGCCTGGGGAAGGACCGACATTCCTGGACCGCATTACGCAGAACGGTTTGTTCGTGGGCTTGACCGCGCTGGTCGTCTGCACGCCGCTGTTTCTTCCCCTGGCGGTGGCGGTGGTCGCCGGCGACACCGTCGCCGGCGAGGCGAACCTCGGGACGCTCCGCTACCTTGCCATCGCGCCAGTGGGACGGTTACGGCTGATCGTGACGAAATTCCTCACCGCCACCGTGTTCTGCGCCGCGGTGACCGTGGTCATCACCGGGGTCGGTGCGGTCGTGGGCACGCTGTTCTTTCCCGTCGGCAGGGTCACTCTGCTCTCCGGGGCGACGATTTCCCCTGCCGCGGCCGCAGGCCGGGAATTCCTCGTCGCCGGATACGTGACGATTTCGCTCATCGGCCTGGCGGCGCTGGGGCTCTTCGTCTCGACATTGACCGACATTCCGGTAGGCGCAATGGCGGCGGTCGCGGTCGCGGCGATTGCGTCACAGATTCTGGACAGCATTCCGCAGGTCTCCTGGCTACACCCGTGGCTGTTTTCCCACTACTGGCTGGGATTCGGCGACCTCCTCCGCGATCCGATCGTCTGGACGAGCCTGCTGCACAACGCCGTCCTTCAGGCCGGCTATGTCGCGGTCTTCGGATCGCTTGCCTACGGCCGATTCGCGACAAAGGACCTTCTCTCCTAGCGCGTCACCGATCGACTCCGGCGCACAGACCCTGCCGGGCTTCGATACCCACCGCCGCGGCGACCGGCCGGCCGATTTCGGCCGACAGGACTCCCGGCCAGGCAGACCCGCCGTCCGGCTTCGGTCCGTCGGAGCGTTCGGGCCGGGCAGACCCGCGTTGGCCTGCGAGGCAGCCGATCGACGGCGGTCACATTCGGGCGGCGAGTATCGTCGGAATCGTGCTGGCATTTGAGCACCACGGCGTCGTCCCGTATGAAGAGGCGTGGGCACGGCAGCGCGAACTTCACGCCCTCCGGGTCGCGGATGAAATTCCCGATACCTGTCTTCTCCTCGAACATCCGCCGGTGTACACCGCCGGAAAGCGAACCGAGGATTTCGAACGGCCCACCGACGGAACGCCGGTCATTGCTGTGGATCGCGGCGGACGGATCACCTGGCACGGTCCCGGTCAACTCGTCGGTTACCCGATTGTCAAACTCCCGATGCCTATTGATGCGGTGGGCCACGTCCGCCGCATTGAACAGGCACTCATCGCTGTCTGCGCCGATCTCGGGGTTACTGCGGTGCGAGTCCCCGGGCGGTCCGGTGTGTGGATCACCAGTCCCGGCGCACCGGACCGGAAAATCGCCGCCATCGGCGTGCGCATCTCGCGCTGCACCACCATGCACGGCTTCGCACTGAACTGCAATCCAGACTTGAGCTGGTTTCGGCGGATCGTTCCGTGCGGATTGCCGGACGCCGAGGTGACCTCGCTCTCCGTCGAACTCGGGCGAAACGTCACGGTGGCGGAAGTCCGGCCACTCGTTGTCGCCCGCTTGACGGAATTCCTCCTTCCCGCCAGGCCGACCGACCGGGTCCCAACCCCGCAGAGCGCGGCGAACTGACCGGCGCTCGAACCGGCCACACACTTCGCCGGCACAGGGCCGGTCGTCAGGGTCCCCGTGCAATCCCGTCCGGGAAAGAAACTCTGCGCCGGTGCTCTGTCGCCCGCGTCGTGCGCCCACAGTCACGCCGGTAGGCTGGTCACCGACGAGGAGGTTCGTGTGACAGCCGTAACCCCGGACGGGCGGAAGCTCCTTCGCATCGAGGCGCGGAATGCGCAGGTGCCGATCGAACGCAAACCGGCGTGGATTCGGACGAGAGCGCGGATGGGACCGCAGTATCACGCGTTGAAGGAGCTTGTCCGCCGGGAAGGACTCCACACCGTCTGCGAAGAAGCAGGGTGCCCGAACATCTTCGAATGCTGGGAGGACCGGGAGGCCACGTTCCTCATCGGGGGTGACACGTGTTCGCGCAATTGCTCGTTCTGCCAAATCTCCAGCGGCCGTCCCCAACCGCTGGACCGCGACGAACCGCGCCGCGTCGCGGAGTCGGTGGCCCGCATGGGACTGCGGTACGCCACAGTGACCGGGGTCACCCGTGACGATCTGGACGACGAGGGCGCGTGGCTTTATGCGCAGACCGTCCGGGAAATTCACCACGCGGTGCCCGGATGCGGTGTCGAACTCCTCACCCCGGATTTCCACGGCAGACCTGAGCTCCTCGACGAAGTCTTCAGCGCACGGCCGGAGGTCTTCGCCCACAACATCGAAACGGTGCCGCGAATCTTCAAGTCGATTCGACCGGGCTTCCGATATGAGCGCTCCCTCGACGTGCTCCGCGCGGCGCACGACGCCGGCCTTGTCACCAAGTCCAACCTCATCCTCGGGCTGGGCGAGACCCGGCAGGAGATCCGTGCGGCTCTGGCCGACCTCCGGTCCGCGGGTTGCGACCTGGTGACGATCACGCAGTATCTGCGCCCGTCGATCCGCCACCATCCGGTCGTGCGGTGGGTCGAGCCGGCCGAGTTCGAGGAATTGGCTGCGGAGGCCCGCGAACTCGGCTTCGCGGGCGTCATGTCTGGGCCGCTGGTCCGCTCCTCCTACCGAGCCGGCCGGCTGTACCGGGCGGCCATCGCCAGCCGGACGGATCGCCGCACCGACGGCGCCACCACCCAGGCACCGCAGACGCCGTAATCCGAAACCGCCTATTCTGAACGGCGCATCCATCGACCGTGCACTGAGCAGCACCGACTGAGCAGTACCGATTGAGCAGACCGAGGGACCATGGCCCGCAGCACTCCTCCCACCCGGCCGAACCGGGCTGCCGCCGACAAGGGCGACACCCAGACGAAGCGCGGTCAGCAGCTTCGGGTGGCTTTCCGGATCACCCGGGAGCACGACCCCCGGCTCATCCCGGCGATGGTCATCGGTGGTCTCGTCGCGTTGGTGGTCTTTGTGGGGGTGGGTTTCGCCCTCGGCGACCTCATCGTTTTCTCGATCTTCGGAGTGCTGGGCGGCGTGCTGACGGCATTCATCGTCTTCGGCCGCCGCGCACAGGCTGCGTTCTACGCCCAGATCGAGGGCCAGCCGGGAGCTGCGCCGGCAGTGATCTCGACGATGCGGGGCGATTGGCGGGTCACCCCGACCGTTGCAGGAACCCGTGCGATGGACGTCGTCCACCGGGTCGTCGGCAAGCCCGGCGTCATCCTCATCGGCGAAGGTGACCCGGACCGGCTCGCGCCGCTCATCGCCGACCAGCAGAAGCGGATTCAGCGGGTGGCGTCCGGCACACCGGTCGAAGTGATCCTCATTGGCAATGGACCGAAACAGGTGCCGTTGCGCAAACTCCAGGCCCGGCTCAACCGGCTCCCCCGCCGGTTCAAGGGCCGCACGGTCGATCAGATCGAAGCGCGGCTGCGGGCCCTCGGCACGCTGGCGAACATGATGCCGAAGGGGCCGCTGCCGAAGGGCGCCCGGCTGCCGCAAGGGTTCAAACTGCCGCGCTGAATCATCCGGCGCCCGCCGGATTCCCCAGCCCGAGCGTGATCGTCGCGCACCGGTCAGAGCCGGACGACAACGCACCCGGCGGCACGGTCGTGCAGCCCCCGGTAATCGGTGTCGTAGATCGCGGCCGGGACGACGCAGAGCAGCAAGACCGTACGGACCAGCACCCACCGGAACGGCAGCCGCGAGCCGTCGAGCCGCCGTACCCCGATGCCCATCAGCCGCATGCCGAAGGTGGTGCCGAGGGCGGTGAGGAGGAGGACGTACTCGAGGGCAAAGACGGCGAGGGTGAGGATCGGGCGGTCGCCAGGGGCGAGCAGCCGATGCCCGGTGAAGAGCGCGACGACCAGCAGACAGGCCAGCCAATCGATCAGGAGTGCGACGATCCGGCGGCCGAGACCAGGCACCGACATGGGCCCTGCCGGCGGCAGGCCCAGGCGTTCGCCGGGGTACCCGGATGATCCGTCGCGGCGTTCCGCCGCGTCGACGCGCGGACCGTCAAGCCAGGAGCCTTGCGTTGCCCGTCGCATGCTGGCCACGATAGCTTTCTCGGGGACGCCGACTCCGGCCCGGCACGTAACCTCCGCGAAACACGCGGGACACGGCCGAGAAACCGCCGTCCGCTAGGGTCGAGCCGATCCGCGCCCGCAACCGCATTTGAGGAGGATGTGCATGTTCCGTAACGCCGACGAAGTCCTGGCGTTCATCCGTGACAATGACGTGAAATCGGTGGACGTCCGGTTCTGTGACTTACCGGGCATCATGCAACATTTCACCGTACCGGCTGAGTCATTCGATGAGAGTGTGTTCACCGACGGCCTTGCCTTCGACGGCTCGTCGATTCGCGGCTTTCAAGCCATTCACGAATCCGACATGCAGCTGCTGCCGGATCCGACGACCGCGTTCATCGACCCGTTCCGCACCGAAAAAACGCTGGCGATGAATTTCTTCATCCACGATCCCCTGACGGGCGAGGCCTACAGCCGGGACCCGCGCAATGTCGCCCGGAAAGCGGAGGCGTACCTGGTCAGCACGGGTATCGCGGACACCGCGTACTTCGGCCCTGAAGCGGAGTTTTACATCTTTGACGAGGTGCGCTTCGAAACCTCAGCGCACCAGAGTTACTACCACATCGACTCGGTCGCGGGCGCGTGGAACACCGGTCGCATTGAGGACAACGGCAACCGCGGATACAAGGTGCGGTACAAGGGCGGCTACTTCCCGGTTCCGCCGACCGACCACTTCGCCGACCTGCGAGCCGAAATGGCGCGGGAACTCATCCGGGCCGGAATCCTCGTCGAAAAGCAGCACCACGAAGTCGGCACGGCTGGTCAGGCGGAAATCAACTACAAGTTCAACACGCTGCTCCGGGCCGCAGACGACATGCAGCTTTTCAAGTACATCGTGAAGAACGTCGCCTGGCGCGCCGGCAAGACCGTCACCTTCATGCCGAAGCCGATTTTCGGCGACAACGGATCCGGCATGCACACCCACCAATCGCTGTGGAAGGACGGGTCACCGCTCTTCTATGACGAACTGGGATACGCCGGCCTTTCGGACACCGCCCGCTACTACATCGGCGGCCTGCTCCGGCACGCGCCGTCCCTGCTGGCTTTCACCAACCCAACGGTGAACAGCTACCACCGCCTGGTCCCGGGCTTCGAAGCGCCGGTCAACCTCGTGTACAGCCAGCGCAACCGCTCGGCATGCATCCGCATCCCCATCACCGGGACGAATCCGAAGGCCAAGCGGCTGGAATTCCGCGTGCCGGACCCGTCGTGCAATCCGTACTTGGCGTTCGCCGCAATGTTGATGGCCGGTCTCGACGGCATCAAGAACAAGATTGAGCCGCCGGAGCCGATCGACAAGGACCTCTACGAGCTGCCGCCCGAGGAGCACGCCGCTGTCCCGCAGGTCCCCGGGTCGCTGCCTGAGGTCCTTGCCGCTCTGGAAGCCGACCACGACTATCTCCTCGAGGGCGGCGTCTTCACCCCGGACCTCATCGCGACCTGGCTGGAGTACAAGCGAACCAAGGAAGTCGACTCGATCCGCCTGCGGCCGCATCCACACGAATTCGAGCTCTACTTCGACGTGTGAGCCGCCGGCACGCCCCGGTGGCCGGGAGAGCGCGGACGACGACCCGCCTCCGATCGTCGCCGGGGGAAGCCGCCCGTGATCGCGACGATCCGAGCCGGTGATCGCGACTATCCGAACGGTGACGGGAAGGGACGGTCGGGACCGTCCCTTCCCGTCTTTGACGCCCATCTGACAAGATTGCAGACCGTGGAGCACGTTCGGGAGACGCCCGCCGACCTCTCCTCGATCACCATGCCCCAACCGAGCCTCCGTGGCCGGCTCATCGCCCTATGGATCGGGGTCCGACAAATCCCGGCCGGCGTACGCAACCGGCTGCGAACCCGCCGACGTCCCCGGTTGTGGCAGGAGCTTGCCTTCGTTGTCGCGAGCTATGTCGTCTATTCGCTCATTCGCGACGCCGTACCCAACCACATCACCCCCGCGCTCCAGCACGCGCGCACCATCCTCGGTGCAGAGCGGGCGCTGCACATCGACGTCGAGCAGACGGTCAACCACTTCGTCGCCGCTACGCGCATCCACTCCTGGCATTGGCTCGCGGAAATCTGCAACTACTACTACGCGACCATGCATTTCATCGCCGTCATCGGGGTTCTGATCTGGTTGTATGTCCGCCGCCCGCTGCATTACCGTGCTGCGCGCACCGTACTGTACGCCGCAAATGCCCTTGCCGCCGCGGTGTTCTGGCTCTACCCACTTGCGCCCCCGCGGTTGATGCCCTCGGAGCGCTTTGTTGACACGCTCGCGGTTTTTCACACCTGGGGGTCGTACGATTCGGGCGGTGTTGCAAAGATTTCCAACCAGTTCGCCGCAATGCCGAGCCTGCACATCGCATGGTCGTTGTGGGTAGGCCTGACACTCATCGGCCTGACCCGTCGCTGGTGGGTCAAGGCGCTTGGGGCTGCTTATCCGCTCGCCACCCTCTTCGTCATCATCGGCACCGCCAATCACTTCATCCTGGACGCCGTCGGCGGAGTCGTCGTGCTGGCGATCGGTTTCGCCGTCCAGCGGGCGCTCTCCGGCCGGCCCGCCTACGAACGGCTCATCGACGTGACCGGGGAATCCGGTCGCACCGTCCCGCTGGTCGCGGCGTCCGCCTCAGTCGCGCCGCTCCGCGACGGCGAGCCGCTCCCAGACCGCACCGAACGCATCGTCCGGCCAGAAATACCAAAGCACTGACACCAGCAGCAGGCCGGCCACCCCGGCCCACGCCACGCCGGCGGCCGCTCCCTGGGCGTCACCGACGAGACCCCACACCGCGAATCCGAGGCCTTGCGTCAGGCAGATCGACGAGCTCGCCAGCCCGTTGGCCCGGCCGCGGAGCGCTGAATCGGTGATGACGTTGTACGCCGCAATGCTCGTCACCACGAAACACTGCGTCACCCCGGAGGCCAGCCAGATGAGCGCGGTCAACCACACCGGCGGGGCGAACGCGGTCAGGGTGAGGAGCGCCGCGCCGATGACCGGCATCCGCAGCAGCCAGCGGCCCTGCTGGTGCGGCGGCAGCCGGACGTACCACCAGGCCCCAAGGGCGACGCCGCACGGTTGCGCCGCACTCAGCAGGCCGGCGGCCAGCGCGCCATGCCCTTGCTGCCGGACATAGGCGACGGCAAGCCCTTCCGGGGCGATGAGAAACAGCAAGGCGCAGGCACAGGCGAGCACCAGGTAGCGACGAGCCGGATCGGCGACGACCTGGCGCAGGTCCGGGCCGAGATTCCGCAGCAGCCGACCGAGGGCCAGCCCGCGTACCGGAGCCGGTGCGGGACGTTTGCGCACATGCGTCAGGATCAGCAGAAATGAGGCGACGAATGTGGCGGCGTCAACGGCGAGCGCACCGCGTGGGGTGATGGCCGCGACGATAATCCCGCCGAGCGCAAAACCGAAGACCTGGTCGACTTGCTGCAAAATCCGGCCGGTCGCGACGGCACGCACGTACAGCGGACTTCCCTCAAAAATATCGGGAATCGTCGAACTTCTCGCCGTCACGAACGGCGGCGAACAGAAACTGGCGAGCAAGACGACGGCGAGCAGAACAGCGATCGGTATGCGGGAGTCGAACGTCATCGCCAGCAAGAGCAGCGTAAGCACCGCACGCGCCAGGTCACAGAACAGCAGCACGCTGCGCCGCGGATAGCGGTCGACGAGCGGCGCCAGCAAGACGCTACCGATCACCCACGGGACGTACGTGACGGCGTAGGAGACCGCAGCGAGAAAGGCGCTGTTGGACCGGGTGTACACCAGGTAGGCGACGGCCAGCCCGGAAATCTGATCGCCGCACTCGCTCGTCACCTGCGCGAGGCAGATGCCGCGATATTCGCGGTTCGCGAAGACACGACCGACCGGACGCCGGGCCTCGGCGGCGACCGCCCCGCCGGCTTCGGGCGCAGCGTCTCGCGCTTCGTCGACACTCACAACCGCGGCTCGCATTCCCCCGCCGGCCTAACCGCGGACGTGCCCGTCAGCCGTAGAAGACCCGTTCAACGACAGCTCGCGCGCGCCTGGTTATCCGTCGGTAAGCATCGAGGAAATCACCGGACTGCCAGGCAGCGTAACCGACGAGCCGGGCAACGCCCACCAGATCCCGTAAAACCGGGGAAATCGTGTCGGTAGGCCGCCCTCGGACCAGGACCAGGGCATTGCGGACCTTGCTCACCAACCGCCACGCCTCGACCAGGATCTCGGCATCCGCGCGGTCCAAGAGCCCCGCGTCAGCAGCGGCGTGCAGGGCCTCGAGCGTGGACGTCGTCCGCAGGCTCCCGACGTGACCCGCGTGCTGCAGCTGCAGGAGTTGCGCGGTCCATTCGATGTCGGCCAGCCCGCCGCGGCCCAGCTTGGTGTGCAGCGCCGGGTCGGCATTCCGTGGCAGCCGCTCCCGTTCGACGCGCGCCTTGATGCGACGAATTTCCCGGAGGTCGGCCGGCCCAAGCCCTTGCTCCGGCCATCGCAGCGGATCGATGGCGGCGACGAAGCGACGGCCGAGCTCGGCGTCCCCGGCGACCGGCCGCGCTTTCAGCAGAGCCTGCGCCTCCCAAATCTCCGACCAGCGCGCGTAATACGTGAGGTAGGAGTCAAGGCTGCGAGTCAGTGGACCTTGGCGACCCTCGGGCCGCAGGTCGGCGTCCACCTCCACCGCGGGCTCGGGGGCTGGTTGGGCGAGCAAGCGCCGAAGCTCGTTGGCCAGCTCATAGGCAGCCGCCGCCGCGACCGCATCCTCGACGCCGGGGAGCGGCTCGTGCACGAAGAGCACGTCGGCGTCGCTGCCGTAGCCCTGCTCCCGGCCGCCAAGGCGGCCCATGCCGATCACGGCCAGCCGGACGTGTCCGGCGGCTCGCGGTACCGCCCGAGCCACCACGTCCAGGACGGCGTCCAGAACCGCTTCCGTGACGTCCGTCAGGGCGTGCCCGACGGCGACAACGTCGAGGAGTCCGAGGAGGTCCGCGCAGGCGATCCGGAACAGTTCGCGGCGACGCAGGCCGCGCGCCACCTCAACCGCCGTCGCCGGATCCTCGTGCCGACGGACGGCGGCAAGGAATTCGGCCCGCAACTCCGCCGCCGGCCGAGGGCGCAGCTGGTACGGCCCCTCCCCCGGGGTGTCCGCGAGCATGGCGACGGATTCCGGTGCCCGGGTGAGCAGGTCGACGGCGTACCGGCTGGACGCGAGGATGTGCGCGAGATGCTGCGCCGCCGCTCCTTCGTCGCGCAGAAAACGCAGGTACCAGGGGGTGTCGCCGAGTGCATCGGAGAGCTGCCGGAACGCCAACAGGCCGGCGTCCGGATCGGGTGCATCGGCGAACCAGCCGAGCATGACCGGGAGCAGGGTGCGTTGGATCGCCGCCCGCCGGCTCACGCCTGCAGTCAGCGCTTCGATGTGCCGGAGCGCCGCCTGCGGATCCGCATAACCCAGGGCGGCAAGGCGGCGGACCGCGGCCTCCGGGGTCAGCCGCGCCTCGTCACCCGGCAGCCGGGCCACCGCGCTCAACAGCGGCCGGTAGAAGAGCTTCTCGTGCAACCGGCGGACCAGGTGCACGCACCGCTCGTGCTCGGCACGCAGTTCCCGGACGGGATCCCGGCGGAGTCCGATCGATCGGCCCAATCGGCGCAGGTCGGCGTCGTCGGTCGGCAGTTCGTGGGTGCGGCGCAGCCGGAGAAGCTGGAGGCGGTGTTCGAGGCTGCGCAGGAACCGGTACGCCGCGTCGAGGTCTCGGGCGTCGGCACGACCGACGTAGCCGCCGGCGGCCAACGCGGCCAGCGCGGACAGGGTGTGCGGGCTGCGCACCGTGACGTCGGTGCGCCCGTGCACCAGCTGGAGGAGTTGGACGGCGAACTCCACGTCCCGCAGGCCGCCGCGGCCAAGCTTGAGTTCACGGTCGGCCAGCGTCTCCGGCAGAGTCTCCTCGACCCGGCGGCGCATCGCCTGCACGTCCTCGACGAAGTGCTCACGATCCGCCGCCCGCCAGACCAGTGGGTACACCATCTCGGCGTACGCCTGGCCGAGCTCGAGATCACCGGCGACCGGCCGGGCCTTGAGCAGAGCCTGAAATTCCCAGGTCTTGGCCCACCGTTCGTAGTAGGCCCGGTAGCTGGCGAGGGTGCGGACCAGCGGGCCGTTCTTTCCCTCCGGACGGAGCGCGGCGTCGACCTGCCAGATCGGTGCACAGATCCGGATGACCGCGGTGGCGAGCCGGGTCGCCGCGCGCAAGGCCGTCTCGTCGTCGGCAGGGGGCACGGGTTCGGCAACGAAGACGACGTCAATGTCGCTCACGTAGTTGAGCTCCCGGCCGCCGCACTTGCCCATCCCGATGATCGCAAGCCGGCAGGAGGCGGCGGGGTCTGCGACGGCGCGGTGCGCGAGCGTTAACGCGACGTCGAGGGTGGCACCGGCTAGATCGGCGAGTTCCGCGCCGACCTGGACGACGTCGGCCTCGCCGACGAGGTCGCGGGCAGCGATGGACAACAGCGCGTCCCGGTAGGCGGCGTGGAGCGCTTGTTCGGCGGGCGTGCCGCTGCGGTCGCCGACTGCGACGGCAAGCATGGCCCGCCAGCCGTACCAGGTGGGCGAGCGATCCGCCGAGACGGCGAGCTGTGCCCAGCTGCCCGGATGAGCGACCAGGTGGTCTCCGAGAGCCGCACTCGCCCCAAGGACGGCGAAGAGCCGCCGGCGCAGGGCGGCATCCGCGGTCAGCGCGGCGTCGAGCCCTCCGAGCACGTGGCTGCGTTGGGCGGACTCACGCAGCCGCAGGAGGGCAATGAGCGCAAGGTCGGGGTCCGCCGCCGACGCGAGTTCGCCCAGAAGCTCGTCTGTTACCGGGAATCCACCGGCAGCGAGTTCCCCAAGCAGGGCGGAACCGCGGTCGGGATCGGCGAAGCCGAGCCGGGCCAGCGTCCCGGCAGTGGTCGCCAGCCGCTCCAGCTCCTCGGTCACCGCCGTTACAACACCCGGAGGTATCGGTCACGTTCGTATTCGGTGACCTGGCGTCGGTAATCCGCCCACTCCTCGCGCTTGTTGCGCAAGAAGAAATCGAACACGTGTTCACCGAGAATGTTGGCCACCAGCTCGGAGTTCTCCATGGCCCGGATCGCTTCATCGAGAGACGCCGGAAGCGGGGCGATGCCCATCGCCCGTCGCTCCGCCTCGGTCAAGGCCCAGACGTCGTCCTCGGCTCCTTCGGGTAGTTCGTAGCCGTTCTCAATGCCGGCGAGCCCGGCGCCGAGCAGCACGGCGAAGGCGAGGTACGGGTTGCACGCGCTGTCCACCGAGCGGACTTCGATCCGGGTGGAATTCCCCTTGCGGGGCTTATACATGGGCACGCGGACCAATGCGGAGCGGTTGTTGTGCCCCCAGCAGATGTAGCTCGGTGCTTCGCCGCCCGCGCCGGCGGTCCGGGTTGCCCCGCCCCAGAGCCGCTTGTAGCTGTTCACCCACTGATTGGTAATGGCCGTGAATTCCGGTGCGTGCCGGAGAATTCCGGCGATGAACGCCCGGGCCGTCTTCGACAGCTGATACGGGGCGCCCGGTTCGTAGAAGGCATTGCGGTCGCCCTCAAAGAGGGAAAGGTGCGTGTGCATGCCCGAGCCGGGATATTCGGTGAACGGCTTCGGCATGAAGGACGCAAAGACGCCTTGCTCAAGAGCCACCTGCTTGACCACTTGCCGGGTGGTGAGAATGTTGTCCGCCGTGGTCAACGCGTCGGCGTACCGCAAATCGATTTCTTGTTGACCGGGAGCCGCCTCGTGATGGCTGAATTCCACCGAAATGCCCATGGCCTCCAGCAGCGTGATGACCTGGCGGCGAAAGTCATGTCCCGGGCCGTGCGCCGTCTGGTCAAAATAGCCGGACGCATCGATGGGAACCGGCATCTCGCCGGGACCAGGTTGGCGTTCGAAGAGGAAGAATTCGATTTCCGGGTGGGTGTAGAACGTGAACCCCATCTCCGCCGCGCGGGCCAGCGTGCGCTTGAGGACGAACCGCGGATCCGCCCAGCTGGGCGATCCGTCCGGCATGAGGATGTCGCAGAACATCCGCGCAGTCCCGGGCGCTTCCGACCGCCACGGCAGAATCTGGAATGTCGACGGGTCCGGCCGGGCGAGCATGTCGGACTCATACACCCGGGCAAAGCCCTCGATGGCCGAGCCGTCGAATCCAATCCCTTCCGCGAACGCACCCTCCAATTCGGCGGGCGCCACCGCGACCGACTTCAAAAATCCCAGAACGTCAGTGAACCACAACCGGACGAACCGGATATCCCGTTCCTCCAAGGTGCGGAGCACGAATTCCGTCTGCTTGTCCATGGTGACCATCCTGCCCGATCCACACGCCCATCGCCCTCATCCTCCCCGCCGCACGTTACGGCGCGGTTACGCCACCGCGATGCCCGCGCGCTGCCGTTCTCCGTCCGGGCATCCGTAGGTCTCGGTCCGGGCCCGCGTTCTCCGTGCGGGGCCGCCGGCTCCGTTCCGGCATCCGCCGTTCCCCGGTCGGCGACATCCGCCAGCTCCCGGGGGCTAGGTCCGTAGGCTCATAACGTGCCGCAGCTTCGCCTCGCCCTCGCTCAGGTCGACCCCGTGGTCGGCGACATCGCCGGGAATCTCGAGCTCGTGGTGGCCTGGACCAAGCACGCCGCGAGCCGATCCGCACACCTTGTCGCCTTCCCCGAGATGATGCTCACCGGCTATCCGGTCGAGGACCTGGCCCTCCGTCCGTCGTTCGTCGCCGCCTCCCGGCGGGCCGTCGTCGAACTCGCCGAACGCTTGGCACGCGAGGGACTCGGCAACATCGGCGTGATCGTCGGATATCTCGACGCCGCGCCGGATGACCGTCCGCGTCCCGGCGGCCGCGGCCTGCCGACGGATTCTGCGGCATTTCTCATCGGCGGCCGGGTCGTCGCCCGGTACGACAAGCACCACCTGCCGAACTACGGGGTCTTCGACGAGTACCGCTACTTCAGCCGCGGCGAGCGGCTGGTCGTCGTCCGCCACCTTGGCGTGGACATCGCGATGACGATCTGCGAGGACCTCTGGCAGGACGGCGGTCCACTCACCGCGGCCTGGGCCGCCGGCGTGGGGCTGGTCGTGACCATCAACGGGTCGCCGTACGAGCGGGGGAAACCCGACGCCCGGCTCCGGCTCGCCCAGCGCCGCGCCGCCGAGGTGCGCGCCCCGATTGCCTACGTCAACATGGTCGGCGGTCAGGACGAACTGGTCTTCGACGGTGATTCGTTCGTCGTGGACGCCGATGGCACGCCGCTGGTCCGCGCCCCGCAGTTCGACGAAGGCCTCGCCGTCATCGACCTCAGCCTGCAACCGGGAACCAGCCGCCGGCGGGGCAGTGTCGACGTCCGGGACGGCTCGCGGATGACCATCGAACGGGTCGACCTCAAGACACCAAGCCTGCCCGACTACCCGCCCGCGCCGACCGGGCTGGCCGCCCGGCTGGCACCGGAAGCCGAGGTGTACGCCGCGCTCGTCACCGGGACGCGCGACTACATCCGCAAGAACCGGTTCCGGTCGGTTCTCGTCGGCCTCTCCGGCGGGATCGACTCGGCGCTCGTCACCACCATCGCCGTCGACGCCATCGGCGCGGAGGCGGTGCACACGGTCGCGATGCCGAGCCGCTGGTCCAGTGACCATTCGCTCGCGGATGCGGAAGAACTGGCCCGGCGGCAAGGCACCCGGCACACCGTCATCCCGATCACCGACATGGTGGACGCCTTTGAACGCCACCTCGACCTGCACGGACTCGCCGCCGAGAACCTGCAGGCGCGGGTCCGGGGCACGATCCTGATGAGCCTGTCCAATGAGCACGGGCATCTGGTCCTGACGACCGGGAACAAAAGTGAACTCGCGACCGGCTACTCGACGTTGTACGGCGATTCAGCCGGCGGATTCGCGCCGCTGAAGGATGTGCCGAAGACCCTCGTCTGGGAGCTGGCCCGCTGGCGGAATGCGCAGGCCGAACGGTCCGGAGCGGTGCCGCCGATTCCGCAGCGGTGCATCGACAAACCGCCGTCCGCCGAACTGCGGCCCGGCCAGCTCGACACGGACAGCCTCCCGCCGTACCCCGAACTGGACGCCGTCCTCCGCCTCTACGTGGAGCACGACGCAAGCCGAGACGACATCGTCGCCGCTGGACATGACCCATTCCTCGTCGATCGCGTGATCCGCCTGGTCGACAACGCCGAGTACAAACGGCGGCAGTACCCACCCGGGCCGAAGATCACTACCCGCAATTTCGGCCGCGACCGCCGGCTACCGATCACGAACCGGTGGGTCGAGGCGGGGCAGCTCGCCCACCCCGGATGAGCAGAGGCCGGGCAGCTCGCCCACCCCGGATGAGCAGAGGCGGGGCAGCTCCCTCCATCCCGATGAGAAGATGAAACCTGCCCGGGTACGCCGGACGGCGACTCGAGGCGGGGAGGTCACGGTGTCCGCTGCAGCCGATGTCCCACGTCGTGTCACGATTCACGACCTGCAACTTCGCAAACGTCAGCACCGACGCTGGGCCATGCTCACCTGCTACGACGCGTTGACGGCGCGGATTTTCGAGGAGGCAGGCATCGACGTCCTGCTGGTCGGGGATTCCGCCGCGAATACCGTGCTTGGTTACCCCGACACGTTGGGCGTCGACGTCGATGAATTGCTCATCCTCAACAGAGCGGTGGCCCGCGCGGCTCAACGCGCATTGGTCGTGGCGGACCTGCCGTTCGGTTCGTATCAGATTTCTCCCCGGCAGGCGTTGCAAACGGCGATCCGGTTCGTGAAACGTGCCGGGGTGCAGGCGGTCAAATTCGAGGGCGGACGGCGTGTCGCGGAGCACGTACGCACGGTGGTTGAGGCCGGTATTCCCGTGATGGCGCACATTGGGTTCACCCCGCAGAGCGTGCACGCCCTCGGCGGCTATCGGGTGCAAGGGCGCGGCGACGACGCCGCCGCCATCCGGGACGACGCCCTTGCCTTGCAAGAGGCGGGAGCGTTCGCAATCGTCCTCGAGCTGGTGCCCGCGGGACTTGCGGCGGAACTCACCGCGGCCCTCCAGATTCCGACCATTGGTATCGGCGCCGGCCCCGACTGTGACGCGCAGGTGCTCGTCTGGACCGACATGGCAGGTTTGACGCCGCAACCGACGCCGAAATTCGTCAAACGATACGCGGACCTGCGTACAGTACTGCATGACGCGGCGCGAGCCTTCGCTGCGGACGTCGCGGACGGGCGGTATCCCGACGCGGCGCACTCGTACTAGACCAACGAGCGTTGTTGCGCAGCGCGCTGTGCAGCAGGCCGGCTGACAGGGACGAGGTCACGTGGACCGTCAACGAGTCATCGAATTGCGCGCACTGCTGGCCGGTACCGGCTGGGTGGAACGAACCCACGCATTTGCCCGGGCGTTGCGCCACGCACCGCATGACGTTGGAGGCCTGCTGCTTGTCGGACCGCCGGAGAATGAGCCATGGCACTTGGCGGCACACTTGACCGATGAAGCGCGGTTGTGCGGTGTGCCGCAGCTTGCGCCGTCGTTGGTGCGATGGTCGCCGCCGCCGGATGCACCGGCGCATTTGTCGATCGGACTGGAGCGCCTCGAGGCGGCCGGCCGGCATGACACCCTCCTCATCGTCGCCCCCGATACGGCGCCGGCGAATCTGTTGGAGCGAGCCGCGGACGCCCGTCGCGCCGGTGCAACGCTGTTCTCGGTTGTCGGCGACGACGAAGAATTGCCCGAGCTCTCCCACGAGTCGCTGCTGGTCCGTGCCGACAATGGCCTCGTCGTCCCGGATTTCGACACGGTCTGCCATTTCGTCAGCACAGCGGCCGGTGAGGAGCATGCATCACGGTCCCGCTGGCGGATGCTGCGGGACCGGCTCGCCCGCGCGCTTGACCTCGGCGCCGAGCGGGACGACGAACCGGATTGGGCGATGGAATAACTATTCCTCGCCCACCTGCCTGGAGCGTCGTCGATGCCGCCACCAGAGGTACCCGAGCGCCGCGAGAACCAGGCCAAGCACGACGTAGCCGAAGACGCTGAGCCCCGACGCAACTCGGTGCCACGCATTGCCGGCAAGGTAGCCGGCCACCGCGACACCGGTCGCCCACAGCGCGCCGCCAAGGAAATTCCACACCAGAAAGGTGCGGTAGTGCATCCGCGATGCGCCGCAGAAGCCGGGGACGAGCGCGCGGAGCGCTGCCGTGAAGCGGCCGACGAAGACGGCGCGGCCGCCGAGCCGTCGGATGAGTTCCTTGGAACGTTCGACATGCTCGGGTTTGAGAACCCGCGGCGGGATGCGCCGGAGCAGTGCATCGCCGAACCGGAAACCGACCGCGTAGCCGACGTTGTCGCCGATAACCGCACCGGACACGGCCGCCAAGACCACCCACCCCAGGGACAGGTGGGTCTCAAAAGCGAGCACTCCGCCAAGGAGCACAGCAGTCTCACCGGGAAAGACGAATCCGAGAAATATGGACGCCTCCAGGGCCGGCAGCGCGAAGACGATGAGGAGCGCGAGCCAGGCTGGAACGTGCAGAATGTTCGCGACGACGTCACTCATGGAGAACCACTCTCACGAGCAGATTGCCGTGTGGTGCGTCCGATTCATCATGGCGCTCCAGTTCGCGGCGCGCGCATCCGAAAAAAGACGGAAGCCGACACGGCATGGTTCCTCACATCCACGCCGGTTCGGTGTCATCGTTGACCTGAAGTGTCCGGCCATCCGGCCGGACCACGTTGCCGAGGAGGCATGAGTGCCGGTACGAGCAGGTGCGGCAGCTGCAAAGAAGGCTGCCCGGAGTACTCCAACACGCACATCCGCAACAAAGTCAACGAGCGCGGCGACGAAGCGGACCGCGACAACCCGCACCGCGTCGTCCGCCGGAAAAACAGCGACCGCACGCAAGACGGCGACGAAGCGCGTCGCGGCAACGCGCGGTGCCGCTGCCGTCGCGAGTGCGACCCGAAGCCGGAGCGCCGCGGCGTCCCGACCTGCAAAGAAGACGACGACACGTGCCGCCGGCACGGCGTCCCGCCGTCCTGCCGCGACGAAGACAACACGCGGCACCACAGCAGCGGCGAAGCGGAGCACGGCCAAAAAGAGCGGAGTGGCGGCGGCATCCGCCACCCGTCAGACAACCGCCCGCAAAACGACGACGCGGAAGACCGCAGCACGTAAGACCACTGCGGTCCGCAAAGCAACGACCCGGAAAGCTGCAGCGGGCACAGCAACAGCGCGGAAGGCGAGCGCGCGGAAGACGACCGCCGGCAAAACGACCGCCCGGAAGGCGACCGCGCGGAAGACGACTTCCCGGGCTGTCTCGTCACGGAGAACCACGGCGCGGAAGGTGACGGCCCGTAAAGCCGCGGCTCGTCCGGCGTCCGCCCGTCAGGCGTAATGGCGAATCGTGGTGGCGAGCTGACCTCGCCACCACGATTCCGTGACACGAGCAACGCCACTCTTACGGCACTCGATAAACCGGCCGCAGCGCGGCGCGCGCAAGGGTGTGGAATGTCAACTGGAAACCCACCACCGCAGCCGGGGTGTCGGGCGTGACGTCCAGGCGCGGCACGTCCAGGGCGTGAACGGTGAAAACGTAACGGTGGTCGCGGTCACCGCGCGGCGGCGCCGGCCCGCCGTAGCCATACTCGCCGAAGTCATTGCGGACATGGAACGCCCCGCTGGGCAGCGTCCCGCCACTGCCTGCACCGCGGGGCAGTTCGGTCACGTCACGAGGCAGGTTGACGAGCACCCAATGCCAGAAGCCGCTCATGGTCGGCGCGTCGGGGTCGAAGCACGTGACGACAAAACCCGCTGTCTCCCCGGGAAAACCCGACCAGCGAAGCTCCGGGCTCAGGTTCCGCCCGCCGATGCTGGTGTGGACGAAGGTGTCGGCAAGGAGTGCACCGTCGACAATGTCGGCGCTCTCAAGGGTGAACCAGGGTTTGGCCGGCAGTACGTCGAAGGGGTCCGGCGGTATTCCGCGATCGAGACTCATGGTTCCAGTCTGCCGGGTCGGCGGGCGGAAACAAAAGGGGGCGGGGTTCAGCCGCGCATCGGCCGGCCCTTGTTCCAGTAGCCCTTCGCCGAGATCTCCTCCAGCGGTACTCCCCGGGCCGACAACGCATCGCGCAGCAGGCGAACCACCCGAGACTCGGCGAACAGGTAGAAGTGCCGGGTCGCGCCTGCAACGGAAAGCTCTTCGATCGCCGGCAACAGCAGATCGGCGGTCCCGGGTTCGCGGTCCCCGCGGATGAGCCAGCGGACGTCCATCTCGGGAGGCATCGGCTGACGTTCGGCGGCGTCCGACACTTCGATCACCGCTCGGATCTCGGTGGCCCGCGGCAGCGCAGCTGCCATCTCCGCGATCGCGGGGAGCGCCGACTCGTCACCCACGAACACCTGAGCTGGGGCGGTGGCGAGCGGCACCTTGCCGCGCGGTCCGAAGATTTCAAGTTCCGCGCCGGGCTCGACGCCCGCCGCCCACCTCGCCCCGGGGCCGTGACCGTGCAGCACGATGTCGAGGTCGAAGGCGCCGTTGATTGGGTCCAGGTTGCGGATGGTGTACCGGCGATGGGCCGGCCCGTCCGGTGTCTGGAGCCGGACGACGACGTCCTGGCCGGGAAGGGCGGTGAAGCCGACGAGGTCCGGGCCGGCAAGTCGGACCCGCCGCATTCGCGGGGTTATCACGTACGCGTCGACCACGCGCACCTGGTAGGTCCTCGCCGCGGGGAAGCTCACGGCCGGCAAAGTGTGCGACATCACCCCCGAATTCTGTCAGGATCCGACCCCCGAATTCTGTCAGGATCCGACCCCCGAATTCTGTCAGGATCCGGTAGCGAGTGACGCTCCGAGATAGAGCCGGCCCACCTCCGGATCAGAGAGCAGGTGCTGGCCCGTACCGGTGAGACGAACCTGCCCGGACTCGAGCACGTAGCCGCGGTCGGCGACGGCAAGCCCGGAGCGGGCGTTCTGCTCGACAAGGAGAACGGTCCGGCCGTCGTCGCGGAGGCGTTCGATGGAATCAAACACGATGCGACGCGATTTCGGATCAAGCCCGATGGACGGCTCATCGAGCAGGATCACTTTGGGGTCCAGGACGAGGCTCCGGGCGATTTCCACTTGTCGTTGTTCCCCTCCCGACAGCGAGCCGGCGAGCTCATTCCGGCGTTCGGTGACCAAGGGGAAGAGTTCGGCTGCACGCTCGGCGCGACGTCGTGCCTCGCGATCGTCACCGAGCACGTAACCACCCATGATCATGTTCTCCCAGACGGTCATCGCTGGGAACAGTCCGCGGTCCTGGGGCACGTGCACGATCCCGGCGAGCAGGCGTTGACGCACGCTCAGATGCGTGATCACAGTGCCGTGGAATCGGATGACCCCGGCCTTGGGGCGCAACAGGCCGCTGACTACCTTGAGGACGGTGGATTTCCCCGCGCCGTTGGGTCCGATCAGACAGACCGTTTCGCCCTGAGCCACCTCAATGCTGACGCCGCGGAGGATGTCACCAGCGCCATAGCCGGCCACGACGCCCTCAACGCTGAGCAGAACACCGTCCATCATCGGCACGGAACTCCCCTGCTACTCACCGAGATACGCGTCGAGAACGGCCGGGTCTTGCTGGACGACCTGCGGCGGGCCTTCGGCAATCGGAGTGCCACGGTCGATAACGATGACCGGATCGCACAGCTGCATGACGAAGGGCATATCGTGCTCCACGATCAGGAAGGTGACGCCGTCCTCGTGATAAGCCCGGATGTGCCGAGCCATTGTCTCGCGCAGCACCGGATTGACGCCGGCGGTCGGTTCATCGAGCAGAACCATCCGTGGTCGACTCATGAGCACCGCCGCGAACTCCAATAATTTCCGCTGACCGTATGACAATTGGGCCGCCGGAAGGTCCGCCACCTCGCGGAGACCGAATTCCGTCATGAGGTGCTCGGCGCGCTCTCGGTCAGCCCGGGTGACCCGCCGGGTCGCCAGCGCCCACCAGGGATGAGCCGCGGCGACGACCAAATTATCGACGACGGTGAGCTGCGGAAACACTCGTGCTTGCTGAAACGTGCGCACCAATCCGCGTCGAAACATCTCACCCGGCTTCGGACGCTTGATCAACTGCCCGGCAAATTCCACGCTCCCGGCATCCGCCTGCACGTAGCCGGTCACAATATTGAAGACCGTAGTCTTCCCGGAGCCGTTGGGACCGATCAGTCCGGTGATGCTCCTCTCCGCTACGGAGAACGAGCAATCGGCGACTGCCGTGACTCCGCCAAACCGCTTCGTCAGTCCACGAACAGTGAGCATCATGGCGTCGTCACCTGCTGTCTGCGAGACTGAGGTCGAATGCCTGCGGTGGCGGCTCGAGCCGCCCGCCTCCGCGAAAAGCGCCACTCCGCCAGGGTCGGCACAATTCCCCGGGGCAGGAACACCATGACGATGAGGAAGACTGCGGCGTACGCGAGCAGGTACAGCCGACTGGAACCGAACTGGTACGCCAGGTACTGCTGTGCTGGTGCGAGGATGAGCGCCCCGACCACGGGTCCCCACAAGGTGGCACGGCCGCCGAGGAACGTCATGAGAACCATGCCGATCGTCACGAGAGGATCGACAGCGAACTGCGGATAAATGAACGTGACGTAGTACGCCCAAACCGCACCGATCATCGCGGTGAGTGCGGTCGAGAGGAAGAAAGCGACCAGCTTGGCCAAGGTCACATGGACGCCGATGCCGCTGGCCCGGTCTTCGTCCCCTCGGATCGCGAGCAAGGCCAATCCGGTCTTGCTGTTCTGCACAAGCCAGGTGACGATCATAGCGAGCAGAAAAATCGCCGCCATTGCCCAGTAGAAGGGCCGCTCATAGGTTGCAGGGTCGAACGGCGGCGGATGAATGCCGATCCCCTGGGACCCCTCGGTGACACTGTGCAGGTTGAAAGCCAACGTCTGCACCACGAAGAGCAGAGTGATCGTAACGATGGCGAAGACGTCTGCGCGAGTCCGCAGCGCGACCCAGGCAACCGGAAGCATCGCGAACGCGACGGCAAGACCCACGATGGGCAGCACGAAGAAGGGGAGGTAGCCGGCGCCGACGCTGTGGTGGTTGAACCAAATCGCCTCGACGTAAGCACCGATGCCGAAGAATGCGGCATGGCCAAGCGACGGGTAGCCCGCGAAACCGCCAATGAGGTTCCATGCGAGGGCAAGCCCGGCATACATCACCGTGAAGACGGCGATGTTGAGAATCCAATGCGCGCTGGTCATCAACGGCATGGCAAGAACAAGGACGGCGAAGATTCCACCGCGCAGCAGGCCCGCTGGTCTCATGCCGCACCTCGGAGTCGCATCCCGAAGAAGCCCTGCGGCCGCACCAGGAGAACAGCGATGAGCACAACGAAAAAGCTGAAATCGGCCCAAGTCGGCGATGCGACCACCGCGACAACGCTCGACACGACCCCCATGACGACTGCGCCGAGCACGGCGCCGCCGACGCTGCCGAGACCACCCAGGATGACGATCGACAGCAGTCGGGAAATCAGGTCGTAGTGACTATTCGGGTTGAAGGGATAGACGACACCGAAAACCGATCCCGCGGCGGCCGCCGTTGCGGCGCCCAATCCGAAGCCCATCGCACTCACCCGTTTCGCCTCGACTCCGAGCAGCTGCGCTGCGGTGGGGTTCTGCACGGTCGCCCGGAGCGCACGGCCGAGTCGGGTACGGTACAGGACGAGATAGAGCACGCCAAGGGCCGCCAAGGAAAGGAGAAACGCGTAAAGCCGCACGGTGGTTATGCGATAACCGAGCACGACGAACGAATCATTGGCATATACCGGTTTGATCGACCGGTAATCGGTCTTGTACACGAGGGTGAGGATTCCCTCCAGGCCGAGTGCGACGGCGAACGTGACCAGAAGTGACATCTCAGCGAGATCGTCAGCGCGAAGCGGACGGAGAAAGAGCCACTGAATGGCCACGCCGATGAGGAAGAGAATCGGGGTGGTGATGAGGATCGCCAGGAACGGATCAATGTGGAAGCGGCCGAAGAGGGTGTAAGCGAGGAACGCCGCGACCACGACCAGCGCCCCTTGGGCGAGGTTTATCACCCGCATGACGCCGAAGATCAGAGTCTGACCCGACGCCATCAGGGCGTAAACCCCGCCCGTCAGGACACCAAGGATTACTGCTTCGATGATGTCGTGCACTCAGCCGTCCCCCGTCACGCCCACGGCAGAGGTGTCTGAACCGGTGACGCGGCTGCGACCGACGGCGGCCACACCCGGACCATCTTGCCGTTCTGCCACTGCACGAGCATGTCACTGCCCTGGGGTGCGCCGTCGGCATCCCAGGAGAGATTGCCTTCCGGCGTCGGCCACGTTCCTTGGTGGAGCGCTTCGATGATCTTCTTGTTGTCGAAGCTTCCGGTCTTGGCGATCGCCTCTTCCAACAGGACGCCGCAGGAGAACGCCTCGGCCGAGGTCGGGTCGATCTGGTCGGCGGTGCCGCCAAATTTCGCAAGATAGGCCTGGACGAATTCCTGGTTACGGTAGCTGGTGGCGTCAGGAGTCCAGTCGGCCGCCGAGAAGATTCCGTTGACGTTGTTGGCGCCCACCTTGTCCGGGAAGTTCAGCGGCGAATTGGCACCGTTGGCAAAGAAGAGCCACTTGGGCGCGAACTTGAGCTGAACCATCGCCTTGACGAGACCGTAGGCATCCTCCGATTGGGTCCCCGCGACGACAACGTCGGGATTGGCGGACTTCATCTTCTGCACGATCGGAGTGAAGTCCGCCGTCTCCGCCGGGTAGACCTGCTTGTACACCGTCTTGATGCCGGCCGCCTCGAATTCCTGGCGGACAGTTTCGGCGATCGGAGCCGCGAACGGATCGTCAAGCTCTGGATACGCGGCAGTCTTCGGCCGCTGGTCCGCCGGTAGCGAGAGGATGTAGTCGGCGAAAACCTTTCCCTCTGAAACCACCGGCGCCGGCTGGACGAAGAAGAGGTTGTGCAGGTGCTGTTCGAAGACCTTCGGGCCGCCGCCGGCGGGTTCGATGAAGGCATAGCCATACCGCGCCGCGACCTGAGCCGCGGGAATGGTCAGCAGACTGGAGAACGGGCCGAAGACGAAATCGACTTTGTCCTTGGTGATGAGGTTCTGGTAATTGGTTGTGACTTGGTTGGGACTCGAAGCGTCATCCACAATCTTCAGCTGCACCGGCCGCCCGTCGATGCCGCCCTTGGCGTTGACGACGGATTCCCAGGTCTCGTAACCGCGCTTTGCAGCCGTACCGGAGTCGGAGAAGTCCCCGGTGAGCGAGAGAGAGATGCCGATGACGATCGGCTTACCCGTCGGGCTTGCCGGCTGCGTCGAGCTCGCCGCCGACGTCGCCGCCGCAGAGGGGGCAGGGGTTGAGGCCGCCGGCGACGCAGACTTGCTCGAGCTGCACCCCGCGAGAACCACCGCTCCGACGACGACGCCGACCAGCGGGCCGAAGAGCACGGATCGTTGAGCGGTGCCTGGCAAACGTTTGTTCATACTCATGACCTGCCTCCCGGCACTGTAAGCGCCGATCACTAAGGTGACCTGCCGCGAGAGCCTGCAATCGGTTGCTCTCATTGAAGACCGGACCACATTGGCTGTCAAGAGCCGGGATGTATCGATTTGGCGGCGGGCGAGTCGGCCTGTAGGCCGGGTTCTGTCGTCGCGGTCATCCGCGACGGGCGGCCATCTCTCTTGGGCTGCCGTTGCCGGCAACCTCCAGCGGTCCACCCGCAGGCATCGGACGGGCCGTCCTCGAGCGCCTGCGCAGCGGCGGCCGCCCATCGGCGTCCGCCGCCTCTTGACCTTGCTCCGGGTGGGGTTTGCCGAGCCGCCCGGGTCACCCCGGGCGCTGGTGGTCTCTTACACCGCCGTTTCACCCTTACCGCGCAGCGGCAGGCGCCGGCTGCGCGGCGGTCTGTTTTCTGTGGCACTATCCCGCGGGTCGCCCCGGGTGGGTGTTACCCACCACCCTGCCCTGTGGAGCCCGGACCTTCCTCGGCGGGTCCACGGCGCACCGTGGCCCGACGCGGCCGCCCGGCCGGCTCGTCCGCCGCCCCCTCACTCTAGTGAAACCGCGCGCCGGACCGTGGCCTTCGCACCATCGATCGTCAACGCCGTGAGGTCGTCCGTCAATCGCTCGCGCAGCTCGACGTCGTCAGCGAGATCGTCGCCGAAGACTGCTCGAAGGTGAAGGAGCCGATCGACCACCTGCACCGGATCGTTGACATCCCGGAGAAGCTCCGTCATCTCGTCGGCAAGCGGATCGTCCAATTGCCGCGGCTCCCCCGCATCGGTGACCGGACTCCAGACCCAGCGCATCCACGCGGCAACGCCCAGCACCGCCCACCGAGGCATCGCTCCGGCGGTTCGCCGGTCCCGGATCGTGCCGAGCAGACGTTGCGGCAACTTCTGAGATCCGTCGCTTGCGACCTGGGTCGTCCGATAGTCGAGCGCGGGGTTGGCGAAACGCGCGAGAATATCCGCCGCGTACGCCGCAAGGTCGAGTCCTGCCGGCCCAACCAGCGTCGGCACGGCATCGTCGACCATCAGGCGCTGGGCTGCAATGGCAAATGGTTCGACGGCCACTGTCTCCGCAATTGTTTCCAGGCCGGCGAGTGCACCGAGATAACCCAACAGGGAATGCGCGCCGTTGAGCATGCGCAGTTTTGCGAGCTCGTATGGGCGGACGTCGGTCACCAGCAGCGCCCCGGCCTGCTCCCACGCCGGCCTGCCGGCGGCAAAGGACTCTTCAATCACCCATTGACGGAACGGTTCCGTGACAACAACGCCCTCGTCGCGAAGCCCGAGCAGGCGCGCCGCCTCCTCGCGATCCGCCGCGGTGGTCGCCGGTGTGATGCGGTCAACCATGCTGCTTGGGAAGCGGACCGCTGTCGCCAGCCACTCCGCGACCGCGTCACCCCCCGTGAGGAGACTGAGAAAATCACCGACCACGCGGGCGAGCGTCACACCGTTCTGCGGCAGGTTGTCGCAGCAGAGCACCGTCACGGGGGCGCCGGAGTCACGCATCCGCCGCTCCAAGCCGCGCACGAGGAGGCCGACCACCGTGCGCGGCGGGCGACCCGCGGCGTCTGCGCGAATCTCCGGATCCTCGCGGCGCAACCGGCCGGTCGCCGGATCGTGGCGATACCCCTTCTCGGTGACCGTCAGTGTCACGAGCCGGATCGCAGGATCGGCGATCCGTGCCGTCACGGCCTCCGGGTCGTGGGCGCCAACCAGCCACTGGCGAATCGGCGCGAGCACTCGCGCCCGCGGGCCGGCGGAACCGCGCGTCAGCAGCGTGTACAGGCCGTCCTGCGGCGCCAGCTGCTCAATCACCCGGCCACTGCGCGGACTCACCCCGCAGATTCCCCACGCGCCGCCGGCGCGGGCCATCGCCTCCTCGGTGAAATCCGCTTGGTGGGCGCGGTGAAACGCACCCAGACCGAGATGGACGATTCCGACGCCGATCGCACGCGGATCGACACGCGGACGCACCGAATCGGGAACCATCGGCAACGTCGCAAGAGAGAGCCGCCGCACTCCGTCACCCTAGCGACGGTGGAAATTGCCGACGGGATCAGGGCTCAGCCGGTGCCGGAGCCGCCAAGGTCGGCATGCCCAGCGCCGCGACGTCATCGCGGGCCGGATGGGTGCGACCAGCCGGTCCGGCGGCGAAGGCCTGGAGAAGATTGGTGGTCACCGTGGTAATCACCGCGCGGGCGGCCGGGGAATTTCCGCGGGAACATGCCGGAGTCAGGCCGCAAATCCATGCACTTGTTCCGGAGTCGAAACCGCCCGCCCCGCTGGGCGTCGTGTAGTACACGGTGTCCTGAAAGAGGTGATGACCCCGGCACGTCACCGGGGAATGGAAGAGAACGTCCATCGGCCTGGGCGTAGGCACCGCCAGGTCAACCATGTCGAACTCCTGACCTGCCAAACCCGGCAGCTCCATGCCCTGCTGCACCGGCGTACCAGTGAAGAGCCAACTCGCCGCGTCAAACACCCGCATGGCGGCGTGCACCGGATTGCACTGATAGAACGCGCCGGTGAGCACACTCTCCGGCCGCGGATCGGGACCATCTCGCCACTGATAGGTGGCTTCAGCCGGATTGATGCGGTTCATCGGGTCCAGAGCGCCGTCCTTGTAATCAATTTCCAACCGCTCCGGGCCGAGCGGGGTGGCCGCCATCCGGATGTGCCGGTAAATCGCGTTGGCGCCGAGAAACGCGACGTTCATGCCGTGCAAGTCCCGCTCCTGCTGCACCTGATCGCGCATCGCCGTTGACCAGTATTCGTCATGGCCGAGGGAGATCAGGGCTCGGGCGCCGTCAAGCAGGTGCGGATCGGCGTCCAGATCCGTGTCGGTCACATAGGCAACCGGGAGGCCCAGCTTCTCGGCAAGGGCCACGACAGGCAGTTCATTGCCATAAAAATCCCCGGATCCGCCGCCATAATCGATCGGCCGATCGAACGACACGGCATACGACCGGCTCTGATACGACCCATCCGGTCCGTGATACAAGCTGTAGCCGCCGTAGGCGTTGTACGCCTGCCACGTGGTGTCCGCGTTGACCAGCACGATGTCCCCGGCGACGGACGGTGAGCGGACCGTCAACGGAATCCACCGGCCATGACCCGCGGCGTCCTGCAGCAAGAAGAGGTAATCCCCCGGAATCCATCCCGTCGTGTCAACGGTAAGGCTGGGATGCCAATTCGCATCGCTCACGGTTCGCGTCACCGGTATGAACTCGTCGGGCGGCTGATGCACGTCGGAGACCGCCGGGTACGTCGCGACGCAATGCCCCTCGGCGCCGTGATACCAGCCCATGCGAAACGCACTGACCCGGACCGGCGGGTACGTCGCGTTGATGTACAGGTGCACGACCTGCCCCGGAAGCACGCTCGCCCGGTCGGCGAACCCTGCGACGGGTGACCGAAGGGAGAACGTCACCCCGTCGCCCCAATGACTGTCGCCGGGCAACGACTCCGCGTAAGCAATGAGTCGAGCCTGCGCCGACGAACCTGGTTGCGCCGCGACACCGGCTGGTCCGCCTCGGCCGCCGGGCGCGGCGCCGCCCCCGCCCGGACGGGAACGCACCGCGCCGTCGGTGCGGAGCGCGGGCCGCACCGCCGGCCGCACGGGCACAGACCGCCACGAGGCTAGCGTCCAGCCGACCACGACGGCCAGTACCGCGACGCCGGCACCGGCAACGAACCACCACCGAGACCGGCGCATCGCCCACCCTTCCAGCGGATGCGAGGATCGGGACGGCGGCCATCGGCCGTCGAACGGAAAGGACCGACCGACGTGTGGCTGCTGGCCGCTGTCGCCGGAGCACTCTGTGTCGCAACCGGCGCACTGCCGTGGCAGGACGCCGTTGCGACCACAGAACGTGTGGGACCGATCCTCGGGTTCCTCGCGGCCGTCACGGTGCTCGCCGAGCTGGCGGACGCCGCCCAGGTGTTCGACGCCGCCGCAGTGGCCGCGGCACGGCTGGCTCGCGGCCGTACCCGGGTCCTCTTCGCTCTCGTCGTCGTCCTCGCCGCCGTCACGACGATCGTCCTCAGTCTGGACACCACCGCGGTGCTCTTCACCCCGGTCGTGTTGGCCCTCGCCGAACAAGTCGGCCTGCCGCCAACACCGTTCGCCATGACAACCGTGTGGCTGGCCAACACCGCAAGCCTGCTGCTCCCGGTCTCCAATCTCACGAATCTGCTCGCTGTCGACCGCCTTCACCTTTCAGCGATTGCGTTCGCGGCACGGATGTGGCTGCCCGCCGCGGTCGCCATTGCCGTCACCACGATCGTCATCGGCTACACCTACCGCTCGGCTCTGCACGGGCGGTTCACCGAACCCACGGCCATTGCAATTGCCGACCGACTCCTGTTCCACATCGCAACGGCGGCCTGTCTCGGCGTCATCCCGTTCTTCCTGCTGGGATTTCCGGTCTGGGCGGTCGCGACCGGCGGCGCAGCCGTGCTCACCGGAGCATTCGCCGTACGCCGGCGGAAAGTCCTGCGGTTCTCCCTTCTCCCGTGGCAGTTGGTTCTTCTCGTCGAAGGCTTGTTCCTCGTGATTGCGACGCTCGGCACCCACGGCCTGGACGCCGTGCTGGCCCGGTTGGCCGGCACGGCCGCCGACGCCCTCGGTGTGCTGCGCACCTCAGTGATCGGAGCCCTGGCAAGCAACCTCGTCAACAACCTGCCGAGCTATCTGGCATTGGAACGGGTGGCCGATCAGCACACGGACCGGCTCCTGGGCCTCCTGCTCGGCACCAACCTCGGCCCGCTCATCACGCTCTGGGGCTCGCTGGCGACCCTGCTCTGGCGGGAACGGTGCCGGGCCCGCGGTGTACGAATTTCTGCGGCCGAATTTGCGCGCGTGGGTGTCCGCGGCGTACCCGTGATGCTCGCGGCGACCTGGGCCGCGCTTGTCCTCGCCCGATGACCCTGCGCCGATCCGCTCACTCATCCCGCGCAGCTCCTCATCCGCTCACGACATACGGACGTTTTCCCTGCAGCCGCACGATCTTTCCGCACTGCTCCGTTCAGCGAACGCCGTATCAGTGCGCGGCGAGATGTGCCGTGTCGTTGACGGTACGAACGACCGTGACACCATCGGCGTAATAGTCGATTTCACTCATGCTCGCCGGGTCGATCTGCACGCGGTAAATAGCAGCGACCGGAGCAGAAAGCGCATTGGCGATGAACATGGCGATCGGCCGGGAATGCGTCACGACCAGCACGGTTTTCCCGCGGTGTCGGTTGGCCAACCGCTGCGCCGCGGCGGTGATGCGCAGCCGCAGTTCGTCATAACTCTCCCCGCCCGGAGGCGAAATCGACGTGTCCGCAAGCCAGAGCTCCAATTCCCGCGGCCAGCGTTGCTGAACCGCCGCAAAGGTGAGGCCCTCCCAGCGGCCGAAATCCACTTCCCGGAGGTCGTCGTCAAGAAGCACGGGCTGCTGCAACACGTCAGCAATCAGCTCCGCCGTCTGCCGGCACCGTTGCCGCGGCGAGGAGACGACGACGTCGATGCCGCCTCGCCCGGCGAGCCGCTGCGCGAGCAGCTTGGCCTGCCAACGTCCCTGGTCCACGAGCGGGGGATCCCCGACACCGGAAAATCGCTTCTCCAACGTAAAAGACGTCACGCCGTGGCGGACCAGCAGCAGTGTCGTCGCCGGCGGCGCAGGCATCCACCCCGCCACCCGGTTGGGTATCGGCCGGACCTCGTCCGCGCCGACGACCCCCCCAGCCGGCCCTGCGCCCCGCCCATCCCGTCCGGACGGCGCGAGGAGCTCGCGGGCACCCCCGGCTGACGCGTCGCGGGTCGGCGTCCCGGACGCGACCGGCGTCGCGCCCCCGCGCGGGCCATAGCCGGCATCGATCGCCGCGTTGACCAGCCGGTCCGCATGGGCGTTGGCTTCCCGGCGGACCCACGTGAACGTGACCCGGCCGGACCCAAATGCGGCGGCAAGCTGCGCCGCTCGATCCGCCAGCGGTTGCAAGTGCGGGTGCTTGATCTGCCATTCCCCGGTCATCTGCTTGACGACCAGCTGGGAATCCAGGCGGACGTCAACGAACGCTGACGGATCAATCTCCGCCGCCGCCTCCAAGCCGGCGATGAGCCCGTGATACTCCGCGACATTGTTCGTCGCGATGCGGAGATAGCCGGACCGTTCGGCGAGCACCTCCCGGGTTGTCGCGTCGCGGACCACCGCGCCGTAACCGGCTGGTCCGGGGTTGCCCCGCGCTCCGCCGTCCGCCTCGACGATCAATCGCCGCGGCTGCGCCGACGTCACAGACCGGACTCCGGCGTCCGCACGAGAATCCGGCCGCACTCCTCGCATCGCACCACCTCGTCCGGCGCCGCGGCTCGGATGCGCTGCAGGTCGGCGGGATTCAAGGTGAGATGGCAACCCTGGCATTGCCCCCGGTGCAGGGCTGCCGCGCCGACACCGCCCAGCGAGGCCCGCAACCGTTCATACAGACTGAGAAGCTCTGCCGGCAGCTGTGGGGCAAGGGCATCGCGGGCCGCCTTGGTGGTCGCGGCCTCGGCGTCCATCTCGGCGAGCAGCTGATCTCGGCGCTTGATCAGCTCGGCGCGTTCGCCCTCCAGTTTCGCGACGTCCGCGCTCAACGCGTCGATCTCGGCCTGGAGGGCCTCCCGCTGTTCCATGATCTGGAGGATCTGGTCCTCGAGTTCGCTGCGCCGCCGCCGGAGCGACGCGATCTCCGATTGCAGATTCTCCAGTTCCCGCGGCGAGGCGACGTTGCCGTCGTCCAGCCGCTTCTGGTCCCGCTCGGTGCGGGCGCGGACCGTCTCCACGTCGGCCTCCACCTTCGCCTGCTCGCGGGCCAGATCGGCGTCGCGGGTGCGGGCAGCCACCAGGGCGTCGTTGGCGTCGGCGATCCGGCGTTCAATCTCCGCAACGGCTGCTGCTTCGGGGAGTGTCCGCCGGCGGTGATCCAACCGGTCGAGGGTCGAGTCGAGGCCTTGCAGTTCGAGCAAGCGGGCCTGACTGGTCGGGTCGGCGTTCAGCGCGAACCTCCTCCCGGAATGCGTCCGTCCCACGGGTCGGTCACCAAAGTCGAGACCTCGATGTTCACCGTAAAGCCGGCCGCTCCGAGCGCCTCGCGCAGCCGGGCCGCGGCGTCCGGAAGCCACGGCCATTCGGTGGCCCAGTGCGGCATGTCGACCAGGGCGATGCCGGTCTCGGCCGTGATTTCGGACGCCGGGTGGTGCCGCAGGTCGGCGGTGACGTACACGTCCGCGCCCGCGCCGGCCGCGGTCTGCAGGTAGCCGTCACCCGCGCCGCCGCACACCGCGACAATGTGCACGAGGCGATCGGGATCACCGGCGTACCGCCCGCCGCCAGGGGTCGCCGGCAGTGCCGCCCGGACCCGATCGACGAAGTCCGCTAATGACTCCGGCTGGTCCAGTCTGCCGATCCGTCCGGTGCCGGCCCGGCCGGGTCGCTCGGCCAACGGAATGACGTCGTACGCAGGCTCCTCGTAGGGATGTGCCGCCAGCAGGGCGGCAATCACCGCGTCGCGCCGGGCACGCGGCAGGACCATCTCCACCCGCACTTCGGGAACGGTCTCAATCCTCCCGATCGTGCCGATCGTCGGGTGAGCCCCGGGATTCGGCCGGAACGTACCGATGCCGTCCGTTGTCCACGCGCACCGGCTGTAAGCGCCGATGGCGCCGGCGCCGGCCGCCGAGAGAACGTCCAGTATCCGTTCCACAGCATCAGCCGGCGCGAAGGTGACGAGCTTGTCGATCGGCTGGGCGGGCAGGGGGTCCAGCGGACGCAGTTCCGTCACCCCGAGGGCAGCGGCGAGCGCATCCGAGACACCCGGATTCGCGTGATCAGCATTCGTGTGCGCGGTGAACAGAGCTATCCCAGCGCGAATCAGTTCGTGAACGACTCGGCCCTTCGCGGTCGTCGCCGCTACTGAGGATGTTCCGCGCAGGTACAGCGGATGGTGGGTGACGAGGAGGTCAACGCCTCGTTCGATGGCTTCCGCCGCGACGGACGGCACCGGGTCTACTGCGAAGAGAATCCGGCGGACCGCCTGGCTGGGCTCACCGCAGACCAGCCCAACGGCGTCCCACTCGGCCGCGAGGGCCGGCGGATACAACTGATTGAGGACGGCGACCACGTCGCGCAGCGTGGGCGGAGCGGGTGGCGTCTCCGCAGCGTCGCGAGCGGTCATGCCGGAAAGTGCGCGGCGAGCGCGGCATACGCGGCGTCCCAGTCCCGGAGCAGCCCGCGGCGGGCCGATTCGTCAACCTCGCCGACCACGCAGAGCCGGGCGACCAATCGAGTGGTGCGGTCTTCCGTTGACAGACGCGTCTCCCACACCCCGATCGCCGGTCCGGGAAGGCCGAAAGCACCTGCGACGACGAACTCCTCGGGCGGCAGCAACCGCGTGACGTGCCCGAGCAGCACCCCGCAACCGTCGGCGTAATCCACGTACACCCGGCCGCCGACGCGGGGTTCCACGACGACCGCGCCGCGCTGCAACGGCCACCACGTCGCCGGCTGCAGCAGCGCGTCGAAGACCCGCCGTCGCATGGCGCCAAGCCGAAGGTCCGCCGTGAGCTCGACCCGCTGCGGAACGAACGTGACGTGGACCGGCTCAACCGTCAGCGGCGTTTCCAGAGCTTGGGTCTCCGTCACGGCTCTATCGTGCTCCTCACCGACTCCAGGTACCAGGGCCGTTCGACGGGAATTCAGCGGTTGCAGGCTGCGATCATACGGTTGCAGACTGGATCATAATAGTCCGCTCGCAACCGGGCCGGAGGCACGCGGCGCGACGGCGACGTTCAGGAATTGCCGCCGAGTCCGTCGTCCACCTGCGCAGTCTCCGGAGCGGGTTCGAAACCGGCGTTCCGTGCTGCTTCGAGCAGGAGGACGGCGAAATCCACTCCGCGATGACCGCGCCCAAGGGCGGCTTGCACGACTTCATGCGTGACTGCAGCAACGGGCATTGGCACGTCCAGTGCTCGAGCCGCAGCGAGACCGAGATCGAGATCTTTGCGGAGCAGTTCGAGAGTGAACGTGGGAGTCCAGTCAAGATACACGAGACTCGGCGTCTTGTATCGGGTGAACATCGAGCCCATGACGCTCGCGTTGATGAATTCCAGGTACGTCGCACGTGGTACGCCGGCCCGTTCCGCCAGAACAGCAGTCTCCGCAACCGATTGGATCACCGCCGCCAAGAGAAGGTTGTGACAAATTTTCACCAACCGGGCTATCTCGCCGTCGCCCGCGTAGATGGCCGCGCTGCCGATGGTGCGCAGCAGGGGTTCGACCCGGTCGAACGTCTCACGCGGACCGGATGCGACGATGCTGAGCTTTCCGGCTGCCACCACTCGATCGTTACCACTAACCGGTGCCGCGAGAAATTGCACGCCTTCCTTGGCAGCCGTGGTGCGCATCGCCGCTGAGGTCTCAACCGAGACGGTCGAACAATCGACGACGATCTGCGGCTTGGGCTCGGCCTTCCGGAGCAGTCCCTCGGGGCCGGCGAGAACCTCCTCCAGGTCGGGCGACGAGGCCACCATCGTGAATACCACGTCACAGCCGCCGAGATCGGCGATCCGCTCGACCACCCGCGCACCGTCACCGGCGAGCGGTTCGGCTTTGGACCGGGTGCGATTCCAGACGGTGAGATTGATACCGCTTCGAGCCAGGCGACGAGCCATCGCGAAGCCCATTCGCCCGGTTCCGATCCAGCCGACGCGCAGCGGTTGCGGGGTGTCCACCACGGGGCTTCCTCTCTTGCATCGTGCAATCGTTTGTTAATCACCTTAGCGAGCGTGGGGCTCGACTGTCAACGCTCGCGCCGCCATCGAGCGCCACGAGTCGGAGCGGCCTTGGAATCGCGAGGTTCGCGGGCCGTCGCCCGACGAAGCGCCGAGCCGGGGCGATGTTCAGGACGTGGTCGTCAATGCCGCCACGACGTTCTCGGGAACCAGGGGCAGGGCTCGAACCGGAACACCCAGCGCATCGGCGACCGCGTTGCCGATGGCCGCTGCGGTGGGTCCTGTTGCCGCTTCGCCGGAACCGACCGGCGGCGCCTCAGGATTATCGATGAGAACCACGTCGACGTCCGGCACCCGGGAAAAGTCGAGAATCGGGTAATCCTCCCAGGTACTGGTCACGACGCGATAGCGGTCAAAATGCACCTGCTCGAGCGTTGTCCAGCTCACCGACTGAATTGCGCCGCCCTCAATCTGGTTGCGCACGCCGTCAGGATTGACGACCAGGCCGACATCAACAGCGATCGTAAGCCGACGCACCCGAATGTCAGTCTCCGCCTCCACGTCGGCAACAACTGCGCAGTAGGCACCCATATTCTTGTACCGCGCAAATCCGAGGCCCCGCCCCCAGGCGCCGCCGGAGGGCAACGCGCTCCCCCATCCGGCCCGCTCGGCGACGGTCTCCACGACGCGTCGCGCGCGTGGATCGGAGAGCATCGAGAGCCGAAACTCGACCGGATCGCGTCCGGATTCCCGCGCGACCTCGTCAATGACCGACTCGATCGCGTACACGTTGAGGTGAGCACCGAGCGAACGCAGCGAGGACGTCCGCAGCGGCATTTCAAGCAATCGGTGCGTCACCACCCGAATCGAGGGCACGGCATATCCGGGTACCGCATTCCGTCCCGAGCCCGCGCCGTTGCTCAACGGCGGATCCACGGAGACCATCGGGGACGTCGTGCGACCCTTGTACCAGGCGCCGAAGAACGCGGGTTCGGGCAACATCCCGGGGCGGCTGGAGAACCCGTTGCTCCACACATGCTGTTCCCAGTGGGCGATGGCGCCCGCAGGGTCGAGCCCCACCGTCACGTCGACCACCATCGCCGCGCCGAACGGATCCCAGGACAACTCATCCTCACGAGACCACATGACGTGAACCGGCCGTCCCGGAACCGCAGCTGCCAGCCATGCTGCATCGTAGGCCGCGTCGTCAGCCGGATTGTGACCGTACGCACCAGCACCCTCGGCGTGAATAACCTCGATATTCCTTTCGTCCAGGCCAAAAGCCCGGGCAAGGTCCTGACGCAGCGCGTAAATTCCCTGCGAGTGCGTCCAGACGGTCAAGCGGTCGCCGTCCCACCGGGCGATACCGCACGACGGCGCGAGCGAGGCGTGGGCGATGTACCCGCGGGAGAAGCGCCGGCGCAGGTACCGGGAAATTGAGCCCGGCTCGCCGCTCTCGTACAAGACCTTCTCCTCCGAAGGAGCCGACGTGAGGTAATCGACGAGCCGGGACTCATCCGGCAGGCTGGGCTCGACGTTCCAGCGCGCCTTCTCGTTGAGCAGTTTGGCGGCACGGACGGCGATGTCTTCACGCTCAGCCACGACGCCCAGGTAATTGTTCTCGCGTACCACGCGGACAACGCCTGGCAGCGCCGTCACGGCTGCTTCGTCGACCGCGACCAGGGTGGCAACCCGTGCCGGCGGATGAACGACCCGCCCGAACAGCTGGCCCGGCAAGCGGATGTCGTGGATGAACCGCGGAATTCCACGCACCTTGGCCGGAATGTCCACTCGGGCATGCGAACGCCCGACGATGACGTACTCGTCAGGCTTCTTCGGCGCGACCGTCGGATCGACGTCAATGTCCTCGTTGAGGTAGCGTGCGAGCCGCCAGTAGTCGGTACGGCGGCCATCGGTCGTCACGACGGCACCGTCGTCGACGCGCAGCGCCTCCGCAGCAACACCAAGCTCTCGAGCGGCCAGTTGCAGGAACAGCGCCCGTGCATGCGCACAGGCCTGGCGGATGGCATCACCAGAGTGCTGGACGGAGAGACTCCCGGCCGTGTATCCCTCTTCGGGACTCACTCCGGTCCGGCTGGGCTCCACGACGATGCGACGGATGTCGACGTCGAGCTCCTCAGCCGCGATCTGGGCGAGCGCAGTGAGAATCCCCTGTCCCAGCTCAACTTTCCCCGTCTTGACGGTGATGCGGCCTTCGGTGCCGAAATCCAGCCACCTCAGGAGCTTCGGATTTCTCTCCAGGCTCGGCTTCGGCCGGTCGAACCATGCCGCGTACGTCGAACCGCTCATTGGCCGTCCTCCGCTGGGTTGCCGGCGGAAGCACTGTTCGCGAGTTGCTGCGCAGCGCTGCGAATTGCGGCGACAATACGCTGGTGTGCCCCGCAGCGGCAGAGATTGCGACTGAGCGCCGCCCGAACAGCGTCCTCGTCGGCATTGGGCTTCTCCCGCAGCAATGCAGCCGCAGTGACCATCATCCCGGCCGTGCAATATCCGCACTGCAATGCCTGGTGGTCAAGAAATCCTCGTTCCAAGGCGGCGCCCACCGGTTCATCCAGGATGCCCTCCAACGTGGCGACGGTCTTGCCGGCCGCCGCCCACAGCGGCGTGTCGCAGGAATGCACCGGACGGCCGTCGAGGAGAACCGTGCATGTGCCGCAGAGTCCCATGCCACAGCCAAATTTCGCTGCCATGAGACCGAGATCATTCCGCAGCACGTACAACAGCGGGACATCCGGAGAGCCTGTCACCGTCCGTTCCACGCCGTTGACGACGAATGTGACGTGCTCGGTCACCCCTCTCGCCCCCTTTCGGTACGGGTCGGAGAGCCGGCTGGCCGGACGAAGTGGAGTCGGCATTCCGGCGCCTCGAGCTCGACCCGCAGTGCACGGTTGACCCGATTCGAGCAGTTCCACATGCCGATGAGGAAGGTGAGTTCGACGATTTGGCGCTCGGAAAAGTGCCGGCGCAGTTCCGTGAAAAGCTCGTCGTCGTCTTCGGCGGTGAGCAATGTGACCGCTTCCGCCCACCGGACCGCACACCGCTGCGCGGGGGTCAGCACGTCGTCGTCCGGCACGGTACCGAGTACGGCGGCGATTTGGCGCGGCTTAAGTCCCGCGTCGCGGCCCAGCTCGAGATTGTGACCGAGGCAATAGTCACAGCCGTTGAGCTGTGACGTCTTGATGATGGCCATCTGTTCGACTTGGAGGAAACTCAGGTCGTCCGTCACGTAGCGGAGGCGAAGCCCGGCATTCATCGTCGTCCAGCATGCGATGGCGGCCGGGGCATGCGCCAGCGTCCGGTAGAAGTTGCTCACGGTGCCGAATTGAGCTACTTGACGCGCGAAGATCTCCGCGACCTCTCCTTCCGCCGATGCGGGATCCACGAGCGAAATGCGCGGCGCCTTCACCGGAATCACCATCCTCTCGGGCCGCCGGACCGGGTGGGTGGCGCGTGATGGAGCATCCGCCGCCGCAGTTCCGGTTCCGGCTCGAGCACGTAGAGGCCGCCGTTCAGCCGATCCGTCACCCAGATGAGCCCCTCATGGTCGACGAATACATCGTTGATCTGCGGCACCGCCTGACCCGGCGGCACCGGCGGACACCAATGGGCGATTTCCACCGGCTGCCCGGGATCGCTGATGTCATAAACACGGAGCCCGGCGCTGAAATACGTCGCGAAGAGGATGTCCTCGCTCTGGTAGGAACGCGGCCGGTTCTCGTGAAGATTATGTGCACCGTAGCGCAGCGGCAGGCTCGCGAACTCGTCGTCCGGTGCCGGCAGCACGCTCACCAGCCGGGGTGGATCGTCCATCGTGAACAGCCGAATCTTCCGTGGCGGCGCGCCGGGACCGTCCCGGACCTGCTCGTCCGTCACAGCAATGAGACGGCGCCCCGGCAGCGGCAGGCAGGTGTGGGTATCGCCGCCGTCCGGCCAGGAAACACGGTGAAGCAACCGTGGCCGGGTGATATCGGCGACATCCAGGATCACCATGCCCGCATCGCCATAGCCAACGAACGCCCGTCCGTCGGCGATCAACGCATGGTGCGCGGCGTAACGCAGCTCCGCCGGCCAGTCGGGCACCTCGTCGTCCCGTTGACCGGGCCACCACCATCGCGCGGCCTCCACCGGATGGAATGGATCAGCGAGGTCGAGCACGATCCAGATGCGGTCCCGGAAACCCGCCGGCGTCGCTGACATGTGCGCATACCGTCCCCCGGTCCAGACGATCCTGTGCACCCCGATGCCGCCGCACTCCCAGAAGGCGATCCGCCGGGGCTCCAGAGGGCGGCTGACGTCGTAAATGGCTACGCCCGCGGAGACCGGTCCGTCGGCCGGTACGCGGTAGGGGAACTTCTCGTGATTGACGAGGAGCACGTCGTCCGCGACCTGAACCTTGTGTGTATGCGAACGGTTGGGGGCCGGCCACTGCTCGACGAGTCGAAGTCGTTCCGGATCCGAGGCGTCAAGGACGGACGTGCCGGCGCGGCTGGTGCCGACGTGTCCGACGTACACCGCCGATCCCCAGCGCATCACCTGCATCCCATCGCCCCGACCGCCGAGATCATGGTGTCCGGTCAGCCGTAAACCCCGCTCGGAAGGGCGATATCCGCCGTCCGGACCGTCGATCACCGTCCAGTCACCTCCACGCCCCGGTTGCATGGCTCAGCCTAGCTGCTGCCCCTATCATCGACGCAACCGTTTGTATGAGGAGTCACGATGTCAGAGGTGCGCCTCGGCTACTTCAGTCCCTCTCCGGTGCTCCCCCGCGTCATCACGGCGCTCGCCGCCGACGGCATCCTGCTGCACGCCGAGCGCGTCGCCTCGTCCTTGGCGCAGTTCGCCGCACTCGCCGCCGGGGAGTACGACGTGGTGGTGACGAGCCCGGACAATGTCCTCGCCTACCGGTTCGCCGCTCGGCTGGGACAGCCGCTCGATCTCCGCATCCTGCTCGGTATCGATCGCGGTTTAGGGCTCTCGCTCCTTGCCCGACCTGAGATTCGAGACCCGAGCCAGCTCATCGGGCGGCGCGTGGCCGTCGACGTCACGCATTCCGGCTTCGCGCTGGCGATGTTTGGTCTCCTTGCCACGGCGGGCATCCGGCGGGACGAATTCGACGTCGTCGAGCTCGGCGCCACCCCCCGTCGACGATCCGCCCTGCTCGCAGGTGAGTGCGACGCGACGATGCTCAACGCCGGTCAGGACATCCTCGCCGAAGAAGCCGGCTGCAACCGACTGATGCGAGTCGTCGACCGTTTTGAGCCCTACCTGGGAAGCGTGTTGGCGACGACGACGAGCTGGCTCGACGCTCATCGCGGGCTCGCCCGTCAGTTGGCGGCGGCGTGGACGGAAGCGCTGCGACGGACCACCGACCCTCGGTATCGCTCCGAGACGATAGATTTGATCACTGCCGAGATGGGACTCTCCCCGACAGCGGCCAATCTCTTCTATCGGACACTGGTCAACGACCGCGAGGGACTCATTCCGGACGGCCGCATCGACACTGATGCGTGGGCTACCGTCCTCCGTCTGCGCCTCCAGTACGGTTCAGGCGCCTCCATGGGCGCCGAGACCGAGTCTGCCACCGTGCTCGCAGCGGTCACGGATCGAGAATTTCCCCCAAACCCGACCAGCTGAGCAGCGGACGGCGCGAGACGGTGCACTCCTTCCGCGCCACTGCGCGAGCCGCTCCCGCCGCTGCTTTCCATGGACAATCGGTTGTTCACCCGGATAATGAGACTCATGACCGTGCCCCGCCTCCGCGATGTCGCGCGATTGGCCGGCGTCCATGCCGCCACCGCATCGCGGGCGCTCAATCCCGCCACCCGCTCGATGGTGAGCGCGGAGACGGCGCAACGGGTCCTCGAAGCGGCCGCGCAGCTCGGCTACGTCGCCAACCCGATCGCGAGAAGTCTGAAAACGAACCGCACGAATTCGATCGGCGTTGTCATCCCTGACCTGACGAACCTCCTGTTTCCACCGATTGTGCGCGGCATCGACGACGTGCTGAGCCCTCTCGGGTACAGCCTCTTGCTTGTCAACACAGACAACGACAAGGAACGCGAGGCCGCTCACATCGCGTCGCTGCGCGCCCGCCAGGTCGACGGACTCATTCTGGCGACCGCACTCTTGGAGGACCCGCTTCTCCAGCGGCTGGGGGAGCAGCGGGTGCCGCTGGTCCTCATCAACCGGCGAATGAACACCCCCGGCTTCCCGTCAGTGACCGGAGATGACGCGGGCGGCGTGTACCTCGCGGTGCATCACCTGGTGACGCTCGGTCATCGCCGCATCGCACATCTCGCCGGCCCGCAGCACACGTCGACTGGTCAATTCCGGCTGCGCGCCTACCGGCAAGCGCTGCAGGACCTTGGCTTGCCGCACGATGACGACCTCGTTGCCCACTGCAGCGCGTGGACCGAAGCGGAGGGCGCCCGCGGCCTTGCCGAACTCCTTGATCGCGGCGTGGAATTCACCGCCGTCCTGGCCGGCAACGACCTCCTGGCGCTCGGGTGTTACGACCTCATGCGCGAGCGCGGCATTCACTGCCCTGACGAGCTCAGCATCGTCGGCTTCAACGACATGCCCATCGTTGACAAGCTTCAGCCCGCCCTTACCACGGTGCGCATTCCGCATTATCGGGTCGGGTCCGAGGCGGCCCACATGCTCCTCGAACGCCTTCACAAGCCCGATACGCCCGCGAAATCGATCCTTCTCCCGTTGGAGCTTGTCGTCCGGGGCTCGACTGCTCCGCCGGCCTCTTCTCGTCGGCCGGGGGGCGCCAGGCAAAGCGGTGAGACGACGCTTCGTGCTCCCGCCACGCAGGACCGGCCCGACAGCGTATCCCCGAGCCGACCCCACTCTCCGATTCTGACCGAGCTCTAGGGCCCGCGCAGGCGCCTCGCCGCTCACGCGGTGGAGGAGCGTGGTCCGCCTGCCACCTTCACCGCCCAGTAGTCGGAGGACGCTTTCGTCTTCTCCAGGGCGTCGCGCGTCTCGAAGCCGGGCGCCATGCCGGCCGACGTTCCCGGAAGATACTCATGGTGCTCGATGTTCAGCAGCCGAATCCAGCTCTGCTGACCGAACGTCAACGCGATGAAGCAGCCGAGCTCGACCAATTCGACCTCGGAGAAATGGCGGTGAAGACGATCCCACAGCTCGTCGCTGTCTGTCCCCCACGCGATCGCCTCGGCATACGCAAGTGCGGCTTTCTGACGATCGTCGTATTTGTCGGATGACTCGAAGTTCAACAACTCGTCATACTGAGCCTCCGACAGGCCCTTCGCCATCGCCTTTGTTGACCGCTGATTACCGCAGTACTCACACTTGACCGTCCGGGAAATGTAGATCCGGCACAGATCCTTGATCGCGTGGTCGCAGATTCCCTCGTGAAACAAGGCTTTCCACGAATTGGCGAACGCCCAGAAGGCGTTCGGAGCGTGGGCGCGGACCGCGGAGCTCTCCGGCCGCGGCGTGCCCTCGCGCGCACAACGGAGAATTTCCGCCTGCATCGCCTCGTCCATCGCATCAAAGGGAACGTAGCTGATGCGCTGTTTCGGCGCCATGTTTGACAACCTCCTTATCCCATCGCACACTGTGAGGGAACCGCACCGCTGAGTCGCGCAGACGGTTCATGTCATCCGGCCACTCGCCCGCCGAGAATGCGGGCCATCCAATCCGCCGATCGCTGCCGATGCTGCGCAGCAACGTTCATGCCGCCGTGATTTCCGTTCTCCAGCAGGAGCAATTCCGCCTGCGACCCTGCCGCCTCGGCGAGTCTGACCGCATCCTGCCAAGGAATCAGTCGATCCCGCTTTCCGGCAACGACGAGTAAGGGGCAGCGAATCCTTTCCGCGCGGCCGTCGAGCGTCAGTTGGGCGGCTTTTGCGCGTGCCTCCTCGTCGGAACGACTCCGCGATCGGACCCGGAACGCCGCCCGGGTCAACTCGTTGAGTCCG
Source organism: Acidothermus cellulolyticus 11B (assembly GCF_000015025.1). Taxonomy (GTDB): domain Bacteria; phylum Actinomycetota; class Actinomycetes; order Acidothermales; family Acidothermaceae; genus Acidothermus; species Acidothermus cellulolyticus. The sequence goes on along the minus strand of NC_008578.1, from coordinate 982,299 downwards.
TCCCAACACGCACCAAAGTTCCAGGGTCCGGCAAGGGCGATACACGCCTTGACACGTTGATCACCGCTAGCCAGCCGCGGAGCGTAATAACCTCCGAGACTAACGCCCCAGATCCCCAGCCGGGCTGGATCAATCTCAGGTTGAGAAGCCAGGGCATCGAGCAACGCCGCGCCTGGAACCTCCCAGTCCGGCCGGATCGGTAAGTCGTACTCGGCCTCGCCTTGGCCGGGTCCGTCGACAGAGAATGTCGCCAATCCACGCTGCAGGAAGAGTTGCTCGGTGGAACGGAACTCCTCCTTGGTTGAGTCAAGCCCCGGAATGAGCATGACCGCGGGGAAAGGCGGCTCGCCGCGCGGCAGGCGCAGGATGCCGACCATCCGCGCGCCTTCAAACGGAACGGTGATGCGCCGACCCGGCGGATCGAGATAGGGCAGGGCGGTGGTGAGACACTCCACGGCCTTCTGGTGCGCAGCGCGCATTTGTTCCATGTCATCGACGAAGAGAAACTTCGCAAAGTGATAATACACGGCTGCTTGCGAGAAGTGATCTCCTGCGGACAACGTACGCCCCTCGTCAAGCGCCGCTCTGCCCAGTTCCACGTACGGCTCCGCGGCGGTGCACCACGCCGAGCACCACTCCTCCCACGTGGTGATGCGACTGAGCACCTCGTGGAAGTCGCTGTACGTCACCCCGTTCGTCGTGAAGCGGGGGCCCCAATTCTCAATCGCGATTCTTACGCGCTCATCCACCATGGTCCTCCACCTTCCGCCGGCCTCAGGGCGATCAGCGCGCCCAGCGTCTGTCCGATGCGCGCAGGACGTCCGGCGCAACGCTCGATTCGAAGCACCGCAGCCAGGTTTGCCGTGCGCATCAACTCGTCCCGACCACCGCCGGACTTTCCCTTGGTTTCCATTGATCTCCACCGTTCGGGTAACGACACCGCCGCAGCGCCGGACACCCACGTTCAGTGGACCAAACAGACTGCGGCGGACGGAAGCAGTCACGGCGAGGGGGCCGGTGGACGGTTTCCTGGCCCGCCGGTCGTTTCGTGGGCCAGGAAACCGCCGCATCGACGCCGCACCGGCCGTACGCACGGTTCATGCGCACTCCGCACCGCTTCGGCTCGTTATCGAAGCGCTTGCCTGAACGTCATCCGCTCGGCCAACCGGTTCACCCGGCATGCCGCCTCACGGCTACGGCTGGACGAGCTTCTGCGCGTCCTGGTACACCGAGAGGTCGACGATCTGGCTGTAAGTCGGGGCCTTGTCCGCCGGCACATTGCCTGCCGCGACTTGAGATTTGATGACATTCTCAACATTCGTCTGCGGCAGTCCGGCGCTGTCAAGGCTCCAGAAATCCATCTGCTTGTACTCGGCCATCGCCTGCTTCATCACCTGGGCGCTGTCGCCAACCACGGTCGCCAGCTGAGCCACCTCGTCGGCATTGGCGGGATCAAACATCCAATTCAAGGTAGCGATCTGCGCAGCAACGAACCGGACGAAAGCGTCCCTGTTCTGGTCGAGCTTGCTCTTCAAGGTGGCGAACATCTCATACATGGAGTTCGGCACAACCTGCGCTTGCACCATCACGGTGGTCAGCGGCTTGCCGAGTTGCTGCTGAACCGCTACCACCTCATTGAGGTGCAGCACGGACACCTTCAGTTGACCGGCGATGACTGCTTGCGGGTTGGCGTCACCTGGGAAGGCCAGCGGATGAACGTCCTTAATGGTAAGACCGCAGGTCTTGAGCATCACGGCAAGTGCGGTGTACCGGATGCCGCCGATCGCGTCGACACCGACGCCCTGACCCTTGAGTTTCTGACACGAGTTGATGGCCGGATCGGTAGAGACGACAACCCAGTCAGGATTCTCTTGTCCTTGGATCGCGACGATAGGGATGCCTTTCGCGACCAATGCCACCACCTGAGCGGGAGGCGCGATGGCTATGTCAATCTGTCCGGTGGACATGGCTCGCGTGGCATCGGTACCAGTCGTGAAGCTCTTCACCGTCACGTCGACGCCGAACGCCTTGTAAAAGCCCTTCTTGTCGGCGATGTAGGGAAGCAGACCGGAGACGACCGGCGGCACGCCTGGACTTCCGATGGTCAGCTTAGGCAGCGGTCCTGCCGGAGGGGGGCTCACCGGGGCGGTGCCGTGCGGCGCCGTGGGTGCCGAGGCGCCGGCCGACCCGCTCGCTGAACTTGCCGGAGAGCTCGCCGAGCTGGACGCTGCACTACTCGGTGCAGCCGTCGAGGATGCCGCGGACGTCGACGCCGGCTTGGAACTGCTGCACGCTGCAAGGGCAAGCATTCCTGCGGTGAGAAGGCTGGCCCATGCCAGCCGCTGGTTGAGTGCGCGTGTTGTCATCTTCTTTCCTGTCCTGTCTCGTGCCCGACGATACGTGCCGAAGAAGCGACGCCTTGGTGAACGGACGCTGCAGCATCGTTGAGGGGAGATGCCGGTGAATCCGTTTGCATCACCGCGTTCCAGACGTAATCGCGTACGATCCGGAACCGCTCCGTGTCGACGGCCTCCCGCGTCCTGGGCCTTGGTAGTCCAACAGTCACAATGTCGAAGATTTGACTCGGCCGGCCACGCAAAATCACGACACGATCCCCCATCAGCACAGCTTCGTCGATCGAGTGCGTGACGAAGAGTGTCGCCACCGGGTGTGCATCCCAGATCCGCAGCACCTCAAGCTGCAGGAGGTCACGGGTCTGTGCATCAAGGGAGGCGAACGGCTCATCCATCGCCAGGACCGTGGGGTCGATGGCCAGTGCACGCGCGAGACCGGCACGTTGCTGCATGCCGCCGGAGAGTTGGTACGGATACGCCTTCTCGAAACCCGCTAAACCGACAAGCTTGATGAGGTGCTCAACTTTCGGCCGCCAGACCCGTGCCGGCACGCCCTGAACAACCAGCCCATAGGCGATGTTCGCCGTGACGGTCTTCCATGGAAAGAGACCAAAATTCTGGAACACCATCGCCACTCCGGGCGGCGGTTCGGTCACCCTCCGATCGTGAATGTACACCGCGCCATCGGTTGGAGCCATCAAGCCGACAACGCAACGCAGCAGGGTGGTCTTTCCGCAACCGGACGGTCCGACGATGGAGACAATTTCGTCGCCCCCCACCGTAAAGGAGAGGTCGCGGAAGACAACCCTCGTGCCGAAGGCTTTCGTCAAGCCCTCAACGCGAATCGTCGGTGAAGCGGTCACGGTTCCCTCGCTCAGCCACTCTGCCGGTACCACCGGAGCCATCGCCGAGTCGCCCCATTGACCGCCGCCCGGAGGAGCACGGCAAGGAGCGCCAAGGCTAAGACAGCAACGAATGCCTGATCCTCTTTGAAGGAATTGACGTGAGAGAGCACGTAATAGCCCAGTCCATGGACGGCTGCAATGAACTCAGCGGCGACAGCGCCGATAAGCGCTCGGCCGATGGCCAGATCGACGCCGGCAAGCACGTACGGTACCGCCGCCGGAAGGACGACTCCGCCCCAGACCCGCCACCAGGGCGCACGGTAGAGCCGGCTCACCTCGATGTGCATCACCGGGACGGCCCGCGCTCCCTCCGCGACGCTGTAGACGATCGGCAATCCTGCTTCGATGACGATGACGACGAGGCGCGTGGTCGCGCTGTAGCCGAACCAGACCGTGATGAGCGGGACCAGCGCGATGATGGGCATCGCATAGAGGCCGCTGACGTACATGCCGAGAACGCGTTGCACGTCGCTCAGTCGACCCACCACAAGGCCGAGAAGACTACCGCCAACGAGAGCAATGAGAAGGCCGACGATGACCGCGAAGAGCGTACTGCCGAGGTCGTGATAAAAGACGTTGTCGGTCAAGACCTTCGGCAGGTCGCGCACGACCCCGATCGGTCGGGCCACGTAATGGGGAGCCCACGATCCGACGACAAACTGCCAGACCGCAAGAATGAGCACGCCCGCAGCAATACGAAGCACAGCGGGACGACACCACCACGGTCCGGCACCCGCGGCCGCCCATTCGTCGTCTCCGCGTACCGGAGTACTGCGCAACGTTTCCACACCGCTGCTCATCCGGTCACCCGCCACCGAGCGAAGTACTTCTCCACGAGCCGGCCGACCGCCATCAGCATCAAGCCTGCGACGGTAATCACGAGAACAACGGCGAGCATCTCGGCGGTGCTGAACTGTTGGGCCGCCGAGACGAGCAAGCCGCCGAGCCCGTTCGCACTGAGGAAGATATCGGCAGCGATCATGCCAACAAGTCCCCGGGCCAGCGCCTGGCGAACACCCGTCATGAAGAACGGCAGGGTGTACGGAATGACGACGTGCAACCAAATCGCCCGTTCACTCGATCGATAAAGTTTGGCAACCTCCATCAACTCAACCGCTACGCTCTGGGCGCCTCGCTGGGTAGCCAGCAATACCGGGAAAACGCAAAAGAGAAAGACGACGACGACCTTCGGCCAGAACCGGTACCCCAGCAGAGCGAGGATGAACGGGATCAACGCAATGAGCGGCGTGGCGTAGAGCCCCATGATGTACGGCTCGAAGGCGACCCGCAACACGCGAATTCGTGCGAGAAGCAGACCGCCGAGGGCACCCAGAAGAATCGCAATTCCCACCCCTGCGCCGTAAACCGAGAACGAATTCACCAGCGCCTGCGGCAAGGTACCATCGTCGATCATGCTGCCGAGGTGCCGCAGGGTCGCGGTGAGGGTAACGAAGATCTGCGGTTGGCTGTGACTCCCGACGATCTGCCACGCGGCAACGCCCAGCAGGACGCCGCCGGCGTATCCGGCAAGGGCTCGGGTGCGCCGCCGCCAGTCCGGCTGCACTATCCGCCTCCCACCGCACTGCAAACGGATGCATGCTTGAGCCTTAGCATCCGCCGAGTTCCGAGCCAAGTCAAGAGCCGGCACAGCCGTCCAATACGGTCGCAACATTTCCGTGACGTTGTCGGCGAAGCACCCGGCCCGGACGGCGTCCTCGGTCGCACATGCGTGGCGGAACTGCGCTGTCTGGCGCGCATGCCGGGTGACATCGCACCGTCGGCCGGTGCACGTCGGGAGGCTCCTGTCACTCGACCGCAGTGCGCAGGCCTCTTTCGAGATCAATGTCTGGAAGAAACGATTGCAGGCTTTACGGCCTGAAGCCGCGTCGTCCGCAATCGTTCGGCCCACCGGTCGGATTTGGCTGACCGCTCGCGCCAAGAACGGCGATCGCCTGAATCTCGATCATCGCACCCGTAGGCATGAGACTATGCACGCCAATCAAGGCGCTCGCCGGGAAGTCGCCGCCGAAGTACTCCCTCCGGAGCGCCGTGAAGATCCGACCAAGGCTGGTGTCCGTGAGAAAGACGGTCATCGCGACGATGTCACCGAGCGTTCCACCGGCCGCCCGGACCGCGGCATGTACACGATCGAGTGCAGTCCGCGCCTGCTCGAGGAAATCGCTGGAGACGACCTCATGCCGCTCGTTCAGTCCACACTGCCCGGCGATGAAGACCAACGGCCCGGCCCGCACACACTGCGAGTACCCGAATTCGGCGGTCTCCTCGAGTCCCGGCACTCGAACGATTTCCTTGACGAACACTGATCCGCCAGCCATTGCATCCTTCCTCTAGATGCCCGTGCTACGCGAAGGGGTTCTCTGTGGACGCTGTGACACTGCACCACGAAAGGTCATAGCATCGAGGAGCCAAGGAGCCACTCCGTCGACGGAAGCCCTGCTCGACACATTGCGTGTCGGCGCGACGAGGAGTTTCGCCCGCGAGGAGGACGACGATGGGCCGGATCTTTACTCCCGAGGAAAATGGTTGGCGACACGTTGAGCGCCGAGGAGCTGATCAAGTGACCTCGTACCTGCTGCTGCCCACCGAACGCGGCGGCAGAACGCGACTCTCGCTCACCCGGATCGAGCGCGGCGGAGCATTCGGTCCACATATCGACGACTACGAACACGTTTTCTGCGTTCTCCAGGGACGCGGTGAGGCGATGGTTGGAAAGGAACGCAGGGCGATCGAACCCGGCGATCTCATTGTCACCGACATCCGGGAACCCCACGGTCTTTGGGCCGATTCGACCGGCGATCTAGTGCTGCTCACCGCCAACGTCTACCCCGAGACCACCGGTTAGGCTCGGCAGGCCGCCCTGCTCGACGGCGAACCGCACCGGTGCAGAAACTTGTTCGGCCCGCGCAGGGCCCTCGACCTGTTCGAGAACCGGATTTTCGGCAGTGTCCCGGACGGTGAGCAGTCGAGGCTCCGCAGTGCGGATCCGAAGCTCAAAAATGTCCGGGCGGTTGTAATGCCCGGCGAAATCGTGACGCAATTTCATCCGAATCCCGAGTTCCAGATCCAAATCCGCGTAGAGGATGGCTTCCTCGTTGCCGAGTGGTCCGGCAATCACCCGACCATCCGGTGCGACGATGAGGGATCCGCCGCAAAAGTCGGGGCGGCGGATGAGTTCCTCGTCGTCCGGGCTGAGACGAAGCTTCGCGAGAGCGGTCTCGTCGACTGTTCCACAGCAGCTCATGACGTATGCCTTGGTCATCTGAGCGAAGGCCCGGGAATCCACCGAGACCCGGTCGCGCATCGGGGCGCCGGTTGTCGGAAAGTGACACGGCCAGCTCATGACGTGCACCTGGGTGTATTGCGCGGTCAGCGCAAAAATGGCCAGCGGATTGGAGTTCTCTCCGCAGATGAGTGCACTCGCCGGCCCGAAATCCGTCCGGAACACCGACAAACCGTCCCCGCTGCCGCCGGTGTGCACGAGACGCTCTCCCACGGTGGGCGTGATCTTACGGCGGCAGCCAAGAAGTGTACCGTCCGGTCCGATGAACAGTTGGCTGTTGTACAGCGTGCCGAACGTATTGGGGCGTTTCTCGCAGACGCCAACGACAACGTAGGCGCGGGCATCAGCCGCTGCCCGCTGCAGCTCGACTACCTCCGGTCCCGGGATTTCAACGGCGTTCTTGAATAATTCGACGCTCAGCTCGGTCGCGATCGACCCCGTTGCGGGGTGGAAGTGAAACCAGATGGGATGCGCCGGAATGAATCCCTCCGGAAAACCAATGATGTCAGCGCCTCCGCGACCCGCCTCCCGGATCAGTCGACAAGCCTTCTGCGTCGACCGTTCCCGGTCGAGGAAGACGGAGGCCGCCTGGACAGCCGCGGCATGCACGGTCGGGTATTCATCACCCATCCGCACCTCCCAGTTCACAATCGTTTGCTTCCTTACGCTAGGCCGGACGGTCAGGGGACGTCAATCGGTGACAGCCGCCGGACGTGCAGATGCCCGAGATCGCGGGTGAACGAGGAACGCATCCATGGGACACCGTCGGACCAACGCCGACCTGGGCGCTGTCTCGACGCCGCAGCTCTACGGTTCGATCAACGGCGACCCCGGAACCAGCCGAGCAGATGCGTGGGCACGACAGGGTTCGAACCTGTGACCCCCCGGTTGTAAGCCGGGTGCTCTTCCACTGAGCTACGCGCCCGCGAGCCGCAGCCTACGGCAGCGCGGCCAAACCGTGCACGCGACGAGGTGACCGTCAGACCAGCGCGAGAACGCCGATTCCGTTCATGAGCCCGCTCGATTGCGCCGTCCACCGCGCGTTCCGGGGACGACGCCGCTCACCGTCGCTTCGACCGCGGCGCCACCAGCCGCGCACCGGACCAGTCCCGGCCGGCGCTCACCGTGCTGGTTTGCGCGAGTCCCGCGGTCGGGGCGGCTTCGGTGATGTCACTAGGCTCGACGTGGCCCGGTCGGCCTGCCTTGGGCGACAGCACCCAGACGGTGCCGCCGTCGGCCAGGGACGTGAGCGCGTCGACCAAGGCATCAACGAGATCACCGTCGCCATCCCGCCACCAGAGGAGAACGGCGTCCACAACGTCGTCATAATCCGCGCCGACAAGCGCGTTGCCGGTGACTTCTTCAATCGCCCGCCGAAGATCCTCATCGACGTCCGTGTCGTACCCGATTTCCTGGACGACCTGCCCGGCCGAGAAACCCAGCTTCTCGGCCCGGAGCCGAAGCTCGACGGAGCTTCGCTGCCCCTCCGCGTGGCCCGCGGTCGTGCTCACCAATACCCTCCTTACCTACCGGACATGATGCTGCCTAGTCTCGCCGAAGTCGGAGGAGGTTGCAGCACCGGACGGCGAGGATTTCAGCGACCAGCCGAACACCTCCGCCTCGGTCACGGCGTAGAGCACAACGGTGGCCGCACCGGTGAGCCGGACCGCATCACCGTCGTCCAGCACCCAGCCCGGATCTGGACCGCCGATACCGGCAGGCGCAGCGCCGAGCACGTGCCGGTCGGCGACGGCGACCGTGACGCGCCCCGTGGCGACGAAAAGATGCGCGAGTTCGTCGTACGCGAGCTCCACCGTGCCGCCCGCGGGCAGGCACGCGACGTCCAGCCGGGCATCGTGACGGGTGAAAACGGTCACGAAGCCGTCCGCGCGCATCCGCTGCGCCGGCGCCGGGGTCTGATACCAGGGTTCGCTGGTGTCATCGGCCGTGAGCCACATCTGCAGGTATCGGGTCACGCCGGCTGCCGCATTTTGCTCGGAATGCCGCACACCGTGCCCGGCGTGCAGAACCTGCATCTGCCCGCCGACCAGCGTTCGCATGTTGCCGAGATCATCGCTGTGTCGGAGCGCCCCCGTCAGCACCCAGGTGAGGATGTCGATCCCGCGATGACCGTGCCAGCCGTAACCCGCGCCGGGTTCCAGAACCTCATCGTTATGGGCGATCAGCGGGCCAAAACCGATGTTCGCCGGATCGTAGTGCCGACCGTACGAGAAGGAGTGCCGGGACACGATCCCTGGGGATCGCGTCTCGTACCGTGCCGTCGCGGGTCGACGGTCAACCGTGGGCATGGTTGCTACCACCGTCACGTCGTCCTGTTGACGCAGCCGGCGACCGGGAGACGCCGACCGTCATCGTCGCCACGACCGTCACGCCGACCGGCCGGACCACCCGACCCAGGCAGTTCGGGTAGTCCGCGGGCGGTTTGCTAAAAAATGCCTATTCACCCGGCGCGCGGGTGCCGACCAGATGAGAAACCGTCGAGGAGCGCGCACATGCCGATTCTGCCGTGGCTGCACGGACGCCGACCGGTGGTCCGCGTCGCATCTCTCGACGAGCACCCGAACCGCGGCGAGATTCTCGCGATCCGCCGCCGGGCGACGATGCTCCGCGAGCGCGAGATCACCGGGCTGGCCCGGCTGTGGCGGAACACGCCCTACCTTGCGGCAATCCGGGCCCGCGCCTTGTCGGTCGATGCGCCGTTGGTCGTCGACGTCCTGCACGATTTCGCCACGATCGAGCAGGCGTTCGATGAGGTCCTCACCCAGCCGCAGGCGATCGCCCGGGTCTCGTCCGCCACGTTGCATCCGACGATCGTGGAGACAGCACTGAAGGCGGTCCGGGACGCCCTGGCCGCTGCGTACGCCCAGCCTGTGCTCCGCCCTCGGGAATACCTCGCCCTCGGCGCTCCCTGGCGCCGCGTCATCTACCAGTTGCCGTAGCCCGCCGGCTCGCATCGCCGCCGCTCGCGACCACGCGCCGGATACCCGAACGCCGCGAGACGAGCCTTCTCCCGGGATGAGCCGCGATCTCGTAGCCTGCCATCGTGACCGCGCCCGCCCTCGGTATGGAACCTCGCCGCCGTGCGACGACGGCCCGCGCCCTCGAGCGGGCGGCCGGTGAGCTGGCCCGCGAAGCGGTCGCCCGCATGGAGGCGACACTGCCGTGGTTCCAGGCGTTACCGGCAGAGAGCCGGTCGTGGGTCGGGTTGATCGCGCAGGCCGGGATTGCCGCGTTCGTCAACTGGTTCAAGCATCCGGATCGGTCGAGGGAGATCACCGCCGAAATCTTCGGCACCGCCCCGCGGGACCTCGCCCGGACGGTGAGCCTCCGGCAGACCGTGGAGATGGTCCGCATCACCGTCGACGTTGTCGAGGACGCCGTCGAGCGGATCGTCGAGCCGCCGGACGTCGGCCCGTTACGGGAAGCGATCCTCATCTACTCCCGCGAGGTCGCCTTCGCCGCGGCGCAGGTGTACGCGCAGGCGGCGGAGTCCCGCGGCGCCTGGGACGCCCGGCTTGAAGCCATCATCGTCGACGCCCTGGTGCGCGGCGAGGCCGGCGACGTGCTCCGATCCCGGGCGGCGGCACTCGGGTGGCGCAACCCGACGTCCGTTGCAGTCGTGGTGGGCATGACCCCGGACGACGAGCCGGAGGTCGTCGTCGACGGCGTCCGGCGGGCGGCTCGGCACGCCGGTTGGGACGTGCTCGCCGGCGTCCAAGGGGACCGGCTCATCGCCGTCCTCGGCGGGGTGGCTGATCCGATGCACGCGTCGCGGGCTCTGCTCGCACAGTTCGGCCCGGGGCCGGTGGTGATCGGGCCAACGGCAACGGATCTGGTGTCCGCGGGACCGGCGCTCCGCGAGGCACTTGCCGGATTGCGGGCCGCCCGGGCCCGCCCGTCGCTCCCCCGCCCGGTTCACGCCCGAGACCTCCTGCCGGAGCGGGCACTCGACGGTGACGAGCTGGCTCGCACAGCGCTCGTTGAGTCGATTTACCAGCCGCTGGTGGCGGCCGGACTCGTCGACACTGTGGCGACGTACCTTGAGCAGGCCGGCTCGCTCGAGGCGACGGCCCGGATGTTGTTCATCCACACCAACACGGTGCGCTACCGGCTGCGTCGGGTGGCGGATCTGACGGGATACAGCCCGACGGATCCTCGCGACGCCTTCGCGCTCCACCTCGCCTTGGTGTACGGCCGGCTCACCGAAGAGAAGCCGTGACTGCCACCCCGGACCGGCCCGAACGCTCACCGGAGAGCCGCCGTCATTAGAGAATTCCTACAAACACCGGGAGCCGACTTCGTACCGATCGGCAACGACGCAGCGCACCGAGGGCGGCAGAGTAGAGACGTGCTTGCGATCCTTGCGCCAGGCCAAGGGGCACAGACGCCCGGCCTGCTCACTCCGTGGCTGGATGTGCCACGAATTGCCGATCTTCTCAACTGGTGGTCCGCCGTCGTCGACCTTGACCTCGTCCACCTGGGCACCAAGGCCGGCGCAGACGAGATCAAAGACACCGCGATCGCCCAGCCACTGATCGTCGCGGCCGGGCTTGCCGCAGCCGCCACTCTCTTGCCGGACGACGATCCGCACGCCGTCCTCGACAATCTTCCCCACCACATCGCCGCCGTCGCCGGCCACAGCGTCGGTGAGCTCACCGCGTCCGCGGTCGCCGGCGTCCTGCCGGTGGAAGCCGCCCTGGTTCTCGTCCGGGAACGGGGCCGGGCCATGGCCCGGGCCGCGTCGCTGCGGGACACCGGGATGACCGCGATCCTCGGCGGCGACCCGGCCGCCGTCCAGGCAAAGCTTGCCGAACACGGGCTCACCGCGGCGAACATGAACGGTGCCGGCCAGATCGTCGCTGCCGGCACGATCGACGATCTCGCCGCGTTGGCTGCGGACCCACCGGAGGGCGCCCGGCTCCGCCCGCTCGCGGTGGCCGGAGCTTTCCACACCGCGTACATGGCGAGTGCTGTCGATCGGCTCCGTGAGCTCACCGCGGGAATGCCGGTTGGCGAACCGCACACGCGGTTGCTCTCCAACGCCGACGGCACGGTCGTCCAGCACGGCCGGGACGTCATCAACCGGCTTGTCCAGCAGGTCGCGGCGCCAGTGCGCTGGGATCGGTGCATGGAGACACTGGGCGCGCTGGGCGTTACTGCGGTCATCGAGCTGCCCCCGGCAGGAACGCTGACCGGCCTGATCCGGAGGGCCCTGCCCGGTGTGGAGACCCTCGCGCTCAAGACACCCGACGACATTCCCGCCGCCCAGGAACTGCTCGAACGGCATCGGCACGAGTTGGAGCCGAGCATGGCGCCGAGCTGGCGGCTGCTGGTCGCGCCCATCGCCGGAACGCTGGAACGCGCGGCCCTGGACCTCGGCACGCAGGTGACCGCCGGCACCGTGCTCGGCCGGGTGGTTGCCAAGCGGGAAGCGGCCGAGATCGTCACCGCCCATGATGCTGTGATCGTCGAATGGTTAGCCGAGAACGGCGATCCGATCTCCCCGGGCCAGCCGATCGTCCGGTTGCATCCGAGAGCCGACGAGGTGTTCGCGTGAACGCAGCCTCCGGCGCGCCGGGGTCGCGCATCCTCTCGGTCGGCGAATACCGGCCGGCCCGCGTCGTCACGAATGACGAGATCTGCCAGCGAATCGACTCCTCCGACGCATGGATCCGGGAACGGACCGGGATTGTCACCCGCCGGTTCGCCGGCGACGACGAGACCGTGGTGTCAATGGCAGCCGCCGCATCGGCCAAAGCGCTGGCCGACGCCGGTATCGAACCGGAGGACGTCGACCTCGTCATCGTGGCGACCTGCTCGCACCCCCTGCAGACCCCCGGCGCATCCAGCGAAGTTCAGCACCTGATCGGCGCCATACGGGCGGGGGCGTACGACCTCAACGCCGCGTGCGCCGGGTTCTGCTATGGGCTCGCGATGGCCGACGCGGCGATCCGCTCCGGCGCCGCACGGTACGTCGTCCTGGCCGGGTCGGAGCGGATGACCGACTTCATCGATCCGACGGATCGGGGCATGGCCTTTCTCTTCGGGGACGGCGCTGGCGCGGTGGTGGTCGGTCCGGCGGATCGGCCGGGGATCGGCCCGGTCGCATGGGGAAGCGACGGTTCACAGTCCCGGCTCATCTACCAGCAGCCGACGTACGTCGAGGTGCAGCGCGCATTGGCCGCCGGATCACTCGTTGAACCGGTCGCATTGCGGATGGTCGGACCCAGTGTGTTCCGCTGGGCCGTCACCCAGATGGCGCCGGTGGCGCGTCGGGCGTTGGACCTCGCCGGGGTCCGGCCGGCTGAGCTGGGCGCGTTCATCCCCCACCAGGCCAACCTGCGTATCGTCGAATCACTCGCAAAGGCACTCGACCTTCCGCCCAGCACAGTGATCGCCCGTGACATCGAGACGCAGGGCAACACCTCGTCGGCGTCTATTCCGCTCGCAATGGCCGCGCTCATCGAGCAGGGCCAGGTGCAGAGCGGGCAACCGGCCCTGCTGATCGGTTTTGGCGCCGGGCTCACGTATGCTGCCCAGGTCGTCGAGATTCCCTGACCACTGACGAAAAGGAGCACACTATGGCCCTGTCGAAAGAGGAAATCCTCACCGGTCTCGCGGAAATCATCAACGAGGTCGCCGGGATACCGACGTCCGACGTCCAACCCGAGAAGAGCTTCACCGATGACCTCGACGTGGACTCCCTGTCGATGGTCGAGGTGGTCGTTGCAGCGGAGGAGAAATTCGGGGTGCGGATCCCCGATGACGAGGTCAAGAACCTCAAGACCGTCGGCGACGCGGTGGACTACATCGCCAACGCGACGGTGTCCGCGTAGGCCCGGCGGAACGGCAACGGAGATCATTCGAAAGCAGACCTCATCCGAGAGCGGACGGCGGACGAGTGACTGAGCAGCAACGTGGACGACGTCGTGTTGTGGTCACCGGTCTCGGTGCCACCACGCCGCTTGGCGGGGACGTGGCAACGACCTGGCGGCGGCTCCTCGCCGGTGAGAGCGGGGTTCGGACCCTCACCGAGGAGTGGGCCGCCGACCTGCCGGTGCGGATCGGCGCGCGGGTAGCCGTCGAGCCGACCGAGGTGCTGGACCGGGTCGAAGCCCGGACGCTCGATCGCTCCCAGCAATTCGCTCTCATCGCGGCTCGGCAGGCGTGGGAGGACGCCGGCCGGCCCGAGGTGGACCGGGAGCGGCTGGGCGTCGTTTTCGCTTCGGGCATCGGCGGGGTCACCACCCTGCTCAACGCGTACGACGTCCTCCGCGAGAAAGGGCCGCGGCGAGTGTCGCCGTACACCGTGCCGATGCTGATGCCGAACGGCCCGGCCGCAGCGGTCGGGCTCGACCTTGGCGCGCAAGCCGGCGTGCACACCCCGGTCAGCGCGTGCGCCTCCGGAGCGGAGGCGATCGCCTACGGCTTGGAGATGATTCGGTCCGGCCGGGCGGACGTCGCCGTGTGCGGCGGAACCGAGGCGGCGATCCACGCCCTTCCGCTGGCCGCTTTCGCTTCGATGCGGGCGCTGTCGACCCGCAATGACGAGCCCGAGCGGGCCTCCCGGCCGTACGACAAGGCGCGCGACGGTTTCGTCATGGGCGAAGGGGCGGGTGCCGTCGTCCTCGAAGAATTCGAGTACGCCCGCGCCCGGGGCGCCCGGATTCTCGGCGAAATCGCCGGCGCCGGGCTGAGTTCCGACGGCTACCACATCACCGCCCCCGATCCGGAGGCGCGCGGAGCCGTTCGGGCCCTGCGGTCGGCACTCGCCGACGCCGATCTCAGCCCAGCTGACATCGTGCACATCAACGCGCACGCCACCTCCACGCCGATCGGAGATGTTGCGGAGGCCAAAGGAATCCGGGAAGTTTTCGGATCCGCGGCCGATGGCATCGTCGTCACCGCGCCGAAATCGTCCTTCGGTCACCTTCTCGGCGCCGCCGGTGCGGTGGAGGCGATCGCGACGCTTCTCGCCGTCCGAGAAAAAGTCTCACCACCCACGCTGAATCTGGAGAACCAGGACGACGAGGTGGACCTCGACATCGCCGCTCTCGAACCGAGACCGTTGCGGGACGGCGCGGCGCTGTCCAATTCCTTCGGTTTCGGCGGGCACAACGTCGTCCTCGTCATCCGAGCGAGCTGAGGGAACTCCGTGACGCACGACGCACACGACACCCGGCCGGGCACATCCGGACCGCAGGACCTCGACCCGCGCACGCCCACCGCGCGGCTCGGCGCATTCTTTGATCCGGGGACTTTCCAGCCCATCAGCCCCCTCGACGATTGCGGTGTCCTGGCCGGTGTCGGCACCGTCGCCGGCACGCACACGGTTGCATTCGCTAGCGACCCCACGATTCAAGGTGGGGCCATGGGCAGTGTCGGATGCTCGGTCATCGTCGGCGCATACGACCGGGCACTCGCCGACGGCGCGCCGATCGTCGGGCTCTGGCATTCCGGCGGCGCTCGATTGCGCGAAGGTGTCGAGAGTCTCGACGGGGTCGGGCGGGTTTTCGCCGCAATGACCCGAGCTTCGGGAAAAATCCCGCAGATTTCGGTGGTTCTGGGCCCGGCAGCCGGTGGGGCGGCGTACGGGCCGGCCCTCACGGACATCGTCATCATGGGCCCGGCTGGCCGTATTTTCGTGACCGGACCGGATGTCGTGCGGAGTGTGACCGGCGAGGACGTCGACATGGAGCGGTTGGGTGGTGCAGAAGTGCACGGCCGCCGAAGCGGCGTCGTTCACCTGCTCGCGGACTCCGATGAGCAGGCGCTGGGGTACGCACGGGACGTGGTTGCGCTGCTGGGGAATCAGGGGAAATTGGGCGACGCGCCGCTGGTGGACGTCGACCTCGCGGACCGGATTCCGGAAGCAGCGAAAAGGGCCTACGACGTGCACCCGCTCGTCGACGGGCTGCTTGACTCCCCCGGCGTCGAATTGCACCCGAAGTGGGCGCCGAACATTGTGACCACTCTCGGCCGGCTCGCCGGCCGTACGGTCGGTGTCATCGCGAACAATCCGCTCCGGCTGGGCGGCTGCCTGGACACGACGTCGGCGGAGAAGGCGGCCCGCTTTGTCCGGATGTGCGATGCGTTCGGGGTGCCGCTGGTGGTGGTGGTCGACGTCCCGGGATATCTACCGGGACTGGGGCAGGAGTGGGACGGCGTGGTCCGTCGCGGCGCGAAGCTCCTGCACGCTTTTGCCGAGGCCGTCGTGCCACGCATCACCTTGATAACCCGGAAAGCCTACGGCGGCGCGTACATCGCGATGAATTCCCGCGCACTCGGTGCCACCCGGGTGCTGGCCTGGCCGGGTGCGGAGGTCGCCGTCATGGGGGCGGTCGCCGCTGTACGGATCCTGCACCGGCGCAAGCTTGCCGAAGTCGGTGAGGCGCTCCGTCCCTCGCTGGAACTGGAACTTGCCGCCGAGCATGAGAAAATCGCCGGCGGTATCGAGAAGGCTGTTGCCTTGGGCGTAGTGGACGACGTCGTCGACCCGGCCCGAACCCGCAGCGCCATCGCGGATGCCATTGCCGCCGCGCCGCCGGTCCGCGGCGAGCACGGCAACATCCCCCTCTGACACTCCTGTCGGCGCAACCGGCGGCGTCACTAGAGCAGGAACGCACAGCCAGCGGCGTCACCACGGCCGCGACGTCACCACGGCAACATTGTCACCACGGCCGCGATGCGCGGGTTTGTTCGATTGCCCAGAGCCGGTCGAGGGCGGCGTCAAGTGCGGTGTGCTCGTCAATGAGGACAAGCTCGAGGCCGGCCATCCGGGCGAAGTCCCGGATTTCCCTTGCGCTGACGGCGGTTGACAGCGCGGTGTGATGCGGTCCGCCGGCGGCGATCCACGCCGTAGCGGCGGTTTTCAGCTCCGGGTGCGGCTGCCACACGGCGCGAGCCACCGGCAGCCGCGGCAATGGTTCAGGCGGGGCAACCAGGTCGGCGGTGTTCGCGACAAGGCGGAGTCGGTCACCCATGTCGCACAGTCCCACGATGACGGCCGGAGCTGGATCCGCGGTGAAGACGAGCCGCACCGGGTCCTCGCGTCCGCCCATGAGCAGCGGGTGAATCTCACAGCGCGGCGTTGCAGACGTCAGTGTCGGACAGACTTCGAGCATGTGCGCACCGAGGACGAGCCGGCCGCTGGGTTCCAGGTGGTAGGTGTAATCCTCCATGAATGAGGTGCCGCCCGGCAGGCCGCGGCTCATCGTCTTGACCGCGCGGACCAGGAGGGCGGTTTTCCAATCACCTTCGGCGCCGAACCCGAAGCCGTCGGCCATCAGCCGTTGAACTGCGATGCCGGGAAGCTGGCGGAGCGGTCCGAGGTCCTCGAAATTCGTGGTGAAGGCAGTGAATCGTCCGTCGTGGAGGAAGGACCGCAAGGCAAGTTCGAGTTTCGCTGCGTACCGCAGTGACTCGTGGCGCGCGCCCCCGATGGTGAGTTCCGGTGCCATGTCATAGTCGGCAAGGTACCGGTCAACGAGGGCGTCCACGTCGCTCTCGGCGACGGCATCGACCCGTACCCCGAGGTCGTGAACGCCGTACGTCTCGATGGCACTGCCCAGCCGGATTTGCGCCTCGACCCGGTCGCCGTCGGTGACCGCAACGTTTCGCATCGTGTCGCCGAACCGGACGAGCCGCGTGGACCGCAGATCCGCCAATCCGGCGGCGGCGCGCTGCCATGCGGCAATGTCCCGCACCACGTCGGGGTCCGAGAAATGACCGGTGACGATTTTCCGCGGAATGGCCAACCGAGCGGCCACATAGCCGAACTCGCGATCGCCGTGGGCGGCCTGGTTGAGATTCATGAAGTCCATGTCGATGGTCGACCACGGAAGGGTGAGATTCGCCTGCGTATGCAAGTGAAGCAGCGGCTTGCGCAGCGCCAGCAATCCATTGATCCAGGCTTTTGCCGGGGAGAACGTGTGCATCCACGCGATGACGCCGATGCACGCGTCGGTTGCGCTTGCCTCGCTGCACATGCGCCGGATGCCTGTGGCGTCGGTCAGGACCGGTTTCCACACCAACCGCACCGGTAGTCCTGCGGCATTGAGCGCCTCCACGATGGCCTGGGATTGCCGGGCCACCGCGGAAAGAACGTCCTCGCCGTACAAATGCTGACTGCCGGTGAGAAACCAACACTCATATTCCGGATAGGGCAGGTCGGTCATGGACTCTCCGTTTCGTCACCGTTGGCCGTACGCCGTCTGATAGCGGCGGTGCAGGGCGTCAATGTCGTGCGCCGGCAATGGTTCGACCTCGCCGAGGTTGCGCGCCAAGTAGACGGTGCGGGCGGCGTCTTCGCACATCACGGCCGCCTTGACCGCAGCCTCCGCCGTCGCACCGACGGCGAAAACACCGTGGTTCTTCATCAGAACAGCCGGAGATCGTGACGTGCGGAGCGTCTCCACCACGCCGCGGCCGATCCGCTCGTCGCCGATCGGTGCAAACGGTCCGACTGGAATGGGGCCGCCGAATTCATCGGCCATCGCGGTAAGGATGCATGGTATCGGTTCGCCTCGCGCCGCCCAGGCCGTTGCGTAGGGCGAATGGGTATGGACGACGCCGCCGACGTGTGGCATGTGCGCGTAAATGTAGCCGTGACTGCGGGCGTCGCTGGAGGGGGTGAGCGAACCCTCGACCCGGCCACCGGAGAAGTCGCAGACGACGAAGGATTCTTCGCGCAGCAGATCGTAGTCCACCCCGCTCGGTTTGATGAGCATGAGCGGTTCGCCGGGGATCCGCGCGGAGACGTTGCCCGCCGTCCAGACCACCAGACCCCAGGTCACCAGTTTGCGGTGCAGGATGAGCAACTCGCGTCGCAGTTGCGCGATGACGTCCGACGAAGCGATTGTCACGACGCGTCCCCCGCACTACGGATCTCGAGAATCTCGGCGCGGCGGCGGTGCAGCCCGTGCAACACATCGGGCCGTTCCCGGCCGAGATAGTCGTGCAGCAGCCGGTACCGTTCATAGAGGTCGTGGTACGCGGCAACGTTCGCCCCGTTCGGGCGGTACACATCGCGACGCACCCGGGCCATCCGGGCGGCCGCAGCCGGCACGTCCGGATAAGCGCCGGCCGCGACAGCGGCGTGAATCGCCGCGCCGAGGGCCGGACCGCAGGCCGAATCCAGGACCGACAGCGGCATCGCGAGCACGTCCGCGTACACCTGCATGACGAACGGATTCTTGACCAGACCGCCGGCGACGGTGAGCTGGGTGACCGGTAATCCATGTGCGGCGAAGGTTTCCATGATGAGCCGGGTGCCGAAAGCGGTCGCCTCGACGTACGCGCGGTAGACGTCCTCCGGTCTGGTCGTCAACGTGAGGCCGAGCACGGCGCCGGAGAGTTCGTGGTCGACCAAGACGGAGCGGTTGCCGCTGTGCCAGTCCAACGCCACCAGGCCGTGTTCGCCGACGCGTTGCCGTGCCGCCAAGCTGGAGAGATACCCGTGCAGGTCCACACCGCGTGCCGCGGCCGCCGCGTGGTACGACGGGGGAACGCCGTGCTCGACGAACCAGCCGAAAATATCGCCGACGCCGCTCTGCCCCGCTTCATATCCCCACATCCCCCGGACGATGCCGTCCCGCACCACGCCGCAGATCCCCGGAATCTCGACAAGCCGGTCGTAATTCATCACGTGGCACGTTGACGTACCCATAATCGCCACCATCTGGCCCGGCGCCAACGCGTGTGCGGCTGCGGCGGTGACGTGCGCATCGACATTGCCGACCGCAACCGGGATGCCGGCGGGAAGGCCGGTCCACCCGGCTGCCTCTTCGGTCAGCCTGCCGACTGCCTCCCCGAGAGCGGCGACCGGTCCGGCCAGCTTCGCGGCGACGAAATCCGCGAAGCGCTCATCCAGTGCAGCAAGGAAATCCTGACTCGGATACCTGCCGTCCTGATACTGCCCCTTGTAGCCTGCGGTGCACGCATTGCGGACGTATCGGCCCGACAGCCGCCAGACGATCCAGTCCGCAGCCTCAACCCACAGGTCCGCTGCCGCGTAAATTTCCGGATCCTCGATGAGAAGTTGAAGTCCCTTCGCGAATTCCCATTCCGACGAAATCCGTCCGCCGTACCTGGCCAGCCACGGCTCGCGGCGGTCGCGCGCCACCTCGTTGATCCGGTCGGCGTAGGGCTGAGCGGCATGGTGTTTCCACAGCTTCACGTAGGCGTGCGGACGCCGTGCGAACTCCGGTGTTTCGCAGAGGGGTGTCCCATCGGCACGTACCGGCAGGACGGTGCAGGCGGTGAAATCGGTGCCGATGCCGATGACGTCCCGGGGAGACCGGCCGCTCTCCGCCAATGCTTTCGGGACTGCCGTGCGCAGCACCTCAAGGTAATCGGACGGTACCTGCAACGCCCAATCCGCCGGCAACCGCTCCCCCGTGGGCAGCGCGTCGGTACAGACGCCGTGCCGGTACTCGTGCACGGCACTGGCCAACTCCGCGCCGTCGGCGACCCGGACCACCACGGCCCGACCCGACAGCGTGCCGAAATCCACGCCCACGACGAGCGGATCGCCTTCTACCACCGGCGCTGCCATGCCCAGCCACCCTCCCGCAGGACGCGCTGTTCGGCTCGCCGCCGGATCGCGCCGTGCGGACCCGACGGCGAGGTTCTCACCGCGCACCTAATGTTAGCGTTATCACCTGCACGTATCGTCGCGCGGGGAATTGCGTGTCGTCAAGGGCGTCGCCGACCTCGTCCCATGGTGTGAGCGGGCATTGTCGGCCTCCTTGAGTCCCTATACAGGATGAGGACCGAAAAGTTGCCGACGCTGCTCGTGCGCGGCACGTTGGACACCGGCCACTAAATGTGAGCGCTAACTGCTGTACGCCGCAGGGCGAACGCGACCGCGCAACCTCACCGGATCTCGGTCAGCGGCAAGCCTGGGCGCCTGCGACCAGCGCGATATGCTGAGAGCGCCGATCCACTCCCTCACCCGGTGACCGTCTGCGGTACGGAGCCACTCGACGATGCGGAAGGCCATGGCTGACCGAACCCGCTCACGACGGTTGCCATCCGCTCACACCGGTCGATCGCTGCCAGCCGCCGAACCCACGCAGGCTCGGACGGCGCGCGCCCAGGCCCGGCCGGTGAACATGGCGGACGTCGCACGGCTTGCCGGCGTCTCGCACATGACGGTCTCGCGGGTCTTGAACAATCACACGGCGGTCCGCGAGGAGACACGGCGACGGGTACTGGCTGCGATCAAAGAGCTTGGTTACCAGCCGAACACCGCCGCCCGGGCGCTGGCGACTCGCCGCTCGGGAGTCATCGGTGTCCTCACGATCGACACCACGCTGTATGGGCCGGCTGGAACCCTTTACGCGGTCGAGAACGCCGCCCGGCGTGCCGGGTTCTCCCTCACCATCACCAGCATCAAAACCGTCGACCCCCGGAGCGCCGCCGAAGGACTCGATCGGCTGACCAGTCAGGCGGTCGAGGGAATCGTCGTCATCGCACCGAGCAGCCAGATCGGTCAAGCCCTTTCACCGCTGCACCACCGCGTTCCGATGGTGACCGCTGGTGACGCGCTCGCCGGCGACGTTCCTGCTGTCTACGTCGATCAAGCTGGTGGCGCCCGCCTCGCCACGAACCACCTCCTTGAGCATGGCGCGGAGCGCATCTGGCACATCGCCGGCCCGCGGAGCTGGCTGCACGCCCAGGCTCGCGCCCGCGGCTGGCGGTCTGCGTTGAAAGCAGCGGGTCTTCAGTCGCCCGGTGTGCTCTACGGCGACTGGACGCCCGCCTCCGGCTATCGCGCGGGCTTGCTCCTGGTCGAGAAGATCCAAGAGGTTGACGCGGTCTTTGTCGCCAACGATCAGATGGCCCTTGGGGTGCTGCGGGCGTTTCACGAACACGGCATCCGCGTGCCGCGGGACGTTCTGCTCGTCGGCTTCGACGACATTCCCGAGGCGGCGTACTTCGCCCCACCCCTCACCACGATCCGGCAGGATTTCGCCGCCGTCGGCGAGCACGCCATCCGACTGCTCATCAGCGAAATCAGCGGTGAGGCGGCGCAGAACTCGTACGTCGTCCCGGCTCAATTGATCGTGCGTCAGAGCTCGATCCGCCGGTCCCACTAGGCCGTGCCGGCTCGACCGGCGCGGGACGCGCCGTCCGCAGCACGCTCAGCAGCGTGGTGACCGCAAGGACGGCGAAAATCACCGCGAGTGAGAGCCAGATGGGCACCTCCGGCAATCCCTCGACACTCTGATGCGCCGCTTCGAGAACGAGCTTCACGCCGATGAAACCGAGGATCACCGCCAAGCCGTGCCGCAGATACCGGAGTCGCCCGAGCAGGCCGAGCAGGAGGAAATACAGCTGCCGCAAGCCCATGAGGGCAAAGGCATTGGCTGTCAAGACAATGTACGGCTCCCGCGTCAGGCCGTAAATGGCTGGAATGGAATCGAGGGCAAAGAGCACGTCAGTCGTCCCGATCGCGATGAGGACGAGAAACAGGGGCGTCGTCACCCACCGGCCGGCGTCCCGGGTGACAATTCTTCCACCGGCATAGGAATCCGTGGTCGGCAGCACGCGCGCGGCAAGCCGCCAGAGCGGATTGCGTTTCGGGTCGGGGGCATGCCCGCTGCTCCGGAGCAACTGGACCGCTGTGATGAAGAGAATCGCGCCGAAGACGTAGAACGTCGCGGTGAACCGTTGAATGGCCGCCGCTCCGGCCGCGATGAACGCTCCCCGCAAGACGAGCGCGATGACAATTCCCCACAGCAGCGCTTTCTGTTGGTACACCGCCGGCGTACCGAACGAGACGAAGAGGAGCGCAAAAACGAAGATGTTGTCGACGGAGAGACTGTATTCGGTGAGCCAGCCCGCAACGAATTCCCCCGTCCACCGCCAACCGCTCAGCAGGCCAAGCCCGGCGGCGAACACGGCGGCCAGACCGACGTACAGGCCGATCCAAGCGGCCGCTTCGCGCATCGACGGCACATGCGGACGACGCACCGACAGCCAGACGTCGGCGACGATGAGCACCCCGAGGACGGCGATGGTGAGCAGATAGACCCACCAGTGGATGATCAGCACGGTTCCTCCAGCAGTCGACGGCTGCCGGAGGTCTCTCCCGCCTACGAGGGCCGCGACGCCCGGGTCATGGACCGTGCTGACGAGCGACGCGCTCGGGGATACTCCCCTCCGCTGTGCCCCCTACTGTACCGGGCGAACCCACGACCACCAGACCCGGCGGCCACCCAGGGGAAAACTCCGGGCGGCCCGCGGCGGATCACCCAACCCGATGCAGCCAGCGCACCGGTGCCCCCTCACCGGCATGCCGGAAGGCTTCAAGCTCGGCGTCCCACGGTCCGCCGAGGAGCAGGTCGAGTGCAGCGGAGATATCGCCTCCCGTGGCGAGGAGCATGCGAAGCCTGTTCTCCGGTACGACGAGGTCGCCGTTGGCGCTGGTCAACGCGTGGTAGAGGCCAAGGCTCGGGGTGAACGCGTAGCGTTCGCCGTCCGCTCCGGGACTCGGATCCTCGGTCACCTCAAAGCGAATCGGCCAACCACGCAGGGTGGACGCCAGCCGGCCGGCCGTCCCAGCCGGCCCGCTCCAAGCGACCTCCGCCCGCAGGTGACCCGGCGCGGCCGGTTGCCCCTGCCAATCAAAGTGCACGGACATGCCAATGACACCGGCGGTTGCCCACTCCACGTGAGGCACGACTGCCGGTGTCGCCGAGTGAATATAGAGCACACCACACGTGGCCACCAGTACCTCCGCAATCTCGACGAGGGACGCCTTCCCCAGCGGCCTCGGTGCGGGTGCGGCAGCCAGCGCCACGTGTGATGACATTCTGCCGGTCCGCAAGCGGTTCCGCCACCCGCCACGCCGAGATTCTGGATCACAGGATGATCGGCGGCCCAAATCGGGGCAGCTGGGCGGTCGGTGTCGGCGGCCTGCATCCGCAGGTGGTCGGTGTCGGCGGCCTGCATCCGCAGGTGGTCTGACTCGGGAAACCGCCCGTCCGCAAACCAGCCGGCGGTCCGCGTCACCGGCGCGGTCCACAGCGGCGGCGAAGCGGCGCACCGGCGCGGTACCAGGTCCCTCACGGCAGGATGAGCGATGGGTCGCCCGCTTCGAGCACGATCAACTGCCCTGCGACGCCAGTGGTGAACGGCCACGCCCGTCCGGTGGCGAGAGCTGCGGCGCGGATGCTTGCAGCGGCGGCCTGCGCGGCGTCCCACCGGCCGAGCCGGAGCAGCGCCCACCCGGCTTGCGGCCAGTACCCGACCGTCCCCGGCGCGCCGTCGATCTGCGCGCCGGCCGTCGGCTGACTCCACTGCGATTCGGTGGCCCCCAGCTGGTCAACGAGGATGCGTGCCCGGTTAGGGGAGATGGCCGTGGTGGAGGCGAGCCACGCCTGCTCCATCGCGTCGGGATACAACTGCGCCCAATTCGTCACCGTGCGCTGCCCGGCGGCGTCGACCGCCCAGTCGTAGCTCATCGTCGCGGAATTCCACAGGCTTCCGACACCGACCGCCAGCCGCGCAGCCGCGGACAGCGCGCGCCACACGAGTACTCCGTCGCCGAGGACGAGACCCAACTCGGCGGCTGAGACCAGACCCCGGTAGGCCTCTGCCTGATCCATGAGGTATTTCACCGGCCAGCCGGGCTTGGCGAACGTCAACCCGTCAACGTCCTGCGTCGCGAGAATGGCCCGGACGGCGCCTTGAATTCCGGCGTGCAGCGCGGCGAGCCGACCGACGTCCGGCTCGACACGGAAGACGGCGCGGACGGCGGCAAGGAATGTCCCGGCGTATGCGTCCGTCGAATCCTCGTCGCCGGTGGAATTCTCAATTCCGGCGGCGTCGACGGTGTAGTCGGTGACAAATCCATTCGCGTCTTCGTGGCCGGCGTACCACACGAGCCATGACCACGCCGCGTCCGCATAGCGGCGGTCACCCGTCACCCGTGTCGCCTCGGCAAGACCGATCGCGGCGTAATTCGCCAGGTATGGGGAAATGCGCTGCTTGTCGATGTACCAGGCGATCGCTCCGTCGGGAAGTTGACCTTGTAGAATCCACGCGGCATCGTCGGCGATCACGGAGGCCGGGACGGCGTACGACGCGGCGCCGGCCGGTTGCGCAACCGCTGCGGTGCCGACGAGCGCCGACACGAGGGTCGCGACGGCGGCCACTGCGCGGAGCAGACGGCCGCGCGCGCGGCGGGGAATTCCGTTCATGGCGGGAAGCGTTTCGCCCCGGAACAGCGGTCACAATCCCCCGATCGAGTGATCACTCTTTGTGACCGGACGCCTACCGTTCGGTGGGATGGCGGTCGGGGTCCGACGAATGCCCAGGAAAGAGTTTCTTCGACGGGTCGATCGCGACCGCGGCATTATTCACCGCAATCGCCGCTTCACCGAATCCCACCGAAATGAGTTTCACTTTCCCGGGATAATCCGCGATGTCACCCGCGGCGTAAATCCGCGGCACACTGGTCGCCATCGTTGTGTCGACGACGATGTGCCGCTGCCGAAGTTCCATCCCCCACTCGGCGAGCGGCCCCAATTCGGCGACGAACCCGAGCGCCGCAACGATTTCGTCAACGTCCAATCGTTCGACGTGTTTCGTGTCGTGGTCGGTCACATCCACCGCCGTTACGCGGTCGTCGCCGTATACCGCGGAGACTTGGTAAGGCGTCAGGATGCGCACCGACGAAGCCCGCAACTGTTCGACGGATGCCTCATGGGCGCGGAACTCGTGCCGGCGATGAATGAGGGTGACCGAAGCCGCGACCTTCTCCAGCATCAGGGCGTAGTCGACCGCGCTGTCCCCGCCGCCGACCACGAGGATCCGCTTCCCGGCAAGCTCCTGCGGATTCGGGACGAAGTACCGCAGCCCCCGCCCCTCATACTCCTGGCCGACCGGCAGCCGTCTCGGCGTGAAGACACCGATTCCCGCTGTCACGATGATTGCCTTCGCGTGAATGAGCAGGCCGGTTGTCGTCGTCACGAGAAAGCTTCCGTCGTCCAATCGGAAGAGCTGGTCAGCGCCGTGTCCCAAGAGCATGACCGGGTTGTAGGTCATCGCCTGCTTGTAGAGGTCGGCGGCGAGTTCGCGGCCGAGAATCGCCGGAATTCCGCCGACGTCGTAGATCACCTTCTCGGGGTAGAGCGCCGCCAGCTGGCCGCCGGGTTCGGTGAGTGAGTCGAGCACCACGACCGACATCGCCCGGAAGCCGGCATAGTACGCGGCGTACAGCCCGGCGGGACCGGCACCGACGATCAGCACATCGACGTCATGATCAGGAGATCGCTGCGGTGGTTCCCGATGTTCGAGCGGAGCCGCTCCGCGCGGATTTGACATGGCCCCACCGTAATACGCCGTCTCACGTCACGCGGTTACGCTGCCCCCGTGCCGCTGAAACGCACCGGTTCCCTCCGCCGCATCGCCCGCCGCAGGCCGCGGCGTCCCCGCTCGACGGCAACGAGTTCCAGCCGCACGGCGCTCGAGCCTCGCGAGCGGGCCGCCCTGGCCGACCTGCTGCTCCGCCTCGGACCCGACGCCGCGACCCTCTGCACGGGCTGGCGCACCCGGGATCTCGCGGCACACCTGGTGCTCCGCGAGTCGCATCCGTTCGCCGCGGTCGGCATCGCACTGCCCCTGCTGCGCCGCTACACCGAACGAGCGCAGGCACGGTTGGCGGCCGGCGATTTCCCCGCGCTGGTGGAACGGTTGGGCGCGGGACCACCCCGGTGGTCACCGCTTGCCTGGCCGGTGCTCCGCGAGGCGGCGAACGGCATCGAATTCTTCGTGCACCACGAGGACGTCCGCCGCGCTCAGCCGGAGTGGCAACCCCGTGACCTGGGCGATGACGTCGAGGAGGTCCTCTGGGTGCGGCTGCGGCGGATCGCCCGACTGGTTCTCCGCCGGGACGCCGTCGAATTGCGGCGGGCGGGAACGGCACAACAGATTGTGATCGGACGACGTCCACCGCGGCGGATCGTCATCGGCCGGCCGTCTGAATTGGTCCTTTACGTGTTCGGTCGACGGGCACATGCCCGGGTCGACGAACAGTGAGACGACCGCGCCCCGGCCCGCATCCGGCCCCATGCAACATCGCGGGCACGCAACACGACGGTGTCAACCGCCCGGCCCGCCGCCGGATTTCCCGGCGCGGCTGATTCAGCGGGTCTGCGGGGATTCATCGGACGCGCGCAGCAGTGTGCCGGAGCATTTCCTCCGCCGCAACGAAATTCAGCGCATCTGCGGGGATTCATCGGACGCGCGCCGGGCTGCCTCGTCGCGACGGCGGCGTACCAAGTTCTGGTAACGGTAACTGTCGATGACGACGTCGAGAACGGCTCGGCCGACCATCACCAGCACGACGGCGACGCCGAGGCGGATGAACATGCTCGCGATGGAAAGGGAATGGTCGAACAGCCCGTGCTGCAATGCAGGGAGGCTGATGAACAAGGCGACGGCAAGCATGGGAGCCGTCAGCCGCAATCGTTTCATCGTCCCGCCACCGCCCGGGCCCGCAGCTGAACGTGAAAGACGAATCGCCGGATCGCGTCCGCGGTGCGCATGTCCGCGTCAAATGCGACAACCACCTCAGTCTGGCCCACCTCGGTGACCCCGGTGCGAATGACGTGTCCGTGGATTTCGAGTTGCACGCCGCCGATGGTGGTTTGAATGGTGGCCGGCACGAGCTCCCGAACGGTCTGACGCGGAATGCGCATCCGGAAACCGCCCTCGGAGATGTCAATCGTCGTCCCGGAGGTCACGGTCCCCGGCAGGACCAGCAAGACCGGAACGGCGGCACGGACCCGGACGAACCGCCGGCGCTGTATCAACGCGGCAGGTCCGGTCGGACGCAGCCGCCACAGGCGGGGCTGGCCGGAGATGAATTCCACCACCTCACACGGCTGCTGATAGCGGCCCCGTGGCGATACCCACGAGAGTTCGACGGTCCGCACCCCGCTCGCAACGAGGCTTGCGCTGCCGCCGGTCGGCGCGGCGACGAAGACGCTGTCCTCAGCGATGTCCTCAGCGATGTCCTCAATACGAGACGGATAATCCACCTCGTCGTCGCCGATGCGCAACGTCACCAGCGCGTTCAGGGAGAGGGTGTCCGCACCGGCGCGACTCACCGTGCCTCCACGAGCCGTTGGAGGATGAGGCCGCCCCAGGTGCGGGTGTTCGCGATTTCGTTGTCCAACCGGGCGACCGGAATTCCCAACGAGAGCACCGCGGCCGGATCCGCGCTCGCCTCCACATCGGTAAGAATGAGCGCGTCGGCGCGCCCGAGACGTTTCACCCACAGCGCCACGTCGCCGGTCTTCCGGGTGGCCGGGACGACCAGCCAGGTTGCGGCCGCGTCCAACGCCTGCAGAGCACTCCGGCCGAATTCCCCGTACTGCGGCGCCATCGGCGCGTCGACGACAGCAATCACCGGCGTCGTCCGCTTCACCCACCGTTCCCGCCGAGGCGGGATCTGGTCCACGGCGGTGATCCGCCGGGTCGGCGCGATCCGCGTTGAGGCACTGCGGGCGGTCACGTACACCATCGCCCGCTCATCGAGCTGCACAGACGCAGCGAGATTGAGTGCGGCGTCCCAGGTGGTTTCGCCGTCACCCACGACGGCGAGGATGTCGCCGGGACGTGTCGGCGGCTGCGGGGCCGGCGGGAGCGCGCGCAACGCGGCGACCAAGGCGGCGAGCAGATCACCCGTTCCATCCGACGGCAGAAAGTGCTGCGGAATTCCGAGGCCGTGCAGCCGGGCGGGCAACGTCGCCGCGGTTGCCGGATGCAGCGCGTCGTAGGCGTCGTAGCCGCGGCGGTTGGCGCCCGGAACCGGCCGGTCACCCCGGAGAGCAGAATTGCCGATCCGCGACCGGACGACCGACGGATCCGAGCTGTCCAGCCGGGGGAATTCCGCCGCTGTCACCGCGGTCGAGTCCACTGTTTTCGCCGTTGACTCGGCCGAGTTGCCGGCGGCACCGTGCGCTGGATTTCTCCCGGGCGAATCCGGGCCGTCGCCGATAGTGTTCGTCAACTCCTCGAGGACGCTGGCGAAGGACACTCCCTCGGTGGAGAGTCGCGGTCCGCCGCGCTGGCGCGCCGCTGCATCGATTTCCCGATCGCTGATTGCCTCCGCGAGATCCAGCAACGACGCCGCAGCGGACCGCGGCCCTGCCGCCGCTGTCGCCGGCCCGGTGTCGGCGTTCGTAACGTGCGGGGCGGACGGTTCTGCCGGGACATCGTCGATTTCAATCGTCAGTTCATACCGGTCTCGGGCAAAGAGACCGGCAAGTCCGCCGGGCCGGATCTTCTCGGCTTTCACAATGCGGCCGTTGGCGCCGCACTCGTCGCGGGCCCGGAGCAGCAGTTCTTCGAGATTCGGTCCATCAAGCAGCATGCGCATGGGCCAGGCTCACCGTCCCTACCGTCTCCAGTTGCAGGTGCGGACCGAGCTCGCCGTACGCGAGCACCGGCAACCGTGGATTCGCCGACCGCACCAACCGCCGGAGCGCAGGACGCAGCGGTGCGGCACACGCCAGCACGGGCGTGTTGCCGAGCTGTTCGGCGCGTTCGGCGAGGCGGCGAACCTCTCCAACGAGGTATTCGGCATCATCGGGGTCCAGTGCAAGGAAACTGCCGTGCTCTCCGTGCCGCAGCTTGTCGACAAGACGCTGCTCCGTCAGAGGGTCGATCGTCAGGACGGAGAGGCGGCCGTCTTGCGCGTACGCGGCGGAAATCGCCGGTCCAAGGGTGGCGCGGGCCGCCTCGATGAGCCCTTCGGGGTCTTGACTGACCCGAGCCCGCTGGGAGAGCGCCTCGAAGATTCTCGGCAGATCGCGGATCGGCACGTGCTCGTCGAGCAGGCCTTGCAGGACGCGCTGAATATCGCCGAGCTGCAGCAGGGCGGGGGTCAATTCTTCCACGACGACGGGATGCGTCCGGCGGGTCAACTCGGTCAGGGTCTTGACGTCCTCCCGGGAGAGCAGTTTGGCGGCGTTGTCGCGGACCACCTCGGCAAGATGGGTGGTGATGACGGAGGCGCGATCGACCACCGTCGCGCCCAGCATCTCCGCCTGCTGCCGCAGTTCGGGCGCAAGCCATTTGCCCGGCAGGCCGAAAACGGGCTCAATCGTGGCCGTGCCCGGCAAATTCGTGAGGTTCTCGCCGATGGCGAGCATCGCGCCGGGCGGCGCTTCACCGCGGGCCACCTCGACGCCGTTCACTCGGATGGCGTAGCTTCCCGGCGGCAGATCCAGGTTGTCGCGGGTGCGCACCATCGGAATGACCATGCCGAGTTCAAGGGCAAGTTTGCGGCGCAGGGCGCGGACGCGTTCCAGCAGTTCACCGCCCCTGCTCTGATCGACGAGGTCGACGAGGTCGAAGGCGAGGTTGAGTTCGAGCGGTTCGACGCGCATTTCCTCGACCAGTGCTTCGGGGGAATCCGGTGCCGGCGCGGCAGGCTCAGCCGCAGGTTGCGGTTCCGCTGGTTTTGGCGGCTCTTTCAATCGCATGCCGAGGGCCAACGCCGCACCACCGAGGATGAGGAACGGCAATTTCGGCAGCCCAGGAATGAGAGCAATGACGAGGATCGCCGCTCCGCCGATCCGGATCGCTTGGCGTTGGGAGGCGATCTGACGCAGGACGTCGGCGCCCATGTCCGCTTCGCTCGCACCGCGGGTCACGATGAGGCCGGTGGAGACGGAAAGGAGCAGGGCGGGAATTTGCGAGACAAGGCCGTCCCCGACGCTCAGCAAGCTGTAGGTGTTGACCGCTTCCCCGATCGACAGATGCCGCTGCAGGATTCCGATCGCCAATCCGCCGATAAGGTTGACGCCGGTGATGACAACGGCCGCGATCGCGTCGCCTTTGACGAATTTGGACGCTCCGTCCATCGCCCCGTAGAAGTCGGCCTCAGCAGCGATTTCGCTGCGCCGCCGACGAGCCTCGGCCTCGTCGATGAGTCCGGCATTGAGGTCGGCGTCAATGGCCATCTGCTTGCCGGGCATCGCGTCCAGTGTGAAGCGCGCGCCCACCTCAGCCACCCGGCCGGCACCGTTGGTGATGACGACGAACTGGATGATGAGAATGATCAAAAAGATCACGAGGCCGACGACGAGGGAGCCGCCGACAACGAAATGCCCAAAGCTCTGCACGACCTTTCCGGCATAGCCGTGCAGCAGAACGAGTCGCGTCACGCTGATGTTGAGGGCAAGCCGGAACAGGGTGGCGATGAGCAGGAGGGACGGGAACGCGGCGAAATCAAGCGGCCGCTTGACGAACATCGACACGAGCAGCACCAGCAAGGCAAACGTGATGTTCGTTGCCAAGAGCACGTCCAACAGCGCCGTGGGCAATGGCACGACCATCATCACGATGATCGCGATAACCCCGGCGGGGATGCCGAGCTCTCCGAGTCGCTTCGCGCGCACGCCACCTCGCCGAGTTCGAATCGGCTGCTTGCCGACGTCCTCATCGGCATCGGCGCGGGTCAGCTGAGATTTCCGCGGCGCCATCCGGTTCCCCTGCCGGCGTACGGCGTTACCGCGGCAGGCGGGACGTGATCCGCGGTCGGCGGCGCGCCCGGGTGCCGGGAGTCCGGCGTCGGCGGGTGAGTCCCGCCAGCTCGACTGCCGGCGTGGGACGCGGCCGGTGAACACCGCCCACTCGACCCCGTTTCTTCAGGGAGAAGACGAATGCCAGCACGCGTGCCACCGCGACAAAGAGCTCACGCGGAATTTCCTGGCCCACGTCACAGATCCGGTAGAGCGCCCGCGCCAACGGGATGTCTTCCACCAGCGGTACCCGGTGCCGGATCGCCTCGTCGCGGATTCGGGCGGCGACGGCGCCCGCACCCTTGGCCACGATGGTCGGCGCCCCGCTGCCCGGCGTGTACCGGAGCGCGACCGCGATGTGCGTCGGGTTGACGACGACGACGTCCGCGGTCGCCACGTCGCGAATCATCCGCCGGCGCCGGAGCGCCATCTGCCGGACCCGGATCGCACTGCGAATCCGCGGATCCCCTTCCGTCGTCCGCAATTCTTCTTTCACTTCGTGTTTCGTCATGCGCAGCGACGCACGGTGGCGCCGAAGCTGGTATGCGTAGTCCAGGAAGGCCAGCAGAAGCCCGGCGACGGCGGCGTCCCGGGCAAACCGCAGCACCGCGCTGCCGGCGGTGTGCACGACGCCCTGCAGCGGTGTCACCGTGCCGGTCGTCGTCAGCGGCACAAGTCCGCGCATCGTGTCATAGAGAATCAGGGCGAGCAGGCCGGTCTTCGCCAGTGCCTTGGCCGCTTCCCATCCACCCCGCGGGCCGAACATCCGTTTCCACCCGTTGAGCGGATTGAGACTCTGCCATTTCGGCGCTAACGCCTTGGCCGAGAGCCGTAGACCGCCTTGTGCCACCGACGCGCCCAGCGCCGTCAGCAGGATTGCGCCGGCGAGTGGCGCGGCGGCGACGGCTCCGGAGGCCAGACTGGTCCCGAGCACGTGCACGGCGAGGTTGGGGTCCGGGGTGCGGATCACTTGGGTGAGGCCGTCAATGGCCTGCCGGAATGCGGCCGTCGTCCGGGTCATCGTGAGGTGGACGAGAAAGATTCCCACCAGCAGGCCGAGCCAGGCACCCACCTCCGGTGAACGCGCGACCCGACCCTCCCGGCGCGCCTCCTTCAGTTTGCGCTGGGTGGGTTTCTCGGTCTTCTGGGAGCGATCCGCCATCTAATGCCGCCAGGAGAAGAGAGAGGCGACGCCGCCGCCGTCGTGCAGGATCCGTTCGACCAACGCGTCGACCGCGTGCGGCAACGCGACGAACGTGCCGCCGACGAGGGTGAGGGTGACCAGGATTTTCAGCGGAAAACCGAGGGAGAACACATTGAGCGCCGGTGCAATCTTCGTCAGGAGACCGAGGCCGATGTCGGCGACCACGAGCACCGCCAGCAGCGGGCCGGCGATTTCCAAACATGAGACGGCGAAACTCCCGATGTTCACCGTTGCCAGTTCGGCGAGGATCCGCGCCGGATGACTGCTCGCGAGGGGGATGACGGTGTACGAAGAGAGCAGCCCCTTGAGCAGCAGCAGATAACCGCCGCCGGCGAAGAGCAGAGTGACCGCAAGCAGGTCGTACATCCGGGCGAGAACGGAATCGTTCTGCACCGCCATCGGGTCGAACGCATACGTGAGGGAGAAGCCGCCGAAATAGTCCAGCAGACCGCCGGCGGCGCGTACCGCAGCGAAGAGGGTGAGCGTGACAACGCCCATCGCGAGTCCGGCTGCAACGTTCTGCAGAATCGCCGTGCACAGCGGGAGCACTTGCGGAGCGGGTGCGAGGGGGGCCAGCGCACCAGAGACAGGAAACGCGAGGGCCATTGCGAAGGCGGCCTTGACCATGCCGGGGATGATGCGCGTTCCGAAGATTGGGACGACGACGAGCCACGCCGACGTCCGGATGGTCGCGAGGAGGAACGCGACCAGAAGCGGCGTCGAGACGGAGATGCTCACCGGCGGCTAGCCTCCGCTGATCAGTCCGGGCAGCGACCGGAAGAGCTGGTGGGTGAAGTCGACCAGGGTGATGAGCATCCAGTGCCCGCTCACGACAATGGCGATCCCGACGGCGAGAATCTTCGGCACGAACGAGAGGGTGAATTCCTGAATCTGTGTCGCCGCCTGGAACAGCGAAATGCCGAATCCCACCAACAGACTCGTGAGCAGGATGGGCGCACAGAGTTTCGCGGCGACCACCATCGCCTGCATCGCCAGGTGGATGACGGCGGTATCGGTCATGGCTGCTCCGTAGCCGGCGCGAAGGATCAGTGATAGCTGGAGAGCAGGGTCCGGGCGATGAGACCCCAACCGTCCACCATGATGAACAGCAGCAGCTTGAACGGAAGCGAAATTATTGACGGTGGCAGCATCATCATGCCCATGGACATGAGCGAGGAACTCACCACCAAATCGATGATGAGAAAGGGTACGAAGATGACGAACCCGATGATGAAGGCCGCCCGCAGTTCTGAGAGAACGAACGCCGGCACCAGCGTTGTCATCGAGACGTCTTTCGGCGACGCGGGCCGGGATTGGTGACTGGCGTCAATCATCAGCGCCAGGTCATCTTTGCGGGTCTGGTTCAGCATGAACGTCTTCAACGGCTGTACGCCCGCGTCGTACGCCTGTGATGCCGTGATGTGGCCCTTGAGATACGGCTGGACGGCGTCCTTGTTCATCGCCGAGAGGGTCGGGCTCATCACGAAGAGACTGAGGAAGAGCGCAAGTCCGACCAGCACCTGATTCGGTGGAATCGTCTGCAGTCCGAGCGCATTCCGGGTGAGCGAGAGGACGACGATTACCTTCGTGAAACTGGTGGTGAGAATGAGCGCCGCCGGGGCGACGGCCAGAACCGTCATCAGCAGGATGATGACGATGGACTGACTCGGTTTTCCGTTGACGCCGTTGATGCTCACCGTGACGGTGGACCCCGGTCCGTTCGGCGCCGCCGGGCCGGTCGGCCCGGCGGGACCCGACGGCGTCGGTGCAGCCGCAGCCGGGCCGGTCGCAATCGGCGTAATCGGCGCAATAGACGGTATGGGGCTTGGGGTGGCAAACGGCGCCGGCGATTGCGCCGGCGCAGACGCCGCGGCGGGTGTCGCCGCGAGAGCCTGGGCGCCGGATGCTCCTGCCGCAAGCGGCAGCGCCACGGCAAATGCGACACCGGCGCCGACGGCAAGGCTGACGAGTCCGGCGACGCGCCGGCGGTGCCGTCGGTCCATCACGCCCCGGTCCGGTACCGGAGAAGTTCGTCCAGCGGTACGGGCGTCCGGGTGACGTGACCGTCCTTCACCTGCCGGACCGGCGGGCCGGGAAGCGTGACGTCACCGAGGAGTTCAACCCGCTGGTCGGTGACTCCGAGCAGGACGGTCCGATCACCCACCCGCAGAACCGCCACGCCGGCTGACTTTCCCAACGGTTGCCGGGCGAGCACCTCCAGGACACGGCTGGGTCGCTGCGAAGCAGGGTCCAGACCGCCGCGTCCGAGAAGCATGCGGCGTACTGCGCCGAACACGGACCGTCCGGCAGCGGAGGGTGATGACGGTGCGCCGTGAAAACGGTGCAACAACCGGGCGGCCACGTACATCAGCGCGAGAACAACGGCAAGTGAGATCACCATGCGCAAGACGGCGCTCAGCATCACTGCCCTCCGCGCTCGCTGTCCGGGCCGACGATTTCCGAGATTCGGACGCCGAATTCCTCGTCGATGACGACGACTTCACCGCGGGCGATGAGTGTGCCGTTGACGTACAGATCGATAGGACTCCCGGCGGCGCGGTTTAGCTCCACCACCATGCCCGGGGCGAGTGACAGGAGCTCCCGTACCGTCATCCGGGTGCGGCCCAGTTCAGCGGTGACGCCCATTTCGACGTTCTGCAGCAGCTCGAGCCGGCTGGCGCGGACGGTCTGTGCCGAAGCCGCTGAGTTGACCGGTGACACCGACTCGGCCGGCTCGCTCGAATCGCCGACGAGCGCCGAGAGGACGCTGTCGGACGGGGAGATTTCGGTCATCGCGCAGTACCGCCTTCCTGGGGTGGTTCAACGACAAGGCAAGCCGCCTGCCGCCCGTTGCTGCCGGGTACCGCGTAGGCGAACGGAATTCCTTCCGCGGTGATAAGAAGCGGGGCGTTAGTCGGATGCCGTAAAGACAGCACGTCACCGACACTCAGGTTGAGAAGTTCGTGCGGCGTCAGTGCCACGTACGGAAATTGCACGGCGACTTCGATTTCGACGTCCTCGAGCCGGGCACGCAGCGCGGCCTGGCTCCGTTCGAGGAGGTCACGCCGGTCACCGCGTTTCGGGCTTGCCGCCGCTTCAAGCACCGGATACAGCCCGGTGAACGGAATCATGAGGGTCGCCGCGCCGTCCTGGTCACCGACTTTGATCTCGAGCGACGCGACGACGACAATGTCGGACGGCACCGCGGCCTGCGCAAATTGTGGATTGGTCTCGATGCCGATGACGTCCGGCGAGACCTGAACCAGTCCCTCGAAGGCATAACGCAGTTCCTGCACCGCCCGCCGCGTCACCATCTTCATGATTTCGGTCTCGACGTCGGTGGGCAGTCGCGTCGGTTGTTGTGCCGAGCCGGGTCCGCCGAGCACCCGGTCGACGCAGAGCATGGCCGTCTCCAGCGGAAGCTGGAGGATTCCCGTGCCCTGAAGCGGGTCCAGTGAGATAAGGGCCAGGAAGGTCGGCGTGGGCAGCGATTCGACGTAGTCGACGTAGGACATCTGCTCGACGGCGACGAGCTCGACGAGGGAGAAGACCCCAAGCGTGCTGGTCAGGACCGTGGTGAATTGCCGGCAGAACGTCTCGTACGCAATGTGCAGGGTGCGGACGTGTGCGCGATTTAGCTTGTTTGGACGGCGAAAGTCGTACGGCTTCGGTTCACGCGAACGGGCATGGGTCCGCGGTCCCGTGGCCTGGGCGACCGTCGACGTGAACGTCACGCCGCTCCGATCGGCAGAGAGCGGCGCCGTCTGAGCTTTCCGGCCCGGCTTCCTGCGGGCCGGTGTCATGCGATCAATCCACTACTGGATCACGAATGATGTGAAGAGCACCTCCAGGATCGGATCTTTCGGATACACCTGAGCGATCGCTTTTGTCAACTCCTCCTTTGCTTGCTTGAGCCCGGCCGGGGTCTGGAGCGGCCCGGGATCCTTGCCGGTGAAGTACTGGATCACGACGTCGGTGGCCGGCGCCGGGTCCGGCGGCTGCGTCTTGCTGGTCTTGGTGGTGAATTGCAGCGCGAGCCCGATGCGCAAGTAGTGTCCGCCGGCGAGATTGACCGTCACCGCGTCGACGGCCACCAGGGGCCCGGGCTTCTCCTGGACAGCGGCCCCGGTTTTCGCCGGATGGTGGGACTTCTTGCCCATCACGACGTACCCACCAGCCAGGACGGCGACAGCCAGCAGAATGATGAGAATCTTCCGCTTCTTGCCCTTCTTGGGTTTCGCGGTCTGCGCTGCCTCGGTCGTCGCGGTAGCGGCCGCTGGACTCATGGTGAACCTCCGATGGCTTGGGTCAGGAGCGTCGACAGGACGACGATGTCGACACGTCGGTTCTGTTGGCGATGTTCGGGGGTGTCGTTCGGCACCAGCGGCCGGGTGTCGGCGTAGCCGGTTGCCGACATGCGCTCTTCGGGCAAGCCGTCATTGCTCACCAGGTAACGAAGAACCGTCGTCGCACGAATAGCCGATAACTCCCAGTTCGAGGCGAACGGTCCACCGGTGATGGGGACGTTGTCGGTATGCCCTTCGACCGAGATGTCGTTGGGCAGGCCGCGGAGCACCGGAGCGATCGCATCCAACACTTGTCGCCCGATCGGCCGCAGATCCGCCTTGCCGGTGTCGAAGAGGACCTGGTCCGTGACGATGCTCACGATGAGACCCCGGGTCTCCACGCGGAACTTCACCGAATCAGCCAGGCCCTTGGCCTGCAAGGCGGCTTCAATCCGCCGCTCGGCGTCCAGGAAAGTCTCGCGTTCCGCATTCGCCGCCGCGCTCGCGCTGGCCTGCGCGCTCGGCTGCGCATGCGACTGTTCGGCATCAGAAATCGGCGCGATCGGCTGGTCCGGGTTGTTGGTGAGCTGCCCTTGGTCGTGGTTGGCCGTCTTTCCGCCGTCCATCACCCCCGTGCCCGCCGGCAGCACTTTCGGTGTCGAGCCGAATTGGTGGGCGAGACCGTCGGCAAGCTCCGCGAACTTCTTCTTGTCCACCACGCTGATCGCAAAGAGCACGATGAACAACACCATGAGAAGGGTCACCATGTCGGTATAGGTGAGCAGCCATCGCTCGTGGCTAGGCCCGTGCCCGCCCTCGGCGTGCTGCCTGCTCCGGCGACGGCGCCGGGAAGGTCGTGACGTGCTCACGCTGCCTTCTCCTGTTTCGCCTTCTCTGCCTTCGGATCCGCCGGCAGCAGCGACTGGAGCTTCTGGCGGATGAGCCTTGGGTTCACCCCGGCCTGGATGGAGAGGACACCTTCGATGACCAGCTCCATTTGCTGGACGGCCAGCTCACCGAGGCGGCCGATCTTGTTGGAGAGCGGCAGCCACACGATGTTCGCCAGCATCACGCCCCAGAGGGTGGCCACGAAGGCGCTTGCGATGAGCTTGCCGAGCGATTCCGGCGAACTCAGATTCGCGAGCACGTGAATGAGGCTCACGACCGTGCCGATGATGCCGAGCGTCGGTGAATACCCGCCCATGTCAAGGAAGAGCTTGGCGCCTTGCTTGTACTCCGTTCGTTTCGCGACGATCTCGGCGTCGAGGATCTCCCGAAGTTCTTCGGGATCCGTGCCGTCGATGGCCAGCTGCAGACCCTTGCGCAGGAAGTCGTCGTCCACCTCATTGGCGGCGTCTTCCAAGGCTAGCAGCCCTTCCCGGCGTGCGCGATCCGCGAGCTTGACGAGCTCGTCGACGAGACCGTCCGGCCGGATCGGCTTGGCGAGCAGGGCGGTCTTTATCCATTTGACGGATCCGGTGGTGTCCTTGAGCAGTCCGCCGGCCATTGCGGCACCGAGGGTGCCGAGGATGACGAGCATCATCGGCGCTGGAAGGAGAATGGCGGTCGGCTTGCTCCCCTCGAGGATCATTGACATGAAAATGCCGGAGAAGCCGAGCAGAATCCCGACGATGGTGCCGACGTCCATCTCAGCTGTCCCCACCGTCGAGTGCGCGGCGACGCTGGCGCGTCGGCCGGGGCGCTAGCGGCGTCGGATCGGGATTCTCGTCACTGTCGGGGGACGTATCGGTCGTGTCCTCGCTGCGGATGACGCGCAGTCCCCGGCCGGTCGGCGTGATGGTCCGCTCGAAGGCATACGCGGCGGCCAATACTTGCCCGCGGTACTCGCGAATGCGCGCGACGACCTCCTCGACGGACTCGGCGACGACGTACTTGACCCCGTCGACGAGGGTCACGACGGTATCCGGGGTGGCGTCAATCCGTTCGATGAGGTCGGGATTGAGAGCGAAGGGAGGGCCGTTCAGCCGGGTGACAACGATCATCGGCCCTCCGTCCATGGCACCGTGCGCTCACCGATCCGTGGTGAGCCGTCTACCCCTTCGGCCGGTCCCCAGCGGACCTGAGGACCGGCCGACGTCAACTTGGGTTACTGCTTGAGATTCACCAGATCCTGGAGAACTTGGTCGGATGTGGTGATGACCTTCGCGTTGGCCTGGAAACCCCGCTCGGCAATGATCAAGTTGGTGAATTCCTGGGACAGGTCGACGTTCGAGCCCTCGAGCTCACCGGCGGCGAGCTGGCCGCGGCTTCCCGTCCCCGACGCACCGATCTGCGCGGCGCCGGAGTTCACCGATTCGGCGTACTCGGACGTGCCTACCTTGGTGAGACCGCCGGGATTGTTGAAGGTCGCCAGGGCAATCTTGGCGAGCGGTTGCTTCATCCCATTGGTGAAGACACCCTGGATGGTGCCGTCCGGCGAAATGGTGTACGACGCGAGCGAGCCCATGGCGGAACCGTCCGACGAGACCACCTCGACGGTGTTCCCGCCGCCGTAGGCGGTCAGCCCGGAGAGGTCGAGGCTGATGTTCTGCCCACCCAGGGTCACGGTTTGCGGGTTGGTGCCGTTGTACTGACCGGTCGTCGAATCGAAACTCAACGGCACATTGGTCGGCGAACCGCCGCCCGGCGGCAGAATGTCCAGCTTCCAGCTGTTGGACGTCGTGTCGTAGCTGTACTCGAGGGTGTACTGGGTGGCCTGCCCCTTGGCGTCATACACCGTGAGGTTGTTGTCGATCGGCGAGCCGGAACCGTCGGCCGGGAGGTTGCCGGCGAGGGTCGCGGTGGTCGTCGCCGATGGGGGCATCGACGTTCCGAGCGGGAGCTTTATCGCGGTGACCGGTCCAGTGGTATTCACCACACCGCCGCTGGCCAGCCAGCCTTGCACGAGAGCGCCGTTGGCGCTGACGAGGTTGCCGTTCGCGTCGAAAGAGAAGGCGCCGTTCCGGGTGTACACCCGCTGACCACCGTCATCAAGCACGAAAAAACCGTCACCTTGGATCATCAGATCCGTGTCGACGCCGGTGGTTTCGGCCGGACCCTGGGTGAAGGTCGTGCTGATGGCGGCAATCTGAACACCCAGTCCTACTTGGGCCGGGTTGGTGCCGCCCTGAACGCCCTGCGGTGCGCCGGCGGCGCGGAGCATCTGGCTGAGGGTGTCTTCAAATTCCACTTGGGAGGCTTTGAATCCGACGGTGTTGACATTGGCAATGTTGTTGCCGACGACATCCAGCATCGTCTGGTGGGCCCGCAGGCCCGAGACGCCGGAGAACAGGGAACGGAGCACGGTTCTTCCTTTCTTTCTTGGGTGAGTGGCGGTTTCCTTGGGTGGATGGCGGTTTACTGGGCCGGTTCGGTGACTTCGGTGATTGCGCTGAGCGGTACCGTGGTCGAGCCGATGCGCAGCATGGGACCATTGCTTCCCGGCATCGCCGCGGCGACAACGCCGGTGACCGGCGTTCCGTCGGACGCCGTGTACGTGACGGTCTTGCCGATGAGCGCTACCGCACTCGACGTCTGCATGTCGTGGTAGAGGTTCGTCATGAGCTGATTCATCGTGTTCATGGTTTGCACCATGGCGAACTGTGCTTCTTCTGCGATGTAGGTCGAGCTGTCGGTCGGATTCAATGGGTCCTGGTGACTGAGTTGAGCGACCAGCAGTTTGAGAAATGTCTGCGGGTCGAAGACGCTCGTCGTCGCCGTACTGGATGCCGGTGTGGCAGGCGCCGCCGCACCAGCCGTAACGGAAGAGATGGCATCAATCGGGCCGGTCATTGGGTTCCTTTCAGATTCGCAGGTCGAGTGCTGAGCGAAGCGTCATCGGTGTCCGTGCGCGGCGCGAAGGGCTGCTGACCGGGGACGGCGTCTCGCGCTCGTCAGCCGGGACGGGCTGGTCACCGCCGCTGCTGGAATGGTTTCCGGCAAAGCCCGTCTCCGCCTGGGAGCCACCGACGGTGATCTCACCGATCTGCAGACCTTGAGCGGTCAGCTCGCTGCGAAGCTGCGCAAGTGAGGTTCGCAGGGCGTCCGCGGCGTCGGCCTTCTCGGGCCGGAAGTGAATCGTTGCGGTGCCACCACGGATTTCGACATCGACGCCGACCATGCCGAGCTCCACCGGTTGCAACTGCAGGGACAGCCGGTATCCGCCGTCCGAAGCATGCCGGAGTCCCGCGAGCACCGCGACGAGATTCAGTTGCGGCGGCACGATGACCGTCCCACCGCCCGCCAGAACCATTTGCGGCGGCGCGGCAGACGCCGGACCAGGCGGCTGGGAACCCGTCATCGGGACAGCATCAAACGCGGCCGCATTCGGGCTACCGCCCGGCGTGACCTCACGGCCGGCATCCCGGCGCGTACTCTTCTGTAGTTCGCCGGCTTGGATTCCGGCGGCGTCCAGGCTGGCGGTCCTCTCCGGACCGCCTGTTCTCGACAGCGATTCGGTAATCGGCGCGGTCGATGTAGCGGCGACGTCAGAGGAAAAGTCGATCCCCGCGTTGCGTGCCAGGCGGCCGTCATGCGCGTGGTCAACACGGGCGGTCAGGTCTGCGGCACCGGGGTGGATTTTCCGCATGCCGGCATCGGGTGACGCCGCCGGCGGCATCGACGGTGCCTGGTTGACGGCCAACGGCGTATCGAGCTGCGACGGACCGGAGGATCGGGTGTCCGGCGCGAGGTCGGAAACGTGTGTCGCATGATTCGCCGGGTTGGTCGCGAGACCCGTCGTATTCAGCGGAGACGTCGCCGGCGGAGCAACCGTTGTCGTCCCAGCCGCACTACTTTTCCTATCCGGCACCGGCATGGTTTTCGTATCCGGCGCCGGCATTGCTGGTGACCCAGTGCCGGCCGCCGCTGATTGACTGGACGCGGCAATCGACGGTGCCAGACCGGATTGCAGCGGGTCGGCAACTCCGTCTTCCGCAGCACTTTCCGGTTGTAGGGCCTGTGCTGCGCCGGCGGCTGACTCCGTCAGCGGCAACCCGCCATTCCCCACCGCCGGCGTACTCGATCCATAGCCGCCGCCCACATGCCGGGCTGTCTCGGCGGCCGGTGCGGATCCTCCGAGCGGTCTGCGGCTACCCCCCGACACCGCATCACCGGCGCCCGTCGACGCCGACGCTGACGCCGCGGTGCCGTCACCCGAAGGCGCGGAAACTCCAGACGGTGCGCCCAGCAGCGCCGCCAGCAAGGCGGCACCGAAGACCTCCGCCGAGCCGGACTCGGCAGCGGCTTTATGTCCCGCGTGGTCGATGACCTCGGCAGGAGATAATCCCCCTGCCGCCTTGGCCGCTGTTGTCCTCATAGACCCTCACTCATCGTCGCCAGCACTTTCTGCACGTATTGCTGAGTTTCCGGATACGGTGGAATGCCGTTGTACCGGTCGACCGCCGGGCCGCCGGCGTTGTATGCCGCCAGTGCCAACGGCAGGGAGCCGTATTTCGCCAGCTCGCCGGCAAGGAGCCGAGCGGCGCCGTCGATGGCTTGCGCGGGATCGCGCGGATCGACGCCGAGCGCCGCAGCGGTGCCGGGCATCAACTGCATGAGGCCGACGGCGCCGGCTGGGCTTACCGCGTCCGGTTGGAACTTGGATTCAACCTTGGCGACGGCGGCCAGGAGTCCGGTGGGCAGACCGTAGCGACGCTCGGCGGCGTCGAACAGCGCCGCGTACGCGCCGCCCGAGGTATCACTGCTCGAGCTTCCTGCTCCCGTCGCTGAGAGTGCGACCGGCCGGTCGACGGGCACACCGCTGAAGAGGGACGCTCCGGCAACCACTCGGCGGATTGTCGTCGGCGGAACGGTAATGTCTTGTACCTGGACGACGGTTCCTGTGTGTGGGGCGACGATCATTTTTCCGTTGCCGACGTAGATGCCAATGTGCGTGGCTGGATCACCGAAACAGACGAGATCGCCCGGTTGTGCCTGCGCCAAGCTGGGGACGGCGACACCGACCGTCGCCTGCTGCTGACTGCTCCGCGGCAGCGCAATACCGACATCCTGGTAGACGCGCTGCACCAAGGCGGAACAATCGAGGCCCGTACGCGGATCGGTTCCCCCATAGCGGTACGGAACGCCCAAGTACCGGAACGCGTCCGCAACGATATCCGCGCCGGTGACCGAGGACGACGACGGTTGCGTACTCATGTCACTGGCACTCGGCGCAGCGACCGCAGCCAATACCGAGCTGAATTCGCCGGAGACGGCCGGCGGCGGGCTGACCGCCGCGAGAAGCTCTGTGATCGCGGCAACGCGGGTCTGCACGTCGTTGACGATGCTCACGACGACGCTCCCGGCTGCTTGCGGTTCACGTGGTGCCGCTGCGCGGTCGCATCGTCGATTTCGCTCTGCTCCTCACGGTCAGCTGCGTAGCGGTGCTCGGCCCGTCTCCGCTCGTCCAACCGTTCGAGCGCGCTGCGCCGGCTTTTCGCCTCCGCCCACTGTGCACGCGCGTCGTCACGTGCCTGTTCCTCAGCTGCACGGGCGGCTTCCGCATCCAGCACAGCCCTCGCGCGCCGTGCAGCCTCGTCACGGAAAGCCAGCAGGTTGAAGAGGTTTCCCCGCAGCGCAGCGCCGCTGGCTATCTGAGCGTCGTACCGGCGGAATTCTTCCTCGCAGCGTTCCTCCGCCTGCCGCGCCCGTGCGGCCGCGCGGCGAAGCTCGTCGCGTGCGGCGGTCTCCTGGGCCGCCCGCAACCGGAGCACCCGAGCCAGCGGGAAAATGTATCGCTTCATGCTGTCACAATGTCGTGCAACCAGCGCCACGCCTGGTCCGCAGGCGTGACGGCCCGAATGTCCTGCCGCAGAAAGTCGGTAATCCGTGGCT
This sequence comes from Acidothermus cellulolyticus 11B, assembly GCF_000015025.1. Lineage (GTDB taxonomy): Bacteria > Actinomycetota > Actinomycetes > Acidothermales > Acidothermaceae > Acidothermus > Acidothermus cellulolyticus. Next base: position 938,849 of record NC_008578.1, on the reverse strand, counting down.
GCAACCGGAGCGCGGTGTCCACATCGGGATTCGAGCCCGGCACGTACGCACCGATGTCGATGAGTTCACGGGCGTCGCGATGCGCAGCCAGAATGCGCCGGAGGAATGTGGCGTCGTCGCGCTGCTGGGCGGTCGTGATCGCACCGGTCAGTCGGGAGATGGATTCCAGCACGTCGACCGCGGGATAGTGGCCGGACGTCGCAAGCCGCCGGCTCAGTGTGACGTGCCCGTCGAGGATGGACCGCGCCGTGTCCGCGATCGGCTCGTTCATGTCATCGCCTTCGACGAGTACGGTGTACAGGCCGGTGATGCTGCCGTGTTCGCCGGCGCCGGCTCGTTCCAGCAGTTTGGGCAGCAGGGCAAAGACCGACGGAGGATAGCCGCGGGTCGCGGCGGGTTCACCGACGGAGAGGCCGATTTCCCGCTGGGCCATCGCAAAGCGCGTGATGCTGTCCATCATGAGAATCACATGACGCCCGAGGTCCCGGAACCACTCGGCGATGCGGGTCGCGACGAAGGCGGCGCGCAACCGCAGCAACGCCGGCTCGTCCGACGTGGCGACCACTACGACCGATCGCGCCAGTCCTTCCTCGCCAAGGTCGTTCTCCAGGAATTCACGCACCTCCCGGCCTCGCTCGCCGACCAGAGCGATGACCGAGACATCCGCCTCGGTGCCCCGGGCAATCATCGAGAGGAGGGAGGATTTCCCGACGCCGGATCCGGCAAATATGCCGAGCCGCTGGCCGCGGCCGCACGGTGTCATGGTGTCGAGCACGCGAACACCAAGAGACAACTGCTCGCTGATCCGGGTGCGGCGCAACGGATGCGGCGGCGTCGCGTCAAGTCCGACCCGGATGGTGTCGCGCAACTCCCCCTTGCCGTCAATCGGCCGGCCGAGACCATCGAGCACTCGGCCCAGGAGCGCGTCACCGACCGGAACGGTGAGCGGACCGCCGGTCGGCGTCACCAGCGCGCCGACCGCCACGCCGCTGACGTCGCCCAGCGGCATGCAGGCCAGTGACTCATCGTGCAGCGCGACAACTTCAGCCAGCGTGGGTTGCCTGCCCTCGACAATGACGACGTCGCCGATGGCCGCTCGAATGCCCGCAGCCGTGATGCTCAATCCGACAATGCCGGTCACTCTGCCGTGCACGCTCGGCCGCGCGGCAGCGAGCGCATTCTCCCACCGGCGCACAAAAGATGGTGAGACCAGGCCGACGCTCATGACGCACTCTCCTCGGTCTCGAGACCCAGGACGCGCCGTACCCGCGCCAGCGCGCGGTCAAGCGATGCGTCAACGTGGGTCGCGCCTGCGTCGACAACGCACGAACCGCGCTCAACCGTTGGATCGGCTTCGATGACCAGCCGATGCGACGCCGTCAACGCCGATGAGCCGTGAATGACGGCGAGATCGTCTGGATGGCAACGGACAATAGCCGGAACGTCAGCGGGAAGGATGACAAGGGCGCGGCGCACTGCTTCCAGCACCGGCGCATCGGCGAGCGCAAGCTCACGGCCAAGGAGAGTTTCCGCGAGACGGTACGCGTGCCGGACGATAATGTCCTCCAGCCCGGCCAGTTCTGTCACCTGTCGGGCGGCGAATTCCGCCCGTGCCTGCTCGAGTGCCGAAATCGCCTGCTCGAGGTCGCGTCGGCGCTCCGCGAGTTGAGCCGACACCGCGGCGACCCGCTGCTCAAGAACGTGTTCAGCATCGGCGTGTGCGGCACGCTCGCCGTCGGCGTAGCCGTCGGCGTATCCGTCGCGGCGCGCCTGCTCCCGCGCCTCCTGCACCGCCGCCGCGAAAGCCCGGGCCAATTCCGGGTCCACCAACCGCGGATCCGCCCGGCGCAAGCCGGATTGCGCGGCTGCCAGGAGGTCGCTGTCCAGCCGCGCCGGACGGACCGCGGCCGCGCCGCGCAGCACCGTGGCGGGTCTACTCGATGAACTCATCATCCGATCCTCGGTGAATGACGATTTCCCCGGCCTCCTCGAGCTGGCGGATCGTGTGGATAATCTTCGCCTGTGCTTCTTCGACCGCCTTGAGCCGTACCGGGCCGAGCAAGGATATTTCTTCCTTGAGGTTCTCCCCCGCGCGCTCTGACATGTTGCGGAATATCTTTTCTTTCACTTCTTCCCGGACACCCTTGAGGGCGGTGGCCAGCACGTTCGCCTCGACGTCGCGCAGCACGCGCTGCACGGCACGGTCGTCGAGATTCACAATGTCTTCGAACATGAACATCTGGGCGCGGACCTGCTCGGCGAGTTCGCGGTCGCGCTCTTCGAGAGCCTCCAGAATGAGTTTCTCCGTCGCCCGGTCGGAGCGGTTGATGATGTCGACAAGCGGTTGCAGGCCGCCGACCGTCGTCGACTCACCGGCCTGGGTGAGCAGCGTGGCCAGTTTCTTCTCGAAGACGCTCTCGACCAGGCGGACGATTGCCGGCGACACCCGGGACATAATCGCGATCCGGTGGGCCACCTCCGCCTGCAGTTCCGGCGCAAAACCGCTCATGACCGTGGCCGCCTGCTCGGGTCCCATGTGGGAGATGACCAGCGCAATGGTCTGCGGATGCTCCTCCTGGAGAAAGTTCACGATCTGCCGCGCGTCCACTTGCCGGAGGAATTGGAACGGCATTTCGGTCAGCGTCGCCTGGAGCCGCTCGATGATGGAGCGGGCCTTCTCGACACCGAGGCTCGCCTCGAGAATTTCCCGGGCGAGCGCCAACCCGCCGCGGTTGTAGTACCGGTGCGCCAGCGCCATTTCCTGGAATTCCGCGACGACCCGGTCGGCGAGACTCGGATCGATCGAGTCGAGCTGGGCGATTTCCGCCGTAATCGCCTCAACCTCCGACTCCCGCATCTTGGCCAGGACCCGTGCCGAGCGCTCCTTTCCGAGCTGCACCATGAGCACGGCAGCTTTGCGCAGCCCGGGTACGTCGCTCACGAGCTCCTCCGGTCAGCAAGCCACCCGCGCAGCAGCTGGGCGACCTCCTCGGGCTGTCGCTCGACCAGCTCACCAATCTCCGCGGCAAGCGGCGTCGTGATTTCCAGCCGGTCGGCGGGCTTCTGGCCGCTCGGAATTTCCTTGCGCTCCGCACCGTCGCCGCCGCCCAGGGCCGCCCGACGCCGTGCCTCTTCAAGTTCAACGCGTTCGGCGAGTGAGAGGATCGGGGAGACCTCGGCGGCCTTCTTCGCCCGGCGCAGGAAGAAGAAGATGATGCCGAGGACGATCAGCGCGATGACAGCGTCCTTCGCATATCCCACGAGCTTGTTCATGCTCTGCGCCTTCTGCGCGGCCGCAAGCGCTTTCTTCTCCGCCGCTTGTTGCGACGTGTCAAACGGCATCGTCGCCACCGACACGCTGTCACCGCGCGATGTCTGCACGCCTGCCGCGCTTGTCACCAGGTTCTTGACGTCCGTGAGGTTGACGTTCTTCGCCGCGGCGGAATCGAGCAGGACGGCGACAGAGAGCCGTTCCACCGATCCGGGAGCCGTCTTGACCTCTTCAACCACCCGGCCAATGGCGTTGTCCACCGTCGCACTCTGACTCTGGTACGTACCCGGACTCGGCGACGGTGTCGGCACGGCGATATTGTCGGGGCCCAGGATTCCGGTCGCCGCCTGGTTGGTCCCGCTATAGGTCTCGTAGCTCCAGCTCTGGGAGAGCGGAATCGGCGTCGTGCCCGGACTCGGTTGAAGGTAGGTCTCCGAGGTTGTGCTCTTCGTGTCGAAATTCAGTGCGGCATTCACCTGGACGACGACATGCCCCGGACCGACGAGGGGTTGCAGCAGGTTCTGAACGGCCTGGGCGACGCGCTGCTCGTATGCGGCCGTCTGCTGGTCCTGAAGGGTACTGGCTGCCGAAAGCTGGCCGTCCATGCCGGGAGCGGAAAGGACGTGACCCTGAGAGTCCGCCACCGTGACATCGGCAGGGTTCAGACCCTCAACGCTCGACGCCACCAGGTGAACGATGGCCTGCACCTGCTCCGGCGTCAGAGTGCTTGACGGCTGCGTGGTCACCAGAACGGACGCCGTCGGCTTGCTCGAATCTTGGGTAAAGACGTCCGTCTGTGGCAGCACGATGTTGACTATCGCCGACTGAACGCCATTGATCGCTTCGATCGTCTTGGCCAGCTCGCTCTCCAAGGCCTGCTGGTAAGCGACATTCTGCTGGAATTCCGAGGTGGTGATTCCGCCTTTGTCGAGCAGGCTGAAGCCACTCTGGCTGCTTGCCGGCAAATTCGCCTTTGCCATGTCCAGGCGCAGCTGGTAGACGTCTTTCTGCGGGACGAGAATGGTGCTGCCGCCGTCGGCAAGCCGGTACGGTTCCTTCAGAGAGTTCAACTTGTCGGTAATCGCTGCGGCGTCGGATGCGGCAAGATTTGAGAAGAGCGGCGCATAGCTGGGTTTTGCCGCCCAACTGCGAAAGAGCACGGCGCCAATCACCAGCGCAAGCACGATGAGCGCGGTCACCATCTTCTGCCCGGCGGTGAATTCGCCGAAGACGGCGCGGATCCTGTCAAGTATGGCGCGGACGTTCACGGCACCCCACTACATCTGCATGTTCATGATGCTGGTGAACGCGGCGATGGCCTTGTCGCGGACAGCCGTGGTGAGTTCCGTCGCGATCGCCGCCTCATTGCTTGCAATCATGTACGACGTGATGTCGGCAAGCGACCCGGTGGCTGCTTGAGTTGCGAGGTCGTCGGCATGTGCCTGGAGCTGCTGCAACGCGTCGATGCCACGGGTCAACGCCGTGCCGAAGTCGCCGGCATTGGCCTGCGTACTCGCGGCAGCGGAGGATCCGGTAAGCGCCGCCGCGCCGGATACCGCAGGCAGTGGGGAGATCGACGGAACCACCGATGCTCACCTCTCCTCAGTCGTGCACATGCCTGCCATGGTTGGCGTCTTATTTCCCGAGCTGCAAAGCCTGCTTGTACGCGTCAGTAGCGCGGGTCATAATCGCCAGATTCGCCTCGTAACTGCGTTGTGCCATAATCATCTGGGTCATCTGCGATGTCATGTCGACGTCGGCATGCCGGACGTAGCCGCGGGCGTCGGCTTGCGGATTCGTCGGGTCATAAGACTCGATGCCGGCGCTTGATCCGTAGCGAATGGCGACGACCTCGACGCCGCCGCCAGGCGCCGCCTGCACCTGGACGTACCGGGGCGCAAAGACCGGCTGGTCGCCGGGAACGACGTCGTTGGCGTTGCTCACGTTGTCCGCGATGGCGTCCATCCACTTGCGGTTCACCGTGAGGGCCGTACCGGAAATTCCGATCGTGTCGAACAATTGCGTCATCTAGGTCACCGCCACCTCAATGGTCAGGGAGAGCCGATCGCTGTCTTGAGGAGTTGATATTTTGCCGTCAGCGCTTCAATGTCGGTCTGGTATTTCAAGCCCGTGTCAATGGCCGAGACGGTCTCCTCGTCGAGGTTGACGTTGTTGCCGTTGGTGTTGGTCGGCTCCAAGGAGGTCAGCGTCGTGATCTGCGCGGCGCCCGGATCACCCGACGCGATCGCGGCCTTGAGACTGTCTTCAAAGACGACCCGCTTGGCAAGAAAATTCGGAGTGTCGATGTTCGCGACGTTGTCTGCGAGGGCACGTTGGCGGGCCGAGAGACCGGCGATTGAGACTTCCAGCGCCTGCGTAGTCAGGTCGTCGAACACGGTACGCCTTTCGCACCTTGAGCAATCGCCCATCCGTGGCGAAGGCCGAGCAGTCCGTGCTCGCCGTTCCGTTCGGCACGACACCGCCGGAGCTAGGGAATTTTCCGGAGCATCACACGGACGGAGTAACAGGCCGGATGAGGGAGCGAGACGCACCAGGCCGGAACGTGGCCTGAACCGCTCGGTGTGCAAGGAGGCACCGAACGGCGACAGCAGTGACCGGCGAGCGGACCGGCGGCGGAACTCGGATCGGGCGTGATTCAGCTCTGGATGTCGACGTAGTGCGGGGCTGGCTGGTCCGGCTTGGTGGCTCGACGCGCGCGAAGCACTGCAGCGTGCTCGGCGCGGACCAGGCCCTGCATCGCACGAATTCTTTCTTGGAGCTCCATTGCCCGCGCGTAGAGGGATTCGGCGATCTGGCCGAGCTCGTACGGTAACGGCCCCAGATCGGCCGGGAAGCGATACGTGAACGGCGGAATCGTACGTGGATCGCTCTCGATGGCGTTTTCGAGGTCAAGCAGCGCCTGCCCGAACGCCTCGAGCGCGGCATACCAGCGATCGTGCATTCAGCCCGCCCTCGCAATCGGTACCGCTGATGCGCCCATGGAATCGTGGGCTCCGACCGTCTCCGCCGCCTGCCGCCAAGCGTCCCGCAGCGGTTCGACAAGCCGCCGGCAGGCGTCGGCCCTGGCGGCATCGCGTGAGATATTCGCGCCGATCAACTCCTTGATGAGCCAGACGTAAATGCTGGCGAGCTGCGCTGCACCCTCCCACACGTCAAGTCGAAGGCCTTTGCGAAGTTCGAAGACAATGTCTTGCGCATGACGGAGGTGTGCGTCAGCATCCGCGAAGCGGTGTTCGGCGAGCGCGTCCCTGCCTTGAATGATGTCCAACACCAACCGGTCGTACAGCATGACGACCAGCCGCGCGGGGGTGGCGGTCGCAACCGAGGCGGCCAGGTACCGGGCTTGCGCATTCATGCCGCTCACCCACCCGACCGGCTGGTGGACTGGTTCTGCAACGAGAGAATGGCCGAGCCGAGCTGCGCACTCATCGCCTGCAGCGCGCTCAACTGGCTCTCCAGGGACGCCCACTGGGCCTCGAGCGCCGCCTGCTTCGTGTCCAAGACCACCTGCCAGTTCGCGATCTGGGTATTGAGGTCGGCGATGGTGGAGTTCTCTCCGTTGATGACACTGGTCAGGCTGCCTCGCACCGGGTCCGTGGCCGTTTCGGCGACACGCGCGAGCGCCTGCGCGGCGCCCGCGGTGTAGGTGAACGTACCCGCGCTCCCACCGCCGAGAGCGGCGACATCAGCGGGCGTCAGGGTCACCGTGAGGGTGATGGCGTCGACACCGGGCGTTCCCGGCATGGTGTACAGCAGCTGACCGACGCCTTGTGCAGGCTGGCCGTTGATGGTGCCGGCGACGTCTTTCCCTGGGGTGACCGCGGAAGCGACCAGGCCGCCGGTTGCCGAGCTGGTAAAGGTGTACGCCGAGCCGTACCCGTTGGCGGTCAGGTCAATCAGCGACCCGTTCGTCGGATCGACACTGGCCGACACGCCGAGCGAATTCTGCGCGGCAAGAGCGTTGAGACCGTCCACCACCGTCTGCACCGTGTCACCCGACTGGACGGTGTAGGTGATGCTGGTGCCGCCCAGGCTGACGGTGATGGTCTGTCCGGCGGTGAGTCCGCTGCTGGTGTCAATCGTTCCGGTCGCCTTGGTCGCCGCCTGGGTGACGGTCACGTTGTAGCTGCCGGGAACGGTCGCGTCGCTGCTGTTCTGCAACGTCACCGTGCCGGTGAGCCCCGATTGCGCGGGAGCGAAACTGCCGCCCGGCCCGAGCGCCGACTGTGCGGCCGCCGGATTTGCGGTGTATGCAGCCTGGAACGCGTTGGCGTCAAAGGTTATCTGACCATCCTTGGTGACGCTCAGCCCGACACTGGTCGCACTCTGATTCGCCCCGACGATCGAGCTGACCGCGCTCAGAATACTGTTACGAATTTGATTGACGGTGAGATCCCCGGTGAGAACGGACGCCTGCTGGTTGCTGGGATCGTATGCGGTCGCGGTATCAATCGACGACAGGACGGCGTTCGCGGCGTCCACCATCGCCTTGATCTTATCGGCGATGCCGCTAGCGTCGGGCGTGACGGTGAGACTGACCCCACTGGCCACCTGGCTGACCGTGAAGGTCAAACCAGGCAAGACTTGATTGAACGTGTTGGTGTGCGACGAAATGGTGTACTGCCCAGGGGTGCCCGCGCCCACGGTGATGACGGCGTCTTGAGCGGTTGACGTGTTGTTGAAGGACCCAAGTGGGCCGCCGTTCAGCCCGCTGATGGTGAACGCCGTATCGGCCCCGGTGGAGGTCGACGACAATTGCAGCCGGTAACTGCTGGTGCCTACCTGGACGATCGACGCCTGGACGCCGAGGTTCGCGCTGTTGATGCCGGCCGCGACCGCCGCAAGCGAACCGTCGCCGGTATTGATGGTGACCGGACTCCCGGAACCGACGGTGAGGGTGACCGGTGAACCGGTGGTGACGATCGTGGAGGTGCTCGAGACAGTATTGGCCGAGACCGAGGTCTGACCGCTGGCAAGCTGAGTCACGTCGAAGGTAAACGTGCCGGCCTGGGCACCGGCGGAAACACTGGCCGTCACCGAAGCGGACGACGAGGTGACCGCCATCGCCTGCCAGGTGGTGGGCGACGTCACCGCATCGGCAGCGCTCTGCAGCGCAGCAAGCTGCTGGTTGATGCCCTGGTAGGCGGTCAACTTCGCCTGCTCAACGGTGAGCTGGTTCTTCAGATTGGTCTGCGGCTGGGCAGCCTGCTGCATGATGGCGTTGATGATGGCGGTGGTGTTGAGACCGCTGATGAGGCCGTCGATCCGGCTGTTGCTGCCGGTGCTACTGACAAATGTGCCGACGCCACTGCTGCTATTGCTGCTGCTACTGCCGCTGATGCTGCTCGTTGTCACCGGACGATCTCCCAAGTCTGGACGTTTCTAGCTGACGAGAGCGGCCGGTGGGGCGACGGCCGGGGGTTGTCGTCGCCCCACCGAACGGTGCGCTACTGCAGCAGCTTCAGGACAGCCTGCGTTTCGACGTTGGCCTGCGCCAGCATCGACACACCGGCCTGCTGAAGAACCTGCGCCTGCGTGAAGTGCACCATCTCTTGGGCCATATCGGTGTCCTGGATGGTGGAGTTGGACGCCTGCAGGTTCTCCACTGTCACATTCAGGTTGTTGATGATGTGCTGGAACCCGTTCTGGTATGCACCGAGGCTGGACCGCTCGGTCGACACGGTCGTAATAGCGCTCGCGATCGTCGCGATAGCAGCGCTTGCGTTGTTGACCAGGTCGATGGTGTCGGTCCCAAGCGCGTTGGCGCTCACCGCCCCGATCTGGACAGTCTGGGTTTGGCCGGCCTGGGCGCCGATCTGGAACACACCACCGCCGGAGCCCTGCGCCGAGGTCGTGCCGTTGAGGCTGACGGCATTGCCGTTACCGTCGGTGAGGCCCGTCGTCGCAGACGTGGAGAACGTGTTACCGGCGCCCACCGCGGACGAGCTCAGGGTCACCTTCCAGACACCGTTGCCCTCGTCGGTCACGCTGGCCTGCACTGCACCGGCGGTGATGCCGTTGGCGGTGAGAGTCGCGTCGATCCCGTTCTGCAATGCGGTCTGCAACGAACTGGCGGTGCTGTAGGTACCGTTGGCGACGTTGACCGTGGCGTTTGCCAAGGCGACGCCGTTGAAGGTGCCGGAAATCTTGAAGCTGGCGGTCGCCGCCGTGACCGAGCCACCGCTGACCGCAAAGCTCTTCGCCGCCGCCGAGCTGCCGAACGATCCGTCGAGGAGCTTGCTCTGACCGAACTGCGTGTTGTTGCCGATCGCGTCGAGGTCAGCGTTCAGCTGCTGGATTTCCGTTTGCGCGGCTTGGCGGGCGGCTTGGTCTTGTGAACCGGTGTTCGCCGCCTGCACGGCAAGGACGTTCATGCGCTGCAGAATCGACTGCACCTCATTGAGGGCGCCGTCGGCGGTCTGCACGACGTTGATTCCATCCTGAGCGTTCTTCACGGCTTGCTGGAGACCGCCGATCTGTGCCTGCAATTTCTGGCTGATGGACAGACCGGCTGCGTCGTCCGCAGCCTTGTTGATCCGGTAACCACTGGAGAGCTTCTGCAAGCTGTCCGACAGCTTGCTCTGCGTCATCGAGAGGTTCCGGTAGGCGTCGAGTGCGTCGACGTTGGTGTTGATGCGCAGACCCATGGCTTGTTCCTCCTTGATCTAGGGTCGCGGCAGCCCATCCGTGGGCTTGCTGGATCGGTGGCCGGTGGGAATTTCCGGCCAGCGACACCATCGGACACCGGTGCCGTGACCTTAGCGGACCGTCGTACCTCACCCGAACGGCCCAACACACAACGCGGCAAAACCGCTCAGCTCGCTACCGGGACCGCCGATGGGCGAAGCAACCGAGGACCCCGACGAGGAGGTGTATCGGATGGGCCTCGCCGAGGTCTCCGACATCCTCTGGCGTGAGCGAGAGCTGCTCGACGTCCTGCTCTTCAAGTTGGAGGAGGAGCAGCTGCTCCTCGCCGCCGGCAAGGCACGATGGTTGGCGCGCGCCACCCGGGAGGTCGAGCTGGTTCTCGAACAAATCCGGCTCACCGAGCTTACCCGAGCAGTGGAAGTGGACGCGGTGGCGGCGACCCTCGGCCTGGAACCGAATCCGAGTCTCGCCCAGCTCGCGGACGCCGCCCCTCCCCCGTGGAGCGATCTGCTGCGCGCACATCGGGAAGCGTTTCTCCGGCTCACGCAGGAAATCACCTCGCTTGCTGAAGCAAACCGGGAATTCGTGACGTCGGCGTACCACTCGGCGGAAGCCGCCTTGCGCAGTCTCCGCGGCGCCACCGCCGACGGTTACACCGCGACCGGCCGGCTGCAGAGCACCACACGGTCGCCGCGCCTTCTGGACGAGGCCATCTAAGATGGGCACCGAATTCGGATCGTTATCCACGGCGCTGACCGCGCTGCAAGCGGAACGCAAGGCGCTCGAAGTCACCGGACAGAACATCGCCAACGCGAGCACGAGCGGTTACACCCGGCAGCGTGCGGTTTTTCAAGGCATCGGCGGCTCGGTCGTCCCGGCGATGTATTCCCGATCCGACGGGGTCGGCGCAGGTGTCGTGGTCTCCGAGGTGCAGCGGCTGCAGAACGCCTTCCTCGAACAGCGGGCGAATACGGAGAACGGCACACTGGCGTTTCTGCAGGGCAGCCAGCAGACCCTTGCCGACATTGAGAATTCCTTCGGCGAGCCGAGCACGACGGGCATCCAATCGTTGCTCACCACCTTCTGGAACGGCTGGGACGACGTGGCGAACAACCCAGCGGACACCGCGGCTCGCACCGCACTCATCGGTGACGCGCAGGCGCTGGCCAGCGGCTTGAATGTCGCGGCCGGCGCGCTGTCCGCGCAATGGGCGTCCTCCCGCCAGTCACTGCAATCCGTCGTCGACCAAGTCAACGCCGCGGCACAAGACATCGCCGCGCTCAACAAGGCGATTGTCGCGGCCACCAGTGCCGGCAACCAACCCAACGACCTGGAAGACCAGCGTGACGTGCTCATCCGCAAGCTGGCAAGCCTCGTCGGTGTGACGACAAAACCGAAGACCGACGGATCCACGGACGTCCTGCTGGGCGGATCGTCGCTTGTTTCCGGTAGTCTCGCGCGCCAGCTTCAGCTCGGCGGCGGAACGGCCATCGACCAGGTTTCGACGACACCCGTCACCCTGACCTGGACCGATACCGGGACAACGGCCGCGGTGAGCTCCGGCCAGGGAGCGGCGCTGCTCACGGCGCTCAACGTGACGATCCCGTCGTACGCCGGTCAGCTCGACAGTGTCGCCAACCAGCTGGTCACCACGGTGAACACCCAACACCAGCTCGGATACGACCTGAACGGCAACGCCGGCGGGAATTTCTTCGATCCAACCGGCACTACGGCGGCCACCATCAAAGTGGCGATCACTGATCCGGCTCTGGTCGCCGCGTCCTCCGTCCCACCCAGCGCCGGCCAGCCGAGCCTGGACGGCGGGAACGCCCAGGCGTTGGCGAACATGTCAGGCACGGGCGCGGATGCGGCGTACCGAAAGATGATTGTTGCGCTCGGGTCGGAGTCCAACACCATTCAGCAGCGCACGACGACGCAGCAGAGCGTCGTCAACCAGGTAGAGGCGTCGCGCGATTCCGCCTCCGGGGTCGACCTCGATGAGGAGCAGACCAATCTCATCACGTTCCAGCACGCGTATGATGCGGCGGCCAAATACCTCAGCGTGATCGACTCGATTCTCGACACGCTCATTAATCACACACTCGCCTGATGGACGGACGGAGCAGCCGATGAGCCTACGGGTCACCCAGAATGCGGTTACGTCGCTGATGCTGGCGGGTTTGCAGTCCAGCAGTTCACGGCTGAGCACCTTGGAGCAGCAGCTCAGTTCAGGACGACGCATCAGCAAGCCGTCGGACGACCCGGTCGGCACCGGCCAGGCGATGCTCTTCAACGAACAAATCGCCCGGACCAAGCAGTATCAGCGGAATGCCAACGACGGCCTGGCCTGGCTCGGCATCGCCGACAACGCCTTGCAGACCGGGGTCAACATCCTGCAGCGTCTCCAGGTGCTCACGACGCAGGCCGCAAATACCGGAACCGCCGACGCGACCGCCCGCGCCAGCATTCTGGAAGAAGTGAAGAGCCTCAAAGAACAAATGCTGGCGGTGGCCAATACGACGTACCAGAACCGGCCGATCTTCGGCGGGACGACATCAAGTCCCGTCGCGTACGCCGTCAACGGCTCGGGAACCGTTGTGTACCAAGGTGATACCGGCTCCGTGCTGCGGACGGTCGGGGATAATGTCCAGGTCAAGGTGAATATCGACGCCGCCCAGGCGTTCGGCCCCCCGGGAAATGACGTCTTCACCATGTTTGACACCATCGCGTCCGACCTGCAGAACAATCCCGGAAATCTGAGCAACGACCTCTCCCTCATCGCCGGCGCCCTCGACCGCATGACGAGCGCCCAGGCGACGGAGGGTGCGGCGTACAACCGGATCACCGCCATGAATAACGCCGCGGGTCAGAAGCTCAACACGCTCACCGGGAACCTGTCCGACGTCCAGGACGTGGACACGGCCCAGGCCGTCACCGAGCTGACCATGCAGCAGGTCAGCTACCAGGCGTCCCTTGCCGCGATGGCCCGGGTGCTGCAAATGTCGCTCACAGATTTCCTGCGATAGCAGAAGGCGGATGGCGCAACCGGTCAATGGACGGAATGCCGCAACCGGGCAACGGAATGGGACGAACGTGCCGTACACGGCAGATCGGAGGACGACGGTGACAGCGACCGCGGTCGACGTACCGATTATCAATGTGGCCGGGTCACTGGCCGGCTTTCCCGACGCCCACCGCTTTGCCCTGGTCCGCGTCCGGCCGGACACGCCGTTGCTGTTCCGGATGGTCTGCCTCGACCTGCCCGGTCTGGAGTTTGTCGCGGCGGCGCCGTTTCCGTTCTTCCCGGAGTACGCCCCGGAAATCGATGACGAAACGGCGGAACGGCTGGAGTTGACCAGCTCGGCGGACGCCGTCCTGCTCGTGCTCCTCACCGTCGGACCGACCATCGCGGAGACGACGGCGAACCTCTTTGCACCGATCGTCGTCAACGTGCACACCGGGATGGCGAGTCAGGTGCCGCTGGTCGGCAGCGGATACTCGCTGCGCGAACCGCTCCGCCGACCGACCTGACCCGATCGACAGCCCCGCGACCGGCGGGCCTCCCCCGCGCTCCACGCCATCGTCCGGCACTCCTCCGCCGCGCGCCGCGCGCACTTCTGTCACTTCCCGCGTCTAACCAGCTCGTCGCCCACTTCGACAGCCCCGCGCGACCGTCCGGCACGAACCCGGGACGTCGGTTAGAATCGGCCGACTGGCCGACCATGGAGGGAGCGCCGGGTGCTCGTGCTCAGCCGCCGCGTTGGCGAAAGCATCATGATCGGGCAAGATGTGACCGTAACCGTGCTGGAGGTCCGATCCGACCTGGTCCGGCTCGGCATCAAAGCCCCCCGCGACGTCGACGTCCACCGCGAAGAGGTTTTCCTCGAACTGCAACGTGCCAACCGGGCTGCCGCATCGCCGTCCTCGGCGGCGGTGGAGACCCTCGCCGAGGATCTGTCCGAGGTCCCGAAGGTGCGGTCACGCGCGCGGCAGACGCCGCCAGCCGGTGCGGCAGGATCCCACCCGGAGCCGGCTTAGCCGGTGAGCCGGGATCTCGAGCCGGATTAGGCCGTGACCGCTTCGCCAACCGTGGCCATGGACCAGGCCAAGGCGTTCAAATAGGCCGGCGCCAGATCAGCAAGATCCACCGGGCAGAGCGCAAGGGTCTCGAGGTCGGCCACCTCGTACGCCTTCGCGATCCGCACAATCTCCCCTAGCGGCCCCTCGCCGTCGACAAGGGCGCGGGCGATCGTGTCGTCCAGCGGCAGCCGGGCAACGACCTCGGTCATCGGTACGCCGAGGAGAAAGTCAAGGCTCGAGAGCAGCCCGGTGAGGAAGGCCGCGTCGGGATTCGCGCCCGGAAGGTACGCCGTGAGCAGCTCACACATCCGCGCCCGCGTCATCGCGACCGACAACTGCTCTTCCACGATGTCGCTGGCATCGGCGAGGACCATGAGCAGCACCCAGGCGCGCAGTTGCCGGTGTCCGAGGAGGACAAGCGCCTCCCGCACCGAGGAGATCGGACGGACCAGGCCAGCGGCCGCCGAGTTGACCGCGCGGAGCACCCGGTAGCTCAGACCGACGTCCATCCGGACGATTTCTTCCAGCTCGTCGTACGTGATGTCCGGCTTGGCGAGGCGGTTGAGCAATTCCATGCAGGTGACCGTCGCTGGCGACAGCGTCGGGCTGGACACCGTAGCCGGCCGGCCCAGCAGATATCCCTGGAAATACGAGAATCCCAGGTTGACGCAGTCGCGCATCACCGGCAGTGACTCGACCCGCTCGGCGATGAGCGCCGGCGGACGGGCACCCGAGCACTTTCGGCAGTACTCGACGCTCCGCGCGATCGCCGACGGTGACTGGTCGAGCACGTCGACCTTCACGTAATCGACCAGCGGAAGCAACCGGCGCACCCGCTCGGCGTCGTCAGCCCGGAAATCGTCGAGCGCGAGTCGGTATCCGCCCGCGCGGAGGCGTCGTACGCCGTCGAGCAAGTCGTCGTCGATGACGACCGTTTCCAGAATTTCCAGGACGACGTCGGCGGGCGCGAACGGCAGCGGCAAGGTCCCGACGAGGAAGGGCCGGGTCACGTTGATGAAGCCAAGCCGGCTGCCGACCAACCGTTGCAGTCCGAGCTCGGCGAAGGTATTGACGATGATCCGGCCGGTAGCGCGATCATCGTCGGCGGCGGCGCGGAGGGCGTGCGGACCGTGCCGGAAGAGCAGCTCGTACCCGAGCACCGTCAGCTCACGATCGACGATCGGCTGGCGGCCGACGTAGACCTCTCGCACGGCTATCTTTCGCATATTTGACCGGCCTAGTTGAGGAAAATCGCCGGAGAGTTCCGAAGAGCCCTGCGCAGCTGCCGCCCGCGGCGCTTAGCGGGACAGCGGCGGCTCTGACGGCGGAATCCGGGCCGGCCGCGTCCAGGATCAGCAACCCGCAGGCGGGCCAAGTGGCCTCCGCTGAAGATCGACTGCGCCAACCTCCGCCAGACGAGCCGCCCCAACTTCCGCCAGACCAGCTGCCCCAACCTCCGCTAAAGATCGGCAACGGATGGGGAAGACTGCACGCATGGTCATACCGATCCACGACCGCAATCCGGTGCTCCGCACCCCGGTGGTCACCTACACGCTGATCGCGATCAACTTTGTCGTCTTTCTCCTCGAACCGATCCACCACTTCGCTGTGCTGCACCATGGCACGGCGGCGACGGTCTGCGGCCAGTACCGGTTCTTCGACCACTACGCGGCCATTCCCCATGAATTGATCACAAACGAGCCGGAACGGCACGCATACGTCAATGCCTTCGGCCGGATCGTGTGCGCCCATTACTTCCCCCACAAAATCCCGGCGCTCTCGGTGCTGACGTCGATGTTCCTCCACGGCAGTTGGCTGCACATCCTCGGCAACATGCTGTTTTTGTACGTTTTCGGGAACAACGTGGAGGACCGGTTCGGCCGGTTCCGTTTCCTCCTCTTCTACCTTGTCTCCGGGTACGTCGCCGCCTACGGTTTCGCGTTGGCGTTCCGGAATTCCGATACGCCGATCATCGGAGCATCCGGTGCGATCGCCGGCGTCCTGGGCGCGTACCTGATCCTCTCGCCCAGAGCGCGGGTCACGTCGCTGGTGCCGTTCCTCTTCTTCATCCCGTTACCGCTGCCGGCGTGGCTCGTCCTTGGCGGCTGGTTCCTCCTGCAGTGGTTCTATGCAACCGGCAGCGCCGTCGCCCAGGGCAGCGGCGTCGCGTACTTGGCCCACGTCATCGGCTTCGCATTCGGAGTGATCGTCACGGCGTGGCTGAAACCGCGGCTGCGTCCACCCATCGGGCGGTACGGCCGAACGCCCTACCGGTCACTGGCCATCTGATGGTGGGGCGGGCGGGACTCGAACCTGCGACCAGCGGATTATGAGTCTTGCGGCGTCCGTGCTCCCCCGTCCGTCCGGGGCCGTCGCGAGCCGGCCCGTCCAGGTCAGGGGCCCCTCCTGGGGCGCACCAGGGAGGAAGGCGGAGCCGATCCCTGCTGCCCTCGTCTAACATGTGGTCAAGAGGAGGTCGGCGATGTCGCAGGTCAAGGTCAGGGAGGATAGGGCCTCGGGGGTCATAGTGACCAAGGCCAAGATGGCGTCGCCTGCCGCGAAGAAAGCCACGGTACGGCGGGCGACGTCTCGCGTGCGAACGAGGACGTCGGCGCTGAAGGCCATCAGATAAAGCGTGCCCAGGCAGGGTCGCCCGCCCCTTCCCCGGAACGTCTACTCATTTGAATCGCGAGACTGCCCGATACCGGACGTTGCCACCCTTGATTCCAGCTTCGCGGTGAATGCGCTCCTCAGCGCGGAGCCGCACCACGATGCGGCTCGCCGGTTCCTGGAGTCCCTCGCCGCACACGGGACACAGCTCGTCTTCAATCGCCTCCTGGAGCTTGAGCTGCGTGAGGTCGCCTTCCGCTATCCCCTCATCCAGCGCTACCCCAGGGATTGGAAGCGGCGACGCCACGACGGTCGGACGCTTCGAATGGCCCGCACGCTGATCGAGACGACCATGGGCGCTTGGCAGGAGCTGCTGAGTGCCTTCACGTACGCGATAGTGCCGGTCGATGCCGTCTACGCCGCTGTCTCGGAACTCATGGATCGCTACGGGCTTCAGTCCTACGATGCCGTCCACGCCGCGACGGCGGTCGAATATAGCGGCCGTGTAATCGTCACGACCGATGCTGGCTTCGCGAACGTCCCCGAGGATCTCCTTGTCATCTACATCAACTCCGGACGGCTCCCGTGGTGTCGACAAGTGCGAGCACGCAGGGGATAGCTGCCACGGCGGGGTCACGGGTGCGAGAGGTCGATCCGCACGGAGCGGCGACTACTTCGCGGCATCGACGGTTGCGAACCCCCTCCGTCGAGCTTGTTCAACTCCTCGGTGAGCCTCACCTGGGCGGCGCGCTTGCTCGGGAACCCCTGGATCTACTTCTTCCGCCGCCGTCCGTCGAATCCGCGAGGCAGCTGGTCGATGACGCCCCAGATCCGCTGGCCGTTCCGGGGGTCCGCGGTCTGATACTGCCCTGCCCCGTGCCACCGTTCCGTTCGCCCGAAGTTGGGTAGCAGGGGGTTAGCACGAGCCTTTCCAGGCGAAGGGGACATGACCTGGAATACGGCCTCTGACGTGGGCAAACTGCGTGGGTGATCTGGGCAAACTGCGTGGGGCGGGCAGGACTCGAACCTGCGACCAGCGGATTATGAGTCCGCAGCTCTAACCGGCTGAGCTACCGCCCCGTGGCATCTGCCGTTCCTGACGTACTCCGGTATCGACGCCCCGCGCCCGCGACATCGAGGGATCGTCGGGGCCCGCAGCACCGCGGCCCGCGGCGTCGCGCCGGTACCTGAGCCTATCCCGCCACGCAACCGCCCGGGCGGACGCCGTCGGGCCAGCGTACCGGCTCTGCGGGCCTGTCTGCCGCCGGTACGCGGCCAGGACGACGCCGCTGATCACATTGCACCGGCGTGTCTCATTCCGCGCGCCTGGCTACGGCACGATTCGCGACGCGGTAGCGTCCTCGCGAAAGCGAACGGCGCCGCGACGTCTGCCGGCCCGGGAGCAGTGCGTCGAGACGTGCACCCACTAAGGACGGTCGACCATGCTGCATGATCTTTTTCATCTGCAGATCCCGCTCGCAGAGAAGATCATCAGGACGGTCGCGGTCTACGCCGGAATCGCCATCCTGCTGCGGCTCGCCGGCAAGCGCGACCTCGCCCAACTGAACACCTTCGACCTCGTCGTCATGCTGCTGCTGTCCAACGTCGTCCAGAACGCGATCATCGGCAATGACAACAGCCTCGCCGGCGGCCTCATCGGCGCTCTCGTCCTCGTTGCGCTCAACAACGTCGTGGTCCGCCTGGTCAACCGGCATCGGCGGTTGGTCCGGCTCTTCGAAGGCCCGGAATTTGTCATCGTCGAGAACGGCCGACCGCGTACGTCGACGATTCACCGGCTCGGTCTGCGCGTCGCCGACATCCGGCTCGCGTTGCGCCGGCAGGGTGCGACCGACGTCTCCGACGTTGCGCGGGCTGTGCTCGAGCCGAGCGGCGCCATCACGGTGACGCTCCGGGACGGCGCCCAGCCGGCGACGCGAGCCGATTTGCAGAAGCTACGGACGGCGTTACTGGAGGAGGTGCGGGCGGAGCTCCGTGCGGCATTGACACGCAACGCCGCTACGGATACGGCGCACCCCCGCCGTAACCAGGACGACGGCTAGCGGGCACCCCGAGCGACGGCCAGCGGACGAGGGGCACCGGAAAATTGCGGCGACGTCACCGCCATGCGGTTGCGACGAACAGCGTTTTCCGGTGCACGCAAGACGAAGCGACTCCCCGACCGCGACTTGCGACGAAAAGTCCTGGCCACACCGCAACCCCAGCGCGCCTGCGACAGTCGCAATTTCACGGACGGTGATGCGCGCATGCGAAGCGACGCTTCAACCGCAACGAATGGCGGCTTTCCGGCTGACAGCACGCGGCTTCCGGCAGCCGCGGACGGTGTCACCGTGCGGTACGCACGGCATCAGGCGCGGCGCACGGCGAACGCGGACGCCGTTATGTCGCAGAGTTTTCCCGGTGATGACGGCCCTACGGGTAGCCCTATCGATCAGGACAATTGCGACCCACACGCGCTCGCGGTTCCGTAGACTGACCACGAAATCATCACCGTCGAGGTGCGAGGTGACCGTCGTCACGGGCCCGCAACGTCAACAGCTGCTGCGCACGGCGCAGCCGGCCGGCGTCGCCATTCTCGCTGCCGTGAGCACGGTCGTATTTCTCAGCTTTTCCGTCGGTAGGGGGAGCATTTGTCCGCAGCCTATGCCGGGCCTTTTCGCCCTCTGGTACCTGCGCACGCTTGAGCATGGGCAGGAGTCATAGGTCCTCATGTGCTTCGCTGGATTTCTCCGTCGGCGATCCCGCCGAGAGCCGGGCGCGCAGACGCGCGATGCTGACGAAAACGAGCGATGGCACACGATTTCTCGATGGTCAGATCGCAACTACCGCGATGCGTCTCGAGCGCTCGTCCCCGCTCAACGGCGGCCGGTGGAAGATTCCTCGACACCGGTGACATCGGCAGCGGCGAACGCGTCGAGCGACGACACCGACGGCGCCGACGGAGCCGACTGCACCGACCACGCCGGCCTGCCGGCCACGCCGGTATCTCAGCTCCAAGGCGGCGGCACGACCGCAACGCACCGTCGCGCGAGCGAACACGCAGGGCGTGACGACCTCACGGGTGTGGCGAACCGTCCGGCGCTCCTCGCCGCGCTCGACGACACGTTCGAGGACATCCACCGTCGCGCGGCGTACGCGGGCCTGCTCGTCGTCAACATCAGGGGTTTCAAGCAGATCAACGCAATCGTCGGACACTCCGCCGCTGATCAGCTGCTCACGAATATTGCGATGCGGCTCGCTTCGCGGGTACGCCACAGGGACGTGGTGGCGCGACTCGGTGCGGACGAATTTGCCGTTCTGCTCCGGGATTTCAACCGCCCGGAGGGAGCCGATGCCATGAGCAGGGCGATTCTTCGTGCGCTCCGGGAGCCTTTCGACGTCGCCGGCCTCCCGTTGACGCTCGACGTCGCGGCCGGTTTGGCTGTCGCCCCGCGGGATGCGGACACCTCCGCCGAATTGCTGCGCCGTGCGATGGTGGCCCTGCAAGCGGCTCGGCATGCCCGTTCCCCTGCGGTGGAGAATTACCGGCCCGCGCACGACCCGGCCGGCGCCGAGCGCCTCACGCTGCACGCGGAACTCGACGCCGCCTTGCGAACCGGTCAGCTCGTCCTGCATTACCAATCGACCGTGGACCTCGCAACCGGCCGTACGGTCGGAGTGGAAGCACTGCTCCGTTGGCAGCATCCGCGGCGCGGCCTGCTCCGGCCCGCGGAATTCCTTCCCGCGGCGGAGCAGAGTGAACTGATCGGCCTCGTGACCAGCTACGTGTTGGACGCCGCCCTGGCGAGTGCCGTGCATTGGCGGCAAAAAGGAATTGCGCTGCCGGTCTCCGTCAATATCAGCGCACGGGACCTCCACGACCCTTCCTTTCCTGACCGCGTGGACACGCTCCTGCATCTCCACGGTGTTCCTGCCGACCGCCTGACCCTGGAGATCACCGAGACCACGCTGAATTCCCGGCTTTACCCAGCGGATGCGGTCGCGAAGAAACTGCGGGATCTCGGCGTACGGCTCAGTTGTGATGATTTCGGTACGGGGACGACGCCGCTGCCGCGATTGCGTGACCTGCCATTAGCCGAGCTGAAAATTGACAACACGCTCATTGCCGGGATAGTCGGGGACGACGACAAACGGGCGATCGTCGCCGCTGTTGTTGAGCTGGGCCGGGTGTTCGATCTGACTGTCGTCGCCGAGGGAATCGAACGGCAGGACGAACGCGAGGTGCTGATCAGGTTGGGGTGCACGACCGGGCAGGGATATTACTTCTCGCCGCCGGTCCCCGGAGCGCTGATCGGCGACGTCCTGCGGCCGGATGGAGAGCGCGCCACCTCGTCGGATACGCGCTCAGGGTAGACCGCACCTATTCCGCCCAGTGCGAGTGCGCCAAGTGTGACGACGTCGATCCGGCCATGGGGGGCGAAGCCGCGCAAGGCAATCCGGGCCAGCGCACCGCTCACCAGGGCGACGGCACATCCGAGGGTTCCGGCGCGCACCGACCGAAGCGCGGTGGCCGGGTGGGCGGTCGAGTGCACCCGTGGAGACTGGGCGGCCGGGTGGGCGGTCGAGTGCAACCGCCGGAGCGCGATACTCCGGTGGGCCGGCGCGGGCGGTGATGCGGCTTCCCGGCGGGCCGGCACGAACGGAAGGGATACGACCCGGCGAAGCTTCCTGACGCTCCGGCGGAAGCCGGCGAGCAGGGCGACGACGCCCGCCAGCGTAACGGCAAGCAGAATGACCCACACGACGCGCTGAATCCACCACGAAAAGGAACCCACGGTTGGTTGGGGAAGCAAATGCAGCGGATAGCCGATGACCGAGACGATGAGGACCGGCACCATGTGCCACACATACAGGCTCATCGAGGAGACTGCGAGAAAGCGCACGGCGGCGCGCAGCCGAGCTGGTGTGACCCGGTCCCACCAGCCGCGCACCCACGGGTCCACCCAGGCGGCCAGGCCGCATTGCGCGAGCCCGAAGGTGAGCAACGCCACAGACGGCGGTGACGGGTTCTGAATTCGGGCGCCGGGGAATCCCACCATGCTCACCGGATATCCGGCAAAACCGATAAGGAGACTGAGCACGGCAACGCAGCAACCGATGACAAGCGGAAGACGCCGCCGGTACTGCACATGAGCGCCGTCCCGCCAGAAAAAGCCCAGCTGGTGGAACGCGCCCCAGACCAGAACGTAATTCGCCCATCCGACAAGCGGCCAATGCCCGAATACGGTCCCGACGTCGAAAACAGCGGCAAACGCGGCCATGACCAGCACGACGGTAATGCCGAAACGCTCGTGCAAGGCGAAGAGAAGCGGAGTGAGGAAGAGGATGACCGCGTAGACCGAAAGAAACCACAGGTGAAAGGCGACACCCCATGCAGCCAAGGCCGTGTTGGCGGCGGAGACGCCGAGCAGGCGACAGAGCACCACCACGGCCACGATGGCGGCGGCGTAACCGCCGGTCGGCACGAGGAGGCGGCGCATGCGTTGCCGGACCCATCCAAGCCACGAATACCGTTCCGCACGGCGACGACTCCACGAGAGCGCGTTCGCGTAGCCGCCGACGAAGAAAAACAGCGGTACGACTTGAAAAAGCAGGGTGAGCCACGGCCCGAAGGAGACGCCGGTGATGGCGTCCTCGGCGCTGAATGTCCTGCCGTGGTAGGTGACGTTCGAAAGAAGCCAGTGGCCGATGACGACCAGCGTGATGGCAATCGCACGCACCAGGTCGACGTACGGATCACGCGCGGTCACCCGCGGGGTCGTCATACCCGCAGCCTAGGGTTCATTCCGACAGGTGTTGCGTCTTCGGGACAGGCAGCCGAGTCGGCCACTCCACGCGAGTCGGCCACTCCACGCGAGGCCGTCTCGGCCGGACGCCGTCCGGCGTGGTCTGCACAGCGGGGCCGTGGTTCAGCCCTGCCCGCGGCGGAATCAGCTACTGCGCAGGATCGGTCACCGACACCGGGCGGGAATCCGCAGGTGCTCTCGGTGATTCGAGCTCGATGTGCCGGGCCCCCAGCGCGGAATAGGAGGTGCCGTGGCAGGTCAGAACGATGATCTGGAGGCCGCGGCGGGCGCCGAGGTCGAGGGTGCGCTGCAGCAGCGCGATGCGGTGCGGGTCGGAATTGGCGAAGGCATCGTCGAAGACGACGGGCAACGTGCCGTCATGGTCGGCCGCCAGCAGTTCGGCGATCGCCAGGCGTACCGCGGCGGCCACCTGTTCGCGTGTCCCGCCGCTGAGCGCGTCGAACGGCAGCGCGGCGTCCAGGGCCGGGCGAACCAGCTCGACGCCTTTGAAATCGTTGCCGTCGAATTTCGCCACCGCCTGCACGCGGGGTCCGAACACGGGCTGAAGGTAGGTGGTGATTTTTTCAGCCAGCGGCCGCGAGAAATGCTCGGCAAGCTGTTTTTGCTGAGCGGCGAAGAGTTCGTGCACCAGCCGGACGGCGGCTGCGTAACGCTCCGCGGCCTTCCGCCGCTCATCGGCCTCAGCCAGCTGCGCCCGGGCGTGGGCGTATTCGGCGCGGGGATCCGTGCTGCCGTCGGTCTGCAGGAGCGCGTGGGCTGCGGCCCGCCGCTGTTCCGACAGCCGGATGCTTTCCTGGGCGTTGTGGAGGACACGCTCGAGGCGTTCCCGATCCGCGTCGAGAAGGTCGGGTTGTAATTCGGCGATCGCAGCACGGGTTTCTTCGAGGCGTTTTTCCAGGGTCTGAACCGCCTCGTGCAATTCCTGGAGGTGGCTGCGGCGCTGGGTCTCGTCGCCGGCTTGTTCGACGAGGACGCGAATTGCGGCGTCCGCTTCGTGTTGTTGGCGTTGGAGCTCCCGGAGCGATTGCTCGACGCTCTCCCGATCCGCGGTGAGTTGCGCCAACTCCGCGGTCAGGGTCTCCAGGACGCCGGCGGCGTGCTGCTCGCCGGCTTCGGCCTCATCCACGCGCTGTTGTGCCTCGTCAACCTGGTGCCGGGCGGCCTCAAGGTTTCCCGGGACGGCGTACCCGTCGCCCACGGTTGGCTGCAGCCGGTCCCGTTCGGCCCGGGCGGCGATCAGGCGCTGCTCGGCCTCCTGGAATTGCGCCCGGGTCGATTCCGGATTCAGCGCCTCACGCGCCGCCTGCAGCCGGTCGATCTCCTGCTGAATCTCTTGCCGTTGCACGACAACCGCAGCGGCTTCGGCGATCCCCGGCAGCCCCCATCGGTCCAGCTTTTCCTGGATCTCGCGACCGAGTTCTGCGATCCGGGCCCGAAGGGACGCGAGATTCTCCCCACGGCCGGGGTGAATGCGCACCCGCAGGTCGCCGGCTGTCAATTCGGTGGTTTCTAGAACTCTCACCGGCTCCCCGGGCGACAGCGCCCGGTCGCCGAGCCGCACGGGCAGGGAGGATTCGAGCAGTTCAATTTCCGGCGCAGCTGCGGTCAGACGGGCGTCGGCCTCGCCGCGCTCGCGATCGCGCTCCTGAAGCTCCTCCAGGTCGTTTCGGTCAATGGCCGGGAGCTGGGCAAGCCGGCTGCCGCGTTCCCGGATGGTCTGCTCGTGGCGTTCGATCTCCGCCACCCGCAGGGCGAGAGCCTGATGCTGCTGCTCGGCGTCCAGCATCCGTTCATACGCAACGGCCAAATCCCGGATTCTGCGGGCCTGCCGGGCTTTTTCCGCCGCCTCGTCACGGATTTTCTGCGCGCGGCCTACCTGGTCCCGTACATCGCGCAAGCGCTGGTCGGCGTCCGCCAGCTTGGCGTGCAAGGGGACGGCGTCGTCCTGCAGCTTTCGGGCCTGGTCCTGGTACTCCCGGATTTTCCGGTCGGTCTCTTCAACGGCCGCCAACCGGCCCTGGATTTCGGCCAATTCACGGGCCTGCGCCTGCTCCTGGTCGCGCAGTCTGGTGAGTTTCTCCAATTTTTCGTTGACCGCCTGGAGTTGCCGCTGGGCGTCCTCCCGGCTGGCGGCGGCCTCGCGGATGGTTTCCTCGGCGTGCTCGAAGTCACTCATCGCGGTTTCGACGCGCTCAAGGCGCAGCGCCGCCTGCTCGAACCGCTCCCGGGCCTGCTCATAAGCGGTTTTGGCGGCGGCCAGGTCTGACCCGGCTCTTTCCTTTCCGGTCTGGGTGAACAGGCGGTCGTACAGCTGCGCGAAATGCTCAGCGACCCGGCCGTCCAGGGCAGATTGCATGGCCACCGCACCGCCGACGCGCTGCAGCTGCTGAAGGAGTTGCTGGTTGTGGGCGGCCGTGTATTGGGCGGGATCCTCGCCGCCTTGTCCCTGCCAGACCCACAGATGCGCCCACTGGGCGTTGAGCCGTTTATCGATGCCCCGGCCGCCGCCGGTGGGTTCGACGCCGAGCAGCTCGGCAAGCCGTTCCTCGGCTTCTTCGCCGTGCCAGGTTCGGCCGCCGACCTGGCTCAAGGTTGCGGTGCCTTGCTGGCCGGCGAAGCGTTTGCGCAGCTGGTACGTGTCACCGCCGACGGTGAACCGGAGTTCCACCTCCGGATAGCTGCCGTACAGGTGAGACCGCATCTCCGCGAGGACGCTGCCGGTGACAGTGGCCTTGAGGAAGAGGGCGCGGTGAATCGCCTCGACCAGCGTGCTCTTGCCGGTCTCGTTATCTCCGGTAATCAGCGTGCGCGACGGGTCGAATTCGACCGTGAGGTCCCGGTGCAGCCGATAGCGGCGGACGGTAGCGGAGTCGAGTCTCATATCGTCGCCTCCTGACGGCAGGCCTCGTAGAGCAAACGCAGCGCAAGCTGGGCCACGTGCGCGTCGTCGTCCGGGCTGGTGGGCGGGGTGACGGCTTCGGCGGCCGGGATGGCGGAGTCGTCGTCCGGGCTGGCGGGCGGGGTGGCGTCCGGGGCGGGCGGGGCGGCGGGCTCGGCGGCCGGGACCTCGGTCGCCAGAGCGTCGTGGGCGACGTCCGGAAGAGCGGCCCGGGTAGCCCGAGCGATGAGGGCGGCTGCGACACCGGCGATCAGCGGATCGGCGGGACGCCTTGCCAGCTCGGCGATTTCGGCGTCCGTTGGGGCAACGCGCACGTCCCCGCTTATTTTGAGCCAGGCGAGACGGGCCTGCCACGAATCGAGCAGCTGCTCAAGCCGGGTGTGCGCCTCAATGCCCAGCGAACCGCTCAGCGCGAGTCGGAGCAGCGTTTCGCCGGCCCGGTCTCCGACGGTCCGGCCGATGTCGTCTGCGACGGTGTCCAGCGACGCGTCGTCGGTGAAGGCACACGTCATTCGCCGCCAGGAAAGCCGCGCGGTGCGGATCGGCTGGACCTCCGGTAATTCTTCGCGGGCCACGCGAACCACGAGAACGTTGCCGGGGTCCTGGTCGTCGCCTTTCGGGAAGCGGTCGGGTTCGGGTGTGCCGGCGTACCAGGAGCGGACGCCGACCTGCAGCGTCCCGTGCCAGTCACCTAAGGCGACGTAGTCGATGGGCATGCGCTCCAACCGGTCGAGATCGATGAAATTGGTGACGGGGTCTTCCTCGTCATCGTCAGCCCAACCGCCGACAAAACGTTGGGTCGAGCCGTGTGCGACCACGATCCGCGGCAGATCCGGCGGCAGCGCGTCGAAGGTCGTGCTGTCGTGCAGCCACGCAGACGGATCGCCGGATACCGCGCGGTGCAGCAACGGGCAGGGCAGGATGACAGCCTGCTCGAGCAGGACGGGGGCGGGTTCGAGCAGCACGGTCAGGTTCGGGGCCAGCTGCGCGCATTCCCGTTGAAAGAAGGGTTGCTGCCAGATGGAGCCGGGGCCACCGTGGTCGTGGTTGCCGGGTATCACGAGGACCGGTACGGGAAACCGTCCAATGGCGGCGCAGGCGGCGGAGACCGTCGGTTTGTCCACGGTCGTGGAGTCGAAGAGGTCGCCGGCGACCACGACGAAGGCCGCACCTTCACGGGCTGCGATTTCGCTGATACGGTCGAGGACGTCGATCCGCGCCTTTCGGATCGCGGACCGCTTGTCGGGATCGGCGACCTGGGCGAATGGTTTGCCGAGCTGCCAGTCAGCCGTGTGAAGGAAGGTGATCCGGTTCATTGCCGCTGGCTCCTCCATCCTGCGGTCCGTGTCTCTCCGGCGGGGCGTGTGGCCCGGTCGTGCGCGGCCCCGGGGGGTCGTGGCCGGGTCGGCGCGGCGGCGGGGCTGGCCGGGGCCGTGCTGGCGCGGCTGGTTGGCAGCGCCCGGCGAGGCATACCTGACCGGTCGTCGATGCCTGTCCGGCCCTTGCTGCCGATCCGGCCACCCGAACGCCGCTGGCATTGAGCGCAGCCCCGGCCAGCCGCTCCTACCACTGGTCCGCGCCGACCCGGCAGTCCACACCGACACGCGCGTCGACCCGGTCATGGGTAGGTGCCTATTTTATCGACGGCCAGGGACGAAAACACTCATTCAGGATTTTCCGCTACATTCGCATTGCCGCGACTTCTCATTTCGCGGAAGCGGCCGACCACACCCTGTCTTCTCCGGTTGAATACGCAAATTCCGGATAAATGCGTTTACGGAGTGGTGACGAGGACGGCGCGGGCTTGGTGGACGGGGTAGTGGATGGTGGTGGTGACGTCGATCGGGTCGATCGGGTAGGTGATCCCACCGGTGGTGAACACCGCCTCCCAGTGCACGGTAAGCCGCACCCACCCATCCGCCTGGGCCGCCCGGTAGGTGTGCGACACGTAATGCTCCGGCGCCACCCGCGGATCCACCCCGTCAACTACGGGGTGATAAGGTGGTAGCCACCAAAGATGTGAGAGCCGCCATAAAGCTCACTAAGGCGAATTCCGACGATAACGTCCTCACCGCAGACTGTCTCCAGCAGGGCATGCATAGCTAGGAGTAAAGCTGTATCGCCCATCAGCTACAAGCACAGAGGCATTCTTCTCGTCGAGTTCCGGCGAGTGCAGACGATATGTGTCCAACAGCGCGACAAGCACCCGCTTGGGTCACGAATTACTGTATAGAGGTTGCCGAAGCAGAATCACGGCGCGACTTAATCCGCAATTTGCGGATCCGCTCCTTATTCGTCGCTCGACGACGCAACTCACTCGCAGGCACGCCTCCAGTCCTCATATACCTCCGCTGCGCGCCACGGACGGAGCATTCGAGCGGGACGTGATTAATTCTTGATTTAAATCGTACCGCAGCAGATCAAGACGGTCCGATTCAGCAACTAAGCGCATCGGCGGGAGGTAACTAAAGCGGAACGGAAACAGGCTTGTGGACTCAAGAACAGTTCCGAGCGGTGCAGCGCGGACTTGATGGGCGTGTAAGGCTGCTTCGACCAGCCACGCGATGACGTCCCGCTGAGTCACGTCCAGCACCGATCCAGCCGCATAACTGCCTCGCTCCGACGTCTCCTGTAGCACTCCCCAATCAATAAAGCTCCGCAGCACCCGTTGCGTTGCTCGCGTGACCGTGCTGCGTTCGCCAAATTGCTCCCGAACGCGCCGCTGCACCTGGCCAGCAGTGGCCGTACCCTGAAGTCTGAGCAGTCGCCCAACGTAAGTTGCCACGGTTCCCCAGAAGGGATAGACCGCCATGGTCATACCCCAGTGGACTGTGATGCGATCCCGGCGTGACAAGCGCTGAAGGAACTGGAGTCCTTCCCGCTTCATATCTTCAAGGTGACGTGGGGGTCGAACCCAGATCTTCATGAGAATGGTGATGACTTTCTCTCGAGTACCTCGTCGCGCATTTCCAACGACCGACAACGTCTCTTTGAGCATCTCATCGAGAATGTGGTAGATCGACACTTCATCATTTCCAGCCAGTACGAGGTTTGCCGTGCTCTCGTACCATTCGAGACGCACGCGTTGGCTGAAGCCGATCTGCACCGGGTGCTTCATCATCGATCTTGTCTCTCAATTTCGACAAAGGGGACAAGAAGCTCTTCGACACTGATACCGCCATGAGCGACCCTGGTTTTCCCTCTCTGTACGAAGGCGGCTCGGTTAGGAGCAATAAGGGCGAGGTAGTCCTCCGGTAGGCCGAAAGGCGGCCACTCTACTGCCCCTCGGAACCGCTCCTTGACCTGGGCCCTGAGCTTGAGATCCGAATAGACCCGAACACGCTCGCCAGCTTCCTTCGCGACCGATCCTTCGGAAGGTTCACCTATGCCCTCCGACTCGATGTTGCCGTGGTCTGAGGTGAGATAAACCTGAAATCCACGGTCATGGAGCAAACGAAGGAGATCACACATGAATCCCTGCCTCGCCCATAGTCGAACTTGGTTGTGCATGCCCGCCGATCCTAGCTCCATGCCGTGCATGATTCGATCGACCTTGTTGATAACCAATCCGACAACGCGTAACCTGGGTCGGCTCAGGAGCTCGGCAAGCCCGTCCAAGCTTCCGTCTCCGAGTCCCTTCATGTAGCCCACCTCATGTTTCGTTAACCCTTCCCCAACCCAGAACTGAGTCCAAAGTTCCGACTCTTTGGTCGTGGTAAGGATACTCGTTGGGAAATAGATGGGCGGCTTACCGGCAAACGTGGCTTGTCGGGAAACGGAAGTAATAGTCGGAATCCAAGCGAATACGACGTTGTCGCGGAACCGCAACGTCGCATCTGACTCCTCAAGTACACGACGCAAGACAACCCACTGGTCCAAGGCAAGACCGTCCATGAGCAAAAGAGCGACTTTTGCATCGTGGGCATTGTCAAGGTTTCTAGCGAGGAAGGGAGGGATGTGATGCAGCATCACCGGCGGCAGTGGCGGAAGGTTGATGAGACTTGCGTAGCGCTTCACGATCCATTCGGTGAACGTGACATCGATCTGAGCTTTCAATGCCTCCAAACGCTCCCCGTATCCGGGTGGTAGCGTAGCGCTTGCCTGTGCGTCGCGCGTAGGCAGGTCTGAGTCCAACGTCAGCGCAACGAGTTCGGACCAACGAGGAGCAAACTCAAGCCACTCCGCGTACCGCGAGTCTACTGTGGGAAGCGTCTTCTCGATAAAATCGAGAAGACCCCTCACGCGGCGTAGGCGATCTTCCTCTGGCGAGATTCTCACGCCACACACTGCCCAAGACTGTGCAAGCGTCTGCGCTTGCTCGTGAAGAACTGGCTGGAGCAATCCTTCGAAGAACAGGTTGTCGAGGTAGACGCGGACATCGTCGTGGTCGAAAGGCAAGAGCGCAGGTCCTGGGGACTTGAAGCCGTAGACCGCCGCACCCGCGTAGACGGCATCATCGTTTGAATTCGCGAGCGAATCCAGGAACACCGGCCAACGCTCCTGCAGGAACGCAAAGAATGCTTGCTCGTCCGGAATGATGGCTTCCAGAGGCCAATCCTCAAATAGGCCGTTTTGACGAAGCACCTGGATAAAACGCTCATCGAGGATGTGGGGGATTCGTTGTCCGCGGTAATGGCGACGCAGCAAGACCCGGAGTAGGTCAGATGGCTGCTTGATGAGTTCCGGCGCGATCTCGAACACATGACGAAGGACGAACTCCTTCGTCGCGTTGTCGCCGAGCGGCCCCGGCGCGTGCCTCAATTGCGCATCGAACAAGACGTCGAGATCAGCCCGGTCGAGTACCGCGACCACGGGGTAGCTGAGATTCGGGAAGAGATCGCCCAGGTTGAAAGAGAGCTTGCGGCCAGCCTGCAGCAGGTCGTAGGGCAAGGCATCGAGATCGCTCGACGGCGATCTCAGCACCACCACCAGATCGGTTTCCTCACGACGGTCCCAGCGGGAGCGGAACTTGGATTCGTAGGCATAGCGAAAGGCGACATGATCCTCGAACGGGATCAGCTCAAAGCCCCGTTCCCGGATCCCTTCGAGCACACCTTCTTCAAGGAGCAGGCCGTCCGGATCCGCGACCAGGGTAAGCCGGGCGACCTGGGGTGTGAACTCACTCAGGATTTGGTCACGCCAACTACCCATGGGTGCCTCCCTCCACGCGGACGAGAAGCAGGGGCGCCATTTCCGGCAGAATCTGGGCCCGGCGCTCGAGTTGTTCGTGGAAGCGTTCTTCCTCCTGCTCCAAGAGACTCAGGCGATGGTTACGGACCTGGGGCAGCCCGATGCGCTCGATGGCTCTGCGTCGCGCAGCGAAGGCGTACTCGCCCTTCTCACGTTCCCGAGCAAGACGCTCCCGGTGAGCCTGCACCAGCTCGTCGTAGATCGTCTTCCCCTGTCGTTCCGCCGGCTCCAGGAGTTGCTCGAAGGCTTGATGCGAGGTCTCGACGTCCAAATGCCGCAGGATCGTGGGCTTCGTTACCACCAGTTGATCCCAGATGTGCCGGGCAGTCGGCGCAAACACCCGACCGTCGTCGGCCAGGAACAAAGGCATGATCCGGCGACGATTCCAGTCGGCGGTCGAGATCGAGATTCGCCAGAGCGACCAGAAACCCATGATCTCTTGGGCAAGGCCAGGGAGCGTGATGACCGGGACCGGTTGTCCCGGGGCAAAGGGAGGAAGGCGCATGGCTAGCCCACGCACCTTGGGATTTTCCAGCGTCACGTGGCGACTCAGAGGCCTCTCTGCAGCCTCCTTGCTGGTGAAGACGACATTGCTCAGTTGCTCGCCGCCCGGCCAGGTGAGATCCCAGGCGCCGTTCTTCCGCTCGGCCTTGCCGCCGTGAGCCTGCAGGTAGCTTACCGTCATGCGCTCGACCCAATGCGGGAGCGGGTGGGCCAGCAGTCGCTGTGCCTCTCCAGGATCTAGGTCTTCGACAGAGCCGAGCACGGAAACGCTTTGCCGAGACTCGCGGGCCTGCTCCTGAATGCTTTTCAGGACCTCGTCGACCTTGGTT
This sequence comes from Acidothermus cellulolyticus 11B, assembly GCF_000015025.1. Taxonomy (GTDB): domain Bacteria; phylum Actinomycetota; class Actinomycetes; order Acidothermales; family Acidothermaceae; genus Acidothermus; species Acidothermus cellulolyticus. The sequence continues at coordinate 907,472 of NC_008578.1, read as the reverse complement.
TCCACCACATCGGGATTGAGGATGGCTTCCACATACAGATCGTCGAAAATCTGGCCCGCCTGGGCAGAGTCGAGCACGTCACCGGTCTTGTCGATGCCGAACTCTTCGAAGATGACCGCCAGTTTCTCCTCCAGGACCTCGCAGACACGGTGTTCGACCGAGTCTTCAAACACGAAGTTGATGGCGCGCACCGTGTGGGTCTGGCCTATGCGGTCCACCCGGCCGATGCGTTGTTCCAGGCGCATCGGGTTCCAGGGAATGTCGTAGTTGATGACCACATGGCAAAACTGGAGGTTGAGGCCCTCACCACCGGCGTCCGTCGAGATGAGGATGCGGGCATCCTTGGCGAAGGTGTCCTGGACCCGCTTGCGCTCCTCCAAGTCCATGGAGCCGTTGAGGCATACCACCTCGAAGCCGCGCTCGGTCAGGAACTCGTACAACATCTCCTGGGTCGGCACGAACTCGGTGAACACCAGCACCTTAAGATCCGGGTCGCCTTTCTCGGCCTGGAGACGGTAGATCCAGTCCAGGAGCGCTTCGGCCTTGGCGTCCGGGCCCTGGCTTTCGCAGCGCTTGGCCGCTTCCAGGAGCAGCTTCACCTCGGCCCTTTCATTTGTCAGGGCCTCAAGGCGGGTCTTGAGTAGCGTGTCCATCTGCTCCTGGCCGTCCAGGTCGGCCCACTCCTCCTCGGAGACCATGGGGAAGAGTGTGAGCTGTTCCTGTGGGGCCTCGAGCGCTTCGAGGCGCCGCTCCAGGGTGGTGCGGATGGCGCGGGTGCTGGAGACCACCAGGCGCTGCATGAGGATCATGAGGAATCCGATGTAGCTGCGCTTCTCGCGCATGGCCTGGTTGTAGCCTTCGCGCACGTATTCGGTGACCGCCTCGTAGAGCAGCCGTTGATCCCGGTGGCGATCCTCCCAGGAGACGGGCGCAAGCTCCGTGCGCCGGGGTTTGAAAAGCGGCTTGCCCTCCGCGTCGATGGCGCGGCGCTTCTCCGTGCGGATGACGTACGGTTGTACCCGCTCCTTTGTCACGCTGCTCACGTCGGGGAAGGCCTGCGCGTCGACCAGGGAGATCAGGCGGTGGAAAGCGTCGGTCTTGCCCTGGTGCGGTGTGGCGGAGAGCAGGAGCAGGTAGGGCGCGGCCTCGGCCAGCCCCTGGCCGAGCTTGTAGCGGGCCACCTGGTCCGTGCTTCCACCCAGGCGATGGGCCTCGTCGACGATGACCAGGTCCCAGCCGGCGGAGATCAGGTCTTCGAAGCGCTCCCGGTTGTACTCGGCCACCTGTTCCCTCGACCAGCCGCGCCGGCCGTCCAGGGGCTTCACAGAGTCCATGGGGCAGACCACCTGTGGATGGCTCTGCCAGAGGTTGTCTTCCTGGGCGATGCGGCGGTAGGCGGAGAAGTCGCTCGGGATGAGCAGGCGGAACTCCTCCCCGAAGTGGGTGCGCATTTCCGCCACCCATTGGGTCACCAGGCCCTTCGGGGCGATGACCAGCGTCCGCCTCACCAGGCCCCGGAGCTTGAGCTCCCGCATGATAAGACCTGCCTCGATGGTCTTGCCGAGGCCCACCTCGTCCGCCAGGAGATAGCGCACGCGGTCGTTGGAAACGGCCCTGGAGAGCGCTCGAATCTGATGCGGCAGCGGGATGACGGACGATTCGATAGGCGCAAGCAGGACGTCCTGGGTCAGCGCATCGGCGACCCGCGCCGCCGCGGCGAGATAAGCGATCCCGTCCACGGTGCCGACACTTGCCTCCTGCACGGGCCGGAGGCGCGCGGCGGGCACCCGCACGACGGCATCCTTGCCCGGCAGCCAGACACGGCAGACGGTCTCACCCCAGAGCGTCTGGGTCTCGATGACCCGGCAGAGCTCCCCGTGCTCGGGGCTGTAGCACCAGTCGCCTAGGTGGTCAACACCCATCCTATTTTCCCCATTCTTGCCGCGTCTCTATCCCCCCCAATCCGTTTCGAGTCAGAGAGTCCCGTAGGTTCTGGTATTGCTGATAATACTCGGGTACCCGGACCCTAACGGGGCTAAAAAAGAGGCTGAGCTCTCGGATACTTCCGTCGTCGTTTTTCAAACAGAGCGGAGCAAGCTGACTTAGCAACGTCCGCACTACATCCTGACGGCTGGGATCGTCGAGACAGTTCACGGCGTACCGCAAGGAACCCAAGACAATATCAACAACAGACGAGAAATTGGACGAACCGATTGACGCAAGATGAAAGCCAAGAACGCGCTCAAGGCGGTACCGATCCGAATACGGCAGCCCACTCAATCCTATCGAAAACTTTTCTCTCAATATCTGTGGCAAGTTGTTATCGGTGAACATATCAATCAGGACGATGCCGTATTCATCTCGTTCTCGGAGAAAACAGTCAAAGTTAAAACACACCCGATTGATTTCCTTCCGTCTCGCTTCCTCCGGACTCGCGGCGATGCCGTGGAGAATAAACGAAGCGAACAGGAGAGCGTCATGAGCAGCCGCCTCCTCAATGACTCTTCTCTTTATCTCCCTATGTGTCTCGGGAGAAATGGTGTGGGGCCGCTCGCGGGTGTTGAACTTCAATAGATCCTCTGGCTCGTATCCGTGCTCTTGCCGCAGAAGGTCGATCCTTCTGGACAACGATGCTGCTTGGTTGGCATCGACACTGACACCACCATAAATGAAGAAGTCACTACTGCAGGGGTCTACATTCACCTCGTCCGTATAGAGCAAATGCATGGTTCACTCCTCCCCAGAACGGGTAAGCGCCTGGTCGTACCACATGAGGAGCTTGGGGTCTTCCTGGAGGATGTCCTCTGGGATCTTGCGCGCCACGGCGATGATGGTGGCGTAGTCCCGTTCCTGCCATGCCTTCTTGAAGCCGGCGCGGACGGCCTCGAGGCGGAAGACCTTCAGGCGCTTCTGCTTGGACTCGCGGTACTCCTCGAACTCGCGCAGCAGGGCCCGCTCGCGGAGTTTCTCCAGGTCGCCGGCCTTGTTGGGGTCCGGGACGTACCAGCGCGCTTTCGCGCGGTCGATGAGTCGTGGCTCACGGGTCACGAGTCCGCTGTCATCCTCTTGAGCCTGTCCAGACGCAAGCTGCTCATCGATGATCTTCCGAAGCTCCGCGCTCTGACGCATCCAGGAAACGATCTGCTTCGGAATCGGACCCTTGCCGTCGTAGCGGAGGAAGTTCTGTTCCAGCAGCTCGGACAGCTCGAGCGGCTTCTCGTGCTTCTGCCAGCCTCCAATCTCCTTGAGAAACTGCGGATGAAGCTCCTGGAAGGTCTGCGGCTTCCTGGTGAGCTGCTGCTTGAGCCACTGGATGGCGGAGGCCTCGTCGGTGACGAAGAGCTGCAGCGGCAGGACCTCACCAACCTTCATGCGCTTCTTGTCGTACTCCGCCACCTGCTCGGGCAGGAAGTACATCCCGTCGCGCTCCGAGAAGCGCTGCGCGAGACCGGCGTAGAACTCCGCCGCGGAGAGAGGCACCGTCACGCCCCGCTGGACATGGAAAGCCACCATGCGGTCGAATAGCAGGTAGTTCTGCCGCTCTGCGATGACTTCCGCCTCGCCGTCCTTGGAGACGAACACCGGCAGCTGCCTCAGGTGCGTGCGGACGAAGTCCCAGACACCTTCCTCGGTGCCGGCGGTCAGCTTGAACCTTTCCTCAAGGCCCCCGTTGGGTTTGTAGGCGGAGATGACCAGGTCCTGTTTGACCGCCGTGCTGGTGACCTGACGGTAGGAACCCTGTTGCTTGTCGAGGGTGCGGACATCGGCCACCACGAAGCCCGCGGCCAGTATCGCTTCCTGAATAGCGTTCCAGACGGCGTTGCGGGAGTTGTGGAAAACGACCGTCATCCAACGGCCGGGCTTGAGTACTCGGCAATACTCTGCGAAGCATTGCCGCATCAGGTGCTGGTACTCGGGCAGGCCTTTCTTCTTGGCCTTGTCCACGATGGCTTCGGGGGTGGCGTTGGTCAGCACCCGGTGCCAGGACTCCACCAGGAAATTTAGGTCGGCGTAATAGATGTTCTCGCCGAAGGGCGGGTCGGTGAAGATGTAATCAATAGAGTTGTCAGGGAGGTCGAGACGTGCGGTGGTGACGGTGGTGACGATGGCGCTTCCGGATGATGTTCGATGCCCTCGAAAGGCCTTCGCCAAACCCTTGAGCTTTCCTTCAAGGTTGTAGGACGGGGAGACTTCGGCAATTTGGGATGCAATGTAATATACCCCCGTCAACTGGCGATTTGTTTGCGAAAACGCCGTCGGCAAATAACGATTCAGAACGGACATCCCCCAAATCGCCTGCTCCACGAAAAACAACAACATGTGCCGGTTGCGCTTGTCCGGCCATGCCTGGGCCTTGCGCCACAGCGCCGCCAGGACGTGGGCGGCGCGGGGGAGAAAGAAGTGGTGGATGTGGGTGATGCCTGCATTGTCCATCCGCGCCCGTTCATGGGTCATGTGCATATAGGGCAAGGCATCTATCGGAACCTCATGCGGCCAGGCAAGAGATTCCACCCTGGAGAGGGTTTCAAGATCGGTCTGATTCGGCTTCTTCTCGTAACGTGTCTTGCCAATTCTGTAGACGATGAGAGCGGGCTGGCGCTTGGGGATGCGAATGATGGTGTTCAGCGCCCTGTCTAGCTTGGTTTCATAGAGGCGCTCCAGCCGCTTCTTTGTCAGCTCCGCACCGCAATGGGGGCAAGGGAAGGTCTCCCTTACCTTCTTGGTCTCCGGGTCCAGGGCCTGCTCCAGAAACACCACCTCGCCCGCGCAGTCCCAGCAGGTGAACACTTCGCTCCAGACTGTATATTCGATGCGCCCCTTGGTCTTGCCATCGGTATGCAGGGTCTCGTACATCCAGCCGATCTCCTGCTCGACCTCGTCGAGGATCTGGCGCGCCGCGCGTGCAAATCCATCCACATCGAAGGGCAAGTTGTAGTTGGCAGCGATGAAGGTGGCGGCAGGCGCGAGATCGCCCAGCACCACACGGCGTAGGCCCCAGTTGGGCTTCTTCCGGCCTTCCTTCTCCCATGATGCCTCGACATCACGCTTGTAGCTCTCCGGTGCGGAGCTACACCATTGTGCCGCGACGCTCGTCATACCAGAGCCGCAGAACCCATCCAAGACCACGTCTCCCGGCTCTGTGTAGTGGAGAATGGAAGGCACGATGGCCAGATGCGGTACCTTGGTGTGATACGAATGGGCTTTGTAAAGCGGGTCCGTTTTCCCCACGCTCACGTCGACCGCGAACGGCTCCTTGCTGTAAGGCACGTTCGGGTCGTATGGCTTGCCGTAGTGCTTGATGAAGTCCGCGATGAAGGGGTTCGGGCACGCCGTGTAATAGGGCGGATCGGATAGGTTCAGGATGTCTTCGATCTCACCGTGCGGGAAGCCGACCTCGTCCTTCCAGCGCTGGAGCAGGTCCTTGCTTGAATCGGCATGGCGCATGCGCTCGGCAAGCTCACGCAGGCGCGTCTCACCTCCCATCGGCCATTTCTCGACCGACTTCATCCGTTCCACGGCGTCTTCCACCGTGGTGAAGGGCACACCGCCGAGCTTGGCGTGGAGTTCCTCCAGCCCTTCGCGCAAGAGGCGGAGGAAGTGCTGCCGCCGCGCCTCGTCGGAGTCGAAGGTCTTGCCAAGGCATTCGACAGGTTCCTGGTCCCTGGTTTTGGCCTCCTGGTTTTCAAAAAGGTTGTTTTGCCGGTTCATGTGAATTTCGCTCCTCTTGGGAGGGATAGGGCGGAATGGAGCCGACTTATTTTCGCCTTATATGGGTTCTCCATAAGATGCCCATATGGAAAGGCTTCCCGATGGTTCATGCGAATAAGCTGGAAATACGCTGGCCATTCCCGCTTATTCTCCAGCCGATGCCAGCTTATTCCGGTGCTCATGAGCTTTCCTCTCTGCGCAGCCGCCACACGGCCCCTCGGCCATGTCCAGCGGAATCGACCAATTCCAGACGCTTCAGGTGGTAGAGATCATCCCGGACCGTAGCGGAGGCCGGCGGGCTTGCCATCTGCTGCATGATCTCTCGAAGAGGGATCGGGCCATGATGAGCAGTGATTTGCAGGACCTCCCGCTGTCGCTCGGTAAGGTCATGCGCTACGCGATGCGGGGCAATGTAACCGCTCGGTACGAAGCGCACCCAGACGCTACCGGCCTGCTCGCCGAATTCTGGCTCTGGGTGCCCAGCCTTGACACACAGCTCGACGATCTTTTGTGTCCCGCGTCCCCAGCGCTCGATGACGCCGCGAAGGTAGAACACCTTGGCGATCAACGGATTGCTCGGTTTTGACGTGTGGTCTCGCTTGAGATCCTCCGGGGTGAGACCGGATGGCAAGGTCCCGTCGCTCCAAATCTCCAGGCGATCGTCGTAGATGGCCAGGCTGACCGCCCCGCCTGCGATGGTGTAGTCCCGGTGGCAGAAGGCATTGACCAGCGCCTCACGCAGGACCTCCAGCGGAAACAATGGCTCGTCCTCACGCTCGAACAGCCCGGGGACGACCCGGCCCGCCACGGGAAGATGGCGGCGCAAAAACAGCATGGCCTCGTCAAGCAGGGCAAAGGCGTGCCCTTCGATCTGGCGCTGGTCGAGGAACTCCGATTTGTCCACCCCACGGAAGCGGGCCATACGCAGCTGGCATTGAGGATAGTCAGGGAGGAAGCAGGTGCCGAATAGAACGATGGCTGCGTTGTTCAGACGACCGCCCTTGAGCAATTCCAACCGATGCAGGATATCGGGAATGTCGCCGCCCGTTGATTCCGGCAAGCGGCCGGCGGCAACACCAAGGCGCACTGTGCGCAGGATTTCCTCTTGGTCGAGGTCGGCCACACCATATCCCTCGGCTCGAAGCGTTTCCCAGCGGGTGCGACTGTCGGGACGTTCTGCCAGAAGCCGGTGGTAGGTTTCCTGGGGCATCACGGAGGTGGTGGAACCCACCCGCTGATAAGGCCGACCGTCAAAGATATAGGGGCGCCGGGTAGGATCCGGCTGTGCTTCCAGCACCAGCAACTCCTTGTCATCACCGAGGTCAATGCGTGTTTGGGCAACGGTGCCCGGAGGTTCGAAACGCCTCGGCTGATCGACTACCTCCCGTAAAGTTTTGTCAGAAACCGTCTGCCCAACGATCTGCCCCTGGGGTGTAATACCGAACAGCACACGGCCGCCATGGCCGTTGAGCATGCCGCAGAGTGTTTCCATCGCCCGCCGGATCTGTGCTGTGGATTTCTTGAACTCGATGGTTTCGGATTCACCCTGTTGGGCGATTTGTTCGAGTTCATTCCGATTCACGGTCACTCCAGCACAATTCTCACCTTGCCAGGCTCATGGCCCTTGGTGAGTTCGTCAAGGTATTCATCGAAGCGTTTCTTCATGTCCGCCGGCGTCGCCGGTGAGCCACTCTTGAGAAGGGCTGCGCGCAGATCCTCGGTTTTCACGGCGACCTTGACCAGCCCGGAGAGCACCTCCTGCAGGGCGTGGATAAAATCCTTGCCCAGCTCGTCGGGCAACTTGCGTTCCTTGAGGAAGGCATCCACCAGCTTCCTGGGCTCGGGCTTGAGCAGGTCGAGGTTGCCGCGGGTGGTTGGGTCCTCCAGGTTGGCCAGCAGCGTCTGGGTCCAGTCGTCGAGGAGCTTGTCCAGCTCCGTGTCCAGGTGCTCGAGCACGGTCGCGGCAGGTGCGCCCACGCCCTCCGTTCCGGGCCGGAAGGAGCAATGCGGGCAGACCGGCGATGCGTCGAGGTCCTGCTCGGTGAGCGCGAAGCAGCTCTTCAGGCCAGCCAGGCGGTTCTGGAAATCGGTCAGGTGCTGGCGCGGCATCAGGTCGATGGTGGAGAGCCTCGAGAGGGTCTTGAGCCGTTCGTCGCCCATCAACGCGCTCTTGCGCCTGTCCTCGTTCACGCCCAGTCGGGCTCGGGCGTGCATGGCGAGATAGGCTTGCACGTAGGACTTCTTGAGGCCAGCGAGTTTGCGCAGAGCCTGCTGGCGGAAAGCGCTGGACGTGCGCTGGGCCGGGTCCGACACTTGCGCGAGCACCGCATCTCGCGTCGCCTTCATCCGCTCTACCCACTCGTGGTCCGTGGGCAGCACCGCCTCGGCGGTGGAGAGATAGGAGGCCACCCGGCCCAGGTCGCTCACCAGCTCCTGCAGGGACTCGATCTCCGAGACGGCCTTCAGGCCGTCTTCGTGACGCTTCACCTCCTGGGCGTCATAGCGGAAGTTCTTGAGCTTGCCGGGCGAGGAGTAGGCCTGGAGGGATTCAAGAAAAGACTTGGTCTGGTCGAGCCGGTCGCGCAGCTGGGCTGCTTCCTCCTCGGCGAGCAGGTTCCTGCCCCAGAACGCTAGGCCGCTTTGCAGGCTCTGTTGGACTAGGACCAGCTTCTCCACCACCGCGGAGATGGCTTTCTGGAGTTGCTGGACCGGCTCTTCCTTGCCTTGGGTGACGAGCTGCGCCATGCCCGGCGTCAGCCCGAGAAATTCGAAGAGTGCCTTGAGCGCGGGCAGGTTCCAGTCTTTGGGCCTCTCGATGTGCTTGAAGGGGACCAGCTCGTCTATGATCGTCGCAGCCAGTTGCGGCAGCCTGGTGGCGTCGAACTTCTCGCCGGAAATCGAGAGCACCAGGTCACCGGAGTAGACCAGCGCGGCCAGGACCACGACAGCCCATTCGGGCTCCAGACGGTAGCCCTTGTCCGGTGCGAAGTACTCGACACCATAGACCTCCTGGATCAGCTCCGAGCGGTTGACCACCTGGCCATGCCCCTTCTTCTTGAGGATGTCCAGGATGTGCTTCGCGTACTTGGAGCGGTACGGATCGAGCCGCTCGCCATCGAGGAGCTCCAGGGCGTCGAGCACGGCGATCGCCTGCTTGGTGCGATTCTGTCCGGCGATAGCGCGCAGGGCGTCCTGTGCCGCCTGCTCGCGGTTTTGGCCTGTGATGAGCACCGAGAAGTAGGGATACTCGCGCGCCTGGTCCTGAAAGTGTGCGGACAGGACGATGCCGGCGATGGTGTTCACCAGGTCGCGAAAGTTGATCCGCTCGTGGGAAGCGATCCCGGACAGCTCGCGGATGGACTTGCCCTTGGTCCATTCGACCAGCGACTTGGTGCGTCCCTGGTGGGTCACTTCGAAGGCATCGGTCATGTGCTTCTGCAGCCAGCCCACCAGGTCCCGCAGGAATCCGGTGGCCTTGGACTCGTAGGTGGCTTTGGCGTGGCCGCTCGAGGTGGACGCGAGCTCCAGCGCCGCGGCATAGTTCGTCAGCGCGATCCGAAACTCATCGTCCCTGTTGGTCAGGCGAAGGAACACTTCATCCGCCTTCTTCTCGTCTTTGAAGTGCGGCGGATCGAACGGCTGAATGAAGTAGAGGTAGAAATCACGGGGCGGTACGGCCGTCGAGCGCTCGTTGGGAGCGCCGAAGAAGAGATATCCCTGTCTTGCCGCCTTGTGCTCCAGCCATTCCAGCTCGTGCTGCCAGATCTTGTAGCCGGTAACGTAGGTCTGGTCGGTACACTCCATGACCCGTTTCAAAGCCTCGTAGTAATAGCGGTCGAGCTGGGAGGCATCGAGGCTCTCGGCGCGCTTCTCGATAAGCGCGTCGAAGTCGTCGGTCTTCTTGAGATCGAGGTAATACTGCCGGTTGTCCGGATTGGAGGAGATGAACTGGCCGCTGACCGTCCTGTGGATCTCGCGCAGGACCGTTTCCACCTGGGAAAGGAGGTCGTCGGCCGGGTCTCCACCTAATTCTTCGATGCCGGGCTGGTAAAGACAGAGCGCGTCGCGCAGCTCCTCAGCCGTGGCGCCCAGAGGTGCGTAGATGTCTCCGGTCGTCAGCCGGTGGACCGAGAGCGCGTGGATGATGCGGAGCGCCATGGGCTTGTACGCCGGCCGGGTGAAGGCCTGCTCGATCCGGGACTCCAGCACCTGGCTACAATCGATCACCGCCTTGATGTCCGGGACGGCGCGGAAGGAGGGGTTCTCGCGCAAGGAAGTCCAGTAACTGTCGTACGCAATGAGACCGGGCCGGTCCTCCGGCACCTCCTGATCGTGCAGCGTCTTCATGGCCAGAGAGATGGTCTTGAGCACCTCGCGCTTCTCCACCGCCGTGATGCGCTCGAAGGTGTCGATGTAGTCGGGATGGACCGGGAAGAGGCGGACGAACTCGTCCATCCGTTCGTTCATGTGGCCGTAGAACTTGGCGAACGGTGTAAGGTGCTCGCGGATCTTGGCCTGCTGTTCGCCAGTCTTCCTGAGCAGGCGCTCGGCGACTACGAACTTGACGTCCTTTCGGGCGATAAGGATCTGTTCGAAGCGGTCCTTGACCCGGCGGATGCTTTCGGCCGCGAAGGCGAGACGAGGGCTGTCGAAAATGGCCTCCTGCACACCTGCCATGAAGCGGAAGCGCAGGTCCTTGCAGACCTCGCCCACCTCACGGAGGAAGTTAAGGTCGAGGATCAGCGCCTGGTCCGGGCGGCCACGGAGATAGTCCAGGAGCTCATCCACAACCAAGAGCAGGCCATGGTCCGGGAACTCGGCATGAAACGCAGCCATCATCTCCTCGAATGCCCGCTTGTTGTTGGGGACCTGGCTGGCGTGTGGGAAGGTGTAGGTCACGCCCATGGCGGCCAGGTGCTCCTCCAGCTCGCCGACGAGGATGTCCCGCAGCGACATAGTGGTGTACCCGATCTCGGTGCGGACCACCTTGAACTTGCCTGCGATCGCTCTTGCTGCTTGTGCCACCTGAGCGTTGTCCAGGGCGGACAGCAGGTCCGCGTGCTCGGCGATGCTGGAGATCACCGACATGAGATGTGACTTACCGGTACCGTAGTTGCCCACGACAAGCAGCCCCTTGTTATCGGCGGGCTGGTCGAACTGAAGCTGGGGGATCACAAGGCCGGTCAGCTTCTCGGCCATCTCGTCGGAGATGACATAAGTGCAGACCAACTGTCTCGCGCTCGTGACCTCATCGGCATCCCGAAGCTGGACGACGGACTCGATCGGCTCGAACTGGATCAGGTCTGCATACCTCATTGCACATGTCCCCTTGCAGCTTCGCTTCTCTTTTCCTTCATGTTGTTACCGAGAGACTTACCACCAGAAAATCCCGAATCGGGTAGCGGCGGTATTCGGGGTGGTCCGGGACGGCGTAGGTCATGTGACCATCCACGATGGATCCGTTCCAGGCGGCCACGACCGTCTTGTTCCGGGACAATCCCTGAAGCAGACGCAAAGGATCCTGCTTCAGGTGGACATCGAAAAGAATCTCGATGTTGTCAAGCAAAACCAGCTCGCCTGTGGCTTCGCCCACGATTTCGCCCAAGAGCCTTGGAGCCTGCAGAGCCCGTTGGCGTTCGGTTAGGTCCAGCATCCGGCGAGACAGCTCAAGATTGACGTTGACGAGCGGTGCGGAGGTCGAGGCCGATACCTGCTGCAGTGCGTGCGTCTTCCCGCTTCCCGACGGTCCTACCATAAGGATCAGGCGATGATACAGCTCGCGCGCCCTATCGACTTCGCGCAGGACCTGATCCGCCAACGGTTCCGCCACTCGTATTTCTCCTGCCTTCCGCTTTCCTATTCGTCGGCTTCCTACTCGCCGTCCGCATCGTCCAACCAGCGGTCAATGGCTTCCTTCCGGAAGCGCCAATGGCGCCCAATCTTCTGGCACGGCACCTTGCCTTCCCGGACGAGCTTGTAGAGCGTCGATTTCGGGATCTTCAGATACGTGGACAGCTCCTCGATGGTCAGGACATTGCCCGGTGTCTCATCCATCGGTCACACCCCTCCGACCGCACGCCAGACTCCGCGTTAGCATACTTGATCCACCCCAGTAATTTGCAGTTAATGGCAGCTGGTGTCGCGCGTGGGTCGCGAGAGATCGTTGGCATACGCGCGACGTGCCGGTTTGGCTCCCACGTGCACGCTCCGAACGACCGCTACGACATAGCCGAACGGACTGACCCTCTTCGATCATGACTTGCTGATCTCGGCACAGCTCAACGAGGCAAGCGTGGCTCGGAAGCGCCGAGCGACCGTGCGCACTGTCACGTGACGAGAGAGGCAGGACGAAACACGAACGAGCGGCTACGCACAACGCGATCACACCCTCGAGAGGAACACCCAAAACTTAGATGCAAAACCACGGCGCGCCATCTCGGTGCAATTGACAGACCCGTTGGAATTGCCGAAATACGGGGCTTGTTTACTGGCTTCCGGGGCAGGACTCGAATCTGCAACCTACCGTTAACAGTCGGACGCTCTGCCAATTGAGCTACGCGGGACCGACCCGCCCACGGCTACCACCGCGCGACCGACGTCCACGACAGCGTGCGGAGCGTGCGTTACGCGGGTTTATGGAGTGGTGACGAGGACGGCGCGAGCTTGGTGGACGGGGTAGTGGATGGTGGTGGTGACGTCGATCGGGTCGATCGGGTAGGTGATCCCACCGGTGGTGAACACCGCCTCCCAGTGCACGGTAAGCCGCACCCACCCATCCGCCTGGGCCGCCCGGTAGGTGTGCGACACGTAATGGTCCGGTGCCACCCGCGGATCCACCCCGTCAAACACCCGGCCCGCACCCTCGGCCACCGACCCGTCATCAAACGTCCACACAAACCGCGGCGAGGCCACCAACACCCCCCGCACCGGACGGTCCACCACCAACCGCTGCACCCCCGGATCCACCACCGACACCACCACCGGCAAATTCACCACCACAACCCCTCGTGGTTGCACCACCGGCACCAGGCGCGGCAACCGCAACCGCGCCACCTCCCCCACCGCGTCCAACACCTCCCGGTCAACCCCCGGACCATCCCCCGCCACACACCGATCCGCCACCACATGCCACTCCCCCGCCACCGGCCACACCTCCCGCGCCCAGATCACCTCATGCACCCCCGCCAACCCCCGACCCACACACCACTCCCGCGCCTCCACACACACCACCTCCTCCGGCGGCCGATTCGGATTCGCCACCGCACACCCAAACGTCAAAGCAAACTCGTACTTCTTTTCCGCCGTGCCGCCGGTTATTGGCTTCTCGTTTCGGGTAAAGCGATCGCTAAAATCATAGACATACAGGTAACCGTCGCCATCCGGCACCGGACAATAGACCGGCTCCAGTCCTTGGCTCCGACACAATGTACCGCTTTCGTCCGCAGTAGCCGGCGGCATAATGGATAAGACAGCCGGAAGAACGGCGAGTGTAAGAGCAAGAAACCTGACAGTTGCGCGGGTCATGCGGGCCCCACTGCCGCGTACTGGAGGATCACCGGAGGTGACGCCTTAACATCGACGAAGAACTGCAAATACGCGTTGGGTGGAACCGGATACGAATTCAGCAACTGACCGGAAGCCGACAATAGCTCACCCGGATCCCGCGAGCCGGTCACGCGGACCTCGACCACCGACGGGGCGACCGGCCAAATCTGGTCAACACTCACCAGGTGATAATGCCCACCACGACTGACCTGTCCATTCTTATGAAGCGCGTGTAGACCTTCCATCGCTCTCAGACAGTTTTCACAATCCGGACGGACAACGCCACGGAGCAACGTCTCATCATTCGCATCCAGCTCATAATTGACACCAGCAAAGAATTGCTCGATCACGTGGATCGCGACGTCTTCTTTCGCGGCAGCCTCCGGGTAGAACGCTTCCCGCTGCGTGTCATGCCACGGCGTCGCCGACGGACTAACCGTAGCCGTCATAGTCGGCGTGGAACCGCCCGGCGACACAGGCGAAGCCGACGCCGACCCTGCACTCGACCCCGACGCCAACCCCGTCACCCGCGGCACCGGAACACCCGGCGACGCCGACACCGCTGGTTCCAGGACACTCGGTCGACTCCGCGCATCACAGCCTGCCAGTGCACCCCCCGCGACCAGTGCGCCGCAGGCCGCCACTAACGGCCACAGCCACGGCCGACGTGCCCGGCGCATCGATGAGATCACAGCAGGGCACCCTAGCGGACGATCAGCACCAGCCGCTAGACCCAACCACCAACCTGAGGAAACCCAACCGTGACCAATCCGGCAATCCACACCCCAGCAACACCCCCATGGCTCCCGCGGCAGGACTCGAACCTGCAACCTACCGGTTAACAGCCGGACGCTCTGCCAATTGAGCTACGCGGGACCGACCCGCCCACGGCTAACACCGCGCGGCCGACGTCCACGTCAGCGTAGCGTATCCCGCGCCACGGACACCGAGGGGACGCCGACCGCCTCGCGCTCGGATGCCAGCGGGTCGGCGGTGGCAGCCGGTCGTCCCTCCTGGCCGCGCGTCGGCCATAGCCGAGGCAATGCCATAGCCACGGCAGGGCAATAGCCAAGGCAGGGCCACATCGTGCGTAGGGATCGCGACGAGCGCCCGCGCCGGTGTCGGTCATCAGCCGCACGCGACCGGCGTACCGCGGCGTCAACACCGATCCGTCACCAAGAACGAACCGGAGCCGGATCACGAACCGACACGGGCCCGCGCACGGGCGGGAACCGGTTCAGTAGCACCGCGAGCGCGGCGGCGCAGCGACACCGGCCCGCGCACAGGCGGGATCGGGGCAGTTTCGCGATTCACCGCTGCGCGCACGACCACCGGCCCGCGCACTGACGGGATCGGGGCACGAATCACCTCCGGCACGCACGCCAAGCCTCGAACGCGGTGGGCCCGGGAAAGCACCGCCGGACAGAGCACCCCCGAGCCCCAAACTGTCCAGGGGCCGGTCGTTTCGGCGTGTGACAACGACGAACGCCCCTGCGATGCCGGAACTGTCACCGGACTGCAACAGCTGATCAGGTCGGCCGGGTCGACTCCGGCCGTAAACGGGGATACCGTCAAAAGACAAGACGTACGCAATCACAGGAAACACGCAAAACCCAGTAGAGCAGGACCCATGACACCGGACGGAGTAACGGGGTAGGAGGCCGCCATGCGCATGCGCATCGGATTTGCCATCGGGGCAGGTGTCGGATACATCCTCGGCACCCGGGCGGGCCGCGAACGTTACGAGCAGATCAAGCAGGCGGCCAAGCGGGTGTTCGAGAACCCGAGGGTCAAGAACACCGCGGGTCGCGTTCAGGCCCAGGCGGTGCACCTCGGCAATCAGGCGCGGCACATGGTCCAGGAGAAAGCCGGCACCCTCGCCGAGAAGGTCGGCGGCAAGCTGCCCGGACCGATGTCCCACCTCGCCAACCGCTTGGCCCGCAGCGAACAGCACGCGGAAACCGTGACAATGAGCGCGAACGGCATGCCGGAGAGCTGACGTAGTTCGGCCCGCGGGCACAGCCCCGTGTCCGGCCCCGGTCGGCAGCGACCGGCCAGCCGATCCCATCGTCCGGCCCCGGACAGCCGCCCTGGTCAGCCATCCTCGACGGGGCCGAACACCTTGGCGCCCGCCGGACCGCCCGCCTCAGCCAGCGAGACGTCCTCGGGAGTTAACCGGGCGCGCCGAGCTTACCGGTCTGCGCGCCTCAGGCAGCGGGACGCCGCCCGCCCCAGGAATCGCCGAGAGTCGCCGAGCTCGCGAATGGCCGCCTCAAAGCAACGTCCGCCCCCGGGAGTTAACCCACGCTGAGGTAGTTCTCCAGGCCGTCGCGGCCGCACTCCTTTAACCCACGCCGAGGTAGTTCTCCAGGTCATCGCGGCGGCGCTTCTCCAGCTGCACCAGCTCGGCAAAGAGCCTGGTGTGCTCGGTCGGTTGCTCCACCGGATTGATGCGCTGCAACCGCGACTTCAGCTCGGCAATCTCCCGATCCAGCAGGCGAACCCGCAGCCGGGCCACCTGCGCAGCGGCATACCGGACGTCGGGCTCGCCGGCGACGAAAGGCGGCTCGACCAGCAGTTCGCGGACCAGCCGGCGGACCCGGTCGTCCGGTGCGGCGTCCAGCACGGCGGCCACCCAGCCGTCACCCCCCGCGGTGGTCGCCGTCCCCCCTGCTTTTTCAATCGCGTCGCGCACCTCGGCGTACGCCGGCGAACGGAACGCGGCCGCGTCCAGCGCGTCGAAAGCCGGGCCGAGCAAGGCCGGGCGTTGCAGTGCAAGTTTGAGCGCCTCACGTTCGACCTGCAACGCGGGATCCCGTGGGTCCGGCGCGGCAGCCGGGTCCGCCGCCGGACCCGCCTCCGGCGGTCGCGGGCCGGACGCCGTTCCCCGCGGGCCGGACGCCGTTCCCCGCGGGCCGGACGCCGTCCCGCGTGGATCCGCCGCTGCCCCCCGCAGTCCCGGCGCTCCCGGACGGGGCCCGCGCGCCGACCCGCCGGCCTCCCGGCGGACCCGGCGGACCACCGCCAATTCATCGCCCACCCCGACCCAGCCGGCCAACCGCCGCGCGTATTCATCGCGAAGCGACACATCTTTGATGCGGGCGACGAGCGGAATTGTCCGCTCCAGCGCAGCCACCCGGCCTTCGGGGAGGTCCAGATTGAAATCCCGCAGCAGGCTGCGGATGGCGAATTCGAACAGCGGCTGCCGGCGTGCAATCATGTCCCGCACCGCGGCGTCACCCCGCGCCAGCCGCAGGTCGCACGGATCCATGCCGTCCGGCGCAACGGCGATGAACGTGTGCGCGACGAATTTCTGGTCCGACTCGAACGCACGCATCGCCGCCTTCCGCCCGGCGGCGTCAGCGTCAAAGGTGAAAATGACCTCCCCGCCGAATTCCGACGTATCGAGCAGCAAACGGCGCAACACCCGCACGTGCTCCTCACCGAACGCCGTGCCGCACGTGGCCACCGCCGTCGTCACACCGGCGAGATGACACGCCATCACATCGGTGTACCCCTCGACGATGACCGCCTGCCGAATCCGCGCGATGTCCTTCTTCGCCAGGTCGATCCCGTACAGCACGCTGCTCTTTTTGAACAGCGGTGTCTCCGGGGTGTTCAAATATTTGGGGCCGTCGTCGGCGGGGTCGAGTTTACGGGCGCCGAAACCCACAATGTCCCCGGTGATATCGCGGATCGGCCACATCAGCCGGCCGCGGAACCGGTCGACCAGCCCTCGGTTTCCCCGGATCGCCAGACCCGCCGTCACCAGGTCGTCGTCGGAGAACCCCTCCCGCCGCAAATGCCGGACCAGCTCATCCCACCGGGCCGGTGAGAATCCGAGCCCGTACCGGGAAATCGTCGCATCGTCAAAACCACGGTCGGTGAGAAAACGCCGGGCGGCCGGCGCATCACTCAACTGCGCGGCGAAGAACGCAGCCGCCGCTGTATTCGCCGCCAACAGCCGCTGCCGTTGCCCGCCCGATCCGCGCAGCGATGCCGGGCCCTGCTCGTAGTGCAGCTCATAACCCACCCGGGCCGCCAACCGTTCAACGGCCTCAAAAAACGACAGGTGCTCGATTTTCTCCACGAACGTGATGACGTCGCCGCCTTCGCCGCAGCCGAAACAATGCCACAGCCCCCGGGCGGGTGTGACGTGAAACGACGGCGTCCGCTCGTCGTGAAACGGGCAGAGTCCCTTGAGCGAACCGCCTCCGGCGTTGCGCAGCGTGACGTACTCGGCGACGACGTCCGCGATCGGGGAGAGCTCACGGACGCGGGCGATATCGGCGTCCCGGATACGGCCGGCCACGCGACGAGTCTAGGCGGGGTCATCGATCGGCACGGCGTGACCGGCGACCCGGATCCGCGGATCGTCAGCCCCGATGTGGACGACGAGAACGCTCGGCCGGCCGAGATCGTCACCCTGGTGGATGGTCACCGTCGCCGGGACGTCGACCAGCCCGAGCTCGCGCAGGTAGTGGCCGAACGCGGCGGCCGCCGACCCGGTCGCCGGATCCTCGGCAATGCCGACCGCGGGAGCCGGGTTCCGCGACCAGAACACGGTCGGCGTCTCCCGCCACACCAGCTGGACCGTCGACCAGCCGGCCGCGCGCATCACTGCGGCAAGGGCGTCGAGATCCGGGTGCAGGTCGGCGAGCCGGGCCCGGGTCGCCGCCGCCAGCACCGGGTGGTGCAAACCGGCGAAGGCCACCCGCGGCGGCAGTTGCGGATCGAGGTCGGACGCCGACCAGCGCAACGCGGCAAGCAGCGGTTCGGCATCCGGCAGAGGCGCGAGCGACGGGGTGACACTCGTCAGCGTCGCGACGTACCCATCGGCGTCCCGGGCCACGTCGACGTCGATCGGACCCGCCGGCGCGTGCAAGCGGTACCGGCCTTCCCCATACCGCTCCCCCAGCACGACTCCCGCTGCGATCGTGGCATGACCGCAGAACGGGACCTCGACCTGCGGGGTGAAATACCGCACCGCGAATCCGCCGTCCGCGGGAAAAGAAGGCGCGGACGGGGAAAGATGGGCCGAAGGCAGCGACGGCTGGGGAGAAAACCCGGACGAAGGAGAAGACCCCGCGGAATGCGGGACGGAAAACCGGGGCGAAAGAAAAGCCGTCTCCGAATACCCGACCTCTGCGGCGATGCGCTGCATGGCCGCGTCGTCGAGATCCGCGGCGTCCAGCACCACCCCGGCGGGATTTCCGCCGCTCGGTGTGGTGGTAAATGCGGCGTACCGGAGCACCTGCACCGTCACGGCAGCACCCGCTCCATGACGACGTGTCTGCCGATCGGGGGAATCTCGAATTCGGCGCTGGTCACGGTGAAACCATGCCGCTGGTAGAACGGGACGGCGGGCAGGCGGGCGTTGCACCAGACCAACCGGCCGCCGCGGCGCTGCACTTCCGCCAATCCGAACGTGAGGGCCGTCGACCCGTATCCGCGCCCCGGCGTGGCGCTCGCCATCCCACGAAGCCGCCACCCCTCCCGGCCGTCCGGCGCGGGTTCCCGGTGAAACGACGCGCAGGCAAGCACATCGCCGCCGCTTCGAACGGCGACGTGAAACGTGTCCGGCGCATCATCACCGGGATAGACCGCCTCGGCGAACGGCTGGTCCGGGCGCAGCACCCGCCACCGCAGCGGCCGAATCACCTCAGCCACCACCAGTACCGCGGACACCGATTCAACGTCCACCGGACGCCGCCCGGACGACGCATCGCCCACGGTCTCGGTCCGCTGCGCGCCGGTCTCGGTGCGCTGCGCGGCGGTATCGGTGTGCTGGCCGGCGATGTCAATCCGCTGCCCGGCGATGTCGGTGTGCTGGCCCACGGTCTCGGTCATCGCGCCGCCTCGGCGATCGGCGTTCCAGGATCCGCTAATTTCGCCGGATCCACCGGCGTCCGGGACTTTATCAACGCGCGGATGTCGGAGTGGACATCCCAGACGTTGACATTCATTCCCGCGGCGACGACGCCGTCCTTGAGCCAGAAAACACAGAATTCTCCAGAATCCCGGCTGCCCCGGTACACGAGCTCGTAGCTCTCCTCGGGATTGAGCAAACCCGAGTACACCATGCCGACGTCGTACTGGTCGGAGTAGAAATAGGGCACCTTCGCGAACGGCTCGCCCCGGCCGAGCATCGACACTGCCGCGGCCGACCCCTGATCCTGCGCGTTCGCCCAGTGCTCGACCCGGATTCTCGTTCCGTAGAAGGGATTGTAGGCATTCGCGACGTCGCCGGCGGCGAAAATGTCCGGGTCGGCGGTGCGGAGAAATTCGTCAACGAGAATGCCGTTCTCAACCGGCAGGCCGGCCGCTTCGGCGAGTGCGGTGTTGGGTCGGGCGCCCACGCCGACCACCACGACGTCCGCCGTCAGCACCGTGCCGTCGCTGGCGACAACCGCCTCCACTCGGTCGGTGCCGCGGAATTCAGCCGCGCCGACCCCGAGCCGCACATCCACGCCGTGGTCGCGGTGCACCTGCGCATAAAACCCGCCGAGCTCCAACCCGAGCACGCGGTACAACGGCGCCGGCAGTGGTTCGAGCAGGACCACCGCACACCCGTAATGCCGCGCCGCGGCGGCGACCTCCAGTCCGATCCAACCGCCGCCGACGATGACGACCCGGCCGCCGCGTTCCAACGCCGCCCGCAAGGCAACGGAATCCGCCATCGTGCGCAGGTAAAGCACGCCGGGGAGATCCGCGCCGGGAAGCCGGGGCCGAATCGGCGCCGCACCGGTTGCCAGGAGCAGTTTGTCGTAGCGAATCCGCTCACCACCGGCAAGTTCGACCTCGTGACGGTCCCGGTGCACGGCGGTGACGCTGGTCGACGTCCGCAGCTCGATATTCTGCTCGGCGTAGAAATTCTCCGGATGCACGTAGGCTTTTTCTTTGGGCTCTTTTCCGAGGAGAAAACCTTTGGAGAGCGGCGGCCGCTCGTACGGACGTTCCGGATCGTCGCCGATGAGCAGAATTCGGCCGTCGAAACCGCCGCTGCGCAATGCCTCCGCCGCCTTCGCACCGGCCAAACTCGCCCCGACGACGACGAATGTCTGTTCGCTCACCACTGCCTCCTCGGTTGTCTCCCCCTGCGTGCCTTCGTCTTCCTTACCCCTGGCGCAGCTAGCGCACCCGGCTGACGCCCCGCCATCCCTTCCCCAGCTCGCGCCGCTATCCCTTCCCCTGCTCGGCGCCGCTATCCCGTTGTGCCGGCAATCACCACCGCGTTGCGTGGGCAGAGCCGGCGATGCCACGCAAGCGCCGAGGTGTCGGTCAACGCCGCCACTTGGTCGACGACCGCCCGCAACCGCCCGGCATCGTCCGCCGCCTCCCGCCATTCCTCCGCGAAGACCGGATCGAGGACCGTGCCGTCCAATGCCACCAGCGCCTCCACGAGATCCGCCAGCACCTCCCGTTGCCGGACCCGCGTCTCCTCCGCGCCATGACGGGCCATCACGAAGTGCGCGGTGACCGCCTTGAGCAGGCCGCACTCGATCCGCGCCTCCCGAGGAACCACGAGTTCGGCGGCGTACCGGTTCACCGGCGCGGCTCCATACGCCTGGCGCGTTGCGGTTTCGGCCGCCGAACAGAAGCGGCCGATCAGCTCGCTCGTCATGTTCTTCAATGCCGCCAACTCACGCCGGCTGCCGGTGTATTCCGTCAACCACCATGGGAAGCTCAGCAAGCGGCGTACGGCGTCGTCGATTTCGGCGCGTTCGACCCCGATGAGGTACCGCTCGGCGGCGACGTCGACGACGTCCGCCCACCCGGCCGGATTCCGCAGTCGGCGAAGCGGCACCAACTCGGCGTGAATCCCGTCCTCCAGGTCGTGGACGGAGTAGGCGACGTCGTCCGCCCAATCCATGACCTGCGCCTCAAGGCAGGGACGCCGCGCCGGCGCCCCGGCCCGCACCCAGTCCAGAACCGCTAGATCCTCCCGGTAGGCGCCGAATTTCCGGCCACTCGCACCGCCGGACGCCGCCCCGGCATCGGGCACGGATGCAACCCCACCGGGAGGAGACACCCCGGCATCAGGCACGGACGCCGCCCCGGCATCGGAATGAGATGCCGCGTCGGCATCGGACGTATCCGGGCCCCACGGGTATTTCGTCGCGGCGTCCAGACTGGCCCGGGTCAGATTCAAACCGACACTGTGCCCGGCGGCGTCGAGAATCTTGGCCTCCAGACGGGTCAGCAGGCGGAAGGACTGGGCGTTTCCCTCAAAGCCGCCGATATGCCGGGCAATCTGCGCCAACGCCGATTCGCCGTTGTGCCCGAACGGCGGATGACCGAGGTCATGCGCGAGGCAGGCCGTCTCCACGATGTCAGGATCACAACCGAGGGCTGCACCCAGATCCCGACCGATCTGCGCGCACTCCAACGAATGCGTGAGCCGGGTACGCGGGAAATCGCTCTCGACATCGGTGGGACCGACCACCTGGGTTTTAGCGCCGAGCCGCCGCAACGCGAAACTGTGCAGCACCCGAGCCCGGTCCCTGGCGAACGCCGAGCGGGCGGAGTGCTTCGGCGCTTCGTCGACCCGCCGCTCCATGGCCGCCGCGTCATACGCGGCAATCTGACGCGGCACCGCTACGTCGGACACAGCCTGAGACTATCGACGACCGCCGACAACACGTCGGGACAGCGGAACGCCGCCGCACCTGCTCACGACCGCGGGGACGAGCCGGCCGCCGGCAATGTGGGGGCGGCGGAACTCCGCCGCCCCCACCCACGCGTGCAGCCGACGAACCGGACGCCTAACCCGCCGCGTGCAGCCGCTGTATCAGTCATCCCAGCCGGGCAGGGCGACTGGTAGCGCTCAGCGGGTATCGGAACCGGCGCTCTCCACCGCGGCCCGGCCGGCCTCCAGCCGAGCCACCGGCACCCGGAACGGCGAGCAGGACACGTAGTCGAGGCCGACCTCGTGGCAGAAGTGCACCGATTCGGGATCGCCGCCGTGCTCGCCGCAGATGCCGATCCGCAAATCCGGCCGGGTTGCGCGGCCTTCGGTGACCGCCATCCGGATGAGCCGGCCGACGCCGTCCCGGTCGAGGGTCTCGAACGGCGAGACGCCGAAAATGCCGAGGTCCATGTACCGGCCGAAGAAGGCCCCCTCCACGTCGTCCCGCGAAAAGCCCCAGGTCATCTGGGTGAGGTCGTTGGTGCCGAAGGAGAAGAATTCCGCGGCCTCCGCAATCTGCGCGGCGGTCAACGCCGCCCGCGGCACCTCGATCATCGTGCCGATGAGGGCGTGCACGTCGACCCCGGTCTCCTTGGAGACGGTCCGCAGAATTCCTTCCGCTTCCTCCCGGACGATTTCCAGTTCCTGAATCGCGCCGACCAGGGGCACCATAATTTCCGGCCGCGGATTCTTGCCGCGCTTGATGAGAATGGCGGCCGCCTCGGCGATCGCCCGGACCTGCAAGGCGAAGAGCCCGGGAATGACCAGGCCAAGCCGCACGCCGCGCAGTCCCAGCATCGGATTCTGCTCATGCAGCCGTCGGACGGCGTCGAGCAGCTCACGATCGTGGGGATCGACCGGCTCGCCTTTCGCTTCGGCGACCGCGATCCGCACCGACAGGTCGGTCAGGTCGGGAAGGAATTCATGCAACGGCGGGTCGATGAGCCGCACCGTCACCGGCAGGCCGTCCATCGCTTCGAAAATGCCGACGAAATCGTCCCGCTGCAAGGGGAGCAATTCCGCAAGCGCCGCCTGCTGTTCGGCTTCATCCTTCGCCAGAATGAGCCGCTCCACGACCTTCCTGCGCTCACCGAGGAACATGTGCTCGGTACGGCAGAGACCGATACCCTCGGCGCCAAACCGCCGGGCCCGCTGGGCGTCCTCCGGCGTGTCCGCGTTGGCCTCGACACCCAGCCGGCGCCGAGCGTCGGCGTGCGTAATGATCCGGTGGACGGCGGAGACCAGCGGGTCGGCGTCCGGCGCCAATTTGCCTTCGAAATACTCGACGACCGGGCTCGGCACGACCGGCACCTCGCCGAGATACACCGCGCCGCTGGTGCCGTCGATGGAAATGACGTCGCCTTCCTGGACCACCTCGCCGTTCGGCCCGGTGAACCGGCGGTTGGCCAGGTCGATGTCGATCTGCTCCGCACCAGACACGCACGTCTTACCCATGCCGCGAGCAACCACCGCGGCATGGCTGGTCTTGCCGCCGCGGGCGGTGAGAATTCCTTGCGCGGCAATCATTCCCGGCAGGTCGTCGGGGTTGGTCTCCCGGCGGACCAGGATGACGCGCTCCCCGCGGGCGGCGTACTCCGCCGCCGTCTTGGAATCGAACACCGCCTTCCCGACCGCGGCTCCCGGCGAGGCGTTGACACCCTTGGCAATTTGCTTCTTCGCGGCCTTCTCGTCAAACCGCGGGAACATCAGCTGGGCAAGCTGCGCGCCAGTCACGCGCTGCAGCGCCTCGTCCATGTCGATGAGGCCCTCGTCGACCAGCTGGGTCGCGATCCGGAATGCGGCGGCCGCCGTCCGCTTCCCCACCCGGGTCTGCAGCATCCAGAGTTTGCCGCGCTCGATGGTGAATTCGATGTCGCACAGATCCTTGTAGTGGCGTTCCAAGGTGCGCATGATGTCGAGCAGCTGGTCGTACGCCGCCTTGTTCAGCTTCTCCAGTTCCGTGAGGGGAACCGTGTTGCGGATTCCGGCGACGACGTCCTCGCCCTGCGCATTCTGCAGGTAGTCGCCGTAAATGCCCTGGTCCCCCGATCCCGGGTCCCGGGTGAACGCGACACCGGTCCCCGAGTCCAGGCCCATGTTGCCGAAAACCATGGCGACGACATTGACCGCCGTGCCGAGGTCGTGCGGAATGCGCTCCTGCCGGCGGTAAAGCCGGGCGCGCTCCCCGTTCCACGACTCGAAGACCGCCCGGATCGCGAGGTTCAGTTGCTCCCGCGGATCCTGCGGAAATTCCCGGCCGGCGTGGGTCCGAATGATGTCCTTGTACACCTCGACGAGCCGCTGGAAATCATCGGCTTCCAGGTCGAGGTCGCTCGTCGTCCCCTTCGCCTTCTTCGCCTCGTCCAGCGCGTGTTCGAAAAGCTCCCCATCAACGCCGAGGACGGTCTTGCCGAACATGGAGAGCAGCCGCCGGTAGGAATCCCACGCGAACCGCTCATTTCCCCCTTGCTTGGCGAGCCCATTCACACTGGCGTCGTTCAGCCCGATATTCAAAACGGTGTCCATCATCCCGGGCATGGAGAATTTCGCGCCGGAGCGCACCGAGACCAGGAGCGGATCGTCCGGATCCCCGAGTTTGCGTCCCATCACCTGCTCGAGCCGCGCGAGGTGCTCGTCGACCTCGGCGGCAAGTTCGGGCGGCGGTGCTCCGGTCGCCAGGTAGACCCGGCAGGCCTCGGTGGTAATGGTGAACCCGGGTGGCACGGGCAACCCAAGGTTGGTCATCTCGGCCAGGTTGGCACCCTTCCCGCCGAGCAGGTCTTTCATGTCACGGTTGCCCTCGGTGAAGTCATAGACATACTTCGGCACTGGAACGCTCCCTCGCAGGTCACCACGATCGATGACGATTACCCTCGGTGTGCGCCGCCGGGCCGGAGGCTACGCACGGGGCAAGCGTACCGATGAGCCCGCTATCCACAGCGAACTGGTCAACGAACCCACGGTACGGCGTCGCTGCGTTACCGTCATCCGCAAGCCGGGTGATCGCGCAACAGACGATCACACGCTGGGAAACGCCGCGCGGGCACCCGGCGGAACCGCCCGCGGGCACAGAACCGTCGCGCGGGCGCCCGTGTCCCGTGCTCGTGAGCTGGAGGTGAAGATGCCCGGCAACTTTGCCGTCACTCCGGAAGAGGTCGCCCGGCTGGCCCGGGACGTCGCGGCCGCGGGTGCGCAGGTCGCGACCATCCGGTCGCTGGCCGAGTCCGTCACCGCCGCGCTTGGTGAACCGCACGTCGCGGCCGCTTTCGAGCGGTTCGCGACGGGGTGGTCCCGGCGCACCGGCGAACTCCGCGAAGAAATCGGTGCACTCGCCGCGATGTTGACCCAGGCCGCTGAGCAGTACACCGCTGCCGACGACGCGATCGCCCGGACGATCGAGCCGCAGTGACATTCGACGTCAGTCTCACCCTGCCGGCTACGTGGCAACCGCTTCCGCTCGACGTCGGACGCCGGGCGGCCGTGCGGACCATGGTCCGGTCCGCGGCCGCCCGTGGTGCGCCCGCCGGGGCATTCGCCGGCAGACTCGCCGCCGTCACGGACTACGCCGCCGACGCCGCACGGCGTGCCGGCGCGTTCTTCTGCGCCAGCCGACTGCGCCCCGGGCCGGCTGTCGCGACGGTGACTCTGCAGATCGTGGACGGCGCGTTTCCTGTCCCGGACGGCGTCTCCTGGCAGGCGCTTCAGGCCGAACTGCCCGGCAGCGACGTCGTCCGACTGCCGATCGGCGTTGCGATCCGGTTCATCGACCGCGCAGCCGGATCCGTGCAGTACGTCGTCCCGCTTGCCTCGCGCTGGCTGGTCGCTACCTTCGTCAGCGTGCCGGCGTCCGGCATCGCCGAGCTGGCGGGCGAATCTGCAGAGATCGTTCAGACCTTGGACATCAGCCCTGCCGGGTCGTCGTCCCCCCGTCCGGCGGCGAACCGGGACGAGACCGGACCTACAGGTCGGTGAGCCGCTCAGTGAGATATCCGACCAGGGCGTCAATGCCGACCCGCTCCTGCTTCATCGAATCACGGTCGCGAACCGTGACCGCCTGGTCGTTGAGGGTGTCAAAATCGACGGTCACGCAGTACGGCGTGCCGATTTCGTCCTGGCGACGGTAGCGCCGGCCGATCGCGGCGGCGTCGTCGAACTCCACGTTCCAGTACTTGCGAAGCTCCGCCGCGATGTCACGCGCCTTCGGAGAGAGGTCAGGATTTCGGGAGAGCGGCAACACGGCCACCTTCACCGGCGCCAGCCGATGGTCAAGCCGCAAGACCGTGCGCTTCTCGACGCCGCCCTGCGCGGTGGGCGCTTCGTCCTCGGCGTACGCGTCGAGCAGGAAGGTGAGGACGCAGCGGTCGACGCCGGCTGCGGGTTCGATGACGTAGGGGATCCAGCGCTGCCCGGTCTCCTGGTCGAAATAGGAGAGGTCCACGCCGGACGCCGCCGAATGCGCGGAGAGGTCGAAATCGGTGCGGTTCGCAATTCCTTCGAGCTCCGCCCACTCCAGACCGGGAAAACCAAAGCGGTATTCGATGTCGACGGTCCGCTTCGAGTAGTGCGAGAGTTTCTCCTTTGGATGCTCATAGAGCCGGAGATTCTCCGGCTTGATGCCGAGGTTCACGTACCAGGCGAGCCGGGTGTCGATCCAGTACTGATGCCATTCCTCGTCGGTGCCCGGTTTGACGAAGAATTCCATCTCCATCTGCTCAAATTCGCGGGTGCGGAAGATGAAATTCCCGGGCGTGATCTCGTTGCGGAAGCTCTTGCCCTGCTGGGCGATGCCAAACGGCGGCTTGCGGCGGGCCGTCTGCTGCACGTTCAAGAAATTCACGAAGATGCCCTGCGCCGTCTCAGGACGCAGGTAAGCGACGGCCGACTCGTCTTCCACCGGTCCGAGGAAGGTTTTGAGCAGACCGTTGAACATCCGCGGCTCGGTGAACGAGCCCTTGGCCCCGCAATCCGGGCAGGTCACGTCGGCAAGTCCGTGGGCCGGCGGACGACGGTGCCGGGCCTCGTAGGCGGCTTCAAGCTCGTCAGCCCGGAATCGATGGTGACAAACGAGGCATTCGGTGAGCGGATCGACGAACGCGGTGAGGTGGCCGCTGGTCTTCCAGACGATCGGGTTGAGAATCACGCAACTGTCCAGGCCGACGATGTCCTCCCGGCCGTGCACCATGGCTTTCCACCACTGCCGCTTGACGTTGTTCTTCAGCTCGACGCCGAGCGGGCCGTAATCCCACGCGGCACGCAGGCCGCCGTAAATCTCGCTGCTGGGAAAGACAAAGCCCCGGCGCTTGCACAAGTTGACGATGGTGTCGAGACGGTCAGCGGTCTTGGTTTTCGCGGCCACGGAAATCTCCATCCGGCTGGCGGTCGGCGGGTGACCGGTGGCCGGTCCCTTGCCGGCGAACGGTCGGTGATCTAGCGTACCGGTTGGTCGCTACACCGTCCACGGCGGGTCGGCGTTTGCGCTGACCGTGACGTGCGATCACCGGGCTCAAGGCGGCTCGTTCCCGTCCCGATACACCACGCATGATCCTTTGCCCGCGGTGCGGGGCGCCCAGCGATCCGGCCTACCCGGCGTGCGTGCACTGTTCGGCACTCCTGCGAGTCGACGACCCGCCAACGCCCGCGGCGTCGCGCCAGCCGGTCACGCAACCCACTGCAGCGACGACAGCCCCGGCGTTCGCCCCGCTGGCCTCCTCGACGCCGCCGACCCCAACGGTCACGGCCCCGCCACTCGCCGCGAATCCGTATGCGACTGCCGCACACCCCTACACGGCCCCGGCGCCCGCCGCACACCCGTACGCGACTGCGCCGTCCGACGTGCACCCGTACACAGCCCCGCCATCGGCGGTGAACCCGAACGCACTGCCCGACCCACACCCGTACACACCGCCTACACCTGCGGCGAATCCGTACGCCCAGCACATGTTCAGCGCCTGGCACGTCACCATCCCGGTCCACCAGGCTCCCAACGCACCGGAACCTCTGCCGCCGACGACGCTCCAACCTCCCGTCGCCGGCACCTGGCTCACCGTCATCGTTCCGATCGTCCTCGGCGGCATCTATCAGCTCGTGTTCTGGACGCTTGGCCGGCACGACTTCGCACCCAACGCGATGGGACGGTATGTTCTCGCCGGCACGGTCGCCTTTTACGCGATCGTCGGGCTCATCGTGCTCGGCTGGCTCGGATCGACCCGCCGCCGACTGGTCTGGTTCCGGGGGTCCAGCCCCGTGGTCGGCGCGATCCTCGGCGTGACCCTCGGATGCGCGGGCGGTTTGCTCGGCGTGCTCGTGCAGTCGGCCGCCGCCGGACACCTCAGCAGCGATCCGAGCCTCATCACGCTGGCCAGCGAGGGTGACACCGCACACGTGCTCTCCACGTTGTTACTTGTCGCCGTCGCCGCGCCGCTGGTGGAAGAAACCCTGTTCCGCGGCATTTTTCTCGAATGGCTGCGCCCGAAAGGCATCCGGATCGCACTCCTCGTCAGCGCGCTTGCCTTCGCGGTCTGGCACTACCGGCTGGGCGAATGGCGGTATTACACCCTCATGGGAGTCCTGCTCGGGCTCCTGTACTGGAAGCGCGGGCTCGTCGCGTCGATGAGTGCGCATGCCGCCTTCAACGGCACGCTGGCCCTGGTCGCGATCAGCGTTGCGTTGACGCCGGCGGCACCGGCGCACCTTGGAAATCTGGCATACGTCAAACCGCAGGGATGGCATGCGGTGAAAACCAAAACGGACGCCGGTCTCGCCCTCTACCAAGGACCGTCGGGGGCGGTCCTCGCGGTCAACGTCACACCGACGCCAAGCCCGGTACCGGTGAGCATACTCGCCGCGCGTATGAATGACGTGCTTGCCGGTCTGCTGGCCCGGACCCTACCCGGCGCCCAGGTTGACGCCGCCCAGGCCGGACTCGTCAGTTATCCGATCGGCGACGTGCTGCAGGTGCCGGTGCGCATGCAGGGCTCAGACGGCGACATCGCCATCGTCGACGATTCGTCGGACATCGACGTCATCCTCTTTCTTGACGCAGGGAGCGCGAAGGCCCGGGCGGGGTTCCACCAATTCATGACGAGCTTGCAATCGACGGCATAGGCTCCGTCGGATTCGGCAGTGCCGCGCCGTACCGCCGCTCCCGCTGAGCGTAGATTTCGATGGCACGCCACAAATCGCGCCGGTCGAAGTCCGGCCACAACGTGTCGACAAACACCAGTTCCGCGTACGCGGACTGCCAAATCAGAAAATTCGACGTGCGCTGCTCGCCGGATGACCGGATGAACAAATCCACGTCGGGCATATCCGGTTCATCGAGGTAACGGGCGAACACCCGTTCGGTGACCGATGCAGGCGACAGCCGGCCGGCGGCGACGTCCGCGGCGAGCGCCCGCGCGGCGTCCGCGATTTCCGCCCGTCCCCCGTAATTCACGCACATCGTCAAGGTGAGGACGTCATTGTGCTTCGTCATCTCCTCGGCGCGCTCGAGTTCACGGATGACACTCCGCCACAGCCGGGGCCGCCGGCCGGCCCAGCGCACCCGGACGCCCAGCTCATTCATGTAATCCCTGCGCCGCCGGATGACGTCCCGATTGAACCCCATGAGAAAACGCACTTCTTCCGGCGAACGCTTCCAATTCTCCGTCGAGAATGCGTACGCCGACAGCCACTTCACTCCGATTTCGATGGCGCCTTCGACGACGTCGAGCAGCGCAGCCTCACCGCGCTCGTGACCGGCGGTTCGCGGCAGGCCGCGGGCGCGGGCCCACCGACCGTTGCCGTCCATGACGATCGCGACGTGCCGGGGAATCCGCTCCGGCGGAAGGCTGGGCGGACGCACCCCGGAGGGGTGCGGTGCCGGCGGCCGAAATGTCCGACGCATGGGCAGCCGTCACGCAGGTTCAAGCAGCCGTAGGGAACGAATGCCATGTTCCAGATGCCACTGCAGGTAGGCGGCGACGAGACCACTTGCCTCGTGGCGGAATTCCGGCGCGCTCGCATCGGCCGCCGCCCACTCCCCGGTAAGCAGGGCGCGCAGCAGCGCAATCGTGGCCGACGCCGGCGCCACGGACCCAGGCGGTCGGCAGTCGCCGCAGACCAGGCCGCCGGCCGGCACGGAGAACCACCGGTGCGGTCCTTGCGCACCGCATCGGGCACAGTCATCCAGCGCCGGTTGATAACCGGACGTCGCGAGCGCCCGCAGCACAAATGCATCGAATATCAGCCGGGCATCGTGCCGTTGCTCGGTCAGGGCCCGCAACGCGCCGAGCAGCAGAAGGTAGAGCCGGATCGCCGGTTCCCGCTCCTCCGCTGTCAATTTCTCTGCGGTTTCCAGCATCGCGGTGCCCAGCGTGTAGGACTCGTAATCGTGCCGGAGACGATCGCCGAACGGGTCACGGATCTCCGCCTGAGTCACGATGTCCAGCGATCGGCCGAGATAGAGCTGGACATCCACGTGGTTCGCCGGCTCCAATCGAGCGCCGAACTTCGACGACGTCCGCCGAATGCCTTTGGCCACCGCACGGACCCGGCCGTTGCGCCGCGTCAGCACGGTGATGATGCGGTCAGCCTCGCCAAGCTTCTGGGTGCGCAGCACGACGGCGTCATCACGGTACAGGCTCACTGCGCCATTCTGGCGCAACCCGACCGTCCGGGTGGGCATCCCACGCCGCCGCCGGAGCATCCGCGCCGGAACGACACCGGCAGCGTCGCGATGTCCGGGCGGCCGCGCGCCGGACGCCGCAGCGGATCGCCCTCGGCCACGAGCCGCAGATAACCATCCCGGCTAGGAGTCCGGGGATGAGCACCCCGGCTAGGAGTCCGCCATCACCGCGCGATTCACCGCGGAGACGACCGCCTTGAGCGATGCGGCCACGATGTTCGGGTCGATCCCGACACCCCAGAGCACCCGATCGTTGATCGCACACTCGAGGTAGGCGGCGGCTTGGGCGTCCCCGCCGGACGACAGCGCATGCTCGGCGTAGTCAAGCACCCGCACGTCGATACCGAGATCCGCCAAGGCGTCGACGAACGCGGCGATCGGGCCGTTTCCCGTTCCTTCCAGCAGCCGCCGCTCCCCCTGGTACCGAACCTCCACGGTGAGAGTGTCCTTGTCATCCACCGCCGCGGAGGTGTGGTGGGAGAGGAGGGCAAGCGGCTCTGTCGGCGCCAGATACTCCGCTTCGAAAATCTTCCACATCTCCGCCGGCGACACCTCACCGCCGACCGTGTCGGTGTGATTCTGGATGACGCGGGAGAACTCGATTTGCAGCCGGCGCGGCAATTCCAGGTGGTGTTCGGTTTTCATCACGTATGCCACACCGCCCTTGCCGGACTGGCTGTTGACGCGGATGACGGCCTCATAGCTGCGGCCGACATCCTTGGGGTCGATGGGCAGATACGGCATCTCCCACTCGAGCTCGTCGACACTCTTGCCGGCCGCTCTCGCCCGCGCCTCCAAGTCTTCGAAGCCCTTCTTGATGGCGTCTTGATGCGAGCCGGAGAAGGCGGTGTACACCAAGTCGCCCGCGTAGGGATGACGAGGATGCACCGGCAATTGCGTGCAGTACTCCACGGTGCGCCGAATCTCGTCGATATCGGAGAAATCGAGGTTCGGATCGATGCCCTGGCTGAACAGGTTCATGCCGAGGGTGACAAGGTCAACGTTCCCTGTCCGCTCGCCGTGACCGAACAGGCACCCTTCGACCCGATCCGCCCCCGCCATCACGGCCAGCTCCGCGGCCGCGACCGCGCAGCCCCGGTCGTTGTGCGGATGCACGGAGAGGCAGATGAATTCGCGGCGGGAGAGGTTGCGGCTCATCCACTCGATCTGGTCGGCGTACACGTTCGGCGTGGACCGCTCGACGGTCGCCGGGAGATTGAGGATGATTTCACGGTCCGGCCCCGGCTGCCAGACGTCCATCACCGCTTCGCAGACCCGCAGGGCGAACTCCAGCTCGGTGTCAATGAAAATCTCCGGTGAGTACTCGTAGCCGAACACGTCCGTGCCGGACAGGTACTGGTCGGCGTAGCGCATCACGTGCCGGGTGCCCTCGACGGCGAGCGCGACCGTCTCGTCCGGGGTGTTCCGGAAAACAACCCGGCGGAACAGCGGCGCGGTCGCGTTGTACAGGTGGACAGTCGCCCGCCGCGCACCGACCAGACTCTGCACGGTCCGTTCGATGAGATCCTCACGGGCCTGGGTGAGAACCGAAATGGTGACGTCGTCCGGTATCTCGTCCTCCTCGATGATGTGCCGGACGAAGTCGAAGTCCATCTGGCTCGCGGCGGGGAAACCGACCTCGATTTCCTTGAAACCCATCCGCAGCAGCAACCGGAACATGGTGAGCTTGCGGGCGGGGCTCATCGGGTCGATGAGCGCCTGATTGCCGTCACGCAAATCAGTCGAGAGCCAACGCGGCGCCTTGGTGATGCGCTTGGTCGGCCAGGTGCGGTCCGGCAGGTCGATAGGCGGGAACGGCTTGTACCGCCATACCGGCATTGGTGTCGGTTGTTGGAAGTGCCGGCTGACAAACAACGGTTGCATCGATCGCTCCTCTCGCTTGGCGAAGACCCTGCGGGTGGCCGGCACGCCGAGAAGCCGCGGCGAGGAGACCGGCCTTCTGAATCAGGCCCCGCCGCGGCAGCTAAGCAGGAGCGAACGTGCCATGGTGTCCCCACTATAACGGGTGCATCTGCCGTCGCCGTCGCGAACCGCGGGTCAGGAAACTGTCATTCCGCTAGCGCGGCGTCCGGCTAGCGCCTCGGTCCCAGCCCGCGCCTCGGATCCGGCCCTGCGCGGCGTCCGGCTAGAAACCCAACCGGCGCAGTTGCTCGGGGTCTTGCTGCCATTCCGGCGCCACCTTGACCCGCAGGTCGAGATAGACGTGCACCCCGAGCAAGGCCTCGATCTGGTGCCGCGCCCGGCTTCCGACCTCCCGGAGCCGCTCGCCGCCTGCGCCGATGATGATCGGCTTCTGGCTGGGCCGTTCGACGTACAAGACGGCGTGGACGTCGACCAGGTCGTCCCGACCGGGCCGCGGCGCCATCTCCTCGACCACCACCGCGAGGCTGTGCGGCAGCTCGTCACGCAACTCGCCGAGTGCAGCTTCGCGGATCAATTCAGCGACCAGCACCTGCTCGGGCTCGTCCGTCACCTCGCCTTCGGGATAGTACGGGCGTCCCTCCGGGAGGCGCGCAACGAGCAGATCCACCAGCAGTTCCACCTGGTAGTCCGTCACCGCCGAAACCGGGACGATCTCCGCCCAGTCGCCGAGTTCCGCGACAGCGAGAAGCTGCTCGGCGACCCGCGGCTTGCGGACGCGGTCCGTCTTCGTCACCACGGCGAAGGTCGGCGTCTTGATCCGGTTCAGCTCGTCGGCGAGGAAGCGGTCGCCGGGCCCGATCCGCTCATCGGCGGGCAGACAGAAAACGATGACGTCAACCTCGGCAAGGGTGGCTCGGGCCAAGTCGTTGAGCCGGCTGCCCAGCAGGGTGCGCGGTTTATGCAGTCCGGGGGTGTCGACGACGACCAGCTGCGCGTCCGGCCGGTGGACGACGCCGCGCACCACGTGGCGGGTCGTCTGCGGCCGATCGCTGGTGATGGCGACCTTCGTCTTGACCATCGCGTTCAGCAGGGTCGATTTCCCGACGTTGGGCCGACCGACGATGCATGCGAAACCCGAGCGAAACGGGTGACTCACCGAGGACCCCTCACACGACCACGGTGGCGCGCACCTCGCCGTCCGGCGCGGCGAGGTACACCGGAATTCCGGTCGCAAGATCAGCGATGACGCGGGTGTCGTCCGCGGAGAGCGTGCTCCGGACGCCGACCACCGCCGCGGCTTCGACGTCCGCAACCCCGCTCGCCAGTGCGACGACGACAACCGCCGCGAGAGCCGGCAGCCGCAAGGACGGCAAATCCACCGCGACGGCGACATAGGTGCGTCCCGTCGTGTCGCGGAGCGCGGCAGCCTCGGCCGCTCCGGTGCGGGCCCGCGCCGCTCGGGCCAGCGTGACCAGTTTGGCGTCCTCGGCCGAAAGGGTGGCCTGCCCGGGCTGATTGGTCTCGGCGCTCACCGGCGTACTCCGTCACCACGCGGGGCCGCCGCGACCGGCGTACCGGCGTCGTGCGCGCCATTCTCTGCCGGCTGGCTAGGTACGGCCGGGTCGCCGCCGTCGGCCCGGGAAGGGCCGCGTCCCGGAGCGTCGGCCGGCTCCGCAGCAGCGGTGTGCTCCGTCTCCGCTGCCGCCTCCGGCGCCTCCGGCAGCCGGCGGACGAGAACAGTGGCAATTTTGTTGCGCCGGCCCGCCGCGCCCTCGGCGATGAGCTCCAAGCCGGCGACCGCCGCCCGCGCCCCCGGTATCGGCACTCGACCCAGAACCTGGGCCAACAATCCCCCGACGGTCTCCACCTCGTGGTCAGTGCGGTCGATCTGCACGCCGAAGAGCTCCTCGAGCTCGTCAATCGACAGCCGCGCGGTCACCCGAACCGTGCCGTCCTCAAGCGGCTCGACCCGCGGCCGCTCCAGGTCGTACTCGTCGGTGATCTCCCCGACGATTTCCTCGAGAATGTCCTCGATCGTGACGAGCCCGGCCGTGCCGCCGTACTCGTCCACGACGATCGCGACGTGATTG
The DNA here is from genome assembly GCF_000015025.1 of Acidothermus cellulolyticus 11B. GTDB lineage: Bacteria > Actinomycetota > Actinomycetes > Acidothermales > Acidothermaceae > Acidothermus > Acidothermus cellulolyticus. The sequence goes on along the minus strand of NC_008578.1, from coordinate 872,890 downwards.
CGCGCCGCCTGCATTTCGCGGAGCAATTCATCGATGGGTTTGCTGTCCGGCACAAACACCGGCGGGCGCATAATCGATTCGACGCGCTCCAGGGTCTCCGCTTCCCGATACTCGTAAATGCGCTTTGCAAGGTCGCGCAGGTAGACGATTCCGACGACGTCGTCTTCATTCTCTCCGACAACGGGAATCCGCGAGAATCCGCTGCGCAGCGCCAAGGACATCGCCTGACGCAGGGTCTTCGTTTTCTCGATGAAGACGATGTCCGTCCGCGGCACCATCACCTCACGCACGAGCGTGTCCCCCAATTCGAAGACCGAGTGAATCATTTGCCGCTCGCCGTGCTCGATGACCCGGGCCTTTTCGGCTAAATCCACGAGGTCACGCAACTCGGCTTCGGTGGTGAACGGCCCCTCCCGGAAACCCCGGCCGGGGGTGATGGCGTTGCCGAATGCGATGAGCAACCGGGGCAGCGGGCCGAGAACACGCGCCAGGCCGTAGACGACCGGGGCGACGGCGAGCGAAACGCCGTCCGCGTGCTGGCGTCCGATGGTGCGCGGCGCCACGCCGATGACGACGTAACTGACCACCACCATGACGAGCGACACCACGACGACGACCGGCCAATGCAAACCGAAAATCCGTACCGCGGCGACCGCGACAATGACCGCCGCCGTCATCTCCGCGGTCACCCGCAGCAGCAAGACGAGATTGAGGTAATGCGATGCGTCATTGATCACCTTGGCCAGGGACTTGGCGCCACGCCGACCGTCGCGGGTGAATTCCTCCACGTGCACCCGGGGTACCCGGGAGAGTGCGGAATCGGCCATCGCGCACGCCCCGGCGAACACGACGAGCAGGGCGGCGAGGGTGAACAAGACGGCGTCCACCATGACCGCCTACCGTTTGCGGCCGGGCCGGCCGGCGATTCTCCGATCGGCCCGCCATGCCGTGAGCAATTCACTCTGCAACGCGAACATCTCGCGCTCCGCATCCTCCTCCGCGTGGTCATACCCCAGCAGGTGCAGAATTCCGTGCACGGTAAGGAGTTCCAGTTCATCCTGGGTCGAGTGGCCGGCGTGACGGGCCTGCTGCTTCGCAACCGCGGGGCAGAGCACCACGTCCCCGAGCACCGCCGGTTCAGCATCGGGATCGATCTCCACATCCAGCCGCCCGGGACGGAGTTCGTCCATCGGAAAACTCAGCACATCGGTGGGACCGGGTTCATCCATCCACCGCTCATGCAGGACAGCCATCTCCCCTTCGTCGACCAAGAGAATCGACAGCTCCGCGAGCGGATGAATCCGCATCCGGTCAAGGACGTACCGGGCGAGGTCGAGCAGCCGCAGCTCGTCGACGTCCACCCCCGATTCGTTGGCGATTTCGACAGTCACGTGCGGTCACACCCTCACGGGGATTCCCGGCCGGCGTCGTACCGTTCGTAGGCATCGATAATCGTGCTGACGAGTTTGTGCCGGACGACGTCGCCGCTTGCCAGAGTGGCGAAATACACGTCGGGAATGCCGGCGAGAATCTCCCGGACGACCCGCAAGCCGCTGCGCGTATTCGGCGGCAAATCGACCTGGGTGATGTCGCCGGTCACCACCATCTTCGACCCGAAACCGAGCCGGGTCAGGAACATCTTCATCTGCTCGGGCGTGGTGTTCTGCGCCTCGTCGAGAATGATGAACGCGTCATTGAGGGTGCGCCCGCGCATGTACGCCAGCGGCGCGACCTCGATCGTGCCGTTCTGCATGAGACGCGGAATGGATTCCGGCTCGACCATGTCGTGCAGGGCGTCGTACAACGGCCGCAGATACGGGTCGATTTTCTCGAACAGCGTGCCGGGCAGGAATCCAAGCCGCTCGCCGGCTTCGACCGCCGGCCGGGTCAGAATGATCCGGTTGACCTTCTTGGCTTGCAGCGCTTGAACCGCTTTCGCCACCGCAAGGTACGTTTTGCCGGTTCCGGCCGGTCCGATGGCAAAGACCACCGTATGCCGGTCGATGGCGTCCACGTAACGCTTCTGGTTCACCGATTTCGGCCGGATCGTCCGACCCCGCGCGGACAGGATGTCGTGGGTCAGGACCTCGACGGGACGCTCCGGTGTCGCCGACCGCAGCATGGCGACACTGCGCTCAACGTCGTCTGTCGTCAGCACGGCGCCGTTCGCCAACAAGGCAATGAGCTCCTCAAAGAGCCGGACGACCGCGGCGTTCTCTTCCGGGTCGCCGGTAATCGTAATCTCGTTGCCGCGGACGTGAATGTCGCTGGAGAACGCGCGCTCGATGATGTGCAGAAGCTCGTCACGGGCACCGAGCAGGCTCACCATCGGATGCGCGCCGGGGACCACGATCCGGGTCTGCTGGACGTCGGAGTTTCGCGCCGTCGCAGAAGATTCGCCTCGCATAGATCGGCCTGCGGCCTGCTCACGCCTCGCTTTCTACGTCTCGTCAACCGCCTCGCCGGCACGTCGTCGCGACAGTTGAAGGACTACCGCCCGTTCATGCTAACCGAGCCGGCCGAGCGCCCGCCCACCAAGAACGTGGACGTGGACGTGCGGCACGGTCTGACCGGCGTCCCGGCCGGTGTTGATGACAAGCCGGTAGCCGGTTTCGACGAGCCCTTCGGCCGCCGCCACCCGGTGAGCGTCGTGGAGCAGCTGGGCGGCCAGATCGAGATCCGTGGCGGTCAGTGCAGGCAGGTCGTCGTAGTGCTCCTTGGGGATGACCAAGACGTGCGTCGGCGCCTGCGGTGCAATGTCGCGGAACGCGAGGGTTCGCGCCGAGTCGCGCACGATGGTTGCGGGCACGTCACCCGCGACGATGCGGCAGAAAAGACAGTCCGACATGCCGTTCCTCCCCACGGTCGGTGCTCACAGCGGGGGTGGTCCCGCGCCGTCCACCCGCTGACACCGACGCTTCCGCACTTTGACAGGCTACCGACCGGAACGCCGACGACCGCGAAAGCCGCTCGGTGGAGTCGGAACGGCCCGCGCCGGTATAGGCCCGGCCGCAGTCGCGGGGTCGCTCCGACCCCGGCCGCCCCGGGCTGGGTCCGGTAAACCCGACGAGCGGGGTTCGCGTCGATACGGCATGACAAAAGCCGTCGCGATCGGTTCAAGGAGCGCCGTGACCACGTCCGCCGAACCGATCGACGCCGACCAAGCGGTCGTCGCGTTGTACCGAGCGCACTACGCCTCGCTGGTTCGGCTCGCCGCGCTCCTGGTGGGGAATGCCTGGGAGGGCGAGGAAATCGTGCAGGACGCCTTCGTGGCCATGCACACCCACTGGCGGCGGCTGCGTGATCCCGACAAGGCAGTCGGCTATCTCCGGCAATCGGTGGTCAACAGCTGCCGATCAGCACTGCGTCACTCCGGGGTCGTTGCCCGCCACCGGTTGGAACCGCAGCCGGACCATCCGAGCGCCGAGCACGAAGCCCTGGCCGCGGCATATCGGGCAGAGGTGCTCGCCGCCCTGCGGGCGCTGCCGCGCCGCCAGCGGGAAACCTTGATCCTGCGCTACTACGCCGACCTCTCCGAGCAAGAGATCGCCCGGACGCTGGGCATCAGCCGAGGCGCCGTCAAGAGCCACACGTTCCGCGGACTGGCCGCGCTCCGGGGCCGGCTCGCCGCATACCCCTCATCGACGAACTGGGAGACACCGCAATGAGCAGGTTCCGGCGCGAGGAGAACGACTGGACGGCGGAGACCGGTCGCCGGCTCCGGGAGGTGCTTGCACAGGAGGCCGCCGCGGTGACGCCGTCCGCCGACGCGCTCGATCGGATTCGGGCCCGCACAGCGGCCACGGCGCGCCGCAGCTTCGGGCGTCCGCTGGCGATGGCCGGCGCGGCACTGGCCACGGCCGCTGTCGTCGCCGTCGCCGTACTCGTCGCCCACCATGGTGGCGGCCGCCAACCGCTTGCCACGACACCCTCGACGACGCCGACACCGTCGGCCATCCCGAGCTCCACCGCTCCGATGAGTCCGACTCCCACACCAACCGTCGGACCGACATACCAGTTGACGCTCTACTACGTCGGCAGGCGTGCCGATCCGTACCAGCTCCTCTTCCCGGAGGTGGTCAGCCGGCCGGTGCCCCCGGAGAAGGCCGTGATCGCCGACGCAATCCGCGCCCTGCTAACTACGCCGCCGAACGACCCGGATTACACGAGCTATTGGCCGGCGGGCACGGAACTCGCCGGCGTCACACTGCACAACTCGACCGTGGTGGTCGACCTGACCATGCCCCAGGCGCCGACCAGTGCGCCGCCGTCGGCCGTGCCGTCCACTCCGGCCCCCCCGGCGGGACTCGGGGCCATCAGTGTCCAGCAGCTGCTGTACACGATCCATGGCGCAGCCCCGCAGGTCACCGCGATGGAACTGCGGATCAACGGGCACGACATCACCAGCCTCTGGGCGTCGCCGATCACTGAGCCGATCGCGCTTGCCCAGCCGTGGGAGGTTTTCTCCCATGTCTGGATCACCTCGCCGACCCAGGGTCAGGTCATCACGACCACGGGAACCGGTCCCGCGACGGTCACGATCAGCGGCAAGGCGATCGTCTTTGAGGGTGTAGTGAATTTCGACGTCCAGCAGGACGGCCAGACTGTCGCCTCCGGCCACGCCCAGACGGTCGGTGCGCCGGCCCAGGGCGACTGGTCGGCGTCCGTGACACTCCAACCCGGGACGTACACGATCCGCGCCTACGAACTGTCCGCGAAGGACGGATCGATCACCTACCTGGACGACAAGACCATCACCGTCGTCGCGGGATCACCGACCGCGTCGGGGTCCTAGCGTCCCAGTCGGTCGGACGCCGGCTCCAGCGTCCGGGCGAGCGGTCCCGGGCGGCCGGACGCCGGCTCCGGCCTGTGGCGTGTCAGCGGTCCGTTCGGGACAGCGGTCAGTCGCCGTGCCAGCGGTCCGTTCGGGATAGCGGTCAGTCGCCGTGCCAGCGGTCCGTTCGGGACAGCAGAATTCCCGCCGCGACCGTTCCCGCGGTCGCGGCCCGGAGGACGGTCGGACCCAGCCGGACGAACACCGCGCCGGCGGAACGAAATGCGTCGACCTCGTCGTCCCGGAATCCGCCCTCCGGTCCGACGACGACGACCACGTCGCCTGCACGCGGCACCGTGACACCGCCCACGCGTTCCGATGCCGTCTCCAGCAGGACGATGCCAAGAGCTGCGCCGCGAAGCCGCCGGCACACTTCCGCGGTCGTCGCCACCTCGGCGATCTCGGGGAAACGGGCACGGCGGGCTTGTTTCCCCGCCTCGCGGGCGATCTGCTGCCAACGGTGACGGGCGGCTGCGGCTCGGCCGGCGTCCCACCGGACGACCGAACGAGCCGCTGTCCAGGGCACGATGCCATCGACGCCGACCTCGGTCATCGTCCGGACCGCTTCATCCGCCGCGTCACCTTTGACCAGAGCCTGGACGACGATCAGTTGCGGTTGCGGGACCGGTTCGACAAGGCGTGCCGTCAGCCGGACGACAAGCTTGCCGCCGTCGGAACGCGACACCCGTCCCGCGCAGCGAAGCCCAGTGCCGTCGACGAGGTCCACCTGCTCGCCCGGGCGAAGACGGCGCACCTTGGTCGCGTGCCGGCCCTCGGCGCCGTCCAGAACCAGCTCAGTCCCGACATCCGCCGCGGCGAGCAAGCCGGCATCAACGACGAAGACCGCGGGCGTCACGCCGCGAACTCCTGCCGCCGCGCGGCTCCGGCGCACCCCGGCGGCTCAGCGACCGTTGAACGCATCCCGGATCCGGGAGAAGAACCCCGGCTGGTCGGATTTGAACGCACCGTCGACGATTTCTTCGCCGCGCAACGCGGCGAGCTTGCGCAGCAGCGCTTCTTGTTCGGCGTCCAATTTCGTCGGGGTGAGAACCTCCAGGTGCACGTGCAGGTCGCCACGCCCGGAACCGCGGAGCCGCGGGACGCCCCTGCCTTTGAGCACGATGACCGTGCCCGACTGAGTGCCGGGTTTGACGTCGATCTCCACCGGCCCATCGAAGGTTTCCAGGGTCAGTGTGGTCCCGAGCGCCGCGGCGGTCATCGGAATCTGCAGGGTGGCGTGCAGGTCGGTCCCGTCCCGCCGGAAAACCGGGTGACGGCGCTCCTCGATCTCGACGTACAGATCCCCGGCCGGTCCTCCGCCGGGACCCACCTCGCCCTCACCGGCGAGGTGCAGCCGGACACCGTGCTCGACACCCGGTGGGATGACGACCTCCAACGTGCGCCGGGCCCGGATGCGGCCGTCGCCGGCGCACTCCGGGCAGGGATGACGGATCACCGTGCCGACACCCCCGCATTGCGGGCAGGGTCGGGTGGTCATCATCTGGCCGAGGAAAGACCGGGTGACGTGACTGATTTCCCCGCGGCCGCGGCACATCGGGCAGGTGTCCGGATGCGTGCCGGGCGCTGTCCCCGCGCCGGTGCAGGTCGGGCAGACGACGGCGGTGTCGACCGTTACCTCCCGGGTCGCACCAAAGATGACGTCCGCAAGGTCGACCTGCACGTGGATGAGCGCGTCACTGCCCCGCCGGACCCGGCTCCGCGGACCGCGGGTCGCCGTCCCAAAGAAGGCGTCCATCAAGTCGGAGAGACCGCCGAATCCGAAGTCACCGAACGGCCCGCCGGCGTAACCGCCGTTCGGGGAGAGCGGATCGCCGCCCATGTCGTAAATCCGGCGTTTCTCCGGATCCGACAGCACTTCATAGGCAGCATTGATCTCTTTGAACCGCTCCTGGGTCTCTGGATCGGGATTGACGTCCGGATGCAACTGCCGGGCAAGACGGCGATACGCCCGTTTGATCTCTTCCTGGGTGGCGTCGCGGCGTACCCCGAGAGTGGCGTAGTGGTCCTTAGCCACCGTTCACCCTTCGCCTTCCGGTCCGAACGCGTGCTCCGACACCGCGCCGCGCACGCTAATTCTCGGCGAGAATGCGGCCCACGTAACGCGCAACCGCGGCGACTGCGGCCATCGTCGTCGGGTAGTCCATCCGCATGGGACCGACGACCCCAAGGCTGGCCAACGCCCGACCCTTACTACCGTACGCGGAGCTGACCACCGCCGTGGATCGCAGACCCTCGTGGACGTCCTCCTCGCCGATCCGGACCAACACCTCCGATGGCCGGGTCGCCTCGCCGAGCAGTCGGATCAGCACGACTTGCTCTTCGAGGGCCTCGAGCACGGGCTGCACGGACTCCGGAAAGTCCGTGGGGAAGCGCGCCAAATTCGCCGCCCCGCCGACGACGACCCGTTCATCCCGGCGGATCACGAGCGCGTCGAGGACCGCAGAGACGATCGCCGTGGCGGCTGACCGCCGGGCTGGCGGTTCCCCGTCCGCAAACGTGGCAAGCAGATCCGGGACGTCGACGACCCGTTTGCCGGCAATCGCCGCGTTGAGTCGATTCCGCAGCTCGGCGGTATCGGTTTCCTCCAACTCGCCGGGCAGGTCGATCTGGCGCTGTTCGACCCGGCCGGTGTCGGTGATGACGACGAGAAGCACCCGGGTACCGCTCAACCGGATGAGCTCAAGGTGACGGACGGCGGACCGGTCCAGGGTCGGATACTGCACGACGGCAACCTGGCGGGTGAGCTGGGCCAACAACCGCACGGTCCGGCTGATGACGTCGTCCAAGTCGACCGCACCGGCGAGGAAGTGTTCGATGGCCCGCCGCTCGGCAACCGACAACGGTTTGATCGTCGACAGCCGGTCGACGAAGAGCCGGTACCCCTTCTTCGTCGGCACCCGCCCGGCGCTGGTGTGCGGCTGGACGATGTACCCCTCGTCTTCCAGGGCGGCCATGTCATTGCGGACGGTCGCGGGAGAGACCTTCAGGTGGTGGCGCTCGACAAGCGCCTTCGAGCCCACCGGCTCGTTGGTGGAGACGAAGTCTTCCACGATGGCACGCAGCACTTCGAGTTTGCGCTCATCGAGCATGGTCGTCACCTCCCGCGAAGCCACCGCGGGCCTGCCGCGCGGTCGCAGGGTTTGGCACTCAGGGTTGTCGAGTGCCAGTTTACGGCGGATCGGACGTCACCACTGCCACCGAAATCCCGCCGTCGCGTGCTCGAGCCGGGCGAGCCGACGGTACACGGCGTGGTCGGCGTCCAGGAGAACCGTCTCGGGGTGGCTGGACATGCCGGCGCCCGTCACCACCCACCACACGTGACGAGGCAGCCGGTCCGGATGGAAGTGAACGCGCATTTCCAGGTTCTCCACTCGTTCGTCGACCCGGCGGCGGAATTCAACCGGCCGGTCCAGGCCGGACGCGAAGCGGGCAACGCATTCCAGGAGCAGCGTCTCGCCGCTCCCCAGGGGATGGTCAAACTCGATGGTCGCGCGGCACTCCTGCGCCGCGGTACTGGCGAGCTCAACGAGCCGCCCGCCGTGCACGACCTCCACCTGCTGTGCCGCCGCGTCGACCACCCAGATCTCGCTGTCCAGGCCGTCCACCAGCGATTGGAGCACGTGAATCATCCGATGCTCCCGCGGTGCACCATCCGGCCCTAGCCAGAGGGTCTCGTTCCACAGCAGGGTGCGCGCAAGCCGGCCGCGCGCCGCCTCGCGGGGCGTGTCGGCGTCGGGTCCGCTGAGCAACTGCCAGAGCCGGGCGGCTTCCGTGTCGGTGAAATCGAAGGCCTCGATAAAAAGGCGGAGCGTCGCCGGGCTGAGGACCTCGCCGCGCAACGCACGGGCGACCCGGTCTTTGAGTTCGCGGGGCAGATCCGCGTGTTCTTCGTCACGTTCGCCGGCCTCCCACAACCGGCGGGCGAGGACGTGCGCGACCGCCGCCTGGTTTATCCGTGTCCCGCGCAACCGCAGCGCGTGTTGCTGCCAACGCCGCCGATATGGACCCGGTTCGGTCAGCAGCCGCCGCAAATACGCTGCCGCTCGGCGCGGTCCTGATGGTGACGGCGCCCCTGGGCTTGGGAGACCTTCGTTCACGCGGCCGACACGTAAACCGACAATGTCGCTACTACGTCGCAAGTCGGTTGGTCGATGGAAAACCCGTCCTGGACATGTGGACACTTCGCCAACCGCCCGTTGGACCACTTCACGCAAAAGACATGGGCCATCAGTGCAGAATGTCGCGAATGACGGTATCGGCAAGCAATCGACCGCGGAGGGTGAGGACGCAGCGGCCGGCGGCGAGCCGATCGGCGTCCAGCAAACCGTCGGCCGCGGCGCGAACGGCGGCGGCGTACTCCCCTTCTCGGAGAGCCGCGGCCGGCAATCCCTCCGCCAGTCGCAACCGCAACATGACGTCCTCGACGTGTCGGTCGGCGTCGGAGAGCACCTCAACGCCGGCGACCGGCAGGACGCCGGCCGCAAGCCGTTCGGCATATGCCGCCGGATGCTTGACATTCCACCAGCGGCGGCCGGCGATGAAACTGTGCGCGCCGGGCCCGACGCCCCACCACACACCATCCCGCCAGTAGCCGAGGTTGTGGCGGCACTCGGCGCCCGGCCTGGCCCAATTGGAAATCTCGTACCAGGAATAACCCATCGCCGACAGGAACTCGTCGGCATACCGGTATCGATCGGCGGCGACGTCGTCATCCGGGGCGGGAAGATCGCCGCGGGCGATCCGCCGAGCCAGTGCCGTCCCAGGCTCGACCGTCAAGGCATACGCGCTGATGTGGTCGGGGCCGGCCGCAACCGCGGCCTCCAGGCTCCGCCGCCAGTCGGCGTCAGATTCCGTCGGTGTGCCGTAAATCAGGTCCAGGTTCACGTGCTGAAAACCCGCGGCGAAGGCCTGCGCGACGCGCAGCTCCGGAGTGCCGGGGGTGTGGCGCCGGTCCAAGAGCGCAAGAATCCGCGGGACGGCCGATTGCATGCCGAAGCTGATGCGGGTGAAACCGCCCGCCGCCAGACGCGCCAGCATTTCCGCATCCACGGATTCCGGGTTGGCTTCGACCGTCACCTCCGCCCCGGCGGCGAGGCCGAATTCGCCGTCGATGACCCGGAGGATCTCGATCAGATGCGCGGCGGGAAGAAGTGTCGGCGTTCCGCCGCCGAAGAAAACCGTCTGCACCACCGCGTCTCCGCTGAGGAAACGACGGGCCATCCGCAGTTCGGCGATTGCGTCATGAACAAATGTCAGCCGGCTGGCATGGCCGCCGAGCTCGGCGGCGGTGTAGGTGTTGAAATCACAGTAGCCGCAACGTGCCGCGCAATATGGCACATGGACGTAGATCCCGAACTGCTCTCCGCTGACCGACGCGCCGTCCATTGCCGCCAGCGTCGCAGCGGGTTCAGCTATTGTCGCTGTTTTCATGGTCACTTAAAGGACATCGTAGTCCGGAGCGGTTCCGCTTCCTCCGTGCGATCGAGCGCCGCCGAGCGCACAATCGAGGACAACGGTAAGGGAGGCGACGTCGTCCGGTGTGGTATCAAACCGGCCGGTGGGGAGTGCGACGACGATGCGGTACGCCGGACCGCCCACGCACGCCGTCCGGTGCGCCCATTGAGGAGCTCGCCGCCCGGCTGCGGCGGCTGCGGACTTTGCTCGACCAGTACGCCGATCCGAACCCGCTGCCCGGCAAGGCCACCAAGCTGATAGCGACGTTGGCCGCGTACGACCAGGTGCTCGCCGAGACGTGCCACGCCCTCCAGATCGGCCACTGTCTCGCCGAAACCAGCGGAATTGCGCGGGATATTGAACGGCTGCGGGTCGAAGCGGCGATTGAGCACGCCGGCCTCGCCCTGCGCGACTCGTCACATCGATCGACGTCCCGCTAACCGCCGGCGGACGGCGGACGGCCGGTTCACCCGGCGAGCCGGGCCGCCGCTGCCGTGCGCAGCTGTTCCGGCACCGCAGGGTCGGCTGCAAGGTCAGGCAGCAGTGCCCGGTCGGTCGTCAGTGCGCGGAAGACCCGCGCAATCGTCCATTCGTGGTCGGGGCGCTCAATCCGAATAGGGTCTCCGGTGCGGAGCCATCCGGTGCGGACGACGCGCAGGTACGCGCCGGGCCGGCCGTAGTCGGTGAACCTCGCGACCCAGCGCGGCTCGTCCAGCCAGATCTGGAAGGTCCGGCAGGGAATCCGCGGTTTCGTCACTTCGAGAACCACCGAGCCGATGGACCACCGCTCGCCGATCCGTGCACCGCTGACATCGACGCCGTTGGTCGTCAGGTTCTCGCCGAATTGGCCGGGATGCAACCGCCGTCCCAGCTCGGCCGCAAAGAAATTGAGGTCTTCGACCGCATACGCGTAAACGGCCTGGAACACTCCCCCGTGATTCGAATCCGCCTGCTCATCGCCGTCGACGCCGAGTTCTCCGACGAAGACCGCGTCCCCCACCGGCCGCTTGTCGATGGCGGTCGCCACGTCGGGGAAATCGCGGAGCATGCGGATCCGCCCGGTGTTGACCGAGAGGACATGACCGCCGGACGTCATCAACCGCTCCCTCGAAACCCGTCTACTGTTCTTTCGCAACCGGCGACGTCGACAGTGCCGCGATGAACGCTTCCTGCGGGACTTCGACCCGGCCGACCATCTTCATCCGTTTCTTGCCTTCCTTCTGCTTCTCCAGCAGCTTGCGCTTGCGGGTGATGTCACCGCCGTAGCACTTGGCGAGCACGTCCTTGCGCAGCGCACGGATATTCTCCCGCGCGATCACGCGTGAGCCGATGGCCGCTTGTATGGGTACTTCGAATTGCTGCCGGGGAATGAGTTCCCGTAGCTTTTTCGTCATCTCCACGCCGTATGCGTAGGCGCGGTCCCGCGGCACGATCGCGCTGAAGGCGTCCACCGGCTCCCCTTGCAGGAGAATGTCGACCTTCACGAGATCGGCCGGCTGCTCACCCGCCGGTTCATAGTCCAGACTCGCATACCCGCGGGTGCGGGATTTCAATTGGTCGAAGAAATCGAAGATGATTTCGGCGAGCGGCATCGTGTAGCGGAGTTCCACCCGCTCCGGTGAGAGGTAGTCCATGCCGAGCAACGTGCCGCGTCGGCTCTGGCAGAGCTCCATCACGGCGCCGATGTACTCGCTGGGGGTGAGCACGGTTGCACGGACGATGGGTTCGCAGACCTCGGCGACCTTTCCCGTCGGGAACTCACTGGGATTCGTCACCAGAAATTCGCTGCCGTCATCCCGCCGTACCCGGTACACGACATTGGGGGCCGTCGATACCAGGTCGAGATGGAATTCCCGCTCCAACCGCTCCCGGACGATTTCCATGTGCAGCAAGCCGAGGAACCCGCAGCGAAAACCGAAGCCGAGGGCGGCTGACGTCTCCGGTTCGTAGGTCAGCGCCGCGTCGTTCAGCTGCAATTTGTCCAGTGCGTCGCGCAGCAGCGGGTAGTCGTCACCGTCGATGGGGTACAGCCCGGCATACACCATCGGCTTGGGGTGCTGGTAACCGGGAAGCGGGGTCCGGGCCGGCCGGGCCGCCGACGTCACCGTGTCACCGACCCGGGATTGGCGCACGTCCTTCACCCCGGTCATGAGATAGCCGACCTCACCGACGCCGAGGCCCGCGGTCGGACGGGGTTCCGGTGAGATGACACCCACCTCGAGCAGCTCGTGGGTGGCCCCGGTCGACATCATGAGAATCCGGTCCCGTGCCGACAGGTAGCCGTCAACCATTCGCACGTACGTCACCACGCCGCGGTACACGTCGTACACCGAGTCAAAGATGAGCGCGCGCGGCGGGGCGTCCGGGTCGCCGGTCGGGGGCGGCACGGCGGCGACGATGTGGTCGAGCAGCTCGCGAACCCCTTCCCCGGTCTTCGCGCTCACGCGCAGGACATCCGAAGGGGCGCACCCGATGATGTGCGCCAGCTCCTCGGCGTACTTGTCCGGCTGCGCCTGCGGAAGGTCAATCTTGTTGAGGACGGGGATGATGTGCAGGTCGGCGGCCAGCGTCAAGTAGAGGTTTGCCAGCGTCTGCGCCTCAATGCCCTGAGCGGCGTCGACCAGGAGCACCGCGCCTTCGCAGGCCGCCAGCGACCGGGAGACCTCGTACGTGAAGTCGACGTGACCGGGAGTATCGATGAGATTGAGCACGTACTCCCGGTCGCCTGCGCGCCACGGCAAGCGAACCGCCTGACTTTTGATCGTGATGCCCCGCTCGCGTTCGATGTCCATCCGGTCCAGGTACTGGGCGCGCATCGTTCGTTCGTCCACCACACCGGTGATTTGCAGCATCCGGTCAGCCAGGGTGGACTTGCCATGGTCGATGTGCGCGATGATGCAGAAGTTGCGGATCACCGCGGGGTCGGTACGGTCGGGCACGGGCAATCTCCACGGATTCGTAGCGGCAGAGCTACGCGGTTTGGCGTCGCAGCGGCGCGGGCTACGCGGTCTTCATCGTCGCACGTGGCAGCCGGTCGCGGTTGAGGGCGACCCGGGCAGCACCGGGGCGCCGCAGCGGCGGGGCGATCGCCGGTGGGCTGGCGACCGCAGGCTGGCGCAGGTGACCCGGGCCTGGGCTCCCAGCCGCGGCGGCAACCATGGTCCCGGCCGCGGCGGCAACCATGGTCCCGGCCGCGGCGGCAACCATGGTCCCGGCCGCGGCGGCTGACTCCCAGGGTGGGTGGAGGGCGGAGGCGGTATGCAGGTACGCTGGTCGCTTGCGTGGCACATGGTCACGCAACCCGAATCCGTCGAGATCATTGAGGCTGTCGCGTGGCAAACATCAAGTCGCAGATCAAGCGTATCCGGCAGAACGAACGACGGCGACTGCGCAACAAGGCGGTGAAGTCCGCGCTCAAGACGGCGATCCGCCGGTTCCGTGAGGCGGCGGACGCCGGCCGCACCGACGAGGCGATCGCCTTGATGCGCAGAGCGTGCCGGAGCTTGGACAAGGCGGTCAGCAAGGGCGTCATTCACCGCAATCAGGCCGCGAACCGGAAGTCCGCGATCGCCCGACGCGCTGCAGCGTTGGCTCACGCGCCGGTCGCGCCCGCTGAGGAGCCCAAGGCGACCCGGCGCGGCACGGCCCGATCTCGTACGTCGTCAGCGACCACCCGCGCCCGGTCGACCGGGACGCAAGGAGCGACAACTCGTCCCGCGGCCGGGACGCGGCGCACAACCGCCCGGCGCACGACAACGACCGAAGGGACCGCCAAAGCCGCGGAGTGACCCTGGCCGGACGGCGACGAGCACCGACCACGGTGACGAGGAGTCGCGGCGGAACGCACCGCGGGGTCGCGGCGGAACACCGGGCCGGGCCAAGGCCGAGAACACGCCCAGACAAAGGTCGAGAACGGGACCGCACCCTACGGTCGTCAGCGGGTCACGCGCGCGCGGTCGATATCTTCGATCATCTTCTCCAGGGCGAATGCCGGGTTGACTCCCCCGCCTTTGACAGCGAGGTCAGCGGCGCCGGTCGCCACAATGGCGGCGGCGACCGCGGTCGGCGTCCAATGCCGCAATTGCGCTCTGGCGCGGTCGACACGCCAGGGAGGCAGACCGAGCTCGCGCGCCACATCGGCGGGCCGGCGGCCCCGGCCGGCTGACCCGACCCGAGCAAGCACGCGCAAGCCCTGGGCTACCGCACCGACGATCAGTACCGGGGCCGTACCGGTTGCGAGCGCCCAGCGCAACTGCTCCAAGGCGACGCTGCGCTCGCCGTCCAGAATGGCGTCGGCGACGGCAAAACCGCTCGCATCGGCGCGGCCGCGGAAATAGCGGCGCACGACGTCGGCTGTGATCCGCCCGGTGGTGTCCGCGGCGAGCTGAGCGCAGGCGGCAGCGAGCTCGGCAACGTCGGCACCGATTGCATCGACGAGCGCACGGGCCGTGTCTTCGGAAATGCTCCGTCCCTGAGCAGCGAATTCGCCGCGCACGAAGTCGATGCGCTCCCCGGTCCGGGTCAGCCGGGGGCAGTCGATCCGCCGGGCGCCAAGACCGAGAACGTCCTCCAGAACGGTCTTCCCTCGGTTGGTTTTCCCCCGATGGGTGAGGATGACGTGCAGCGTCGGATCATCGACCGCCCGGCGGCAGAGGCTGAGAAGCTCGTCCGCGGATTCTTTGCTCAGCGCATCAGCATTCCGAAGGACGACGACGCGCTGGTCTGCGAACAATGACGGCGCAACGAGCGTGGCCAGCCGCCCGCCGTCGAGCTCGGCGGCTTCGACCTGAAGAACGTCGGCGCTGGCGCGATCGGAACCCACCGTTTCATCGATGAGACGGCGCACAGCGCGGTCGACGAGAAACTCCTCATCACCGATGATCACAATGAGTGACGAGGCAACCGTGGCCGAACCGGAGGTCGGCGCGGTCGAGCGCCTGGATCGTGAACCGGGAGCCGGCACAACCGTCAGTCTGACACGGGCCAATCGCGAGCGATGGATCCGGTGAGAGCCGGCGTTGCGAACCGTGCATCAGCCAGCGGACCCGTCCGCGGCTTGCCCGTCCTGCGACGCCGCCGTGCTGCCAATCCCCTTATCGCAAGAACGGCGCTCGCCTCGACGACGGCAAGACTCAGCGCGCCTCCGAAACCCGAAGGCCACCGCATGGTCGCTCCGGGAAGCCGGGCGAAGAAGTGTGCGACCCAGATAATCCACGCGCAGGGAATACCGGCGAGATGGGCGACAACGCTCCCCGCCCACGGCCAGACGACGGCTACTGCGCCGGTGAGAATGCCGAGAATCGTTGCCGGTCCCACCGCAGCTTCCGCGAGAAGGTTCGCCGGAACGGTAAAAACGCTGACCCGCCCGGTAAAGGAGACAATGAGAGGTGCGCAACCCAGAGCTGCAGCAAGCGGCACGGCTGTCGCCGCTGCCAGCCACGCCGGAATGCGTCGACCCATCCACCTGCTCAACGGCGGCGCGCCGACCAACAGCGACGCGGTCGCAATGACCGATAGCGCAAAACCGTAGCTGCGGGCTAACGCCGGGTTGGCGTAAATGAGCAGCAGCGACGCGGCAGACAGCACAGCAAGCGCGGAGAGCCGCGAGCCGATCGTTGAACCGAGCAGGGCAATCAATCCCATGGCGCCGGCACGAAGCACACTGGGTTGCGGTCGCGCAACCACGACGAACGCAAGAATGCCCATCACACCGAAGAGCAGGTGCCACCGGCGACGGTAGGTAAGGCGCCGAAGCAATCCCAACCACGCGCCAAGAAAGATCGCGAGATTCGTGCCGCTGACCGCGACCAGGTGAGTCATTCCGGTCGTGGCGAAATCCGCCTGGACGTCCGGCGCGAGCTGGGTGGTGTCGCCGTCCACGATGCCTGGGAGCAAGCCGCGCGGGCCGGCGGGAAGCGACCGGGCCGCACGCTGGACGCCGCGGCGTACAGCCCCGGCCAGCGCCTGCCACCACACCACTCCCGATTGGATGGTCGGTGGACCGCGAACGTCCGCAACAGCCGCCTCCAACGCGCGTTCTCGCGCGGGCGAAAGGTGCGCTGTCGCCCGAACCCGCTGACTGGGCTGGACGGTGAACCACCCGGGATCCCGGGCCACGACGAACACCGGTACGTGGAGCCGAAAGGCACCCGGACCCACTTCGTCGTCAACGCGGAGAACGGTGGCGGCAAACGCTGCGCGGACTCTGCCGTCTCGGCCCACCAGGGGCTGCGGGTCACTGTCGATGCGCAGATCCACGTACGCCGTCTGGTGCACCGCGGCAAGCCGTGCCACGGGACTGTTGGAAATCGCGGCGACCCGCCACGCGACCGCGAAGAATGCACCCGAAGCGCATACCAGCGCGGCGACAACAATCCGCTGGACGACGGAAAGCCAGACAACCGGTGGCGCGTCGAGACCACCTCGGTGGCGGCCCGCGTAGCGCCCGAATGCCCCCCATGCCGCGACCGCGAGAATTCCTGACCCGACGCCGGCGCGCAGCCCGGTTGACGCACTCCAGCCGACCGCGAACGCCGCAGCGACCCACGCCGCCGCAGCGGGTATCGCCAGCCGGAGAGCCTGTATCGTCCCTGCTGACGCCGCTGAGGTGACGAGCTCGGGAAACGAGTCCACGACGCTGCGGGTCACACGCGAACCCTGGTCCGCAGCTGGGCGTACTTCGCGGGCCCGATTCCGGGCACCTCTTGCAGTTGCGCCACGCTGCTGAAGCGCCCGTGCCGGTTCCGCCAGGCGACAATGTTTCCGGCGAGCACCGGCCCTACGCCCGGCAATGTTTCCAACTCCTGTTGTGTCGCCGTGTTGAGGTTGATGAGGCCGTGCTCGGCGGCCTGACCGGCGGTTGGACGGGACGCCTCGCTTGGTGGTTCGCCGGCATCGCGGGCCGGAAGGACGCCGCCGATACCCGACGTCGGCAACGGAATGCCGACGACCACCTGCTCGCCGTCCACCAGGCGGCTTGCCAAATTCAGTGCGACCGTGTCGGTCCCGGGCAGAACGCCGCCGGCGGCTGTCACTGCGTCGAAAACTCGTGCACCGGGAGGCAGGGTCACCAACCCCGGATGAGCAACTCGGCCGACGACATCAACGACCAGGGATGCGGACGCAACCGCGGACGCCGTACCACCGGCCGCCGCTTCGCCGGCAGCAGACTCCACTGGGCTGACTGATTCCGAGGAGGCGTCGGGGAGAGGCGGCGGTTCGGTGGGGAACGCCACGATCGGCGTCACCGGATGAGACGCGGCGGATGGTGCGACCGCGGTCACATACCACGCACCGCCGCCGGCTGCGAGAACGGCGAGTCCGACGAGAACAGTGAGACCGCGACGGCCGGGATCTGCATAACGCCACCGGCCGAGGTGCTCGAGAATTCCACGCATGCCGCAACGGTACGGGCCGACAATGACCCCGCAGCAGGAGAATTTGTGGTCCTGTGGACGTTACCGGCGGCCTTGTGGACGGCGCGTCATCCCCGGGCGCGTCTCGCGTGCGTGCCCAGCTGTCAGCGACTCGCAGATCGGGAAGCGTCACCCCCTGCGCGCGCCTCGCGTGCCCGGACGGCGCGTCAGCCCCGGGCGCGTCTCGCGTGCCCGGATGGTGCGTCGCTAGCGTTCGCCGTCCGTCAATCGTTGGACCGCAACCGCCACAGTTCCGGGCCCGGTATGCGCCCCGACGACCGCTCCGATCTCCGCGACGTAAAGCTCGCGCAGGTGCGGCAATCGGGCGTCGAGGTCAGCCGCCAAACGATCCGCGCGAAAAGCGGCGTCGAGGTGATGGACCGTTACGGAGACGGGGAAACCGTCGGTGTACTCGGCCGCGATATCGGCGAGTCGGGTCAGGCCGCGCGCTGCGGTACGAACGCGTTCGATCGGAACGAGCCGGCCGTCCTCGACGGCCAGAATGGGTTTCACCGCCAGCGCCGTACCGACAAGCGCCGGGACGGTTCCGAGGCGGCCGCCGCGGCGTAGGAATTCCAGCGTGTCAACGTAACAATACAGGCGCGTCGCTCGCAGGACGCGCTCGACGACCTGATGCACCCGGTCGAGATCCGCACCGGAGCGGGCGGCTGCCTGGCCGGCCAGGACGGCGAATCCCATGCCCATTCCGACGGACTCCGAATCGACGACCCGGATGTCGCCGCCGATATGCCGTGCTGCGATGTGTGCAGCCTCGACGGTACCGGAGAGGCGCCCCGACAGGTGCACGGACACAATTCCGTCCGCCCCTCCGCTCAGCAATTTCTCGTAGGTTCGGGCGAAAACGGCGGGGGATGGTCGGGATGTGGTGAGTCGAACACCGCGGCGCAGCAACTCCACCGCCTTCGACGGCGGCATCTCCTCAGGTTCCCGGAACGCGACGCCGTCGGCAAGAACCGTCAGCGGAATGACCGCAATGCCATCGACCACCGCATCACTGGGAAAGTACGCGGTGGAGTCGGTGACGACCGCAACGGTCACACTACGACGTTGACGAGTTTGGGTGCGCGGACAATAATCCGTTGCACCGGACGCCCGTCGATCGCCTTCTCCACCGCTGGGGCGGCCAATGCAGCGGCACGAAGCTCCTCTTCGGAGATGGACGGCGACACCCGCAGGCGTTCCCGGACCTTGCCGTTGACCTGCACGACGCAGGTGACTTCCTCCTGCGCAAGGAGTTCCGGATCCGGCGTCGGCCAGCCGGCTTTTGCCACCGTCGGCTGATGCCCGAGCCGTGCCCAGCATTCCTCGGCTGTGTACGGCGCGAAGAGCGAGAGCATGACGGCCAGCGCTTCGGCCCCTTCCCGGACGGCCGGATCCGCCGGGCCAGGGCCGGTGTCAATCGCCTTGCGCAAGGCGTTCGCCAACTCCATCACGCGGGCGACGGCCACGTTGAACCGGAAACTCTCCACCAACTCGGTGACCTCGCGGATCGTCCGGTGGGTGACCCGCCGGAGCGCCGGGTCACCGTCCTTCGGCGGCGCACCGACCGGGGAGGTCACCTCGCCGGCAATCCGCCACACCCGGGCGAGGAATTTCCCCAGTGCACCGGGATTCATGTCCGCCCAGTCGATATCCTCCTCCGGCGGTCCGGCGAAGACCATGGTGAGCCGGACGGCATCCACACCGTAGGTGGCCAGCTGCTCCCCCAGATCCACGCCATTGCCGAGCGACTTGCTCATCGCCTTGCCCTGGTTGATGACCTGACCCTGGTTGAGCAGCGCGGAGAACGGCTCCACGAAATCAACCAGACCCATGTCGTGGAGCACTTTCGTAATGAACCGGCTGTAGAGCAGATGCAGAATGGCGTGTTCCACCCCGCCGACGTACTGGTGCACCGGCAGCCATTGCCGCACTTTCGCCACGTCGAACGGTTGTGACGGATCGTGCGGCGAGCAGTACCGCAGGTAGTACCAGGACGAATCGACGAAAGTGTCCATCGTGTCGGTGTCCCGCTGGGCGGAACCGCCACACCGCGGGCAGGTCGTCTGCACCCAATCGGCCGCGCCCGCAAGGGGAGAAATTCCTTTCGGTGCAAGGTCGGCGCCGCGCAGGTCGGGAAGCAGAACGGGCAGGTCCTGATCCGGGACGGCGACCTCTCCGCACCCCGGACAGTGGACGATGGGAATCGGCGCCCCCCAGAACCGCTGGCGGGACACCAGCCAGTCCCGCAGCCGGTAGGTGACACCGGCCCGCCCTTTGCCGATGTCCTCCAGATACCGCGTAATGCGGGCAATTCCTTCGGCCTTGTCCGTGCCGTCGATGAGGCCGGAATTGATGTGGACGCCGTCCCCTTCGGTCGCAACGCCGGTGACCGCCGGGTCGCCTTCCCCGGTGTCGACGACGACCCGGACCGGCAGCCCGTACGTCAGGGCGAAGTCGAGGTCGCGTTGATCATGCGCCGGGACGGCCATAATGGCGCCGGTCCCGTAATCAGCCAGCACGTAATCGGCGGCCCACACGGGAATCCGTTCGCCGTTGACCGGATTGACCGCGTACCGGCCGAGGAAGACGCCGGTCTTCTGCCGCTCGGTGGAGAGGCGGTCGATGTCGGAGAGGCGCCGCACCTGGTCGACGTACGCCTCGAATGCGGCACGCTGCTCCGGAGCACAAATTTCTGCGGCCAACGGTGAATCCGCGGCGATGACGAAGAACGTCGCGCCGTACAGCGTGTCGGGTCGGGTGGTGAAAACCGTGACAGGCTCGGCGCGCCCTTCGATGGTGAAGTCAACGTAGGCACCCTCGGAGCGGCCGATCCAGTTGCGTTGCATGGTCAGCACCCGCTCGGGCCACCGGCCTTCCAGCAGCGCCATGTCATCGAGCAGCCGCTGCGCATACTCGGTGATGCGGAAGTACCACTGCGTCAGGGTCTTCTTCGTCACCTGGGCGCCGCAGCGCTCGCAGGTCCCGCCGACCACCTGTTCGTTGGCGAGCACCGTCTGGTCGTTGGGGCACCAATTCACCGGTGACGCCTTGCGATACGCCAACCCCCGTTCGAAGAGCCGCAGGAAGAGCCACTGCGTCCACTTGTAATACTCCGGGTCGCAGGTGTGCAGCCGCCGGGACCAGTCAAAGGAAATCGCGTAATTCCGGAAGGAGGCGGCCTGCGTTTCGATGTTGCGGTACGTCCAATCGGCGGGATGCAAATTCCGTTGAATCGCCGCATTTTCCGCAGGCAGGCCGAAAGCATCCCAGCCGATCGGGTGCAGCACGTTGTACCCGCGCTGGAACCAGTACCGGGCGACGACGTCGCCGATGGCGAAGGCCTCGGCGTGACCCATGTGGAGGTCCCCGCTGGGATACGGAAACATGTCCAGCATGTAGCGCCGTTCCCTCGGGTCCGAGGGGTCATCGGACGCCCGGAACGGGTCGAGCTCCGTCCACACCGGCAGCCAACGCGCCTGGATGGCCGCGAAGTCGTAGATCTCGCTGGTCACAGCGGTGAGTCTACCGAGGGGAGATCCCAGCCCCGCCACAGCAAGAGCGCAGCACCTGTCCGGACCGGCGGCGACCGGCAGGCGCGGCTCACCCGAGGAGGACGATCAATACCAGGGTGACGGCGACGAGCGCGAGGTCGACCAGGATTTGCCGGAGCAGCCGCCGCGGTGATCGAGGAGCGAGGAGGCCCGCCCACTCATCGTCCGGCCGTTCCGCTGCGGCATCCGCCCCGCCGGCAAGGGTGGGATCGATCGACGGGTCGGGCGCGGCGTCGGCGAGCCGCGGCGTCGGGCGCGACGGATCGCGACGGCCATCCATGAGCAAGACGAACCTCCGTGTACGTCGTCTCCGTTCGGCAGGCGCGCTTCGCTGCTGAGCTTTTCGGTCCGCCTGGCAACCGGCACAGCGGTCCGCCCGGCAGCTTTTCGGTCCGCCCGGCAACCGGCCATCGGCGCGGCGGGGCCCGGCAACCGGCCATCGGCGCGGCGGGGCGCCGCCCGTGTCGCACCGCCCGTGTCGCGTCGCGTAAGGTGACAGCGGTTCACTCCGACCCATCCGCCCGGGTCGCATGCAGGACCGGTCGTTGTCGAACGACGGGAGGGCGGAGCGTATGACCGAAGCCGCAGGAGCAGGCGCGCCGCACGGAACGCCGCTCGATCGCGACGCTGCCGTTGCGGACCCGCGCGCCAGTCGCACGGCGATCAGACGGGCGCTGCGCCGGGCCCGAGACGGTGTCACCCTCAATCCGACCGAAGCGGTATCGCTGCTGTACGCCCGGGGCGATGAATTCCAGGAACTGCTCGCCTGTGCGGCACAGACCCGCGACGCGATGCTCGTCGCAGCGGGACGTCCGGGCGTCATCACCTACTCCCGGAAAGTGTTCATTCCCCTGACCCGCCTGTGTCGCGATCGCTGCCATTACTGCACCTTCGCGACCACGCCGCGGCGGGTCGACGCGCCGTACCTCAGCCTCGACGAGGTTGTCGCCATCGCGCGAGCCGGCGCGGCGGCGGGGTGCAAGGAGGCGCTGTTCACGCTCGGCGACCGGCCCGAAACCCGGTGGCGCGCAGCCCGCGAATGGCTGGCCGTCCGCGGGTACGCGTCAACGGTCGACTACCTCCGGGCCTGCGCCATCGCCGTCCTGGAGGAGACCGGCCTGCTCCCCCACCTCAATCCCGGCGTGCTGAGCTGGGCGGAAATTGCGCGGCTCAAACCGGTGGCCCCGAGCATGGGCATGATGCTCGAAACCGTCTCCGAGCGCTTGTGGGCCACGCCGGGGGCGCCGCATTTCGGCAGCCCGGACAAGAATCCCGCGACACGGTTGCGGGTGCTCGAGGACGCCGGGCGGCTCACCGTCCCCTTCACCACGGGAATTCTCATCGGAATCGGGGAAACCCTCGACGAACGCGTTGCGTCGATTTTCGCCATCCGCCGCATCGCTCGGGAGTACCGCGGGATTCAAGAGGTCATCGTGCAGAATTTCCGCGCCAAACCGGATACGCCGATGCGCGATGTCCCGGACGCCGACCTCACGGACCTCGCAGCCACCATTGCGGTCGCCCGGCTCATCCTCGGCCCGGCCGTCCACGTGCAAGCCCCGCCGAATCTCGTTGACCACCAGTTCGCCCTCATGCTCGCCGCCGGGATCGACGACTGGGGCGGGGTGTCCCCGGTGACCATCGACCACGTCAATCCGGAACGCCCGTGGCCGCAGATCGAGGAGCTCGGCCGGCGTACCGCGGAGGCAGGATTTCGCCTCATGGAGCGGCTTGCGGTCTATCCGGAGTACGTGCGTGCCGGTGAGCCCTGGGTGGATCCCCGCCTGGCCGGACACATTTCCGCGCTCGCCGACCCCGGGACGGGTCTTGCCGATCCACGGGCGCGGCCGGCCGGGCGTCCCTGGCAGGAGCCCGACGGCGGGTGGAAGGAATCCACCGGGCGGATCGATCTCGCGTCAACGATTGATACAGAAGGACGGCGCAGCGTGCACCGTTCCGACATCGACGCCGCGTTCGGCGATTGGACCGAGGTCGGGCATCGATTGCGCGCCCAACGCGAGCGGCACGCGAAAACCGGCGCGCCGCATCGCCTGGCCCGCGCCGTCCTCACGGCTTTGCGTCACGCCGAGAAGAATCCGGCGGAACTATCCGACGCGGACGCGCTGGCTCTCATGACCGCCGACGGGCCGGAATTGGAGGCGGTCTGCCGCTTCGCGGACGAGCTGCGCCGCGACGCCGTCGGTGACGCCGTCACCTATGTCGCGACCCGAAACATCAATTTCACCAATGTGTGCTACACCGGCTGCCGGTTCTGCGCTTTCGCCCAGCGGCGCAACGATCCCGACGCGTACACACTCTCGCTCGACGACGTCGGCCGCCGCGTCGAGGAGGCATGGGCCGCCGGCGCGACGGAAATCTGCATGCAAGGCGGCATCCACCCCGACCTGCCCGGCACGGCGTACTTCGAGCTCGCACGCGAAGTGAAACGCCGGGCGCCGCATATTCACCTGCATGCGTTCAGCCCGATGGAAGTGGTCAACGGCGCCGCCCGATCGGGGATGTCGATCCGCGACTGGCTGATGGCAGCGAAAGAAGCCGGCGTCGATTCCCTCCCCGGCACCGCGGCGGAAATTCTGGACGACGAGGTCCGCTGGGTGCTCACCAAAGGAAAACTCCCGGCCGCCACGTGGGTCGAGGTGATTCGCACCGCACACGAGATCGGGCTGCCCACGACCGCCACCATGATGTACGGCCATGTCGACACGCCGGCGCACTGGGTCGCGCACCTGAAACTCCTCGGTCGCATTCAACAGGAGACCGGTGGATTCACCGAGTTCGTCGCACTGCCGTTCGTCCATACCGCGGCGCCGCTCTACCTTGCGGGCCTCGCACGGCCAGGTCCGACGATGCGGGAGAATCGCGCGGTGCACGCGATGGCGCGGATTCTCCTCCACGGCCGGGTGCGGAATATCCAGTGCTCATGGGTCAAGCTGGGCGTCGACGGATGCGTGACGATGCTGCGCGGCGGCGCCAACGACCTCGGCGGCACCCTGATGGAAGAAACGATCAGCCGGATGGCGGGGTCAACGTACGGATCAGCCAAGACCGTCCACGAACTCGAGGCGATCGCCGCCGCTGCGGGTCGGCCGGCGCGCCAACGCACCACGCTGTACGGCGAACCGCCGGCGGAGCGGATCGAGGCGGCTCGCCGGGTCCGCTCCTTCGCAGCCGGCCCGCAACCCCTCGCCCCGCTCTCCCGGTCGTAAGGCCGGCCGGACGTCGAGCCGGTCCGACGGCAGGTCGGCCGGGTGCCGCGGCGGACGAGTCCGACGGCAGGCCAGCCGGTACGGTGCGGCGGAGCTCCATCACACCGAGCCCCCCGGGAGCTGCACACCAAGCCCCCGGAGCTTCTGCGCGCCGAGCCCCCCGGAGCTTCTGTACGCCGAGCCCCCCGGAGCTTCTTGCAAAAGAGTTGCAATAACATCATGTCGGCAGTACGTTGGCGTCGTTGGCGTCGAGACGACGTTCCGGAGGAGAGACCGTGGCGCAGCTGTCCGCGACCGAAGCCAGACCGACCGCCCGGCGGCGTCTGACTGGATTGGAATGGTCGCGAATCGCCGGCATGGCCGCCGTTATTATCGGGTTGCACGTCATCGGGTGGTTTACGTTACTTGCGATCGTCGAGCCGCAGCACTTGAGCATTGGCGCGAAAACCTTCGGCTTGGGCATCGGCGTGACGGCGTACACCCTGGGACTGCGGCACGCGTTCGACGCCGATCACATCTCGGCCATCGACAACACGACCCGAAAGTTGATGAATGACGGTCAGCGGCCGCTGTCCATTGGATTCTTCTTCTCCCTCGGCCACTCAACGGTGGTTTTCGCGCTGGCCTTCCTGCTGTCGATCGGGGTACGGACGATCGTCGGATCCGTCAAGAACGAGAACTCGTCCCTGCATCACTACACGGGCCTCATCGGCACAACCGTCTCCGGCACATTCCTTTACGTCATCGCGATCCTGAACATTGTCATTCTGGCCGGCATCATCAAGGTTTTCCGCGAGATGCGGCGCGGGGTGTACGACGAGGCGGCATTGGAGGAGCAGCTCAACAATCGCGGGTTCATGAACCGCATCCTCGGACGGGTCATGCGCTCCATCACCAAGCCGTGGCAGATGTACCCTCTGGGACTGCTCTTCGGACTCGGCTTTGACACGGCGACCGAAGTTGCGCTGTTGGTGCTGGCCGGATCCGCGACCGCATCGGGACTCCCCTGGTACGCCATCCTCTGCCTGCCGATTCTCTTCGCCGCAGGGATGAGCCTGCTTGACACCATCGACGGTTCGTTCATGAATTTCGCTTACGGTTGGGCGTTCTCCAAACCGGTGCGCAAGATTTACTACAACCTCACGATCACCGGCCTGTCGGTGGCGGTGGCGCTCATCATCGGAACAGCCGAACTGCTGAGCATTCTTGCGGAGCAGCTGCAACTGTCCGGCGGGTTCTGGGATTGGGTGTCCAACCTCGACCTGAACACCCTCGGCTTCGTCATCGTCGGGTTGTTCGCAGCAGTGTGGGCCGTGGCACTGATCGTGTGGAAGGTCGGACGGGTCGAGGAACGGTGGCAGACCCGCCTCGATCAGGCGGCTGCGCAACGCTCCGCGGTCGTCGCCGATTAGACGCGGCTCGCGCGCGTGCTGCCTGCATGACGGTTTGCCGCACAACGCACCGCGATCGTTACGACCGGACGCACGCGTAACGCGGCAGCAGAGGCGTGGCGCGGGATCAGGTGACCGGTGGCGCGGGATCAGACGACCGGCCTGGCAATCGCCGGGGCTGTCGAGGTTTCTTCCACCCCGGTGAGCCAGTCGAGGGCGGCGGCAAGCGCCGGCCGCCAGACCGCGAAGGTATGGCCTCCCGGGAACCGCTGCATGGTGGCCGGAATTCCCCGCGCGCCGAGGGTGGCCGCCATGGCCCGCATCGCCGCGGCAATCCCGCCTTCCTCCGCACCGCAGGCAAAGAAGACCCGAGTGGGAGGCAACGCCGGCAGGTCGGCGGCATACCGGTCGGGGCTGTTCGCGGCGACGACGGCCGCGAGATCCGGTCGGTGACCGAAGAGGGCGGCCATCCCGCCTTGATGCGTGGGATGCGTGTACCCGGAGAAGTCGAGGACGGCGCTGAAAAGGTCCCGGTGCCGTAATCCAAGGTTGAGCGCACAGAACCCGCCGGCCGACAACCCACCGATCGAACGGTCATTTCTCGACGGAATGGTGCGGAACCGCGCATCGATCGTGGGAACAACATGCTGTATCAGATAGGTTTCGACTGCTTCGTGCGCACCGTCGACGCATTCCGAATCGTCCGACCAGCTGCGGCCTACCGGTGGAAAAACGAGAATCAGGGGATGACCGGCACCGGCCAGCTCTGCTCCGACGTGGAAGGCGTCCGCGGACCGCAGCCAGTCGGCCGGCTCGCCGGGCGAGCCGTGCAGCAAGTACACGGTGGGAAATCGCGCCGTCGGGTCGGTGAAATACTGCGGCGGAAGGTAGACGAGCACCCGGCCAACCGGAAAGCTGGTTTGCCCATCGGTCACCGCCACGCTCGTCACTGCGCCGCGGGCCGCCACCGCCCGCCGGGTCGCTTGTCCCACCGGCAGGACGGCATGCCGCGGGCGTCCGGCCGCAGCGGCGTTCGGTTCCCGCGCCGCGAGCGACGACGATGGACTCGGCGGAGCCGTGAGCAATGCCACCTGCCGAGAACTGAGCGTCGTCCACCGGGCGAGTCCGAAGACGTCCGCAATCGTTGGACGGTACTCGTAATAGGCGTTGACGACATCCGCCGCCGTCACCACGGTAAGAACGGCTGCCACGAGCGCCGTCGCGGCTGCGAAACCGAATCGGCGCCGGCAGGCGATGAGTACCGCTCCCAACCAGGCCGTGGCGGTGACAACCGCAAGGCCGGTGACAAATCCGACCGAGATGACCGAAAGGTTCACGCTGCTGCGTCACCTCCGCCGTCCCCGATCAGCTGCGAGGATACCCCGACCCGCGCGCCGGTGCGCCGCGTGCCCTCCGGAAGTTCACCGGTCGGTTGTCTACCTGTCACCTCGCGGACCTTCCGGGCGTCGTTTCGACCCGCTAAATTCTCCCGGTAGATTTTCTCCGTCGTGCCGCAGCAGAGTGACCGGCCGGCCACGGTGTGGCGCTGCCCGCGTCACCGGCCGCATGAGCCGGGCGCACTGGAAGGACCCGGTCCACGGCTATGGCGGGATGCATGGCTTTCCGCCGCAACACTTTTTCCCGACGAGAGGAGCATGGCCGTGAACGGCGTCAGCGCAGTGGTCCTTGGCGTGATCGAAGGAGTGACGGAATTCCTTCCGGTGTCCAGCACGGCGCACCTCACGATTGCGGAAGCACTCATGGGCATGAAGACGGACGCACCGGCGGTGACGGCGTTCACCGCGGTCATTCAGATGGGTGCGATTCTCGCGGCTATTGTCTACTTCCGCCGGGATATCCGTACGGTCGTGACCGCGTGGTTCCGTGGACTGGTCCGTGCCGACGAGCGCCGATCCCCCGATGCACTGCTCGGCTGGTACGTCATCGCCGGCACCATTCCCATCGGCTTGGCCGGCTATCTGGGCCGCAATGTCATCAAACACGACCTGCGGTCGCTGTGGTACGTCGTCGCCGGTCTGGTGCTGTGGAGCATCGCTATCGTGTACGCGGAACGTACCGCCGCCCAGCGTCGCGACCTGCGGGACATGCGATTGCCAGACGCCGTATTCATAGGCGTCATTCAAGTGCTTGCCCTGGTTCCGGGCGTCTCCCGCTCCGGCGCGACCATCAGCGCCGGTCTTCGGCAAGGATTCGACCGGGTCGCGGCAACCCGATTTTCCTTTTTGCTGGCGATTCCTGCACTGCTCGCCGCCGGCATTTTCGAGCTCAAAGACGCCGTCGGCACGTCCGGAGTCTCCATGGCAAGTCTCGTCGTGGGAACCGGCATGGCTTTTCTCACGGCGTACGCGTCGATCGCCTGGCTGCTGCGGTTCGTCGCGCATCATTCGCTCACCAATTTCGTGTGGTACCGCGTCACCGTCGCTGTCTTCGTGGTGGCCGCGCTGACGACCGGCCTTGTCCACGCGGTCTGACCGGTTGCCGGTTCCCCCTCAGCCGCCTGCCCCGGCCGGCGTTGTCCATCCAGTCGGAACTGCTTGCGCACGGCTCGCGACGCCGGTCAGCGCACCCGTTGCCCCGGTCGTGTGCGGGACAGATCCCAGCACTACCGGTCGCTGGCTGACGCAGCCCCTCGACCATCGCTCATGCGCGGAGCAGACGCTGCCCGGCTCCTCACGGTTCAGAGCCGGGAGCAAATGTCCAGCTGTACGAGTGCACTTTCCAGTGACCGCTCGAATCTGCCGCCAGGGTCATCTGAAACTCGAGGTCGCTACTCGGTGACGAAATCAACCACCGGCCGTTATTGAAGGTCTCGGTCTTCGACCACACGGTCACCACCCCCGTCACCGTCGCAAGCGAGCCGCTGATCTCGACGTCCTTGTAGCGAATGTTCGATACGCCCGCCGCAAGCGCACGGAAGTTCGGGTCCCGTTCCATCGTGATGGCGTTGTTCAACGCTTTTTTCTCATTGACAGCCCCTGCGGCATCGAAGACAGATTCGATCGCGGTGTCGGCATTCGCGATCTGCTTCGCGCGCACGGCGTCGTCCGGCGCAGGAGCGGCGGGCACATCGGCGGTCGAGCTCACAGCCGCCGCCTTGTTGACCGGCACAGGTGGGATTGGCAGTGTTTGGTCGATCTCCAAGGCCCTGGCAACAACCGCTTCCACGCTCGCCCGCTGCACCGATGCCGGGGCGGGGGATGTTGATGACGCCGATGCTGTCGCCAGCGATGTGCGCGGCGACCGGTCCGTGTGAGCTGGATGGCTGGCCAGCAGCCAGCCCCCGACGCCGAGCGCCCCTGCCGCGATACCCGCTAGGACAGGGCTCATCGTGGCTAGGCGTCCGCTTCTGACCATCGTGTGAAACCTTCTCATTTGTTATCCGGTGATATGTGCATAAAGAAAATAGTCGTGGTGGCCGCTCTGGATTGTACGGGAGGAAAGGCCAGAGAGCGTGCTTTCGATTTCACGTGTGCTCATCGACATAATCGCCGTAAAAACCATTATTCGGATCGGTTCCGCGTCCGACCTGCATTCGACGCGGCTGTTGAGCCGTCGTACGCAAAAGTCGGGGCAGCTGTTGCCAAAACAAGCCACGTCGCAATGGTGCCTGCGACAAGCCCCTTCCGAAACACCGAAGCCTCCTGTCGGACAGAGCGCTCCGTCGGTCGGACAGAGCCTGGGTCGACCGGGAATCCGCACGGGCCAGCCTTATCCTTTGGAGAAGGGTACTGTGCCGAGACAAAACAGTCAATGACTCAACCCATCGGCTGCGCGGCAACGACGTGATCAAGGTAATCCGGATCAGGGACTGCCAGATCAAGGACTGTCGGATCACCCGCACGGTCTCCCGCCTGCTGTCCGGCGGGCTCTTCCGGACCCGGCGAGTTCGAATGCGAAACGCTTGTGGAGCTAAGGGGACTCGAACCCCTGACCTCTTGTCTGCCAGACAAGCGCTCTACCAGCTGAGCTATAGCCCCGGGTAACGCGCCACGAGTCTAACGGACGGCGCTGCACCGCGCTGCGGGGTGCACCGCAGCGCACCGGCCCCGCGACGGAACGCCGTGTGCGGATTCCGGCCGGCGCCCCGGCAACGCCCGGCCCCCGTACCAGCGCCGCCGGTCTTGAGCGAGCGCCAGCCGACTACGACGCGCCGACCGCTGCGCTGTCCGCCCCGGTGACCGCCGCCGGCAAGGGCAGGGTGGGGCAGTCCTTCCAGAGACGCTCAAGGCCGTAGTACAGCCGATCCTCGACGTGTTGGACGTGGACGACGACGTCCAGGTAGTCGAGCAGCACCCACCGGCACTCCGCCTCCCCCTCGCGGTGAAGCGGCTTCGCCCGGTGGAACTTCTGCAACCGTTCCTCGATCGCGTCGACCACGGCGCGAACCTGACGATCGTTCGACGCCGACGCCAGCACGAACGCATCGGTGATAGGCAGACGATCGCTCACGTCAAAGGCGACGATGTCCCGCGCCAGCTTCTCCGCAGCCGCTTCCGCCGCGGCCACCGCCAGCTCAACCGCTCGCGGTGATGCCGTCATCGGCCCATAACCTTCGACGCCGCTCCCTTCCGGTACGACAACCGGCTCGCAGCGCTCATTTTCTCATGCCGGCGGGCTGTTTGCCGCACGCCGCGGCGCGGACCGCTGCCGCAGGCAGACCCGCCGATCCTCGTCCCAGCCGTTCCCGCGGCTCACGGCCGGTAGTCGGCGCCGACCATCACGACGACGTCCGCCACGCTGATCGGCGAGGCCACCTTGACGTCCGAGGTCGGCAAGCCGAGAGCCCGCGCCACCGCATACCCCTTGGCGATCGCCGACGACGACGTGTCGAAGATCAGAACAGCGGACGGCGCGGTAGGGTTCGGCATCGTCGGCGCATTCGGTCCCTGGACGTAGACAAAACCCGCCCGCTCAAGCTTGCTGCGGGTGGTTTCGGCAAGCCCCGGCGTGCCGAGCTGGTTCTCGACCATCACCCGATTGCCGGTGAGCTTCTGATTCGCAGGCACCGACTGCGCCAGCTCCTGCTGGACCAGTTTGGCTGTCGCGACGGTGTCCAGGCTGAAGGCTTGGCTTCCGTTCACGGTGTCCAGCGCTTTCACCGGAAGGAGCTGGTCACTCGTCTGATGTTGCGCGGCGTCGGCGGCAAAACCGACGAGCAGGCCGGCGAGTCGATCCGCGGTGAACGTCGACCGCGATCCGGATCCGAGGCCGGCCAGCAACCGGGCAACCTGGCCAGGATCTTTCGGCAAACCGCTCAGCACCGCGTTCCAGACCGCGTCGAAACGCGCGAGCCGCTGCTGCTCGGCCTCACCGTCGGCGAGGAAAGACGCGAACGCGGCGGCCTGCTCACCGGAGAGCCGTCGGGTCCCCGCCGGGACGACGATCACCGTGCCGCCGTTGCTGGTCCTGGTGACGTCGCGGTCGACCGTGACCGTCACCCCACCGACGGCGTCCACCAACCGAGCGAACGCCGACGGCGTGAGCGCCCACGCGCCGTCGACCGTCACCCCCATGAGGTCGGCCAACGTGTCCCGCGGGGCGTTCAGGTCTCCGAGGGAGAGCGCCTGACCAAACGGCATCGACCCAAAGCCCGGCACCTGACTGATCAATCCCGACGGGATGAGGATGACCGCGCCGCTCTGCGTCGCTGGATCATGGGCGACCAGCGCGCTGGCCACCGCCGATTGCAATCCACCGCTCAGCTGGACGAGCAGGGTCGTCTGAGTGCGCGCGGCCGCGGCGGACGACGTCCCCGCGACATGGTGACGGGGTGAGCTGTTCGCCACCGCCCACGACATGAGACCGGCAGCCACCAGCACGGGAATAGCGACCAGCGCGATCCGGCGCCGCATCCGGGCGGCCCGTTCGCGCTGCAGCTGCCGCCGTACCGAGCGTGTCCCAACCATCGGCGGCGCGGTCACCGTGGCGATAGGACCTCCACCGCGGTCCGCACTCGGCTGATCCGCAGGCAGGCGGATGCTGTCGGCGGGGTCGGACCCGGTCGCACCGAGCCCAGCCAGCCCGGTCACCGGCCCGCCGGACCCGTGCCCGCCCGGCTGAGACCGCTCAAGCCCAGCAAGATCGACAACCAGGTCTCGCGCGTCACCACGGCTGGGTGCAACCGGTGGTACGCCGCGCCCGTCCCGGGCCGCCCGATGGCGCGAGGCGCGGCCAAGCGGCGTCCGAGAACCCGGGGTTGCCCGGTGCTTGCCGCTCATCGACCGCCGTCCGTACGGCGATAAAGACCCCGCTTGCTGATGTACTGCACGATTCCGTCCGGCACGAGATACCAAATCGGCCGATTCTGCCGGATCCTTTCGCGACATTCGGTCGATGAAATGGCCAGTGCGGGAATCTCGAGGAGACTGACCCGGTCCGGCGGCAGCCCGGTCGGCGTATCCAGCCGGTGACCGGGCCTTGTGACCCCGACGAAATGCGCCATCGTGAGGAGCTCCTCGGCGCGATTCCAGCTCATGATCTTCGCGAGGGCGTCCGCGCCCGTGATGAAGAACAGGTCGGGATCCGTCAAGCCCCGTGCGGCGAGCTCCGCTCGGAGATCCCGAAGAGTATCGATCGTGTACGTCGGACCCGGCCGGTCAATGTCGACCCGGCTCACGGTGAACCGGGGATTCGACGCGGTCGCAATGACCGTCATCAAGTATCGATCTTCAGCTGGTGCGATGTCACGCTCCGCCTTCTGCCACGGCTGACCGGTAGGAACGAAGATCACTTCTTCCAGCTGGAACTGGCTGGCGACCTCACTGGCCGCCACCAGGTGACCATGGTGGATCGGGTCGAAGGTGCCGCCCATCACCCCGATGCGGGCTCGCCGCCCGGTCACCACACCACCCCGCGTCGGTCAGCGCACGTGCCCGTCGCCGACGACGATCCACTTCGTCGACGTCAACTCCGGCAACGCCATGGGACCCCGCGCGTGCAGCTTCTGCGTCGAGATACCGATCTCTGCACCAAAGCCGAACTCGCCGCCGTCAACAAAGCGGGTCGACGCGTTGATCAGCACAGCCGCGGCGTCGACCTCGGCGGCGAACCGGCGCGCCGCAGTCTGAGACCGCGTGACGATTGCCTCACTATGGCCGGTGCCATGCCGGCGGATGTGGGCAATCGCGTCGTCGAGCGAATCGACCACCGCCGCGGCGATATCCAGGGACAGATATTCGCGGTCCCAGTCCTCCTCGGTTGCCGGCACCACGGTGGGATCGAACGCGGCGACCCGCGCGTCACCGTGCACGGTCACCCCGGCGTCCCGCAGCGCCGCCAGTGCCCGGGGGAGAAACGTCTCGGCGACCGCCGCGTGGACCAGAAGCGTCTCGGCCGCATTGCACACGCTCGGCCGGGAGGTTTTCGCGTTCAGCAGGATCGCGAGCGCCTGGTCGAGGTCGGCGTCCGCATCGACGTACACGTGACAATTGCCGACCCCGGTCTCGATCACGGGTACGGTCGATTCCTCGACCACGCTGCGGATCAGTCCCGCCCCGCCACGCGGGATCAGCACATCGACCAGACCACGCGCCCGCATCAGATGCTTCGCGGCGTCATGGCCGGCGCCCGGTACGAGCTGGACGGCGTCCGCCGGCAGGCCGCTGGCCGCCACCGCGTCCCGCAGCACCTCAACAAGTGCGGCGTTCGACGCCTCCGCTGACGACGAACCGCGGAGCAGGACGGCGTTACCGCTCTTCACGCAGAGGCTCGCCGCATCCACGGTGACGTTGGGCCGGCCCTCGTAAATGATCCCGACGACGCCGAGCGGGACCCGCACCTGACGCAGCTCCAACCCGTTCGCCAGCACGCCGCCGCGCACGATCTCGCCGACCGGATCCGGCAGGGCGGCCACTTTCCTGACGTCCGCGGCAATCGCGGCCACCCGGTTGGCGTCCAACCGCAGCCGGTCGAGGTACGCCGCGGTTGCCCCGGACCGCTCCGCCCGGGAGACGTCCGCGGCGTTCGCCGCGACAATGCGCTCGGTCTGTGCGACGAGCGCATCCGCAATCGCGTGCAGGGCGGCGTCCTTCTGCCGGCGGGTAAGGGTTGCAAGCTGAACCGCGGCCTCCTTGGCCCGGCGTGCGCAGGCGCGGACGGCTTCGGCGACGTCGTCCGACGAGCTGTTCGCAACGCCGCCCGAGTGCGCAGCCGACGCCGCGATCCGGTCAGCGGTCGATCCCTCCGGCGAAGTGGACACGCCGTCAGGATACGTGCTCCGGCCGCGCGGGCGGGCAATCGTCGGGTCAGGTGAACGGCCGCCAGGCGCCGCCCGGGATCACCGGACGGGTCCGGTGATCCCGGCGCCGGCGAAGAAACACCGCGCGGTCGACGATTTCGATGCCGAGCACCTGCCACGGCGGCAGGCCAGCGCTCGCACGATGCTCAGCCCAGAGCCGCAGGGCGAGTACCGCGGCGTCCGCGCAGTCGGCGGCCTCCTCCCAGTACTGAAGCTCGGCCCGATCGGCGGCGTACCGGCCGGAGAGCAGGAACGGCTGTTCGGCCGAGAGCCGTTCCAGTGCGCTGCGAACGAGAAGCGGTTCCATCGGCATCCCGCCGACGGTGAGGGTGACGTGCCACAGTCGGGTATCCGGCTCCGACGAACGACGCCACAACGGGAGCCCGCTCTGCTGGGTCACACGCCACCTCATCCTGCCGCCCGGACCGCGAGCCCCCGAGGACGAGCCGGATCGTCCGGATCCGATCGTCGCCAAAATCGGCAGCGTCCGCAGGACTTTGCCGGAAAAACCGCAAACGATCTCTGCGGCAGGCAGCCCGCGTCACTCCGACTGGCTCCGCGGGAACGGGATCGCGGCACGTCGGCCGTCGCCGTGGTGTGACTCCAGTCGGCTCAGCGGGAGCGGCGGACCAGCACGACAAGGTCATCGCGGTGGACGACCTCACGCTGATAATCCGGGCCGAATTGCTGCGCCAGCTCCCAGGTCGACCGGCCGATCAGATTCGGCAGATCGGCGGCGTCGTAGTTGACCAGGCCGCGGGCCACCCGTCGTCCGTGCTCGTCGACCAAATCCACCGGGTCCCCGGCGTTGAAGTCACCGTGGACGCCGACCACGCCGGCCGGCAGGAGCGACAATCGCCGGTCAACCACGGCCGCCACCGCGCCGGCGTCCAACACCAGCCGTCCGCGGGGCGCCGTGGCGTGGGCCAGCCAGAGCAGCCGGGATGACATCCGGCGACCGGTCGGCCGGAAGAACGTGCCGACGTCGTCCCCGCGAAGCGCGGCAGCAACTGCGGTAGCGGCGGTAAGCACCACCGGGATGCCTGCCGAGGTCGCCAACCGAGCCGCTTCGATCTTCGTGATCATGCCGCCGGTGCCGACCGCTGTTCCGACGCCGCCGAGGTCGATGGCGTCGAGATCCCGCTCGCTGCTGACGACCTCAATCCGCCGCGCCCCCGGACGATTCGGCGGCGCCGTGTACAGCGCGTCCACGTCGGAGAGCAGCACGAGGAGATCGGCGCGGATCAGATGGGCGACCAGAGCGGCCAACCGGTCGTTGTCACCGAACCGGATTTCATCGGTGACGACGGTGTCGTTCTCGTTGACGATCGGAACGACGCCGAGTTCGAAGAGTCGCCGCAGGGTCCGTTCGGCGTTCCGGTAGTGAGCACGACGGATCATGTCGTCGGAGGTCAGCAGGATCTGCCCGACCGTGATGCGGTGGACGGCGAACGCCCGGGCGTACGCCCGTACCAGGAGGCTCTGGCCGACACTCGCCGCCGCCTGCTGGGTCGCCAGATCCCGGGGTCGGCTGACCAGGCCGAGTGGACCAAGCCCGGCGGCAATCGCGCCCGACGAGACGATCACGCAGTGGGCGCCGCGGCTGACTCGCTCGGCCACCGCGGCCGCCAGCGCCGCGATGTTTTCTTCCCGCAGGCCGCTGGCCGAGCCGCCCGGTTGGTCATCCGCCGCCGCGGAACCGGCCCTCGCCGCAGGGTACGAGGTGACCGACGAAGAGCCGATCTTGACGACGATGGTCTGCGCCGCCGTCACTTCGGGTCGGGTGCCGCTCACCCGTCCTCCTCGTCACGGGCCGCCGAATCGTCGTCCCCATCACCGGCCCAGTGCGCCGTTGCGGGCGGAGCGGCGGCGTGAAGCCGCGGATCAGTGCCACGCGGCCCGAACGGGTGTCCCACGCCGGCACGAATGCCCGGCTCGTAGTCGAAACTCACACCCCCTATGATCACCTCGTCACCCGGACGCGCCCCCAACCGGGCAAGCTCGTCTTCGACCCCGAGCCGAGCCAACCGGTCGGCCAGGTAGCCGACCGCTTCGTCGTTGCTGAAATCGGTCTGCGCCACCCAGCGCCGGGGTTTCTCCCCGTCGACGATGAACGCCGATCCCCGACGGCGGACAGTGAACTCGGGCTCGGCGATCGCAGGGGGCCGCAATACGATGCGCGGCGGTTCCGGAGCCGGTCGGTTCGCCCGCGCCGTCTCCACAAGCCCCGCCATCGCGAAGACCAGCTCCCGCAGCCCCTCCCGGGTCACAGCGGAGACCAGGAAGACGGGCGCGTCGGCGATCTGCCGGGCGGCGGCTTCGGCCCGGGCCCGTGCCTCCGGAATATCGATCTTGTTGAGGACGACCAGCTGCGGCCGCTCGTGCAGCGGAGGTCCGCCGAGGTCGAGGGAGGCGTAGGCGGCGAGCTCGGCCCGGATCGCAGCGAGGTCGGCGAGCGGACTGCGATCCGGCTCGGCTGCGGCGCAATCCACCACGTGGACGACGGCCGCGCACCGTTCGATGTGCCGGAGGAACTCCAGCCCGAGGCCGCGCCCCTGGCTTGCGCCGCGAACCAGCCCGGGAACATCGGCGACCGTGAACCGTATCTCACCGGCCTCGACCACACCGAGATTCGGCGCCAATGTGGTGAACGGATAGTCGGCGATCTTTGGTCGGGCGGCTGAGATCGCGGCGATGAGCGAGGACTTGCCGGCGTTCGGATAACCGACGAGCGCAATGTCGGCGACGCTCTTCACTTCGACGACGACGTCGCGTTCCTCCCCCGGTTCGCCACGAAGCGCGAACCCGGGCGCCTTGCGGCGGGCTGACGCCAGCGCGGCGTTACCCAGACCGCCCCGGCCGCCGCGGGCCGCCACGTAACGGGTGCCGGCGCCGACCAGGTCCGCCAGGACCTGGCCGTCCAGGTCCTTCACCACCGTGCCGTCCGGCACAGGGATGAGCAGATCGGCGCCGTCAGCGCCGTGCTTGTTGTTGCCCTGACCTGGGCTGCCGGGCGCGGCTCGACGGTGTGGGCGACGGTGGAGATCGAGCAAGGTTGTGGTCCCGGGATCGACGACGAAGACGACGTCGCCGCCTCGGCCGCCGTTACCGCCATCCGGCCCACCGAGTGGCTTGAATTTCTCCCGCCGGATGGACGCGCAGCCATTGCCGCCGTCTCCGCCCCGGACGTGGACGACGACTCGATCCACGAACGTGGTCACGCCAGCTCCTCCCACGTTCGTTCACAACGCATCGATCAGCGGTCATCATGCGGTGCGATCGACCGACCGTGATGATGCCGGGGCGGCTCCAGCCCCTCCGCTTCCGCCGGAGGGTGCCGAGCGTCAGCTCCCTGTCGCAGCCGGTTGCGCCGGTGTCGCGGCCGGTTGCGCCGGGACGACGCTCACCACCCGACGGCCCCGGGCAGTACCGAACGTCACCGCGCCGCTGACCAGGGCGAACAGCGTGTCATCGCCGCCACGGCCGACCCCGCTCCCCGGGTGGAAGCGCGTGCCACGCTGGCGGACGAGAATCTCGCCCGCGTGCACGAACTGCCCGCCGAATCGCTTGACCCCGAGCCGCTTCGACGTGGAGTCACGTCCGTTACGGCTCGACGACGCACCCTTCTTGTGAGCCATCGTCCCTACTCCGCTGTCGCCTGCGCCGCCGTCGTCTGATCCGCGGCCGCTTTCGCCGACGCCCGCTTCGGCGCTGTCTTCCGGTCCGCCGCGGCTCGCGGACCAATGTGCGTCACCTTGACAAGAGCAAGGGGTTGCCGATGTCCCACGCGCCTGCGGTAGCCGGTCTTGTTCTTGTACTTGAGAATGCGAATCTTCGGCCCCTTCGCATGGCCGACGACTTCGCCGGTGACGGTGATGTCCGCCAGGGCTGTCGCGCCTGTGGTGACCGACGGGCCGTCGACGACGAGCACGGCGGGCAGCTCCACCGTGGCCCCGACCGTCGCGGTCGCGCCTTTGGCTGCAGCATTGATCTCAATGACGTCACCGACGGCGACTCGATGCTGCCTGCCGCCGCCACGCACGATCGCGTACACCGCAACTCCCGTCGGGTCTTTCCGGTCACTAGAGCCGGCTGGTCGAGCACATGCGAACCACGAGCCAGGTCGCTCGGGCCGCTAGATTACCACGGCCGCCGCGGTCACGAAGCGGCCCGGGCGCTCCGACGTCCCCGCCGCTCGGCACCCGCGGCACCGACCGCGGCTGGTTCGGCCACCGGTTCCGCCGACGGCTCCGCTTCTTGGCGGGTACGAGCCCGTCCGCGATGCGCCCGACGCTGCGCCGTGACCGGATCCGTGTGAATGATCACGCCGCGGCCGCCGCACACCTCGCACGGCTCGGAAAAGGCCTCGAGAAGGCCGCTGCCCACCCGCTTGCGGGTCATCTGCACGAGACCAAGCGAGGTGACTTCAGCCACTTGATGCTTGGTGCGGTCCCGGCCGAGGCATTCGACGAGCCGGCGGAGCACCAGTTCCCGGTTGCTTTCCAGCAGCATGTCGATGAAATCGATGACGATGATGCCGCCGATGTCGCGGAGCCGCAATTGCCGCACGATTTCTTCCGCGGCTTCGAGATTCGTCTTGGTGACCGTCTCTTCGAGATTGCCGCCCTTGCCGACGAATCGCCCGGTGTTGACGTCGATGACGACCATCGCCTCGGTACGGTCGATGATGAGATATCCGCCACTCGGTAACCACACCCGGCGGTCCAGCGCCTTGGCGAGTTGTTCGTCAATGCGGTAGTGGGCGAAGACGTCTTCATCGGACGTCCAATGGGAAATGCGGGGCAGAAGGTCCGGGGCGACGTGCGCGACGTACGCCTCGACCATGTCCCATTCGCTGTCGCCTTGCACGACCAGCTGCGCAAAGTCTTCATTGAATATGTCGCGCACCACGCGAATCGTCAGATCCGGTTCGGCATAGAGCAGCGCGGGCGCCGTGCCGCTCTCGGCCTTCTTCTGAATGTCCTCCCACTGCGCCATCAAACGCGCGATGTCGCGGGCTAATTCTTCTTCCGACGCCCCCTCGGCCGCGGTCCGCACGATGACACCCGCGCCTTCCGGCATGATTTTGCGAAGAATGGCCTTCAGCCGGTTGCGTTCGGTGTCGGGCAATTTTCGGCTGATGCCCATCATGGAACCTTCGGGCACGAAGACGAGGAAACGTCCCGGCAGGCTGATTTGGCTGGTCAGCCGCGCCCCCTTGTGTCCGATCGGATCCTTGGTGACCTGGACGACGACGGTCTGACCCGGTTTGAGCGCCGCTTCGATCCGCTGCGGCTGACCCTCGAGACCGGTGAGGTCGAAATTCACCTCCCCGGCGTACAGCACGGCGTTGCGTCCCTTGCCGATGTCGACGAACGCCGCCTCCATTCCCGGGAGCACGTTCTGCACCCGTCCGAGGTAGACGTTGCCGACGATGCGGTTCGCCGACGTCGTACTGACGTAATGCTCGACGAGAATGCCGTCCTCGAGCACGCCGATCTGCGTGAGGTCACCCCGCTGCCGGACCACCATCACCCGCTCGACCGATTCCCGGCGGGCGAGGAATTCCGCTTCGGTGAGAATCATCCCGCGGCGGTTGCGCCGGAGCAGTTCCCGCCCTTCCCGGCGGCGTTGCTTCTTCGCCTCGATCCGCGTCGAACCGGTGAGCAGGGCCATCGCAGCATCGAGGTCGTCTGCGCCGGCCGACCCTGTGTCGGTCTCCGGAGCCTCGACCGCGTCGAGTACGCGGTCGTCCTCGGCCGTTCCGGTCGTCCGCCGACGACGACGCCGACGGCGCCGTGCGGTGATTCCCTCGGTCGTTGCGGCGGATACTTGCTCGGCCGGCTCGGACGGTGCGCTGCCGTCGTCCAGATCCGCCGAGCGGATCTCCGGTTCGCCAGCAGCGCCGTCCGTGCTGGAGAGTGCCGCGGACGGTTCCTCCGGCACCCGCCGCGCCCGGCGTCGACGGGACGTCACCGCAGCAGGCTCGGGGGCTTGGAACACCACCGGCGGAGGCGGCTGGAAGACCACCATGGGCGGGGGCACGGCCGGCCGTTTGACCGGCGGCAGTTCGGCGACCGGCGCACCGGTGCCGGATTCGCCGGCGGGTGTTGCGTCGTTCAGTGTGGCGGCATCAGGTGCTCGCGACGGCGATGCGGAGGTGCTCTCGACGGCAGCTGTGTCGCTGCCCGCGGTCCGTCGTGAACGTCGGATGCGCCGAGGAGCGTCGGTCTTCGCGACGCTCTCGTTCGGCTCGTTCTCGGGCATGGATACGGAATCTTTCCTCGGGCTTCCGGGCACCACGATGCGGCGCCGCGCGGAAGCAGCAGTCCAGTGCGGTCATTGCAGTGCGCATGCACGAACAGCGCAGGTCGGCGACGAAGCCAGCCGATACGTCAGGTCGAGACAGTCCGCGATACCGAACCATCCGGTGCGGTAATGCGCCTCGTCTCATCGGCAATGTGCTCCCTGTCGGGCGCAAGCGGATCAGCTAGCCGGCCGTTCTCCTCGAGGTGACCCTGCGCCAACCGCGTCGCCAGGGGCGGCGTTGGAAGCGCCAGGTCAGCGACCTGCCGGAGCCCAGCCACAACGTCGTCGGGTCGAACGGACGGTGTCAGGTGCCGCACGACCACGTCGAGTATGACACATTCGTCATGATCCCCGGCGCTTGCGGTCACGGCGAGTCGCGCCACCGCCGCCCGAACGTCCATGACGCGACGCCCGTCTTTCGTCACCCGCTCCACCGGAACCTCGACGGCGTCAAGGAAGGCCCGCACCGCCGCGGCCACGGCGGCATGGTCAGCACCGGGCAGTCGGATCTCCCAGCGCGAGGCGTCGATCCGGTCCGCAAGCGTGCCGCCTCGGGCCTCGACGACGTCCAGGACGTCGAAGCCCGCCGGCAGGGCGGCGTCGAGAGCCTGAGCCGCGGCTGACGGATCGACGGCCGCGGTGAGCGCGAGTTCGACGTACTCGGCCTCACTGGCCGCCCCAGTCGGAGCGGCGCCGACGTACGAGATCCGTGGATGCGGAGTGAACCCGGCGCTGTACGCAATCGGCAGCCCGGCGCGACGGACCGCCCGCTCCAACGCCCGCTGGAAGTCCCGGTGGCTGGTGAACCGGAGCCGGCCACGCTTCGCCCACCGAACCCGCAACCGCTGGACGACCGGCGCGGCCTCCCCGCCGGCATGCGATCGGTCCGTCATCGGCGACGTCACGCCGCCGGACGGCCAATGGGCAGCCGGCCGTCCGTCAGGGGAATCAGGGTGCGTCCGGTGGGTCCGATCTGGATGTCGGTCCCCATCGTGTCGCAGACCCCGCAGTCAAAGCACGGCGACCAACGGCAATCGTCGACTTCGATGCCGGCAAGGGCGTCCTGCCAGTCCTGCCAGAGCCAGTCCTTGTCCAGCCCCGAGTCGAGGTGATCCCACGGCAGCACTTCGTCGCGGGTCCGCTCCCGCGTCGTGTACCAGTCGACGTCCACCGGCTCGCCGGCGAGAGCCCGTTCGGCGGCCTGCATCCACCGGTCGAACGAGAAATGCTCACTCCAGCCGTCGAACCGGCCGCCGTCCCGCCACACCTGCTCAATCACGCGGCCGACGCGGCGGTCCCCGCGGGAGAGCAACCCTTCGACGATGCTCGGTTTGCCGTCGTGGTAACGGAATCCGATCGCCCGGCCGTACTCCCGGTCGGAGCGAATTCTGTCCCGAAGCTTCGCCAGCCGGGCATCAACCGTCTCGTGATCGAGCTGGGCCGCCCACTGGAACGGCGTGTGCGGCTTCGGAACGAATGCACCAATCGAGACCGTGCAGCCGATGTCCCGGCTCCCGGTGGCTTGCCGTCCTGCGTCGATCACCTTGCGGGCGAGGTCCGCGATGGCGAGGACGTCCTCATCGGTCTCGGTGGGGAGCCCGCACATGAAATAGAGCTTCACGCGGCGCCACCCATGCCGGTACGCCGTCGTGACCGTGCGGATCAAATCCTCCTCCGTGACCATTTTGTTGATCACGCGGCGCATCCGCTCGGTGCCGCCCTCGGGGGCGAAGGTGAGCCCGGACCGGCGTCCGTTGCGGGAGAACTCGTTGGCCAGATCGACGTTGAACGCATCAACCCGCGTCGACGGCAGCGAGAGCGAGATGTTCGTTCCCTCGTACCGGTCGGCAAGCTGCTTGGCCATCGGGCCGATCTCCGAGTGATCCGCGCTGCTCAGCGAGAGAAGCCCGACTTCGGAGAACCCGGTCGCCCGCAGGCCGGCGTCGACCATGGCGCCGATCGTGTCGATCGAGCGTTCCCGGACCGGCCGAGTGATCATCCCAGCCTGGCAGAACCGGCATCCGCGGGTGCAGCCCCGGAAAATCTCCACGCTGTACCGCTCATGGACCGTCTCCGCCAGCGGGACGAGCGGACGCTTCGGGTAGGGCCACTCGTCAAGGTTCATCAGGGTGTGCTTGCGGACCCGGGCCGGGACACCGGGCCGGTTGGGGACGACGGCCGCGAGCCGCCCATCCGGGTGGTAATGGACGTCGTAGAACTGTGGCACGTAGATGCCACCGGTCGCCGCCATCCGGGCCAGCAATTCGGTGCGGCCGCCCGGGCGGCCGTCGGCCTTCCATTGCCGAACCATCGACGTGATCTGGGCGACCACCTCTTCCCCATCGCCAAGCACCGCCGCGTCGATGAAATCGGCGATTGGCTCGGGATTGAACGCGGCGTGACCCCCGGCGATCACGATTGGATGATCGTCGGTCCGGTCGGTCGACCGGATCGGGATGCCGGCGAGATCGAGGATGTTGAGCAGGTTGGTGTAGCCGAGCTCGGTCGGAAACGTGACGCCGATGAGGTCGAAGGCGGCGAGCGGGCGATGGGTCTCCCAGCTGAATTGGGGGATGCCGTGACGGCGCATCAGGCGTTCGAGGTCCGGCCAGACGGCGTAGCTCCGCTCCACGAGGACGCCGTCCATCTCCCCAAGGATCTCGTAGAGAATCTGGATGCCCTGATTGGGCAAGCCGACCTCGTACGCATCGGGATAAACGAGGCACCATCGCACGTCGCACGCGGCCCAGTCCTTGGCAAGGCTGTTCAGTTCCCCGCCGATGTACTGCACGGGCTTCGTGACGGAGAGAAGCAGCGGCTCCAGGCGGGGAAAAACAGACGGCGGAACCTGCTCGGTCACCGGCATCGGCGTCGATCCCTCCATCCCCAGAGTTTTTAGGGTAACGGGTGCACCGCCTCGTGACGAGCGCCGGCGGCTGGCACCGCGATCAGGACGAGGACGCCAACCGCGGGCCGTCCGCCGCGGCTAGTCCTTCGGCGTCGGCGAGAACCAGGACGACGGCCCAACCGCGGGTCGTCCGCGCACGGTCACTCCGGCGCGATCCGGGCCACCACCTTGGCCTGGATCGCAATGTTCTGCAGCAGCCCGATGGCCAGCATGCTCGCGAAGAGCGACGACCCGCCGTACGAAACGAATTGCAGCGGAATACCGGTGATGGGCATGATGCCGAGGTTCATCCCGATGTTCTCGAACGACTCGAAGGCGAACCAGCAGACGACACCGGCTGCGGTAACGCGGCCGAATGCGTCCGGCGCGTGCGCCGCGATCCGCAACCCACGCCACAGGATGACCGTGAGAAGGAGGATGATGAGTCCGCCGCCGAGGAAACCGAGTTCCTCCCCGGCGGTGGCGA
The DNA here is from genome assembly GCF_000015025.1 of Acidothermus cellulolyticus 11B. Taxonomy (GTDB): domain Bacteria; phylum Actinomycetota; class Actinomycetes; order Acidothermales; family Acidothermaceae; genus Acidothermus; species Acidothermus cellulolyticus. The sequence continues at coordinate 829,054 of NC_008578.1, read as the reverse complement.
AGATGAAATCGGTATGCGCGGCGAAGACATACCCATTGTTGATCTGTGATCCGTGGAAGAGCCCCGTGCCGTGCAGGCCGCCGGAACCGATGGCGATCCGCGCTTGGTACGCGTTGTACCCGTAGGTCTGCGTCCCCGATTCCGGGTGGAGAAAAGCCGTCAACCTGGCCTCCTGGTAGCCATGGAGGAGGTGGAATTTCACGGCGACCACGGCTGCCAGCGCAACGAGCACCGTGAGACCCACGAGCCAGCGCGTCGGAGCACCGCCAACGGCCAGGACGCCGAACAGGATGACGAGAATGACCAGCCCGGTGCCGAGATCCCGCTGGAGCAGAACCAATCCCGTGGGCACGGCGAAGAATGCCAGGATCGCCACGACGTCGAAATCGCCGATGTCAGATCGTCCCGAGACACGGGCGTTGACGACGAGCGCGGCGAGCACGATCAGGGCGAGTTTTGCGAATTCCGACGGTTCAAGCGACAGTCCACCCGGCAGCCGAAGCCACGCCCGCGAGCCGTTGACACTGACGCCGACGACGAACGTCGCCACCAGGCCGCCGAGCGCGAGGACGTACAGCACCGGAGCGGCCGCGCGGATCGTGCGGTACTCGACGAGCGAGGCGAGAACGGCGAAGGCCGCCCCGACGACGAGAAAAAGCAACTGCTGCTTGGCCAGGGTGAACGGATGGGTGGGATTCAGCGGCTTGGTGGCAGCCGCGATCAACACGACGCCGAGCCCGGCGAGGCTGAGGACGGCCGCCCATAACGCCCAATCGCCGTGCCAGATCCGCTGCCAGCGACCAGGCGCCGCGCGCCGTCCCACCGCCCCGCTCCGGCCATTGCGGACACCCGCAGTCGCCGGCGTCGTCCAACTCGTCATCGCCGACCCCCTCGACGTTCCGGAGGAAGTACCGCCACGGCTGGCGCTACTGCGGCGGCGGTGCCTGTCCCGGAGCGCGAAATGACGCCGCTCGCGTTGGCTGCGGCAGCGGTGGGCGTCGGCACCCCGGAGGTCGCGACATTCGGCAGGGTGGCGGGCGGCACTCCGCCGGGCAGCGCCGGGCCGGCTTGCGCGAACGCGTCGTGCGGCAGCCGATACGGCCCGCTGCCATCCAGGCCGTACAGGCCGTCGTAAATTTCCCGAACCGCGGGCGCGGCCGTCACTCCGCCTTGGCCGCCTTGCGACACCATCACGACGACGGCGTACTGCGCGGGTTGACCCACCGGTCCGCCGAACGACGCGAACCACGCGGTGGAGTCCTTCGGCGTCCCGTCGGGGTTGAGCGCCTGCACCTCCGCGGTTCCCGTCTTGCCGCCGATGGTGTATTTGTCGAACGGAAATCCAGCGAACGCGTTGTACGCCGTGCCCAGTGGATTCGTGGTCACCTGGGTCAGCGCCTGGCGGAGGTAGCTGAGGACGTCGGCGGGCACCGGCAGTTTCCGGGACGGTGCGTTGATTTCTTGGATGACCGTGCCGTTCGGGGCGACGAGAGCGCGGCCGATCCGCGGGGTGAAAAGCGTTCCGCCGTTCCCAATCGCCGCGTAGTCCATGGCGAGCTGCAACGGGGTGACGGTCACCGTACCTTGGCCGATCGCGAAGTTCAATGCGTCACCTTCGCGGTACTGGTAGCCGTCCTGGCAATTCTCCCGGTCGTATTCGCGATACAACGGATTCGGCTCGGTCTGCGCTTCCGCGCACCACAGCGCCTTGTTCTTCTTCCACGCATCGATTTTTTCCTGCCGGGTCTCAACGTTGCCGGATCCGTCGATCGGCAGATCGATGTGCGTCGGTTGGCCGAGTCCCCACCCGAGCGCTTCGTTGATGATGGCATCCCGCGGATGGGTCGGCGTCAGGCCGCCGTCCGCTTTCCAGAGCGTGTCACCAATCTTGTAGAAGAATGTGTCACACGACACCGTGAGGGCTTCCGCGAAACTGATGGCGCCGAGTCCTGTCTCTCCCTCAAAGTTGGTGAACGTTCGGTTTCCGGCGGTGAAAACCGTGGGGCAGTCGTATCGACCGGTGATGCTGTAGTACGGCGTCGACACCGCACCGGCGGTGGTAATGGGCTTGAACGTGGATCCGGGGGCGTACTCACCCTGGACCGCCTGCGAGAACAGCGGATTGCCGGGCGCATGCACCAGCGCGTCATACGCCGTCTGGCTGATGCTTCCGCCGTCCCAGACCCCGGGGTTGTAGGTCGGGTAATTCGCCAAGGCAAGCACATGCCCGGTGCGGGCGTCGATGACGACGGCCGCGGCGGCGTCGGCATGCTGGGTCACCATGCGGTGATTGGCCAACTGCGGAACGGTCCGCGCATGCTCGACGGCGTCCGCCAGCGCCTGCTCGGCAATCTGCTGCACCCGCGCGTCGATGCTCGTGACGAGCGTCGCTCCGGGAGTCGGCGGAATTTCCCGTACGGTGCCGAGCGGATTGCCTGCCGGGTCCACCGACACCACCCTCGTGCCCATCGTGCCGCGCAGGTACTGGTCGTACTCCGCCTCCAGTCCCGCCTGGCCAATCATTTCACCCGCCGCTGCCGCCGTTTTCAGCTCGTCGGCGGCCTGCTGGGTTTTCGCGCGGGCGACGTCATCCGCGGTGATTTTCCCGACGTGGCCGAGGATCTGCGCAGCGGACGCGCCGGCTGGACTGGGATAGCTGCGGATTTGCTGAATTTCCGCGGTGATGCCGGGAAAAAGCTCCTGACGCTCCAGGACCTGGAGCGCGATCTGCGTGGCGCGCGCGGCGGCGTCCGCCGTGTCCAACCGGAGCAGCGGAATCGGTTGCAGCGGCGAACCCGTCCAGCAGCCCGGATTCATCTGCGGCGCCTTCGCCCCGTACTTGTGGTAGTCGCACAAGGTGACCCGGGCCTCGAGATCCTGCTCCGACACTCCGAGGATCGCGGCCAGCCGTTGCAATTCCGCCCGTCGCGTGGCGGTATCTTTCGGCAGCGCCGTCGCCAGTGCGCTGACGACGAGGGCGCTTTCGTTTCCCGCGAGCACCCGCCCGACGTCGTCCACCACAAGACCACGCGGCGCGACGGTGTGCACGGTGTTGGTCGACGTCCGGTTGGCGGCGGCGGCGTACCGGTCGCCGGCCATCACCTGCATGTACCAGAGGCGGCTGATCAATGTCACAGGAAGGGAGAGCACGAGAGCGGCCAGGACGACGAGCCGAATGCGCGACCGGTTCTCCACGGGTCCTCCTCCCTGTTCGACGCTAGGCCGCCGCTCAGTCGCGCGATACCGCAGGCTGCAATCGGCGGACAAGGCTCGTGATGGGTGGGACGACGAACGGGGTGAGCAGCAGGTCGTAACCGACCGATGACGCGACGGCGACCGGCAGCGCCCCACCGGTACCGGCCGCCTCCCCAAAGATCACTCCGCTTCCGGCGAAGACCAGGGTGCCGAGAGCGACCGCCAGGGCGACCGCACCGAGGGCTGCGGCGACCGATTCCTTGGCCTCCAGCCGAAACAACCCGGCGAGATAGCCGACCAGGCACGCCGCCAGCGCGTACCGGCCGATGAGGTGATCAGCCGGCGGGACGACGTCAGCGACGAACCCGGCGACAAAGCCCGCCACCGCGCCGGACGACGGCCCGGTCACCAACGCCCACGCGGCCACGACGAGCAGGAGCAGGCTCGGCGGTGCGCCCGGCAAGTCGAGGGGACCAAGCACCGTCGCATCGAGGAGGATCGCGAGCAGTACGAGGCCGAGGAAGAGCCCGGTCCGAGTCGCTCTACCCATGGCTGGGCGCCGGAGTCGGTGACGGGAGCGGTGACGGTTGGGCCGCCGGCCGGCTCGGCTGCGGGACAGGAGCCGGAGTGGCGGTGACGGTGACCGTGACGGTGGGTACCGGCGACGCCAGGAGGGCGCCGCGCGGATCCGTCCGCGGCGGCTTGACGACGACCCCGACGAGGTCCAGCGTCGCGAAATCAACGAACGGGCGAACCGTGCCGGTCTGCACTTCCCCGGCCAGGGGGGTGCTCACCGCGGTGACCGTGCCCACCGGAACACCCCAGACGAACGGCGTTTGATCAACCGAACCGGCGGTCACCAGCCCGGTGCCGGGTGTGATCCGGACGCTCGGGTCGATCAGCTGCAGGCTCATTGCGGCGCGGCCATGGCCGCTGACCACACCGATCGCGCCATTCGGCAGCCGGACACCGACGTTGAACTGCGGATCGATGGCCAGCACCACGGTGGCGGTGTCCGCAGAGACAGCGGTGACCCGGCCCACCAGACCGTCGCCGTTGATGACCGTCATCTCCGGTCGGACGCCGTCGCGGCTCCCGACGTCAATCGTCGCAGTCCACTCGAAACCGGCTCCCCGCCCAACCGCGATCACCTGGGCGGGAACGATCGTGTACTGACCGATCGAGGAGACCTGGATGAGCTTGTCGAGCTCCGCCGCTCGGTGCTGCTCGAACGGCTGCGCCCGCAGCTGCCGGCGCAGCGTCTCGACCTGCTGCTGCAGCTGCTGCACCTTCTTGTGCTCTGACCCAAAGGAAGCCACGGTGTCGATCGCGTGCCGGACCGGCCGGACGACGTCCGCGGCGAGCCGCTCGACCGGACCGAACACCGCAAGACCGATCCGGCGCAGATCACCGAAGACGCCGCGCCCGTTCGACTGGTAGTCCAGGGTGATCAGGGTGAACGCGGTGAGGAGCAGGAGCGCGAGGATCAGCCGCGTTCGCCGGGTGTCCCTCACGGTCTCACGTGACGCGCAGGACTGCCGGCAAGTGCCCGGGACCGCGACGGCCCGTGCGGCTCGGCGTCACCCATGCCCGCGTCTTCACCGAAGCTCACCGATACGAGGCATGCGTGCTAGCGGCTGCGGGGTTCGGAGATCAGCACCGGCTGCAACGTGTCGAAGTCCTCGACGCACTTCCCGGCGCCCAGAGCGACCGAGTCGAGGGGCCGTTCGGTGATGTGAATCGGCATGCCGGTCTCGTGGCGGAGCCGCTCGTCGAGGCCCTTCAGCAGGGCGCCGCCGCCGGTGAGGACGATGCCTCGATCCATGATGTCGCCGGCGAGTTCCGGCGGGCACTTGTCGAGGGTCACCTTCACCGCGTCAATGATGGCGTTCACCGGCTCGTCGATGGCTTTGCGAATCTCCGCGGCGCTGACGACGATCGTCTTCGGCAGACCGCTCACCAAATCGCGGCCCCGAATCTCGGCGTGCGGTTCGTCCGGCACCGGGAAGGCCGAGCCGATCGCCATCTTGATTTCTTCCGCCGTCCGCTCACCGAGCATGAGCGAATATTCCTTCTTGACGTAGTTGATGATCGCGTTGTCCAGCTCGTCGCCACCGACCCGGATCGACTGGCTGGTCACGATGCCGCCAAGACTGATCACTGCGACTTCCGTCGTGCCGCCGCCAATGTCGACCACCATGTTCCCGGTCGGTTCATGCACCGGAAGCCCGGCGCCGATCGCCGCCGCCATCGGCTCTTCGATGATGTACACCCGCCGCGCGCCTGCCGCATAGCCGGCGTCCTTGACGGCACGCTGCTCGACAGCCGTGCACCCGCTGGGGACGCAGACGACGAGCCGCGGTCCGCGGGCAAGATGCCGGTTGCGGTGCACCTTCTGAATGAAGTACCGGAGCATCCGCTCGGTGGTGTCGAAGTCCGCGATGACGCCGTCCTTGAGCGGCCGAACCGCGACGATGTTGCCGGGCGTCCGGCCAATCATGCGCTTCGCCTCAATGCCGACGGCCAGGATCCCCCCGGTGTTGGTGTTGATGGCGACCACAGACGGTTCGTTGAGCACAATGCCTCGGCCGCGGACATAGACCAGGGTGTTCGCCGTGCCGAGGTCGACCGCCATGTCGCGGCCGAAAATCGAAGTGGGCATGGAGGCTCGCCTTTCGTTGAGCATCGGACACGTGCCGCCGTCCACCGCCGCCGGGAACAGCGGTTCGGCACCCACCGGGCCTCAAGACCCGATCGACACCGAAAACAAGGACGGCGCAGCCATGCTACGGGTTCCGTCTGCCCTCGGGCAAAAGCCGCGGCCGTCTGACGGCTTCGTGCGGCACACCACCCGCGGGATGCCGTCTGGGCCAGGTGATCGCCGTGTCGAGCTCAGGCGTCTGCCGCGAAGTGCGGAAAGAACAACGCGATCTCTCGGGCGGCGGACGTGACGGAGTCCGAGCCGTGCACGAGATTCTCGGTCACCAGGAGGCCGAAGTCACCGCGGATCGTTCCAGGCGGAGCCGCTACCGGGTCGGTTGATCCCATCAGGGTCCGGAGGGTCTCCACCGCCCGTGGGCCCTCGATGACCGCCGCGACCAGCGGGCCGGAGGTGATGAAGGCCACCAGGTCGGCGAAGAACGGCTTGGCGGCATGCTCGGCGTAGTGGCGCCGGGCGAGGTCGTCATCGATCGTGCGGAGCTCCAAGGCGCGAATCCGCAGCCCTTTCCGCTCGACCCGGCTGAGAATTTCCCCGACCAGACCACGCCGGACGGCGTCCGGTTTGATGAGCAGCAAGGTGTGTTCGACGTCCGCCACCGTCACTCCCGAGTTCGTCCGACGAGCGGATGATCAGTGTAGCAGGACCCGTGCGAGCCGCCGAACGGCGACGATACCGCCGGCCAGGCTCATGACCGCGAGGTAGGCGCAGTTGGCGAGCAGGCCGGCATGCCAACCGCCGAGGAGCAGGGCCCGTTGCACGTCCACCGCCTGGTACAGCGGTGTCCAGCGGACGACATGGGCGACGGCGGTCGGGTAAGCGGTGAGCGGGTAGAAGGTGGCGGAGAACAAGAACATCGGCAGCAGCACCAGATTGACCCATTCGAAGTCCTGCCAGCTGCGCATGAACGTCGTGGCCGCCATGCCGCACGCGGCGAACGCCAAGCCTTCAAGAACCGCAAAAGGCAGAGCAAGCGCCGCCGTCCACGCATGCACCACGCCCATCGCGGCGCAGACGATGAGAAACGCGACGGCGTAGATGAACCCGCGGCCCAGGGCCCAGAGAATTTCGCCGGCGGCGACGTCGAGGGCGGTCATCGGCGTCGCAAGCACGCCCTCGTAAACCCTCGCGTACTTCAATTTGTGGAAGATGTTGAAGGTGGAGTCGTAAATCGCGCCATTCATCGCGGAGGACGCGAGCATCGCGGGTGCGACGAATGCGGTGTATGCAATCGGGTGGCCGGCGTACGACAGGTGCGGGACCAAGCGGCCGACGCCGACGCCGATCGACAACAAGTAGAACAGCGGTTCGAAGAAACCGGAGACAATGATGATCCACGTGTGGCGGTAGACCATCAGACTCCGCTCAACAAGGGCAACACTGCGGCGTCCGGTGAACCGGCCGAAGGCGCCGTACGGAAGGATGCGCAACGCGAAGGACATCACTCAACGCTCCAACCGTCGCCGGTAATTGCGGGCGGCGATACGGGTGCCGATTCCCGCGAGCGCGGTGAGAAAGACGAGGTGGACGCCGATGAGGGCGACGCCGCCGGGCTCCACGACACCGCTCGTGACATCGCGGGTAAGGGTGACACCGTGCCAGAGCGGGGTCACGTACGCAACGGGACGAATCCACGACGGAAGCTGATCAATGCTGAAGAACGTGCCGGAGAAGAGGAACATCGGCACGATCACGAAACGCTGCAAGGCGGAGAAAGACGTGTCGGTCTCTTGCCTGACGGCGAACGCGGCAATCGGGGCCGCGCACGCCAGGCCGAGCAGAAGACAGATCGGCACTGCACAAACAGCGAGCCCACTGCGCACCCCGCCGAATGCGGCGATCACCGCCAGGTACGTGCTGCTGGTCAGCCCGATCCGAGTGAGCATCCACAGCAGGTGGCCGGCGAAGACGTCCCCGACCGTGAGCGGTGTCGCGAGCATGGCGTCGTACATCGGCACCCATTTGACCGACGCGAGCACCGGATAGGTCGCTTCGATGGAGGCCACCTGCATCGCGGTGGCGGCGAGCAATCCAGGGGCGATGAACTGCAGGTAGCTCAGCCCATGGGTCGCGGGCCCGGCGTGCACCAGAGTGCCGAGCCCAACCCCCAGCGCCGCCAGGTACAGCACCGGATTGACGATGCTCGACACCACCGAACCGCGCCAGGTCCGCCGGTAACTCGTCACCCAGTACCGGTACGCCCGCCAGGTGCGCCGCATCGCCGCGGGCAGGTTCCCACGGGCGGTACCAAGCGGTTCGGCCGCCGCCGCCATGCCGCTCATGCACCCTCCGCCGGCGGGTGGCGCCAAGAGGCTGCCGGGGCTTGGCGCTCCCGGTTGAGGGATCGTCGCGGAATGGGTCGCTGCATTGCTTGTTGCATGGGCTGCTGCATTGCTACGTGCATGGGTCGCTGAATTGCTATGTGCATGGGCTGCTGCATTGCTATGTGCATGGGCTGCTCCATTGCTCGTTGCGTCCGGTGGCCGGTGCTCAATCGATCAGCGCATGGCCGGTGAGCCGGAGGAAGACGTCTTCCAGCGTGGCGCGGCGCAACCAAGCGGAGAGCGGTTCGAGACCACGGGCGTGCACCGCCGCAAGACAGCCGTCGCCGTCCTCGGTGTAAATGACGAGCCGGTCGGGCAGGACGTCAACCCGGTCACCAAGGTCAGCGACCCGGCCGGCCATCTCCTCGTTGCGACCGACCGGAAACCGCAGCTCAACGACGTCCTTGGTGGCGAACCGGGTGATGAGGTCCCGCGGGGAGCCGCGCGCAACGATCGAACCCTTGTCCATGACGACCAGCTCGTCGCAGAGCTGCTCGGCTTCGTCCATGTAGTGGGTGGTGAGGACGAGGGTGACGCCGTGCTGTTTGAGGCGGAAGAGGCGATCCCAGACCGCGTGCCGGGCCTGCGGATCAAGACCGGTGGTCGGCTCGTCGAGCAGCAGCAGCTCCGGCTCGTTGATCAGTGCCCGCGCGATGGTGAGGCGTCGGCGCATGCCGCCGGAGAGGGGCTCCACCTTGTCGTCGGCACGGTCGGCGAGCTGGACGAAGTCGAGCAATTCGTCTGCGCGACGGCGCAGCCAGGCCCGGGGAAGGCCGAAGTACCGCCCGTACACGATGAGGTTCTCGCGGACGGTGAGCTCGAGGTCGAGGGTGTCTTGTTGCGGCACGACCCCGATCCGACCCCGGATCACCGGACCGTCGCGCCGTGGGTCCAGGCCGAAGATGCGCAACGTGCCGCCGGACGGCTCCGAGACGCATCCGATCATGCGCATAGTGGAGGATTTCCCCGCTCCGTTCGGGCCGAGAAAGCCGAAAGCCTGGCCGGCGTACACGTCGAGGTCGATGTGGTCGACGGCGACGAACGTGCCGTAACGCTTGAGCAGGCCCCGCGCATGGATCAACGGGACCTGGCCGGCGTCGTCGGCTGCCCGGGACCGCGGCGCGACCGAGCGCTCATCGAGTGCGGAGGCGGTTTCGGTGGACATTCCCTCTGACCGTACCGCACGATCGTCACGACGTGCCCGAGCTTCTCCCCGCTTGATCAGCTGATCGGATCGCCTTCACGCCGAGCCGCCACGCCGCTACCCACAACCCCGCGAAGATCACGCCGAGGATGAACATCACCGGGACGACGACGCCGCACGCGATCGCCAGCAGTTGGAGCACGCTGCCGAGCACGTACCCGGCGCGGGTGCGGAGCAGCATCGCTGCGAGGACGCAGCCAAGGGCCAAGGCCGCGCCCACCGCAATCGCGACCGGGCGGGACACCCCGGACAGCGTGACGGCGGCGATGATGCCCAGCCAGAAGACGATCACTTCCGTCCCGAGCACGCTCGCGGCCAGCCGGCGCGCGTCCCGGCGCGCCCGGAGGCGGGCGCGCTCGACCTCGGCACCCTCGCCGGCGCCGGGGGACGTCATGGCGGTTGTCATCGCTGTCGCAACAGCCGCCGGGCCTCACCGGCGGTCACCACGGAACCCGTCACGAGAACACCGACGCCGCTGCCCAATCCGCCCGCGTCAGCCTCGGCCGCCCGGCGCAGCGCGACCTGCAATGCCTCATCCAGCCGCGGGACGAGGGTCACCTTCTCCGGCCCGAACACGGCCTCGGCCTGCGTTGCGAGATCGACGGGGTCGATCGCCCGATGCGAGCTGCTCCGGGTGACGATGACCTCACTGAGCACTGGTGCGAATGCGGTGAGAATTCCCGGGACGTCCTTGTCGGCCAGGGTGCCGATCACACCGATGAGTCGCTCGAACGCGAATTCACTGGCCAGCGTCGCAGCCGTCACGCGGGCGCCGGCGGGATTGTGGCTGGCGTCGACGAGGACGGTGGGCTTCGTACGGACGATTTCCAACCGCCCGGGTGACCGGACGCCGGCGAACGCGTCCCGCAGCAGGTCGATGTCAAGCGCATGCTCCGGGCTGAGGAATGTCTCGACGGCCGCAAGCGAGACAGCGGCATTGCCCGCCTGATGTGCACCGTGCAACGGGAGGAACAGCTCGGGATATTCACCGCGCACGCCGCGGATGGTGACGAGCTGGCCGCCGACTGCGGGTTTTCGTTCCGTGACAGCGAAATCCACGCCTTCGGTCACCAGACGCGCCCCAACCTCCTCGGCGCGACGACGCAGCACCTGGGCGGCGGCATCGTGTTGGGCGGCAACCACCACGGTCTGATCCGATTTGATGATTCCGGCTTTCTCACCGGCGATCGCGGCAATTGTGGACCCCAGATGCGCTTGATGGTCGAGGTCGATCGGAGTGATGACAGCGACCGGCGCATGGATGATGTTCGTCGCGTCGAGCCGGCCGCCCATGCCGACTTCGACGACGGCCACGTCGACCGGTGCGGCGGCGAAAGCGGCGAACGCCATGCCGGTGACGGCCTCAAAGAACGAGAGGCGGGTGGGGAACCGCGCATCGACGAGCTCGAAGTAGGGCGTCAGTTCGTCGTAGGTGGCCACGAACACCTCATCAGAAATCGGCTCACCGTCAAGGAGGATCCGTTCGGTGATGGATTCGAGGTGCGGGCTGGTGTAACACCCGGTGCGCAGATTGAGGGCACGGAGCAGGGCGTCAATGATGCGCGCGGTCGACGTCTTGCCGTTGGTGCCGGCAATGTGAATGGACGGATAGGCGAGCTGCGGGTCGCCAAGCAGCTCCATGAGCGCAGTCATCCGCTCGAGTTTCCACTCGATACGGGATTCCGGCCATCGCGCCAGGAGCTCCTTCTCCACCCGCGCGAGATCCGCGGCGCCGGCCATCGGTCAGCCTCGCATCCGGTGCAGCGCAGCGAGTTGTTCGGTCAGCCGGGTCACGTCGGCCTCCGCATCGGCAAGCCGGGCCCGCATCTTCGCGACCACCGCCTCCGGGGCCTTGGCGAGAAACTCGGTGTTGTCCAATTTCGCCCGCGCGGTTTCGACTTCCCGACGGGCGGCCTCCAGTGCTTTCTCCAGCCGGGCGCGCTCTTTGTCGAGGTCGATCGCCCCGGAGAGGTCCAGGCCGACGCGGACCTCGGTGCCACGGACGCCGACGACGACGGCGGCGGTTTCGCGGAACTGCGCATCCGCCGGGTCCAGGCGGGCGAGACGTCGAAGCTGCTCGTCGAATTCACCGAGCCCCGCGGCGTCAAGGCCGTCAATGCGCGCCGGCACCCGTTGCGCCGGGCGCAGCCCCTGCTCGGCGCGGAACCGGCGCACTTCGGTGACCACCTCCTGCAACGCCGCAAGCCGCTCCTCGGCGTCATCGTCGCGGCGGTCGAGCGCGTCGAGCGGCGGCCGGCCGTCGACGGTTCCGGACGGCCAGACCGCCCGGACCAGGCTCTCCGCGCCGGTGAGGGTCGTCCAAAGTTCTTCGGTGACGAACGGAATGATCGGATGCCAGAGGCGGAGCAGCACGTCGAGGACGTGGCCGAGGATGCGCCGGGTACGGGCCGCATCAGCGCCGCCCCGCTCCAACGGAAGCTTGGACAGCTCCACATACCAGTCACAGAATTCGTCCCACGTGAAGTGGAACAGCGTGTCGCAGGCTTTGGCGAATTCGAACGCGTCCAAGAAAGCGTCGACGTCACGGACGACGGAGCCGAGCCGGGAGAGAATCCAGCGGTCAGCGGTGGTCAGCTCATCGACCGGAATCGGCCCCTGGGTGGTTGCGCCGTTCAACATGGCGAACCGCGCGGCGTTCCAGATTTTGTTGACGAAATTCCGGCTCGCCTGGGCCCATTCGTCGCCCACCGAGACGTCCGTGCCGGGTGATGCGTTGCGGAGCAGGGTGAAGCGCGTCGCGTCGGCGCCGTACCGGTCAATCCAATCAATCGGGTCAATACCATTGCCGGCCGATTTGCTCATTTTCCGGCCGCGCTCGTCGCGGATCAGCCCGGTCAACGCCACAATCCGGAACGGTACGGCGTCGCGCGGCCCTCGATGCTTCATCGCATACAGGCCGAACATCATCATCCGCGCGACCCAGAAGAAGATGATGTCGTACCCGGTGACGAGCACCGAGGTGGGATAGAACTTCGCGAGATCCGCGGTCTCCTCCGGCCAGCCGAGGGTGGAGAACGGCCAGAGCGCCGAGGAGAACCAGGTGTCGAGCACGTCTTCGTCCTGATGCCAGCCGTCGCCTGCCGGCGGAGTCTCGTCCGGACCGACCACGACCATTTCGCCGCCCGGGCCGTACCAGACCGGAATCCGATGCCCCCACCACAACTGGCGGCTGATGCACCAGTCATGCATGTTGTCGACCCAGTCGAAGTACATGCGGGCCATCTCCGGCGGGTGAATGACGACCCGGCCGTCCCGGACGGCGTCCCCCGCCGCTTTCGCCAGGGACTCCACCTTGACAAACCACTGCAGTGACAGACGCGGCTCGATGACGGTGTCACAGCGCGAACAGTGCCCGACCGCATGCACGTATGGTCGTTTCTCCGCGACGATGAGGCCGAGTTCGCGCAGCGCCGCCGTCACCGCCGGACGCGCCTCGAAGCGGTCCAAGCCTTGGAACGGTCCAGGCGCGGTGATGACCCCGCGTTCATCCATGATGGTGAGGGCCGGCAGCCCGTGCCGCTGGGCAATCTCAAAGTCGTTGGGGTCATGGGCGGGTGTCACCTTCACCGCGCCGGTGCCGAAATTCGGGTCGACGTGCTCGTCCGCCACGATGGGAATCCGGCGGCCGGTCAACGGAAGTTCGACGAACGTACCGACCAGGTGCGCATAACGCTCATCGTCCGGATGAACCGCGACCGCCGTGTCGCCAAGCATTGTTTCGACCCGGGTGGTGGCAACGGTGATCGGACCATAGGAAATGGAGACGAGTTCGCCTTCGTCGTCGCTGTGCTCCACCTCAATGTCCGACAGGGCCGTCAAGCAACGCGGACACCAATTGATGATGCGCTCCGCTCGATAAATCAAGCCGTCCGCGTACAAGCGGCGGAAAATCTCCTGAACCGCGCGTGACAGGCCGTCGTCCATGGTGAAGCGTTCACGCGTCCAGTCAACCCCTTCACCAAGCCGTCGCATCTGATCGAGGATTTTCCCGCCGTACTCGGCCTTCCACTGCCAGACCCGTTCGACGAATTTCTCCCGGCCCAGGTCGTGCCGGGAGATGCCCTCCCGGGCGAGTTCCCGCTCGACGACGTTCTGGGTGGCGATTCCCGCGTGATCCATGCCCGGGAGCCAGAGGGTTTCATACCCCTGCATCCGCCGGCGCCGGGTGAGCACGTCCATCAGGCTGTGGTTGAGGGCATGGCCCATGTGCAGCTGCCCGGTGACGTTCGGTGGGGGCAGCACGATGCAGTACGCCGGCCGTGAACTCGTCGCGTCAGCGGTGAAGTATCCGGCGGCCACCCAGCGCTCATAGTGGCGGCGCTCGACCCCTTCCGGTGCATACACCGGAGGGAGTTCACGGACCGCCGTGGGCATCGCGTCGTCCGACACGCGTTGAGTCTAGCCAGCACGGTCGATCGATCCCGCACCCGGCGAATGGAGATCCATGCGGTTCGTGGCCGCCGGAAGGTGTCGGTCGAGTCAAGGCCGACGCGGAACCGGCCGAGGACCTCAACGGGCAAATGGCACGAATCGAGGACCGTGATGAAGGACAAGCATCTCGACGACACGTTTCAGTCTCCTTACGCGATCACGGTGTTGCCCGGCCGCGGCCGAACCCGCAAGGACCAGCGCGGCCGCGGCAAGGTGACTGACGACGCGTCACAGGCCGCCCCAGCGGCCGCCGTCCCGCCGACACCTCCCGGCGGACCAACCCCGGCCTCGGTTCCCGGCTCGGTTCCCCCTGGCACTGCGCCGACTCCGGCGCCGACGGCACCCGGCGCTGCACCCGTCGGCGGTGCGACGCCCGGCGGCGGCGTCCCGATCAGCGCGCAGGACTACCAGTCCGCGCCACCCGCGTACGCCGCGCCGCCGGCTTACCCGTCCACGCAACCCGGATACGGTCCCGCCGGTTACGCCCAGGGGTACACACCCGCCGGCTACGCCGGATATCCAGCCCCCGGGACCACACCCGCCGGATACTCTCCCCCCGGGACCACACCCGCCGCCACCCCGGGATATCCGACACCCGGTCCGGTCCCCCAGGCACCCGGCGCCGTGCCTGGGTACGTGACCCCGGGATCGCCGTCCAGCCCCGGGTACGCTGCGGCGCCGGGCGGGTACGCCGCCGCATCGGCCGGGTACGCGCCGCCTACCGGTTACGCGGCCGCGCCTGCCGGTTACACCGCCGCTTCGGCGCCGCCGTCGTACGCCGCTGTGCCACCGGCCGATGCACCAACCGTTACCGCCGAGGCCAACCCGCCGGAACAGCCCGGCCAATCCATTGCGCCGGCAAAACGGCGCCGCCTCGGCGCGCTCATTGCAGCGGCGGTCGTCGTCCTGGCCGCCGGCGGCTACTACCTCGTGCCGAAATACGTGCTGCACCACGGTTCGACGGCAACACCGGCGACGATCAGCTTCCCGGTCAAGCTGGGCAGTGCACCTCGGGTTACCGACACGGCGCTCGTCGACCCAGTGCGGGCCCAGGTCGCAAAGCTCCGCACCGCATCGCCCGCGCTGTCCGCGGCGGGATTCGCGGTGTACGGCACGGGACCTCGGGCGGTCGTCATTGCCGGTGCCATACCGTCCACCGCATCGGTGAAGACCACCGATGACCAAATCCGGTTGGTCACGGTCATCAACAAGACGCTCGCCGCCCAGGGGCAAGCCGCGACACTTCGACAACTCTCCTCGGGCGACCCGGCAACCGGTCAGTGGTGGTGCGGCGCACTCCGCGGCGGCAAAGCCGGGACGGAGTGCATCGCCGTCGACCGCGGCGCCGTCGTCATCGTCACCGTCTACGGCACGAACACGACCGCGAACATCGCCACGGCAAGCACGATCCGCCACCAGGTCGAGCAGTGAGGCACGGCGGCCGGGCAGCGCCGCACCGGCTAAACCGGCTAACGCGCCACGCCGGCTAAACCGTACCGGCCACGCCAGCTAAGCGGACTAAGCGGTCTTCTCGCGCCGCTCGCGTTTGGCGACCACCGAATCCCGCGGCACCAGCGTCGGGTTCACGTTGTTGAGCACGACGTCGCGGGTGATGACGACCCGGGCGACGTCCGTTCGGCTCGGGATGTCGTACATGACAGACAGAAGAACTTCTTCCATGATGGCCCGCAGCCCGCGCGCCCCGGTGCCGCGCAGAATGGCCTGATCGGCGATGGCCTCGAGCGCGTCGTCCGTGAATTCCAAGTCGACCGAATCCAACTCGAACAGCCGCTGATATTGCCGCACCAGCGCGTTCTTCGGTTCGGTGAGAATGCGAATGAGCGCCTCGCGATCGAGACTTGTCACCGTCGTGATGACCGGAAGGCGGCCGACGAATTCTGGGATCATGCCGTATTTCAAAAGGTCTTCCGGCATGACGTGGGAGAAGATGTCAGCAGTGTTGAGATCCCGCTTACCGTGCAAGGTAGCGGTGAAACCGATGCCCTTCTTGCCGATCCGCGCCTCGATAATCTTCTCCAGACCGGCGAAGGCGCCCCCGACGATGAAGAGAATGTTGGTGGTGTCAATCTGGATGAATTCCTGATGCGGGTGCTTGCGCCCGCCCTGGGGCGGCACCGAGGCCGTCGTCCCCTCGAGAATCTTCAGCAGAGCCTGCTGGACCCCCTCGCCAGAGACGTCGCGGGTGATCGACGGATTCTCACTCTTGCGGGCGATTTTGTCGATCTCGTCGATGTAGATGATGCCGGTCTCGGCCCGCTTCACGTCGTAATCGGCGGCCTGGATCAATTTGAGCAGGATGTTCTCGACATCCTCACCCACGTAACCGGCTTCGGTGAGCGCCGTCGCATCCGCGATCGCGAACGGTACATTGAGCATCCGGGCGAGGGTCTGGGCGAGGTACGTCTTGCCGCAGCCGGTCGGGCCGATGAGCAGGATGTTCGATTTGGCAAGTTCCACCGAATCATTGCTGCTGCGGCTGGAACCACCGACTTGGATCCGCTTGTAGTGGTTATAGACGGCGACGGACAACGCCTTCTTTGCGGTCTCTTGACCGATAACGTACTGATCGAGAAATTCGCAGATCTCCCGGGGTTTGGGCAGCTGGTCGAACTTCGGCTCGTGCGACTCGGAGAGCTCCTCTTCGATGATCTCATTGCAGAGATCAATGCACTCGTCGCAGATGTAGACGCCGGGACCCGCGATGAGCTTCTTCACCTGCTTCTGGCTCTTGCCGCAGAACGAACACTTGAGCAGGTCACCGCCGTCGCCGAGTCGTGCCACGGTTCCGTCTTTCTGCTCAGGGCTCTTGCGAGCCGGTCTGTTCTTGCTACCCCCAGCATCTCCGACGGTACCGCCCGGAAGCTGGCTGCGCAGTCTCCTTCGGCGTGTCCCGGACGAATCCGAACGGCGTGACGCCGGGTTCGCCCGGCTGGACTAGCGCGCCGCCGCGGCCGAGGAGCCCACGAGGGAGAGCTTGCGGGTGGTGATCACCTCGTCGATGATGCCGTACTCCACCGCCTCCTCAGCAGTGAGAATCTTGTCGCGCTCAATGTCCTGCCGGATCTGCTCCTCGCTGCGGCCGGTGTGCTTGGCGAGCAGGTGTTCGAGGAGGCGGCGCATCCGCAGCACCTCGCGGGCGGCGATCTCCAGGTCGCTGGCCTGACCGCCCGCCTCGCTGTACGGCTGATGGATGAGAATCCGGGAATTCGGCAGGGCCATCCGCTTGCCCTTCGTGCCGGCGGCCAGCAGGACGGCGGCCGCGGACGCCGCCTGGCCCATGCAAATCGTCTGCACCTCGGGCCGGATGAACTGCATCGTGTCGTAGATCGCGGTGAGTGCGGTGAACGACCCGCCCGGTGAGTTGATGTAGAGCTGGATGTCGCGGTCCGGGTCCATCGACTCCAAGGTCAGCAGCTGGGCCATCACGTCGTTCGCCGAGATGTCGTCGATTTGGACGCCGAGGAAGATGATGCGCTCTTCGAAGAGCTTGGTGTACGGATTGTGAATTCGGTCACCCTGACTGGTGCGCTCCCGGAATTCCGGGACGATGTACCGCGACGACGGCCGCTCCCCGGTCAACCGCCGTCCCGGGCCGTCGCCCGCACTCCGCGGCACCCACAATTCGCCGGCATGCTCGACGCGCATCCTCGCCACCCCTCCTCTTAGGAGACCGACGTCGTCTCGGTAGGCACCTGGCGGGAGCTACGAACGACGTGGTCGATGAAGCCGTACTCCTTCGCCTCCTCCGCGGAGAACCATCGTTCCCGGTCGGAGTCCCGCTCGATGCGTTCAATCGGCTGCCCGGTGTGCTGGGAAATGAGCTGCTGCAGCGTGCGCTTGGCGTACAGCATCTGTTCGGCCTGAATGGCGATGAGCGACGCCGTACCGCCGATGCCGCCGAGCGGCTGATGCATCATGATCCGCGCATGCGGCAGCGCGTACCGCTTCCCTTTGGCGCCAGCGCAGAGGAGGAACTGCCCCATGGACGCGGCCAACCCGAGCGCGACGGTAGCGACATCGCACTGCACGTACTGCATGGTGTCGTAAATCGCCATGCCGGCGTCCACCGAGCCGCCGGGTGAATTGATGTACAGGTAAATATCGCGATCCGGATCCTCGGCGGCAAGCAGCAGCAGCTGTGCGCAGATTTTGTTCGCCAGGGCGTCGTCGACCACCGTGCCGAGGAACAGAATCCGGTTGCGCAGCAGCTTGTTGAAGACGTCATCCTCAGCGGATGCGCCGGACGGCGGGAGCGCGGCGGTCGGAATGCCCGGTACGCCGATCGGAGAGCCGGACTCCGAACGCGCGACGGAGGGATCGACGATCACTTCTCACCTGTCCCATCACTGTCTCGATCGGACGCTGACACGGCCCTCCGGATGGAGACCGGGGAATCGCGTCGAGTTCCGACCCTAACCGGCGGACCGGCATCCCGGCCGGGCGGAGCCGCCGGTTTCGCTGACGGCGCAGGCGCGGCATGGGGGTCGTCGTCCCGCACCGGACGGTCCCATTCGGTTCGCTGACGGCGCAGGCGCGGGATGTGGGCACAGGCGGACGGTCACCGCAACAGCATCGCGGACGTCTGCGGCAACAGCGACCGGGCAGTATCAGGCTTCGCTTACCGCCGGCTCCGCCTCGGCAGCCGGCGTCGAGCCCCCCTCCAGGTTCACCGGTGCGCCGGTGGTGTCGACGACGCGGACCCGCTGGAGAAGGTAGGTCAGCGCCTTGCCGCGCAGCGCATCCGCCACCGCCAGCGGCACGGTGTTGGTCCGCACCAATTGATTGGCATAGTCGTCGGGACTCACGCCGAGCCGGGTGGCCCGCTGAATCAAGTAGTCCGTGAGCTCCGCCTCTTGCAGTTGCAGCTGTTCACGCGCGACGACGGTGTCCAGGAGGAACTGCACCCGCAGTTCGCGCTCCACATCGGCGCGCACGTGCGCCTCGTGGTCGTGCAGGCTCTCCCCTTGCTGGGCCAGCAGGCCTTCGGCGTCCATGCCGCGGGCCTCGGCATAGCGGCGCAACTGCTCGGCTCTCGACCGTACTTCGGCGTCAACGATCCGCTCCGGAACGGGAATGTCGAGGGAATCGAGCAGGGTCTGCAGGAGGCGTTCGCGGGCCTGCACGTGCTGCTGGATCCGCCGGGTCCGACCGATGCGCTCGCGGATGTGGGCGCGCAGCTCCTCGAGGGTGTCGAATTCGCTGGCTTGCTGGGCAAATGCGTCATCGAGCGCCGGCACCTGCTTCTCCCGGACCGCGCGGACGGTGACCTCGGCCCGCGCCGTGCGCCCGGCGTAGGGTCCGGCGAGAGGCGCGTCGAATTCCGCGGACTGGCCGGCGGTGAGCCCCTCGAGCGCCTCGTCGAGACCTTCGACGAGCTGGGCGCTGCCCACCTCGTACGAGGCGCCGGTCACCGTGCCGTCCTCGAGCACCTCGCCGTCCAGGCGCACCGTCATGTCGATGGTGACGAAGTCGCCGCGGCGCGCCGGCCGGTCGACCGGCTTGAGGGTTGCGAACCGGTCGGCAAGGGCGGCGAGCTCGGCGTCCACGTCCGCGTCGGAGACCGTCACGGGATCGACGGTGACGGTGATGCTCTCCGGGTCCGGCAGTTCGATGGTCGGCCGGACGTCGACTTCGGCCGTGAAGGTCAGCCCCTCGCCGTCCGCAAAGTTCGTCACCTCGATCTCGGGCTGGCTGATCACCGCAACCGCCGCTTCGTCAACGGCCTGTCCGTAGAACTGCGGAATCGCGTCATTGAGCGCTTGCTCGAGCACGACACCACGGCCGATCCGACGGTCGATGATCGGCGGCGGGACCTTCCCCGGCCGAAACCCCGGCACCCGGACCTGCTCCGCCACCTTGCGGTAGGCCGCGGCAACCGTGGGCTGGAGCTCGTCAAAGCCGACTTCGACGGTGAACTTGACACGCGTGGGGCTCAGAGTCTCAACTGCGCTCTTCACAGACGTCCTTCGATCAGATGGGAACCGGTGACCCGGGGCTGCCGGTCAACTCCCAGTGGCGTGGCGGCTGCACCCGCCTCCCGCCGGCGCACCGGCCCGCCGGATCACCCGCCAAGTATAGGAGCGCCGCCGTCCGGGTTCGCCGTGCGGCGACCGTCGCCCGGTCCGACCGCGTCAGGGACCTCGGCGGGTCCGGCCGCGTCAGAGACCTCGGCGGGTCCGGCCGTATCAGAGGCCGAAAATCCGGCGGTAGGAGTCCGCCGCGTGACTCGTCGGCTCCGGTGCACCGACGATCATCCGGAAGGTGCGCCGTCCGTCGGGCAGTCGCTCCGCCCGCAAGAACAGCACCCGCCGGTCCTGCCGCTCGCTGTACCGGCGCGCCAGGTCGTACAAATGCGTCACGAAGAAGACGCGGACGCCGCAGTCCATGAATGCATCGATGACCTGTTGGGCGATCTCCGACCCTTCGCGTTCATTGGTGGCACTGAACGACTCATTGCACAAGACGACCGAGCCGGTGTGCACGCGGTCGGCGATCGCACTCATCCTGGCGAGCTCCTCCTCGAGCTTTCCGCCACGCAGAGCCGGATCCTCCTCGCGTTTGAAATGCGTGAAAATTCCCCCGGCGACGCTCGCGTCCAGCGCGTCGGCGGGAACGAACATCCCAGCCTGCATGAGCAACTGGGCCAGTCCGACACTGCGCAGGAACGTCGACTTCCCGCCCTGATTGGGTCCCGTCACCAGAACGAGAAGTTTCCCGTCCGCGTCGACGTCATTGCCGACCACCGGCCCGCCGATCGTCAAGGCGAGGCAGACGTCGTACAGATGTCGCGCGTGGAAACGGCGGGCCGACGGCTGGTGCACATCGGGAAACGACCACCGGCAGCCGAGCGACGCAAGCCGTTCCGCCAATTGCACGCAGCCGAGGTAAAAACCCAGCTCGGCGCGGAGAGCCGCAAAGAACGAGAGCACATGGTCGGCGGACCGGGCAAGCGCGTCCGCAACCACGTTCAGTCCCCGGCCGCGCAATTCCGACAGCGCCCGATGACCCGCTTCGTCGCGGTCCGGAATGCGGAAGGTGTAACCCGCAGCGCGGCGCTCGCCCGAAGCAATCCTCTGCAGAAGGCTGCGCTCCGTGTACCGATGCAGCGTGTAGTCCTCCCCTTTATTTCCCCGGCCGAGACGGGCGCTGAGCAGGACGCCGCGCCGGAAAGAGAGCTCCGCCAGATGATTCTCGACCCGCTGGAGGTACTCGTCGGAGAGTTCCTCGCCGACCATACGCATGAACCGCTGAAGACCCGGGGCGGAGAACATCTCGGCGTACGTATCGGTGAGTGTGCGCAACCGCCGAATATAGCCGAGGAAAACACCCATCACCTCGAGGGCTCGATGCAGGATGATGTCCGGCGACTTCCAGAAGGTCCGCCAGATCTTCTTTTCCGCGGCGACGGCCTCGGCGGCAAGGTGATACAAGGCCCGGAGGGCGTCGGGATGGCGCAGGCAGTCGGCGAGAATTTCCTGACGATAGCGGATCACGGCGGGATCGGCGAGAGGATGCAGGACACCCGCGCGGGCGACAGTCAGCAGATAATCGTCACCGCCCGCCATAGCCGCCAGGAGGGTCTCCAGTTCCAGGTCACGGATCAGGTCGTCGGCATGCTCCGGCAACTGAGCCTGCGGATCGAAATCCTGCTCCGGGTGCATGAGAAAGACTTTCACGACGCCACCCGCCGGCGAAGCTGCTCGTATGTCAGACCGTATTTCGCCGCAACAGCGAGGGCGTACGCCCGGCCGTCTGCGGGACGGCGCTCGAACCGGTACGTTCGCCGGGCCGGGTCGCGGGGATCGACGATCCCGACCATGCTCACGATCCTCCCGTCGATCGAGGCAAGCTCGTCGACGAAGGTCACGTAAACGCCGATGGCGTCCAGCCCGAGGACACGGCGCAGAATTTCGGCGCCGAGGTAACGCGCATCCCGCAACGCCGTCGAAGAGAAGCTCTCATTCATCACGATGACGCTCCTGGCGGTGGCATGCGCCAGGATGTCCCGCAGCCGGACAAGTTCGTCGTCCAGCTTGCCGCGCAGAGTCGCAAGTTGCTCCTCCCGTTCGAAGTGCGTAAAGACCCGATCGGGAAGGAACAGCCGAGCCGCGCGCGCCGGCACCGGCAGACCGAGACTCGCAAGGTAGTGCACCTGTCCGAACATGCGGGCGAACGTCGTCTTCCCTCCGCTGTTGGGTCCGGTCACCACGATGACGCGCTCCCCGCCGTCAAGCGAGAAATCGTTGCCCACGATGGCGCCGGGCTCTCCGTCACGCGTCATGGCAAGAGCGAGATCGTAACCGCCGCGGACCACGGTTTCCTTCGACGTCGTCGACAGTTCTGGATAGCAGAACGGCAGTCCCCCGCGCGTTAGCCGCTCCACATGCCGCAGATACGCCAGGTAAAAGTGAATGTCGCGGTCAAAGGCCGCCACCACCGGATCCAGGAAATCCGCGTGCACCTCGGTGAACGTCACAAGGGCGGTGAACTCAGCCGGGTACAGCGCAGCCACGAGATCCGCGATGCGCGCCTCGACGTGATCCATGTATGCGGATTCGCTGAAGGTGACCCGATAATCGGCGCCGGTCCGCTGCTGGAATCGGGCGAACGTCTCGGTCACCTCGGCGCTGTACTCCGGCTCCCCGGCATAGCGCTGCACGCGCACCTGGCTCCCCTTGATATGCACCGCATACCGAACGCCGGCCAGCGCATCGCTCACGGACCGGGCGTCGCGGGCAAGACGGGTAAACGCCGGCGATGCGACGTAACCCTGAAGGTAATCGGCAAGTGCCTGAAGTCCTCGTGAGCCGAGAGGCATCCGGGAGAATCGACGCGCCAATGAGGCAACGGCGTTACAGTAGATCAAAGCAGCGTCGAGGAACCACCGTTGTTTCTGCTGCGGGTAAGAGAGTTTTTCGCTCATCGCGAAGGCGTTGCGCATGTCGCGCAGAGCAGCGGTGAACGCGTCAACCGCTTCGCGGATGCCCGCATCCTGAAGATCCCGGAAGACCTCGTGCCGATACCGGACGGCGTCGACGTCACCTAACGGTTGGTAGAACAACGGCCGCAGCCCATATTCTTCGTATCCAGCGAGAATCACGTCCAGGATCTCGTCGAGATGGAGGTCCTTGAAGAACTCGGGCTGCTCGTCGACCGCCGCCAACGCCGTCGGGTCGACGAAGAGAACACTCGGTTTTGCGGCCCGCTCCTTGAGCACCGTCATGACGACCTCCACCGAACTCGGTAGAAGCCATCAGCCGGGCGGCGCATTGTCGGCGGGCTTCATCGCCGCGTTCAGTCTACCCGCGGCGGCTCGATCGGCCCTGACACAGAGACGACGGACGGATCGGTCCTGAGCGAAGACGGCGCCGGGACCGGTCCCGGCGCAACGACCGCGGGGATCGGTCCTAAGCGAAAGATTCCGGCACGTGCCGGTCTCGCTACCGTGGGACCGTGCTCCAGCTCCGGGACGCCGTGACCCGGCGGCTCGTCGCCGTCGGCGGGAGTGCGGTGCTCCGCATGGTCGTCACGCCGCCCGAGCCGCACAGCGCCGCCGACCTCACCGGCGTCCGCGTCCTGCTGGTCGGTGATAGTCTCCGGCGAATCCGTGAGCTCTCCGGGATTCAGGTCCTAACGGCCGTGGTTTCCCCGACGCACACGCGCTCCTGGCTGAACGTCGTGTGCAACGACTTCGGCATCGCACCTCCGCACGACGTCGTCGAGACCGACACCGAGGCCGCCGACGTCCTGCTCGGTCGCCCTCACTTGCGCGTCGTACCGGCGGATGCACTGACACCCGGCGCCGACGTCCTGCTCGGTCGCCCTCACTTGCGCGTCGTACCGGCGGATGCACTGACACCCGGCGCCGACGTCCCAACGGTCGCGGTCGCCGGCGCCTGGCGGAACTTCCCGCGCGACGCCGATCCCCTCGCGCAACGCCTGGCGCTGTCGGCCCGCCACTATGCGCGGCCGGTCCTCCTTGACCACTCGCACCTGGCGGCGGCGCAGGCCGATCTCACCGCGTGGCGAAGCGCCGTCGCGGCCTGGGCAGACTGCCCGTCCGCACCGGTGCCAGCCGAGTATGTCCAGGCGGCGCGGCAAGCACTCGAGGACGATCTGGACCTGCCGCGGGTAGTCGATCTGCTCCGGGCCGCCGCCGCGGACCCTCGGCTCCCCGACGGCGCGAAGTTCGAAACCTTTGCCTATCTGGACCGGGTCCTCGCAATCGAGCTGTGCCGCGGCATGACCACGCGGTGAAGCCCGCCGGCCGGCTCCGGCGACGGGCGCGGAAACCGGCCGGTCCGCGACCGAAAACCAACGCTGAGGTGTCAACGAGGACGACGGAAAAAACCGGCCGGTCCCGCCGGAGCCCGCGGCCAAGACAGCGCCAACTACCCCGGGCGTTCGCCGTCCTGGTATTCCCGATTGGCGAGCCGCCGCTGCACCTCGACGTACACATCGCGCAGCCGCTGCGCCGGCGCGCCCAACCGGTCGGACCAGCCGCGGAGCACCTTCTCCCGACCGGCGTCGAACCCGCGATATCCGAAGAGCATCGCCTGCTCGACGATCTGCTGATGGTAATTCACCAACGCATCCACCTCCCGGACCAAAGGGTGGTCCGGCATGCTGCGCAACTGCTCGCGGAGGCGGAAATAGCCGCTGGTGACGCGGCCGCCCAGCCGCGCAAGGTCGGCCGTCTTGCCTCCCGGCTCCAAGCAGGCATCAATCACCCGCGCTGCGTCCCGCTGCAGATCGACCGCCGTCCGGAGAATAGTGCTCAAGGCGCGCAGCAGCCGCACATCCGCCAGAAACACGACGGAACCGGCAACGCTCTCCGGCGAGCCTGCAGCTGACTGATCTGCATCGTCTGACACGGCTGGTCACCACCGCTGACGTTCGCCATGCACGACCACACCGGCCGCGCCCTGCGCGGCGGCATCGACCTGATGCAGCGGTCCGATGGACACCATGGCTGAGCGTACGTCGGCATCGGTTACCCTGATGACGGCGATGGAGTCCGCCTGACCGGTGTGATCGACACCGGCGAAGTGTCACCTGGCTGATGGCTCCTACCTCCCAACCCCGCGGCGCGCGCAGCGCGCGCCACGTGTTGAGTCGAGAGGTAGGAGCGCAACAATGCCCGGCATCTCCTCATCGCACCGCGCACTCCCCGCCCGCTGCTGCGCGTCATCGACCCCGACGAGTGCACGCTGATGAATCCACGGCTCTCCCCCGTTCTCCTCCAGGTTCTCCAGGTCGGGACGGTGGCCCTGGCCGCGCCCGGCCTCTCCGGGTTCATCGCGCGTCTCGAGGCCCGGCTGCAAGGACGGCGCGGTCCACGGATTCTCCAGCCCTACTACGACATCGTGAAATTCTTCCGCAAGGAGTCACTCGCACCGCTGGAGGCGAGCTGGATTTTCCTTGCCGCACCGTTCGTCGCTTTCGTGTGCTATCTCACCATCCCGCTGCTCATTCCCGTCCTCACCAGTTACGGCCTGCCGCTCGGCTACATGGGCGACATTCTCGGCGGCGGCTTCCTCCTGGCGCTGGCCAGTTTCGCGGTGGCCCTTGCCGCCGCCGAGACGGGCTCGCCATACGCCCAGCTCGGATCGAGCCGGTCGAAGACCTTCGGCGCCATAACGGAACCGGTCGTCTTGTTCGTCGTCTTCACCGTCGCACTGCTCACCAGCACCGACCTGCCGTATGCGCTGGCGGCCACCGTGCGGCAGAGCGCGGGTCAGATCGTGCGCCCGGCGCACCTGCTGGCCGCTGCCGCGTTCTTCCTGGTGATCCTCTACGAGACCGGCCGCATCCCGATCGAGACGCACAGCGGCACGAACGAATTCGGGATGATCGAAGAGGCGCGGAGTTTCGAGCACTCCGGGCCCTACCTGGCCATGCTCCGGTGGGGCGCGGCGATGAAACAATTCATCCTGTACATCATCTTCCTCAATGTCTTTGTCGCACCGTGGGGTCTGGCCTCCGACGGCTCACTCGCCGCCGTCATTCTCGCCGTCCTCGCCCTCCTCGGAAAGGCCGCCCTCGTCGGCGTCGGTGTGGCGGTCATCGACGATTCGTTCGCCAAGCTCCGCCTCTTCAAAATCAGCGAATTTGTCGCCGCCGCGTTTCTTCTCGCTGTACTGGCCGTTTTCACCGTCTACCTGGGAGGCGGATGATGCGCACCACACCCACCACGACGAAAGGGCGCCGCTGATGCCGACCGGAACACCGGCGCCGCCGGTCTTTGACGGCGTCGCCGACGTCATCGCCGTCCTCGTTCTCCTCGCCGAGTTCGGCATGCTCCGCGCCGCCCTCCTGCCGGCCCAGATCCGCTTGTACGCCGGGCAGTCGCTGCTGCTCGCGGTCCTCGCGGCCATTGCGGCGCAGCAACGCAACGTACCCGACCTTTATGCCCTCGCCGTACTGTCCGCGGTGTTGAAGGTGCTCGCGGTTCCTGCCGTTCTGCGCCGCATGCTCCGCGACACCGGTACGGACATCGCCGGCAGCGGCGTCCTGGGTGTTGCGACGCGGACGCTGTGCGCACTCCTGGCGACGGCATTCGGCTTCTTCGCCACCGCCGGCTTGCCGATTCGCGCGGCCGTTCTTCCGCGAACCGCGCTCTCGCTGGCCGTCGCGGCGGTATTGGTCGCCTTCATCCTCATGATTTTCCGTCGGGACGTCGTGTCGCAGGCGGTCGGTTTCTTCTCGATGGAGAACGCTGTCTCACTGGCGAGCCTGGTCATCGCCGCGACGATGCCGTTCCTGCTTGAAGTCGTCCTGCTCTTCGACCTGCTCGTCGCCGTTGTGGTGTTCAGCGCCCTCATCCGCATTCATCACAATCGCCGGCAGTCGCTCTCCACCCGGAAACTCAGTGGATTGCGGGGGTGAGATCGTGAGCACACTTCTTGTTGCACTCCTTGTCGTACCGTTCGTCGCCGCCGGTGTCTGCCTCATCGCTCCCCCAACAGCGGGCCGGATCCTCACCGCGGGTGTCGGCGTTGGCTCCTTCGGCGCGGTCCTGGCGCTGGTTACCGCGACGCGTGCCCATAGCGTCGCCGCCGGTTTTCTCCGGGTCGACGCGGTTTCCACGATTTTTCTCCTTGCCACCGCGCTTGTGTATGCCACCGTTGCGCTTTACGCCATCGGCTATCTACGGCCCGAGCACGTCGACCGTCGATACTGCCGGCGCATCCTCGCCGGCATCAACCTCTTCGCGTGGGCCTTGCTGGCGGCGCCGATGGTCAACGGATTCACCCTCCTTTGGGTCGCGGTCGAGCTCACTACGGTCATTTCTGCGCTCCTGGTCGCCATCGACGACACCGACGCCGCAACGGAAGCCGCCTGGAAATACGTTCTCATCGCGTCAGCCGGTCTCGGCCTTGCCCTCTTCGGAACGGTTTTCTACTACTACGCCGGCTCACAGGTGCTTGGCACGTCCTACACCTTCACCTTCGACGCCCTCACCATGCACTCCGCAGGACTTCCGCACACGGCCGTCCGGCTTGGATTCGTCCTTGCCGTCCTTGGTTTCGGGACGAAAGTCGGCTTCTTTCCGGTGCACACCTGGCTGCCCGATGCACATTCCGAAGCGCCGACACCCGTCTCGGCCCTGCTCTCCGGCTCGCTTCTCGCAGTAAGCTTTTACGCGATCCTCCGTTTTTACCAAGTCGCCGTCGCAACCCTCGGCGCTGCTTTTCCCCGCCAGGTCCTGCTCGCCTTCGGCATCGCGTCGCTCGCCCTCGCGGCGCTGTACCTGCTCGACCAACGGGATATCAAACGCTTGCTTGCCTATTCCAGCATTGAGCACATGGGAATTCTTGCCGTCGGCATGAGTTTCGGCGCCCGCATTGCCGTCGTCGGCGTTCTGCTGCACGTCCTCGCACACGCTGCAGCGAAGGGAAACGCGTTCATGGGGGCGGGGGTTTTCGTCCGCGCGTTCGGAACGAAGGATCTCACCGCCATGCGTCGCGGCTTCACCGTACTCCCCTGGTCCGCGCCGCTTTTCCTGTTGGCGATACTCGCCCTTGCCGCCGCGCCGCCGTTTGGAATCTTCCGCAGTGAGTTCTATATCGTCGCCGGTGGACTCGCCGCCGGCCACAGCGGCACCGTCGCGGTGCTCGTCGCTCTCGTCATCCTCGCCTTCGCCGGTCTCACCTGGACGACCACCGCCCTGGTTTTCCCCGCCGACGAAGCCGGAATCACCACGGCGTCCGCTTCATTGTCATCCAACGCGGCGGACGGCCGGACGTCGGACGAGAGCATCGCCAAGACGCCGGATCGGCCGACCCCCCGGCTGGGCCGCGAATTCAGCGCGTGGCTCGTGATCCCGCCGGTGCTCGGACTGGCTGTTCTCGTGCTGCTCGGGATGCACCCTCCGGCGTCCCTCATCGACCTGCTCACCCGCGGCGCCGTAGAACTCGGAGGTGGCTGATGACGCTGACCCCGCTGACCGCAGATATCGCCGTCTGGCGGACGAACATCCTCGACCGGCTCGCCTCGAACCGATTCGCCAGCCTGTTCGCCACCGCTCCCCCGGAGTCCGACCTCCGGCTGACGGCGCTTCTGGCCAGCGCCGGCAGCATCGACGCCATCGACGTCGCGGTTCCGCGCGGATCAACCAGCTACCCGGCGCTCTCCGCCGTGGTGCCGGCCGCCAGTTGGTATGAGCGGAAAATCCACGACCTCTTCGGCCTCGAACCGCTCGGGCATCCGCGGCTCGACCCGCTGATTCTTCCGCTCCGTGAGGCACAACCGCGTCCGCTGCCCGGACAGCGCTCGGCGATACCGCCGCTCACCCCGGACGAAGCGGCCATCCCGTCGCGGGTCCTCGGCCATGGCGTCTTCACCATTCCGCACGGACCCGTCCGCTCCGGTGTCTATGAATCCGTGGAGTATCTCGTCGAAACCCCGGGAGAGGACATTCCGTACGTCGGCATCCGCGTCTTCGCCAAGCATCGCGGCATCGAGCGGCGCTTCGAGGACCTCGACGTCTCCGACGGCGTATTGCTGGCGGAACGGGTCGAGGGAATCGCCTCGGTGGCGCACGCGCTCGCCTTCTGCCATGCGGTGGAAGACCTCGCCGGTGTCATCCCGTCACCGCGGGACCGGTCGGTGCGGGTTATTTTCGCGGAACTCGAACGCATCGCCAACCACCTCGACGTCGCGCTGAAACTCGCCGACGCCGCCGGGCTGGCCGTTGCCGTGTCCCGATTCGGCTACCACAAGGAGCGCATTCTGCGGCTTATCGGCGCCGCGTGCGGCAGCCGCTTCGGCCGCGGTGTCGTCGTACCCGGCGGTATCGGTTGCGAACCAGCGATTTCCCCGAACGCACTGCTCACCAGGCTGGACGACATTCTCCGTGAGGTCTTCGCGGACGCCGACTTGCTCATGCAGACGCCGTCTTTCCTCGACCGGCTCCGCGGCACCGGACCACTCGACCCGGCACTCGCCCGCCGGCACGGCGCCCTCGGACCGATCGGGCGGGCGTCAGGTTTCGACGACGACGACCGTTGGCATCGGCCGTACGACGAGTACTCCGATCTGCCGCAGTTTCCGGCGGTGTCCTCCGGATCCGGCGATGCGTTGGCACGGCTGGAAATCCGGTGGTCGGAAATCCGCAGTTCGGCGGAGCTCATCCGGCAGGCCGTCGCACACATCGCGGCATTGTCGGCTCCGACCGCCGAGCCGGCCGACGTGCCTGCCGCCATCGACCGGATCAGCGGCCGCGGCATCGGTTGGGCGGAAGCGCCGCAGGGCGAGGTCGTTTATGTCGTGGAGTGCGACGACGGGCGGATTTCCCGATGTGCGCCGCGGTCGGCGTCCTTCCATAACCTCGTGCTCTTCCACGACGTTTTCGCCGGCGATATCCTCACGGATTTTCCCTTCATCGAAGCCAGTTTCGGGCTCTCCATCGCGGGGGTGGCGCTGTAATGCCGTGGTTCACCCGTGGTCGCCGCCGCGTCACCAGCCGCTGGCCGGCCCACCCTGACTCGTACCGCGACACGTTCCCTGGTGCGGTCACGCCCATCGACCGACCCGGTGAGGCGGTTCCGGCGGAAATCCCCGCGGTCTGCCCAACCGGCGCCATCAGCCGGGACGGAGACCGGCTCCACGTCGATCAGGGTCGGTGCATTCTCTGTCACCGCTGCGTGCGGCAGTATCCGGAGCGGTTCCGGTTCACCATTCCTGCGCCGGCGGCGCACCGGGACCTCCTCGTCGTCCCCGCACTCCCGGAAACGGACGACGCCCTCGCTGCGGTCCGCGCCGAGCTGGCCCGCCGGACCCGGCTGCTGCGCCGATCCATCCATGTCCGGCACGTGGACGCCGGTTCCGACGGCGCCGATGAGTGGGAGGTCCTTGCCCTGCTCAATCCGGTGTACGACATCCACCGGCTCGGGATTTTCTTTACCGCATCCCCCCGGCACGCCGACGTCCTGCTGGTCACCGGCGTCGGGTCGCGGGGAATGGCCGCGCCGCTGGCCCGAACTCTCCAGGCCGCGCCGCGGCCGTTGGTCGTCATCGCAGCGGGCACCGATGCGATCAGCGGCGGGTTGGTCCATCCGACGTACGCGACCAGCGGGGGAATCGGCGACCTCATCGCGGCGACCCCGGACTCGGCGGGTGCCACGGGTGCCGCGGACGGCGATCCCGTACGGGTCGACATCTGGGTGCCCGGCTCGCCGCCTACGCCGTTCGCCCTGTTGCACGCGCTTCTCCTGGCCATGGGACGGTTGCAATGATCGAACTGCTGATCGCTGGATTTGCCTGCTTGGCCGGGGCAATCGTCTGGGATCTCGTCGTACCGATCCGGGTCGGTCCGGCGCGGATGGGCGGCCCGCTTCTCGCGGCCGCCGGATCCGCGCTCTTCGTCGTTCTCGGGGCCCGCGCGATGACCGGCCGTCAGATGACCGCCGACCTCCACCGCCTTCTCGCGCTGCCCGTCGGCGGGTTGCGGGTCGACCACCTCGCCGGCCTCTTCCTGGTGATCTGCTTCGGCGTCGCCGTCCCTGTCCTGCTGGCGGTCGCCGAGTGGGCGAGACGCGGGCTCCGCCGCCACGGAATCGGCGGAGGCATCGCGCTCCTCCTGGCCGCCGCCGCACTGGTCATAGCAGCGGACGACGTCTTCGTCCTCGTCGGCGGGTGGGAGCTGCTGTCGCTGGCCTTCTACCTGCTCGCGGGTGCGCCGCAGCGCTCCGGCGGCGGTCGGGCGGCGATGACCGCGTTCTCCTTCGGGAAGATCGGCGGTGGCCTGCTCCTGGTGGGATTCCTGCTGCTGGCCGCGCCGCAACAGGGTCCCGGCGGCTGGCGGTTCGCCGACCTCGCCGTCCACCTCGGCCCGCGGCACGACATCGCGTACGCCCTGCTCGTCGCCGGGTTCGCGAGCAAGGTTGGGCTGCTGCCGTTTCACGTGTGGGTGCCGCCCACCTACGCCGCGGCGGTCGGCCCGGTCCGCGCGCTGCTTGCCGGCGCGGCCGTCAACGTGGGCTTCTACGGTCTGTACCGGACGGCGGCGCTGCTCGGACGCCCACCCGTCTGGCTGGTGGTTGCCGTCCTGGTGGTCGCCGGCATCACCGCGATCCTGGGCATCGCGCATGCCGCGGTTCAGACGCACCTGATGCGCGTAATTGCTTACTCCAGCGTGGAGAATGCCGGGCTGATTCTCGCCGGTTACGGGGTGGCGCTGGCCGGTTGGTACGTCGGCCAACCCCGGCTGGTCGCCGTTGGGTTGCTTGCCGCGACGCTGCAGGTCATCGCTCACGCCGCGGCGAAGGCGCTGCTCTTCGTATCGGCGGCCGGTCCTGAGCGGCACGTCGGAAGCGACGACCTCGACGAGCTGGTCGGCATCGGACGGCGACTGCCGGCCTCCGGCGCGGGACTCGCGATCGGTTCGATCACATTGGCGGGATTGCCGCTGACCGCAGGCTTCGTCTCCGAATGGTTCCTCCTCGAGGCGCTCATGCAGCAGTTCCGGCTCACCGGCCTGGCCGTCAAGGTGGCGATGGCGGTCGCGGGTGCTCTCGTTGCGCTGACCACCGGCTTTGCCGGCGTGACGTTCGTCCGGCTCTTCGGATTCGTCGTCCTGGGCAAGCGCAACGGCCAAGCCGCAACCAATAGAGAACGCGGTGATCTCGGCTGGCTTGGCGGATCAGCCGTCGCAATACTCAGCCTGGTCTGCCTCGCGACGGCCGCCATAGCGCCCGAGGTGATCCGCTTCATCGCGGCCGGACTGGATCCGCTCGTCGGGCGTGACCTGGTGACGCAAGCGCTCAACGGACCATGGGTGCTGCAGCCGGTCTTCGCCGACTTTTCGATCCTCTCCCCGAGCTGGCTGTGGATCGTTCTTCCCGGGTTCCTCGCGCTGGCCGCCGGAATCGGTTTGACGGGATCCCGGCTGGCCATGCTTCGAGTCCGCCGAGTACCGGCATGGCGATCGGCGACCGGCGGGGTGGCCGGCCATGACCGGTACACGGCGTTCGGGTACACCAACCCGACACGGAAACTGCTTGCCGGGTTGCTGCTCACGCGCACGGAGCTGCGGGCGCTGGAAGCGGCGACCGGCGGCCGGGCCGGGTCGGGACAGCGGGGAGTGGGCGACGTCCAGCTTGGATACACCAGCGACGTCGTCGAAGCGGTCGGCGCCTTCCTCTACCGGCCGTTGATCCGGTGGACGCGCCGGGTCGTGGCTGGGGTGAAACGGCTGCAATCGGGCCGGCTCGAGGCCTACCTCGCGTACATGCTTGCCGCTCTCATCGCGTTGCTCGCCGCCGTCGCAGGCATGGGCCACCGATAACATCGGGTGTCGGCCGCGTCCGACCTGCGGCCCGGCGTCGAGTGGGGTGATGGCAGGCCGTGCGGCAGAAACTGACCCAGGGGGTCCGCCGGGTCTGCCATCTCCTCGGCGCCATCACCGCCCTGCGCGGAGAAAAACCCAGCCCGGTGCAACTGGTCCCGGTCACCGGCGTCCGCCAGGCTCCGGAATCGCCCGAATGGGAAGCCGTTGACATCGATCCGCAATTCCTGCTCGCCGGGCACATACCCAGCGGCTGGGTCGAATTCCGCATGCGCGCCGGCAGCCGGCAGCTCATGCGGATGCGTCTGTACCTCGACCGTGGCGCGGGTTTCCACGAAGCGGACTGCATCGAACTCGGCACGGTTGCGACCGTCCGCCCAGTGGAACAGCGGGCCGTCTTCTTCCTCCCCCCTGACACCTGCCGCCTGCGTCTGGATCCGATGGAACGGCCGGGCCGCTTCACCTTCGACGACGTGACGGTGCGACGCGTCCACCGTTTCGAGCTCCCCGCCCGTGCGCTGTACCGCCGGTGGTTGAGCCTCCCGGGTTCCACCATCCGTAGAACCACAGTGCTGCTCAGCGAACTCCGCGCTCTCATTGGACCCGACGGACTGCGCGCGCCGCGCGTCCTCGCCACACCGGGCTATCCGCCGGATGTTGCACCATCGCCGGCTGAGCTTGCCCGGCAGTACACCGTCTGGATCCGCAGATCCGAAGCGCGCGCCGCGGATCAGAAACGTCTGCGCGCCACGATCGCCGGCCTCCGCCGGACACCGACCATTTCCGTACTCGTTCCGGTGCACAACGCCGCCGAACGCTGGTTGCGCCGCTGCATCGACTCGGTTCTCGCGCAGTCCTACCCTTACTGGCAACTCTGCCTGGCTGATGACGCGTCGAGTGCGCCCCACGTGCGGCAGGTGTTGGAGGAATACGCAGCGCGGGACGCCCGCATCACGGCAATTTTCCGCCCGGTGAACGGACATATTTCGGCGGCGTCGAATTCCGCTCTCGACGCCGCGCAGGGCGATTTCATTGCTCTTCTCGACCATGACGACGAACTCGCGCCCGACGCCCTCCTCCACGTAGCCGCCTTGCTCAACGAGCATCCCGATGCTGACATGATCTACAGTGACGAGGACAAGATTAATGAGGACGGCGTACGCCAAGAACCGTTCTTCAAACCCGACTGGTCCCCCGAGCTGCTCCTCTCCCACATGTACACCTGCCACCTCGGGGTGTATCGGACCGAACTTGTCCGGCGGATCGGCGGATTCCGGCTCGGCTTCGAAGGCAGCCAGGATTACGACCTCGTCCTGCGGCTCACCGAACAGACCGATCGCATCTACCACATACCGCGCGTCCTCTACCACTGGCGTCGACATCCTGGATCCGCCGCCGCCAGTGCCGACGCAAAGCCCTACGCATACGCCGCCGCGCACCGTGCGATCCGCGAAGCATTGCACCGCAGAGGAGCGGTAGCGACAGTTGAGGAAATCACGGAAGCGCGGGGAAATTTCCGCGTCCACTATGCCGTCTCGAACCAGCCGCTCATCTCCATCGTGGTCGCCGCACCCAATACCGGCGTCATTGATCCTGACTGCATCCGCGCACTGTTCGATCGGACTGCGTACCCGAACATCGAGGTCATCGTCGTCCACGACGGCCGTAACGATGAACAGCTTCGCGACCTTCTGACTTTCTGGCACACGCAGGAGCCGAAGCGATTTCGGGTCGAATCCCTGCGCACGCCGGCTCGCCGGAGTCGGCTGATGAACCACGGCGCCGACTGCGCATCCGGCGACCTCCTCGTTTTTCTGCACGGGGACGTCGCCGTCGGCACAGCAGATTGGTTGGACGAAATGGCCGGGTACGCCCTGCGTGAGGAGATCGGTGCCGTGGGCCCCGTGCTGCTCCGCCCCGACGGCACGATCGACCATGCCGGTTTCGTCCTTGGCATCGCAGGCGGAATCGGGCACCCGTTCCGCGGCTTCCCGGCCCACCACCCCGGGTACTTCAATCGTCTTCTCATCCCGTCGAACGTCGCCGCTGTCAGCAGCACGTGTCTCATGGTGCGGTGCCAGGCCTTCCATGCGGCCGGTGGTTTCGACGATGAACTCAGCGGCGCCATCGGTGACGCAGATTTCTGCTTGCGCCTGCGGCAACGCGGCCACCGTACGGTCCTCTTGCCGTACGTGCGGCTCTGCCATTACGCGCCGGAGCCCGAGGTCGAGAAAACCGCCCCTCGTCAGATGAGCCTGCTGCGCAGACGCTGGGCGACGTACGTCGACCACGACCCGTACTACAACCCGAATCTCACCCGGACCCGCAGCGACTACTCGCTGCGCATCTGACGGATACCGAGGAGGAGCAGCGTCGTGGCGACCACTGTTGAGCAGCAGCGTTGGCTCACTCCGGGCGTCGGCAGTGTGGGCGCGGCCAGCTTTTTCAGCGACGCCGGGCACGAAATCGCCACCGCCGTCTTGCCGAGCTTCCTCACCGGCGTCTTGCACGGCTCGGCGGCTGCGCTCGGACTGATTGAGGGGTTCGCTGATGCGTTGACCGGCGTAGCCAAACTGCTCGGCGGCCCGCTTGCCAACGATCCTGCCCGCCGCAGGCGGCTTGCCACCGGAGGGTATCTCGGAACGGCGTTGGCCACCGGCCTTATCGGGGCGGCGACGGCCGTGTGGCAGGTTGGGGTTCTGCGTGCCCTCGCCTGGACGTCCCGTGGCATCCGCTCCCCGTCCCGTGACGCGCTGCTGGCGTCGGTGGCACCCAGCCACGCGTACGGGAGGGCGTACGGCCTGGAGCGTGCCGGTGACAATCTCGGCGCGGTCATTGGCCCGCTGCTTGCCGCCGGGCTGGTGGCATGGATCGGTATCCGCCACGCGCTCTATGTCGCTTTCCTGCCGGGAATTCTCGCCGCGGTGGCGATTGGCGTGGCGGCACGCGAAGCCAGCGCCCGTGACTCCGTGCGCCGGGAGCGACCGCGGTTCGCCTGGCGGGCTCTGCACGAGGCCGGGGTGATTCGTGCGCTCTTGCCCATCGCGCTCTTCGAATTCGGCAACGTGGCGACGACCCTGCTCATCTTGCGGGCGACCCACGTGCTCACCGGTCACGGCGAAACGGCGACTGCTGCGGCGAGTCTGGCGATTCTCATTTATGCGGCGCACAACGCGTTCGGTTCGGTGGTCGCCCTCGCCGCCGGGCGATGGGTCGACCACGCGGGCCCCGCGCCGGCATTCGCCGCCGGCGGCGCGCTGTACGTGCTGGCCTACGCCGGTTTCGCCGTCGGTGTGGCGGCGTGGTGGTGGCTGCTGGCGGCCTTCATCCTTGCCGGCGCGGGAATCGGGCTTGCCGAGACCGCCCAATCGGCGCTCTTCGCCGCTCTGCTGCCTGACCGGTTGCGCGGCAGCGGATTCGGCGTGCTCGGCGGTGTCCAGGCGCTGGGCGACCTTGTCGCGACCGCCGTCGTCGGAATTCTCTACGCAACCGTCTCCCCGGCCGTTGCCTTCGGCTATGCCGCGGCGTGGATGGCGGCAAGCGTTGTCGCGACGGGACTCCTCAACCGCCGGCGCCAAGCGAGCAGGTAACGCCGTCCGCCGCAGCGTCCTTGCGAGCGGCCTATGATGTCGAGGTGTCCGCACCGAGGCTTCGCAACTGGGCTGGAAACATTGCGTTCCGCCCGCGCCGTTACGTTCAGCCCCGTGATCTGGACGAGCTCGTCGAAATAATTCGGGTGTCTGATCAGGTACGGGTCCTCGGCACCGGACATTCGTTCAATCCGATCGCCGACACTACCGGCACCCTGATTTCCCTTGATCACCTGCCCCGCGAGGTGCGGGTCATGCCGGGACGAACCGCCGTGAGCGCCGGCACGCGATACGGCGACCTGGCGTTCCCGCTGCACGAGGCGGGATGGGCCCTCGCGAACGTGGGCTCCCTGCCGCACATCTCCATAGCCGGAGCCTGCGCGACGGCCACTCATGGTTCGGGGGACCGCAACGGCTGCCTGGCCACCGCCGTGGCGGGCATGACGGGCGTCGACGGCACCTGCCGGGTCTTTCACCTGACCGCCGAATCGCCGGAGTTTCCCGGCGCCGTGGTCCACCTCGGTGCGCTGGGCGCCGTCACCGAAATCGAGCTGGTTACCGAACCAACTTTCACCGTGCGCCAGTGGGTATATGAGGACGCCCCCCTTGACAATGTTTTCGCCGACCTTGACGATGTCACCTCTGCTGCGTACAGCGTGAGCATTTTCACCACCTGGGATCCACCCACCGCCCGCCAGATCTGGCTGAAGGAGCGGGTGGCCGCCGGCCGGCCGGACCCACCGGCGCGACGCTGGGGCGGCCGGTTGGCCGAACGCGACCACAACCCGGTTCCCGGAATGCCCCCGGAGAACTGCACTCCGCAGCTCGGCCGGATCGGACCGTGGCATGAGCGGTTGCCGCATTTCCGTCTGGACGTCACGCCCAGCGCCGGCGACGAACTGCAGAGCGAATACTTCGTCCCTCGCGCCGCCGCAGTTGAGGCATACCGCGCCCTGCGGCACATCGGCTCCCGCATTGCGCCGGTCCTGCAGATTTCCGAAATTCGCACGGTGGCGGCGGATGAGCTCTGGCTGAGTCCGGCATACCATCGGCCGTCGGTCGCGTTTCACTTCACCTGGATCGCTGATGAAGAGGCGGTCCGGCCGGTGGTTTCCGAGGTCGAGCGGGCGCTCGCTCCGCTGCAGCCGCGGCCGCATTGGGGCAAGCTCTTCACCATGGATCCGGCCGTCGTCCGGGCGGCATATCCACGCTTCGACGACTTCGTCGCGCTCGCGGAGCGTTACGACCCGGAGGGCAAGTTCCAGAACGATTTTCTGCGTCGCTTTTTCGCAGGATGACGAACGACCGCTCCGCTATGACGTCCCAGCGCGCGAAACCGCGCACGGCAGCGCAGGTGGTGCTGCTCGGCAGGCCGCAGTATTTCTCTGTCGTCATCGCGACGGGGATCGTCTCGCTGGCTGCGCACCGGCCGATAGCGCCGTACCCCCGTCACGGATACACGTGCCCGGCGTGCAGACCGTGCACGGACGCGGCACGTTCCAGAAATGCCGGCTGCAGCTCGGCGTACGCCGCCACCCACGCATCGACCGGCGGCGTGAGATCGACCTGCGCCACACCACGCTCCGGGACGTCATCAGCCTGCGTGGCGCGGCGGGCGAGCAGCGCGGCACCCACGGCGACGATTTCCGGCGTACGAATTCGGCGGATGGGCCGCCCCAGAATGCTGGCTTTCATTTGCATCCAGAACGTGACGTCGCTGCCGCCGCCGATGCAGACGACATCCGACGCAGCGGCGTCCAGATCCGCCAAGGCGTCGGCCGCGGCAAGCGACCATCCCTCCATGACGGCACGGGTCATGTGCTCGGCGCCGTGGTCGAAACGGTGACCGAAGAAGGCACCGCCCTGTCCGCTCCTGACCCGCGGGGGGACATAACACAACCCGTTTGCGCCGACGGAAACAGCCGCGGTGCGCTGATCGAGCTCGGCGAGCGCCGCAGCGTCCCGGCCCGCAAACAGACGCCGGATACTGCTCACCCCCGCTCCGGACTGCAGCGCAGCAATGGCGACCAACCGGTCCGGTGCCATGGCGACCCCGAAATCGACACCTCGCTCATACGATGCGGACCGGAATTGCTCGACGGTCACCGGAGCGATGAGCGCTTCGGCGGTGCCCATCGAGTCGAGCACCGACCCTGGCTCGGTCACCTGCGCGGCGTACGCTCCGACGATATGGTCCAGGCCGGTAGCCACGACGGGTGTGTCCGCCGCCGTCACAAGACCGGGAACGGCGTCCTTTCTGAGCAGGCCGACAATTCCGCCGCCGGGAAGCAGGGGAGGTAAAGCGTCCAGCCCGCGCGGCAGGACCTCCGGCACCCATTCGGCACGCCAACCCCCTGCCGCCAGGTCGAAGAGCGCGGTCCGGCTTGCGTGACCGTAACTCATGCCCGCCCGCCCGGTCCACTTCCACATGACGTAATCGGCGATACCCAACCAGCGGTCACACGCCTTCCATACGCCCGGCCGCTCGGATTTCAGCCATAGCAGCTTGAACACGGTAAGGCCGAGATCCGGGTGCAGTCCCGTCACCGCAAAGATTTCCTCGCCCGGATGCTGCGTCAGCCACTGCCGGGCGGATGACGACGGACGCCGCTCGTACCAGGCAATCGCCGGGTACAGCACCTCCCCATTTCTGCCTAACGGAACGCCTTCCTCACCGACACTCGTCACCCCGATCGCCTGGACGACGGTCGGCACCCGGGCGGCGGATTGAGCGCGGCACATCACCGCTTCCGCCGACCGGCGGATCTCCTCCGGATCGTGACACGGGCCGACGCCGTCCGTCCCGACCGGCGTATCCGTTTTGGCGATGCCCAGCAACGAACCGTCCGATCCGACCAGTACGCACTTGATGTGCGTCGTCCCGATATCCAGGCCGCACCAGACGGGTTCGCCGTCAGGCGACACTCGCGAGCCCTTCCAGCGCTGCAGCAGCGCTCACCCGGCCATGCACGAGTTCCACCAACGCCCGCATCACCGCGGCACGCTCGGCTGGTGGGCGTTGCCAGACCTGACGTCCGATGACGATCCCCGACGCTCCGGCCCCAAGCGCCTCGTCGACGACCTCGACGAGATCCGCAATCGTCGAGACCCGAGGTCCGCCGAGGATGACCACCGGCAGCCGCGATTCAGCCACGAGTGCCGCGAGCAGCTCGGGTTTCCCGGGATAGGCCACCTTGAGAATGTCGGCCCCGAGCTCGGTCGCGATGCGGGCCGCGTCAACCGTCAGCTCCGCAGCCCGTTCCCGGGAGGTTTCGCGGAGGGTGACCGGCTCGACCATGACCGGAATCTCCCACCGGTCCGCCTCCTCCACCACACGTGCGATCCGCGCCGCTGTCGCTGTGCGTTGCACGGCGGGAAAATCCCAGGCCATCAGCAGTTTCACCGCGTCCACACCGAGCCGCGCCGCCGTCCGGATCGAGGCCACGACCGACGACGCCGCGGTCGCGGCATCCTGATCGTCCCAGAAAAGCGTATCGACCGTCAGCAACCGGGCCGGGCTTGTTCGTTCCGCGAAGAATTCCGCCGTCGCCCGTACGAGGCCCGCGGACATCAGCAGGCCGTCGCACCCCGCCTCGATCGCAGACCGGGTCATCGCGACCGGATCCTCCAGGCCGGAAATTCGCCCGAGCATCAACCCGTGGTCGACGGGAAGGACCATGGTCCGCCCATCACGCCCGAAAATCCGGCCTAACCGGTACGTCTTGCCTGCGCCCACCATGTCCCCTTTCCTGACGTCCTTTCGCACCCGGTCCCAACCGGCCGTACGCCGTCACGCCAGCACGAGCCGGGGCACGACTTTCCGGAGATCGTCGGCCAAATCCGCGTCCAAGCCGTCGTCGGTGATGACGACGTCGACATCGGCGAGCGGCGCCACATGAAAGAAGTCGTCGACGCCGATTTTGGAATGGTCACAGAGGACGACGACTTGCCGGGCGGCGGAAATCATGGCCTGTTTCGTCATCGCCTCGGTCTGGTCGGTCGTCGTCAGCCCGCGTTCAACCGACAGGCCGTTCGTGCCCAGAAACGCGACGTCCACGCAGACATCGGCCAATGAACGGTTCGCCCACGGGCCGACAATGGACAAACTCCGCGGCCGCAATGCCCCGCCGAGCATGAACAACGAGACGTCCGGCCGGTTGACCAATGACAGCGCGATCGGCGGGCTGTTCGTCAACACGGTGAGCCGGCGGTCGCCGGGAATGTGCTCGGCCAGCGCGGCGGTCGTCGTTCCGGCGTCGAGGAGGATGCTTCCTTCGGCAGGCAGGTAGTCGACGGCCGCCTTGCCGATCCGCTCCTTCTCTTCGACCATCACCGACGTGCGCATGCCGAGGGCGGGGTCGAAGCCGAGCCGCTGGACCGGTATCGCCCCGCCGTGGGTGCGCCGGACGAGCCCCCGCCGCTCCAGGATGGTCAGGTCGCGCCGGATCGTCTCCGTGCTCACCTTGAGCCGCTCGGCGAGCGCGGCGGCATCCACCCGCCCCTCCTTTCGGGCGAGCTCGGCAATGTAGAGCTGCCGTTCCTCGGCGTACACCCGTCCTCCTCGCTCCGCCGTCGACGGCTTGTGTCCGCGATCGTTCGCAGGCCGCTGACCCGACGCACTCCCGCTGACCGGAAACCACACACGCTGGCCCCAGTGTCTGCCCGAATCCGTGGCACTGTCAACTAAGGCAGCGCTGTCCCGCGGGTGTGTCCGACGGATTACAACGATTTCAACACAAACCCTTGCGCTTCCAACGGATACGGCCTAGAGTTCCGGCGTATTCGCAACCATACCCACACCGGAGGCGTGATGAAAGGAAGATCCCGGCTCGTCGCGGTGAGCGCGGTGGCGGCCGCCGCCAGCCTGGTCCTCGCAGCCTGCAGCAGCTCCAAGAGCTCCTCGCCGTCGTCGAGCTCCGGCGCACCGGCCGCGAACACGAGCGCGGCGTCCGCCAGCGCCGGCGCAGGGGGCGCGGGCGGCGGCAAGATCCAGGCCGCACTCATCCTCAAGGAGTTCACCAACCCGTACTGGATCTCGATGGAGAATGCCGCGAAGGCCGAGGCGGCGAAGCTCGGCGTGGATCTCCACGTTTCGGCCGGCAAGGCGGACGATGACGCCACGTCCCAGATTCAGCAGATCGACGCCGCGATCTCCGCGGGTTACAAGGGCATCATCATTGCCATCAACAGCGACGCGGTGAACACCGCCTTGCAACGCGCGAAAGCCGCCGGGCTCCTGGTCGTGGTCGTCGACACGCCGCCGATCCCGGCGAGCATCGCGGACGTCACCTACGCGACCGACAACCTGCAGGCCGGCCTGTTCATCGGCAAGTGGATGGCGCAGAAGCTGAACGGCGCCAACGCCGACATCGCCATGCTGGACGACCTCGCCAATCAGGTGATCACAGTGGACGTCGACCGGGACCATGGCTTCCTCCAAGGCATGGGCATCCCGGTCGGCAATCCCAACGTGAACGGGCAAGAGCCCAAGTCCGGTCATTACACCGGGGGGAAGGGCGGCAGCTATAAGATCGCATGTCAGCTACCCACCAACGGTTCCGCGACTGGGGGTCTGTCGGCAATGGAGACCTGTCTGTCGAAGGACCCGAACATCAATGTCGTCTACACCATCAACGAGCCGGCGGCCAAGGGGGCGGCGCAAGCCCTGAAGAACGCCGGCAAGACCCCCGGCAAAGACGTGACGATCGTGACCATCGACGGAAGCTGCAACTACCTGTCCCTCCTCACCAGTGGGGAGATCGGAGCGGACTCGGGGCAGTTCCCGGGCAAGATGGCACAGCTCGGCGTCGACGCCATTGCGCAGTTCGCGAAGACCGGTGCGAAACCGAGCATGCCGGCGGGCAAGGACTTCATCAACACCGGCGTCCAGCTGATCACCGCTCAACCGCAACCAGGGGTGGACAGTGTCACCCCGGACCAAGCGAAGTCCAGCTGCTGGGGATGAGCTCCAGTGACGGAACCTCGCACCGCGACGGCGCCCGAACGGACCACTCCGCTCGGGCGCCGTCGCTCGGCCTCAGCTCGTGAAATACTCCGCGCCCACCCGACCCTCGGGCCCCTCGTGGTGCTCGTGGTGTCGGTGGTCGTGTTTGGGCTCATCAATACGCGGTTCTTCAGCCCGGCAAACCTCTCCATCATGCTGCAAGAAGTCGCGGTCATTGGTTTGCTGGCCCTCGGTCAGACCATCATCATCCTCACCGCCGGAATCGATTTGTCCGTCGGCGCGGCGATGATTCTGGCGCAGATGGTGATGGCCGGCACCGAAGTCAACAGCGGCGTCCCCGCCGGTCTTGCGCTGGTGATCGGCCTGCTCGTCGCTCTGCTCACCGGGCTGGCGAACGGCTTTCTCGTCACCCGGCTGCGCGTACCGCCGTTCATCGCCACCCTCGGCACCCTCGGTGTCTTCACCGCCGCCGGCCTTAAGTACGCCAACGGGCAGACGGTGAATCCGCCGCAGTCGAGCATCCTGCTCTGGTCCGGAAAACTCTTCGGCGCCGGGAGTTTCCGGATCACCACCGGCGTCGTCACCATGCTCGTGTTCTACCTGGCATTCGCGTACATTCTGGGCCGGACGGCGTGGGGCCGGCACGTGTACGCCGTCGGTGACGACATCGAAGCCGCCCGGCTCTCCGGAATTCACGCCAGCCGAGTGCTGCTCAGCGTTTACCTCATCGCCGGTCTCATTTACGGCGTCGCGGGCTGGGTGCAGATCGGCCGGGTGAGCAGCGCAAGCACCAACATTTCGCCGACGTTGAATCTCGACAGCATCACCGCCGTCGTCATCGGTGGGGTGAGTCTGTTCGGCGGACGCGGCGCAGTCCTGGGCACCCTCCTCGGCGCGCTCATCGTTCAGGTCTTCCAGAACGGGCTTGCCTTGGCCGGCGTCCAGGAGCTCTACCAGCAACTTGCCGAAGGACTGCTGGTCATCGCGGCGGTGAGCGTCGACCGGTGGATTCGAGGGGAGACCCGACAGTGAGCCAACAGACAACCCGCACCCCGGTGCTCGCCGCGACCGGACTGGTGAAGGTCTTCGGGCACGTCGAGGCCCTGCGCGGCGCGGATTTCGAACTTTACCCCGGCGAAGTGCTCGCCGTCATCGGAGACAACGGTGCAGGGAAATCCACCCTGATCCAGTGCCTCTCCGGTGCGATAACGCCGGACGACGGACACATCTTCTTCGACGGGGCCGAAGTCCGATTCAAGGATCCCCTGCAGGCACGGCACGCCGGCATTGAGACGCTGTACCAGAGCCTTGCGGTGAGCCCTGCCCTCGACATCGCGAGCAACATCTACCTCGGCCGGGAATTGCGCCGCCGCGACCTTTTCGGCCGGATATTCCGCATGCTGGACATCGGGACGATGCGCCGGCTCGCCGAGGAGTACGTCCGGAATCTCGGCATCGAAACGCTGCAAGACATCACGCAGCGGGTCGAAGTGCTCTCCGGTGGGCAGCGACAAGCGGTCGCCATCGCCCGGGCAGCGGCGTTCGGCAGCAAAGTCATCATCCTCGACGAGCCGACGGCGGCGCTCGGCGTCCGCGAAGCCGCTCACGTGGAGGATTTGATTCGCATGCTGCGGGCGAGAGGGTTGGCCGTCGTCCTCATCAGCCATAACATGCCAAGCGTCTTCCGGCTTGCGGACCGCATTCACATTCAGCGTCTGGGCCGGCGGGTCGCTGTCGTCACCCCGCAGTCGCACTCCATGCCTGAGGTGGTGGC
The DNA here is from genome assembly GCF_000015025.1 of Acidothermus cellulolyticus 11B. Taxonomy (GTDB): domain Bacteria; phylum Actinomycetota; class Actinomycetes; order Acidothermales; family Acidothermaceae; genus Acidothermus; species Acidothermus cellulolyticus. Next base: position 785,020 of record NC_008578.1, on the reverse strand, counting down.
CATCATGACCGGCGCCGCCGCCGCCTGAGATGGCCGACCGGCGTCCCCTGCAGGTGGGAGCGGAGCTCGACTGGCTCGTCAACCGCGCCCGCAGCTTGGCCGCCCGTGGATCGCGGGCAATTCTTGGCATCACCGGTCCGCCGGGTGCCGGAAAATCAACACTCGCGGAGCACCTGTGCGCCGCCCTCGGCGACGCAGCCCTCGTCCCGATGGACGGCTTTCACTTGGCGGAGCGGGAATTGCGGCGGCTCGGCATCGACCGGCGGAAAGGCGCGCCGCAGACCTTCGACAGCTACGGCTACCGCGCCTTGCTCCACCGCCTGCGGGCGGCGACGGAGCCGGTCGTGTACGCACCGGAATTCCGGCGTGACCTGGAAGAACCCATCGCCGGGGCAATTCCCGTTCCGCGCGGCACGCAGCTTGTCATTACGGAGGGCAACTACCTCCTGCTCGACGATGAGCCATGGTGCGACATCAGAGAACTGCTTGACGAAATCTGGTACATCGACCTCGATGACGCGGTCCGCATCCGCCGGTTGGTCGAACGGCACATTCGGTTTGGCCGCGACCGGGACGCCGCGGAGGCGTGGGTCGAGGAGAACGACGAACGAAACGCCCGGCTGATTGCGCAGACCCGCGACCGGGCCGATGTCGTCATCGTGTCCCGCTAGCGCTGCGCAGCGCAGCAGACGGCTCACCCGCCGGCTGCGCGGCACACCCCCGGGGACGCAGCAGACGGCGCGCTCCCCGGCGGTACAGCACGGCGCACTCGCCGACCGCGCGCTCCCCGCCGGTACAGCAGGCGACGCACAACCGCCGGCTACGCACGTCCCGACGACGGTTGAACCGCAATGCGGCACCCCTGCGAAGCAATGGATAGGTGCCGCCGCACCGGTACGCCGTCACCGAAGGGAAGCGCCTGTCATGACATCACAATGGATCACGCGCGCAGGCAGGTGGATCGCATGGGTTGCGATGGAACTCACTATCGGCATTCATGTCGCGCTCACCCCGATGCACTTGGAGGAGAAGTTCTACATCGGCGTCCTATTCACGATCGGAAACGCCGCGCTCTTCGCCGCGATGCTCTTCCTGATGAGTGCGCGCCTGCACGTGGTGGGTTGGTTGTTGGCCGCCGCCACGTCGGCGGTCGAATTCGGCGCTTTCCTCGCGAGCCGCACTATTGGATTGCCCGGCGGATATCGGGAAGGCTGGATCTCGGCACCGGAAGACCTGCTGGGTCTGGTGTCATTGGCGTGCGAGGTGGTCGTCATCGCCCTGGCGCTGTGGGTGGGACTTGCCGGACCTCGTGCCACCCGTGACCAGGCCGCCGACGGCCGCGCGACCAACGGGGCTCCCTCGCCGGTACGGGCGCTGTTCATCGAACAGGTTCGCCGGCAGATATCCATTGGCGACATCACGCGGTGACGACGCACCAGCGCAAGAGGCTCAACCGTGCGATGGTAGCCCCGACCGGATTCGAACCGGCGCTACCGCCTTGAGAGGGCGGCGTCCTAGGCCGCTAGACTACGGGGCCGAATTTCTTGCGACATCCACCGCGACGCCCGCGACCCGACGCCGCGCATCACCGGATCATCACCGGCTGGCTGGGGTACCAGGACTCGAACCTAGACTAGCGGAGCCAGAATCCGCCGGGCTGCCAATTACCCCATACCCCATCGGACCGGCGCACCGGCCGCAGGTCGAGTGTAACCGACGAGGAGACGGAGTACCGCCACACCCGTGCCCCTCCGGCTGCCGCCACTCTCCGCACCAGGCCGGGACCACGACACGGCGGGCTCCTACGTGCGGCCGCGCTGTCGAACCCTCCTCAGTCGGTGCGCACCGCGCTGCCCGGGCCGACACCCGCGGAATCAGCCCCACCCGCATCGGCGATCGCCGCGGCGCGCCGCAGGCGGGCCAGACTGCGGTCCCTGCCCAGAAGTTCCATCGACTCGAACAGCGGCGGCGACACCGTCCGGCCGGTGATCGCAACCCGAACCGGCGTGAAAGCATGCCGGGGCTTGAGGCCCAACCCGTCGACCAGAGCGGCCTGCAGCGCGGCATGGATCGCGGACGCCGTCCAGTCAGCCAGCGGCTCAAGCGCGTCGATTGCGGCCCGGAGCGACGCCGCGGCATCACGGCCGAGCACCCGCTGCGCGGCGTCCGGTTCGATGCCGAACTCCTCCTCGGGGCGTAGGAGGAAGGCGAGAAGCTCCGCCGCCTCGGTGAGGTGTGCGATCCGTTCCTGCACCAGGGGGGCCGCCGCCCGCAGCAGGGCGTCCTCCCGCGGGGTCACCGGGGTGCCGATGAGCCGGGCCTCCTGCAAATACGGGATCAACCGCTCCGCAAGGTCGTCGACCGGGAGCGACCGGATGTAATGCCCGTTCAGCCAATCCAATTTCGTGACGTCAAACACGGGACCGACCGGATTCACCCGGGACCAGTCGAATTCCGCGACCATCTCGTCGAAGGAGAAAACCTCCCGGCCGTCGGGCATCGAATATCCCATGAGCGCAAGGAAATTCCGCAACGCCTCCGGCAGATACCCCTGTTCCTTGAACCACAGCAACCGCGCAGCCGGATTCTTCCGCTTGGAGATTTTCGACTTGTCGGGGTTGCGGAGCAACGGCATGTGCGCAAACTGCGGCCGGGGCCAGCCGAGCCAGTCATACAGCAGAAGGTGTTTCGGCGTCGAGCTGATCCATTCTTCGCCGCGCACCACGTGGGTGATCGCCATCAAGTGGTCGTCCACGACGACGGCGAAATGGTAGGTGGGAAAGCCGTCCGCCTTCAGGATCACCTGATCGTCGGGACGCGGCGCCGACACCTGGCCGCGGATCAGATCGGGAAAGGTGAGGGGGACGTCGTCCGGAATGAGCATCCGCACCACGGGCCGCTCGCTGAACCCGCCGAGCCGGGCCCGCTCCTCGCGGGTCTTGCCGTAGCAGAGCCGGTCATACCCCGGCGGCTGCCGGCGGCGTTGCTGCTCCTCGCGCATCGCCGCCAACCGCTCCGGCGAACACCAGCAGTAGTACGCGTGCCCGGAAGCGAGGAGCTGGTCGACGTACGGGCGGTAGGTGTCCAGCCGCTCCGACTGCCGGTACGGACCGTACGGCCCGCCCTTGTCGGGACCCTCATCCCAGTCCAGGCCAAGCCACCGGAGGGAGTCGAAAATCTGCTGCTCACTGTCGGCGACGTACCGCGACCGGTCGGTGTCCTCGATCCGCAGCACGAACGCGCCGCCGTGCCGGCGCGCGAAGGCCAGGTTGAACAGCGACATGTACGCCGTCCCGACGTGCGGGTCGCCGGTCGGCGACGGCGCCACCCGGACTCGGACGGTCACGCCGGCACCTCCTCCAGCTTGGACGCCACCACCGGATTGGTGAGCGACCCGATCCGCTCGACGGTGACCGTCACGTCGTCTCCCGGCTGGACCGGGCCGACGCCGGCGGGCGTCCCGGTGAGGATCACATCGCCCGGCAGAAGCGTCATGACCGCGCTGATGAACGCCACCAGCTCGGCTACTCCGTGCACGAGGGACGACGTCCGCGCCCGCTGCCGCACCTCCCCGTTCACGGTGGTCATCACCTCGAGATCCGACGGGTCGACCTCGGTCTCAATCCACGGGCCCAAGGGGCAGAACGTGTCAAAGCTCTTCGCCCGGGTCCACTGGCCGTCACGCTGTTGGAGATCACGGGCTGTGACGTCGTTGCCGCACGTATACCCGAGGATCACCTCGTGCGCCCGCGACACCGGGACACTGCGGCACAGCCGGCCGATGACGACGGCCAGCTCACCCTCGTAATCGACCCGCGCGGACAGTTGGCTGGGATAGACGATGGGCGACCCCGGTCCGATCACCGCGGTCGACGGCTTGAGGAAGATCACTGGCTGGTCGGGTGGTTCCCCGCCCATCTCCCGGGCGTGATCCGCGTAATTCTTGCCAACGGCGATCACTTTGCTGGGCAGGACCGGTGCGACGAGACGCAGGTCGGCGAGCGGCCGGCGAATATCGGTCAGCCGCAATTCGCCGAACGGATGCCCGTCAATCAGCCGGACCTGCGCGCTGTCCTGCTCGCCTTCCACCACGCCGAAGGCGAAGCCGCCTCCGTCGGGTCCCGGCGCGAATCTCGCGATGCGCACGCCCCGACGCTATCGAGTCCGCGGACCGGCGGTTGACACCCCCTGGGCAGCCGGGTCGCCCGAGCCGGCGTGCTGACGCAGCAAGCCGTACATGTACGCGTCGTCCAAGGCCTGCCAGGAAGCGGAGATCACATTGCCGTCGACGCCGATCGTCGTCCACTCGGTCTCGCCGTCACTGGTCTCAATCAGCACCCGGGTCACCGCGCCGGTGCCGTGCGAGCCGTCCAGGATGCGGACCTTGTAGTCGACGAGTTCGAGCTCGGCAAGCTGCGGGTACAGCCGCTCCAGCGCCTGCCGCAACGCCCGGTCCAGCGCGTTCACCGGGCCGTTGCCTTCCGCGGTCGCGACGATCCGCTCCCCCTTGACCACCACCTTCACGGTGGCCTCCGAGACCACCTCGCCGTCCGCGCGTCGCTCAACGATGACCCGCCAGGACTCCAGGTCGAAGAACCGGGTCGGGACGCCGTCAAGCTCTTCACGGAGCAGCAATTCGAAGGAGGCATCGGCGGCTTCGAACATGAACCCGCGTGCTTCGAGATTCTTCACCCGCTCGACGATCCGGCTCACCGCATCACGCTGACCGGACAGGTCAAAGCCGAGCTGGCGGCTCTTCAACTCGACACTGGCCCGGCCGGCCATCTCCGAGACGAGCATCCGCATGTCGTTGCCGACCAAGGCCGGGTCGATGTGCTGGTAGAGATCCGGTGACACCTTGATCGCCGAGGCGTGGAGGCCGGCCTTGTGCGCGAACGCCGAGAGCCCCACGTACGGCTGGTTGGCCCGCGGCGGCTGGTTCGCGACCTCCGCGATCGCGTGGCTCACCCGGCCGAGCTCGGCCAGTCGGCCGGGCGGCAGCACCCGGCGGCCCATCTTCAGCTCGAGGTTGGCCACCACAGTGATCAGGTTGGCGTTGCCGCACCGCTCGCCGTACCCGTTGACGACACCCTGCACCTGCACGACACCGGCGTCGACCGCCGCGAGCGTGTTCGCGACCGCGCAGCCGGTGTCATCGTGGCAGTGGATGCCCAGCGGCACGCCGGTCCGCTCGGCAACCTCGTGCACGACGTCAGCGATCCGCGGCGGGAGCATTCCCCCGTTGGTGTCACACAGGACGACGACCTCGGCTCCGGACTCCGCAGCGACCCGGACACACTCGACGGCGTACTGCGGATCAGCGGCGTACCCGTCGAAGAAGTGCTCGGCGTCGAGGAAAACCCGTCGTCCTTCCCGGCGGAAGAACGCGACAGTATCGCGGATCATCGCGAGGTTCTCGTCCAACGAGGTCCGGAGCGCCTCGCTGACGTGACGCACGTGGCTCTTGGCCACCAGGCAGACGGCCGGGGTCTCCGCTTCGAGGAGGGCGAGAACCTGCGGATCTGCTTCCACCCTGCTCTCGGGCTTACGGGTCGCGCCGAACGCGACCAACACCGCGTTGCGGAGGGTCAATTCGGTCCGCGCCCGGCGGAAGAATTCGGTGTCTTTCGGCAGGGCGCCCGGCCAGCCGCCTTCAATGAAGCCGACACCGAGGTCGTCGAGGTGCCGGGCAATGGCGAGCTTGTCCGCCACCGTGAGGGCCATTCCTTCACCCTGGGCGCCGTCACGCAGGGTGGTGTCGTAGACCTGAAAACCGGCCGGCGCAGCCGCCGAGTGCCGCCCGGTGGGTTCGCTGCTCATGGTCTTCTCCTCGGTGTCCGCCGTGTCGCCATAACAAAAAACCCCTCGCGATCGCGAGAGGTCAGGCGCGTGGGTCAACCGACCGACGCGCCTAGGTGATAATCCGTGCACTGCGCACGGGGACAGTCTGCCACACCCCTGGGCGGGCCGCTAGCAGGTCGGGTGGCCGTGAGCTGGCATCGTGCGGTGCGCCACACCCCTGGGCGGGCCGCTAGCAGGTCGGGTGGCCGTGAGCTGGCATCGGGCGGTGCGCCGCACCCCGGGCGGGCCGCTAGCAGACCAGGTGCATCCAGCCGTGGGTGTCCGGCGTCCGCCCGTACTGGATGGCGAGCAGTGCGTCACGCAGCTCCTGGGCGACCTTGCCGATGCCGCCGTCACCAATGGTCAATTCACCGCCCTGCCAGACCAGCCGGCCGATCGCAGTGATCACCGCGGCGGTGCCGCACGCGAAGACTTCGGTGATGCGCCCGCTTGCCACGCCGTCCCGCCACTGCTGAATGTCGATGGGCCGAACGTCGACCGCGTGCCCGCGCTCCCGGGCCAACGTCAGCAGGGCGTCCCGGGTAACCCCTTCGAGAATCGTCCCGGACGTCGGCGGGGTGACGAGGGTGCCGTCGTCGAAGACGAAGTAAATGTTCATGCCGCCGAGCTCCTCCACCCACCGGCGCTCGACGGCGTCCAGAAAGACCACCTGTTCGCAACCGTGCGCCAGCGCCTGCTGCTGGGCGATGAGGCTGGCCGCGTAATTGCCCGAGCACTTCGCCGCCCCTGTGCCGCCGGGAGCAGCGCGGGTGTACTCCTCGGAGAGCCAGATCGAGACCGGGTGCAGTCCGCCGCTGAAGTAGCTGGCCGCCGGTGAGGCGATGACCGCGAAGGTGACGTGCGTGGCTGGACGGACCCCGAGGAAGACTTCCGTCGCCATCATGAACGGCCGGACGTACAGCGACTTCTCCCCGTCCCGGGGCACCCACGCCCGGTCGGTGCTGATCAGCAGGTCGGTCGCGGCGACGAAGTCGTCCACCGGCAGCTCGGGCAAGGCCATCCGCTGCGCGGATTTCTGGAAGCGGCGGGCGTTGGCGTCGGGCCGGAAGGTCTTGATGCTGCCGTCCGGCTGGGCGTAGGCCTTGAAACCCTCGAAGATGGCCTGTCCGTAATGGAAAACCGCGGTCGCCGGGTCGAGGGCAAGCGGCGCGTACGGCCGGAGCCGGGCGTCATGCCAGCCGCGGTCCGCGGTCCAGGTAATGGTCACCATGTGGTCGGTGAAAACCCGCCCGAAACCGGGATCCGCGAGCAACCGGGCTCGTTCGCCGTCCGGCACCGGGTTCGGATTGAGCTCACGGGTGAATTCGATGGTCATTGCTCCGTCCTTGTCAGCGTCTTCGATCACCCTACCCGGAGCAGCCCGGTCAGCCCACGATTTTCGCCGCAATGGCATCGCCGATGTGCGCCGTCGTCCGCCGCCCGGCCGTCGAACGCTCCAGCAGATCCTCGGCGACGGCGGCCTCAACGGCCTGGGAGGCTTCCCGATATCCCAGATGGTCCAGGAGCATCGCCACGGAGAGGATCGTCGCCGTCGGATCGGCGAGACCCCGGCCGGCGATATCGGGCGCGCTGCCGTGCACCGGCTCGAACATGCTCGGGGTCGTCCGTTGCGGATTGATATTTCCGCTGGCCGCAAGCCCGATGCCGCCCGCAATCGCCGCACCGAGATCGGTGAGAATATCGCCGAACAAATTGTCAGTGACAATGACGTCGAAACGTCCTGGGTCGGTCACGAAATAAATCGTCGCCGCGTCAACGTGACAATAATCGACGCTGACGCCGGGAAATTCGGCGGCTACCTCGCGGACCGTCCGGGCCCACAAATCTCCGGCGTGCACCAGCACGTTGTTCTTGTGGACGACGGTGAGTTTCCGCCGCGGCCGGCCCGCCGCACGGGTGAACGCGTCGCGGACCACCCGCGCGACCCCAAATGCGGTATTCACGCTCTCTTCAGTGGCGATTTCCTGCGGCGTCCCGCGCCTGAGGAAACCACCCGAGCCGGCGTAGGCACCCTCGGTGCCCTCCCGCACCACGAGGAAATCGACCTGCTCCGGCTTGATGTCGGCAAGCGGCGAGCGCACACCGGGAAACAGCTTGACCGGGCGGAGGTTGACGTAGTGGTCGAGTTCGAAGCGCAGGCGCAGGAGCAGACCGCGTTCCAGCACACCGCTCGGCACGCTCGGGTCGCCGACCGCGCCGAGGAGGATCGCGTCATGGGCGCGCAATTCGTCAAGCACGGTGTCCGGCAAGGTCTCCCCGGTTGCATGCCACCGCCGCGCGCCAAGGTCGTACTCGGTCCGCTCGATCTGCAACGAGAATCGGGCGGAGACCGCGTCGAGCACTTTCAGTCCTTCGGTCACCACCTCCGGCCCGATGCCGTCGCCGGGGATGACCGCCAGCCGGATCGTCATGACCGCACCCTGGCCGCGCGTCACAGCTCGACGAGGTCGACGGCCCGGCCGGAGGAGGCGCCGATTTCGCGGACCACCGTCTCGACGACCGTGTCCGGAATGGCCGAGTCCACAGTGAGGGCGATGAGCGCATGCCCGCCTTTCACGTCCCGGGCCACCTGCATGCCGGCGATATTGATGCCGTGCTCGCCGAGAATCCGGCCGAGAATACCGACGATCCCTGGACGGTCCTCGTACCGGAAGAAACCGAGATGCTCCGACAACGTCAGGTCGACGTCAAAGTCGTCAATCTTCACCAGCTTCTCCACCTGTTTCGTCCCGGCAAGCGTGCCGGCGACGGACAATTGCTGTCCGGTCGGCAGCGTGCCGCGGACCGTGATGAGGTTGCGGAAGTCCGGGCTTTCGTCCTCGGTCACGAGCGTCGCCTCGACCCCGCGGTCCTGGGCGAACAGCGGTGCGTTCACGTACGTCACCGTCTTCTCCACGATGTCCATGAAGACGCCCTTGAGCACGGCGAGCTGCAGCACCTTGACGTCGTACTGCGCAATCTCGCCGCGGACCTCCACCTCGATCCGGCTCGCCAGACCGCCGGCAAGGGCGGTGAAGACCCGGCCGAGTTTCTCCGCGAGCGGCAGACCGGGCCGCACGTCCTCGGCGATCGGGCCGCCTTGCACATTGACCGCGTCCGGAACGAATTCGCCCTTGAGTGCGAGCCGGACGGATTTCGCCACCGCGGTCCCGGCCTTCTCCTGCGCCTCATGCGTGCTCGCGCCGAGATGCGGGGTGACGACGACGTTGGGAAACTCAAAGAGCGGGCTCGCGGTTGTCGGTTCGGTGGCGAAGACGTCCAGGCCGACGCCGCCGACGCGCCCTTCCTTGAGCGCGATCGCCAGTGCGTCTTCGTCGACCAGGCCGCCGCGGGCGGCGTTGATGATGATGACTCCGGGCTTGACCATCGCCAATTCCCGCTCGCCGAGAATCCCGACGGTCTCTGGGGTCTTCGGCAAGTGGACCGTGATGATGTCGCTCTCCCGGAGCAATTCCTCGAGGGTGACCAATCGGACGCCGTACTGTGCGGCCCGCGCCGGCGGAACGTACGGATCGTACGCAATGAGATGAGTGCCGAAGGCGCCGAGCCGCTGCGCCACGAGCTGACCAATTTTGCCGAAGCCGATGATGCCGACGGTCTTGTCGAGAATTTCCACACCGACGAACTTGGACCGCTTCCACTCCCCGCCCTTCAGCGATGCGTTGGCGAGGGGAATGCGCCGGGCGACGGCAAGCAGCAATCCGATCGCATGCTCCGCGGCGCTGACGATATTCGATTGCGGCGCGTTGACCACCATCACACCGGCGTTGGTCGCGGCTTTGACGTCGATGTTGTCAAGGCCGACGCCGGCGCGTGCGATCACCTTCAGCTTGCGGGCTGCCGCGATCGCTTCGGCGTCCACCTTGGTGGCGCTGCGCACGATGACTGCATCGGCCTCGGGCAGGGCGGCGAGCAGGGCGGCCCGGTCGGTGCCGTCGACCTCGCGGACGTCGAAATCACCGCTCAGCAAGTCGATACCGGCACGGGAGAGTTCTTCGGCGATGAGGACAACGGGTTTGCTCATGGCTGGGCTGGACCTCCGGCGCGAGACCCTCGCGGTCCTCGCGTCACGACGAGCACCCGGCAAGCCGCGACGGACTGACCGGGTGCGAGCCTAAATGATCATCGGCGCCCGCCACCACGCTGTAGCGCGCCGCAAGGATTTCAGCGTAACGGGCCGGCGGCGGGCAACCCCGATCGGGGCCCACCCCGGCCCGTCGCGATCACTCGGCCTGACTGATCCAGCTCATCATCGGCCGGAGCCGGCGGCCGACCTGCTCCACCGGATGCTCCACGTGCTCGGTGTAGTAGCGCTGATAGTTCGGCAAGCCGCCGTCGTACTCGGCGATCCACTCGCGGGCGAACGTGCCGTCCTGGATCTCCTGGAGAATCTGCCGCATCTCGGCCCGGGTGGCGTCGGTGATGATGCGGGGACCCCGGGTGTACCCGCCGTACTCGGCGGTCTGGGAGACCGACCAGTACATCTTCGAGATGCCGCCCTCGTACATCAGGTCGACGATGAGCTTCAGCTCGTGGAGGCATTCGAAGTACGCCACTTCGGGTTGGTAGCCCGCGGCCACGAGGGTGTCGAAACCAGCTTTGACGAGCTCAGCAAGCCCGCCGCAGAGCACCACCTGCTCGCCGAAGAGGTCGGTCTCGGTCTCCTCGGTGAAGGTGGTCTTCAACGCCCCAGCGCGCGTCCCGCCGATGGCCTTCGCGTACGACTTCACCAGGTCCCACGCCTTGCCGGTTGCGTCCTGTTGGACGGCGATGAGCACCGGAACACCGCGGCCTTCCTCAAATTGCCGGCGCACCAGGTGACCCGGTCCCTTAGGCGCGACCATGCAGACGTCGATACCGGCCGGCGGCTTGATCAGGCCGTAACGGATGTTGAATCCGTGGCCGAAGAACAGGGCGTCGCCGTCCTGGAGGTTGGGTTCGATCGCCTCGGCGTAGATGCGCCGATGCAGCGGATCGGGGGCCAGCAGCATGACGACGTCCGCCTCGGCGCACGCATCGAACGGGGTGAGCACCCGCAGCCCCTCCTCCTCCGCCTTCGGCCGGCTGGTCGACCCCTCGGGAAGGCCGACCCGCACATCCACCCCGGAATCGCGGAGGGAGAGCGCATGCGCGTGCCCCTGGCTCCCGTAACCGATGACGGCGACCCGCCGATTCTGGATGACCGCAAGATCCGTGTCGTCCTCGTAAAAAATTTCCGGCACTTCGACTCCTTGTCGTCTCGGTTCGTTCGCTCGTTCGCTGGTTTCGGTTCGTTCGCCCGGTGATTCCACCGGTGTCCTCACGCCCGGCACGGGAGGCCGCGGCCGGCCGGAAACATCCGTGACGTTACCTCGGCCCGCCGCCGGCTAGGCGATCCGGTCGACGGCCCGCAATGCCCGGTCGGTGATCGATCGCCCGCCGCGGGCAAGCGCGACCATCCCGGATTGCACCAGCTCTTTGATGCCGAACGGTTCGAGCACCCGGAGCAGGGCATCCAGTTTCTCCGCGCTTCCGGTCACCTCGAGGGTGAGGGCGTCAAGAGCGACGTCGACGACGTGCGCCCGGAACGTTTCGGCCAGTTCGAGGACCTGGGACCGGCTCTGCTGGTCGGCTTTCACCTTGACCAGGAGCAACTCCCGGTTGACGGAGTTCTCCGGCTCCAATTCCACGATTTTGATGACGTTGACGAGCTTGTTGAGCTGCTTGGTCACCTGCTCGAGCGGATGCTCCTCAACGTTGACGACAATCGTCATCCGGGAGAGCTCCGGGTGCTCCGTCGGGCCGACCGCGAGGGACTCAATGTTGAAGCCCCGGCGGGCGAAGAGCCCGGCGATCCGGGCCAGCACGCCCGGCTTGTTCTCGACGAGCACCGACAATGTGTGGCGGGACATGTCTCAGAGCACCTCGCTCTCCCAGTCGGGCGCGAGGTCTCGCGCCACCTTGATGTCATCGTTGCTGGTCCCTGCGGGCACCATCGGCCAGACCATGGCGTCCTTGTGGACGACGAAGTCGATGACGACGGGCACATCGTTGATGCTCATCGCCTTCTCAATGACCGCGTCGACGTCCTCCTCCTTCTCACAGCGCAGCCCGACGCACCCCATCGCCTCCGCGAGCTTCACGAAATCGGGCACCCGCCGGGAATGCAGGTCCGTGTGCGAGTACCGCTCGTTGTAGAACAGGGTCTGCCACTGGCGGACCATGCCGAGCGCCTCGTTGTTGATGACCGCCACTTTGATGGGGGCGCCTTCGAGGGCGCAGGTCACCAGCTCCTGATTGGTCATCTGGAAGCACCCGTCGCCGTCCACCGCCCAGACGGTGGCGTCCGGCCGGCCGAATTTCGCCCCCATTGCCGCGGGAATGGCGAAGCCCATCGTGCCCGCGCCGCCGGAATTGAGCCAGGTCCGCGGCTTTTCGTGCGGGAGGTAATGCGCCGCCCACATCTGGTGCTGACCGACGCCGGCGACGTAAATCGCGTCCGGGCCGGCGATCGCGCCGAGCCGCTGCACGACGTACTGCGGGGCGAGGCTGCCGTCAGCGGGCGGTTCGTATCCGAGCGGATACGTCTTGCGCCACGCATCCAGCTGACGCCACCAGCCGGTCAAATCGGCCCGCCGTCCAGCGGCGAATTCCGCCTGCACCGCCGCGGTCAACTCAATGATCACTTCGCGGGCGTCACCGACGATCGGCACGTCGGCGACCCGGTTCTTCGAAATCTCAGCGGGGTCGATATCGGCGTGAATCACCGTGGCGTTCGGTGCGAACGAGCTCAGTTTGCCGGTCACCCGGTCGTCGAAGCGGGTGCCAATGGCGATGAGCAGGTCGGCGCGTTGCAGCGCCCCCACCGCGGCGACGGTGCCGTGCATGCCGGGCATGCCGAGATGCTGGTAGTGGCTGTCCGGAAATGCGCCGCGCGCCATCAGCGTGGTGACGACCGGAATGCCGGTCAATTCCACCAAGGTGAAGAGCTCCGCGCTGGCTCGGGCGGCCAGCACACCGCCGCCGATGTAGAAGACCGGTCGGGTCGCCGTGGCGATGAGCCGTGCCGCCTCGCGGATTTGCTTGGCGTGCGGCTTGGTGACCGGGCGGTATCCGGGCAAGTCGATTTTCTTGGGAAATTCGAAGGTGGTCGTGGCCTGCAGGGCGTCCTTGGCGATGTCAACGAGCACCGGACCCGGTCGGCCCGTCGAGGCAATGTAGAACGCTTCGGCGATCGTGCGGGCGATGTCCTCGGCCCGGGTCACGAGGTAGTTGTGCTTGGTGATCGGCATCGTGATGCCGCGGATGTCCGCCTCCTGGAACGCGTCCGACCCGATGAGCGTCGACGGCACCTGACCGGTGATCGCAACGATTGGGGTGGAGTCCATGTACGCGTTGGAGATCGGGGTCACCAGGTTGGTCGCCCCGGGCCCCGAGGTGGCGATGCACACACCGACCTTGCCCGTCGCCAGGGCGTACCCCTCGGCGGCGTGACCCGCGCCCTGTTCGTGGCGGACGAGTACGTGACGCAGCTTGGTCGAATCGAAGAGGGGATCGTACGCCGGGAGGATCGCCCCACCCGGAATGCCGAACGCCACCTCGGCGCCGGCCAGCTCCAAGGCGCGCACCAACGCCTGCGCCCCGGTCATCTGCTCACTCATCGCTACCTCTCTCGACAGCTGCTTGCGGAGTAACAAAAAACCCCTCGTGCCGCAGCACGGAGGGGTTGCGCGCCAGGTGACCGTCGGTCAGCCAGCGCGCCCACGGAGTACGAGCGCGATAAAACGCACGGGCCAAGGATGCCGGATCCATGCCGCAGTTGTCAATTCCACGGCTGATGGACGATCGGGACACCCGCACCGGCACCGCTCACCGACAGATCGCACCCTCGGAGGCGCTGCCAACCAGCTTGACGTACTTGGCCGCGACTCCGGTGGTGTACCGCGGCGGCGGCGGTTGCCAGTCGGCCCGTCGTTTGGCCAGCTCATCGGCGTCCACCAGCAGGTCGAGGGTACGGGCCTGCGCGTCCAGCCGGATGCGGTCACCGTCCCGGACGAACGCGATCGGTCCCCCGTCCACCGCCTCCGGAGCAACGTGAGCGACACAGAAACCCGTGGTACCGCCGGAGAACCGGCCGTCGGTGACGAGGAGCACATCCTTGCCGAGGCCCGCGCCCTTGATGGCGCCGGTGACCGCGAGCATCTCCCGCATCCCTGGGCCGCCTTTCGGCCCCTCGTACCGGATGACAACGACATCTCCCGGACGCAGCTCGGGCACGGCGCGCATGGCCGCCTCCTCGCCGTCGAACACCCGGGCGGTGCCTTCGAAGAACGTCGACTCCAGCCCGGCGGTCTTCACCACCGCGCCGTCCGGGGCGAGCGAACCGCGGAGAATGGCCAGCCCGCCGGTGCGGTGGATCGGTTGGGTGAGCGCGTGAATCACCTTGCCGTCGGGGTCCGGCGGGGTGATGTCCGCGAGGTTCTCCGCCACCGTCTTGCCGGTCACCGTCAGGCAGTCGCCGTGCAGCAGCCCGGCGTCCAGCAGCGCTTTCATCACCACGGGCACGCCGCCGACCCGGTCGACGTCACTCATCACGTACCGGCCGAACGGCTTGACATCCGCCAAGTGCGGGACCCGGTCCCCGATCCGGTTGAAATCGTCGATGGCGAGGTCGACGTTCGCCTCGCGGGCGATCGCGAGCAGATGGAGCACGGCGTTGGTGGAGCCGCCCAGGGCCATCACGACAGCGATCGCGTTCTCGAATGCCTCCCGGGTCATGATGTCCCGGGCGGTGATGCCGCGGCGGAGCAGGTTGACGACTGCCTCCCCGGAGGCCCGGGCGAAACCGTCGCGCCGGCGGTCCGGCGCGGGCGGCGAGGCCGAACCGGGCAATGACATGCCGAGCGCTTCCGCCGCGCTGGCCATCGTGTTGGCGGTGAACATGCCCGCGCAGGCCCCTTCGACCGGACAGAAATTCCGTTCGATGGCGTCGACCTCTTCCCGGCTCACCAGGCCGCGAAGGCAACCGCCGACAGCCTCGAACGCATCGACGATGTTGATGTCCCGGTCCCCGAGTTTCCCCGGCAACGTGCTGCCGGCATAGAGGAAAACCGCTGCCAGGTCAAGCCGGGCGGCCGCCATCAGCATGCCGGGTTCGGACTTGTCGCAACCGGCAAGCAGGACGGCGCCGTCGAAGCGCTCAGCCATGAAGACGGTTTCGACGGAATCGGCGATGACTTCGCGGGAAATCAGCGAGAAATGCATTCCCTCATGGCCCATGGAGATGCCGTCGGAAACCGAGATGGTGGCGAACTCCAGCGGATACCCGCCGGCGGCGTGCACGCCCTCCTTGGCCGCCTGCGCGAGCCGGTCGAGGGAGAGGTTGCAGGGCGTTATCTCGTTCCAGGAACTCGCCACTCCGATCTGGGGTTTCTCCCAGTCCGCATCGGTCATTCCGACGGCGCGGAGCATGCCGCGGGCCGCGGCCCGCTCCAGCCCATCGGTGACGTCACGGCTGCGCGGTTTGAGATCGGGCTGAGCGCGCATCGATTCCTCTTCCCTTGCTCCGTCATTCGTCGTCCGGCACGGGTCGGCGCGGCACGTGTCGGCGCGCGACACACTTTACGCGCCAAGAACTCGTCTGCACCCAACGGGACCGTCGCACCGGCGGCCGAACCGCCGCGGCGGACGGCTCGATTGCGTCCGGGCTCACCCGACCGGACCGTCACACCGGCGGTGGAACCGCGACCCGACCGACGTCCTTGCCCTGGGCGTCGTACAGGATCAGCGAGGCGTACCCGTCGCCAAGGCTGGTCGGTTCGACCACCGCGGGCAGCGTGGCAAAGCCGGTCGCATCCACCGGGGCGGTCATGCGCACAGCCCCCCGGACGTACAAGCCCACACTGGTCACCCCCAGGGGAGTGAGGACGCCGATCCGGTTGCCGCCGGCCCCGAGATAGCTGAACGCCAGCGGATAGTCGGGGAGGTCCGGGCGCAGGAGATACTCCCCGGCCGCCTCCGGGGCCGCTCCCCAGACGACGATGAGCAGGTCCGGCCGGTGCAGGGTTTTGGCCCGCAGGATGAGGAGCTGGGTGCCTTCGCCGTCAGCCCCGCCCCAGAGCACAGTGGGCTCGGCGGACGACGCCAGCTCCCCGGTGCGCCGCCAGGCGTCCAGGATCTGCAGGGCACGGAAGAGTTCGGGGGTGTTGGCGGTGCCCCGCTGGACGGGGATGAGTTCCGCTCCCTGACCGCCGGGGAACCGGGCCAGTGCCGAGGCGGTGGGGCGGGCCGCCAGCTGCAAGAGGGCGAGCGGGCCCTCCCAGACCGTCCGGCCGCCGGCAATGAGCCGGAGCGTCTCCCCTGGCGCGTACACCGCACTGATGTCCGCCACGATCGCGCCGTCGGACGCGGCCAGCCGCGTCGGCAGCGTAGTGGTGCCGGTGCGGAGCTCCCCGCTGAGGAGCTGGGGGGCGGTCAGGGCGACGAGAGCGACATGGCCGCTCGGATCCGCAAGCGCTGCAGCGACCACAGCGGGAGCCGTCGCGGACGGGGAACCCTCGGGAGCCGTCGGGGACGGGGAACCCTCGGGCGCCGCGAGCGGCTGACCGTAGGAGACATAGCCTTGCTGGAGGTCTTGGGAGCCGGCCGGCCCGTAGTACCACGCGTTGACGACACCGCTTGCCGTTCTCGCGACCACATAGGCGAGGCGGAACCACGGAACGTCCGCGACCAGGAGAACCTGCACCGGCCCATAGGCGTCCGGATGGTCCCGGGCGAATTGCGCCCGCAGCTGGACGACGAGGTCGACGGCGGCCGCGTTGCCGCGGACCGGCCAGTTGACGATGGGACCGGCAGAGGCCGGCGCAGCCGTTGGATGGTGCTGACCGGCGCGCTGTGTGGCGGTCTGCGGGCGGGCGAAGGCAAGACCGCCGGCGACCAGTGCCAGGACGAGCGTCGCACCGACCGCGGCGGTCCATCGGACGCGGACCCGTTGCCGCTGCTCGACCTCCGGCACGACGCCCGGCGGCGTTGGGGGCCAGGCCGCCCGCTCGGCCAGGACAGCACGGAGGAGCTGGTCGACGTCCGCACCGCCCCGCGTGCCCGCCTGGCGCAGGAGGCCGGTCCAGGCGGCCTGCCATTCGGCGGAGTGCTTCGCCCGCCGCCGGTGGCCGAAGACGTCGGGAAGGTCGAGGTCGGCCATCCAATGGAAGAGGGAGACGCCGTGCTCGGCGAGGAAGACGGCGCGTGCCGCCGGTGACAGCGAGCACCACATGGCATCGAGTGCGCGTCGCAGCTCGGCGTCGTCGTCGGACGGCGCCGCCACCGGCGCCCCGAGACCCGCCCGGGGGTCGCTGACACCGACGGCGTGCAGCCGGTCGCCGGCACGGACGGCGGGCTGGGCGCCAGCCGCCGATCGACTGGCAGACGGGGTACGGCGGGGTCGGGATACTGCTCGGAACAACGCCGCCACGGCCAGGCTCTCCGGCGCGGCGCCGGACGCCACGTCACGCCAATGCCGGCGGGTAGCGAGCAGCGCCCGGACGGTCACCGTCCGGGCGAGGGTCACGTCAGGCAGCGACGGGGTCGGTTCCGCGCACACCAGGAGATAGCCGAGCCGGAACAGCGGATCCGCGAAGCTCGCGGCGAATTCGCCGAATTCCGTCGCTGCCCTGGACACGCGCTCTCCCATCCGTGCCGGGCCCGAGGGGACAGCCGACCTACCCGGCGTCGTCCCCAGTCACAACGTTACGCAGCGACGCCCCGTTCAACGGTCCTGTTGCGCGCATGGGGCGCGCACCGTGCGGCGGCCTCCGGCGTGATTCCGTCGCTACCCGTCATGCATCGACCTCGGTGCCCGGTTCGGGCACCGTGCGAATGGCACCCACCGGACACTCGGCGACGCATAACCCGCATCCCTTGCAGTAATCGAGGTCGATCGCATAGCCGTGCCCGGACTCGACCTTGAGAACCGCCGCGTCGGGGCAGACGGCGTAGCAGTTGTCGCACTGGAAGCAATTGCCGCAGGAGAAGCATCGTCGGGCCTCGGCCAACGCGTGTGCCGGGTCAAGTCCGCGAACCACCTCGCCAAACCCCCCGAGCCGGCGGGCTCGTGGCAGGCGGTTGCGCTGTGCCGCGGGTGATTCGTCGTAGTACCACGTGTTCAGTGACGCGAAAGCGGCCGATTCCCGAAGCGGTTCGGACGGCGGTTGCCGCCCCCGGAGCCACGCGTCGATGGAGAGCGCGGCCCGTCGCCCGTGACCGATCGCGGCAGTGACGGTGCGTTCACCAGGAATCATGTCCCCGCCGGCAAAGACGCCGGCCGCTCCGGTCATGAGGGACGCGTCCACCGCCACGCCGCCGTCGGCACAACGCACGCCCGGCAACGCACGCAGCAGCCCGGCGTCCACCTCCTGTCCCAAGGCGAGGATCAGAGTGTCCGCCGGACGCGCGACAAACCGCCCGGTTGGTCGAGGTTTCCCGGCTGCGTCGAGCTCCATTCGTTCCAGGCGAAGGCTTCCCGGCTCCACGTGGGTCACCGTCGACAACCACTCGAAAGCCACCCCTTCCTCGACGGCCTCGGCCACCTCTGTGTCGTGAGCGGGCATGCGCTCCCGGGTGCGTCGGTACACGACGACCACCTCGTCAGCGCCGAGGCGTTTCGCGGTGCGCGCAGCGTCCATCGCGGTATTGCCGCCGCCGTAGACGGCGACCCGCCGCCCTAATCCCGGCCGTTCGCCTTGCGCGGTACGCCGGAGCAGGTCCAACGCGTCGAGAATCCGCGCCGCAGGATCGGCGGGGAGTTGGACCCGATGCGGACGCTGAGCACCGACGGCTACGAATATGGCGTCATATCCGCTGACGGCGCTGAGGTCGGAAATCCGTGACCGCGGATGGTAGTGAATTCCCAACTCGAGGACGCGTTCAATTTCTGCGTCGAGGACTCGACGGGAGAGCCGGAACGTCGGGATGGCGTAGCGCATCATCCCACCGGGCTCGGCTTCGGCGTCGTGAAGCTCCACCTCATGTCCGAGCAACCGCAGGTGATACGCCGCAGCAAGACCTGCCGGCCCGGCACCGACGATCAGCACACGATGACCTGTCGGTGCACCGGGTGACGGCAGGCGCCAACCACGGCGCAGCGCCTCATCTCCAAGGAATTGTTCGACCGCATTGATGGCGACGGCCTCATCGAATTCCCGGCGATTGCACCGCGCCTCGCACGGGTGATAGCAGACCCGTCCCATGACGGCCGGAAACGGATTCACTGCGACAAGCTGGCGCCAGGCGATCTCCCAATCGCCTGCTGCGGCGTGGTAAAGCCACCCCTGGACGGATTCACCAGCGGGACATGCCGCATTACACGGCGGCCAGGCATCGATATAGACGGGTCGATCGGTGCGCCACGTACCCGTGTGGTTCGATCTGCTCGAAGCCGGTGCAAGACTCACCGCGAACGGTAAATCCATCACGCACCCCCTTCACATCAAGCCGTACCGCGCCTTCGTGCTGTCGGCGAATTCCTGCAACCTGGTGAGCAGGCGACGGTCCGGATCGGCGAACAGATGGGCGAATCGGCGTTGCGGCCGGAGGTACTCCTCGACCGGAACCGGCCGCCGAATCGGAAGCACCGAGGTGATTTCCCCGTCCCGTGCTTCGAAAACCGGGAACAAACCGGAACGCTGGGCAAGGCGGGCCAATGCGATCGTCTCAGCAGGTCCGCTCCCCCAACCAAGGGGACAGGGTGTCAGGACGTGCAGGTATCGGGCTCCACGCACACCCATCGCGTTCACCACTTTGGCCTCAAGGTCGTGAATATCGCCTATGGTCGCCGTCGCTACGTAGGGAATGCTGTGCGCGAGCGCGATACGCGGCAAGTCCTTTCCCGTCCCAGGCGGATTTCCCGGCTCGTCTCCGACCGCTTCCGTTGTTGCGGTCCGCGCATATGGCGGTGTCGCACCCGAGCGCTGAATGCCGGTATTCATATACGCCTCGTTGTCGTAACACACATACAGGACGTCATCGCCTCGTTCGAACATGCCGGAGAGGCAGGCGAGGCCGATGTCGACGGTCGCTCCGTCCCCGCCCTGCGCAAGGACTCGAACGTCCTCCCGTCCCTGGGCGTACAGCGCGGCCGCCACACCGCTTGCCACCGATGCCGCATTAGCGAACAACGAGTGCAACCAAGGAACCCGCCACGCGCTCTCCGGATAGGGTGTTGAGAACACCTCAAGACATCCGGTTGCTGTCACGACAACGAGTTTTCCCCCGGAGGCGCGGTACGCAGCATCAACGACGGTACGAGCAGCGAGAGCAACTCCGCATCCCTGGCAGGCGCGGTGACCCGAGGTCAGTGCGTTGCGTCGGTGTGGATTAGCCTGTTCCGCACGCCGCGCGGGGGGAACCAGTCTGCCGCCAGCCGTGCGGGTTGTCAGCGAAAGGGACCGTCCGTTGTCAGCGGACATGGCGCACCTCCATCGCCGAGACCGTGGGATCCCGCTCCCATTCACGGCGAACGACGTCCTCGCGTAGATCGAGGAAATGAATATCCGGAAGCGCATCGGCGGTTACCACGGCGCGCAACGAGGCCAGCCGGATCGGACGTCCACCCAGTCCCCCAATGACGGTATGCACCATCGCGCTCGTTCCGGCGACCGCGGCACGCACATCGGCGGTGACGATGCCGCCGGCTCCCGGTGCAAAGGCGCGTTCGAGCACGATGACGCGTCGGGCTGCGGCGAGAAGTCCCCGGACGACCCGCGCCGGAAATGGGCGATACATCGTGATGACAAGAACCCCGACACCAGGGACTGCGTCTGCAAGCTCGTACAACGTTCCCGCCGCCGAACCAAGGGCGACAACAACCGTGTCCGCGTGTTCGATGCGGTAGCTTTCCACCGCGTGATAACGGCGGCCGGTTATCTCGGCGTATTCCTGTGCGAACCACTCGAACACGTTCACCGCCGCGTCGAGCCGCTGCGCCGAGAGATACTTCACCTCGGTGAAGGCCTCCGGGCCGACCATGGCACCGATGGTCACCGGATCGCCGGGATCGAGAACCTGCCGCGGCCGAAAGGGAGGAAGAAAATTGTCGACCTGGGCTTGTGTCGGAACAGCCAATGGTTCGAAGGCGTGGGTGAGGACGAAACCGTCCATGCACACCATGACCGGAAGTGAGAGAGCCTCCGCGACGCGGAACGCCAGAACATGCAGGTCGACCGCAGCTTGATTGTCCGGGGCGTAGAGCTGGATCCAGCCGCAATCCCGCAGGCTCATCGCATCGCTCTGATCGTTCCAAATGTTGATCGGCGCACCGACCGCGCGATTGGCGACCGTCATGACGATCGGTGCCCCTAAACCGGACGCGTTGAACAGCGCTTCAGCCATGTACAGAAGCCCTTGACTGGCAGTCGCGGTGTATGTGCGGGATCCGGCGAACGAGGCACCGATCGCCGCTGACATCGCCGCGAATTCTGATTCGACGGTAAGAAAGACGCACGGCGAAAGGGTGCCGGCCCGGATCATGGCGCCGAGTGCTTCCACGATGTGGGTCTGCGGAGTGATCGGATAAGCGGGAACGACCTGCGGACGGCATCGACCGACCACCTCGGCTATGGCCCGGGAGGCTTCACGCTGACTGCGCATCGCTCGTCACCACCTGCTGAAGAGAAGCAAAGGCTGCACGGGCCGCCTGGATATTCTGCTCAGCGATAGGGGCCGTGAAGCGATCCGACAGTGCGTCCTCAATTGCCGTCAACGAGACCAGTCGGGTAAGTGCTGCAAAAGCGCCGAGCATTGGCGCGTTGGGCACCGCACGTCCCAGATAGCGTCGGGCCAGCGCCGTCGCCGGCACCGTCGCCCAACGAATGTGTACGTCGGAGGACGCCGTGGATGTCACGCCGAGCTGCTGCGGAGGTCGAGCGGAATTCACGAGAACCCACCCGCCCGTCCTCAACCCCGCGAGCGTCTCCGGCAGACGCAACAACGATGCGTCAATGACAAGAAGAGCATCGGCGTCAACGACAGGCTCTCGGATACGGATCGGCAGTGTGTCCAAGCGACAGTACGCCGTTACCGGGGCGCCCATCCGCTCGGAACCGAAACTGGGAAAAGCCTGTACCTCGTATCCGTCGCGAAAGGCTGCATCGGCGAGCAGCTCAGCCGCGGTGACGACGCCTTGTCCGCCCCTACCGTGCACCCGAATCTGCCACATGCCATCTTCGCCTCCCGCCGCACACGATCGGCTGCGCCTGAACAGACGGCGCCGACACGGCCTCGTCGACGATCCATCGCCGCCTGTTGACACCATCAGTCTCCGGTTCGCCGATCTCCAGCGCCCAGAGCCGTAGGTCCCGAGCGTCACGGACTTCACTCGGGACGAAAGTCCCAGTGATGGAGGTGTTCCCTGCTGCGCACACGGGCGGCCGACGCCCGGCTCAGGCGTGCGACATCACCGCTCAATCAGTGTCACCGGCGACAACGTTACGCAGCGGTTCGCCGTTCAGGTACCGCGAAATCTGGTCGACGATGAGTTGCCGGGCGCGCGGGAGAAACGCGGTGGTGTCCCCGCCGACGTGCGGCGAAATCAGCACCCCGGGGAGCCGCCAGAGGGGATGGTCCGGCGGGAGCGGCTCGGGATCTGTCACGTCGAGGGCGGCGCGAATGCGTCCTGCCGCAACAGCATGCACCAGCGCCTCGGTGTCCACCACCGCCCCGCGAGCGACGTTGACCAGCAGCGCACCAGGCCGCATCCGCGCCAGGAATTTCTCGTCAACGAGATGCCTGGTCTCGGCGGTCAGTGGGGTGAGGACGACGACCACGTCCGCTTCGCCGAGCAAACCCCAGACCTCCTCGATGCCGTGGACTCCGGGGCGGGGCCGCCGGGCGACCCGCAGGATGCGTACCTCGAAGCCGGCGAGACGGCGCTCCAACGCCTCGCCGATGGATCCGTAACCGAGGATCAACACGGTGCGGTCCGCCAGCGAGGGATACGTGGCATGCCGCCACTCTCCGGTTTGCTGCGCTCGAACGAAATCGGGAATTCCGCGCAGCGCGGCCAGCATCAACGCGACGGCGAGTTCCGCCGTGCTCGCGTCATGGACGCCGCGCGCGTTGCAGAGGAGGACACCGTCGGGAACCAGCGGCGCCACCTGCTCGTAACCGGCGGTCAGAAGCTGGATGACCCGCAGCCGGGGTGACCGCAGCGCCGCCGCAAGTTTTTTCGTGCCGAGGGTGTACGGCGCCACGAGAATGTGCGGCTCCGGCACGTCGGCGGGACTCTCTGTTCCGGTGAAAAGGCCGACCCGCAGCCGCGCTGACAGACCGCGCAGATCCGCCGCCATTTCCGGGTAGGGCACCCAGACGTGGACCTCGGCCTCGCTCATTGCCGGTGGCGCTGCCCGACAGCCGTCAACGTCAAGGCACCCATTGCCTCATGCGTCGCTGACACCAAGAGTTTCCAGAATGAGAGCCCGCACCTTCGCCGCGTCGGCCCGTCCGTGTGTCGCCTTCATCACCGCGCCGACAAGGACACCGACCGCGGCTACCTTGCCGTTACGGATTTTCTCCGCGACATCCGGTTGTGCGGCGATCGCAGCGTCCACGGCGGTGCGAAGAGCGCTGTCATCCGAGACGACTTCAAGGCCGCGGGAGGCGACGATCTCTTCCGGGCGTCCCTCGCCGGCAAGAACGCCGTCGAGCACCGCCCGGGCCAGCTTGTCGGTGAGCCGTCCGGTGCTCACCAGCCGGGCGAGCTCGGCTACGTCCTCGGGGGTTATGGGCAGTGCGGCCAGCTCGACGCCGGCTTCATTGGCGCGCCGGGCGAGTTCACCCAGCCACCACTTGTACGCGTCGCGGGGACTCGCGCCCGCCGCAACCGTCGCCGCAACCAACTCGACGGCGCCCGCATTCAGCGCCGCCTGCATCTCCGCCGCGGTGAGACCCCACGCCTCGCGCAACCGCCGGCGGCGCTGCAGCGGCAATTCCGGAAGGGCGGCCCGCAGGCTTGCCACCCACTGCGGATCCGGGGCGAGCGGAACCAAATCCGGCTCCGGAAAATAGCGATAATCCTCGGCCTGTTCCTTGCTGCGCCCGGGTGTCGTGACACCCGAATCCTCGTGAAAATGGCGCGTCTCCTGCACCACCCGGCCGCCGGCGCGCAGCACAGCGGCCTGCCGTTGAATTTCGTAGCGCACCGCCCGCTCCACCGAGCGGAGCGAGTTGACGTTCTTCGTTTCGCTGCGAGTCCCCCACGCCGTCGTACCCTTGCGGTGCACGGAAAGATTGACGTCGCAGCGCAACGAGCCTTGCTCCATCCGCACGTCGGAGACACCCAGTGTCCGCATCACTTCCCGCAGTTCGGTCACGTACGCCCGGGCCACCGCCGGAGCGAGTTGCCCGGTGCCGACCACGGGCTTCGTGACAATCTCGACGAGGGGGATGCCCGCGCGGTTGTAATCGACGAGCGAATAGTCGGCGCCGTGAATACGACCGGTCGCGCCGCCGATGTGCACGGATTTTCCGGTGTCTTCCTCCAGGTGGACGCGTTCGATCCCGATCCGGAACACCTGGTCGTCGACCTCAACGTCCAGGTACCCGTCGGTGCAGAGCGGCTCGTCGTACTGGGAAATCTGAAAGTTCTTCGGCATGTCGGGATAGAAGTAGTTCTTCCGGGCGAACCGGCACCAGGAGGCGATCGTGCAGTTCAGGGCAAGGCCGATACGGATCGTCGCCTCGACGGCGGCCCGATTGGCGACCGGAAGCGAGCCGGGCAGGCCGAGGCAGACCGGGCAGACCTGCGTGTTCGGCTCGGCGCCGAACGTGGTCGGGCATCCGCAGAACATCTTCGACCGGGTGGCCAGCTCGACGTGCGTCTCCAGCCCGAAGACCGGTTCGAATTCCTCGACCGCCTCGGCAAAATCCAGCACCTCATCCGGAGCGATCGTCGTCACGCGGCTCCCTCCTGATTCGCGGCAGGATCCGGTACGTCCTCAATGAGCAGCCGGCCGGTGCGTTCCCGGTACGCCGCTTCCAGCGCCGCACCGACCCGGTACAGCCGGTCATCCGCCAACACCGGTGCCATGATCTGAAGGCCGACCGGGAGGCCGTCGTCCGGCGAGCAGCCGATCGGTACGGACATGGCGGCGTTGCCGGCGAGATTCACGGGAATCGTGTCGAGGTCGGCCAGGTACATCTTCAGCGGGTCGTCCACCCGTTCGCCAAGCGGGAAAGCCGTGGTCGGGGTGGTCGGAGAGATGAGGACGTCGAATTTCTCGAACGCGGCGGCGAAGTCCTGGATGATGAGGGTGCGGACCTTCTGGGCCGACCCGTAATAGGCCTCGTAGTAACCGCTGGAAAGCGCGTACGTGCCCAGCATGATGCGGCGTTTCACCTCGGCGCCGAAGCCGGCCGCGCGGGTGAGCGCCATGACGTCTTCCGCGGTGCGGGTGCCGTCGTCACCGAGCCGCAAACCGTACCGCATCGCGTCGAATCGCGCGAGGTTGGACGAACACTCGCTGGGCGCGATGAGGTAATAGGCGGCGAGGGCGTACTCGAAATGCGGGCAACTCACTTCACCGACGTCGGCGCCGAGATCGGCGAGGAGCTTCACCGCCTGATGGAATTGGTGCCGGACGCCGGGGTCATATCCGTCACCGTCCAATTCGCGCACCACCCCGATCCGCAACCCGCGAACGTCCCCGTTGCGGGCAGCGGCGACGACGTCCGGCACCGGAGCGTCGATCGACGTGGCGTCACGCGGATCGTGGCCCGCAATGGCGGCATGCAGATACGCGGCATCCAACACGGTGCGGGCGAACGGACCCGCTTGGTCGAGGGACGACGAGAAAGCGACCAGGCCGTACCGCGACACGCCGCCGTACGTGGGTTTGGTGCCGACAATGCCCGTCACGGCCGCCGGCTGCCGAATCGACCCTCCCGTGTCAGTACCGATGGCCAGCGGCGCCTCGAACGCCGCGACCGCGGCCGCGCTGCCGCCGGATGAGCCGCCGGGAATACGCGACAAATCCCAAGGATTGCGGGTGGGGCCGAATGCGGAATTCTCCGTCGACGACCCCATCGCGAATTCGTCCATGTTCGTCTTGCCGAGAATGACGATTCCGGCGTCCCGGATTTTTTGCACCACCGTCGCGTCGTATGGCGGGATCCACCCTTCGAGAATCTTCGAGCCGCAGGTGGTCGGCATGCCGCGCGTCGTGAACACATCCTTGAGCGCAAGGGGGACGCCGGCGAGTGGTCCGAGTCTCTCCCCCGCCGCCAGTCTGGCGTCAACCGCCCGGGCGGCGGTCAGCGCGCCATCGGCATCGACGTAGAGAAACGCGTGCACGGCGGGATCAACCGCGGCGATACGGTCCAGGTGCGCCCGGGTGACCTCCTCCGCTGACACCTCGCGGGCGGCGATCATCGCTGCGAGCTCGACCGCGGTCCGCCGAATCAGGTCACTCATCGCCGTCCTCGCTGGAACGCCGCCGCAGGCAGGAACGGCACTCCCCGACGTCCACGGCACTTCCCGACGGCCACCGCAAGCTGGCCCGGCACTCCCCCAACGGTCGCCGCAGGCTGGGCCGGTGTGATCACTCTTCCTCCAGAATCCGCGGGACCTTGAACCGCTGGTCCTCCACCGCCGGCGCGGCCGCCAGCACCTCTCCCACCGGTAGGGAGGGCCGGACCTCGTCGTCCCGGTAGACGTTGGTCAACGGAAGCGGGTGCGAGGTCGGGCGTACGTCGGAGCCGGCGACCGAAGAGACTTTCGCCACCGCGTCAAGGATGACGTCGAGCTGGCCGGCGAAACGGTCAAGCTCGGCCTCGGTGAGAGCGAGTCGGGAGAGCCGGGCAAGGTGAGCAACGTCGGCACGGGTAACTCGGGGCACGCGGTCATCCTAGCGACGCGACCAGCGCCTCGACCCCGAGCGGGCAGGCGGCCGCCGCGCCTGCACCATTCAGGCCGGCCCGAGTGAGAACACACCCGTCACGGCGAGGGTCATGACGACGAACCCGATGCCGCTGAACGCCACCAGCACCCTTCCCGCGCCCCGCGCGCAGCAGGCCAACGCGAGGCACGCGGCGAGCCAGGGCACGACGCTCATGCCGTAGCGGCCGGCAACGCTTGGGAAGTACTCGCCGGACTGCACGAAAGCCTGAAGCTCCACCGCAAGCGGATACGCGACCAGGCCGGCGAGCGCGCCGAGACCAAATATCCATCGCG
Organism: Acidothermus cellulolyticus 11B; assembly: GCF_000015025.1. Classification (GTDB taxonomy): domain Bacteria; phylum Actinomycetota; class Actinomycetes; order Acidothermales; family Acidothermaceae; genus Acidothermus; species Acidothermus cellulolyticus. The sequence continues at coordinate 757,959 of NC_008578.1, read as the reverse complement.
CGCTCCGGCGCGCAGAGGTCACCATCACCAACAGCGGCCCGGCGATGACCACGAATGCGAGCAACCGCGCCCAGAGCGTGATCGTCTCGCCGTCGACGGACGGCTGCAGGTAATAGTTCGTTATCACCATGGAGAAACCGGTGAACAACGTGCTGAACAATTCGGCGAAGGGCAGCCCCTTGATCGGCCTGCCGCTTATTCCGGCGACCGGACTGACCCAATGCTGCGCGCCGCGATGCGCCTGAAACAGGTTCCACCCTTGGTAGACGACGAGAAAGGCCAGGACGATCCCGCCGGCGAGAACGAGGAGTTGGCGACGCCGGTGCGCGAGCGAGACGTGAATCGGCCAGCGTGCCGCCCGGTCTCCCGCGACGGCCAGGACGACGCAGACCGCGGCGACAAGCAGCATCGGTAGGGCGTTGAGGACCTTCGTCGCCGTCACGAGAAACGTCGCAAGCACCGGCACAAGCCAGCCGGTGGCACCGTCAATGAGCAAACGGGCCAGCAGCAGTGCCGCAATACTTCCGGCGAGCGGAGCAGCGGCATCGTTGTTCACCGTGCTCGAGGCGTGCAGCACACCAGGGACGAGCGGAAGAAGAGCCGCACCCGCTGCGGCGAACAGCACGCCGCCGCCGAACCGGCGAATCGCCGCATACAACGTCACCATGGCGGCAAAGAGCCAGAGCAGACCGACGAGACGCGCCAGCGTGATGAAGTGCGGACCGGGCAGAAAAACGCCCAACCCGCGGGCGATGACGCCGGTAATGGCGTAATAGAGCGGGGGATGACCGAAGTTGTAATCCTCGCCCCGGCCGGGATACTGCGACGGAACCGGCGGTGTCGAGCTGTCGCACGGCGGAAGATGGAGGCCGGTAACGCCGCCGCGACACGACCATTCACGCAGAATTTCCGGCGCCAACGGAGTTCCGCGGGCGGGAATCTGTCCGTGGGCGATTCGGTACGCGTAATCCGCGTGCGTCGCCTCGTCGAATAACGATAGGGTCTTCCCCCGCGCAATGGCGCTGAGCACGAGAACCGCTGCGACCGCGAAGAGCGCAAGACAGACGGCCAGGAACGTACGTGGTTCCGTGTCGCCGAAAAATCGCCGTCTGTCGCGTGGACGTACGCCGGCCGTGACCACAGGCATTGGCTCGCCGGGCATGGACACTCCAGCACTCTCGCGGGCGGACGTGGACGGCGGTACGGGAGTATAGCCGACCAGCGCGACATCGGACCGGGAAACCCGCGACGCCCGGGCGAATAAGGCGATTGTCCAGTCGGTTACGGCCGCTGCGCCATAGACCGCGCTGCGTCCGGGCCTTTCGTGAGAAGGGTGGCAAAACCCTCCTCGTCGAGGATCGGAATCCCGAGCTGGCGCGCCTTGTCGTACTTTGAGCCGGGATTCTCCCCGACAACGACGAAATCGGTCTTCTTCGATACCGAGCCGGCGGCCCGGCCGCCCGCGTCCTGGATGGCTTCGATCGCCGAATCCCGCGACCAGCGCGAAAGGGTACCGGTGACCACGACGGTGATGCCGGCAAGCGGCTTGGCCGCACTGCGCTGCTCTTCCGCCATCCGCACCCCGGCGGCCGACCATTTCGCCACGATCTCCTGATGCCAGTCGACGGCAAACCAGTCGCGGATGGATTCAGCGATGACCCGGCCGACACCCTCGACGGCGGCCAGCTCGTCCACCGACGCATTCCGGATAGCGTCAATGGAGCCGAATTCCCGGGCGAGTGCGCGTGCGGCCGTCGGTCCGACATGCCGGATCGACAGCGCGACAAGCACGCGCCAGAGCGGCCGGGTCTTGGCGGACTCAAGATTTTCCAGCAGTTTCACGGCGTTGGCGCTCAATTCGCCGTCCTTCTTGGTGAAGAACGGAACCGTGCGGAGCTTCTCGGGAGTGAGGAGGAAGAGGTCACCCTCATCGGCGAGGAGTTTCGACTCCAGCAAGGCATTCGCCGCTTCATACCCCAGGGATTCGATGTCGAGCGCACCCCGGCTCGCGATATGGAACAACCGTTCCCGCAATTGCGCGGGACAGGACCGCGCATTGGGGCACCGGATGTCGACGCCGCCGTTCTCCCGCACCAATGGCGTGCCGCACGCCGGACAGTGGCTGGGAAAGACGAACTCGCGTTCGGAGCCGTCACGCAAGGCGACGACGGGTCCGACCACTTCCGGAATGACGTCGCCGGCCTTGCGCACCACGACGGTGTCACCGATGAGCACGCCCTTTCGCTTGATTTCGTCGGCGTTGTGCAGGGTGGCGTTCGTCACCGTCGACCCGGCGACCCGCACCGGTTCCATGACGGCGAAGGGGGTCACCCGTCCGGTGCGCCCGACGTTCACCTGAATGTCGAGGAGTTTCGTCGTCACCTCTTCCGGTGGGTACTTGTACGCCACCGCCCACCGCGGCGCCTTCGCTGTCGCGCCCAGCCGCCGCTGCAAGGCGAACTGGTCGACTTTCACCACGACGCCGTCAATTTCATGTTCCAGGTCGTGGCGATGCTCGGCGTAGTACGCGATGTAGTCGAGGATTTCCTTCGTCGTCGTCGCCACTTTCGCCCGCTCCGACACCGGCAGGCCCCACGCGGCCAAGGCGACGTACGCCTCCGACTGACGGGCGGCCGCCAGACCTTGGTGCGCCCCAATGCCGTGCACCACCAGGCGTAACGGCCGGCTCGCCGTGACCCGGGGATCCTTCTGACGCAGCGAGCCTGCGGCGGCATTCCGCGGATTGGCGAACGGCGCTTTGCCGGCCGCCACCAGACCGGCGTTCAATTCCGCGAAATCCGCGACGGGGAAGTACACTTCGCCGCGGACTTCCAATAGCGCCGGCAGGTTCCCGTCCCGGTGCAGCCGATGCGGAACATTGCGGATCGCCTTGATGTTCGCGGTGACATCCTCGCCGACCCGGCCGTCGCCGCGGGTCGCGCCGCGCACGAGGACGCCGTCCTCGTACACGAGATCGACCGCCAACCCGTCAACCTTCGGTTCGCACAGGTAGGCGGCGTCCGTGCCGACTTCTTTCTCCACCCGGGCGATCCACGCCCGCAACTCCCCCTCGGTGAAGACGTTGTCTAGGCTGAGCATCCGCTCCAGGTGCTCGACGGGCGCGAAGTGCGCCGCCGGCGCACCCTGGACCTTCTGCGTCGGTGAATCCGGTGTCCGCAGTTCCGGGTAGGCATTCTCGATCTCCTCGAGTTCGCGCATCAACGCGTCGTACTCGGCGTCGGAAATGGTCGGCGCGTCGAGCACGTAGTACCGGTACGCGTGCTCCTCGATTTCCTTGACCAGCTCGGCGTGTCGGCGGGCGGCGTCCGCGGCGCTCGCCGGAATCCCAGTGTTTCGGGCAGGACTCATACCGGCTCCATTCCCCTTCCCCGGCGATTCTCCCGGCCAGCCTGCGGAGGACGATGCGTCGCCCGCCGTCCGGTTCCCGTCGCCGCGCAGCATTTCCAGCAGACCACCGTCGGAGCGGTCACCATCCCTCCGGGGCTTCGAGGATCGACCGGCCGACGTCCACACACCGCCGATACGCCCGCCGGACCCACGCCACCGACGCGCCGGCCAGCCCGCACGCCGGCGTCACCACGTGCCGGGCGAGCTCTTCGGCCGGGAACCCGAGCCGGTTCCACAGCCGGCGAAGCGGTGCTGCGCTCTCCGCCACCGTGGGAAGGTCGTCGGCTTCGGTGCTCGGCACAATGCCGAAAAAGAACCGCACTCCTTTCTCGACCGCGGCGCCGAGGGAGTCGTCGTCGGCAGGCGCGAGCAGGGTCACGTCAAGGCCGATCGCCCGGGCGCCCGCGGCAACCAGCGTGTCGATCGGGACGCCGGCGGCGCAGCAGTGCACCACGGGGACGGCGTCGGTGTCGGCAATCCGGGTGAGCACCACGCCGAGCCGCTCCCGTACCACCTGTTCGTCGATCGCCGGCAGCATCGCAAAACCGCTCGCCGTCGGCACGGTTCCGGCACGGACGGCCGGCAGCAGGGGTTCGTCGAGCTGGACGACGAGGCGTGCCCCGGGCACCCGCCGGGAAACGTCGCGGGTCACCTCCGCGATCCCCTCAGCGAGGGCATCGGCGATGTCCCGCACCGCGCCGGAGTCGGCCAACGCCTTGTCGCCGTACCGCAATTCGATCGTCGCCGCCAGCGTCCACGGGCCGGCGCATTGAATTTTCAACGGACCCCGAAAGCCTTGGGTGAATTCTTCGAGGACGTCGAGGTCGCGACGCAGGAGTGCACGCGCCCGGCGCTCGTCCCCACCAGGACGCTGGGTGAACCGCCATCCGCTCGGGGCGTATTCGACGTGCAACTCGGCGAGGTGCGCCGCGCCGCGACCGATCATGTCGGCGCCGACGCCGGCTGCCGGCAACTCGACGAGATGCGGAAAATCCGGCAATTCACCGATGACGATCCGCATCGCCTCCGCCGGGTCATCGCCTGGCAGCGACCCGACGCCGGTCGCCACACCCGGCGGCCAGGGAAATGCCGTTGCGTCCGTCCCCGCAGCCACGGGACCGAGGCTAACCGAGCCTGCGCCGACTGCTCAGCGCTGACCATGATCGCGGGCCGGGTTCGCCTTCCGCAGGTTGGCCTTGCGCAGGCTGGACCTGCGCCGGACGGTCAACCGGATCGGCCGCCGCCAGGTCACGGACGCGGCGGCGGGCCGAGCAGCTCGATACGGTGCCGCGCCGCGGCGGCTTGGAGCAGTCCGACATCGACCGGCCCGGGGTCCGGTAACCGGCGTTCAGGAGCCGGCTCGCCGACGGCTGCGGCAAACCCTTCGAAACCCGACGGCGTGGTGAGTTGCAGCGCCCGCAACGGCTCACCGGCGCCGACCAGGAACGTGTGCGGCATTTGGGCGGGCAGCAGGACGAAATCCCCGGGACCCGCCGTGAACACCTCGTCGTCGCAGTGGAACTCGGCGCTGCCGGCCAGGATGTAGAACATCTCGTCCTCGTCCAGGTGCCGATGCAGGGGTGGGGCAAAGCCCGGCGGATTAAGGAATTCGACGAGCGTGAGCGCGCCGCGGGTCTCGGTCCCGGCGGCCTTGATCGTCGCGAGATTCCCGAGAAACCAGAACGCTTCGCCTTCACCGCTGCGGCGCAGGATGGGACCGGTCGACGGCGTCTCAGCCATGACAGCCTCACTTTCGATATAGCACTGTCTACTGAATAGACTGCTAGTATCGCAGAACCGTGAGTGATGTCAAGGCCAACCGAACCCGCCGGCAATACCGGTCACCGACACGGGACGAGAACGCACGACGTACCCGGCAGGCGATCGTGGCGGCGGCGAGCGAGCTTTTCGTCGAACGCGGTTACACCGCCACCTCGCTCGCCGACATCGCGGCCGCTGCCGGGGTCGCGCGACCCACCGTTTTTGCCGCCTTCGGTGCAAAATCGGCACTTCTCCGGCAGATTCTCGACCAAGCACTCGCCGGTGACGATCAACCGGTCGCCGTCGCCGATAGGCCGTGGTTCAGACCGGTGTGGGAGGCGGCCACGCCCGGAGCAGCGCTGGATGCCTATGCGGAGGTCTGTGTCATCATCGGCCGTCGAGCGGCGCGGCTCTTCGAGGTCGTCCGCAGGGCCGCCGACGACGCACCTGAAGCCGCCGAGCTGTGGCAGACCTTGCAGGCTAACCGGCTGGCGGGTGCAGCGATGGTGGTCACCCACCTACAGAAGCTTGGGGATCTAGCCCCCGGGCTCACCACACGGCAGGCGACCGACACGCTGTGGTTCTTCAACGACCCCGCGCACTATGCCGCGCTCGTCCTGCAACGGAGCTGGCCGGAATCCACGTTCCGCGACTGGCTGGCACGCCGAATGCGTCAGGCCCTGCTCCCGATCTGAGTCGGTCAGCCTGCCCACCGCCCCGATCGGCGGCGTCGCGTACGCCGATCGCTCCCCCAACGGAATTGTTTCCGGCGCGACCGGCTCAGCGTTCACGCCCCTCGTGCGCCAGCACCTGAGGCAGCGGCTCGTCGCCGGCAGGCTGGCCTGCGTCCGTCGGGTCGGAGTCAGAGTGGAGGGTGTTGGTCCGCATATCCGAATATCTCGAGGAGCGTGCCGTGCATTACGACTTAGCAATCATCGGCTCGGGGAGTGCAGCGTTCGCCGCCGCCATCACCGCGGTCGGCCGCGGCGCGACCGTCGTGATGGTGGAACGGGGACAGATCGGCGGGACCTGCGTCAACGTCGGATGCGTCCCCTCGAAAGCCCTCCTCGCCGCCGCCGCTGCTCGGCATACCGCCAGCGATTCGCGCTTCCCGGGTATTGCGACCACCGCTGGTCCGGTGGACGCCGGCGCCCTGAGGGCCGGCACGGATGCCCTCGTCCAGCAGTTGCGCGCCGAGAAGTACGTCGACCTCGCGGCGGAGTATGGCTGGACGATCGTCCGGGGCACGGCACGTTTTGCACCGGGACCGGTCCTTACCGTGGCGACCGAGGACGGTCCCGCGCAACTCGAGGCAGACCACTACCTGATCGCCACCGGCGCCTCCCCGTGGGCCCCGCCGATCGAGGGCCTGGCGGAGTCCGGCTTCCTCACCTCGACGACGGCGATGGAGCTCACCGAGATACCCGACTCCCTCCTCGTGGTCGGCGGCAACGCCGTCGGCTTGGAGATGGCCCAACTCTTTTCCCGGCTGGGCAGCACCGTCACCGTCGTCGAAGCCCTTGACCGGATCGCCCCCTTCGAGGAACCGGAGATCAGTGCCGCGCTCCGCGACGTCTTTGCCGACGACGGCATCACCGTGCACACGTCGGCGCGGATCCGCCGAGTTCGCCGCGGGCCAGAGGGCTACCTCCTCGAGACCGACCTTCCCGAGGGTCCGCGTACCCTGAGCGGCCGCGAGCTTCTCATCGCGACCGGCCGGCGGCCCAACACCGCCGATCTCGGTCTTGCAGCCGTCGGCGTTGCTGCCGGCAGCCGCGGCGAAGTCGTCGTCGACGCCCAGCAGCGGACGACCAACCCGCGGATCTGGGCCGCCGGCGACGTTACCGGCGGACCGCAGTTCGTCTACGTCGCCGCCGCGCAAGGAAATCTCGCCGCCCGCAACGCCCTCGACGGCAGCGCAGAAAGCCTGGACTACTCCGCGCTGCCGCGCGTCACCTTCACCGAACCGTCGATCGCTTCGGCCGGCATGACCGACGCCCAGGCTGTCGCCGCCGGAATCCGCTGCGACTGCCGGGTCCTGCCGCTGGCGATGGTTCCCCGGGCCTTGGTCAACCGCGACACCCGGGGCCTGGTCAAGCTGGTCGCCGATGCGGACAACGGCCGGCTCGTCGGCGTCCACGTGCTGACCGACAACGCCGGAGACGTCATCGCCGGGGCGGTGTACGCGCTCACCGCGAAGATGACGGTCCAGCAGCTCGCCGACACCTGGTCGCCGTACCTCACGATGGCCGAATCGCTCCGGCTCGCCGCCCAGGCCTACACCCGGGACGTCGCCAAACTGTCCTGCTGCGCCGCGTAATCCGCCGCGACATCGCCGTGACATCCGCCGCGGCGCCCGCTGCGGTGCCGTGCGGAGCAATGCAGCCGGAAAGAAATACCGCCGGGAGCAACGCAACCCGAGAGATAAACCGAAAGAGAAATACATACGGGCTGCGCCACGGAGTCGTTAGTCCCTCAGTTTGCGCCACGGACTTGTCACGAACCCACGGCCGCACGGCGGGTACGTGCGATGGTCGCCGAGCCGAGAACGCGGGTGTCCGCGTAGAAAACCGCCGCCTGACCGGGCGCCACGCCGCGAACGGGCGCGCGGAACTCCACGTCGACCTCGTCACCGCGGAGCTCAACGACCGCGGGCGCCGCCGCGCCGTGCGCTCGGTACTGGACGGTGCACTCCAGCGGCGCGTCCGGTGGCGGCCCGCACCAGATGGGACGGACGCCGGTAAGCCCGGTCACCGACAATTCGTCCGCCGTGCCCACGACCACGGTTCTGGTGACCGGAGACACCTCGAGCACATACCGGGGCCGGCCGTCCGGGGCGGGCGTACCGAGGCGGAGTCCTCGACGCTGTCCGACAGTGAATTGGTAGGCGCCGTCGTGCGAACCGAGCCGCCGTCCGGACGAATCGACGATGTCGCCCGGCGCCGCACCCAGATGCGAGCGGAGGAAATCGGCGGTGTCGCCATCCGGGATGAAGCAAATGTCATGACTATCCGGCTTGTCCGCCACCGCAAGACCCCGGGCGGCCGCTTCGGCGCGGACCTCGGTCTTCAGCGAATCCCCAAGCGGAAAGAGCGCATGCTCCAACTGCGGTTGACTCAAGACGCCGAGGACGTAGGACTGGTCCTTCGCGGAATCGGCGGCGCGGTGCAACTCCAAGCCCTGCGGGCCGCGCTGAATCCGTGCGTAATGCCCGGTGCAGACGGCGTCGAAGCCGAGGGCGAGCGCCCGGTCGAGCACCGCGGCGAATTTGATCCGCTCGTTGCACCGCAGGCACGGATTCGGCGTTCGGCCCTGGGCATACTCGGCGAGAAAATCCTCGATGACGTCCTGCCGAAACCGTTCGGCGACATCCCAGACGTAAAACGGAATTCCGAGGACGTCGGCGGCGCGACGGGCGTCACGGGCGTCCTCCAGCGAACAGCAGCCGCGGGCACCCTCCCGGTGCGAGCGCGGTGTGCTGGACAGTGCCAAATGCACACCGACGACCTCGTGTCCGGCATCCACCATGCGGGCCGCGGCCACCGAGGAATCCACGCCGCCCGACATGGCAGCCAGCACCCGCATCGTGCCCTCCCCCGGTTCAGCTCCGCCGTGCCGGCATTAGCGACCCGGCGCGGCGGGCCCGCTCGACCGCGCCCGGCAGGACGGCGAGGAGTGCATCGACGTCGGACTCGGTGGACGTATGACCGAGCGAGAAGCGCAGTGTTGCGCGGGCGAGCGACTCGTCGGCACCCATCGCCAGCAGCACGTGACTGGGCCGGGCGACGCCCGCCGTGCACGCCGAACCCGTCGAGCAGGCAATACCCTGCGCGTCGAGCAGCATGAGGACCGCGTCCCCTTCGCAGCCGGGAAAGGCAAAGTGCGCATTCCCCGGCAACCGGCGATCCAGGCCGGGGCCCGGATCCCCGGTGAGGACGACATCCGGAATCGCCGCCTGGACCCGCGCAATCAGGTCATCGCGCAACGCAGCCAGCCGAGCCGCGGTCTGCGGTTGGCGGCGCACCGCGAGGTCAACCGCAACCGCGAACGCGGCGATCGCCGGCGTGTCGAGGGTGCCGGAGCGAATCTCCCGCTCCTGACCGCCCCCGTGCAGCACCGGCATGACGCCGACGTCCCGGCGGACCACCAAGGCGCCGACCCCCAACGGTCCGCCGATTTTGTGTGCGGTGAGACTCAGCGCACCGACGCCGACCGCCCCGATATCGACCGGAACCTGGCCGACCGCCTGCACGGCGTCCGTGTGGAACGGAACGCCGTACTCGGCGCACACCGCGGCGATGTCGCGGATCGGCATGACGGTGCCGACTTCGTTGTTGGCCCACATCACGCTGACGAGAGCCACCGACCGTGGATCCGCGTCGATCGCGGCCCGAACAGTCTCCGGATGCACCCGGCCCACCCGGTCGACGTCCAGGACAACCAGTTCGGCGCCTTGATGCTCGGCCAACCAGACCGCGCAGTCGAGGACGGCGTGATGCTCAGTAGCCCCGATGAGGATGCGCCGACGTCGATCGTCCTCGGCGCGCCGGGCCCAGAAAATGCCTTTGACGGCGAGGTTGTCCGCCTCCGTGCCGCCGGAGGTGAAAATCACGTCACCGGGACGGGCGCCCAGCGCCCGGGCAATCGTCTCCCGCGCCTCTTCGACGACCCGACGGGCCCGGCGACCCGCGGCATGCAGCGAGGACGGATTTCCGACGACGCTGAGCAATTCGTGCATCGCGTCGATCGCTTCCGGGAACATCGGAGTCGTCGCTGCGTGGTCGAGGTACACCACGTGGTCGCGCCTCTCGGGGCGGCCGGGTGGAACGTCGAGGTATCCGGCTGGAACGCGAGGCATCGCCAAGGGGTTCTGGACATCCGAAGGAAATGTCATCGACGCCAGCCTAACCGGTGAATCGACGATCACCGCAGCGTGAGATCCTGCCGCCGTGACCGATTCCGCCGGAACCCCCGCCCGTGCCGCCGGAACCCCCGCCCGTGCCGCCGGACGCACCGCCGGAACCCCTGCCCGTGCCGCCGGGGCGTCCTCCGGTGGACCGGGAGTGCGGGACGCCGTGGTCGCCATCGCGGGTGCCGGTGGCATGGCCGGCCCGGCGATTGCCCGAACACTCGTCGCCCGCGGCGCGCGGGTAGCGCTCGCTGACCACTCCGATGGGCGGATCGGCCCGCTTGCGGACACGCTGGGCCGTGACCACGCAGCGGCTTGCGCCGTCGATCTCCTTGACGAAGCGGCCACCCAAGCGTGGGCGGCCAGCGTCATTGCGCGGTACGGACACGTCGACGGGGTCGTGCACCTGGTCGGCGGGTGGCGCGGCGGCGTCCACCTGCGCGACGCCGATCTCAGCGACTGGCAATGGCTCTCCGCCCGGCTCGTGACAAGCCTGCAACACACCAGCCGGGCGTTCTACGACGCCCTGCTGGCCAGCGGCCGGGGCCGGTTCGCCATGGTCTCCGCAACCGCAGCGACCCGACCATCCGCCGCCGCGGCGGCATACGCGGCGGCGAAGGCAGCCGCCGAGGCGTGGACGCTCGCCCTCGCCGACGCATTCCGCGGCACGACGGCGGCAGCCGTCGTGCTCGTCGTCCAGGCGCTCGCCACCGCCGAACAGCGCCGAGCCAGACCGGAAGCCTCCTTCGCCGGGTACACCGGCGTTGACGAGCTGGCGGACGTCGTTGCCGGGCTGTGGGACCGGCCGGCCGATGCGATCAATGGGCAGCGATTGTGGCTGACGCCGGAGACACCATGACGGCACTCCGATCGCCGGATTCCCGGCCACGCAGGCTCGCCGGTTCTGCGACGCAACCAGACCCGAACCAGAACGGGGAGTTCAGACGGTGACGGTACGGCACGACCCGAATCGCCGCAGCTTTGCCAGTGACAATTGCGCCGGCGTCCATCCGGAGATCCTGGACGCCATCGCCGAGGCCAACGGCGGCCACGTCATGGGGTACGGCGACGACCCGTACACCGAGGCGGCCCGGCAGGTTTTCCGTACCCACTTCGGTGACAACGCCGAGGTGTACTTCGTCCTCACCGGCACCGGGGCGAACGTCGTCGGCCTCCAAGCCATGACACGGCCGTGGGACGCCGTCATCTGCGCCGACACCGCGCATGTCAACACCGACGAGTGCGGCGCGCCAGAAAAGATCGGCCGGCTCAAATTGCTCACCATTCCGGCAACCGACGGGAAAGTGACCGTTGACGCCATCGCCGACCGTCTCATCGGCCGCGGCGACGAACACCACGCACAACCGTCGGTCGTATCGCTGACCCAGGCCACTGAGCTCGGCACCGTCTACACACCCGAGGAAATCGCCGCCATCACCGATTTCGCTCATGCGCGGGGACTCACCGTCCATATGGACGGCGCACGGCTGGCCAATGCCGCAGCCGGTCTCGGCGTTTCGTTGCGCACCCTCACCACCGATGCCGGCGTCGACGTGCTAAGTTTCGGCGGCACGAAGAACGGCCTGGCGTACGGAGAAGCACTCGTCGTCCTCAATCCGGACGCCGTCCACGGCGTCCCGTACCTGCGGAAATTCAGCACGCAACTCGCATCGAAGATGCGCTTCGTCGCCGCGCAATTCCTCCGGCTCATGGAGACCGATTTATGGCGGCGGAACGCAGCCCACGCCAATGCCATGGCTCGCCGGCTCGCCGAAGGCGCCGCCGCAATACCGGGGCTCCGCATCACCCGACCCGTACAGGCGAATGCGGTGTTCGCCACCCTCCCCCGTCAGGTATCCGAACGTCTGCAGCGCGAGTACCCGTTCTACGTCTGGGACGAACGGACCGGTGAGGTGCGCTGGATGTGCGCTTTTGACACCACCGAGGACGACGTCGACGCGTTCGTTTCCGCGATCCGCGCGGAATTCGCTGCCGCTGCGCGGTAGGTACCGGACGCCGCGCGCGAACGAGAGCCGGACGCCGCGGTATGAGAACCAGCCGGACGCCGCGTGGATAGGACCGGAGGCCGGTCAGCCGCCCTCTCGGCGGCGCCGGATTTCACGGATCAGCGCGGGCACGACACGGTGCAGGTCACCGACGATGCCGAAATCCGCGATCTGAAAAATCGGCGCCTCCGGGTCTTTATTGATGGCGACGATGGTTTTGGCGGTCTGCATGCCCGCCACATGCTGAATGGCGCCGGAAATTCCACAGGCAATGTACAGATCAGGCGAGACGGTGGCGCCGGTCTGACCGACTTGTGCGGTGTGGGGCAACCAGCCGGCGTCCGTCGCCGCCCGCGAGGCACCGACGGCACCGCCCAGCACGTCCGCCAATTCCTCGATGAGGGCGAAATTCTCCGCACTCCCCACGCCACGGCCGCCGGCTACGACGACAGAGGCCTCGTTCAACGCCGGACGGCCGCCCCCGGCCGCCACGCGGGTCGCCGTCACCCGCGCCTGACGGTCAGCGCCGGGCGGTGCCGCAATCGGGGTGACCCGCGGTGTACCCGGCGCGGCCTCAGCGCGGACAGCGTTCGGCCGCCAGCTCACCACCGGAACACCGCGCCGCACCCGGGACGTGACCACCGTCGAACCCCCGAAAATTGCCTGCCGCACCCGGACCCCCGTGTCGTCGACGCTGATGCCGACCGCGTCGGTCAGGACGCCGCTGCCGAGCCGAACCGCGAGCCGGCCGGCGATTTCCTTTCCTTCCGCGCTGGCGACGACGAGCACCGCCGCCGGCGTCCGCTCCCGCACGACGGTGCTCAGCACGTCGACCACACCGGCGACGACGACCTCGGTTACCGCCGGATCGGTGCAGAGCAGCACCTCAGCGGCGCCGTATTCACCGAGCCTTGACACACACTCCTCGGCGGCGGCACCGAGGACGACGGCCACCGGCTCGCCGACCGCGCGGGCCGCCGTCAGGGCCTCCAACGTCGGCCGGCTGACAGTGCCGTTCCGGTGCTCGACAAGGACGAGGATTTCCGCCATCTGCCACCCGCTCTCTTCGCCCGGCCGGCGCCGATCGCCGCCGAGCCGTCACACCGTCACACCAGTTGCCGCGATGCGAGAAACTCCACGAGTCGTGCGGCGGCGTCGCCGTCGTCCGTGACGAGAATCCGCGCCCGCTCGGTCGAGCGCTCCTCCATCGCGACCACCTCGGTGGGCGAACCCGCGAGACCAACGGCGTCCGCAGAGAAACCCAGCTCCGCAGCCGTCCAGGTCACCAGCGGTTTGGTCTTCGCAGCCATGATGCCCTTGAACGACGGGTAGCGCGGCTCATTGATCTTTTCGAGCACACTCACCACCGCCGGCGTCTCCGCGACGACGTCGGACTCCACGTCACCGGTCACCCGGCGAATGCGCACCCGGCCGTCCTCAACGGCAAGCTCGGCGGCGAGGGTTGCCTGCGGCACGGCCAACTGTTCGGCGAGCATGGCTGCCAGCACACCCATCCGCGCATCCGTCGACTCAGCACCGGTGATGACGAGGTCGAAACCGGCCCGCCGGATTGCCGCCGCCAGCACCGCCGAGGTGACGACCGCGTCGCTCCCGGCGAGGACGTCATCGACAATGCAGACGCCCTCGTCGGCGCCCATCTGCAAGGCTTTGCGCACCGCCTCGGCCGAAGCCGGCGGGCCCATCGTCATCGCAACGACCGACCCCTCGCCCAGCCGCTCCTTGACCCGCAACGCCTCCTCAACGGCGTAGGTGTCCAGCTCGTTGATCACACCGTCGGCCGCCGCGCGGTCCAGCAGGAAATCCTCGCTGCGCAACCGCTTCGGCGACCAGGTGTCCGGCACCTGCTTGACGAGGACGACAATGCGCACGCCGGACCTCCCGCACCTCCGGGGCCGCGTCCCGCGGCCCGCCTAGCCGGACTCTATCCAGGCCGGGATGTGCGGGCTGCAACCGCTTCGGCGACGCCGCCAGGCGACGACGAAGCCCGGCCGCCCCGGCTGGCTCGGCGATCTCGCGATAGCGTGCGCCCATGGACGACCGGCTCCGCGCGATATGCGATCTGCAAGTTCCGGAGGCCCGGGAGGGGGCCGGCTTACACGACTACGACGGCCGGATCCAGGACCTGTCGCCGGATGGAATTCGTGCCGGCCTTTCCCGGCTCGGCGGGCCGACGCTCGCTGACCCGCACGACGAGGCGCACGTCGCCGCCTTCGAGTCCGCGCTGCGGGTCTTCTTCGGCGACCTGGAGATGCACCGGCGGAATCCGCTCGTTCACCTCGCCAACTTGGACGTCTCCTGCTATGACCGGGAATACGCGCCGAAGGAGGACCGGGAAGCGGCAAAGCTCGCGCATCTCGCGGCATGGCCGGACGCCGTCGACATGGCGATCGCGTCATTGGACGCCGTCCCCGCGCCGGTCGCCGAGGCCCTCCTCGGACCGGCTGAGGGGCTTGCCGCCGGGTTCGACGGCTCGCATGAGGTTGTGCAACGCGCTCTCGCCGCACACCAGCGATTTGTCGCCCATGTGCGCCGGGCAGCCCAGACCGGCCCGCCGGACGTCAGCCTCGGTGCGCAGGCACTCTCCGCCCTCATGGGTGCCGGCGAGGCACTGACGGTCGATCTCGGCCGGCTCGCCGAGCAAGCGGACGCCGAACGCGACCGGTTACGGGAAATCCTCCGTGAGGCGTGCGCCCGTATTGACCCGACCGCCGCCCCGAACGAGGTCGTCGAACGGCTGCTCGCCGACCACCCAGACGCCGACGGGGTCCTCGCCGAGGCCCAGGCGCAGGTCGATGAGGTACTGGCATTCACCGCGCAGCACCAGCTGGTGCCCTACCTCGATGGGGAGTGCGTAGTCGGGCCGGCACCAGAATCGCGTCGCTGGGGCATGGCCATGATGGCGTGGGCGGCGCCCGGTGAACCGGACGGGCCGTCGTTCTACTGGGTCACTCCGCCGGATCCGGCCTGGCCGGCCGAGGACGTCGAGGCGTGGCTCAAGGTGTTCTCCCGCACGACCCTGCCGCTGATCACCCTGCATGAGGTCTCACCCGGCCATTTCGCGCACGGCCGCGCGCTCCGCCGCGCTCCGACGTTGGTGCGGCAAATTCTCGTCTCGCCGTCCTTCACCGAAGGGTGGGCGCACTACATCGAAGAACTCTGCGTGGATCTCGGTTTCCGCTCCGGCGATCCGCGGGTGACCATCGGCATGGCCATCGAGGCCCTGGTACGGGTAACCCGGCTGGCCTGCGCCATCGGCATCCACACCGGGGCGATGACGGTGACCGACGCGGCGGCGCGCTTTGCCTCCGACGCATTTCTCGCCGGGCCGGCCGCGCTCTCGGAGGCCCGCCGTGCCACGTTCGATCCGACGTACGGCCGCTACACCTGGGGAAAGCTGGAAATCCGCGCCCTGCAGGAGAAAGCCCGCCGCACCTGGGGGCCGGCATACTCCCACCAGCGGTTCCATGCCGCCTTGCTGCGCCTCGGCGCGCCGCCGCTCGGGCTCATCGAAGCCGCCCTAGACGATCAACGCGGCTGATCGACGCCCTGCTCGAGGCGGCTATCGGCCGACGAAATGCGCCTTGCCCGGCCCGGACTCCAGGAACGACCGGAAACCGATCGTCCGATCCTCGGTGGCGAAGAGTTCGACGAATTCCGTCCGTTCGAGACGGAGACCGTCGGCCAGCGAGGTCGCCAGCCCGCCGTCAATCGCCCGCTTCGCCGCAGCGAGCGCCCGGGCCGGGCCCGCGGCGAACGTCCGCGCCCACCGCCACGCCTCGGCGTAGAGCTCGGCGACCGGCACCACCGCGTTCACCAGGCCGATCCGCAGCGCTTCGTCAGCGTCCACCATCCGGCCGGTGAAGATAAGTTCCTTGGCCCGTCCGGGCCCAATCAGCCGGGGCAGCCGCTGGGTTCCCCCGGCGCCCGGGATGACGCCGAGCAGGATCTCCGGTTGGCCAAGCCGGGCATCCGAGGCGCAGATGCGCAGGTCCGCAGCGAGGGCAAGTTCACAGCCGCCGCCCAGCGCATAGCCGGCGATCGCGGCGATCACCGGCTTGGGAATGGCCGCCACGGCGTCGAATGCGGCCTGCAACGGCTCAGCGCGCGCTGCCATGTCGTCGCGGCTCATCGCTGCCATTTCCCGGACGTCGGCGCCCGCCGCGAAGACCCGCGCTCCGCCGTACACGATGACCGCGCGGACGTCGTCCCGGGCGGCCGCCTCTTGCGCCGCCTGCCGGAGCTGGTCCTGCATGACGGCGTTCAGCGCGTTCACCGGGGGCCGGTGCAGCCGGATCGTGCCGATGCTGTCGCGCACCTCGAGCCAGACGAAGGCGCCGGGCGCGGGCGGCAAGGTGCCGGGCGCGGGTGGCTCGGCCGCCGGATCCGGAGTCGACGTGGGTGCCGGGTCGCTCGTCATGATTCCTCCACGGCTCGTGAGCGGAAGAACAGCGCCGACGCTACCTCCCGACGGTTGGGCAGGCCGGGCGATCGCGCCGCCAAACCGGCCAACGCCAGTTCGGCAACGAGCCGGCCAACGCCGATTCGGCAAGATGGGTCGGGTGGACGTCTGGCCGGGACACTGGTGGCCGCTTGGCGCGACAGCCGACGAGGACGGCACGAACTTCGCCGTCTACTCCCGGTACGCCGAAGCGGTCGACCTCTGCCTCTTCGACGATGACGGTACCGAGACCCGGTTGCCCCTCACCGAAACGACCTACCACGTCTGGCATGGTTACGTGCCCGGCGTGCGCCCCGGGACCCGGTACGGCTTCCGGGTCGACGGACCGTTCGACCCGCACCGGGGTCTGCGGTTCAATCCCAGCAAACTCCTCATCGACCCGTACGCCCGCGCCTTGGACGGTGATTTCGTCTTGTCAGACGCCGTTTTCGGTTATCCGCCCGGACGTGACGACACCGTCCAGGACCATCGGGACTCCGCGCCGTACGTCCCGAAATCCGTGGTGGTACGGGACGATTTCGATTGGGGTTCGGATCGGCATCCGAAGACGCCGTGGGCGGACACCATCATCTACGAGCTGCATGTCCGGGGTTTCACCATGCGCCATCCCGCGGTGCCACCGGAACTGCGCGGCACGTTCGCCGGTTTGGCGCACCCGGCCGTCCTCGAGCACCTCACCGCACTCGGCGTCACCGCAGTGGAACTCATGCCGGTGCACCATTTCATCTCAGAGCCGGACGTGCTGCGGCGGGGTCTGACCAACTACTGGGGGTACAACTCGATCGGATATTTCGCCCCGCACGGCCGGTACTCCGCCTCCGGCACACGAGGCCAACAAGTCAGGGAATTCAAGCAGATGGTCAAGGCCCTGCACGAAGCCGGCCTCGAGGTCATCCTCGACGTCGTCTACAACCACACGGCCGAAGGAGACGAAACCGGCCCGACTCTGTCCTTCCGCGGCCTGGACAATCCGACCTACTACCGGCTCGCCGACGGCGGCCGGCGATACGTCAACTACACCGGCACCGGGAACACCCTCGACGTGCGGAATTTCCCCGTGCTTCAGCTCATCATGGACTCGCTGCGGTACTGGGTCACCGAGATGCACGTGGACGGATTCCGCTTTGACCTGGCGGCCAGCCTGGCGCGGAGCATGCACGACGTCGACATGCTCTCGTCATTCCTCGCCATCATTCACCAGGATCCGGTGCTCTCCCAGGTGAAACTCATCGCCGAGCCGTGGGACCTCGGCGAGGGCGGCTACCAAGTCGGGGAATTCCCCCCGCTGTGGACCGAGTGGAACGACCGTTTCCGCGACACGGTACGGGATTTCTGGCTCCGCGGCCGGACCGGCATACGCGAACTCGGCTACCGGCTCTCCGGATCCTCCGACCTGTACCAGGACGACGGCCGGCGTCCCTACGCATCCATCAATTACGTGACCTGTCATGACGGCTTCACCCTGCATGACCTGGTCACGTACGGCACCAAGCACAACGAAGCCAACGGCGAGGCCAACCGGGACGGCGCCGACGAGAACCACAACTGGAACTGCGGACACGAGGGCGAGACCGACGATCCGGTCATCAACGGGATCCGAGCCCGGATGAAGCGAAATCTCCTCGCGACCACCCTGCTGGCCACCGGCGTGCCCATGCTGAGCCACGGCGACGAGCTCGGCCGCACCCAGCGCGGCAACAACAACGCCTACTGCCAGGACAATGAGATTTCCTGGGTGGACTGGGAAAACGCCGACACCGGCCTGTCGGCGTTCGTCCGCGGCGTCATCGCGCTCCGCCGGCGGCACCCGGTCTTCCGGCAACGGTCCTTCTTCACCGGTACCGCGCTCAGCGGTGACGGGGTGAAAGACCTTGCGTGGTTCGCGCCGGACGGCTCCGAGTTTGCACCGTCCGATTGGTTCGACTCGCAGGCGCGGACTCTCGGGATGTACCTATCCGGCACGACCCTCCGGCAACGGGACGCCCGCGGCCGGCCGCTGCGCGACGATTCCTTCCTGCTCGTGCTCCACGCCGGCTTGGAAGGGACGACGTTCACGCTCCCCGGCCCGCCCTGGGCGGACGCCTACACCGTCGTCCTCGATACCACCGGGCACATCTCGACGCCGCCGACGCCCGGAGAGGCGTTACCGATTCCGCCGCTCACGCTGCTCGTGCTCCGCGCGGTGCGAACCTGACCCACCGCTGATGCCGACACGGTGTCAGCGCAGATCACCGCTGGTGGGTGTCAGCGCAGATCACCGCTGGTGATGCTCTCCCGCGGCGGAGGAAGCGCCACGAGGCCAAGTTCTGCCGATACGCCAAGCAAAGTGTCGCGCGGCAGCACCCGCACGCTGTACCCGAACGGGCCGGTGCGGTCGAGCACGATTTCGCCCTCATAACCGAACAGACCGTCGCGCGCGTCGGTCGGCCGAAGCGAGGCGGAGCGCGGCGTGACGAGCTCGTCGTTCTCGTCCACCCGACCGTAGACCACTTGCACATCAACGTCGGACGGATCCAATCCGCCGAGTGCCACGACGGCACGGACCGGAACGCGCGTGCCGTACTCCAGGGCATCGGCAAGACCGGACGCGGCGACGTGCTCGACCCGCACCCCCGGCCAGGCCTGGAGAATCCGCGCCTTCCACGCGGCCAGATGCCGCGCGCCGGCAAAATCGTCCGCCGTCACGGCGCGGTGCGCGCACGCCGCCGGCGTGTACAGCCGGTCGAGATATTCCCGGAGCATCCGGGTCGCTGCAACCTTCGGTCCGAGGCTCGCAATGGCATGCCGGATCATCTCCAGCCAGCGGGTCGGCAATCCGTCGCTGCCCCGGTCGTAAAAGCGCGGTGCGACCTGACTTTCGATGATGTCGTAAAGGGCGTGCGCCTCGAGGTCGTCCCGGCGGTCGTCCGGCAGGCCGTCGGCGCTGGGAATCGCCCACCCGTTGTTGCCGTCAAACCATTCGTCCCACCAGCCGTCCCGAATCGACAGGTTGAGGACGCCGTTGAGCGCCGCTTTCATGCCCGACGTCCCGCAGGCCTCCAACGGCCGCAACGGATTGTTCAGCCACACATCCGCGCCCGCAATGAGCAGCTGGGCGAGTGCCATGTCGTAATCGGGGAGAAAGACGATCCGGTGCCGGACCTCCGGGTCGTCGGCGAATTTCACGACCTCTTGGATGAGCCGTTTCCCCGCGTCGTCCGCCGGATGAGCCTTCCCGGCGATGACAATCTGCACCGGATGACGCGGGTGCAACAGCAACGCACGCAACCGCTCCGGATTCCGCAGCATGAGAGTCAGACGTTTGTACGACGGGACACGGCGGGCGAAACCGATGGTGAGCACCTGCGGGTCGAGAGCATCGTCGATCCACTGCATTTCCGAGTCGGTCGCGCCGCGTGTCCGCCACGATTCGCGGAGCCGCGCCCGGGCTTCGACGACAAGCCTGGCCCGCAGCGCGTTTCGTACCTGCCACAACCGGACATCGTCGAGGCGTTCGGCGTCCGCCCACCGGATTCCCTCGCCGGCGCCGTCCACGCCGGCGGGTCCGGCAAGCTCGGTCTCGAGCAGGGTGCGCATCTCGCCGGCAAGCCAGGTGGGCACGTGCACCCCATTGGTGACCGAGGTGATGGGCACGTCGTCCGGATCGAAATTCGGCCACAATCCGGCGAACATGTGCCGGCTCACGGCCCCGTGCAGAGTGGAGACGCCGTTGGCGCGGCTCGCGACCCGCAAGCCGAGCACCGCCATGTTGAAAACCCCCGGATCGCCGCCCGGGTATGCCTCGGCACCCAAGGCAAGCACGCGATCCGCCGGCAGAATATGCAAGCCGTCGCGCGCCGGACCGTCGGTCTCGGCGACCAGGTGCCGTTCGATCAGGTCACGCGGGAAACGGTCAATGCCGGCGGGAACCGGCGTGTGGGTGGTGAAAACCGTGCTCGCCCGCACGACTTCCAACGCCTCGTCGAACGACAGGCCGGCGTCCTGCATGAGTTCGCTGATTCGTTCCAACGCGAGAAAACCCGCGTGGCCTTCATTCATGTGGTAGACCTCGGGCTCTGGATGGCCGGTGATCCGGCAGAATGCCCGCACGGCCCGCACTCCCCCGACGCCGAGGAGCAGTTCCTGGCGGAATCGGTGGTCGGTTCCGCCGCCGTACAACCGGTCGGTGACGTCGCGTTCCGCCGGCGCATTCCCTTCGACGTCCGAATCGAGGAGGAGCAGCGGCACCCGGCCGACCCTGGCCTGCCAGACGCGTGCCTGCAACGTCCGCTGCTCCGGCAGCTGGATGGCGATACTCACCGGGCTGCCGTCGGCTTCGGTGAGTAACTCGAGCGGCAGGCCGTACGGATCGATCGGAGGGTACCGCTCCTGCTGCCAGCCGTCGCGGGACAGCGACTGGTTGAAGTAGCCCCGCCGGTACAGCAATCCGACGCCGATGAGCGGGATGCCGAGGTCACTTGCCGTTTTGAGGTGGTCACCGGCAAGGATGCCGAGTCCGCCGGAATATTGCGGCAGCACCGAGGTGATCCCGTATTCCGGTGAGAAATACGCGACGGCCCGCGGGCCGTCGACCGCCGTGGTCTGGTACCAACGGTCTCCGGTGAGGTAGGCGTGCAAGTCCTCGAGGGCGTGGTCGAGCCGGCGCAGAAAACCCTCGTCGGCCGCCAGTTCGGCGAGCCGCGAAGGAGGTACTTCGCCAAGCAGCCGGACCGGGTCGCCGCGAACCGCCCGCCACACCAGCGGATCAATGGCGGCGAACAGCTCCAGGGTCGGCGGGTGCCACGACCACCGCAGGTTCATGACCAGCTCGGCCAGCCCGGCCAGGCGCGGCGGCAGCACGGTCCGGACGGTGAAGCGGCGAATCGCTCTCACGGGGTAGGACCCTACCGGTCGCCGGTACCAGCCTCGGCGGCTGACCCGTCGCAAGACAACCGAGGTGACACTCCGGATCGATGGGAGACGACGTGTTCACCACCCGGCCCGCCCGCCCGATAGCGTCGTCATGATGACCGACGACAACCTGACCGCCCCATCCGCTGTGGACCCGAGCGCGACGCCGGCCGCAGAGCCCGTTTCAGATCCGGCCGCGGACCCGGGCGCGAAGCCGTCCCGGGCGAAGAGCGCCAAGGCCGGCACCCGGTCGACGGCCGGCACCCGGTCGGCCTCGAACCGCCGGGCCGCAGCGGGCCGGAGCGCGACGTCCGGCACCCGGCGTCCTGCCCGGCGTCGCTCCTCCCCGATGTACCAGCGGCGCATCCCGATCACGGACATCGCCCCGGTGATCGAGTGCGGTCGGTACCCGGCGAAGTGCGTCGTCGGCGAACCGATCACCATCTCGGCGACGGTCTTCCGCGAAGGGCATGCCGCGGTGGGCGCCAATCTCGTGCTCATCGATCCGGCCGGAGCCGAGCAGCCCTGGACGCCGATGCGGCTGGTCGCCGAGGGAACCGACCGGTACGCCGCGGAGGTCACCCCGGACGGACCGGGCATGTGGAGTTTCCGGATCGAGGCGTGGGACCACCCGATCGAGACCTGGCGGCGGGAAGCTGAGATCAAGATCCCGCTTGGCCAGGACGTCGACCTTGTCTGCGAGGAAGGCGCCCGGCTCTATGAGGAGGCCGCAGAGGCTCTTGCCGATCCCGAGCGCAAAACCCTGCTCGCGGCCGCCGCGGCGCTCCGCTCGGACGACGCTCCAGCCGCGCGGCTCGCCACGGCGCTCGCCCCGGAGGTGCTCGCCGTCCTCGAGCGGTATCCGCTCCGCCGGTTCGTGACGACGTCTCCGGCGTACTCCCTGCAGGTGGACCGGCCGCGGGCGCTCGTCGGCGCCTGGTACGAGTTCTTCCCGCGGTCGGAGGGTGCGAGCCTCGACCCGCCGCGCTCCGGTACCTTCGCCACTGCGGCCCGCCGGCTGCCGGCCATCGCCGCCATGGGGTTCGACGTCGTCTACCTCCCGCCGATTCACCCGATCGGCACGACGTTCCGCAAAGGCCGGAACAATTCGCTGCACGCCGAACCGGGGGATCCCGGCGTCCCCTGGGCGATTGGTTCACCGGAGGGCGGTCATGACGCCGTCCACCCGGACCTCGGCACCCTCGCCGACTTCGACGCCTTCGTCGCGACCGCGCGCGACCTCGGATTGGAAATTGCGTTGGACTTCGCCCTGCAGTGCTCACCCGACCACCCGTGGGTGCGGGAGCATCCGGAGTGGTTCACGCGGCGCCCGGACGGTTCCATCGCGTACGCGGAGAATCCACCGAAGAAATACCAGGATATTTACCCGCTGAATTTCGACAACGATTACGAAGGCCTGTACGCCGAAGTGAAGCGTGTGCTGCACCACTGGATGGCGCACGGCGTACGGATTTTCCGGGTCGACAATCCGCACACCAAGCCGCTCGCCTTCTGGGAGGAGCTGCTGGCCGACATCCGCTCGACCGACCCGGACGTCATTTTCCTCTCCGAGGCGTTCACCCGGCCGGCGATGATGCGCGCCCTGGCGAAGGTGGGTTTTCACCAGTCGTACACGTACTTCACCTGGCGCACCTCGCGTCCGGAGCTGGAGAGCTACCTCTGGGAGCTGTCACACGAAACCTGCGATTACCTGCGGCCGAACCTGTTCGTGAACACCCCCGACATTCTGCACGCGTATCTGCAACACGGCGGCCCGCCGGCCTTCAAAATCCGCGCCGTCATCGCCGCGATGGCGGGGCCGTCCTGGGGCGTGTACTCCGGCTACGAGCTCTGCGAGAACACCCCGCTGCACCCGGGGAGCGAGGAGTATCTGGATTCCGAGAAGTACCAGTACAAGCCGCGGGATTGGGAAGCCGCGGAGCGCGAAGGCCGGAGCCTTGCCGGCTACCTCGCGACGCTCAACCGCATCCGCCGGGAGCACGTCGCGCTGCAGCGACTGCGCAACTTCTCCCTCCACTCCGCGGACAACCCCGAGATCCTCACCTTCTCCAAACGTGCGACCACACCGGCCGGCCACGACGATACGGTCCTGGTCGTGGTGAATCTCAATCCGTTTCACACCCAGGAAGCGACGATCGCCCTGGACATGCCGGCGCTCGGCCTGGGATGGGACGACCGATTCCGCGTCGTCGACCTGCTGAGCGGAGCGCACTACGACTGGGGGCACTTCAGCTACGTCCGGCTCGATCCCCAGGTCGAGCCGGCGCACATCCTCGTGGTCCAACGCTAGGTGGTCGAGACACATGAGTGCGTTGCCACACGAACCGGCACCGATCCCACCCGTGGATCCCCTGTGGTACAAGCGCGCCGTCTTCTACGAAGTGCTGGTCCGCGGCTTCTACGATTCGAACAACGACGGCACGGGGGATCTCCGCGGCCTCATCGCGAAGCTCGATTACCTGCAGTGGCTTGGGGTGGACTGCATCTGGTTGCTGCCGATTTACGCCTCGCCAATGCGGGACGGCGGTTACGACATCTCGGATTACTTCTCGATCCTCCCCGAGTACGGCGATCTCGGCGACTTCGTCCAGCTCGTCGATGAGACCCACCGGCGCGGCATGCGCATCATCGCCGACCTGGTGATGAATCACACCAGTGACCAGCATCCGTGGTTCCAGGCGTCCCGCATCGACCCGGACGGGCCGTACGGTGACTTTTACGTGTGGTCCGACACCGACACGAAATACAAGGATGCACGGATCATCTTCGTAGACACGGAGAAGTCCAATTGGACCTTCGACCCGGTCCGCGGTCAGTACTACTGGCACCGTTTCTTCAGTCATCAGCCGGACCTGAATTACGAGAACCCCGCGGTCCAGGAAGCGATGCTGGCCGTGCTGCGCTTCTGGCTGGACCTCGGCATCGACGGCTTCCGGCTGGACGCCGTCCCTTACCTTTTCGAGGAAGAGGGGACGAACTGCGAGAACCTGCCGAAGACGCACGAGTACCTCAAGCGGATCCGCAAAGAGGTCGATCAGCTCTACCCGGACAAGGTCCTCCTGGCGGAGGCCAACCAGTGGCCGGCGGACGTCGTCCAGTACTTCGGTGACGGCGACGAATGCCACATGGCGTTTCACTTCCCGCTGATGCCGCGGATCTTCATGGCGGTGCGGCGGGAGCAGCGCTTTCCGATTTCGGAGATCCTGGCGCAGACGCCGCGGATTCCGGAGAACTGCCAGTGGGGCATTTTCCTGCGCAACCACGATGAGCTCACCTTGGAGATGGTGACCGACGAAGAGCGGGACTATATGTACCGCGAGTACGCGCAGGATCCGCGGATGAAGGCCAACATCGGTATCCGGCGCCGCCTCGCACCACTGCTCGACAACTCCCGCGACCAAATGGAACTGTTCACCGCGCTCCTGCTGTCGCTCCCCGGCTCCCCGGTCATGTACTACGGCGACGAGATCGGCATGGGCGACAACATTTGGCTCGGTGACCGGGACAGTGTGCGGACGCCGATGCAGTGGACCCCGGACCGCAACGCCGGTTTCTCCCAGTGCGATCCGGGCAGACTCTACCTGCCGGTCATCATGGACGCCGTCTACGGGTACCAAGCGCTCAACGTCGAGGCGCAGATGCGCAGCCCGCACTCGCTGCTCCACTGGGTCCGCAGAATGATCGACATCAGGAAGCGGCACCCGACCTTCGGCTGCGGCAGTTACGAGGAGCTTGGCGCATCGAATCCGAGTATTCTCGCCTTTGTCCGCGAATTCGGCGACGACCGGGTCTTGTGCGTCAACAATCTCTCGCGCTTTCCGCAACCCGTCGAGCTGGATCTGCGTCGGTATGAGGGCGTCGTGCCGATCGAGATGACCGGCGGTGTACCGTTTCCCCGGATCGGCGAGTTGCCGTATCTGCTGACGCTGCCGGGACACGGCTTCTACTGGTTCATGCTCCCGACCCATCCGTGACCGGCTGGGAGGGTACCGCGCGAAGGAGGTGGCGGCGGTGGAAGAACTGCTCCGGGCATGGCTGCCGCGGCAGCGATGGTTCGCCGGCAAGAGCAGCGCGGTGCACGAGGCGCGCGTGCGCGAGGTGCGGGTGCTCAGGGAAGACGATCCCATGCTGCTGCACGCCTTCGTTGAAGCGGTCACCGAGAGTGCCTCGCAGGCGCCGGACTGCTACCACATTCTGCTCGGCGCGCGCCGCACGCTCCCCCGGCATCTGGATGCCGCGCGAATCGGCCGAAGCGACGAGTACGGCGAGATCTACGATGCGCTGCACGATCCCGAATTGACCCAGCACCTGCTGACCGCGATTCATGACGATGTCGAGCGGGCCGGCGTGCGTTTCCGCCGGGAACCGGGCGCGGAGTTCAGCCCTGATGCACCGGGACGGCTGCTCAGTGGGGAACAATCCAACACCTCGGTCGTCTTTGGTGACGAGACGATTTTGAAAATCTTCCGGCTCCTCGTACCCGGCGTCAATCCGGATCTCGATGTGACACGCGCGCTCACTGAGGCGGGGAGTCCGCACGTCGCTCCACTGTGCGGGTGGATGGAGACCGACATCGCCGGAGAACCGTACACGCTGGGGATTCTTCAGCGCTACTTGCGCACCGGCTCCGACGGATGGTCGCTTGCTCTCACGAGCGTGCGCGACCTCTTCGCCGAGGGCGACCTCCATGCCGAGGAGGTCGGCGGCGATTTCGCCGCCGAGGCGGAGCGTCTTGGCGTGGCGACCGCGGAGGTGCACCGCACGTTGGCGCACGTGCTGCCCACGGCGACCGGCGGTGCGGAGTTCGTCGAACAGCTCACCGAGGCAATGCGGCGGCGGTTGCAGGCCGCGGCCGACGTCGTGCCGGCGCTCGCCGCGCATATCACCGAGATCCAGCAGATTTATGACACCTTCCGCCGAAGGACCTCCGAGCTTCACCTGCAGCGCATTCACGGCGACCTGCACCTCGGCCAGGTGATGCGCACCGAGTACGGGTGGGTGTTCTTCGATTTCGAAGGGGAGCCGGGCGCGCGGATTGAACAGCGCGCGGCGCTGGCCAGTCCATTGCGCGACGTCGCCGGAATGCTCCGTTCCTTTGACTACGCCGCACACTACCTGCTCGCCGGTCACACGGTCCCACCGCAGCTGGCATACCGCGCGGCCGAGTGGTCGGCGCGCAATCGCGCGGCCTTCTGCATCGGATATGCGAAGGTTGCCGACCACGACCCGCGGGAAGAGGATGCCGTGTTGCGCGCCTTCGAGGTGGACAAGGCGGTCTACGAGACGATGTACGAAATGAAGAACCGGCCGGACTGGGTCGGCATCCCGCTGGGTGCGCTGGAACGGCTGCTTGCGGCTGAGCACCGGGGTAGCTGAAACGAGGAGGCTGCGTGAGTCGTTCCGAGCCGCGTCCGGCACCCGTCGACCACGGCGAACTCGACCGTCTCGTTTCCGGCGCGCACCACAATCCGCACGGCATTCTCGGCGCCCACCACCACGACGGCGTCGTCACCTTCCGCACCTTCCGCCCGTTCGCGACCCGCGTCACCGTCCTCGTTGCCGGTGAACGGATTCCGCTTGTCCACGAATACCGCGGCATTTGGGCCGGCGCGTGGGAGTCCTCCGCCCTGCCGGATTACCGGCTCGAGGTGGTGTACGACGACGGCTTCCCGCACGTGGTGGATGAGCCGTATCGCTATCTCCCGACGCTCGGTGAGCTTGACCTGCATCTCATCAGCGAAGGCCGGCACGAGGAGCTCTGGCGCGTCCTGGGAGCGCACGAGCGCCGGTACGACACGCCGAACGGACCGGTGACCGGAACGTCCTTCGCGGTCTGGGCGCCGAACGCGCGCGGGATACGCATCGCCGGAGATTTCAACCACTGGAATCCGACCGCCCATCCGATGCGAAGCCTCGGTTCCAGCGGAATTTGGGAACTGTTCATCCCCGGTGTAGGGTCCGGGGCGCGGTACAAGTATCACGTCCTCGGTGCGGACGGCCGGTGGCGCGAGAAAGCCGATCCGATGGCCTTTGCCACCGAAGTGCCGCCCGCGCAAGCATCGGTCGTCTTCACGTCCCATTACGAGTGGGGCGACGCCGAGTGGCTGGCCCGGCGGGCGCAGACCGACTGGCTGCACGCCCCAATGAGCATTTACGAAGTCCACCTCGGCTCGTGGCGCGCAGGCCTCGGCTATCGCGAATTGGCCGACGAGTTGGTGCGCTACGTCACGGACCTGGGCTTCACGCACGTCGAATTTCTGCCCGTCGCCGAGCACCCGTTCAGCGGGTCGTGGGGCTATCAGGTCACGGCGTACTTCGCGCCGACGGCACGCTACGGGTCGCCGGATGACTTCCGTTATCTCATTGACCGGCTCCACCAGGCCAACATCGGCGTCATCGTCGACTGGGTCCCGGCTCATTTCCCGAAGGATGACTGGGCGCTCGCCCGGTTCGACGGCACCGCGCTCTACGAGCATGAGGATCCGCAGCTCGGTGAGCATCCCGACTGGGGCACGCTCATCTTCAATTTTGGACGCCGGGAGGTGCGGAATTTCCTGGTCGCCAACGCACTCTTCTGGCTGGAGGAGATGCATGTGGACGGGCTGCGCGTCGACGCGGTGGCCTCCATGCTGTACCTCGACTACTCCCGTCCCGCGGGTGCCTGGCGGCCGAACATTTACGGCGGCCGGGAGAACCTCGAGGCCATCTCGTTCCTGCAGGAGATGAACGCGACCGCCTACAAGCGGGTGCCCGGCATCGTGACCGTCGCCGAAGAATCCACGGCGTGGCCGGGCGTGACCCGGCCGACGTACGTCGGGGGACTCGGCTTCGGCTTCAAATGGAACATGGGATGGATGCATGACACCCTGCAGTACATGAGCCGGGACCCGATCTACCGCTCGTACCACCACAACGAGATGACGTTCGCCATGATGTACGCCTACTCGGAGAACTTCATCCTGCCGCTCTCGCATGACGAGGTCGTGCACGGCAAAGGTTCCTTGCTGCACAAGATGCCGGGCGACCGGTGGCAGCAGATGGCGAATCTCCGGGCCTACCTGGCGTTCATGTGGGCGCACCCGGGCAAGCAACTTCTCTTCATGGGCGGCGAATTTGCCCAAGACAACGAGTGGTCCGAGGAGCGGTCCCTCGACTGGTGGCTGCTGCAGTACCGTGAGCATTCGAGCGTGCAGCAATTGGTTCGCGACCTCAACGCGCTGTATCGGGCGCATCCCGCGTTATGGCGAACGGACGACGACCCGTCGGCGTTCCGGTGGATCGATGCAAATGACAACCAGAACAACACGTTCTCGTTCGCCCGCACCGCGCCGGACGGGTCAACAATTGTCTGCGTCGCGAATTTCGCCGGCGTCCCGCATGAGGAGTACCACCTTGGCTTTCCGTCGCCGGGCCGATGGCGGGAAATCCTCAACACCGATGCGGAGATCTACAACGGCAGCGGGGTGGGGAATCTCGGTGGAATTGACGCCGTGGCCACGCCGAGCCACGGATTGCCGGCGTCTGCGGTCATCCGGGTGCCGCCGTTGGCCACTATCTGGTTTGCTCAGCCGTGAGGCGCATCCCGGCCACCGCACGCACCGCTCCGCCGCGGGTGCGGCGGCGCGGGCGACGGGCGCCCGTTAGCCGTAACCCGACGCCGGGGTGCGCTCAAAAGAGCACGCGGTTGAGTGCCGCGCGCGCGGCGGCGACCTCGGGGTGGTCGGGGCCGACGGCGTCGAAGAGCTCGAGCAGATGCCGGCGGGCGGCGTCCCGATCAGCACCTGCCGTACGGGCCACGAGGTCGACGAGCCGGCGCAATCCGTGCGCCACCTCGCCGTCCGCCACCTCGAGATCAGCCAACGCGCACTGGGCGCCGACGTCGTCCGGCGAGGCAGCGACGGCCGCGTGCAGGGCATTGCGATCGGCGCCGGCGACGCGCTTGAGCAGCTTCGCCCGTTCGAGACCGCTCTTTGCGTCGGAATCGCCGGGACGTTCGGCAAGGATCTTCTCGAAGGCGGCGATCGCCGCATCGTAATTGCCGGCGCGGAGCGCCTCGTCCGCCTGGGAACGCAGCGGATCCGCCGGCGGCACCGTTCCCGCGGAGTTGCCGGTCACCGACAGCAACTCCCGGATCCAGCCGCGCACCTGCGCTTCCGGAATCGCCCCGGTGAACTCGCCGATGATCTGACCCTGCCAGACGGCCTTGACCGCCGGAATGCCTTGCACGCCCGCCGCGGCTGCAAGCCGCGGGTTGGCATCGACGTCAATCTTCGCGAGGACCCAGGAGCCGCCGCCCTCGGCGGCGAGCCGCTCCAGAATCGGGCTGAGCTGACGGCACGGGCCGCACCACCCGGCCCAGAAGTCGATGACCACCGGCACGGTCATCGACCGCTCGACGACCTCGCGTTGAAAGGTCGCCTCGGTGACGTCGACGACGGTCGCGCCGGAGCTTGACGCCCCCGAGGTCGGTGCCGCCGACGACGGCGCAGCGGACCGTTGCTGGGCAAGAGCGTCGAGGGCGACCGCGCCCGCAAAACGCGCCGATGAGAAGTCCGAAGTCATGCTGCCATTTTCGCAGAACGGCCTGAACCGCTCAGCGCCTGCCGTGACCGGCTCGGCGCGGCATGACCTGCTCGGCGGCGGCCGTTCGACGACGGCCGCTCGGCGGACAACGCGGCCCGCTCGATCGGCTAAAACCGGGGAGTTTCTTCGTAACCGCCCCATTCGTCGTAGAGGACTCCGCAGATTTCGCCCAGCGTTGCTTCGGCACGGACGGCGTCAAGCATCGGCGGTACAAGGTTCTCCGTGCTGCGCGCGGCGGTCCGTAATGCGGTGAGGGCTCTGCGCACCGCCGACTCGTCACGATGGGCTTTCCGCGCAGCGAGCCGCCGCCGTTGGTCCTCCTCCACCTCCGGCGGAATGCGAAGGATCTCGACGGGCGCGTCGACCGTGTCGGTGAAGCAGTTGACGCCGACGATCCGCCGCTCGCCGGACTCGATCGCCTGCTGCTGCTCGAACGCGGCACGGGCGATCTGGTCGGTGAACCATCCGGTCTCGATCCCGCGGAGAATTCCGGAGAGCATTGTTCCATCCGCGCTGAGCTGCTGGATTTCCGCGAATATGTTCTCCGCCTCCGCGTCGAGCCGATCGGTGAGCTCCTCGACGTACCAGGAACCGCCGAGCGGGTCGATGACGTGCGTGACGCCGGTCTCCTCGGCAATCACCTGCTGGGTGCGAAGAGCGACCTGCGCAGCGTGCTCAGTCGGCAACGCCAACACTTCATCGAACGCGTTGGTGTGCAGCGAGTTCGTGCCGCCCAGCACGGCGGCGAGCGCCTCGATCGCGGTCCGGACCACGTTATTCGCCGGCTGCTGAGCGGTCAGAGACACCCCTGCGGTCTGGGTGTGAAAGCGAAGCCACCATGCCCGCTCCCGCCGGGCGCCGTACCGGTCACGCATCCACCGCGCCCAAATCCGGCGGGCTGCGCGGAACTTGGCAATTTCTTCGAAGAAGTCGATGTGCGCGTCGAAAAAGAACGAGAGCAGCGGGGCGACGGCGTCGGCGTCCAGACCGCGGGACCGGCCGAGTTCGACGTACCCGAATCCGTCCGCCAAGGTGAAGGCCAATTCCTGCACGGCCGTGGCACCTGCCTCACGGATGTGATAGCCGGACACCGACAGCGGCTTGTATGCGGGCATCTCCTGCGCACAAAACTCCAATAAATCGCCGATGAGGCGCAGGTGCGGTTCCGGCGGGAACAGCCATTCCTTCTGGGCGATGTATTCCTTGAGAATATCGGTCTGTAGCGTACCGTTCAGGGTGCGCCGGTCAACCCCTTGCCGCTCGGCGGCGACCAGGTACATGCAGAAGATGGGCAGCGCCGGTCCACTGATTGTCATGGAGACCGTGACCTTATCAAGCGGGATGCCGGCGAACAGGGTGTCCATGTCGGCCGCCGAATCGACCGCGACGCCGCAGTGCCCGACCTCGCCGGCTGCACGCGGATCGTCGGAGTCCCGACCCATCAGGGTCGGCATGTCGAACGCCACGGAGAGCCCGGTGCCGCCGCCGGCCAGAATCATCCGGTAGCGCGCATTCGTCTGCTCGGCGGTGCCGAAGCCGGCGAATTGCCGTATCGTCCAAGGCCGTCCGCGGTATCCGGTGGGATACAGCCCACGGGTATAGGGAAATTCCCCCGGCCATCCGATGCGGTCGAATCGCGGATCCGCCGCGCCGGACGGTGGTCCGTACACCGGTTCGAGCGGAATGCCGGAGAGGGTCGTGCGTTCGGCCAGGCCCGCGGCCTCGTACCGGGCGCGCCACCGTTGCCGGCCTGCTTCAATTCCCGCCGCGTCCACGAGAAGCCTCCTCTCGGCCTCTTCCGCTCTCACGACGTCGCCGGCGGCGAAACGGCCCGCGCCACCGCGGCACGCGTGTCGGCGAGCACCGCCCGCACCGCCGTCAGCAGATCGAGCTCGCCGGCCGCGACCCGATCCGCCAGTGCGTCAAATTCAGCACCGGTCATCACCTCGGTCAACCGGCCCGCATAGTGGCGAAAAACCAGCGCGCGGACGTCGTCCGCCGCCCGTCGCCGTCGCCGGTCACGCCCGCCGCCCTGCGCGAGCCGATCGCGATGCCGGCGCACCGCATCAACGAGCTCATCGATGTCGCCACGCGTTGCCACCGTGCGGACCACCGGCCGCCGCCAGCCGTCCGGACCACTCGATTCCACCGCCAGCGTCTGGCGCAGCTCACGGACGGTCTGGTCCGCGCCGGGATGATCCGCCTTGTTGGCGACGAAGATATCGGCGATTTCCAGGACGCCGGCCTTCGCTGCTTGCACCGCATCACCCAGACCGGGGGCGGTCACGACCAGCGTGGTGTCGACCGCGCGGGCCACGGCGATTTCACCCTGGCCGACGCCGACGGTCTCCACGAGGACGACGTCGAAACCGAGTGCCTCCAGAAGCCGGATCGCCATCGGCGTCGCCGGGGCCAGTCCGCCCAGGTGGCCTCGTGCGGCCATCGACCGGAGGAAAACCCCGGGATCGGTCGTATGCGCGTGCATGCGGATCCGGTCACCCAGCAATGCCCCGCCGGTGAACGGAGACGACGGATCGACAGCCAAGACGCCGACCCGCATCCCGTCGCGCCGGAAAGCCGCGATGAGCGCCGCAACCAGCGTGGATTTCCCGACACCCGGCGCACCGGTGACGCCAAGGACGTAACCGCACGCCAGCGGCCGTGGAAATGCCGACCAGAGCGCCTGAAGCGGTGCGTCATCGCAGACCGGGTCGGTGTTCTCAACAAGCGACAGCAGACGGCCGATCGCGCGCGGGTCGCCGGTCCGCGCGGCGGCGACCGTCCGCTGCAGTGCGGCGCCACGCGCGGCCGCCGGGATCTCCATCACCTCAAGGGAAGACCCGAAGGACAAGGGCGTCACCCTGCCCCCCGCCGCCGCAGAGTCCGGCGACGCCGATTCCGCCGCCGCGGCGGCGCAATTCCAGAGCAAGGTGGAGGACAAGCCGGGCACCCGAGGCGCCGATCGGGTGACCGAGCGCGATGGCCCCGCCGTTGACGTTCACCTTCTCCTCATCGACACCAAGCTCGTGCATCGAGGCGAGGACGACGGCGGCAAAGGCCTCATTGATTTCGAAGAGCGCGACGTCATCGACGCGCAGACCGTCGCGGTTCAGCGCGCGCACAATCGCACGTGCCGGTTGCGAATGGAGGGAGTTGTCCGGCCCCGCGACCATTCCGTGCGCGCCGATTTCGGCCAGAATCGGCCAGCCGCGCGCTTCGGCGACCCGCCGGTTCGCCACGATGACCGCGCAGGCGCCGTCCGAAATCTGCGAGGAACTTCCCGCGGTTATCGTCCCGTCCGGGGTGAACGCCGGGGGCAGTTTCGCCAGAATTTCCGGCGTCGTCTCGGGCCGAATCCCCTCATCCGTCTGCACGATGCGGGATTCGCCGCGCCGAGACGGCACCGGCACCGGCACGATCTCGGCGTCAAAGCGACCGCTGTCACGGGCCGCGGCGGCGAGCTGATGCGAACGGGCGGCAAAAGCATCCTGCGCCTCCCGCGTGATGCCGTACCGCGCATTGTGGCGTTCGGTCGATTCACCCATCGACAGGTGGTCGAAGGCATCGACCAGTCCGTCGACAGCCATCGCGTCCAGGAGCTTGCCGTCGCCGTACCGCAGACCGCGACGCAATCCGGGCAGCAGATGAGGCGCATTCGTCATCGATTCCATCCCGCCAGCCACGATGACGTCGCACTCACCCGCGTCGGCCAGTTGCCCGGCCAGCGCAATGGCATTCAGACCGGAGAGACAGACCTTGTTGAGGGTGAGGGCGGGCACGGTCAGCGGAATTCCCGCCGCCACCGCCGCTTGCCGGGCGGGAATTTGCCCCGCCCCGGCTTGCAACACCTGGCCCATGATGACGTAATCCACCTCGGACGGCGGCGCCCCGCCCCGCTCGAGCGCGGCGCGAATGGCGGCTCCACCGAGCTGGACGGCGGAAAGCTCGGCAAGACTGCCGAGGAGCCGGCCGATAGGCGTGCGCGCCCCGGCCACGATGACGGCCATAACGCGACCCTACCGCGTGGAGTCGCTGACACCCCTCTGTCGCAGGTGACCCGCTTGTCACCCTTTGCGCGGCAGCAAAGATCTGCGATCATACGAGGCATGCTGGTGACCCACCTTGCGGCGTCAGCCGCTCACCTCCCGGCCGCGGCCGCCCGCGTTCTGCCGGTCCCCAAGCTCAGCTTCACCATTCCGGTCATCGTGATTTTCGCGGTACTCGCGCTCATCGCCCTGCTGCGCAAACTCATCGGGCTCGCCCTCATCGCCTTGATCGTCGCCGGCGCCTTCGTTGCCTACCAATCCGGGGCATTCGACCACTGGGTCGACAAGGGAAAGCAGGTCATCGAGCAGCGCTCACCAGTTCGGTGACAAAGCCGGCGACCGCGCCAGCGAACAGTTCCGGGGCCTCTATGGGCGTGAGATGCCCGGCGGCCGGGATCGTCACGAGCCGTCCGTCGGGCACCGCCATGGCCATCGCTGCGGCGGCATCAGGAGGCGAGACGACGTCCTCGGCTCCGACGATGACCAGGGCCGGTACGCGAAGCCGGCGAAGCGTCTCGGTCGAATCGGGCCGGACTGCCATCGCCCGCTGCCACCACGCCGCGGTCACCGCAGGCACCGAGGCGGTGATGGCCTGCAGTTCCGCCAGCAGTTCCGGCCGCTCCGCCTTGGTCGTCGCACCCGGGAGCCCGGGAAGGGTCTTCTCCACCAACACGTCAACCCGGCCGTCGGCCTCCAGCTGCGCCGCTATCGCAAGCCGGTTGGCCCGCGTCGTCTCGTCGTCGGCGGTCGCCCGCGTGTCGGCCAGAATCACCCCGGCAAGCCGCTCGGGATGACGACGGGCCAGCGCCATCGTCACGTAACCGCCCATCGAGACCCCGCCGACAATCGCTTGGCCGACGCCGCGGTCATCGAGCAGCGTGACGACGTCGTCGGCGAGCACGTCGAGCGACGGTTCGACGCCGTCCAGCTGCGCCGGATCGTGCGCCCCCCGGTAGTCGGGAGTCACGACGTCCACCCCGGTCGCCGCCAGCAGCGGCCGCACCCGGTCCCACATCCGGGCGGTGAAGGGGAAGGCCGGCAATAAGACGAGGGGCGGGCTCACCGGCGACGTCGTGGTCACGGATGGCCACGTTACCGGGCATCGGGTGCCCCGCGCACCGTCGCGACTGGGTGCCCCGCGCACGGTCGCGGCTGGGTGCCCCGCGCACGGTCGCGGCTGGGTGACCCGCGCACGGTCGCGGCTGGGGCGACGACGCTGTCACGGCTCGCGTCTCGGTGACCCGGCCGGCTCAGCAGTCGGCTGCCTGGCCGGGTCAGCGGGCATGGTGTTCCATGGACACATGACTGCCGATCCCGCTCCGGCGACGTCAACTGACCGACGTCACCCACCCGCTCCGGACGCTGCGCCGACCACGTCAACCGAGCCCCGGCCGCCCGCAACGGCCAGCCACGACAGCGAGCCGTCCGCAGCGCTGGTCGAGTTCATGCGGCAAGGCTGGGCGCCTAGGACCAGTGACGCCGGTCCCGTCGCGGCGGTTGCGCGGTACGCCGCCCGGCGCCGCCGCGCCCTCCAGCACGCCCTGCCGGGACGGACAATCGTCGTCCCCGCCGGCGCGCCAAAGACCCGGAACAACGACGTCGCGTATCCGTTCCGCGCGTCCAGCGACTTCTGGTGGCTGGTCGGCGCTAACCTGCCCGACGCCGTCCTCGTCCTGGACGACACCGACGCCGTGCTCTACGCACGGGCGCCGAAATCCCGGCATGACAGCGACGAATTCTTCCGGGACCGGCAGTACGGCGAATTGTGGACCGGCCCGCAACCCAGTCTCCGCGACCTGGAACGTCAGTTGGACATTGCCACGGCACCGCTGGAGGAATGCATC
The DNA here is from genome assembly GCF_000015025.1 of Acidothermus cellulolyticus 11B. GTDB lineage: Bacteria > Actinomycetota > Actinomycetes > Acidothermales > Acidothermaceae > Acidothermus > Acidothermus cellulolyticus. The sequence continues at coordinate 722,011 of NC_008578.1, read as the reverse complement.
GAACGTCTCCAGCGAAGCGAGGAGAGCCGGACCGTCGTCCTGCGCGGTCACGACCCGCGGGTGGACGCCGTCGTGCCGCCTCACCCCGACGACCGGTCGCTCGCGACGCTGCTGGCCGAGCTCCGGCTGCTCAAGGACGACTGGGAAATTGCCGAACTCACCACGGCTGCCGACGCAACAATTCGCGGTTTCGCCGACGTCGCGCGGGAAATTCGGGCGGCCGCCGAGCGAGACGTGGACATCAGCGAGCGCTGGGTGGACGGCACATTCTGGCGGCGGGCCCGCGCCGAGGGGAACGACGTCGGTTACCCCACCATCGCAGCCGCCGGTCCGCACGCCTGCGTCCTGCACTGGACCCGCAATGACGGCCTGCTGCACAAGGGCCAGCTCCTCCTGCTCGACGCCGGGGTGGAAACACGCCACGGCTACACCGCGGACGTCACCCGCACCATGCCGATCAGCGGAGCATTCACCGAGGCGCAGCGGCAGGTCTACCAACTCGTGCTGGCCGCCCAGGAAGCCGCATTCGCCGCCCTCAAGCCGGGCGCGGCTTTCCGTGATTACTACCGGGCCGCGGCGGCGGTGCTGGCTCAGGGCCTCGCCGACTGGGGACTGCTCCCCGCGTCCGCCGCGGATATCGACGGACCGCACGGGGACCTGCATCGCCGCTACACCCTGCACAACCCCGGGCACATGCTCGGACTCGACGTGCACGACTGCGCCGCCGCCCGCCGCAACCGCTACCACGACGGATTTCTCGAACCCGGACACGTGCTCACGGTGGAGCCCGGCCTGTATTTCCAGCCCGATGACCTCACCGTGCCGCCGGAACTTCGGGGCATCGGCGTGCGCATCGAGGACGACGTCGTCATAACCCCCGGCGGATATCGGAATCTCACCGCGGCCCTGCCGCGACACCCCGATGAGCTCGTCCGCTGGCTTGCCCAGCCGACGCCGTAGCCGCACGGCCCGGATCCGATCCGGCCAGTAACCGGACGCTCACCGCGACCGGTGAGCGCGGCTGCCGTCAGCGCGGCTGCCGTCCAAGCCCCTCCCGGTGAGCGCGGCTGCCGGCGTCGGATCGTCAGACAGGACGCCGTCGCTGCTGGCCGCCGCGTCGACCGCGGGCGTGCCAGCAGGCGGTGTGCCAATGGCGACGGGACTCCACATCCCCCTCCGGCCACGCAACAATGTGCGGCGTTGCGGGGCGGATCTCCTGGTCGCAACCGGGACAGCGATACGTCTTCACCGATGTCGAGCCGGTGATACGGCGGAAGACCCACGGCACGCCGTCCGGCCCGATATCCACGAACTCCGCAGGCGGGCGGGTTGTGGACCCGCTCCGGCCCGGCGCGGCTTCCTGCGGTCCGTTCCGCGGCCGCCGCCGTTTTCCGCTCACGCCCATCCCGTCACCCGCTGCGCACCCGCATACACGTTCATGCCGTCATCGCGGAGAAAACCGATGAGGGTCATCCCCACCTCCTCGGCGAGCTCCACCGCCAGGGACGACGGGGCAGAAACCGCAGCCAGAACAGGAATGCCGGCAAGGTAGGCTTTCTGCACCAATTCAAACGACGCGCGCCCGCTCACGAGGAGAATCGTTCCCGACAGCGGCAACCGGTGGTTGCGCAGCGCCCAGCCGACGATTTTGTCCGCGGCATTGTGCCGGCCGACGTCTTCACGCACCACCAGAATTTCACCCTGCGGGTCGAAAAGTCCCGCAGCGTGCAGACCGCCGGTGCGATGAAAGAGACGCTGTGCGGCGCGCAATCGGCCGGGAAGACCCCGGAGCACCTCGGATTCGACCCGCACCGCATCGCCCGCGACGTCGAAAACCCCGCGGCGCCGCACGTCGGCAATACTCGCCACACCGCAAATCCCGCAGGAGCTGGACATCACCAGGGCGCGCCGAGCGGCGACAACGTCACTTTCCAGCGTGACATCGACAACGTTGTATGCCGAATCGCGGGACGGCGCATCCGCGGCCGCGGAATCACGGAACGCCGAATCGCGGGACGGCGACGGCACGTCTGTGTGCGCCGACTCCGCATCGGCGTCCGGCGACCCCGAATCCGCGGCCGCCGGCGCCGCATCGGCGGGAATCCATGCACGCGGCAGGGGTTTTCCCGTGCAGCAGCGGATGGTCAACGACTCGTCCGGAGATGTCAGCAGTCCTTCCGTCCAGCAAAACCCAGCCACCAAGTCAATGTCATCCACCGGTGTGCGCATCGTGACCGCGAGCGGCCGGCCGCCCACCCGAATCTCCAGCGGTTCTTCGCCGACCACCTCATCGATGCGGCGTTCCGGCCGCCCGGCGCGGATGATCACCACCGGGCGCCGGCTGGTAGTCCGCGACACGGCGTCAACCCTAAGCCTCCGCGGACTCCCCCGCCATGACGGCGGCGATACCCTGCCAGCGATGAGTGACCTCGATACCTGGTTCGACACCGTTCGCACCGCCCTAGATGTCGCTGGCGTCGTCAACACCGCCGCCCGTGATGCGGTCCTCGACCTGACCCGCGACGTCGCTCACGACGTCGCCCGACCGGCCGCGCCGCTGACCGCCTTCCTCGCCGGCGTCGCGGTCGGACGCGGGGCGTCGCTGCCCGACGTGGTCGCCCGGATTCGCGGGCTTGCCAACCAGTGGACCGCGGCCGCGGAACCCTCGCCGGCTGGCAACGAGCCGGCAGAACCGCCGCCGTAACAGGCAACCGCAGCCGTAACCGGCACTCGCGCAGAGCTGACCGACCGCACGCTTCGGACGGGGTGCGCAGGGTCTGCGGCAGCGTCAGGATGAGTCGCCGCGATCGTCGGTGCCGCGCTGCGGCCGTTGGAGCCGGGCAGCCCACCGCTGCGCGGCGCGAAGCTGCTCCGGCGTGTCGCAATCGAGCACGACGAAACGCCAGTCGGCGCCGGCCCGCCGGCGCTCCCCCGGATCGGCCGCTCCCAGCCCGATCGGCACGGGCGGACCATTCCCGTCGCCAGGGTCGCCCGGCGCCACCAATCGGACGACGCTCAGCTTCGCCACCACCTCCCGGATCGGGCGGTTCCGCCAATCGGCATCGCCCAGGCGCTCGAGCAACACGTGCGCCCGGTACGCGGCAATCAACGGTTGGGGCACACCGTCCGGGTCGCGGAGCATCGCTGCGTCCACGGAAGGATCGCCGCGCACGGTCTCGATGAGCCGCGGCACCGCGACCCCGGCGAACGGCACGTCGACGGCAAGGACGACGACCACTCGATCGACACTCGGCCCGCGGTCACGAGCCAGCCATCGAAGACCGTGGGCCAACCCAGCCGCCGGCCCGCCGAACGGCGGCTCCTCTGCCGTCCATGACACGGTGGGTCCAACCCGAAGCGGCCGAGGCGCACCCACGACAACGACGCGATCCGCAGTCTGGACGGCGTCGAGCGCGCGCGCGAGCAAGCGACGGCCGCCGACGACCGCCATCGCCTTGTCGCGGCCGAGTCGGCTGCTCCGGCCACCGGCGAGAACGATCGCGTCGTACCCAGGCATCCCTCGTCACCGTACGCCCGCGCCCGATGCGCGGGAGCCCATGCCGGTCGTTCCGCGACTCCCCGAGCCCGAGCCATCCCCGAGCCCCCAATGCGCGGGAGCGCATGCCGGGCTGGGCCACGACGCATACCACCGGCCGCCGGACCGTCGCACCGGTGGCGGCTCACCGGTGCGTACGGTAAGGACGTGCGCCTCGTCATCGCCCAATGCCGGGTGAACTACCGCGGCCGGCTCACCGCGCATTTGCCGTCCGCCCGGCGGCTCATTCTCGTCAAAGCCGACGGTTCGGTCTCCATTCACGCCGATGACCGCGCGTACAAACCGCTGAATTGGATGAGCCCGCCGTGCACGATTGAAGAGGCGCCGGGTGTGTGGCGGGTGCGCAACCCCGCCGGCGAACAGTTGGACATCGAAGTTGAGGAGATTTTTCACGACTCCCACCATGACCTCGGTCCGGACCCCGGACTGACAAAAGACGGCGTCGAAGCACACCTCCAGCAACTGCTCGCCGAACATCCGGAAGCGCTCGAACCGGGTCTTACGGTGGTGCAGCGGGAATTCCCGACCGCCATCGGTCCGGTTGACCTGCTCTGCCGGGACGCCGCCGGTCAGACGGTCGCCGTCGAAGTGAAACGGCGCGGGGAAATCGAGGGTGTGGAGCAGTTGACCCGATACCTGACCCTGCTGAACCGGGATCCCCGACTGGCTCCGGTGCGGGGAATTCTCGCCGCCCAGAGCATCCGGCCGCAGGCCCGCACGTTGGCTGGCGACCGGGGAATTTCGTGTATCACCGTCGATTACGACGTGCTGCGCGGACTGGACGATCCGAGCAGCCGGCTGTTTTAGCCGACGGCGTTTGAGGCTTGCCGCGCTTGAAACCGGCTGTTTTAATCAGCTGTTGCAGCCCGCAGTTCGGCGCCGAGCGGAAGACAGCAACCGTCACCGATGGAACAAACGTCACCGATAGAAATAGAGGTCTGCGATATCGGTGGCGGTCAAGGCACGCAGCCACACCGCGACCTCGTCGAGCCCGCCGGCAAAAGCGTAATTCGTCTGCGCGGCCGGCGGGTTCGGTCCGAGCCAGTTCACTGCCCAGCCTGCCAGATTGCCGCAACCGGCCCGCCAGTATGACGTCGTCGTCTCGGTCTCGGATTCCGTGTTCGGATTGGTCGCAACCGGCTGTCCGTCCACATAGAGGGTCATGCCGCTGGTCGCATTCATCGTGGCGGCGGCCATGTGCCAATTTCCGTCGTTATAGCTGGACGGCGAGGAAATGGCGACCGCCTGCCCGATGCTCGTCCGCCACACCCCGAACCACACATGCCCCGCACCGTCCATGTACAACATCCGGTCGTATCTGCCCCCGGTATTGCTGTTCGACAGCCCGGTCCGCGACGATTCCAGGCCGAGCAGCTTTCCGCCGTTCGCGTACCCGGGGGCCGTTCTGAACCAAACGACGAGGGTGTACGCCGCCGGCCCGGGCGCGGCCAGGCCGTCTCCGTTCTGCGCGGTGAAGATGCAGCTGGGATTGTTCGTCGAGGTGACACCCGCGCTCAACGCGGCGAGATTCGGTGTCTGGTCGGGCAATGCCCCGGTGATCTGCGCGGTCCACGAATTCGGCCGGGAATACACGCCGGGCCGGCCGTTTCCTGACGAATCCGCCGCCGGCGGATTGCGTCCGGTAATGGGGTCGTCCAATTTCCAGTACAGCCACGGTCCGAGCGCGTTCACCTCCGAGGTGTAGTTGTAGACACCGGCGGTCCAGGTATTCGTGGTGACCTGAGTCGCGGCGGAGAACGCGGCCTGGCTCGTCGGCGCAACGAGGGCAACGAGTCCGACCGCGACCGCGGCGACCCGGGCCGCGAACCGTCGTACCGGCGAGACCCGCCGGGCTGCACCGGCCGGTGCTGCGACGCTGCGGACCACGCGGCGATGCGCGGGTCGCCGATGCCGGCCGACGTAACGGCCTCCCGTCGGCCGCCCGATGTCGGTTCGGCGCAGCGGGTGGCCGGGCCACGGAATTTCGACTGCAAGAACCGCCATGTCCACGACGCCTGTTCCGCCGTCGCCAGGCACTTGGGTATATTCCGCCGGGACGCCCGGGGCGGTCGTCACCGGCGCATAATCCGGCGCGGCGGACTGCCGGCTCCGATCCGAACCGCCGGATTGACCACCGCCGGCCGGTCCGCCGTCCGTCCCGTCGCCACCGTCGTCTGTGCCGTCGCCGCCGTCCATGCCGTCGCCGGTACCACCCTCCCCGGCACCGGCGTCGTCAGCATGGACGTCGTCCTCGTCACGGTCCCGGGCGACGAGAAATCCCGCAAGCGCCAGGCTCGCCGCGACTCCACCCAACGGAAGCCAATCGCGATGGTTTGCCCAGACGACAGGCAGCCCAAGCCAACGGACGAGGAGCCGCCCCATGCCGCGGACATTGCCCGGCGCGAGCGGAGCCGAATCCGGAGTGGGATTCGCGTCACCTTTGGTGACCAGCGTTCCATCGGGATTCTTGCCGATAACACGATGCGTGACAATTTCGTGGCGACCCGGGTCGTAAAACACCGTGACCCGGCCGACAAGTTTGTTGACATCGTGCACCGGAGCGGCGAGCACAACGTCACCAACATGAATCCGCGGCTCCATCGAGCCTGTCTGCACGACGTAAGGCCGCCAGCCGAAAATCAGCGGCGCGACGGTGATGACCAGACAGCCGCCGAGGAACCAGAGCCATGCACGGCCGAGAAAGCCGCCGACGAGACGAGCCGTTGAGCCGGCAGCGATGGGCCCGTCGCCGCGGATCGCGACGTCCTGCGCCATCGCCGTCCTCCTCACTCTCTTACCGACGAGCCGGTTCCGGCGCGTCAGCTCGTCGGCGCATGTACGGTGTCAGCCGGCCGGCATGCCCGCGCTGCCTCGCGCCACGGGGATTCGCAGCCCGGCGGCTTGACGCCGCAGGAAAAACGCGGCCGGGTTGTGGCGCGGGAATGGCCCGTCACATCCCCAGTGCGGAAAACCTTCGGAGCCCTCGTCGTACCGAACCGGCATCCGATTCGACTCACGTCGGCGCCGCGCCCGCCAAGAATCCGTGCCTGGTAAAGGTGTGGGCTCCCGGTCCCATTCGGGACCGGGAGCCGGCGCGTGTGACAGCGTTACTGGATTTCCCATGTGAAGGCTGCGGTCGCGGACTTGCCTTGCAGCAAGTTGTCGTTGGCGTTGCTGCCCGTGGTCTGGAAGGTCCACGTCACCCGGTACGCCTCCAGCACGGTTCCGGCCGCAATGCTCACTCCGGTGCTGGCTCCGGCGTACGTCGTCGGGAACGACGTCAGGGCGACATTAGTTGCGATGTTCGTCACACCGGTTGTGGGGAAGCCGGTGCAGTTCGCCTGCACGTCACTTGTCACCGATGCCGCGTCAACGGTGAGAAGAATTTGACTTCCGAGGGACGGCGTTGAATCGGTCAGTGAGCTCAGGTACATCTTCAGCGTGCCGCTGAGATTACCGGTGCTCTTCACCGTGAGGCATGTCGTCGCCGTATCTCCCGGACGGATGGGGTTGCCGCCGAAGACGGCCGTGGTCGTCGCTGAATACGTCGACCCACCGCCGTTGTTGGCAAGGACCAGCTGCCCCGCCTGCCACACGTTGTTGGTGGCATTCGTGCTGGCGGAGAAGGCAGCGTAGCTGCCCTGCCAGACAAGCAGGCCGGCGGCGAGCAAACCGACGGCCGGAGCAATGGCACGGGCCAGACGACGACGCCGAAGCGCTGCATTTGTCATACCAGTTCTCCTCGCGTGCTGCGGTCGGAGGTTCCGACGCCACCGGTCATCGGAGCGCGGCCGGAAAAAGTTGAGAGCCTGCCGGCTCATTCCGTCCGATCAGCGACGGAAATATGGACAGACGGACAGGAAGCGTATCTACCAAATGGAGTATCGCAGTCCGACGCATTGGCTAATGGACGACAAGAAATGCCATAGCCCCGATAATTTTCACGAGGCTGGCGATCCTCCGCCGAAACTTAACAATTATTGCAGTATGTAACGACCTACCGTAAACCCGACATACTTCGCAAACGACTAAAGACCTGGACGGCGGCCTGAACCCGCACCGGGCTCGGCGGCTCGATCCCGAAACATTCCTCGTCCAGCGTGCCCAATGCCGCAAGGACCTCGGGTGCATCCGCGATCGCCGGTCCCAACCGCGCCACCACCTCGCGCGGGGTGCAATCGGCGCTGCCGCCGACGGCCTCAGCGAAGTCCCGATACGCCCGGAGCACCGGACCGCCGCCGACGTACCCGTCACTCCTCTCGGACGGGACCGACACGTCAGGAGCCGGGGCGCCAATCCGGCGGGCGCGCCCGCGAAGCCGCCGGGCAACCGCCCAGACCGCCAACAGGCCGAGCAACGCGCCAGCCAGCAAGAGGTTCCACGCGAACCGGCCGGCACCCGCCGCGGATGGGCGGCGCGGCGGCTGGACGGTCGGCTGCCCCGCGGGGCTGGGCGTCGCAGTCGCCGCTCCGCCGGCGGTAAGGGATGGCGCAGCACTCTCGGCCGGGGGTGCCTCGGCCTTGTGCGCCGGTCCGCCGGCGGTGAGGGATGGCCCCGACGACACGCCGGGAGGAGCAGCCCCCAGCGCGGACGGCGGGGTCGGATCGTCATTCACCCAGCCCACCCCGGGATACCAGACCTGGACCCACGCGTGCGCATCACTCGCCCGGAATATCCGCCGCCCATCCTGGACCTCCCCGAACGCCACGCCGGTCACGAGCCGCGCCGGGACGCCGACCGCGCGCAGCAACACCACCTCGGCGGTGGCGAATTGCTCGCAGAATCCCTCGTGCGTGCGGAACAGGAACGCCGCCACCGGGTCACCGCTCGGAGAGGCCGGCGGATCCAGCCGGTACCGCTCGTGGCTCTGCAGGTACGTCCGGACGGCGTCCACCGTCGCCGCCCGCGTCGGACGGGCCAAGGTCGCCGCAAGTGCGGCCACCTGCGGCGAGAGGGTCGCCGGCAGCGCGGTCCACTTGGCTGCGACCCCGGGGGCGGCCCGGGCAACCCCGGTGACCGGCCCCGCAGTGACCACCGACGTGACGGCGTACTGTCCGGTCAACCCCTCGCGCGGCAGGGCATTGCCGTCGCCGTCGGCCACCAGGGTTCCGGGTCCGGCGTAACCGACCGCCTCCCCCGGCGTCAGCAGGACGCCGACCGGTGGGCCGAGCAGATCGACGGTGTCGGTGCGCCGCGGGCCGTCCGGCACCGCCGGGGCAGCCGGTGGCTGGCTGGTGGGTCTGGACGCCGTCCAGGCGCCCGCGGCGTCGCCGCTTACCGACCAGCGCCGGCCGTCGAAGGCGTCGTAGACCATCCCCCGCCAGTACACCGGCGCATCGGCGGGGACAGCGGCAAGCGGGACCGGCGGCAATGCGCCCCGGACGGCCAGATCGAGGCCGCCGGTGCCGAGCAGGGCGGCGGCATGCGCGCCGATGCCCGCCGAGGTGCCGTCGGCAGCGCCGCCTGGGCCCGGTGATGGGGGGACCGACGCGGCGGGAGTGCCGCCGGCCGGGTGGCCGGACAGCCGAAGGTGGAGGCTATCCGGGGTGCCGAGGACGATGACCGCCGCGACAAGACCTACCCGCACTCCCACCGAGGCGAGACGTCGCGCCGGTACCGCGGCAAGGCCCGCGACCAGGCATCCCAGGACGCCGGCGACGGCCAGTCCCCCGACAGAAGGTGACCGGGACGCGGCCTGCAGCGCGACCGCCAGCGCGATCGGCGTCCCGAAGAACAGGTCCCGTGGGACGCCGGCGGAGCTGACCTGGGCGACCTGGGTCAGGATGAGCAGGCCGCTGACCGTCGTACCGGTCCACCCGCCCGGGAGCGGACGGGCGGCTGCCATCAGCTCCACAGCCAGCGCAGCGGCGGCCGCAAGGCTCGCCAGCAGGCCGAGCACGCGGCGTCCCCGCCACAAGCCGACAGCGGCAACGACAATGCCAGCGGCGCCAGCGGGATACGCCACCCATCCCGTCGTCCACCAGCCGGCGAGGTCAGCGACGACACCTGCCGCTGCGAACGCGGCGATGGTCCGGCTGCCCTCGGCCAGCCGGCCGCGCCCGGCCGTCCCACCGCCCTGGGCCGGCCGGCGCGGACTGAGCCGCACGGGCCGGCTCACCTCGGCCGGCCGGCTCTGGATTACGGCCACCGGTCGACCTCCACCCGATCGGTGACGACCCCCAGACGCTGATCGGGCGCGGCGACGAGCACGAGCCGACCGCCGGCCCCAAGGTGACCGGCCACGTGCCCAAAGCCGTCGACGACGACGGCCGTGGCGGGAACCGACTGCTCGTCGATATCGGCGAGCAGGTCCAGCCACTCGACAAGCCGGACCGGGTGATGCACGCCGCGCGGTTCGGCGACACAGAGCCGCCCACCGGCGGCCAACACGCCGGCACCCTCGCCAGCGAGGCGGACCAGCGCCTGTTCGAACGCTGCCCCGGCAAACGGAACAATGACCGTCCCCCAGACGGCTTCGCCGGCACCATCGCGCGCCAGGACCAACGGCCGTCCGGTCCGCATGGTCGAACGCCAGTGGACGTCGCGAACCGGGTCGCCGGGCCGCCACTCCCGGACCCAACCAGCGGCGTCCACGCCGCCGGCGGAGACCGATTCGCCCGCCGACACCGGAGGGTGGCACCGGAGATCACCCGGGAGCGGCACGCGGCGGGTGCGGACCAGCAACCCGAAGGGTCCCGCCAAGCGGATGTCGATCGCGCCCAGCGGCGCAATCCCGCGGCGCAACACCGAGCGAGGGACGGCGAGCACTGCGGTTTCACCGGGTGCGATCCGCTCGATGGTGGTCGCCAGCCCGGAGAGAAGGGCGCCGGATCGACCCGCCACACGATGGGTGACGCCGACCTGACGCACCGGCAACCGTCCTCGATTGTGGACGCGGAGGGTAACGGGCACGACTGCGCCGACGGCGACCCGCTCGGGAAGCTCAAGGCTCACCGCAAGGCGATTGATGCCGACGACGTCTCGCATGGAGAGCAGGAGGACGGCGGTGAGCACGGCTCCGACGACCCGCGGCCAGAGCCAGTGCTCGGCGCCGGCCCAGCCGAAGGCGGCCGCCGCGGTGAGCCCGCAGGTCGCGAAACCCGGGCCGGCGGCGAGCCGGCTCGCCGGGCGGCCGTTCGCCCGTCCGGTCGAGGCGCTCATCCCGGCAGCGGCACGCGGACGTCGGCCAGCACCTGGTGGACGACGTCCGCCCCGGGGTTCCGGCCCTGCTCCGCACTCCGCGCACCGGCGGCGAGCACCAGCCGGTGCCCGAGGACCGTCGGGGCGAGCACCTTCACGTCGTCCGGGATGACGTAATTCCGCCCGGCCAGCAATGCCCGCGCCTGCGCGCAGCGCAGCAAGGAGAGGCCGGCCCGGGAACTCGCCCCCACGGCGACCGACGGGTGCCGGCGGGTGCCGGCCAGGATGGCCAGGGCGAAATCCAGGACCGGGTCGGCGATGAACGTGCGGCGCACCTCGAGCTGAAGCCAGCGGAGCTCCTCCGGGGTGAGCACGGGTTTCAGATCACCGACGGTGGGGCGGACCAACTGGTCACGCATGACCCGGCGTTCCGTCGCGAGGTCGTTGAAGCCCAGGCCGAGACAGACGGCGAACCGGTCAAGCTGGCTCTCCGGCAGCGGGAATGTGCCGTACTGATCGATGGGGTTCTGGGTGGCGACGACGAAGAACGGATCCGGCAATTCGTGCCGGACACCGTCCACGGTGACGGCGCGCTCGTCCATCGCCTCCAGCAGCGCGGACTGCGCCCGGGGCGTGGCGCGGTTCAATTCGTCGACGAGCAGCACGTTGGTGAAGACCGGGCCCGGCACGAAGCGGAATTCCTGATGGGCGGGATCCCAGAGCGACGAACCGGTGATGTCGGAGGGAAGCAGGTCGGCTGTTCCCTGCACGCGGCGGAATTTTCCGCCGAGCGAGCGGGCGAAGGCGTGCGCCAGGGTGGTTTTGCCGCTGCCGGGGATGTCTTGGATCAGCACGTGTCCGCCGGAGAGGAGTCCGATCGCGACGATCTCGACGGCGGCTCGGCGACCCCGGACCACGTTCTCGACGTTGGCGACGAGTTTGGCCGCCATGCCGCTGGCCAGGAGGCGTGACTCCAGCGCGTAGCCGTCCGGGAAGGCGTCATCGGCAAGGACGTCTCGGCCCACACCGGTGTCGAACGTCATGCGCCACCGCCTCCCTGCGCCGGAGCCCGACGTTGGTCGGGCACCCGGGTCGAAGCCCTCCATGGCTCCGTCGTCCTCTTCGGCGGGGACGCCGCCAAGCTGAGCCGGAAAGGCCGCCGGCTCGCATGCGCACGCCGGAGCAGGCCTTAAGACGACGCCGGCTGATCCGCCGTCCCGTCGCGGTTCGCGGGGTAGGTGTAAAAGCCGCGGCCGGATTTGCGGCCGAGCAGGCCCGCAGCAACCATGCGACGGAGAATCTCCGGTGGAGCGAATTTCGGGTCCCGTGTCGCCTGATAAATCGCTTCCGCTGCGTGGGCAATCACGTCGAGTCCGGTGAGGTCCAGGGTGGCAAGCGGGCCCATGGCGTGACCGAAGCCAAGCCGACAGGCGGTGTCAATATCCTCCGGTGTCGCGATGCCGCTCTCCACCAATCGAAGCGCTTCATTGACGAAAGCGACGAGCAACCGGGACGTGACGAAACCCGCGACGTCCCGATTCACGACAATGCACGTTTTGCCGAGCGATTCCGCGAAACGCCGGGCCCGCGCAACGGTGTCGTCGTCAGTCTGCAGACCGCGGACAATTTCGCACAACTGCATGACCGGCACCGGGGAGAAGAAATGCATGCCGACAACCCGCTGCGGACCGGACACCCCCGAGGCGATATGGGTAATCGGGATCGCGGTGGTATTCGATGCCAACAGAACGTTGGGCCGCACGATAGCCGCAAGTTCCGCGAACACCACGCGTTTGACGTCGAGCTCTTCGTACACCGCCTCGACGACGACGTCACTGTCCGCCAGGTCGGCCAACCGCCGGGTCGTTGTTATCCTCGCCTTCGCCGCTTCAACATCGGAGGTGCTCAGTTTTCCCTTCCGGGCCAGGCGGTGCAGCGACTCGTCGATAGTCGTCAACGCTCGGTGCAACGCCGATTCCTCGATGTCGTGCAGGCGGACCGCGTACCCGGCGACTGCGGCGACTTGCGCGATTCCCGATCCCATGAGCCCGGAACCGACGACGCCGACGGTGCGAATGTCCTGCTCCTCGGTCATGACGATCCCGCTCCCTTCGGTGCACCCTCCCCGGCGCACGGGGCACATTCCGGTGCGCCGGACGTCGACCCGGCTCCCTGCTGGGTACGGCCGCCGTCGTCGAGGTCCGCGGCCGGTCGGCGTTCCACGCAAGCGCCCAGCCCGCGAAGCTGGGTCACGAAATCCGCGTACCCCCGGTCGATGTGATGGACGTCGTACACCGTCGTCACACCGTCGGCGGCCAAACCGGCCAGCACAAGCGCCGCGCCGGCACGAATATCGGTCGCTTCAACGGGAGCGCCGGAGAGCCGCGGACGTCCGCGGACGACGGCGTGGTGCCCATCGGTCCGGATGTCCGCACCGAGCCGGACCAGCTCTTGAATGAAGCGAAACCGTCCCTCGAAGACGTTTTCCGTCACCATGGCGACGCCGTCCGCCACGGCGTTCATGGCAATGACCATCGGCAGAAAATCGGTCGCGAATCCGGGATACGGCAGGGTGACGACGTCCACCGCCCGGGGCCGCCCGTACATGGCGACATGAAATTCGCCGTCACCGACGGCAATCTCCGCACCGCAGGAACCGAGCCGGTCGAGCACGATTTCCAAGTGCTCCGGCCGGCAGCGGGTCACGGTCACCGCGCCGCCGGTCATCACGGCACCGAATGCAAAAGTCCCCGCGACGATGCGATCGGGGACGGTGGCATGTGTGACCGGTGACAGGGTGTCGACTCCGTGCACCACAAGGGTCGAGGTTCCGGCGCCCTCGATTTTGGCGCCCATCTCCTGCAGCATTGTCGCGAGGTCCACGATTTCCGGTTCCCTGGCGGCGTTGTCGATGACGGTGGTGCCCTGCGCGAGGACCGCTGCCATCAGAAGGTTCTCCGTCGCGCCGACACTCGGGAAGTCCAGCCAGACCGTCGCCCCGGAAAGGCCGTGCGGAGCCCGGGCGACCAGGTAGCCATGTTCACTAGTGACCTCCGCGCCGAGCCGGCAGAGCCCCGCGATATGCAGGTCCAGCCCGCGCGACCCAATGTTGTCGCCCCCGGGCAGGGCGACTTTCGTTTCCCCGCAGCGGACGAGCAGCGGGCCGAGGACACAGATGGACGCCCGGAGCCGGCGGACCAGGTCGTAGTCGGCTTCGTGGCGAACGGTGTCCGGCACGTCGACGACGAGCTCGCCGCCCGCCGGTTCGACGTCGCAGCCCAGACGCCGCAGCAACGCCGCCATGATCTGCACGTCGAGGATGTCGGGCACATTGCGCAGCACCGTGCGTCCCGGCGCGAGCAGCGCGGCAGCCATCAACTTCAACACGCTGTTTTTCGCACCGGTGACGGCCACCCGCCCGGCGAGCCGGCTGGGGCGCACCTGGATGCAGTCACGGGTCATGCCGACACCTTGGTTCATCGCCGCATGCTATCGACGCCCTGTCACGGCGACGATTCTCCCCGACCGCCGCGCACCCGAACGGCCCGCCGGTCCCAGCCACCCGCCGGTACGCTCAACGCGTGGCCGTGCACCTCACCCGCATCTACACCCGTACCGGCGACGACGGCACGACGGCGCTGGCGGCCGGTGGACGGGTCGCCAAGACCGACCCCCGGCTCTCCGCATTTGGCTCCTGCGACGAGGCGAACACCGTGATTGGGGTGGCGCTGGCGCTCGGCGGCATTCCGGCCGATGTCGGGGCCCTCCTTCGCGACATCCAGAACGACTTGTTCGACGTCGGGGCCGACCTGGCGACACCCGTGGACCCCGATCCTCGGCGGCCGGCCCTACGCATCGTTGACGCCGATATCGCGCGGCTGGAAGCCGCGATCGACCGATACAACGAGGAGCTGCCCCAGCTGGCGAGCTTCGTGCTGCCCGGCGGTACGCCGGCCGCGGCGCTGTTGCATCAGGCACGCGCGGTGGTCCGCCGGGCCGAGCGAGAGACCTGGGCGGCGATCGCCGCATACGGCGACGCGGTAAGCCGGCTCCCGGCGCAGTACCTGAACCGGTTATCCGATCTCCTCTTCGTGCTCGCCCGCTACCTCAACGTCCGCCTCGGATACGGCGACATTCTCTGGCAGCCGGCTGGTTCCCGGCGGAAGTAGCGCGCCGGAGACGTCGGGGGGAACGGACTCGAGCCAGGTGAGAAACCCGGTCCAGGCGACGCCGGAGAACGCCATGTCGAGGTCCACCCAGCCGCCGGCCAGGGTGTGCGCCCGGCAGCGGGCGACCGTTGCCGCGCCAGGCAGCACGTGCCGGACGCCGGCGGCAGCCGGCCTCCGCTCAAGAACGGCGGTACCGCGGCGAACGAAGACCGCCGCCGGGCCGGGTGCCAGGCTCAGCAGTCGGTACCACCGCACCGACGTCCGCCCGTAGCGAAGCACTCCCAGCTGCCAGGGCGAGTGGCCCCCGGCGGGGCGCATCGCGCAGAGCACCCCGGAGCTGTTTCGGCGCAGCCACGCTTGACGGGCCAACACGGCGAGAACCAGGGCTGCGCAGATCACGACGGCGCAGGCGGCGAGGATGCCGGCGATGTCCAGAGCGTCGATGAGCATCGCCGGCTCTCGATCAGACTGGTTGTCCGGCCGCCGCCAGCCGGGCTCGGGCGCGCGCCGCGGCTGACTCATCGCCGGCGGCCTCCGCGCGCTCGAGGGCAGCCTGCGCCCGGCCGACGTCGATGTCGCCGGAGAGCTCGGCGACTTCGGTGAGAATTGTCACCTCATCCCGTGCGACGTAAAGAAATCCGCCATGGACCGCGGCGACAATCCCGTCACCCGCGTCGTGCCCCGTGATGCGAACAGTGAAGCCTTCCGCAAGGACGCCGAGGAGCGGCACGTGTCCCGGCAAGATGCCGAGTTCGCCGTCCAGCGTGCGGGCGAGCACGAAGCCCGCCGTCCCCGACCAGAGCCGGCGTTCTGCGGAAACGAGGTCAACGTGGAGCGGCACGGGATCCTCAGCTTCGCTCGGCCAGTCGCTTCGCCTTGGCCTGGACGTCGTCCAAGCCGCCGCACATGAAGAATGCCTGCTCGGGAAGGTGGTCAAGCTCGCCTTCGCAGAGCCGGCGGAACGCATCGATGGTCTCGTCGAGCGGTACGAACGACCCGGGCTGGCCGGTGAACGCCTCGGCGACGAACATGTTCTGCGACAGGAACCGTTCGATCCGGCGGGCCCGGCCGACGATAACCTTGTCTTCCTCGCTCAGCTCATCGATGCCCAGAATGGCAATGATGTCCTGCAAATCCTTGTACCGCTGGAGAATCTGCTTGACCTGGTTCGCCACCCGGAAATGTTCCTCGCCGATGAACTGTGGGTCGAGGATGCGGGAGGTAGAGTCCAGCGGATCGACGGCCGGGTAAATGCCCTTCTCGGAAATCGGCCGGGAAAGAACGGTCGTCGCGTCCAGGTGGGTAAAGGTCGTGTGCGGCGCCGGGTCGGTGATGTCGTCCGCCGGCACGTAAATCGCCTGCACCGACGTAATGGAGTGACCGCGGGTCGACGTGATCCGTTCCTGCAAGGCGCCCATCTCGTCGGCGAGCGTGGGCTGGTACCCCACCGCCGACGGCATCCGGCCGAGCAGGGTGGAGACCTCCGACCCGGCCTGCACGAACCGGAAAATGTTGTCGATGAAGAGCAGGACGTCCTGCCTCTTGACGTCACGGAAATATTCCGCCATCGTCAGCGCGGCGAGACCGACCCGCAACCGGCAGCCGGGCGGTTCGTCCATCTGCCCGAAGACAAGCACGGTGTCGTTGATGACGCCGGATTCGGTCATCTCCAAGAACAAGTCGTTGCCCTCACGGGTCCGCTCCCCCACGCCGGCGAATACGGACACCCCACCGAAGTTCTTGGCCACCCGGTGAATCATCTCCTGGATGAGGACAGTCTTTCCCACGCCCGCACCGCCGAACAGCCCGATTTTCCCACCGCGGACGTATGGGGTGAGCAGGTCGATGACCTTGATACCGGTCTCGAGCATTTCCGTCTTCGCTTCGAGCTGGTCGAAAGCCGGCGCCGGACGGTGGATCGGCCACCGCTCGGTCACCTCGATGCGCGGGACGTCCAGTGTCTGGCCCAGGACGTTGAAAACGTGACCCTTCGTGACGTCCCCGACCGGCACACTGATCGGCGCCCCGGTGTCCCGCACCAGCGCGCCCCGCACCAGGCCGTCGGTCGGCTGAAGGGAAATCGCCCGCACCATGTTGTCGCCGATGTGCTGGGCGACTTCGAGGGTGAGGGTCCGCTTCGTCTCCCCTTCGACCTGCTCGCTCGCGGTGGCGAAATCGACGTCGACCGTCAGGGCGTTGTAAATTTCCGGCAGTTCGTCGGCGGCGAATTCGACGTCCACCACCGGGCCGATGACCCGGGCTACCCGGCCGACGCCGCCGGTCGTGGCCTGCGATTGGGTGTTGTCGATGGTTGCCGTCATATCCTCACTCGCTCCCCGTCGCGACGAGCGCATCCGCGCCGCCGACGATCTCACTGATTTCCTGGGTGATTTCGGCTTGCCGGGCCGCGTTGGCCAGGCGGGTGTACGTCCGGATCAGTTCCTCGGCGTTATCGGTCGCTGCCTTGCACGCACGCCGGCGCGCGGCAAGTTCCGAAGCGGCCCCTTGCAGCAACGCGTTGTAAATGCGCGCCTCGACATACCGCGGCAGCAGCGCGTCGAGGACGCCGGCGGCGTTTGGTTCGAATTCGTACTGCGGGAACATCCCGCCCACCGGCTCCTCGGTGGTCTCTTCCACCTCCAGCGGCAGAATACGGCGGGCCTCCGGCGTCTGGGTCAGCATCGAGACGAATTTCGTGTAGACCACGTGGATTTCATCGACGCCGCCGTCGTCCGCCGGCGTGTTGAACGCGGCAATCAGCGCGTCGGCGACATCCTTGGCCTGCAGGTAACTGGGATTCTCTGAGAAACCCAGCCAGGAGCGGACCACCGGCCGGTCCCGGAACCGGTAGTACGCAAGGCCTTTGCGGCCGATGATGTAGTGGACGACGTCCAGGCCGCGCTCCCGGAGGTGTTCGGTGAGGGCTTCGCCTTCCCGCAGGACGTTGGCACTATACGCGCCGGCGAGCCCGCGATCGGACGTAACGAGCAGGACCGCCGCCCGCACCGGACGCGCCCGCTCGGTGAGCAGCGGATGGTCGACGTTCGACTGGCTCGCCACCGCGGACACCGCCCGGGTGATGGCTTCGGCGTACGGCGTCGACGCGACGACCCGTTGCTGGGCTTTGACGATCCGCGACGCCGCGATGAGCTCCATGGCGCGGGTGATTTTCGCCGTCGCGCGTACCGAGCGGATCCGGCGTCGGTAAATACGGAGCTGGGCTCCCATCGAAATCTCTCCTACCCAGCCGTCCGTTGCGTCGTCGGCTTGCTGGGCGGCACGTGCTTGCGCACCTTCTCGGCCGCCAGGTGCGATTCGTCGAGCTGCGGCGCCTCCTCATGCCCGAGAATCTTGCCGTCGTGGGTTTCAAATGTCTGCTTGAACTCGGCGATGGCGAGTTTCAAGCTCTCCACGACATTGTCGGTCAACTCCCCGGTCTTGAGGATTTCGTCAAAGATGCCGTGATGGCGGAGCCGCACGTACTCAAGGAAATCGCGCTCAAACCGGCGAATGTCGGTGACCGGCACGTCGTCCAACTGGCCGGTCGTGCCCGCCCAGAGCGAGACCACCTGCTCCTCGACCGGGTACGGCGAGTACTGCGGCTGCTTCAGCAACTCGACCAACCGGGCGCCCCGCTCCAATTGGGCGCGGCTCGCGGCGTCCAAGTCGGAACCGAACGCAGCGAATGCTTCCAGCTCGCGGTACTGCGCGAGGTCCAGTCGGAGGCGGCCCGCCACCTGCTTCATCGCCTTGAGCTGGGCGTTCCCACCGACGCGGGAGACCGAAATTCCCACGTTGATGGCCGGGCGGACGCCCGAGTTGAACAAGTCCGTTTCCAAGAAAATCTGCCCGTCGGTGATGGAAATGACGTTGGTCGGAATGTACGCGGAAACGTCATTGCCTTTCGTCTCGATGATGGGCAGGCCGGTGAGCGAACCTCCGCCCATGGCGTCGGAGAGTTTCGCGCACCGCTCGAGAAGACGGGAGTGCAGGTAGAACACGTCTCCGGGGTACGCCTCCCGGCCCGGCGGACGGCGCAGCAGCAGGGAAATCGCCCGGTACGCCTCGGCCTGCTTCGACAAATCGTCGAAAACAATCAGCGCGTGCTGACCCTTGTACATCCAGTGCTGCCCGATCGCCGATCCGGTGTACGGCGCAAGGTACTTAAAGCCAGCCGGATCAGACGCCGGCGCCGCCACAATCGTGGTGTACTCCATCGCACCCGCGGCCTCGAGCGCACTCCGCACGGCGGCAATCGTGGAGCCCTTCTGGCCGATCGCGACGTAAATGCATTTGACCTGCAGTTTCGGATCGCCGCTCTCCCAGTTCGCCCGCTGATTGATGATGGTGTCAATCGCGACGGCGGTTTTCCCGGTCTGCCGGTCACCGATGATGAGCTCCCGCTGCCCGCGCCCGATCGCCGTCATCGCATCGATCGCCTTGATGCCGGTCTGCAGCGGCTCCTTCACCGGCTGGCGCTGCACCACGCTCGGCGCCTGAATTTCCAGCGCGCGGCGCCCTTCGGCCACGATCTCGCCCTTGCCGTCGAGCGGCCGGCCCAGTGGATCGACGACCCGGCCGAGGAACCCATCCCCCACCGGCACGGAGAGAACCTCGCCGGTCCGCTTCACCGTCTGACCTTCCTCAATGCCCTCAAACGGGCCGAGGATGACGGCACCGATCTCCCGGACGTCAAGGTTGAGGGCCAGGCCGAGCGTTCCGTCTTCGAACCGCAGCAGCTCGTTTGCCATGGTGGACGGCAGTCCTTCGATGCGAGCGATGCCGTCGCCCGCCTCCGTCACCCGGCCGACCTCCTCCCGGGAAGCGACGTCCGGGGTATAGGAGGAGACGAATTCCTCCAGGGCCGCGCGAATTTCTTCGGGCCGTATCGTCAGCTCAGACATGGGACCGGTTCGCTCCTTTGATGTTCTTCCGCCAACTCGTGATGTTCTTCCGTCTGCATGGCAGGGTCACGACGCAAGCCGTTGGCGCGTTTCGGCCAGGATGCTCGCAATCGATCCATCAATGACCTCGTCTCCGAGTTGGACGACGACACCGCCGCCGATTCGCGGGTCCACCTCGACGTGCAGGTGGACATCCCGCCCGTACAACTCGGAGAGCGCCCGTCGCAGCCGTGACCGCTCGTCATCCGTCAACGCCACCGCGGTGGTCACTCGGGCGACCAGCCGCTGCCGGAACCGCGCCGCGATCCCACTGAAATCGGCGAAACCCTCCTCCGGCGTCCGGCCGCGCGGGTGGCGGACCAGCTGCGTCACCAGAGCGACCGTCACCGGGTGGGCACGATCAGCCAGCAGGCGTTCGACGAGACGGACCTTGTTCTCCACCGGCAGCGTGCGATTGGCGAGGGCGTCACGGAGCTCCGGACGGCTGGCCACGATCCGGCCGAAGCGGAAGAGCTCGTCTTCGACGTCGTCGACGGCTCGGGACCGCTCCGCAGCCACCAACAGCGCGAGCACGCCGAGTGTCTCCAGCGCGTCGGACAGATCGCGGACACGGGACCACCGGGCGCGGACGACGGTCGCGACCAGCCGGCGGGCGGTTTCGCCGATCCGCTCGCCGAAGAGCCGATCCGCAAGGCTCACCTTCCGGCCCGGCTCGACGGCAGGATCGGAAAGGGCACGGCGCAGCGCCGGATGCTCGTCGAGAATCGCCGTGACGCTGAACAGCTGGGTGCCGACCTCCTCGGGCGGCTGGGCCCCCGGGCGGGGACGCACGAGCAGCTCCTCGGCCTCCCGCCAGGCCGCGGCCAAGGACTCCCGACTAGCGCCCTGCATCAGCGGTGGACCTCTCGCTTCTCATCCGTCCTCTTTCGCCCTCAGCGGTGCACTTCTTCGCGCTGCTGGCCGCCCACGACGTCGGACGCCGCCGGTTGCCGCTGCGCCCGCTCCTCGAGCTCGGCGAGGAACCGTTCGACGATCCGGTGCTGACGCTCAACGTCCGCCAGCGACTCGCCGACGATCCGGCTGGCAAGTTCCACCGCGAGCGAACCGACCTCGGCGCGCACCGCGGCGACGGCCCGCGCCCGCTCGGCTTGAATCTGCTCCTCGGCGGCGCGCACGATCCGGTCGGCTTCCCGGCGGGCCTGCTCTTTCATTTCCGCAATGATTTGCTGGCCCTCTTCGTGTGCCCGCTCCCGCACCCGGGTCGCCTCGGCGCGAATCTCCTGCAGCTGAGCCCGATATTCAGCGGCGGCCGCTTCGGCTTCGTCCCGCGCCCGCTTTGCCTCCTCGAACTGACTGCGGATCAGTTCCTGGCGTTCCGCCAACTTCTGGTTCACGAACGGAACGATGTATTTGCCGAAAATGAAGAGGATGAGCAAAAAGACGATGAGTTCCGCGATGGCGGTCGGTCCGGGAACGAGGAAGTTGTCGGCGAGGGTCCGGGGTGGCACGATCCGCCTACTTTCCGAGGACGAAGACGAACAGGGCCATGAACGCCAAGTTGATGAAGTACATGGCCTCCACGAGACCCACCGTAAGGAAGAAGAGCGGCATCAGTCGACCCTGAGACTCCGGCTGGCGCGCTACGCCGGCGATGGTCTGGGCACCGGCGAGCCCGTCACCGATCGCCGCACCGATGGCGCCGCCCGCCAGCGCCAGTCCGCCGCCGACAAAGGCGCCCGCTGCCTTGACCGCACTTTCAATATTCGTCGCGTTGGCCATCGTTTCTCCGATTCCTCTGTGTCTCGACGGGATAGGGGATCACCGGACCTGGCCGGCTGGTAACGGTGTCGGGGAAGCCTGACGGGACGACGAGTCACCGCCGTCGGCGTGCTCGTCGGATGCGCCGTGTCCTCCGGTCGCCGTGGCGAACGCATAGTAAAGAATCGTGAGCAGCGCGAAGATGAACGCCTGAATCACACCGACGCCGAGGTCGATGAGCTTCCACAGCCACTGCGGAAGCCAGAGCACGTAGGGAGGCATCAACGCCAACAAGGAAACCATGATGGCGCCGGAGAAGATATTCCCGAACAACCGCAGCGCCAGCGTGATGGGTTTCGCCAGCTCCTCGACCACGTTGATCGGGAAGAAAATCTTGTAGGGCTCGAAGTAATGGCGGATGTACCGGCCCAATCCCCGGCGCTTGAGGCTCACGATGTGCATCGGAACGATGACGACGAGCGCGAGGGTGAGGGTCAGGTTGATGTCCGCGGTCGGGGCCGGCAAGTGTTCCGGATGCCCGCTCGGCAGCACACCGATCCAGTTGCAGAGCAGGATATAGACGAAAAGCGTGACCGCCATCGGCGCGACGAACGGCGCGACCCGCAGGCCCATGCTCTCCTCGACCTGCCGATTCACCCAGGACACCAACATTTCAAAGAGAAGTTGCATTTTGCTGGGCACGCCGGAGCGCGCGGTCCAGCGCATGTACAGGCCGAGGCCAACGACGATGACACCCGCGATGACCGACGTCAGGATGGTGTCCCAGTGCCAAGTAAGACCAAGGAACTTAGCCGTCTCATGGGTGCCGATGTCGACTTCGACGGCG
Organism: Acidothermus cellulolyticus 11B; assembly: GCF_000015025.1. Taxonomy (GTDB): domain Bacteria; phylum Actinomycetota; class Actinomycetes; order Acidothermales; family Acidothermaceae; genus Acidothermus; species Acidothermus cellulolyticus. The sequence continues at coordinate 699,637 of NC_008578.1, read as the reverse complement.
AGCACGTGGGGCTGCGCAGCGAGTGTCATACCTTACGGAACTCCTTCAGGACCGGCAGCGCACTGGCAACCGACGCGAGCAGGTGAAAGATAGCCAGGCCCGCGAGAACCGCAATGCCGTCCCGGCGAAATGCCGCGACGAAGACCAGGGCGAAGAGCGAGATGTAACCCAGCCGCACCAGGGAGGATTTCGCGTACTGCTTGCGGTTCGGATCTCCGGCTGAGATGTGTTTGAGAATCGACCGCACCGTGAGCACGTTGTTCAGCGTGCCGAGCGCGAGTCCCACCAGGAACAGAATGCCGATCAGCGGATGGCCCAGCACGCTGGCCCCGGCGAGCACCACGCCGCCGAGCACCGCCACGATGACGAAGACCCGCCGGGGTGTCCCGACGGGTACCATCAGCGGCCCGGTGCCACTCACGGCGTCCCTTTCGTCATGGTGTCCTGCGACGCGCGGCGCGTCACTCGTCGTCGTCCGGCTCTCCCGGCGGCTGCGTCCGGGGCGGTCCGGCTGGTTCGGGGTGAGCGAAATATGCACGGATGCGCAGCCAGCTCGCCACCAACCCGGCGACGATTCCGACGCCGAGACCGGTGATGGTCAAGGCGGGAAAGCTGCCGAGCCAGCCGTCGGCGAGCCACCCGATCACTAGCCCGGTGACGAGCGTCCCTACGTTGAGCGAGCCGATGCCCACCAGGGCGTAGAGACCGAGTTGCGGCCTGCCACGGTCCTGGTTCATCCTACGGAGCCGCCTCTCTTCCGGTGCGGACACGTAAGACTCCCAGGTTTCGTGGGATTGACGCGCACGTTACCACAGCAGACCCCGCCCGCCGTCGGGGGGAGGCTGTGTCCCAGATCACGTGCCGCGGCCCACCTCGAGCGGGCGAAGCGCACACTCAGCCGGTGCGACCGGTCACCCCGGCCGCTCGGTCCGGGACGCGACGCGGAGCCGGGGAAACGCGATGACGACAAGCGCGAGGAGCACCACGGCCCCCGCGGACGCGGCAACCACCAGCGGCGCCTGAGTGATCGCGAGTCCCACCACGCCAGCCGCGCAAATGGCCGACCACCCATACATGATCAATACAGCCCGCCGCTGCGAATGCCCGAGCTCGAGCAGCCGGTGGTGCAGGTGCTGTTTGTCAGGCGCCCAGGGCACCCGACCGGCGCGGGTCCGGCGTACCACGGCGGCAAGGAGATCGGCGAGCGGCACGAAGAGGACGGCGAACGGCAGCAGCAGCGGCAGGAACGTTCCGTACTGCTGGTACTGGTCGGCAGGAGACACCTGCCCGGTCAACGAAACCGTCGACGCAGCAAGAAGAAGGCCGATGAGCATCGATCCCGAATCGCCCATGAAGACCCGGGCCGGATGGAAATTGTGCGGGAGGAAGCCGATGCAGACGCCGGCCACGACGATCGCGAGCAGGAGCGGCGGCAAGGCGCGGGACAACCGCAACTCCACCGACATCTGGTACGACAGCGCGAAGAAGGCGAGTGCAGCGATGCCCACGATGCCGGCCGCCAGTCCGTCGAGCCCGTCGACGAAATTCACCGCATTGATCACGACGACGATGAAGGTGACCGTGAGGATCACCGACCAGTCCTGGCCCAGGATCAACGTGCCGTACGCCGGGATCGGCAGCCAGAGCAACTGCACACCCTGCAGGACGACGACCGCCGCGGCAAACACCTGTCCGGCGAGCTTCGTCACGGCGTCCAGACCGAAACGGTCATCAAGGGCGCCGATCACGAAGACGATCACACTGCCGAGCAGCAGGGCCCGGGGCTCCAGAAACCGCTGGTTGACCGCCTCGAGGGTGGGCAGCCGGGACGCGACCAGCATGGCGGCGGCCACTCCGAGCAGCATTGCCAGTCCACCGAGCCGCGGCGTGGGAATGCTGTGCACGTCACGGTCGCGCACCCCAGTGAGGGCCCGGATGCGCATGGCGAAACGCCGCGCGACCGGCGTCGTGAGGTAGGTGACACTCGCGGCTACCAGCAGGGTGATGAGGTACTCGCGCACACCGCCCTCCTCCCCACGCCGGATGATGGTCCGCTAGCCGGACTCTACGACTCCGCGCTGGGAATCCGCAGCTCCGGCACGACCTCCCGGAGCCGTTCCGCCTCTATAGCGCCGGAGCGCAGCAAGGTGGGCGTCTCACCAGTGAGATCGACAATGGACGACGGGATCGTCGACGTGGTTGGTCCGCCGTCGAGGTAGACGGCGACCGCCTCCCCCAGCTGTGCCCGCGCATTGGCGCAGGTCGTCGCGGGCGGCAAGCCGGAGCGGTTCGCGCTGCTCACCGCCATGGGACCTGTGCGCTGCAGCAACTCCAGGGCAAGATCCTCGGCCGGCATGCGTAGTGCGACCGTCCCGTTCGTCTCCCCGAGGTCCCAGGCCAGCGACGGGTTGTATCGGACGACGATGGTCAGCCCACCGGGCCAGAACGCGTCGATCAACGCGTACGCCGTCGGCGGCGCCGCAGCGACCAAGGCGTCAAACACCGGACGGGACCCGACGAGCACCGGCACCGGCATGTCCCGGCCGCGGCCTTTCGCCGCAAGCAGGGCGGCCACCGCGGCGGGCGTGAACGCGTCGGCGCCGATGCCGTAGACCGTGTCGGTCGGCAACACGACAAGCTGCCCGCGCCGGACGGCGTCCGCCGCCGCCTGCAACCCGGCCGTCCGCTGCCCCGGGTCCGAACAGTCGAAGACCTGCACGCTCACCTCCGATCTCCGTTCGTCCACCGTCACAACCGCCGCGCGGTCACGAACCGATCCCGACCGGTGAGGTCTTGGTGGGCGGCCACCTCCGACCAGCCCCGGTCGAACAACCCGACGACCGCGGCGCGCTGTCCGTCGCCGTGCTCCACCGCGACCCGGCCGCCGGGCCGGAGCAACCGCCGGGCCGCTTCGACGATCATTGCCGGGCCGGCGAGGCCGTCCGCGTCCGACCAGAGCGCACGCGGCGGATCGTGATCCCGGACTTCGGGTTCAAGAAGCTGCCGATCGCCTTCAGCAAGATAAGGCGGATTGGCCACGACGAGGTCGACCTGGCCGTCGAGTTCGGGCAGGGCGACCGCGGCATCCGCACACAGCACGACGACCCGGCCGGCAAGCCCGGTCCCGGCCACGTTCCGCTGCGCCCACGCCGTCGCGACCGGATCGTCGTCCACCGCGAAGACTCGAGCAGCCGGCACCTCCTGAGCGATCGACAGAGCGATCGCCCCGCTGCCGGTACAGAGGTCGACGACCAGCGGCTGGGCCGGTCCGTCCGCGCGAAGCGTCTCGATGCACCACCCTGCCAGCACCTCGGTCTCCGGCCGGGGGACGAAGACGCCGGGGCCGACGGCAAGTTCCAGGCGGCGGAACCCGACCGAGCCGGTCAGATGCTGCAGCGGAACCCGCTGAGCCCGGCGGGCGACCAGCTGACGGAACACCTCATGCCGGCCGGCCGGCAGCGCCCCGGCGGCGAGCAGGTGAGTGCGCGGACAGCCCAGAACGAACGCTGCGAGCTGCTCGGCATCGGCGTGCGGGCTGACCACCCCGGCTGCCGCCAGGATGGACGCCGCTTCGGCCAGCGCGGCGCGCAGCGGAACGGATGCGGGACGGTGTCGCACGGTGGATGATGTCATCGCTGCCTGCTCAGCACGGGTCGGGTCGGGTCCTGCTCCGCGGCGGCGAGCCGCGCCGCCGCGTCGGCATCGACGAGGGCCTGGATGACACCGTCGAGGTCGCCGTCCAGCACCTGGTCGAGGTTGTAGGCCTTGTAATTCACTCGGTGGTCGGAAATGCGGTTCTCCGGGAAGTTGTACGTGCGGATGCGTTCCGAGCGGTCGACGGTACGGACCTGGCTGCGGCGCTGCGCAGCCGCCTGAGCCTCCGCCTCTTCTTGGGCCAGCGCGAGCAACCGCGAGCGCAGAATGCGCAACGCGGTTTCCTTGTTCTGCAATTGGCTTTTTTCGTTCTGGCAGCTGACGACGATGCCGGTCGGCAGGTGGGTGATGCGGACGGCAGAATCCGTCGTATTCACGCTCTGCCCGCCGGGACCGGAGGACCGGAAGACGTCGATGCGCAGGTCGTTGGGATCGATCTGCACGTCGACCTCCTCAGCTTCCGGCATGACGAGAACGCCGACCGCCGACGTGTGAATGCGGCCCTGCGACTCCGTGACGGGGACACGCTGCACGCGGTGCACGCCGCCCTCGAACTTCAGCCGGCTCCACGCGCCTTCGCTCCCATCGGCGCGGATGGCGACCGTCACGTCCTTGTACCCGCCGAGATCGGACTCGGTCGCGTCCAGGATTTCGGTCTTCCAGCCGCGCCGTTCGGCGTACCGCAGGTACATGCGCAGCAGATCCCCGGCGAAGAGCGCGGACTCCTCCCCGCCCTCCCCTGCCTTGATCTGCATGATGACGTCCTTGCCGTCGTTGGGGTCAGCCGGTGCGAGCAGCGACCGCAGCCGCTCAGCGACGGCCTCGCGTTCGGCTTCCAGGGCGGGAATTTCCGCGCGGAATGCCGGGTCGGCCGCGGCCAGCTCGTGCGCTGCCGCGACGTCGGCGTCCAATGCCTTCCACCGCCGGTACGCCTCCACGATCGGCCCGAGCTGCGCGTAGCGGCGACCCAGGGTGCGGGCCGTCCGCGGGTCGGCATGCACGGCCGGATCCGCGAGCCGCCGCTCCAGATCGGCGTACTCGCGGAGAACCTCCTCGACCGCCTCGAACACTCCGGTGTGTCTCCCTCAGACGACGCGCGGCGGCGCCGGCCGGCAGGCCGGCACCGCCGTCGTCGCTACTTCCGCCCGGCCCGCGGTTTGCCGGTGCTGCGCGCGACCCGCGCGGCACCCGTGAGCTGGCCGAACCGCTTCTCAAACTTCTGCACCCGGCCGCCGACATCGAGAATCTTCTGCTTGCCGGTGTAGAACGGGTGGCAGTTCGAACAGACTTCGGCGTGGATGACGCCGCTCTTAGCCGTGCTGCGCGTGGTGAAGGTGTTCCCGCAGCTGCAGATTACCGTGGTCTCCCGGTACTCCGGGTGGATGTCGGGCTTCAACGCAGTCTCCTCTGGTCGCCGGGTCACCGCGTGGCGGTGTGAACCGGTACCTGATAACTTCCGGCCTCTCAGTCTGCCAGACGGCTGCCCGCCGGCACGCCGGCCAGCTGCCGAACCAGCCACCGGAGCGCCGCCCCGGCGTCCGGGAACGCCCGCCACGGCTCGGGATCATCAGGCTGGCCGGCGTACTCACCGGTGTACACCCGGATCGCCCGCATCCCCGCTGCACGGGCCCCGGCGACGTCCTTCCCGGGCCGGTCCCCGATGTGAACCGCATGCTCCGGCGGTACGCCGAGAGCGGCGAGCGCGTGCCGGAACGGCACCGGCGACGGCTTGCGATGTTCACGCCCCAGTTCATCGGAGTACACGACGACGTCGAACACATCGCGCAGGCCGAGGGCGCGGAGCTTCGCCCGCTGGATGTGAGGGTCACCGTCGGTAACGCACCCCACCGGGATCAGCCTCCGGACATCGGCCAGCGCCTCGGCGACACCGGGAAAGCAGGGCAGGGTGGTCGGCGCATGGGACCGGAACGCGCCGACCAGACCGGGCACCAGAGCGGCCAGCTCCCACTCCGGAACGCCGACCGCAAGCAGCGCCCGGTCTATGATCTTGCCGCGGTCGCTGCCTTCTGCAGCGATCCGGCGCAGCGCGGCCAGGAGGGTAGTCGGCTCGAGTCCAAACGCTGACCCCGCGGACGCCACCGCCTGCCAGGCGCCGTCCAGCCACGCACGCTGGTCGAAGAGCGTGTCATCGAGATCAACGGTGACGGCGGCAATGTCGCTCATCACGTCAACTCCCCGGCACGGAAGGCCGGTTCCCCATCGCCGAGTGCGGGCTCCCGCGGCCGGATCAAGCCGGCGAATTCGGGGTCGGCGAGGGCGGCGGCGATCCGCGGCCCGGTCCGACCGTCGCCGTACGGACACGGCAGCGCATCGATCCGGGCGGCTTCAGCAGGATCGGTCAACCGGGCCGCCGCGTCCAGGGCGCGGGCGGCGTCCATACCGGTGAGGACGGCGGACCCGTTGCGCACGCCCTCCCAGCGCGGGGTGGTCGTCCGCAGCACGACGACCGGGACGCCGAGCCAGGCCGCTTCCTCCTGCAGGCCGCCGCTGTCCGTGACGACGATGCGGCTCGCGGCAAGGGTCTGGAGCAGCTCCCGGTACGGCAGAGGCTCGACCAGCCGCACCCCATCGGCGTGGGCAAGCTCATCGAACCTGCCCGCGGCGACGAGCCGGGAGCGGGTCCGCGGGTGAACCGGGAACACCACCGGCGGTGACCGCCGGCCCAGGGCGCGGACGAGTGCGACAAGTTCCGCGAGCCGCCGCGGATCATCGACGTTTCCGGCGCGATGCGCGGTCAGGAGGACCCCGGAGCGCTGCTGCCAGGGCACCCGGGACACCCCGCTGGCGACCACGGCGTCGATCACCGGATTCCCGACGACCCGAATCCGCTCGGGTGCCACGCCCTCCTGACGCAGACACTCCGCCGCCAGCGTCGTCGGGGCGAAATGCACGGTGGCCAGCGCCGGCATCATCCGCCGATGAATCTCCTCCATGGACTTTTCGTTCGCCGACCGAAGCCCGGCTTCGACGTGAATGACGCCGATGCCAAACCGGCGGGCGGCCATCGCAACCAGCGGTGCGGTGTAAGTGTCGCCGAGGACGACGACGGCGTCGGCCCGGCGGGCGGCGAATTCGGCGAAGCCTGCGGAGAGCAACGCCCCCACCCGGGCTCCCTCGTCGTCCGGCAATTGCCAGGCGGCGTCGGGGAAGAATCCCAAATCGGCGAAGAATTGCCCGGCCAGCCGCGGATCCGCGTGCTGCCCGGTGGCGATCGTTCGTACGTCATGGCCGGCTGCGCGGAGCGCCGCGACCACCGGTGCGAGTTTGACAATTTCCGGTCGGGTGCCGAGAGCGACCGTAATTTTCACGTCTGGTACACCTCGTCGAAATACCGGTACATGCGGACGCCGGGGCGGGCGGCTAGCCGCTCGGTTCGCACGGCCCGCCCGACGATGGCACGGACATATTCGCCGACTAGGTCCGCACCCGCAGCCAAGGAGAGCGGAAGCGCCCCGGAGAAGCGGGGATTTGCCTCCACGACCGTGACCGCGCCGTCGTCGGAGACGAACCCCTGAATATTCGCCGGCCCGATGTGGCCGAGCGCCTTGATGGTCAACGCAACGGTCTGCATCACGGAATCGTCGGAGAACGTCTCCCCCACGGTCGAAATACCGCCCTTGGTCGCAAGCCGCCACCGCAACGCGCCGCCCGCGACAATTTCCGCCGGATGCGCGAGAACGTCCGCGGTGAATTCCCGGCCGGCCAGCGCGGTCTGCACGATCGGCTCGGCCACCAACGTCAATGCGGCGGCCAGCTCCTGGGGAGCCGTGACCCGGTGCACATCACGCGAACCGCGACCGAAACGGGGCTTGACGATCCACGGTCCGGGAACGCCCTCCGCGGTGCCGAGAGCGGTGGCCGGCACCGGAACCCCAGCGTCGCGCATCGCCTGGTAGAACGCCCACTTGTCCCTGCAGGTCTGTACCGTGCGGGCGTCGGGAAAGAGAAAGCGCAACCCGGCGTCACGCAAATACCCTGCACCGGCAATGAGAACGGGCAATTCTTCGGTGACGGTCGGCACGAGCAGCTCGGCGTCGAACAGCGTCGCAGCGTGGATCAGCGCGGTCAGGTACGTCGGATCGTCGGCTCGCGGCACGGCTTGGCCGTGATCGGCAAGCCGGATCCCCACAGCGTCCGGATCGGCGTCCACGCCAATCACCGTGTGCCCGGCGGCCCGCAATGCCCGGACGACGGCGACGCCGGCTGCACCGCCGACACCGGTGACCAGAATCCGCAGTCGGGCCAGCGGATCGTCGTCCGGCGGCGGCCCCAGCGCGGCGGCGTCGTCGACGTGCAGGTCGGTCGCGGTCCGGCGCCGGAATTCGTGTTCGCGGACAGGATGCAGGGACGGCGCCGGCACGGTCCCCGCCACCCCGGCGAGCAGCGGAGCCGACCGGACCGGTGATCGCGCGAGATCCGGGCGTGCGCCGACGTACGCCTTCGCCCACAACCGCAACTCGACGATCGCCGCAGTGGACGCCGGTTCCCATTGATGAGCAGCGACACACTCGACGACCGCCGCCCGGACCGCCGGGTCGGTCTCGACGCGGACGGCGCGGAGCAGCGCCGGAGCCGTGCTGGCCAAGCCGAGCTCGGCCGCCTGCCGCACCGCGGCGATGCGCACTGCAGGGTCGGGGTCCGCAAGGCCGCTGCGGATGCCCTGCCGAATCCGCGCGAACCGGACGGTCCGCCAGCCGATGCCGGCCGCGATGAGGACGACGCCGAGCAGGATGGCAAGCAGCCGCAGGTTATCCACCATCGGCTACTCTCCTTACCTCTCCTCCGGGCGCATGCCGCGGCTGGGCAGCGGCCACGCCCTCAGAGGACATCGCTGACCCGGGCCGCTCGTGGAATCCGTGTCGTCGCCCTCGGCAGCAGCAGGTAGAGCATGAGGAAAAACCCGATCATCGTGTAACCGAGGCCGAAGAGCGTGCCCACCCAGTCGTGGAACAACACCAATCCCCGTGCACCGACCTGCAGGCCGACCCAGAGCGATGCGGCGATCCGGAGCACATTGCAGATCACGACGAGGGTTGCCGCCGTGAGCAGCGCGGCGCTGCGCCGCACCCAGTGCCCGTGGACGACGAACGCCGCGATCGCCGCGAGGGCGAGCACCGGTACGAGCGAGGAGCAGAACGGCGTCAGCTGCGCCCGGAACGGGGTGTGGTGGGCGGGCAGGACCTGGAAATAGTGGTCACCAACGAGGGTCACCCGCTGCCCGGGCCGGAGGACGTCGAGCACCAGCCGGCTCTCGAGCGCCCGGAGCGGGTCGGAGAGCAGGAGAAAACCGCCGAAAGCCACCACCAAGGCGGCCGCCAGCAGCCCGGCGATGACGGCGCGGCGGCGGATCACAGCCGCTCCTCGGCGAGCGGTCCGCGGTCCGCGATCTCCTCGCGGCCGGCGAGCGCGCTCCACTGGGACCGCTTCGTCTTCACCCAGGTGTAGGGCCGGCCAAGGAGCCCGTCGATCCACGCCCGGGTGCAGACGAGCATGAAAACGACGAACAGGGGGGTCATCCAGGCCACCGACCAGGCGGCCCGGCGCGGAGCCCGGCCGACCAGCAGGCCGACCGCGAGTTCGCAGAACGGGCCGGCGAAGAGCAGGGCGGCGAGGGGCAGCAGTTCGACCACACTCACGTGCGGCCCGATGCCGGCAAGGCGCAGCAGGGTGAGGACGAGCGTCAGGGTGCAGAAGACAGGCACGTGGTAGACGAGGAGAAACAGGGTCGTCTCGATCTTCTGCCCGAGGGTGAGGTGCGGGCACCGCCACACGCCGCGGCGATAGTCCCGCCATACCTGCTGGTGGCCGCGGGCCCAGCGGTATCGCTGCCGGACGAACCGCGCCAACGTGGTCGCTCCTTCCTCGGTGTCCACCGCGGTGATGTCGTACCGCACGCGATAACCGGCCAAGACCAGCCGCAACGTGATATCGGTGTCTTCGGTCACGCTGTTGACATTCCAGCCGCCGAATTGCCGCAGCAGAGCGGTCCGGACCGCACAATTGGCTCCGCCGTACGCCGGTAGCCCGAAAAGCGCCTGCCGACCGTATTCGTTCACGAGGTAGCCGGAGAAATAGTCGATGGCAATCGAGCGGGCGAGGGTGGATTGCACGGAATTCCGCACGATGCACCGGCCTTGGACGGCGGCCACGGTGGGGTCGCGAAAGTGACGGACCAGCCGGTGGATGACGTTGCGGCGCGGGATGTGGTCGGCGTCGAAGACGACGACGATTTCCCCGTTCGCTTCCGCCAGCGCGGCGTTGAGCGCACCGGATTTGCCGCCGCCGGCGCCGGCCGGTCGATGAATCACCCGCATGTGCCGGATGCCGGCGGTCAGCTGATCAAGCAATTCACCCGTGCGATCACTGGACCCGTCGTTGACGATCAGAATTTCGAGGCGGGATCTCGGGTAGTGCAGGGCGACCAGGCCGCGGATCAGCCCGGGTACGACGCTCTCCTCGTTGTGGCACGCGACGAGCACGCTCACCGTCGGAAGGTCTTCGCTGGGCACCTCCGGGCTCTCGTACAGATCCGTCGGCGCCCATCGGGCCGCCGCAGCCGCGAAGGCGACATGGCGGAGGAAGAAGACGAGGAAGACGAGGTTGATGACGAGGACGCCGAGAAAGATCGCCCGATCAGGGCCGAGAATGCCGACGGCCGCGCTGATCAGCCCGGCCAGCACGATGAACGTCCACGGCACGCCGCTGACCGAGGAATCGGACGCCGCGAGTCCCCGGAACGAGCCGGCGAGTGGCGGGGCGGTCACGGACGGCGGCCACCCACCAGGTACACCGATGTCCCGGTACGCCGGACAGGCTCGCCCGCACCGCCGCCGTCGACAAGCTCGAAGTCCCGGACGCCGACCCGATCAGCGGCCGCCTCACCGGCCGCCGCTGCGCTCTCGAGCCGGCGTACCGCCGACGCGCCACCGGTGATGTCCCAGACGAACCGGGGCACCTCGAACGCCTCGGCGTACCGCATCCGGGCTTGATGACCCCAGAACCGGGCGCCGGCCTCGACCGCTTCTAGATCAACGAGCTCGCACCGCTCGACCTGCGAGCGGTGACAAGCGAGCGCCTCGAGCTTGCCCCGCAAGGTGTCTTCGATGTCGACGTAGACGACCGGGTTGAACGCGGTGGCGGACGGCGATTGGTAGCAGAGCACCCGGTTGAGGCGCCGCGCGGCGGAGAGCGAACAGAGGGCGGTCGCCACGTGGTCTTGATGGGTGTCGTGCTGACCGTGCGTGTAGAGCACCTCCGCGCCGACGGCGGCAATGACGGAGTCGATGAAGGTCACCGTCTCTCGGCTGTGCGGGATCGCGCCGTCCGGGAAACCGCCCCAAATCAGCTCGGCCCCGAGGCGCGCCGCGGCATTCTCCTGTTCGAGGACACGCGAGACGGAGTCCTGCGGCCCCCGCTCGCCGGTGGTCATCACGAGCAGGGTGACCTTGTCACCGACCGCGACATGTCGAAGGAGGGCGCCGGCGCAGCCCAGTTCGATGTCATCGGGGTGCGCCCCAATGGCGAGGACGTTCATGCGGTGCTCCCGTAGCCCCCACGCGGGCCTCGAAACGCTGGACGGTACGAGAACATACTCGGCGGATCGCGCCGCGACTCGAGCGCCTGAGCGACCCAATCCGGTGTGTCGAACGGACTAGCCGCCTCCTCGTACGCCCGGCCGAGACGGCGTCGGCCAAGCCCGCGCACACCAGGCCGGCATCACTCCGAGGGCATCGGCATCGTCTTCTGCACCTGGACGAGGAACTCCGCGTTGCTGCGGGTCTGCCGCATTTTCTCGATGAGCACCTCAAGGGCTTGCTGGGGGTCGAGGGCATGAAGCACCCGCCGCAACCGCCAGACGATCTGGAGTTCCTCCGGGGAGAGCAGGATTTCTTCTTTCCGGGTGCCGGACGCGTTGATGTCGACCGCCGGGAAAATGCGCTTGTCAGCGAATTTCCGGTCGAGCTTGAGCTCCATGTTGCCGGTTCCCTTGAATTCTTCGAAGATGACCTCGTCGCCGCGGGAACCGGTTTCGACCAACGCCGTGGCAATGATAGTGAGCGAACCGCCGTTCTCAATGTTGCGGGCCGCGCCGAAGAATTTCTTCGGCGGATACAGCGCAGCGGAGTCGACCCCACCGGAGAGAATACGCCCGGACGCCGGCGCCGCGGTGTTGTACGCGCGGCCCAAGCGGGTGATGGAGTCGAGCAGGATGACGACGTCGTGACCGAGCTCGACAAGTCGCTTCGCCCGCTCAATGGACAGCTCCGCGACCATCGTGTGGTCTTCCGCCGGACGGTCGAACGTCGACGAAATAACCTCGCCCTTCACCGAGCGTTGCATGTCGGTGACTTCCTCCGGCCGCTCGTCGACGAGCACGACGATGAGGTGGCACTCCGGATTGTTCCGCGTAATGGCGTTCGCGATTGCTTGGAGCACCATCGTCTTGCCCGCCTTGGGCGGCGAGACGATGAGACCGCGCTGGCCTTTGCCGATCGGTGCGATGAGGTCGATGATGCGCGTGGTGATCTGCTGAGGCTCCGTCTCCAACCGCAACCGCTCTTGCGGATACAGCGGAGTGAGCTTGCTGAATTCCACTCGGTTTCGGGCGCTCTCCGGATCCATGCCGTTCACGGTGTCCAGCCGCACCAGCGGGTTGAATTTCTCCCGCCGTTCCCCTTCGCGCGGCTGGCGAACCATTCCGGTGATCGCATCGCCCTTGCGCAAGCCATACCGGCGCACCTGGGCCAACGAGACGTACACATCATTCGGCCCGGGCAGGTATCCGGACGTACGCACGAATGCGTAATTGTCCAGCACGTCAAGAATTCCGGCGATCGGCACCAGGACGTCGTCCTCGGAAACAGCCGGCTCGTAATCCGACCGTTCCCGCACCCGCAGCCGTCCGCCGCGTTCGCGGAAGCGGCCGCGCCGGCGACGGCCGCCCATGTCGGCGAATTCCTCGTCCTCCCGGCGACGTTCCGCACCGTTGCTCACGGTTCCATTGCCGTTGCCGCCGGTTTCCGCCGGGCTGCCCGCCTGACCGCCGGCCACGCGGCTCCCGTTGCCCGCCGGAGCGCCGCGCTGCGCTGCCTCCCGACCCAGGCCCGGCCCTGCCGTCGGGGCTGAGACCGCCGCGGCCCCGTTCGCCGGCCCGAAACCAGCCGGCTGACTCGGGCTCGCGCCGGCTCCTCCGCCCGCTGCACCCGTGGCGTTGCGGCCGCCGAACCGGCCGGCGCGACGCTGCATCTGACCGTCGCCGGCGCGGGCGGCCGGTGGCTGAGCGGTCTCCGCCGTACCCGGAGAGATTTCGAGCGGCGAACCAGCCGGAGCTGCAGCCGTCGACTGCACGGGAACCTCGACGTCGAGCGTGGGTGTCGTCTGCAGGGCGGGAACCACCGCCCGCCGCCCGCGTGAGCGGCTTACCGTCGTCCGCGCCGCGGGCGTCTCGCCGGGGCTTTCGCCGCCGGCATCACTCCCGGCCGGGGAGCCTCCAGCGGCGGCGCCCGAACCACCCTGCCGCTGGCGAATTGCTTCGATCAATTCGCCCTTACGCATCCGCGCAATCCCGGTAATTCCCAGACTGGCGGCCAGCGCCTGCAATTCCGAAAGCACCATGGCGGACAGCGACGATGTGCCGCTCTCGGCAGCCTTGCGGCGGCGCGCACCACCACGGCTCTCGTCGCTGGTGCCGGAAGGAGAGGAATTCTCGCCGGAAACGGTGGGCATTGCGGTGCTGATGTCGGTCACTCAGAGTTCCTTTCGAAAAGATGTCCGAGACGGCGCGTGCAACCGATGCCGTCTGGTCTGTCCGGCAGGCCGCCGGAAATATTGCGGCATGCTCCCCGGGAATTCATCGCTGGTTCCTGGATTCGCGCTTGTGCGCATGCGGCGAACCCCAGAAACTGGTCGCCCGCAACGGCCGGCTGGACTCACTGACGTCTGACATCCCTGGAGGAGAGATGGTGGGTACGGCGTCGAGGAAACCCTGGCCGCTAGGGCCGGCGAATGTTCGGGGAGCGAGCACCTCACCACTCTCACGTGATCGGCGAGGGCTTGGTGCAGCTTCAGAGTAGCACTGCAGTCAACCGGTGGCGAGGTTTTCCACCGCCGAGTCGTGGCCGCCCCGTCCGCGACCGCCGACCCGGTAACGCCGAGTCGCGGCCGCCCCGGACGGGATGCGTCACTCGACGAGCAGCTCCACGCCTGTCCCTCGGGTGTCTACGGCAAGCAGCATCGGGCGGAATCCGGGAACCTCGAGCGCGGCGACCCGGGGCGCCTCGGCGGCATCGGCCAGGGCGAGGACGGTCGGGCCCGCCCCGGAGAGCACCGCGGCAATCCCTCCCGACCGGAGCCGATCGATCAACGCCGCACTTGCCGGCATGACGGCGGCCCGGTACGGCTGGTGCAACTCGTCGCGGGTCGCGTCCAGGAGCAGGTCGGGACGGCGGGTGAGCGCGGCGATGAGCAGGGCGCCGTACGCGACATTCCGGGCCGCGGCCTGGTGGGGTACCTGCTCAGGCAGCGTTCGCCGGGTATCCGCGGTCGCCGCTGTCTGCTCGGAGAGAAAGAGCACCGCGCGGATCCGCGGGTCGGCCTCCAACCGCAGGGCGCGGACGCCGCCGAACGTGTCTCGCCACGCCACGGTCAATCCGCCGAGCAGGCAGGCGGCGACGTTGTCCGGGTGTCCCTCGAGCCGGGCGGCTAGTTCGAGCACCGCGTCGTCGGGCAGCTCCCCAGTGCCGCCGATGACGAGCTCCCGGGCCGCCACGACACCTGCCACGATCGCGGCTGCCGATGACCCGAGGCCTCGGCCGTGCGGAATGCGATTCGTGCAGCGGACCTCGAGACCGGGCGGCTGTCCGCCCAGCCGCTCAAACGCCGCACGCATCGACCGGATGACGAGATTGCGCTCGTCCCGCGGCACCTCCGCGCTCCCCTCGCCGGTCACCTCGACGTGCAGGCCGTGGTCGGTGACCCGGACGGTGACCTCGTTGTGCAACGCGAGAGCCAACCCGAAACTGTCGAATCCGGGTCCGAGGTTGGCGCTTGTCGCCGGCACCCGGACCCGCACCGGCCCCTGCCGGAAGGGTGCGGCCAGCCCGGCGCCGGTCATCGGACCGCCACCCGGGCGGTGATCACGGGACCGTGGTGCCGTTCGACGACACAGCGGCGGAACGATCGGTCCTGAGCCATCGGAACCTCGATCAGGCGTGCAGCCCGAGCGTCCGGGCCGCGGCCTGCGGATCCGGCGGGACGGTGACCGGCGCAGGCGCGCCGGCGATCGCCCAATCGGGATCCTTGAGCCCGTTTCCGGTGACCGTGCAGACGACCCGCAGACCGCGGTCAAGGAGACCCTGCTCGCGGGCCGCAAGCAGCCCGGCGACGCTGGCGGCGCTTGCCGGTTCGACGAAAACGGCCTCCCGGGTGGCGAGCAGGCGGTATGCGGCCAGAATCTGGCGGTCGGTCACCGACAGAATCGCCCCACCCGAGGCGTCCCGTGCCTCGAGCGCCTTCGTCCAGCTCGCCGGGTTGCCGATGCGAATCGCGGTGGCGATCGTCGACGGTTTCTCGACGACCCGGCCGAGGACGATCGGTGCAGCGCCGGCGGCCTGGAAGCCGAACATCCGGGGACGACGCCGGGCCGGACCGCCGCGGCTGGGATCGGCGTACTCGACGTACCCCTTCCAGTAGGCGGTGATGTTCCCGGCGTTCCCGACCGGAAGGCAGTGGACGTCGGGCGCATCGCCGAGCGCGTCCACGATTTCGAACGCCGCGGTCTTCTGCCCTTCGATACGGTCGGGATTGATGGAATTCACCAACGTGACCGGGTAATCCTGCGCAAGCTTGGCCGCCAGCGCGAGGCAATCGTCGAAATTCCCGTCGATCTGCAGCAATTTCGCGCCGTGCACCAATGCCTGCGCCAATTTGCCGAGCGCGATTTTTCCTTGCGGGACAAGCACGGCGCAGAGCAGCCCGGCACGCGCGGCGTACGCCGCCGCACTCGCGCTGGTGTTTCCGGTCGATGCGCAGATCACCGCCCGGGAACCGGCCTGCACCGCCTTGCTGATCGCCACGGTCATGCCGCGGTCCTTGAACGAGCCGGTGGGATTCGCCCCTTCGACCTTGAGGTAGACCTCGCATCCGGTCTTCTCAGAGAGCACCGGGGCGGGGAGCAGCGGAGTGCCGCCTTCTTGGAGGGTGATGACCGGGGTGTCGTCACTGACCGGAAGCCATCTGCGGTACTCCTCGATGAGCCCGCGCCATCGTGGTCGGGCGGCCGCGGCGGTGCTGGTCGTCGTCACGCCCCTTCCTCCCCTTCGACCCGCAGCACGCTCGCCACCGCCCGGACGACGTCCAGGTCCCGCAGGTCGTCGACGGTGGCGGCGAGCGCGGCGTCCGGCGCGGTGTGGGTCATCACGGCAAGCTGGGCGTCGTCTCCTCGCCCGATTTGCCGGACCGTCTGGATGGACACATTGTGGCGGGCGAAAACGGTCGCAACCTGGGCAAGCACGCCCGCTCGGTCGGCGACGTCGAGATTGACGTGGTAGCGGGTGATGGTCTCGCCGATCGGGCGGACGTCCAAGTCGGCGTACGCCGATTCGCCGGTGCCGATGCCGCCGCGGACCCGGTTCCGGCCGACCGCGACGATGTCGCCGAGGACGGCGCTCGCTGTCGGAGGCCCGCCGGCACCCCGGCCGTAAAACATGAGCTGCCCGGCGGCGTCGCATTCGACGAAGACCGCGTTGTACGCGTCGCGGACCCCGGCGAGCGGGTGGGTGCGCGGAATCATCGCCGGGTGCACCCGGACGCCGATGCCGCGGGCGGTGCGTTCGCAGATCGCGAGCAGTTTCACGACGTAGCCCATGTCACGGGCCGCGCTGACCGCCGCGGCGCTCAACCCGGCGATTCCCTCCCGGTGGACATCGCCGATGGTGACGCGGGTGTGAAAGGCCAGGCTCGCGAGGATGGCCGCTTTCGCCGCAGCGTCCAGCCCGTCCAAGTCCGCGCTCGGGTCGGCCTCCGCATAGCCGAGTTCCGTCGCTTCCGCCAGCGCATCGGCGAACGTGACGCCCTCTTCATCCATGCGGGTCAGGATGTAATTAGTCGTGCCGTTGACGATTCCAAGAATCCGCTGCACCGTATCGCCGGCCAGCGATTCGCGCAACGGCCGGATCAGCGGGATACCGCCGGCGACGGCTGCTTCGAAATACACGTCGACGCCGTATATGTCCGCCGCCTCGTAGATGGTGGCGCCGTCTTCAGCGAGCAGTGCTTTGTTGGCGGTCACCACCGAGGCGCCCCGGCTCATCGCGGTGAGCAGCAGCGAACGCGCGGGCTCCACGCCGCCCATCACCTCGACGACGATGTCCAGATCCTCCCGACCGACCAGCCCGGCGGCGTCCGTCGTGAAGAGAGTCGGGTCGACGTCGACGTCGCGGCGCAACTCCGGTCGGCGAACCGCGATACCGGCGAGCTCCAGGGGCGCCCCGATCCGCGCGGCCAGGTCGTCGTGGCGGGCGCGAAGTTGGCGGACCACCTCGGACCCGACGGTGCCGCATCCGAGCAGCGCGAGACGCAGCGGCCGGTGGGGCATCGGACTCCTCGGTTCGGACGTGACGTGGGGACGCGGGGTGGTCTTCTCCGGCTCATTCTGCCGGTTCGGCTGCGCCGCTTCGCACTCCGGCACGGTCGTGTGTTCGGGTGTCGGGCGGCGTATCTTCGCTTGCCGTGCATTCGCCGCGGTTGAGATCGTCCCCAAGGTCGAGGCGGAGCAGGTCGTCGATGGTCTCCCGGCGGACGAGCAGGCGGGCTCTGCCGTCGCGGACCGCGACCAGCGGCGGACGGCCCAGGTAGTTGTAGTTGCTCGCCAGCGAACGGCAGTATGCGCCGGTGACCGGGACGGCGAGCAGGTCGCCGTCCTGAATGTCGGCGGACACGAAGGTGTCGCGGACGACGATGTCACCCGCCTCGCAGTGCTTGCCGACGACCCGGGCGAGAATCGGTTCGCCGGCCGCTCGGCGATTGGCGAGCGCGCAGGTGTACGCCGCGTCATAGAGGGCGGCGCGAATGTTGTCGCTCATTCCGCCGTCCACCGAGACGTACGTGCGAACGAATCCCCCGCCGAGATCGACGGGTTTGACGGTGCCGACCCGGTACACGGTGAGCACCGGCGGGCCGGCGATCGCCCGTCCCGGCTCAACGGCCAACCGCGGCACGGCAAGGCCGGCGGCCGCGCATTCCCGTTCGACGATGGCCCGCACCTGCGCGGCAAATTCCGCGACGTCCACGGGGTCGTCGTCGGCCGTGTACGCAACGCCCACCCCGCCGCCAAGATTCAATTCCGGCAATTCGATGCCGTGCTGGTCACGAATGGTGCGGAGCAATCCGACGACCCGATGGGCGGCGACCTCAAAGCCGGCGGTGTCGAAAATCTGCGAACCGATGTGCGAATGCAATCCGACAAGGCGGAGGCTCGTCGCGCCCAGCGCCTCGGTGACAGCCGCAAGGGCCTGTCCGCCGGCAAGGGAGAACCCGAATTTCTGGTCTTCATGCGCAGTCGCGATGAACTCGTGCGTGTGCGCTTCGACGCCGACCGTGACGCGGATGAGGACATCCGGCCGGACACCGAGTTCGGCCCCGAGCGCGGCAAGGCGGCGGAGTTCGGCGAACGCGTCGATGACGATCCGCCCGACACCGGCCTGCAGCGCGGTCCGCAATTCGGCGTCCGACTTGTTGTTGCCGTGGAAGACGATCCGCGCCGGATCCACGCCGGCCCGCAGCGCCACCGCCAATTCGTCACCGGTGCAGACGTCGAGACCGAGCTGCTCGTCAGCCACCCACCGGGCGATGCCGAGCGTGAGCAACGCCTTGGCGGCGTAGTACACCGTGGCGCCCTCGAAGGCGGTCCGCCAACGCCGGCAGCGGGACCGGAAATCCGTCTCGTCGATGACATAGCACGGCGTGCCGAATTCGGCGGCCACCGCGCGCAGGTCAACGCCGCCGACGCGGATTTCGCCGTCCGGCCCGCGGCGCGCGGTTGCCGGCCACACGTGCGGGGCGAGAGAGTCGAGGTCCGCCGGCGGCCGCAGCGGGAGCGCGGGCGGTTCGGCGACTTCTGCGTGCAGGGCACCGGCTTCGTGGGCGCGCATTACATCCGCTCCGGTGCCTCGACGCCGAGTAATTCCAAGCCGTTGGCGATGACGATGCGGGTCGCGTCGTTGAGCCAGAGGCGGGCGTGGGTGAGCGGTGTCGGTTGTTCATCGCCGACCGGCAGAATCCGGCACGCGTCGTAGAACCGGTGATAGGTGCCGGCGAGCTCTTCGAGGTAGCGCGCGATCCGGTGCGGTTCGCGAAGCTCGGCCGCGGATGCGACGATGCGGGGAAATTCCGCGAGCGCTCCCAGCAAATCAATTTCCCGGTCGTGGCCGAGCAGGGTCGGGTCAAAGGCGCCGCGGTCGATGCCGAGGTCCCGGGCGTGCCGGGAGACCGAGGCAGTGCGGGCGGCGACGTACTGGACGTAGAACACCGGATTGTCGTTGGTCTGCCGGGTGATGAGGTCGACGTCGAGGGTGAGCGGTGAGTCGGCCGGATACCGGGCAAGGGAGTACCGGACGGCGTCCACACCGGCGAGGTCGACGACATCCTCGAGCGTGACGATTTCCCCGGCGCGCTTGGAGAGGCGGACCTCTTCCCCGCCTTTGAGGATTTTCACCAGCTGCCCGATGAGAACCTCGAGGGTTCTCTCCGGGTCGTCGCCGGCGCAGGCTGCGATCGCCTTGAGTCGCGCGACGTACCCATGATGGTCCGCGCCGAGAAGGTAGAGGCAGGTGTCAAAACCACGCCGCCGCTTGTCGAGGTAATACGCGGCGTCCGCGGCGAAATAGGTCTTCTCACCGTTGCTGCGCACGAGCACACGGTCGCGGTCGTCGCCGAAATCCGTGGTGCGCAGCCATACCGCGCCGTCAGCTTCGTAGACATGCCCTTGACGGCGGAGTTCGTCGAGCGCCGCCTCCACCGCCCCGGATTCGTGCAGCACCCGTTCGGAGAACCATACGTCGAAATGCACCCGGAAATGTTCCAAGGCCCGCCGCTGCCGCTCCAGTTGCCGGCGATACCCCTCGTCACGGAACGCGGCTGCCCGCTCGTCCGGGGGCAGGTCGAGGAATTCGGGATGCTCACCGGCGATTTCTTTGGCCAAGTCGTGAATGTACCGGCCGTGGTAGCCGTCGTCCGGGATCGGCTCACCGACGGCCGCGGCGGCGAGCGACGCGCCGAATTTTTCCATTTGGGCGCCGCGGTCGTTGATGTAGAACTCCCGCGTCACCTCCGCGCCTGCGGCCTGGAGGACCCGGGCGAGGGCATCGCCGACAGCCGCCCACCGGGTGTGCCCCAGATGCAGCGGCCCGGTCGGGTTGGCGGAGACGAATTCCACGTTGATGCGCTGACCGCGCAGGGTGGTGCTCGTTCCGTACCGTGGTCCCGCTTCGACGATTTGCCGGGCGATGTCACCCTGCGCACCGGCGGCCAGCCGGATATTGAGAAAACCGGGCCCGGCAACGTCGACCGCGGCAATACCTGGCTGCGCGGCAAGCTGCTCGGCCAGGATCGCGGCGACGTCACGCGGCGGGCGTCCGGCGGACTTGGCGAGTTGCAGGGCGACGTTGGTGGCGTAATCCCCGAATTCCTTGCGCTTGGGCCGTTCGACGAGCACCTCGGCGGGGACGTCGACGCGCAGTTGGTCGGCGTCCACCGCGGCGCGGATTGCCCGGCGAATCGCATCGGCAAGGTCTGCTGGGGTCACGGGCGCGAGGCTACCGCAGCGCCGCCTCGCCGGCACACCGAGGAGGTCACCCGGCCGCGGTGTGGCGTTCGGGATCCGCGGCGGCGTCCGCCGGGCGGGGTTCGGCACTCGCCGCGCCGGTGTGGCGGCCGGGATCCGTCGCGTCAGTGTGGCGTTCGGGATCCGTCGCGTCGTCCGCCGGGCGGTCAGCGGCCAGCAAAGTACGGATCAGCTGGACGAAGGCGTCGGGTTCGAACGGTTTGGTGAGGTAGGCATCGGCACCGGCGAGCCGGCCTCGCTCGACGTCCTCGGATCGGGCCAGGGCCGACACCATGAGAATCTTTACCTCTGCGACGGCGGGATCGGCTCGGAGCGTTCGCGCAACCGACAGGCCGTCGATTCCCGGCATGGCCACGTCAAGGACGACGAGATCGGGTCGCAGCTGGTGGATCGCGGCCAGGCAGCGTTCGCCGTCCGGCGCCTCGTCGACCTGGAACCCCTCAAGTTCGAGATTGACTCGCATGAGCCGGCGGATCGCTTCGTCATCGTCGACGATCAATATCCGCCGCGGCTCCCTCCCCACCCTGCGTAGCCTAGTGGACAACACCCGTGGGTGCCTGTCCGCTCACGAACCGCCGACCCCTCGCCCCGGTTCGCCCGTCGGCAGGATCCGCCCACTGCTCGCCGGGATCGCCAGAGGCGGAAGATGACGTTCATTCTCGACGCGGTCCGTACGCCGATCGGTCGGTACGGCGGCGCTCTCTCGGGCGTCCGCCCGGATGACTTGGCGGCGCACGTCGTCCGCGCCCTGGTCGGCCGCGCTCCCACCCTCGATCCGGCGGCGATCGACGACGTGCTCTTTGGGGATGCGAACGGCGCCGGTGAGGACAACCGAAACGTGGCGCGCATGGCGGCCCTGCTGGCCGGGTTGCCGACCAGCACGCCCGGAGTGACGCTGAACCGGCTCTGCGGCTCCGGCATGGAAGCAGTCATCGCGGGAGACCGTGCGATCACGGTCGGCGACGCATCGTTGGTGATCGCCGGCGGGGTTGAGTCGATGAGTCGCGCGCCATGGGTGCTGCCGAAACCGTCGCGCGCTTTTCCCGCCACGCACGAAACGCTGTTCTCCACGACGCTGGGTTGGCGAATGACGAATCCGGCGATGCCGACGGCATGGACGGTGTCGCTCGGCGAAGCGACCGAAGAACTCGCCGCGAAATACCAGATCACCCGTGAGGCCCAGGATGCGTTTGCCGCCGCCAGCCATCACAAG
This sequence comes from Acidothermus cellulolyticus 11B, assembly GCF_000015025.1. Lineage (GTDB taxonomy): Bacteria > Actinomycetota > Actinomycetes > Acidothermales > Acidothermaceae > Acidothermus > Acidothermus cellulolyticus. The sequence continues at coordinate 677,909 of NC_008578.1, read as the reverse complement.
GCCCATGCCGCGTGGGAAGCCGGCGTATTTGACGCGGAAATCGTGACGGTGCCCGGTGTGGACCTGACCCGGGATGAGGGCATTCGGCCGCAGACGTCGGTCGAGATTCTGGCGACATTGAAACCGGCGTTCCATGCCAACGGAACGATCACGGCGGGCAATGCCTCCCCGCTCAGTGACGGAGCGGCGGCACTCCTGCTTGGTGACGAGCGTGGCGCGACGATCGCTGGCCGCGAGCCGTTGGCCCGTATCGTGTCGCGCGGCCTGGCGGCTGTCGAACCGCAACTCTTTGGTGTCGGACCGGTCGAGGCTGCTGAAACCGCGTTGCGCCGGGCCGGCCTCCGGTGGAGTGACCTCGACGTGGTCGAAGTCAATGAGGCCTTTGCCGCGCAGGTGCTGGCCTGCCTGGCGGAGTGGCCGGACCTCGACCCGTCGATCGTCAACGTGCACGGTGGAGCGATCGCCATCGGCCATCCGCTCGGCTGTTCCGGGGCGCGGATCGTCGGTCACCTGGCGCACGCCCTCCACGCCCGCGGCCGCGGATACGGCTTGGCGGCCATCTGCATCGGCGTCGGTCAGGGACTCGCCGTCGTGCTCGAAGCGGTGTGACAGCGATCTGCCCGGCCAAGGGCTCGGCGGGCGCTGGTAGGCTCACTCTCGCGACGCGGAGAGCGACACTCACAGGTATCCGGATAGGTGTCGCGCCGCGGCGTGGCCCCCGTAGCTCAGGGGAGAGAGCACTGCCCTCCGGAGGCAGGGGCGCAGGTTCGAATCCTGCCGGGGGCACGGTCCAGGAGCCGCGTCCAGAGCTCACAAGACATACGCGGCCGCCGGATACCGGCTTGGTGCAGGTCTTGGCCGCATTGCGACGACACCGCCGTAGTCGCCGACCTGGTCCCGCCGGCGTACACAATCGAAACGTTTCCAGGGAATACGGCTTCTACCCCAACCCCTACGCCGAGCCGGCCTCGTCTGGCGGAACAGCCACAGCGCTAATCGCCGCCGTACCCGCCCATGCGAGTCCCCACACGATTGCGGTTGAGAAACAACCACCACCGTACAGAGGACGTCCAATTACACAAGGGCACAATGAGTTGAGCGCACGGTGCGTGCCCTATTAATGCTCATCGTTGGAAGTGCCATTACCGCGACGACCGATTGCAGATCACATGGCGCGTCAGTGAGCGGCAGTCCGTCTATCCCTGCTGCCTTCCGCACCGCATGCGGCCACCCCGGCAGTCACGTCACAATCACCAAAGTGCAGGTCACGATCAGTCATCGCGTCTGCGATTTAACCGGCGTAGAGGTGGACGACAATGGAGTTGGTGTAACTATCCCGGCGTACGGCGAAGCAGCTGCCTTCCTAGATACCGTGAGCGGGGTGGTGCAGCTGGTGGCCGAAGTCGACCCGAGGACGGGTGATGTGACTATCCACGAGTGAGGCGCACGTCAACTCGTGTCACCTGCTCATCGGTTCTGACGGCGTCTACTACTCCGCTGGCAGCATCTCCGTCCCCGCCGCGGCCACCCGCCCCCACGGCGACCCCCGGGGCATCGGCCGGCATCGGGCGGGAGAAGCTGATAGCAATGGCCGGAGAAGCCACGAGCAAGACCGTCTCACCTGGGAGAAACTGATGACCGGACCAGCGCACCCACCGACGAGCAAGGGTCCCGCGGAAACATTCACCGGCGACGTCTACGTCGACACGATCGCGCGCGGTGAGGGGCCGTCGCGGCTGCGGGTCAGTGTCGTGCGCTTCACCCCGTCCGCCCGCACGGCCTGGCACCGCCATCCGGTCGGCCAGACGTTGTATGTCCTAGAGGGCAAGGGCTGGGTGCAGACCCGCGGCGAAGCCGTCACGGAAATGCGCGCCGGGGACGTCGTCTACACACCGCCGGATCACTGGCACTGGCATGGGGCGACGCCGGAGAACTTCATGAGCCACCTGTCGATCACCGAGGTCCCCGGTGACGGCAGGGCGGAGGTCGAGTGGGCGGACCACGTCACCGACGAGGAGTATCTGGCTCCCCGGCGGTCATAGCGGCGTCGAGTTCCGCCAGGCTCGGCGCTGCGCGCGCCCCGGGACGGGACACCGAAAGGCTCGCGGCGACAACGGCACGTCGCACCGCCGACCGTAAGGGAACGTCGGCCGCGACTTCGGCAGCCAGCACGCCGACGAATACGTCACCTGCGCCGGTCGTATCGACCACGGGCACCTGCCGCGCCGCAATATGCGTGTCGCCGTCGATGTCGGCCAGCAACGCACCATCGCTGCCGAGCGTGACGACGACGGGTGCCCGCGTCTGCTCCGTAAGCGACCGCGCCGCCGCGTGAACGTCGTCTAATCCGGTGAGGACCAGGCTCTCCACCCGGTTGGGCGTGAGAATTGCTCGTCCGTTCCACAGCGCGGTGGTGAGCGGCCGTGCCGGCGCCGGATTGACGATAAGCCGGCATCGGGCGGCGCCGCCGTACTCGACGGCGGCGTCCACGGCGTCATCGGGGATTTCGAAATTGGTGAGGATAACGTCCTGGTGCGTCACGTTAATTCGCTGCAGCGCCTCCCGCACCGCCGCTCCGGTGACGTGTGTATTGGCGCCGCCGATAATGACGATTTCGTTCTCCCCGGTGTCAGCGACAAAGATAACCGCGGTGCCTGACGGGACGCCGTCGACGACCCGTATCTCACGGGTGTCGATTCCCTCGGCACGGAGCATTGTGACGTTCTGGACGCCGGCCTCATCCGCACCGACCGCGCCGACGAAACACACGCGCCCACCAGCCCGGGCTGCAGCGACCGCTTGATTCGCCCCCTTACCGCCCGGAAGAAATTCAAGATCCCACCCGGGAACGGTCTCGCCAGGGCTCGGTAACCGACCAACGCGGGCCACGATATCCCGGTTGATCGAACCAACGACGATGACCCGCCCTGCCACCGGCGCCCCCATTCACCACGCACCCAAAGGTCCTTCCAGCAGCCGCCGCGACCACCGCTGGCCGCCAACAGCACGCTACCCGAAACGCGCACGACTCCACCGAGCACGACGACGCGTACAATTGCCGTCGCAATGGGCACCATCACCGCGCGTCGCAGCTACGACGACGCGCCTCACGCACACGAGAAGCGGTACCTCGTCGAACGGCTCTGGCCCCGCGGCGTCCGCAAAGAAGACCTCGCCCTCGATGGGTGGCTCAAGGACGTCGCCCCGAGCCCCGAACTCCGGCAATGGTTCGGCCACGACCCTGCGAAATGGGAGGAATTCCGCCGCCGCTATATCGCGGAACTCGACGCTCACCCGGAGTCCTGGCGTCCGCTCCTCGAGGCCGCACGAACCCACGACGTCGTCCTCCTCTATTCGGCCCGCGACGAGACACACAACAACGCCGTCGTCCTCCGCGATTATCTCCGCAAAAAGACGCAGCGAGCCGGCCGTTAATCACCGGTCAATGTGGCCGCCGCTGCTGCGGCGTCGATCAGGTGTTGTACGCACCGAGAACGTCGACGACGAAGACCAGCGTCTCGCTTCGGGGAACTCCAGCTGACGGCGCTCCGCTGGCGCTCAGTCCTTCAGCGGGCGGAACAACGATGAGGACCCTACTGCCGACCGTGACTCCGACGAGTCCTTGGTCGAGTCCGGGAAGAAGCGCTCCAGTCCCTATCGGCAGCGGTACCGGCAACGGCCGGTCCCAGGAGGAACCCACCAGCTGCCCACTCCACGTCTCGGCAAGATACTGCACGATCGCGAGATTTCCTTGCTGGAGGGCCGGGCCATTGCCTTTGACCAGCGTGACGACACGCCGCTGCTGCGGCGGCGCGGCCTCCGGAATGTGCACGTGCGGCGCACTGTGCACATCCGACCATGAAACGCTGGGCAGCTGACCGCCACCGTGCGAAACGACGCTGCCCTGCGGTCCGGCGTCCCCGCGGTAACCGCCGATGATGTCGAACACCACGACAGCGGTATCAGCAGCCGAAACGCCTTGCGGTCGGCTTGCACTGACCCCAAAACCCTGACTGGGCGGAACGACGACGAGGACCCGGCTCCCGACCGGAATTCCCTCCAGGGCATGAACCAACCCCGGTAGCGCCAACGGTGTCGTCCCCACCGGGAAGACATGCGGAGCCTGGCCGAGGTAATAGGTGTTCTCGTACATCGCACTGCTCCGCCAGGTCCGGCCGACGTCGTCCACCACCGCCAGGTCACCCTGCTGGAGCAGGACGCCGGGACCGCGACGCACGACGACAACTTCGGTGCGGGTGGGCGGCGGTGTCGCGCTGTCCACGTGAATCTGCGGCTCAGTCTCGAAACCGGCGTCCACCGAAATTCCCGGGATCCCGCTGACGAGCAACGGGGATTCCGACGCCGGTGCGGCGGGAACCGTTGCGGTCGGCGGCATGGATGCGGTGCGGGACGACGCCGGCGACGGCCGGTTTGGCGCTGCGTGTCCGGTGCACGCCGCCAGCAAAGCGACCAATGTCACGGGTAGCAGAATCGTGCCGCGATGTATCACAGGCTGCCGACTTTCCGGACCGGAGAAGGCGTCGCGTGCCGAACGGAGGCGACACCGGCATGGTATCGAATCACGGCCGCGCCGTGGATTGGTCAGCGAGGCCGGACCGGCAGCGGCAACCACCCGCTGCCGTGATCACCGACTCGGGGCCCTCAGTTCGCAACCACACCCGCCGATAGATCCGGCGAGTAGCGGCGCGCGGATCGATGGACCGGGAGGGATGGTGCCGCTAACCGTACGACGCGGCGTGGCGGCGACCGTCCAGACGGTGGCCGCCGTCCTTTGCTGCGCGGCAGTGGGGATCGGCTCCGCATACCCGGCGAGCGCCGCCGATCCGACCCTGACCAGCGATGCGTCCGGCCCGCTCTTTCCGGCCCTCACGAACCTCGCACCGGGCGCGACTCAAACGAACTGCCTCCGCCTCGATTACGCCAACCTCACCACGCCGGCAGATCTCGGCATGACCGCAGCGGCGAGCGGAAATCTCGCGTCATTCCTGAATGTGACGATAGCCGTCGGCTCTGGAGGCGGTTTCGGATCGTGCACGGGATTTTCCGGTACGGTGCGCTACGCCGGTACTCTCGCCGACCTCGCCGCTCAGCATGGCGATCTGTCGACTCAGCTCAGCCTTGGCTCGATGCCGCCGCCGAGCGGTTCCGCAAGCGTCGAAATCCAGGTCACCCTCGTCGATGACAACCGCGCGCAAGGGCTTACCGCCACGGCAAGCCTCACGTTTGCGCTCACGACCGCCGATCAGCTGCCGCCGAGCCCGAGCCCATCTCCAAGCCCGTCCCCCACCGTGACCGCATCGCCGTCCCCCAGCCCCACACCAGCGCAAACGCCGTCCGCCACCCAACCCCCGACGATGAGAACGCCGGGCGGTTCTCCCACGACGACATCGCCGGGCGGTCCGGCCTTCAACGACGTCTCCGCTCCGCCGAGGAGCTCCGCATCGAGCACCCCACCGGCGAGCCCCGCACCATCGGCCGCCCCCACGCCGTCACCGCACCGGAAACCCCGGCAGGTGTTACACGTTCCGCTGACAAATCCGCCGCCGTCCGGGCCGCCGAGCTTTGCAAACCGGCTGGGAAACCTCGCCCGGACGGTGTTTCACGCGCTCGCACCCACCGCGTTGCCGACCGCAAAAGGAATATCGTGGACCCTTTTTGTCACGCCCATTCCGCTGCTCTTCCTCCTTCTCCAACACCGCATTGATAGGCGTGATCCGAAGCTTGCCTTAGCGCCGGTCTACCGGGACGAAACACTGCCGTTCGACGACTGCGCTCCGGGAGAGGAACACGGCGCTCCGGGAGAGGAACACTGACATGGCACGAACACAGGACATCGACTTGGTGCCGCTCAGCGAACGGCTCCGGACTACCCAGCTGTGTCGGTATGGCCTCGGTGTGGTGATGGTGCTGCTGTGGTACGCCGTCCCGCAATATCGAGGCCTGCCGCTTGTCTCGCTCGCGGGATTCACGGCCGGATATCTCGCGGTGACAGCGCCGACCGCGTACGCCGCACGACTGTCACGGCGAACGATACTCACGGTCTTCAGCGCGTCGCTCGTCATCGACGGGATATATCTGGCGATCACCAGCTATGCCACAACCGGATACGTGTCTCCCCAGGTCACCCTCGTTCTGGTGCACGCCGTAACGGTTACGCTGCTGGCATCCTTTCGCACCGGCTTGAAAATCGCGGTCTGGCATTCCCTGCTTGCCTTCGTCGTCTATCAATACCTGAGGGCGGGGGTGCTCCATTCTCCGCACCACTCGACCGGGGCGGAGGTGGGCGCTTTCGTCGCCGCGGTATGGCTGGTCACGCTGGCGACCGCCGCGTTCGCCTCCGTGAACGAACGCGAGTTGCGCCGCCGCAACTACGATCTTCTTGGGCTGGCTCGACTTTCTCAGCGCTTGGAGGAAGCTCTCCATCCCGCCGACGTCGGTCGCGTGCTTGTCGAAGCGGTGCACGACGACTTTCTCGCACCTCGAGCGGCAATCGTCGTCAAGAGCGGCCCGGGCGACGTCATCCTGGCCTCGGTCAAGACGACACCGAACCGACTGTCACCCGCGGAAGACCGCTCTATTCAATCGGTTCGCCGCGAACGGCGGACGTGGCGGCTGGGGCATATCGACCGACACCGGGATCGATGGCTTGCGGCCAGCTTTCCCGGGGCCCAGCGCCTCCTCCTCGTCCCCATGTCAGCCGGCAACAACGTGGACGGCGTACTGGTGGCCGAGCACAATGCCCGTTTCGGTTCGCGGGTTGACCGGCGCGTCGTCGCAATGCTGGAACGTTACGCGTCGCAAACAGCGCTCGCGCTGGCCAACAGCTGGCTGCTCGAGCAGATCACATTGCTTGCCGCGACTGACATGCTCACCGGAGTAGCGAATCGGCGTACTCTCGAAGAGAATCTCGACCGGATGTTCGCTCAAGCGAGTCGGGCGGCACAACCGATATCCGTCGTCATGGTCGACATCGACCATTTCAAGCACATCAATGACACGTTCGGACATCAAGTCGGCGACCAGACGCTCCAGCGGGTTGCCCGCGCACTCCAGCAGGGGTGCCGGAGCTCTGACCTCGTCGCCCGGTACGGCGGGGAGGAATTCGTCGTTGTGCTGCCGGACACCGATCTCGCCGGCGCTGCCACCGCAGCGGAGAATCTTCGCCGCCGAATTTTCGGTCTTGACGCCGAACCGCGCGTTACGGTGAGCCTCGGGGTCGCGACCTTCCCCCTGCATGGCGGATCACCGGATCACATTCTTTCGGCTGCCGACGCCGCCCTCTATCAATCGAAATCAGCCGGCCGCAACCGGGTCACTCTCGCGGGAGTGGGGAGCCAGGTCCTGCCTGGCTCCCCACAACCCGCATAGCCCCACATTCTTGATGTGCCCGCTCGCCGGGTTTCACCTCGCGGACGTCACCCGTGCCTCATGCCCGTCCGCTCGGTCCGCTTCGGGTCCCCGCTCGCGGGTTTCACCTTGTCGACCTCACGCTACCTGCGCGGAGGACATCGTCCGTCGTCCTTGCTCGAGCGTATTGGCTCGAACGTCCCGCCAACGATGTCAGCTGGCGGTGCAGGTGAGTGTGGGTGGGGTGTTACTGCCGGTGTAGTTGGCGTTGAACCCGAAGGTGGTCGACTGACCCGGTTGGATCACGTTGTTGTAGCTCAGGTTCGTCGCCGTCACCGACTTACCTGATTGGGTCAACGCAGTGTTCCAGTAGTTCGTGACCGTCTGATTCCCACCAAACGACCACGCCACCGTCCACCCGCTCGTCGCCCGGCTCCCGGTATTTGTCACCGTCACCGTCGCCGTAAACCCAGAACCCCAATCATTACTAACCGCATAGGCAGCCTTGCACCCAACACCACCAGACGACGATGTCGGGCTGGACGTGGGCGTTGGGCTCGGGCTCGGGGACGGGCTGGGCGCGGGGCTCGGGGATGGGCTTGGAGACGGTGTCGGTGTCGGGCTGGACGTGCCGCTCGTCACGGAGACGCTGAACGAGTTACTACCCAGGCCCTGACCACCTTGCCAGATCTCAAACCCGGCCTCAACATCGATGAGGTAATCGGAGGTGTTGAGCGAGCCGCGCGCAGCAGCGTCCGCGAGAATCGCCTTCAAATCCAGATTGCTGATCGACGTCGCACCAGGGGTCAGGACGTAGGAAATAATCTTCCAGGACGTCTGCTGGCCCTGCCAGACGTTCCACGTGTGACCAGCGACCGTCACACCCGTCGCCGTCTGCGACCCGAACGGCTGCACCCCACCCCGCGAATTCAACCAAATCATCACCTCTGTGCCATTCGGCTGACCAGAGGTCGTCGGGGTGCTGTTCGTCCAAATGTCGTAGGCCACGTCATACGCGCCCGACGACACCTGCGTCGTACTCCACGACGTCACAGCCGAACCAATCTTGCTGACCTGAATCGGCATCCCGACATTGGCTGTCGTGCAGTTGCCCCAGTGGCAACCCTTGTAAATCGACGGATACGTCGCCGGCGCTCCGTTGGTCGCAAGATTGAAATTCGCCGTGCTGACTGACCAGGCGCCCGTTGACGTGTCAATGGTGAGGCATTGTTGGGCCGACGAATTCCACTCATTGGCCTGCACCCGGTATTCGTCACCGGCCACACTCACCACGGCGGTAGGTGAACACGTTGATGTCGTTGCACCATAGGCGGAGTGACTTGTCACAAGTATTCCGGCGGCCGCGATCCCCACTGCGGCTGCCGTGATGACCACTCGCCATCGCGGCGCCCTGAGCACTAGCATGATCTGCTCCTCTCGGACGGTGCCTCTGACACCGGCCCCGGTCGCATTCGGGGACGGCGAGGAGCCTGCAGGAGCTTGCCTGCGTCGGCCTACCTGCTCCTATTAACTCAGTGTGAGAATGCCATTACGAGGCGTAAAGAGCCGGATGGTCCTATCCGGTGTAGCCAAACGGACGCGCGATTCGTACCGTCCGGCGAAGCCCGTACGCCAATCGACCGACAACCGGCTATCGACCAGAGCAATGTTCTCGCTCCCGCAGCACCGTGTGGTCACCGGCGATCAGTGGAGGACCGCCTTACGTGGCACGGTCTCCCGTCGATCGCCACGGAATGCGCGAAGGTCTGACGACTCCCGCACGCTCGGCCACCAGGACAGCCGAGCGCGGCCGTGATTTTTCCGCTGCCTCCTGGTGGGTTAGTTGGTGGTGCAGGTGGGGGTGGGTGGGGTGTTGGTTCCGGCGTAGGTGGCGTTGAACCCGAAGGTGGTCGACTGACCGGGTTGGATCACGTTGTTGTAGCTCAGGTTCGTCGCCGTCACCGATGCACCTGATTGGGTCAACAGGGTGTTCCAGTAGTTCGTGACCGTCTGATTCCCACCAAACGACCACGCCACCGTCCACCCGCTCGTCGCCCGGCTCCCGGTATTCGTCACCGTCACCGTCGCCGTAAACCCAGAACCCCAATCACTATTCACCACATACGTCGCCCGGCACCCCACACCCGACGACGACGGGGACGGCGTGGGGCTTGGGCTTGGGCTTGGGGACGTGCTCGGGCTCGGGCTGAGGCTCGGGCTCGGGCTCGGGCTCGGGCTCGGCGACGGGGACGGGGAGAGGCTGGGGCTGGGGCTGGGGCTGGGGGTCGGGCTGGGGGTCGGGCTGGGGGTCGGGCTGGGGCTGGGGCTGGGACTCGTGGTGGTGGCGGTGACGGGGGTGGATGGGGCGGAGGTGTTGCCCGCAGCGTCCACCGCGGCCACCGTGTAGGTGTAGGCGGTTCCCGCGGCCAAACCCGTGTCGGTGAACGAGGTCACCGTCGGCTGGCCCACCAACACCCCGTTGCGGTACACGTTGTAATGCGCCACCCCCACGTTATCCGTCGACGCATTCCACGCCAACGACACCGACGACCCACTCACCCCCGTCACCACCACGCCGGTCGGCACACTCGGCGGCGTCACATCCCCACCCGGGCTCGGGCTCGGGCTCGGGGATGGTGTGGGGCTGGGGCTGGGTGTGGGGCTGGGGCTGGTGCCGGACGGTTCAGTCCCCCACACCAGCCGGCCGTTGACGTACACCGTCACCTTCGACCAATCCTGGAAGACGGTGTTCGTCCCATACGAGTAGTCATTCGTCTCGGTGAAATTCGACCAGTCACTCTTATTCACCCGGTTTTGAATCTCACCCGTCGACCCACCAGCGGCCAACGTTCCACCAGTGAACGACAACTGCAGGTAGGTGTCCGCCGTCGGCGTCGCCGGGTTCACCGAGCCGAACGAGGCGCGGATATTCCCACACCCGATCGCCGCCCAGTCACAGTTGTACACCAGTGTCGACGAGCCACCATCCCGGGTGAACCAGTACCGCACCGTCACCGTCGACAAATCCACCGACGACGACCCGGTATTCACCACCTGCAAACCCGGCTTGATCTGATTATCACCCGGCGCCGAATCATTATTCTTATACTGCACCTTCACCCCACCCGACACCGGCGACGACGACGGCGTTGGGCTCGGCGACGAAGACGGTGACGAAGACGGGCTCGGTGACGAAGACGGGCTCGGCGACGCCGATGGTGACGGAGACCGAGACGGACTCGGCGATGGTGACGGCGACGGAGACGGCGACGAGGATGGACTCGAGCTCGGTGACGGCGACGGCGATGGCGAGCTGCTCGGGCTCGGGCTCGGGCTCAGGCTCGGCGAAGCCGACGGACTCACCGACGGAGACGGCGATCCGGACGGCGCACCAGCAATGTCCCCGTAGACAATTCCACGGCCGTTCGTGCCTATGTACACCCGCCCGTAAATTCGCGGGTCACCGGTGATTGCTTGTCCCCAATTTCCGTATTGGTGCTGGTCATCATTGATCCGTACCCAGGTCGTCCCACCGTCGTCGGAGCGGTACGCCCCCGTAACGCCTCCGATCGTGCCGACGACAAAGACGGCTGGGTATGACGACCCGGGCGCAGACTTACCAAATCCCACGTTCACCGCGGAGGATACGCCGGTGATTGCAGACCAACTGCTGCCGCCATTGGTTGAGTGGTAAAGCCCGCTCGATGCAGCGAGCCACAGATCGCCTTCTTTTCCAGGCACCGCGTGGAACATGACACCGACGGCACCGCTGCTCGGAAGACCGGCCGCGACCGGTTGGAATGTCACGCCGCCGTCCGTGCTTCGATAGAAGGTTCCATTGGATAGGGCATAGAAAGTCTTTGGATTCACCCGGTCTGAGCGGATCTGGGCATTGGCGGGAACACCTTGCGAAGCAGCCCAGGAGTTGCCAAATCCGACTGCGTACACCACAGGCTGACCGGGATCGCCGGGAGCCCAGACGAAACGAGAGCCGTCGGCCGATGCGGCGACGGTGCCGCCCGTCGTCACCCCGCCAGGTTCGCTGCCTTGGAACCAGTTCTTGCCGCCGTCTGTCGAGAACGCGACGTGCCTGTCGTTCGGTTGGCTCGATGGATCGAAACTTCCAGCGCGAACGATGATCGACGGATTCAATTCCGCATAGTCGACGCTGGTGCCGGTCGTGAACACCGGTGACGTGAAGATCGTCGATGGCACGGCAGTAACGTCGGCGTGGGTGAAGCCGCCGAGGTCTCCGAGAGCGCTGATGAGCGGGGCGCCAGACGGCGGGCTGATGAGATCGTTTACCGCCGTCTCCTCCAATCCTTTGACCATCGGCGCGATATGAATCTGGCCGCCGGAGTCCCACTTCGTGAGATCATTTGTTGCGTACAACGTCGCGCCTGTTCCGTAGAGCATCCGATCAGAGTTGAACGGATCGATTGCCATCGCTTCATCCATCCAGCCGAGCTTCGGACTCGGTACGGGAGGATTCGGCTGTACGCCGAAGGTCAGCCAAGGCTCCGCCGAAATGTCAAGCACATATCGCAAGCTTCGATTGGGATAACTCGTCCAATCCCAGATCCGCGTCCACGTCGCACCGCCGTCGGTGCTCCGAAAGATTATGGTGTCCGGCCACCACGATATCTGGGTTGCCACCATTATCGTGTTCGGGTGCTGGCGGTCGATAGTGAGGCCGCTGTAACCAAAGTAGTCGTTGGCCGTGTCCGTCGAAGGTACCGGGCTGATTCGCGTCCATGTCCCGGAGGTCACCGAGAATTTCCAGACGTCGCCGGAGCTCCCGTCATACGGACCACCCGTATTGCTGGTGGCAATATAGAGCACGTGGTTGACCGGGTCAAAGACGCCCTTGTGCGGGATGAAGCCGGTCGGCGCACCCGGCACCGCCTGCCACGTCGCGCCGCCGTCTCTGCTCCAGAAGACCGGATTATTGGGATCCGCCACGCCCACAAAAATGGTCTTACTCGCTTGCCCGAGCGATGACGAAGACTTGTCGAAAGCGACCCAGACGACGCCTTGAATATCGCTCTGATAGCCGGTCGTGTCAGTGGGATTTGCAATGTACGTGCCTACGTCCGGAAAGTTCGTCATCTGGGACCAGGTCGCGCCGGAATCTGTGCTTCTCCAGAGCCCTTTGCCGCTCGGGGCGCCGAAATACAGAATGTTGTCATTGTTTGGATCCACCGCAAGCCGCTCGCCCATTCCACGCCCGGGCATGTTGCCGCCAAGCTTGAACGGCAGGGGCGTTATTTGCCACGTTGCGCCCTGATCAGACGAGCGGAGAATCGCTCCGTCGTTTGGGTCCCAGCTGTTGGTGTACATTCCGACGGCGGCCCATACCTTGTTAGTATTGATCGGGTCTGCCGCAATGCTGACGACGCCGTTGTACCCCCAATTGTTCCATCCCACCCAATCCAGAAGAGGGATCCACCGCCCGTTGGCGGCATCCCATCGATACATCCCCCCGATGTCCGTCCGCACGTACAGAATTCCCGGTGCACCTTCATTGAAGACGATCCCGTCGACAAAGCCGCCGCCCCCGATCGCCACGTTGCTCCAGGTGTACGGCTGAGTCGTCGCCGCGTGCGCAGGAGAAGCCGTTATCGCGATGGGCAGAACTCCCAGAGCGGCGGCCACGGCGAACGACGCAGTGGCGGCGAGCAGTGATACCAATCGTCGTGATCTCATAGTCAGACGGATGTTCTCCGAACGATCCATCGTGATCACTTCTCCGTATGAGTGGACGGCGATGACGCTGCGCACGGCGATTGCGTTCCGCGGTTATCACTCGGTGCGCCACCGAATACAACCCATTCCGGCCCTCCGTCGCTCAGCAAGGCTCCTACGAACCCGCCGTCGCAGCCGTCAGCGTGCAAACGACGCGCGGCCGAAGCGATCGACGGACCGCACCGACGGACGGGTCGTACCCCGTTGGGGTAGCGGCCGCCGAGGGGATGGACGGCCGCTACCCCTAGTGGTTGAGCCGAGATCAGCTTGCCGTGCAGCTGAGCGTCGGCGCGGTGTTTGTTCCTGAGTAACTTCCGTTGAATCCAAAGGTCGTCGACTGACCAGGTTGGATGACGTTGTTGTAACTCAGGTTCTTTGCGGTCACCGACTTTCCGGATTGCGTCAGCGCGGTGTTCCAGTAGTTGGTGACCGTCTGATTACCGGCAAAGCTCCACGTGACCGTCCAGCCACTGGTGGCCCTGGTGCCGGTGTTCGTCACGGTCACGGTTGTCGTGAAGCCGCTACCCCAGTCGCTATTGACAACGTAGGTAGCAGTGCACGATGCGCCGCTGGTGGACGTCGGTGACGGTGTCGGCGACGGCGTTGGGCTCGGGGACGACGTCGGAGTCGGGCTCGGCGACGGGCTCGGCGACGGCGATGCCGTCGTCGCTGTCACCGGCGAGCTCTGCGCCGACGTGTTACCGGCCGCATCAACGGCCGCCACTGTGTACGTGTACGACGTGCCAGCAGCCAGGCCGGTGTCCGTGAACGACGTCGCTGTCGGCTGACCCACCAGCGTGCCGTTTCGGTACACGTTGTAGTGCGCGACGCCGACGTTGTCGGTGGACGCGGTCCAGCTGAGCGACACGGACGACGTCGTTGTCCCGGTGACCTGAAGACCCGTCGGCACGCTCGGCGGCGTGGTGTCGCCGGTCGGTGACGGGCTGGGCGACGGCGTCGGCGAGCTGCTCGGAGTCGGGCTCGGGGACGACGTCGGAGTCGGGCTCGGGGTCGGGCTGGGCGACCCGGATGGGAAGAGCATGCCAAAATCGGCGTTCGCCATCGCGAAGTCGGACTCCGCCCAGAACCGGTGGTAGTTGAACGTCGGAGCAGGCCCGCCGTTGAGGTACGCCTGCACCTTCGACCACTGCGGATCCTTGGTGTACCAGGACCGGATGCTCAGGAAGGTCGCACCCGGCTTGATTTGGTCACCGTTGGGCATGGTCCCCGTCCAACCCGACGGGATGTAGAGGCCGTCACCAGTCGTCGGGTCGTACACCTGAGTGAACCGAGAGTAGTCGGTCCGCGTCTCCGGTGTGCTCACACCGAGGCTGTCCTGGTCGTTGTTCCAGATGGAGTCGAGCAATCCCTTCGCGAGGTCGCGCGAGGCCGTATCGCCGGATTTTGCCGCGTAGTACTCGAGTGTCTTCGCGAGCGCCGCGGCAACACCGACGTCCTGCCCGGACGACGTGATGGTCACGTGCAGGTTGGCATTCGTTCCTGGGTTGCTCGGATTCCAGGTATCCGGTTGGCCGCTCCAGGACAAATTCGACGGAATCGACCATGAGGCACCGGTGGTGACATTCGGCTTCACCCATGCGACCCACTTGTCGAGCAGCGCCTTGGCCTTCGGGTCGCCGGTGACGTAGTAGTACTCGGCAACCCGTTCCATGGACCACGCCTGGAAGCCGAACCAGTTGTTGCTCGGCGGGTCGTGGTAGACCGGCTCCCAGTCGTACGCCATGCCGTAGAAGGTCGAGTCTCCGGCCGGCGGGGTCCCGTAATTGCCGTTCCAGCTGTTGGTGGCGCCGCCCGCAATGGCTCCTTCCGCGGATTGCAACCACTGGTAGAACTCCAGCTGGCGCTGCAAGCTCGCCGCCCAGTCGCTCTTTGCCGTGGGCGAGAGCGGAATGAGCGGTGTCACGTTCGACATCGCCCACGCGGCAAGCGGATTCTGGTAGCCGAAGTGCGCGGCGCCGTCACCAATGCGCCAGGCCCAGCCTTGGCTTGAGCCGCCCCAGGCGTAGTACCAGCCGATCAGGTAGGTCTCGCTCTGGCGTCCGGTTGCTCCAGGGCAGGAGCTGGCCGGGTAGCAGTTGCCGACCTGCTTGAAGTACTTGTCAAAGAGCGAGTACCGCAGGTAGTCGCCGAGTTTGGCCGCCTTGGCGATCGTCGGGGCAATCGCGCTTGCCTTGCCCTGCGCCGATGCCCAGGTGTAGGCCCAGTACGCAGCCTGGACGGCACGGGCGTCGGCGTCCGGGGCATCGGTGTACTTCCACTGCGGCGGCGTCGAACCCTGGATGAACAGGTCGACGTAGCCGTGCGCCCCACCGTACTTGCCGTTGTCGCACGTCGGCTGGGTGACCGTCTCCCAGACGGACTCCTGCGAGCCGCGCTGGAATGTGTTGATGTAGGAGACGCCCTTAGCGGAAGGACCGAGTTCGCAACCACCGCCGGGGCTGTCGCCGTATCCGTAGATGTTGTCAACGTCGGCCAGCCAGTGCATGCCGTAAATGTCCGGAGTGCCGTACGTCGACTGCAATTCGGCGGCGAGCGGGTCGTGCCCAACCGGCACGCTGCTGTCGATGGCAACCGGGTACATGCTGGGCAGCGGCTCTTCCGGAGCGTACGACGCCGGGCTGTTGGGGTTGTACGACGCGTTGTTCGGCTGGTCCGCGTGCTGCGGGATCATGTACGTTTCCATCGTCGTCCAGGCGTTGTTGAACGGCGTCCAGTTGCCGGTCACTGCGCCGTACGTCGCTTCGAGCCAGAGCCAGAAGCTGTACGCCTCCGAAGTTGTCTCGTGCCCGTAGTCCGGTGCCTCAACGATGAGCGTTTCTACCGAGTGGTAGGGAATTCCCTGCGGGCTGAAGTAGCCGTTCGCTGGGTCGTGAATCTTGTTGTACATCGTGAGGAACCGCTGGATGTACGGGTCGTTGGACGACGGGGGCGGCGACGAGCTGCTCGGTGTCGGCGTCGGGCTGCTGCTCGGCGACGGGGACGAACTCGGACTCGTGGTCGGTGAACTGGACGGGCTGGGCGTCGCCGACGCGGATGGAGACGCCGTCGCTCCGGACGGTTCGGTCCCCCAGACCAACACGCCGTTGACGTACACCGTCACCTTCGTCCAGTCCTGGAAGGTGGTGTTCGTCCCATACGAGTAGTCATTGGTCTCATCAAAGTTCGACCAGTCACTCTTATTCACCCGGTTTTGAATCTCACCCGTCGACCCACCAGCGGCCAACGTTCCACCAGTGAACGACAACTGCAGGTAGGTGTCCGCCGTCGGCGTCGCCGGGTTCACCGAGCCGAACGAGGCGCGGATATTCCCACACCCCATCGCCGCCCAGTCACAGTTGTACACCAGTGTCGACGACCCACCATCCCGGGTGAACCAGTACCGCACCGTCACCGTCGACAAATCCACCGACGACGACCCGGTATTCACCAACTGGAGACCCGGTTTGATCTGGTTGTCACTCGGCGCCGAATCATTGTTCTTATACTGCGCTTTGAGAGTCACCGCCGCGTGCGCGACTGGTGCGACGGCAACGAGCCCGCTAACCAGCGACCCCAACGCCGCCGCCGAGACGATACCGGCGCGGAGTCGCCGTCGTAATCCTGGCATATTTACCGACCTATCCTTTCCGTTGTTACCAGACAGTTCGACTGCACAGTCATCTATTCCTTTGTCTCCTCCTTGTTTGTTCAACTAGCCGTGCAGGTGAGTGTAGGTGCGGTGTTTGTTCCTGAGTAACTTCCGTTGAATCCGAAGGTGGTCGACTGACCCGGTTGGATCACGTTGTTGTAGCTCAGGTTCGTCGCCGTCACCGATGCACCTGATTGGGTCAACGCAGTGTTCCAGTAGTTCGTGACCGTCTGATTCCCACCAAACGACCACGCCACCGTCCACCCGCTCGTCGCCCGGCTCCCGGTATTCGTCACCGTCACCGTCGCCGTAAACCCAGAACCCCAATCACTATTCACCACATACGTCGCCCGGCACCCCACACCCGACGACGACACACTCGGCGACGGCGACGGGCTCGGCGACGGGGACGGCGTAGGGCTGGGGCTGGGGCTCGGGGACGGGGATGGGGAGGAGCTGGGGCTTGGGGTCGGGCTCGGGCTCGGGGACGGGGTTGGGCTGGGGCTGGGTGTGGGGCTGGGGCTGGTGCCGGACGGTTCAGTCCCCCACACCAGCCGGCCATTGACATACACCGTCACCTTCGTCCAATCCTGGAAGGCGGTGTTCGTCCCATACGAGTAGTCATTGGTCTCATCAAAGTTCGACCAGTCACTCTTATTCACCCGGTTTTGAATCTCACCCGTCGACCCACCAGCGGCCAACGTTCCACCAGTGAACGACAACTGCAGGTAGGTGTCCGCCGTCGGCGTCGCCGGGTTCACCGAGCCGAACGAGGCGCGGATATTCCCACACCCCATCGCCGCCCAGTCACAGTTGTACACCAGTGTCGACGACCCACCATCCCGGGTGAACCAGTACCGCACCGTCACCGTCGACAAATCCACCGACGACGACCCCGTATTCACCAACTGGAGACCCGGTTTGATCTGGTTATCACCCGGCGCCGAATCATTGTTCTTGTACTGCACCTTCACCCCACCCGACACCGGCGACGACGACGGAGACGGGCTCGGCGACGAAGACGCCGACGGAGACGCCGACGGAGACGCCGACGGAGACGGCGACGGAGACGGCGACGAGGATGGACTCGAGCTCGGCGACGGCGGAGGCGATGTGCCGGTACTGATTGCGAGCGCCTCGCTGGCGAGGACGGTCGCTGTTGAACTTGGGTAGTAGACGTTGAAGCCGTCATAGTTCGGATATGGCTGGCCGTTGACATTCCCAGCGAGCATCCAGAAGTTCCAGCCTGCTCCACCGTTCGTACGCACAGTCTGGGTCCACGTCTGATAGACGGAATCGCGGGTCCCGGTGTCCTGCCAGCCGAATTCTTCGAGAATGGTCGGCTTGCCGATCGCTGCGGCATTCGCAATATGATCCTTGATCCATTGCGTTCCCCAGTCCGCGTTCTGGCCCCAGTAATTCGGGTACAGGTGATACGTGCCAAAGTCAATGTTCTTGACACGGAGAAGAGCATTGTTGTCGACGCCGTCGGACGGGTCGTTGTATGGCCAGCCGCTTCCCTGCGTTGACCCAATGTAGAACCCTTCGTCGCCGACCGAGACCATATGGTTAGGGTCTATGCTTTTGACGTACGCCGACATTTGATCGACCCAGTTGACAATGGTCGCCTGAGTGCACGTGCCCGAGGTTGGTAATGTGCCGCTTCCTACGCAGCGCGGCTCATTGGCAAGTTCCCAAGCAAAGATCGTTGGATCGTTCTTGTACGTCACGCCGGTAATGCTGTTGACCCGGTTCAGTAGATGATTGACCCAATTCTTGTACGCCTGCTGGGTCCGGGGGTCGGTGTAGAAGTTGTCGTGGTAAGGAAGGCCGTACCACTTGTCGTATTGATCCATTCCCCCAAATTCTTTCCAGTCGTTGGTGAGGACGACAATCACCCGAAGGCCGTGCGCGGCCGCGCTCGCGATCGCGTAGTCAAGGCCTTGCAAGCCGGTCGGCCCGTCGTTGTACGCCGGAGCGCCGGTCGACGGGTCCCAGTACTGAAAGTAGAAGCCGTTCTTGTTGCCATCGATTGTGGGCACGGAGCCGTCAAGAGAGCCGATGTCGATGAAACCCCAGGTCCGGATGACAGAAAGATTCATCGCTTGAGCCTTGGCCAACACGTCATCGACGTCGGCGTGCGACTGATAGCTGAGGTAATAGTTGTTCGTTCCCCCGTAACGATAGGGAAGGCCGTTCAGAACGAACTGACCGCCGGATGCGGTGACGAATCCCGCCGGCGCTGCCGTGGCTGACGGCATGGTGATTGAGCCGAGCGTCGCCGCGGCAGCAACGGCAGTGCCGGCCGCGGTCGCAACAAATGCTCGCGCAGGGCGACGCACTAGACCCATCATCGACTCCGTCCAATCGGTCGCAATGTAGAGATGGCCTCGTTGGTAAGGTCCGTGCTGTTTTCAGGCTGTTTTCAGTGCGCCGGACTCCTCACTCGGTGGTGGGGGCCTACCGCTAGGCCCCCACCACGTCGTGAAGGTAACCGCTTCGCTGAGATCAGCTGGCTGTGCAGCTGAGCGTCGGCGCGGCGTTTGTTCCTGAGTAACTTCCGTTGAATCCGAAGGTGGTCGACTGACCCGGTTGGATCACGTTGTTGTAACTCAGGTTCGTCGCCGTCACCGATGCACCTGATTGGGTCAACGCAGTGTTCCAGTAGTTCGTGACCGTCTGATTCCCACCAAACGACCACGCCACCGTCCACCCGTTCGTCGCCCGGCTCCCGGTATTCGTCACCGTCACCGTCGCCGTAAACCCAGAACCCCAATCACTATTCACCACATACGTCGCCCGGCACGCCACACCCGACGACGACGGCGAGCTGGTCGGACTCGGCGACGGGGTCGGGCTCGGAGACGGTGTCGGCGTCGGGCTCGGTGTCGGCGTCGGGCTCGGGCTCGGTGTCGGGCTGGACGTGCCGCTCGTCACGGAGACGCTGAACGAGTTGCTGCCCAGGCCCTGACCACCTTGCCAGATCTCAAACCCGGCCTCAACGTCGAGCAGGTAATCGGAGGTGTTGAGCGACCCGCGTGCCGCGGCGTCCGCGAAAATCGCCTTCAAATCCAGATTACTGATCGACGTCGCACCGGGGGTCAGGACGTAGGAAATAATCTTCCACGAGGTCTGCTGACCCTGCCAGACATTCCACGTGTGACCAGCGACCGTCACACCCGTCGCTGTCTGCGACCCGAACGGCTGCACCCCACCACGCGAATTCAGCCAAATCATGATTTCGGTACCGTTTGGCTGACCGGTTGTCGTTGGGGTACTGTTCGTCCAAATGTCGTAGGCCACGTCATACGCGCCCGACGACACCTGCGTCGTACTCCACGACGTCACAGCCGAACCAATCTGACTGATCTGAATCGGCATCCCGACGTTCTTCGTGGTGCAGTTGCCCCAGTGGCAGCCCTTGTAGATCGACGGATACGTCGCGGGCGCACCGCCGGTCCCACCGCTGAAGTTCGCAGTGCTCACCGTCCAGGCACCGGTCGCGGTATTGATGGTGAGGCACTGCTGGGCCGACGAATTCCACTCATTGGTCTGCACCCGGTATTCGTCGCCCTGCACGCTGGTCACACCATTCTGGTTAGGACCGGGCGTGCAGTCGGTGACCGTGGTCCCCGTCGGCGTGGGGCTGGGGCTGGGACTCGTGGTGGTGGCGGTGACGGGGGTGGATGGGGCGGAGGTGTTACCCGCAGCGTCCACCGCGGCCACCGTGTAGGTGTACGCGGTTCCCGCGGCCAAACCCGTGTCGGTGAACGAGGTCACCGTCGGCTGGCCCACCAACACCCCGTTGCGGTACACGTTGTAATGCGCCACCCCCACGTTATCCGTCGACGCATTCCACGCCAACGACACCGACGACCCACTCACCCCCGTCACCACCAAGCCGGTCGGCACACTCGGCGGCGTCACATCCCCACCCGGGCTCGGGCTCGGGCTCGGGCTCGGGGATGGTGTGGGGCTGGGGCTGGTGCCGGACGGTTCAGTCCCCCACACCAACACGCCGTTGACGTACACCGTCACCTTCGTCCAGTCCTGGAAGGTGGTGTTCGTCCCATACGAGTAGTCATTGGTCTCGGTGAAATTCGACCAGTCACTCTTATTCACCCGGTTTTGAATCTCACCCGTCGACCCACCAGCGGCCAACGTTCCACCAGTGAACGACAACTGCAGGTAGGTGTCCGCCGTCGGCGTCGCCGGGTTCACCGAGCCGAACGAGGCGCGGATATTCCCACACCCCATCGCCGCCCAGTCACAGTTGTACACCAGTGTCGACGACCCACCATCCCGGGTGAACCAGTACCGCACCGTCACCGTCGACAAATCCACCGACGACGACCCGGTATTCACCAACTGGAGACCCGGTTTGATCTGGTTGTCACTCGGCGCCGAATCATTGTTCTTGTACTGCACCTTCAGCCCACCCGACACCGGCGACGACGTCGGAGACGGCGACGGCGAGCTACTCGGGCTCGGACTCGGGCTCGGCGACGGAGACGGGCTCGAGCTCGGAGACGGCGACGGCGAGCTACTCGGGCTCGGACTCGGGCTCGGCGACGGAGACGGGCTCGAGCTCGGAGACGGCGACGGCGAGCTACTCGGGCTCGGACTCGGGCTCGGCGACGGAGACGGGCTCGAGCTCGGAGACGGCGACGGCGATGGCGAGCTGCTCGGGCTCGGACTCGGGCTCGGACTCGGCGAAGCCGACGGACTCGGCGGCGGAGGCGGCGGGCTCGAGCTGGTCGACGTCGGCACCGCTGGCCGTGCGTTCGCGACAAGCTGGTCAAACTGCGCCGGGAACCACTGGCCGGCGATCGGGGAGTTCGGTAACGCGTTGGTCAGTACCCCGTACGACGTCGTGTACGTCGGGTCGCACATGGGGTCCGACTTCTTGCCAGTTGTCGGATCGCTCGCAGCGCTTGTGCCGTCCGACTCACCCGGCGGCTTGATCCAGACATACGCGTCGAGGTGCGCGTTCGGGAAGTCCGTCGGGCTTGCCTGCGGCGGCTGGCCGAGGCCCGCACCGTTCTGGTTGCACCACAGGCCGCGGTGCTGCCGAAGGTCAATCTTCGACTGGTTGACGAAGGTGTTGACATCGGTCGCGGTGCTCGGGCCTGTTGGTTCGTTCGGACCACCCCAACCGTTGCGTGAGGTGTCGATGAGCATGCCGATGCTGCTTGGGAAGCCAGCGGCGACGAACCGCGAGTACAAGTCAGCCGCGTAGTCGGCTTCGTCGATGTCAGGATTCCACTGGTAGAAATTCGCCGACTCCACCGGCTGTCCGCCGACCTGCTGGGTGGCGGTCATGAACGGCTCCTTCAACGGCGTGTAATTCGCCGTGTTGGTGACGAAGCCGTCGATGCCGTTGACCCCGATGCTCGCGTTGAGGACCTTCTGGACTTCCTGTACGTATCCGCTGGCATTATTGGGCCACCCAAGCCAGCCGGAGTGGGCGGCGTCCATGTAGATGTACACGTTCGGAATGGCGTGCAATTTCGTGAGCGCGTACTCGATGCCTTGCTCGTAATACGGCACCGCCGTTGCACACGCTTGAATGCTCATATTGGTGACCGCGTTTGGCAGCGAGTCCGGCTCAATGATCGTCACGATCCGCAGGCTGGAGTACTTCGGATTGCTCAGGATACTCGCAATCGGATCGATGTACTGCGTTTCATAGGTCTGCAAACCTGCTGCCGTAGCGGGCAGTTCGCCGTTGGAGGCGAGCGCCGCGCAGTCGCGTCCCGGCAGATCGTAGATGACAATCTCAATGACTTCAGGGGTGGTTCCCTGCTGCTGGGAGAGGGCGGCGTCCAGATATGTCGTCAAGCCGGGTCCGCCGTTGACGCCGTTGATCGCAGCGATGCGGTCCATCCAGACGGCCGTCGAATATGTGGAAACGACGCGCATTTTCGCTGCGAGAGTGGCATTGGTCTGGTTCGCCGCTTCGCTCTGTACTTCTTGCGCCCAGTACGGGTTGACGAAGAAGGTCGCTCCCGCATAGGGATTGTCGACGTGCGTCGCGGCGATGGCAGGATGCTGCATCGCCAGCGGCACGATGGAGGCTGCGATGCTCACCGCCCCGGCGAGGACGCCGGCTCGCAGCCGTTTTGAGATGGCGGGCATTCGTGTCGTTCCTCTCTGGTACCTGCAGTTCCGTCCGGATTGTTGGGTTCGCTCCATAGGTGGAAGCCGGGGAACCGACGGTCCGGACCCTCCCGTCGGCTCCCCGACGTATTAACTTGCTGCGCAGGCGACTGTCGGTGCCGCGTTGCTTCCGGTATAGCTCGCCTGGAATCCGAACGTGGTGTTCTGACCAGGCTGAATCACGTTGTTATAACTCATATTCCGAGCCGTTACCGACTGACCGTTCTGCGTGACCGCTGCATTCCACGAATTGGTAATCGTCTGATTTCCGCCGAATGTCCAACTGACCGTCCATGTCTTGGTCGCGACGGATCCGGAATTTGTCACGGCCACCGTTACCGTGAAGCCATTGCCCCAATCGCTGTTGACCTGGTAACTCGCGGTGCAGCGGGCTCCGGAGGCTGCCGTCGGTGACGGCGTCGGGCTTGCCGTGGGCGTGGGCGTAGCAGTAGGGGTCAGCGTTGGCGTCGGGCTGGCTGTCGGCGTCGGAGTAGGCGTCGGCGTCCGACTCGCCGACGGGCTCGGCGACGGAGACGGCGACACCGACGGGGACGGTTGACTGCTAGGCGATGCAGACGCGCCGACAGGATCGAAAATCGACGACTTGATCGGCGCGAGATAGCCGTCTTTTACTGTGTCGACCGTCTGCCAGTCATCCTTGAGAATTCCTCCTGTGTCGCCGGAATCGGGGTTCCAGGACCAGAAGGTCCACTGGAAGCTGTCCGCACCGTATTGCGCGGTCGGCCGTAGGTACTGGACGAGCGTCTTCAGCCACGTCTGGTCGGTCGTGGATTGCAGTGTCGTACCGAATTCGCCCAGCCATACCGGTGCAATGTTCTGATTGAAGAGGTATCCCCAGTTCTTGTTCCAGATGCCGGGCATGTTGTTGGGGAAGGTCGGATCGCTGAACCACGTCTGCGGGTAGACGCTCGTCGCGTAGTCGTGCGCCGAGTACACCAGGCGGTTCGGCACGTTCAGCACGACCGGGTACTGGCCGGCTCCTTGCAGGTTGCCGCCCCACCAGTAGGAGTCTCCGTTGTAGCTCTGCACACCTTCGACGAAAATGAGCAGGTTCGGATTCACCGAGAGCACGGCGTTTCCGGCCCGCTCGGCGGCCAATCGCCAGTCGATGCTCGGATCGCCGCAGCCCCAGCAGGCCGGGTCATGCGGCTCGTTGTGCAAGTCAAAGCCGACGACCGTCGGGTTTCCCTTGTAGCGCTGCGCCAGCGCTTGCAGGTCGGAAATCCACGTAGCCTCCGAGACGCTGCTCGTGTACCACAGCGCCGACTGCCCGCTGCAATCCGGTCGGTGGCGGTCAAGAATGATGCGCAGGCCGATCTGACCGGCGTACGCGACGATTTTGTCCATGACCTGCAAGGACGTCAGACCCTGCAGGTCCTGATTCATCTGGTAAAAATTGATGCTGTTCGGCATGGTGCCCGGCTTGAGAATGTCGTCAGAGTACGGCAGCCGGATTGTGTTGTAGCCGAGCGACTTTATCTGGTCGAGCATGCTGCGGTAGTCGCGTGACCAGAGACCGTGCACGACGTAATTGCAGGTTTCGAACCCAAACCAGTTGATGCCGGCGATCCGTACCGGCACGTTGTTCGCGTCCAGGATCTCCCGGCCGCTCGTGTGCCAATAGCCGCCGCCCGCGGCGCGAGCCGGCCGCGGCACGGCTAGGTTGGCGAGTGCGGCAACCAATGCCAGCACCGCGACGACGACGCCGACCCGCAGCATCACCCGCGAGCCAGGCACTCGCCGCAATGCGCGCGGCACCGCCAATCCCCCGTTGGTTTCTCCCCCGTCTGTTCTCCCCCGTACTCCTTTCACGTTGATCATGAGGGCGCACCGATTCTGTTGTGAGACGGAAACTTATGGGAACGATCCCATCGGTGTTGGGAGTATTGCGCGTTCAACCAGACGTGTCAAGAGTTCGCAGCAGGCATGTCCAGCCCACGGCTGGAGCGCCAACCTACCGCATACAGTCGCCTACTCTGCGTAACGCGTAGGCGGCAAGAAGGCAATCCAATCATTACTCAGAGTCACAATCCCTGTCCATGTGTGCATTGCTGCATTTGGCGGATTGACAACATGGCGCTGGGCATTGCAGCACCGTATGGGCGAATCGTCCGGCTCGACCACACGGTCCGGCTCGCGCCGCCCTGCTCCCGATCGCGTCGATTGCGGGGAATGGTGGGATCGTTCCCATGATCCAGACGCCAGCCGGCAGCTCACAGGCGACCCGCGCACCCACCCTTGTCATCCGGGTCCGCGGTACGGCAACATGTCGCACCGTGACCTATTCCGCATCCGGTTCTGTCCGCGGCGGGGACGCCACGCCCCATCGGCGTACCCCATCGGCCACCCGACGTGCCATCGGCTCCGCTCTTGCCCTTGCCCTCATTGGGATCGCCTCGGCGTGCTCCGCACACCACGCCAAACCGAACCCGACAGCCGGAGCAAGCCCGAGCGCGAAAATCGCGGCCGAGGCAAACCGTAACCACGTGACCGTCGACATCAACAAAGGAGAGATCGTGCGGGTGACCATCCCGCCGCTCTACCAGAACGACGGACAGGTGACCTTGTACAACGTGGATCCTCCCGGCAGCAACGTGGTCGCCCCAGTACCAGGTGCTCCAGGCTACTTCCGCGGCATGGTCCCGGGAAGCGTAACGATCCGCGCGCAACAGGTGCCGCCGTGTGCGACGCAAAGCCCGTCACCGACCAGCGGTTGCGACACCCGGCCGGCAGACATCGGACTGCTCACGATCACCGTTAAGGGTTGATATGTGCCACCGGCCCGGCCGGCCGTCGGTTTACGGCTCGCGATCGCAGGCCGCGCCTGTCCTAACGTAACCGGGTCAATCGCAGTGCGGTCGACGACCGGCGCCAGTAGGTCGCGCACCGTCATCCAGACTCGGCGAACCCTGACCGAGGACGGCTCGGCTCCCCTCGACTCGGCAGTGACCGCGCCGCCGGGAACAACGGCTCCTGACGAAGAGCACTCAGCTCTCCGCCGACTCGGCCGATGGAAGGGCGTCCATCCCGAAAGGGGCGCCACGTCCTCCGGAGTCGCTGCATGTCCGTGCATGTTGCCGGCCGCCACCGGCGAGCCACCCGGCGGCTGTCCGCCACCCCGTTCCTCGTGCTGGCCGTCGTCGCTGGTCTCGTCGCGAGCGCCGTACTGATCTGGCACGCGTCGTTCGCCGCCTTCACCGCGACCACGTCCAACAGCAACAACCAGTGGTCGTCCGGCACTGTGACGTTGAGCGATGACGACACCAACCAGGCGATGTTCTCTGCAACGGGTCTCAAGCCGGGCTCGACCGGCAGCCACTGCATCACCGTGCAGTACGGCGGATCGCTGCCGGCCGCGGTCAAGCTCTACATCGCGCCGGGCGGCCTGACGCATTCCGCAGGCTCGAGTCCGTACCTGTCGGATTACCTAACGATCACGGTTGAGGAAGGCAGCGGGGGCAACTTCGGCAGTTGTACCGGCTTTACGCCGTCCACCACGATCATTAACGCCGTGCATCTCACCACGATTGCCAGCACGTACACGAATTTCGCGACCGGCGCCGGCACCTGGGCCCCGAGCGGCGCTGCGAACATGGTTTACCGATTCACCTACACGCTCGATTCGTCGGCGCCCAATACCGTTGCCGGCCAGACCGACACCGCCACCTTCACCTGGGAAGCCGACAACACCTGATCCGGAACGATCACGGCCGGGGCACGGCCCGGTCGGGGTCGCGGTGAGGCGGAAGCGCGCCCGGGGCGGAGGCGCCCCCGGGACGGAGGCACGACCCGGGCGGCGACACCCGGCGCACGGCCCGCATCGACGCCCGACACGCCCTGCAACGACGCCCGGCAGGGCCTGAGGCGAAACCCGGCACGCCCCGAGGCGACGCCCGGCTGGGGCTGACTGCGACGCTCACCGATCCTCGCCCGCAGCGCATAACGATCCCCCAGGCCGGGCATCTCCCGCTCGGGAGATGCCATGCGGAGTTCGGGAAAAGCAGAAACAACGGAAATGGCACGCCGCGGCTGGGGAGCCGCGGAACGACGTCACCCCAATCGTGCCGTAATACTCAGGATTCTCTCAGTCAGCCACATCGTTAGCATCGGTAACATTTCGATCGTGGCAGGCGACAAGACCAAGACGTTGGTTCAACTCCTCGATCGCCTTATTGCCCGCATGGGACGCCGCCGCTGGTATCTGCTCATCGGCGTCCTCATTGCGTACGCGCTCCTGACCATGGCAGTGATCTTCGGATCGCCGCTTGACGCCCTTGACCATCGCGCGGCGGCCATGGATCTCGCGCAACGCTGGCCAGACGTCAAGCCGTGGATTCTCCACTACGTGATGATTGGACAACGCGCAC
Source organism: Acidothermus cellulolyticus 11B (assembly GCF_000015025.1). Lineage (GTDB taxonomy): Bacteria > Actinomycetota > Actinomycetes > Acidothermales > Acidothermaceae > Acidothermus > Acidothermus cellulolyticus. The sequence goes on along the minus strand of NC_008578.1, from coordinate 650,600 downwards.
CTTCGGCCGCGGCGGCGGGCGCACTCGTCATCTACCTGTCCTGGCGCCGACGTACGGCGCAACCCCTGGTAATGCTCGCGGTTGGTCTTGCGCTGCTCAATGTGTCCGTCGGTGCCGTCAAAGTTTCCACGGGCCGGCTCGGACCGCTTCTCACCACCCACCCCCATGCGGTATTCGACGGCGGAGACATTTTCCCCTCGGGACACACGTCTAATGCAGTCGTGGTATTTGGCATCCTCGTTCTCCTCACCGCACCCACATATCGCCGCCTCGTCACCGCCGTCGCGGTATTCGTCGCGGTCACGGTTGGGCTGAGCACCATTTTTTTGGACACGCACTGGGTGACGGACGTGCTAGGCGGCTGGCTCGCCGGATCATTGATCCTGCTCATCCTTCCCGAAGTCACCCTCGTGACGATGCGCGCCCTGCACGGCGCGAGGGCACGTTGGCACATCTGGCGCACGTTCAGAAGAACGGGCGGCCCGCCTGAAGATTGGCGCGATCATTCACAGCCGGAACTGGCTAAGCGCTAGGGAACGGCTGGCGGCTGAAACGCCCGCGGCGAAGACCGAGCGATCGGAAACGGCAGGCCGCCGGAAGGACCGAGCGATCGGAAACGGCAGACCGACAGGAATCATCCCTCATCAAGCTGCGCACGGCCGTGCCTGCGCGCTAAGGTCGAGTTGATGTCGAGACGTGCACGCCAAGGCGGAGAACCAGCACAGCACGCAGCTGGGCTTCCCGCCGTCGCCCGGACTGTAGAGATAACGCTACGAGAGGCTGGTGTCGGCCGCGGTCTGCGGGCCCTCGCCGCGGTCAACCAACGCGGCGGATTCGAGTGCCCCAGTTGTGCGTGGCCGGACGCCGAACCCCGGCATCGCATCGAATTCTGTGAGAACGGCGCAAAGGCTGTCGCCTGGGAAGCAACCCGCCGGACCATCGGTGCGGCCTTCTTCGCCGAACACTCCATTACCGACTTGCTCAGTCGTGACGACCACTGGCTGGAGAGCCGCGGACGCCTTGCCGAGCCGCTCGTGGCGGAGCCAGGTGACGACTATTACCGACCCGTCAGCTGGGACGCAGCACTCGACCGCATCGCAGCCGCTCTGCGCGGGCTTGACACTCCAGATCAGGCGGTTTTCTATACCAGCGGGCGCACCAGCAATGAAGCAGCGTTTTTATATCAGCTTCTGGCCCGGCGGCTTGGCACCAACAATCTGCCGGATTGCTCGAATATGTGTCATGAGTCCAGTGGCGTAGCGCTGAGCCAAACTATTGGTGTCGGCAAGGGATCGGTGACGCTGGACGACATCGCCCACTACGCGGACCTCATCGTTCTCGTCGGCCAGAATCCCGGAACAAACCATCCCCGCATGCTCAGTAGCCTCGAGGAGGCAAAGCGACGCGGAGCCCGCATCGTCGCCGTCAATCCGCTGCCGGAGCCGGGCCTTCGGTCTTTTCGCAATCCGCAACGGGTTTCGGGGCTCCTGGGGCGCGGGACGCCGATCGCCGACCTCTATCTGCCGGTCCGCGTCGGCGGCGACCTCGCCCTCTTCCAGTGGGTCAACCGCCGTCTCGTCGAGCGTGACGCGCGATTCGGCGGCGGCGAGAACATCCTCGACCACGGATTCATCCGCCGGTACTGCGCCGGCTTTGAGGACGCCGCGCAATTCTGGGCCGGGCTGGATCCCCGCCGGCTGGCCGCCGAGTCCGGACTTGATGACGAAGCGGTGAATCGCTTCGTAGACGAAGTCATAGCCGCGCGTTCGGTGGTGCTCTGCTGGGCCATGGGCATCACGCAACACCGCAACGCGGTCCCGACCATCCGGGAATTCGTGAATTTCCTCCTGCTGCGCGGAAACTTCGGAAGGCCGGGTGCCGGAGCGTGTCCGGTCCGGGGTCACAGCAACGTGCAGGGCGACCGCACCATGGGTATCACAGACAAGCCTTCCCCCGCCTTCCTCGAACGCCTCCAGGCGGAATTCGGTTTCGCGCCACCGACACAGCCGGGGTTGGACGTCGTCGAAGCAATCCGGGCCATGTATGACGGGCGGATTCGTTTCTTCATGGGATTAGGCGGCAATTTCGCTGTCGCTGCGCCGGACACGATGCGAACCGCGGAAGCCATGAGGACATGCGCACTGACTGTTCACGTCGCGACGAAGTTGAACCGCACGCATTTGCTCCGCGGTACGACGAGTTTTCTCCTCCCGGCGCTGGCGCGAAGCGACCGCGACGAAAGTGCCGGCCGCCGACAGATGGTCACCATCGAGGATTCGATGGGTATCGTGCGCGCGTCGATCGGGCACCTCACTCCGGTCTCCCCGCACCTTCGCAGCGAAGTGTCCATCGTCGCCGAACTGGGCGCCCGCATCTTCGGCGACGCCGACGTGGTGCCATGGCGCGAGCTGGGGCGGGACAACCGCCGAATCCGCGAGCGCATCGCGCGGGTCGTCGACGGCTTTGCCGACGTCGAGGACCGACTCAACGCCGGCGGTTCCTTCGTTCTCCCCCACCCGGTGCGGGACGAGCGACGCTTCCCCACGGCGGACGGACGGGCGCACTTCACGGTGAACCGGGCGCAGCCCCTCGAGATCCCGCCCGGCTGCCTGCTGCTGCAAACCATCCGCTCCCACGACCAGTTCAATACGACTATTTACAGCTACCACGATCAATACCGCGGTGTCGTCGGAGACCGGCGGGTCGTCTTCGTCAATCCCGACGACCTTTCCCGGCTCGGCATCGCGCCGCGTAGTCGCGTGACGCTCGTGAGCATCTGGTCGGACGGCGAACGCCGATTGCGTGACTTCACCGCGATTCCCTACCCGACGCCGCAGGGATGTGCGGCGGCGTACTTCCCCGAGGCCAATCCACTGGTGCCGTTGGACTCGACCGCGCTCGAGAGCAATACCCCTACATCAAAGGCGATTGTGATCCGGCTGGAACCCCAGTCAGTGACACCGGACGCCGAGGTCGCCGCACCACGGCGGTAGCAGCGGCGTCCGCGGCACCCGCGGCGCGCGCCGGCGAAAGGACCCGACGGCGGTATGCAGTCGGGCAGAGGCGCCCCGGTCAGGCACCCGGCGACGACGGCAGCAGAGGAACCACATCGCTGCGCCTCGGCTGACGCTGCTGCCGATCGCGCCTCGACCGCGGGTGACGGCATGCCGAGGGACGTGTATCTCGGCAATCGAGACATGCATAGATCGCTGTCGTGGTGGTATCACACGAGTGGAAGCTAGCACTCGACAGCACCGAGTGCTAACAACCACCGTGAAGGAGGTGATCAATGATGGCGCTGCGCTTTGATCCGTTCCGTGAATTTGACCGGCTGACCGAACAACTCCTGGGGTCTGCTCTGGGGTCCGTCCGTACCCCGAGGTTCATGCCGATGGATCTCTACCGCGCGGGTGACCACTACGTGCTGCACGCTGACCTACCGGGCGTCGATCCCGGGTCCGTGAATGTCAGCGTCGAGAACGGCATCCTGACGATCGAGGCTGAACGCACGCCGCGGACCGACGAGAATCTCCAGTGGCTGGCGAGTGAGCGGTTCACCGGAAAGTTCATGCGCCAGATCTCGCTCGGCGAGGGTGTGGACACCGACCACATCGCCGCCACCTACGAGAACGGCGTGCTGACGGTCACGATCCCGGTCGCCGAGAAGGCGAAGGCTCGCCGGATCGAAGTGACCAGAGCCGACAGCCCGCGCGTGATCGAGAGTTCCGCCGCGTCGGTGCAGCAACCCGCGAGCGTCAGCTGATCCTCTACACGCCGGAGCACAGCGCCGCCTGACGACGCCGCTCCGGTGGCTTGGATCACGAATCGGGAGGTCGCCGGCTGATCAGGCCGGTGACCTCCCGATTTCCTTTCCGCGACTGAACAACCCAGCACGTGTGGGTCCCGCAGCGTGAGACGTGCGAGGGCGGGCACCGGGCCGCCCTGGTTGTCGGGGTCGCGGTGGGGTCCCGCAGCGTGAGAACCGCCGGGCCGGGAACGGGAGGCAGCACACAATTGGCCTTATGCCATGGATAAGCCTGCTCACGGACTACGGCTACGAGGACGCGTTCGTAGCGATCTGCCACGGTGTTATTGGACGTCTCGCACCCGACGTTCGAATCCTCGACATCACGCACGCTGTTCCCCCCGGCAATGTGCGCCGTGGCGCCACGCTCTTGGCCGAGGCGATTCCGTTCTTGCCTGACGGCGTGCACGTCGGGATCGTCGATCCCGGGGTGGGCACCGCGCGGCGTCCGATTGTTGTCGAGACGCCGCAGCATCTGTTTGTCGGCCCGGACAACGGTCTGCTGCTCCCGGCGGCGGAAGCAGCGGGCGGCATTCGGCGCGCGTTTCGCCTCACGAATTCGGCGCTGTGGTTGCATCCCGTCTCGGCGACCTTCCACGGCAGGGACATTTTTGCGCCGACGGCGGCACATCTGGCGACCGGAACGCCCGTTGACCTCGTCGGTCCGGAACTCGATCCGCAACAGCTCGTACGCTTGCCGAGTCCCGTGGCGCGACTCCACGGCGAAATGATCGACGCAGAAATATCGAGCATCGACCGGTTCGGCAATGTGCAGCTCGCATGCGGGGACATCGCCGGCTGGGCACTCGGCCAGCCGCTCGTTGTCGAGGGCGGCGGTGCACAGGTTCCTGCGGTTCGCGCGACGACCTTCGGCGCGGTCGCGCCCGGTGAGACTCTCGTCTACGTCGACTCCGCGGGGCGCCTCGCTGTCGCCGTTCATGGCGGGCGGGCTGACGCTAGGCTCTCGGTGCACGAAGGCGATCTGTTGCGCATCCGGCCGGCGTGACGCAAGCCGCGCACCATCGTGCGTGAGGCCGGCCGTGCACTGGCTGCGTGACGTGGACCGCGCATTATCCGTCCGGAGGTTGACGATGCAGCCGATGTGAAATATTCTCCGTAGTTAGTTAGTTGATGCTAACGAATTGTCTGATGGGTCCTAGGAGGTGGACGCCGTGGCGGAGGCCACCTGGGCGCTGCGCAGAACGATCGACGCCGACCATCCGCATTACCGCTGGGTGGCGCTGTCCAACACCACGCTTGGCATGTTGATGGCCACGATCAACTCATCGATCGTGATGATCTCCCTACCGGCCATCTTCCGCGGCATTCACATCGATCCGCTCGCCCACGGCAATGTCAGCTATCTGCTGTGGATGATTATGGGATTTCTCCTGGTCACGGCTGTCCTGGTCGTGAGCGTGGGACGCTTGGGCGACATCTACGGTCGGGTTCGGATTTACAGCATGGGCTTCGCCATCTTCACGGCGGCATCCATCGCGCTGGCCCTCGATCCGCTCACCGGCGGCGGCGGAGCGCTCTGGTTAATCATCTGGCGGGTCGTGCAGGGCGTCGGGGCGGCCATGCTGTTCGCGAATTCAGCGGCCATTCTCACCGACGCTTTTCCGCCGGATCGACGCGGCATGGCCATGGGCATCAACCAAGTCGCCGCCATTGCCGGATCGTTCATCGGCCTGATCGCCGGTGGACTGCTCTCCGAGGTGGACTGGCGCCTGGTGTTCTTCGTCTCCGTACCGTTCGGCCTCCTCGGCACGATCTGGTCGTACGCGAGCCTGCGGGAGATCGGTGAACGCTCGCCCGCCCGCATCGACGTCTGGGGCAACCTCACGTTTGGCCTCGGTCTCACCGCGATTCTCGTCGCCATCACCTACGGCATTCAGCCGTACGGCGGCTCGACCATGGGCTGGACAAACCCGTGGGTCGATGCCGGACTCGTCGGCGGAGCCGCGCTGCTCGCGGTGTTCTGCATCATCGAAACCAAGGTTCCCGAGCCGATGTTCCACATGCAGTTGTTCCGCATCAAGGCCTTCAGTGCGGGCAATCTCGCCGGGTGGCTTGCGTCCATTGCGCGCGGCGGCATGCAATTCATGCTCATCATCTGGCTGCAGGGCATCTGGCTTCCGTTGCATGGCTACAAGTTCGCGGACACCCCCTTATGGGCGGGCATCTACCTTCTTCCCCTGACCATTGCGTTTCTCGCTGCGGGGCCCATTTCGGGCTATCTCTCGGACCGGTTCGGCGCTCGAGCATTCGCCACCGGCGGCCTGCTCATCGTCGCGGCCAGTTTCGCCGGTCTGATGGCGCTGCCGACGAATTTCCCGTACTGGGAATTCGCTGCTCTCCTGGCGATAAACGGAATCGGTTCCGGGCTGTTCTCCTCGCCGAACACGACCGCCATCATGAACGCCGTACCGGCCAGCACCCGTGGCGCGGCATCCGGAATGCGCTCGACCTTCTTCAACTCCGGGACGTCGCTGTCGATCGGCATTTTCTTCTCCTTGATGATCCTCGGATTGGCGCACAACCTGCCGCACACGCTGACCAGCGGCCTCGAAGCACACCACGTGCCTTCGAACATCGCCACAGCCATCGGAAACGCCCCGCCGGTGGCAAGCCTGTTCGCCGCATTCCTCGGCTACAACCCGATCCAGACCTTGCTGGGTCCGCACGTGTTGTCGACCCTCCCGCCCACGGATGCCGCGGTGCTCACCGGCCGGACATTCTTCCCGTCGCTCATCGCCGGGCCGTTCCACGACGGACTGGTCGTCGTCTTCGCCATGGCCATTGCGATGTCGGTCATCGGCGCGGTCGCCTCGCTGTTCCGTGGCGCCCGATACGTGCACGACGAGGCGGAGCGGCGACCGACAGCGACGCCGGCCGCCCAGGGTGCGTGAGGCAGGGCGCGTCATGCCGTCGGCACAGAAATCCGCGGCGGAATTGGTCGAGCTCGCGACCGACCTTCGGGTTGCGGCGGGACGGTTGTTGCGGCGCACCCGAGCGGCCGCAGCGGGCGGTCTCACACCGTCGCAACTCGCGGTGCTGACGACCCTCGAGGAGCACGGGCAATTGCGGCTCGGCGAGCTCGCTCATCGCGAAGGTGTCGCACCGCCAACAATGTCCCGAACGGTTGATGCGCTGCTCCTCCTCGGACTCGTCGCGCGGCGACCGGATCCTGCCGACGCGCGTTCGACGTTCGTCGAGCTCACCACCGCCGGGCGGGCCGTCATCCGGCGGACCGCCGATCGCCGTACCAGGCTCCTCGCCGAACATCTGCGCCGACTCTCGACCGCCGAGCTCCGCGCCATCCGAGACGTCCTGCCTGTCCTCCATCGATTGGCCGACGACCTCGGCAGCGACGAGTGACCCGGACTGCCGCTAAGTCCTGCGCTGCAGGAGAACTGCGCGCGCCCCACCGGCGGCGCGTTGGGACTCGCGCGCCGCGTCAACGACATGCTGGAGCACCGCCGACGGCACGTCTCAACCACCGCAGGCGAACCCCGCCGTTGATCGAGGTCAGGCCCCCGCGGCGGTAACAATCGCGTCGGTAAGAAAACCCAGGACGACGCCGAGCACAATGCCCGTGCTCAACAGGACTTTGTGGCCGGATTTGCGGCCGGCCGCGATCAGCTCGACGACGACGTAGAGAATCGAACCCGCCGCAAGCGCGAGGAACGCGATGGAGAGCGTGTCGTTGACCACCGACTGCCCCACCAGCGTCCCGATGAATGTGGGGCCGCCGCCGATGAGACCAAGCAGGCCGAGCCATCCCCACGACGGTCGCACGGCCTCGGCCGCCAGCGGCGCGACGATACCGAAGCCTTCGGTCGCGTTGTGGGTCGCGAATCCAATGACCAGCAGGGTCGCGAGGGTGAGTTCGCCGCGGGCAGCCGACTGGCCAATGGCGAGTCCCTCGGAGAAGTTGTGCAGGCCAATACCCACGGCGATGAAAAATGCGAGGCGCCGCGCCGGCGTACCGAGCAACGACGGTTCAAGCTCAGCGACCGCTGCCGTGCCGGGTCCCAGACTGGGTGCGCGGCGGCGGGCACGCTGGCTCATCCAGACCTCGTACCCAATCAATCCGAGCATCCCGAGGCAGAATCCGGCCGTCATCACGGCGCCGTTCCCGATCGCCGAGGCGTAGTGGTGGTCGCCGAGCGCCTGGTCAATTGGTTCCCAAGCGTGCTCGAGCACGTCCCAGAGAAGAAACACGAGAATCCCGGCGGCGAGACCGCCGAGCAATACCTTCGTCGCGGGAATTGCTTTACGGGTCCGACCAACCGGCAGGCCAATGAAAATCGTCACTCCGGCGATTGCGCCGAGAAGGGCGACGCGTTCCGGGCTCATCACACCTCACCATCTACGGCCGGCCGGCGGTGCCGGCGTCTCCTGCGGCGGGCGCGGTGCTGATCCGCGGCCCGCTTCAGTTAGCTTAGCCTAAGCTAGCCGGCATACGGTCGGGGTGGGCGTCCGTGGACTCCCGGCCGAATCCGGAAGACGGCGCCCGCCTCCGGCTGTTCGCCGTCCGCGACATTCTCCCGGGACGTCGTGATGAACAGCTCGCCGAAATCATCACCGCCGAACGCACATGCGGTCACCTGGGTCACTGGGAGTTCGACGACGCCATCCAGCACGCCGTCCGGTCGATACCGCCGGACCTGCCCGCCGCCGTAAATCGCGACCCAGACGCCGCCGTCGGCATCGACAGTGAGCCCGTCGCCGACTCCTAGATCCTCGGGAATCTCGGCGAAGACCCGGCGGTTGCGCAGACCCGATAAGCCATCGTCGTCGAAACACCAGACCCGGTGGGTGGGCGAGTCGTTGTAGTACACCAGTGAGCCGTCTGGACTCCAGTCGATGCCGTTGGAGATTGTGACGTTCGGCAGGACGAGGTGGCTCGAGTGATCGGGGTCGAGCCGATACAACGCTCCCCGGCCAGGCGCTTGGTCATAGGCCATTGACCCGCAGTAGAACCGGCCCGCCGGATCACAGCCGCCGTCGTTCATCCGCACGCCGCGGTCCGTCCATAACTCTGGCAGTGGAAAGAGCGCAGAGGAAGCGTCCAGAGGATCGCCGTCGCAGAGCGCGAAGCCGCGTTCGACGGCGATGACCATGCCGCCCTGGCGGCGCGGGCGGAGGGCTGCGGCGACGGAACCTACGTGCCGACGGCGCACAACGCCACCCACGACGCCGAGCACATCGCCGGCCAACATGTCAACCCACCGCAGGCCGTACGGCGACCAGACGGGCCCCTCGGCGTGAAAGGCCGCGGGTTCGGTGAACTGTTCCGCCGTCGACATCGCCACCATCCTGCCGCAACCCGATTCCCGAGGTGCGGCGGGCGCAGTGAGCGCCCGTGCAACCGCGGCTTCTCCACGCCGCCATTCCCGAGCTGCGGCGGGCGCAGTGAGCGCCCGGGATGACGGGACGGCGGGTGATCGCACCGACGGCAGGTCCGGTTGCGTCGTCGGCAGATTGGTCTTGACCTATTGGTCTAGGCCAATTAGCCTGAGGCCGTCCGCGACACCACGCGGCCTGGTCGAGGAGCACCGCCATGTTGTCGAGATTCCGTCACACCCGCTGGATTACCCGTACGCAGCGCCACACCCGCTGGAGTACCCGAACGCACCGCCGCACCGGGCGGCTTGCCCCGGCGGCGGCCGTCCTCGTCGCCGCGGTCGTCGTCCCATCAAGCGCGGCCGCCCACGAACCGCGCAGCGACGGCCTCGTCCGCGCCGCGTACTACACACAGTGGTCGGTCTACAGCGGTTTCACCGTAGCCGGCGTGGTCGCAAACGGTGACGCCGGCCGCCTCAACCAAATCAACTACGCATTCATCAATGTCGCGCCGAACCCTGCCGTGTCCGGCTCACCCATTGAATGCCTCAGCGGCGACCCGTGGGCCGATTACCAAATGCCGTTCGGCGGCGCCACCGGACGCCCAAGTGTCGACGGCACCGCCGACGACTGGTCCGGACTTCAGGGAAATTTCAAGCAGCTGAGGGAATTGAAGACGCGTTACCCGAATCTTCGTATCATCGCCTCCCTCGGCGGATACTCGTGGTCGGGATACTTCTCCGACGCCGCCCTGACAGCTGAGTCCCGCGCACATCTTGTCGCCTCATGCATCGACCTGCTCATCAACGGCAACCTTCCCGGTCTGCCGCCCGGTGCCGCTAAGGGCATCTTCGACGGCATTGACGTGGACTGGGAATATCCCGGTGCTGCCGGTGCCACGCTCACCAACGGAAACGGTAATCCCACCGCACGGCCTGAGGACACCCGGAACTTCACCTTGCTGCTTGCCGAATTTCGCCGCCAACTGGACAGCGCAGCCCGCGCGAATCACCACCGCCGGTACCTGCTCACCGCCGCACTGTCAGCGAACCCGACGAAGATTGCCCTCCTCGAGGTGCCGCAGATTTCGCGGCTTCTCGACCAGATGGATGTCATGGATTACGACTTCCACGGGCCATGGGAGGCACATGGCCCGACGGACTTTCAATCCGAGCTGTACCCGTCCGCGGCTGAAGTGGCCGTGATCGGCTCGGCGCAGCAATTCAGTGTCGACCAGTCGATCGACGCCTTTCTCCGCGCCGGCGCCGATCGGCACAAGCTCCTCGTCGGTGTGCCGTTCTACGGACATGGCTGGGTCGGCGTCCCCGACGGTGGCACACACGGCTTGTACCAGACGGCGACCGGTCCGTCGTGGCTGAATGGCGGCTCTCCGACCTGGGCGCAACTGGAGGCTCTCGGCTACGCGCCCTACCGCGATCCGATAACCGGTGGTTATTGGCTCTACGACCAGGCGAGTGAGACCCTCTATGTCGTCGACGACCCGGTAGAAATCGGTCAGAAAATGCACTACATTCTCCGCCGCGACCTCGGAGGCACCGCTGCGTGGTCACTGGACGGCGACGACAGCGCGGGTAGTTTGGGAGCAGCCCTCGCACTCGGTCTCATCGATCACTGAACGTGCCGACAGACGTGGTAGTCCACCGTGCCGGGAATCCCGCGCACTGCGCCGGGATTCCCGGCACACCCACGCAGGAGAAAGTGCTGCGTGCGCGCAGCACCTGCGTCAGCGGCCGACGTCTTTGCATCGGTGTCGTACAGCTGCCACCTGGGCGCGGCGCCTGCACGACGCGGCACGGACCCGCCTGAAACCCGGCCACTCCAGACCGCTAAGCTCGTACGCCGCGCGCTGCTGCGCACGCACACTCGACGACCGCGGATCGAGGTTAGGAACGGGTCATGGCGCAACGCTGGCAGGTCGCCGTGGTCGATGACAGGACCGGCGAGCCCGCAACGGAGACGGTCCGCTTCGCTCTCGACGGCGTCGAATACGAGATCGATCTCAGCCGGTCCAACGCCGCACGCCTGCGCGCACTCCTGGCACCCTACGTGCGCGCCGGCCGGCGACTGCTCCGTACGGCGACGCGCAACGGCCGAATCCGTTACGTCGTCCCGCGCCGCGTGCCCGTCGCCGCGGACCCGCGGGCCGTACGGGCTTGGGCCCGAGCACACCGGATCCCTGTTCCCGAGCGGGGCCGTATTCCGGTCGCCGTCATTGAGATGTACCACGCAGCCGGCCACTGACCACCCTCGACACCGCGTGCCGGCCAACACCTCCCCACACCGTCGCAGGCCTGCCCGCTGGAGACTACGCTAAAAGGCACACCGCCGCTCGCCAGCGCGCCAGACCGCCCGGTAAAGGCGCGCCAGACCGCCCGGTAAAGGGGGGTGCGGAAATGCCGTTCGACCTGAGCACGGCCAAGCTCCTCGTACTCGGGCTCCTGGCGTTGGTCATCTTTGGCCCGGAGCGGCTCCCTCACATTGCCCGAGACGCCGCCCGAATGCTCCGTCAGCTCCGAGGCCTCGTCGGACAGGCGCGTAACGAGCTGCAAGCGGAGCTTGGCGACGTCCGACACATCGTCAACGATCTGGGCCTCTCCGATCTCGACCCCCGATATCTCATCCGACGACACTTACTCGATGACCAGGATTCGCGAGCGCCGGTGAGAGGCGGGCCACTACCGCCGCCGTCGCATCAAGGAGGCGTCGCGATGCGATCAGACGGGCCGCCGCCTTTTGACCCGGAAGCCACCTGAGCCGAGAACGCCACGTGCACCGTCGTGAGCGGTAGCATGCCCTCCACCCTGAGGCCATCCAAGACGGCCCATGACCGTCGTTAGGACCAAAGTCCTAGGGAACCGTGAAAAAAGTCATGCGGACGTCGGCTGACCGCAACGATAAAGTACGTGTCGCACGTTCGTCTCCGCGGTGTGACTCGGCCGGAGGTCCTCGTGGCTCTCTTCCTTGCGCGGTGGCAGTTCGCCATTGTCACCATCTTCCACTTCTTCTTCGTCCCGGTGACAATCGGGCTAGGCGTCCTTGTCGCCGTTCTGGCCACTCTTGCGCATAGGCATCGCGGCTCCGATTGGGAACGCTTGACTCGTTTCTTTAGTCACATTTTCCTCATCAGCATGGCGGTCGGCGTCGTCACGGGTATAGTCCTTGAATTCCAGTTCGGCCTTAATTGGTCGCGCTACTCAGTGTTCGTCGGGAACATCTTTGGCGCACCGCTCGCCATCGAAGGTCTTCTCGCCTTTTTCTTGGAATCGACATTCATCGGCCTCTGGGTCTTTGGCCGTGATCGGCTGCCGCCGCGTGTCCATCTCGCCACGATTTGGCTGGTGAGCATCGGCACCCTGCTGTCCGCGTTCTTCATTCTTGCTGCGAACGCGTGGATGCAGCATCCGGTAGGCTACCGCGTCGAGAATGGCAAGGCCGTTCTTACGAATTTCTGGGCGGTGCTCGGCAACTCCACCCTCTGGTGGTCCTTCGCCCATACCGTATTCGCCGCACTCGCCACGGGCGGGGCTCTCATGCTTGGAATCGCGGTCTACCGCAGCCGTCGCGACTCCGATGACCCACCGAGTCGTCTAGCCTTCCGAAAGGCTGCGATGCTCGCCGCCGGAGTGACCGCCGCCGCAGGAATCCTCACCGCCGTGAGCGGCGACGGCCAAGCGCGCCTCATGGACACTCAGCAACCGATGAAGATGGCTGCCGCCGAGGCATTGTACGATACCACACGCGGCGCAAGCTTCTCGCTCCTGACCATCGGCGATCTCTCGGGAAATCCAATCTTCCAAATCCGGGTTCCCGGTCTGCTTTCGCTTATCGCAACCCTCAACCCCGAGGGCGAGGTTCTTGGCATTCACCAAATACAACAGGCGGAGCAAGCCCGCTACGGCTCCGGCAGCTACGTGCCGGTCATCTGGCTCACGTACTGGTCGTTCCGTATCATGGTCGGGGCCGGAATTCTGCTCGTCCTTCTGCCGCTCTGGATTCTCTGGCGAATGCGACGACGCACCGGCTTTGAGGGTCGCTGGCTGCAGCGCATCGCCCTGGCCGGCATCGCCCTGCCTCTGGTGGCCAACACGGCCGGGTGGATCTTTACCGAGGCTGGTCGCCAACCCTGGATTGTCTACGGGCTCATGACGACGGCCTCAGGCGTCTCAACCGTACCGGTAGCCGATGTCGCTGCAACGCTCGGTTCCTTCGTCGCTGTCTACACGATTCTCGGCTTCATCGCAGCCGTCCTCATCGCGCGCGCCGCGCGACGGCCCTTCGTCGAGCCGTCGCAATTCGGCGAGGACGAAGTGCCGGAGCTTGTTTACTAAGGACAGGAGGCAGGAGCGTGTCGTTCGGCGTCCTTGACACCACGTGGTTCTCCCTCATTGGACTGCTGTGGGCGGGCTACCTGTTCCTTGAGGGCTTCGACTTCGGTGTCGCGCTCATCACGCCGCTGGTCAGCAAGGATGAGATCGACCGGCGCATGTGCCTGAACAGCGTCGGACCGTTCTGGGACGGTAACGAAGTCTGGCTGATCGTTGCAGGCGGCGCGACTTTCGCTGCCTTTCCCCTGTGGTATGCCCGCCTCTTCAGCGGCTTTTATCTCGCTCTCTTCCTCATTCTGCTTGCACTGATCGCACGCGGTGTTTCTTTTGAGTTCAGGAACAAAGACCACCGCCCGGCTTGGCGCCGCACGTGGGATTGGGCCAATTTCCTCGGCAGCCTCATACCTCCCGCCGTCTGGGGCGTCGCTTTCACCAACCTGGTGGTCGGTCTTCCTCTCGACTCCGGCGGTGTGTACCGAGGCGGGCTCGCGGGGCTGCTGCACCCCATCGCCGTCCTGGGCGGTGCCGCAACGGTCGCTCTCGTGAGTTTCCACGGAGCGAATTTCCTGCTGCTCAAGACTTCGAGCGGCCTCGCGCACCGGACACGGAGCGTCGCCGTCCCGCTGGGCGTTGCAGCGACTCTCCTCACCGGCGCCGTCGTGCTCGCAGTCGCCCTAACAAGGGGAAAGGCCCTGCCCGAGGCACTGCCCGGTGTCGTTCCGCTTGCCATGGCCGTCGCAGGCGTCGCCGGTGTCGCAGCCGGTACCTTTCTCGTTGCGCGTGCCAGGGACGGGGCCGCCTTCGCCGCAACAGGCGGCAGCCTCCTCCTCACTATGGGTGCCGTGTTCGCCCGCATGTTCCCCACAGTCTTTCCGGACTTCCACCACCCTGCACATTCGGTGACAATCGCCGCGGCGGCGTCCGGGCATTACACTTTGGTCGTCATGACGATCGTCGCAGCAATTTTCACGCCCTTGGTGCTCGCCTACCAGGGTTGGACCTACTGGGTCTTCCGGCGGCGGCTCATGCGCCCGACGACCGGATCCGGCGCAACGGGTTCAGCGTGATCACTAGACATCATGCAGTTCTCGGGAGCCGTGCCCGGCCCGTGTCAGGAATGTGACGCCGTGGCTGCACGTCCTCGATATCCTCCGACCGTAAGAATTCTTCTTGATTTGCCTGCAGTCCGCCGAGGAATCGTTGTTGCTGTGATAACCGGCGTAGCGGTGGTCGCTGGAATGTATCTGCAGGCGCTTGCTCTTGCCCATCTCCTTGATTCTTTCTTTACGCGCCGGCACACCGCCTCCGCAAGCACCTGGGTACTGGGCCTGTTCGCCGGCATAGCTCTCCGCGCCGGCGCCGGATTCAGCGCCGACCAGTACGCCAACTGGGTAGTCGTCCGGGCTAAGGAACAGTTGCGCACACGGTTTCTCACTTCGGCGATGCATGAGGCGATCTCGCAGCATACCGACCCGATACGCATCGCCGTTCTCGCCAGCCGAGGGCTTGACGGTCTCGACGGATACCTCGGCCGCTATCTGCCGAGCCTTGTCTCCCTTGTCGTAACACCGCCTTTGCTCCTTGGTGCCGTCGGCTGGCTCGACTGGCCGTCGTTGCTCATCGTGTTCGTCCCCCTGCTGCTCTTTCCAGTATTCGGGGTATTGGTCGGCCGGAGCACGACGCAACTGGCAACGCGGCGCTGGAACATTACGGCACGCTTCGCCGCCCAGGTTGCCGATACATTCAACGGTCTGCCGGTTTTGCGCGCGTTCGGTCTGACGGCGCAAAGGCGAAATCATTTGACTGCACTCGAACAGCAGCTTGAAACAGCCACCCTGGCGAGCCTGCGTCTGGCGTTCCTCACCGCCCTGGTCCTGGACACGCTCGCCGCCGTCGCAGTCGCACTCGTTGCGGTACCGCTGGGTCTTCGCCTGATCTATGGCCATGTCTCGCTCGTGTCAGCATTGACGGTGCTCGTCATCACGCCGGAGATTCTCGCGCCGCTCCGGAATGCGAGCGCACAATTTCACGAGACGGCGGAGGCGGCGCAAGCTCTCGACGAGATCGCGGCGGCTTTTCGTGGAGCACTCGGGAATACTACGGATGCCGACCTGTCCAACCGGTTACCGAATGCCTTACCGAGGAGCGCCGCCGGCGGATCGCCGGACCCCGGCAATCAAACGATCCGGCTCAGCGGCATTGTGGTCCGCGGCGACCGCCAACGCGACCGGCTGCGGCTCGAGGCTCTGACTCTCCGCCCTGGCACGGTGGTTGTCGTCGTCGGACCTAACGGTGCCGGGAAATCGACACTGCTTCAGGTGGTCGCCGGTCTCCGCGTCCCCGACGCCGGTCATATCACCGTCGGCGACGCTGTGCTGTCACCGGCGGAGCTCACGACATGGCGCCGATTCATCGGCTACCTCCCGCAACCGCCGGCCATCATCCCCGGGACGGTGGCCGACAACCTGCGGCTCGCGCGGCCGGACGCGACAGACGCTGAACTGTACGACGCACTGGTTGCGGCCGGTGCGGCTCGCATGGTCGAGCGATTTCCCCAGGCGCTCGAGACCCGGATCGGCCCGGGTGGTCGGCCGCTCTCCGCGGGAGAGCGGCAGCGCCTCGGCCTCGCACGCATCCTGTTGCGTCGAGCGTCTCTCTATCTACTGGATGAACCGACGGAGCATCTCGACCACGACTCCGAAGATGGCATTCTCGCTACCTTGGCACATCATTTAACGGGCAAGACAGCACTGATCGTGACGCACCGCCCTGCCCTTACGCAGCTCGCCCACGTCGTCGTCGAGCTGCCGGGAACGGACGGAACCGTATCGCTGCGGTTTCCTCTGCCGTCGTCCGCCTCACGCACTGTAGACCTGCCATGAGCGCATCGCCCCCTCCCACCGAAACCGCACTGCCACGTCTCTGGCGCAGAGTGGAGTGGCGGACGTGCCTGAAGGCAGTCGCGATCAGTTGGACCACCGTCGGATCAGGCATTGGACTCATGACGATGGCCGGCTGGCTCATCACCGATGCCTCGCTTCGGCCGCCCATCCTCGCCTTAGCGGTCGCTGCTGCGTCTGTTCAGTCCCTCGCACTTGGCCGCGGCGTTGGCCGCTACGCAGCTCGCCTCGTGTTGCACGCCGCAGCTCTCCGCTATCTCGGCCGCATTCGCTTATGGCTCTATGACCGCCTGGAACCGCTGGTCCCCGCGGCGGTACCTCGCACCGGCGAGGTGGTCAACCGCCTCGTCACCGACGCCGACGTCGTGGCCAACGGTCGCATTCGTGGTGCCGCGGCGATCACTGATGCTGTGGGGGCATGGCTCATCGGAACCCTTGCCGCCATCGCTATTCAACCGGTTCTCGGGATGATAGTCGCGGCCGGAACAGCCGCAGCGCAAGGAATCGCACTCTGGTCGACGACCGTTCATGAGCGTGCGGAGCAGCGACTGAGCGAAGCCCGCGCCCTTCTCAACGCACAGGTGTTCGAGGCATTCTCGGCGCTGCCTGAACTTCTCGTCTATGACCGAAGTGATGTTCTCGACACAGTCGTCCGCCACGCCACCGCCGAGACCCGCCCGCACGAGGTCCGGCACGCTCTCACTGTCGGCCTGACGCGAATGCTCATTTCTATCATCAGCGGAGGCACACTCGTCCTTGTCTTGCTGATCGGGCGTCATCTCGCAGCACGCGGTGCAATCAACGGATCATCTGTGGCAGCAGCGGCTTTCCTTGTCCTTGCGGTCGGCGAGGTCTGTCTCGCCTTGCCCGACGGCCTGCAAAATATCGGCCGAGCCCGAGGAGCGGCCCGAAATCTCAGCGCGGTAGCCAGCCGGCCGCTGCCGAGCCGAGAACCCGCCGTAGCCGGAGTCCCGCCTACCCGGCCGGCGCAGCTGCTGGCGCGTGACATCGTCGTGCGGCGCAGTCAACAGGCCGATTCCGTCTCCCCCGCCACCGGCGTCACGGAATTTCGTTATCCAACAGTGCACGTTCCGCCCCGCGCACGCCTCGTCGTCACCGGACCCAATGGTTCAGGAAAATCGACCTTAAGCTATGTCCTTCTCCATTTCCTCGAACCACTGAGCGGGGCGGTCATGCTCGGCGATGTACCGCTCCACACGCTTCGCCGAACGCAGATTGCTGAGGTCGTCGGATGGATGCCCGACGAGGTTTACATCTTTACGGCAACCGTGCGTGACAATGTGCGCCTGGCGGCACCCACGGCCTCGGATGACGCCTGCAAGACGGCGCTGTCACGAGTCGGACTGGCGCAGTGGCTCACGTCGCTGCCGAACGGGCTTGATACCATCCTCGGCGCTGGAGGACGCCAGCTCAGCAGCGGTGAGCGGCAGCGGCTGGGTCTGGCCCGCCTACTGCTGACCGCCGTGGACATCGTCCTGCTGGACGAACCGGCGGCTCACATTGAACCTCACGATGTGCCTCGTCTTCTCGCAGAGATCGACGCAGAGTTCACGGAAAAGTCCCTCGTCATCATGACCCCCGAAGGCATCGACATACCCCTACGGGCTGACGCAACGATCGTCCTAGGCCGCTAATGGGCGAGCCGAATTGCCTTCACGACCAACAGGACGGCGCTCAGGATGAGGTATCCCCGCAGCGCTACCATGCTGATTTTCGTCCACGTGGACCATTCGACCGGCGGCAGGACGGCAAGCGAGGGCATCCGCCACGTCTGCTTGTCGCCGTACACCGGTGGACCTGCCTGTCCGCTGGGCCGCCCTCGCTGGCTCACTCGTGCGACCAGCCAACCACTGGCACCGAGGACGACCAAGCCTGTGCTGAGACCGATGAGCAACGGAACGATGGGCACCTCGGGGAAGAGGGTCGTCACCATGAGCGTGGCGGAGAGAAGGAGCAGCACCCCGATGATGACACCGGTGACGACATTGAGCCACCGTGGATTGGTCCACGGACCAAGGACGTGGCGGTCGTTGCAGAGCAGCAGCAGAAAGACGCTCGCCGACGGCAGCAGAAGGCCGGCGAGCACCTGCACGCTCGTGGTGATTAATCCCAGCGGCGCGCCCGGAATGAGCACGATCGCCGCAGCAGCAGCGACCAAGCCGATGTAACTGAGGTAGAACTCCTTGGCGTCCCGGAACGACCGATGCAGCGAGTGGCGAATCCCGAAGACGTCGCCGAACGCATAACTCGTCGAGAGAGTAACGGCGGCGGCGCCGATAATGCTCGCATCCAAGAGAACAACAGCGAAGATCGCACCGAGAACCGGTGAGTGCTGCCGGAGCAGATGCGCCACACCAGCGGCGTCAGTGAAATGGCCGTACCCACCGGTACCCGCCGCACCATACGCCGCTGTCACCATGATCGCAATCGCGCCGATGATAACGAAAATGCTGCCGATGACGGTGTCCGCGCGCTCGTAGGAGATGAACCGCGGCGTAATGCGCTTATCGATGATATTGGACTGCTGGAAGAAAAGCTGCCACGGCGCCACCGTCGTCCCGACGATCGCGATGATGAGCAGCACTGCGTTGCTCGTGACACCGCCCGCGATGCCGGGAACGACGAGGTGCCGACCGATCGACGCCCAGTGCGGATGCGCGAGCAGGAGCATGGGAATCTGCAGGAGGGAGACCGCGATGAAGACGAACAGCGACCGTTCCCAGCGCTGAAAGCTTCCCGATGCCGTTATGAGCACGAGAACAACCGCGGCGATGGGAACCACGAGGTATTTCGAGAGACCGATATAGTCGGCGGCGAGAGCTATTCCGATGAATTCCGTCGCCAAGGTCAGAAAATTCAATACGAAGAGGTCGCCCACTGAGAACCAGCCCCACCCCCGGCCGAATCGTTCAACGATCAATCGTGCGTGGCCGACCCCGGTGACGGCGCCGAGACGCACGACCATCTCCTGGTTGACGATGAGCACCGGAATCAGGAGAAGCAGGACCCAGAGCAGCGAATAGCCGTAATCCTGTCCGGCCTGCGCGTACGTGGCGACCCCACCGGCGTCGTTGTCGCCGACCATGACGATCACGCCGGGGCCGAGAATTGCCGCCAGCGTAAGAAGGCGGCGACGCCATGTCGGCCGTTCGGTTAGCGCATCCGCCCGAATGGAACCCAGAGCACCCCGGATGTCACCAATGTGGGCGTCGTCCAGCACAGCCTGCCCGGCGGTCGGTCGTACCTCCATCGCCGCCGGCGCGGTCGTTCCGGGAGCCTCGGCGGGCCAGGACGACGCAGATGCGCGCGTACGAAATCGACGGACCATGGCGCCTCCTCTCAGCAGCCACGGCTCGTCATCACCCCGATCGCAAACCGGTGATCCGGATCGCGGGCAAACGGTCGTGGACGAGCCGGCGGATTCAGACGGTGGTCGGATGATGCGGGCAATCAGGACTTCGGTCCATGCCGCACCTCCCGCCGACCGGGCGCCACGAGCGCATTTTCCTACGAATGGTCGCCGCTGAGAACGCGGCCTTTGTGACTATAACAGGCTGCGAGCCGAAGGATCTCTTACGCCGACTGATCCTCCGCCGGCTCCGGCCGGTATTCCGGATGCGGCGGCGGTTCACGGCGTCGCCACTCCTCCGGAATGATCGACTCAAGGACGTCGTCAACCGTGACCACACCAAGAAGCCGGCCGCTTTCGTCAACCACCGGCAACGTCGTAAGGTCGTAATCTGCCATGAGAATGGCGAGATCGACGATATCGGTCGTCGCGTTCACCCGAACCGGATCCGCGTCCATGATTGTGCCGATCTCCGCCTGCGGGCTCGCCTGGACGAGCCGGGCGACACGCGCGACACCGATAAGGCGGTTCTCCGCATCGATGACGTGCACGACACCGGCCAATTCCGGCTGCACCGTCGTTGCCGCGGCCACCACTGCCAGGGCATCCGCCACGGTCATCGTCTCGCTCACGGTGAGCACGTCGACATTCATCAACCCACCAGCACTCGTGGGATGGAAATGAAGCAGTGCCAACAGTTTGGTGCGATATTCCGCCGGTAACCGGTCAAGGACGCCATGACGGCGTTCCGCCGGTAAATCCTGCAGCGCATCGGCGGCATCGTCCGGACGCATATGAACGAGCACATCAGCAATGTCACTATCGGATTTATCAGCAAGCAGCCGCCGAGCAATGTCCGGCTCAAGTTCTTCGAAAACGTCGGCCTCAAGCTCGGAATCTCCGTGGACATGTTGCAGAATTTCCCGGCGCTCACCGGCGGACGCCTCTTCAAGAAGGTCAGCGAGATCCGCGGCGCGCATCCGGCGCAACCGCCGAGCCGCACGCCGGTGCGTCGTCGGGATGTGCCCGAGCAGCGGTTCAAAGTCTTTCCAGTCCCTGACCTGTGCCGCCGGCCCGCGCCGCCACGGCCACCAGCGACGCAGACGCCGGGTGTCCAGCGCACGAACCTCCCAACCATCCGGTCCGCTCGCCAATTCGATGTCAAAGGCACGGACCAGCTCGGCGTGGGAGACGTCGATAAAGCGATGCCCGAGAAGGTCGGCGCGGAGCAGAAGCTCTCCACGGCGTCGCTCGAAAGGCCGCAAATCCACCGCGTCCCCGGCGAGCATGATTCGCGTGGATTGCACGGCCGCCACCTGCCCCGCCGGGACGAAAATGCGCCGGCGGCCGCTGTCGACGACCAGCCCGACAACCTTGGGATAGCCGGGATCACGCAACCGGATCACCACGTCGACGACCCGCCCGACGTGCTGACCACTCCGAGTCACCACCGGCCGGCGAATCACCGCGGATAATCGCATGACTCCTACCCTACGGCGCTCACGGTGGCCGGCCCGGGGAATTGCCGTGCCCCGGGGATTCTCTGCCTGCCACCTGGGGATTTGCTGCCGCAGGCGGGAGACCTTCTGCTGCCTGCAGCGCGGTACGACAATGCGCTGCGCAGCAAATACTCACACCAACCCGGGGCTGCACACCGCCACCCACTCAAGGCGCTGCTCATCGCTCCACCCTGGCCAACACGAGGTGCCGCGCCACGAGGGCGGCGTGCGCCTCCTCCTCGGACACTGCGACCAACCGGACCCGGTCACCAGGTCGTGCCTGAGCGACGAGGGGCAGGTCCGCGTGAATCACCACCCCGGCCACCGGGTAGCCCCCGGTGACCGAGTGATCGGCGAGAAGGATGATCGGATTGCCGTCAGGCGGCAGCTGAATTGCCCCACCGACCATGCCCATGGTTTCCGCAGGCCGGGTCGCCTCTGGAGGCTTACCGATCGGAGCAAGGCGCACACCCACCCGGTCACTCTCCGGCCGGACGCGATACTCACCGGCCAGTTGTGCGGGGTCGCCCTCCACCGTCGGCAGAAAACGAACCCGACCCTCACGCACCGCAAGGAGCACGCCGGCGGCGGCGTTCTTCGCCAGCTCACGCACCTCGTCGTCCGCGGGTGGAGCCGGGCACTGATCGGCGTTGCCGAGAGGGAGCTCGGCACCGGCAGTGAGCGGCGATGGACCCAGACCGCTCAGCGTGTCCGTTGACGCGCTGCCGAGAATGAGCGGCGCCGCCACACCGCCGCGGACCGCGACGTACGCGCGGACCCCCGACCGCATCGTGCCGATCTGGAGCACGCCACCCTCGGGAATCGCCACCGGCTGGAACGGCGGTACCGCGGCTCCGTCGACCGTCACGGGCGCGGGAGCGCCGGTGACGGCGACGAGAGCCGCCCTGCGGAACCGGAGTCGCGGGCCAATCAGCGTCGCTTCCAGGAGCGGAGCAGACGGGACGTTGCCGACAAGGGCATTCGCCAGTCGGGCGCTGAACCAGTCGGCTACGCCCGAGCGCGGCACGCCGACGTGCGCGAAGCCCACCCTGCCGAGGTCCTGGATGGTGGTCCGGGCGCCCGCGCTTTCGACAAGAACCGTGTTCTCCGCGGCATCAGCCACGTTCCATCCCCCCGCCGCCAGCGTTGCCCCCGGCCTCCTCCACGGCGACGAACCGCACCCTCCGACCGGGAGCCAGCGGTGTCGGTGGCGTCGCGGCCGGATCGAAGAGCCGCAGCGGGGTATGGCCGATGATGCGCCACCCGCCCGGACTCGGCCACGGGTAAATACAGCTCCGCCCCCCGGCAATACCGACGGCACCGGCGCGGACTCGCGGTCGTGGCGTGGAAAGGCGAGGCACGCGAAGCCGCGGCGACAGCCCGTCAAGGTACGCGAATCCGGGGGCGAAACCGAGAAACGCGACCGTGTACCGGCCGGCGAGATGGTCCGCGACGACCTCCGCCACGCTTCGGCCCAGCAGGGTCGCGACCTCCTCGAGGTCCGGGCCGTCGTAGCGGACCGGGACGACGACTTCCGGGCAGTCATCCGAGGTGCCGACCGGCTCGCGGCTGAGCCGGCCGGGGAGCTGCGCGAGTACCGCCGCCAAGGCGTTCCGCGCTTGCCGCCGGTCGGCGGAAGGGTCCTCGGCGTACCGGACGAGGACCGTGCGCTCGGCAGGGACGACATCGACAACCCCTGGGAGGTGGGAGTCGGCGATATGTCGGGCAACGACATACCGGCTGGATGGGGAAACCTCGACGAGAAAGGCGAATTCGCCGAATGGACGAATTCGCGCGGCGCCAAGGTCTGATGCCGTCATGCGAACGGACGCAATTCCACACCGGCCGCCCGCAACCGCGCCACGATGGCGGCCGCGAGCCTCGGCGCGTTCGGGGTGTCGCCGTGAATGCAGAGGGTCCGTGGTGCAAGCGAAATCGGCGTCCCGTCGACAGCAGTAACCACCCGGTCGACGGTCATCGCGACGGCGCGCGCCGCCGCCTCCTCGGGACCGTCAATCACTGCGCCCGGCTCACCGCGTGGAACCAAGGTCCCCGCCGCCGTGTACCCGCGGTCCGGAAAACCCTCGACAATGACCGGTACGCCGACGTCGGCGGCGACGTCGACCAGAACCGCGCCCGGCAATGTCAGTACGGGAAGCGCGGGGTTGAACGCACGGACCGCCGTGAGCAGCGCCCGGCCGACTGCAGGATCGGCAGCAGCAGCGTGGTACAGGGCGCCGTGCGGCTTGACGTACCGCACCGCGGTACCCGCAGCGCGCGCGATCGCGTCCAGTGCTCCCAGCTGATACAGCACGTCAGCGAAGAGCTCATCGGGCGGAACGGCCAGCGGCCGGCGGCCGAAGCCCCGCAGATCCGGATAGCCGACATGCGCGCCGACCACGACGCTGTGCTCGACAGCGACGGCCACGGTTCGCCGCATGACAGCCGGATCACCGCCGTGGAAACCGCAGGCCACGCTGGCGCTCGTGACCAGGGCGAGCAGTTCGTCGTCCGAGCCGATCCGGTAGGCGCCGAAGGACTCACCGACGTCCGCATTGAGGTCGACCACGGCGGTAACGGCTGCGGCGGGACGGTCGGCGTTCGGCGTCACGCTGCCATCTTCACCTGTCATGCCGCCGGTCGCACGCCATGCCGGGATAACCGCCGAGCCGCCCGCCCTGCCGGGTCGATGCCCGCCGGGCCGCCCGGACATCCGCCGGTTGCACGCCGTGCTGGGTCAGACCGTGGGCCGTCCAGTGCCGTCTGGAGATCGCTCCCCACATCACACCGCCGCCGATGGCTCGGTAGGCTGAGGGCTGCCAAGACCACGAGTCGTCGGCAACCGGGCTTTCTCCCCGCCGTACCCCGGCGGATTGGGAGCGCCGGCCGACGCCGAGCCGCGCGGGACGCCCATGAAAGTTAAAGAGATCATGAAGGCGCCGGTGTACACGGTCGACGTGGACACGCCGGTCGCCGACATTGCTCATCTTCTTGTTCAGCACCGCATCAGCGCGGTACCCGTGGTCGATGCCTCCGGCGCTGTCGTCGGATTGGTCAGCGAACACGACCTGATTTCCCGCACCGGCAAAGTTGCGGCCGACATCATGTCGACCGGTGTCATCTCGGTGACCGAGGACACCGAGGTGGAGGACGTGCGCCATTTGCTCCTCGACCGACGCATCCGCCGGGTTCCCGTCGTTTCCGGCGGCCAGCTCATCGGTATTGTCAGCCGGGCCGACCTCGTCGCTCTCATCGCGATGGAGTGGGTCTGCGATGTCTGCGGTACCCAGGCGCGTGGGGAGCATCCGCCACAATCGTGTCCGACCTGCGCGGCGGACGGGGTGCACTTCGTCCACCAGCCGCAGCCGCCGGGCGCCTGATCCACCGACTTCCTGCCGGCGCCCCACCAGAGGACCACTCGGGGGACCGGCCTGCGCGCAAACAACTGAAGACGCCGAGACCGAAAGACTGAAGACGCCAAGACCGAAAGCCCATCCGCTGTCCACGTTGAGGAGTAACCGTGCCCTCCGCACAACGCGCATCGCGGTCGTCGAGCACCGCTCGGCGGGCGAACCCCGCCACGGCTCCCGACCTTGCAACGACACCCGCTGACCGGCTGGCCCAGGAACCACCTGACAAGCTCCGCGCCTACTACCGGATGATGCAACTCATCCGCCGATTCGAGGAACGCGCCGCCGAGATGTACCAGCGCGCGAAAATCGGCGGGTACTGCCACCTCAACCTCGGTGAAGAGGCCACCGTGGTCGGCCTGATGGACGCCATGGCGCCGCATGACTATCTCTTCACGACGTACCGGGAACACGGATACGCGCTGGCCCGCGGCATCGACCCCGGCCGGGTGATGGCGGAATTGTTCGGCCGCACCACCGGTGTATCGAAAGGCTGGGGCGGTTCCATGCACCTCTTCGACGCCGAGACACGCCTGCTCGGTGGTTACGGCATCGTCGGTGGACAGATTCCCCCGGCGACCGGCGCAGCTCTGGCGATCGCGTACCGCCAACCGCCTGGCCCCGACACCCCGGCCGTCGTCTGTCTGGTCGGCGATGCAACAACCAACATCGGCGCCTGGCACGAATCGTTGAACCTGGCCGGTATCTGGCACTTGCCGATCGTCTACGTGATTATCAACAATCAGCTGGGCATGGGGACGCCGGTCGAGAAGGCGTCAGCCGAGCCCGATCTGTACAAGCGGGGGTGTGCGTACCGAATCCCTGGGGTCCGCGTTGACGGCAATGACGTCATCGCCTGCCGGGAAGCCCTGCGCGACGCGCTCCGGAAGGCCCGCGAGGAGCGGGCGCCGTCCATTCTGGAGGCGGTGAGCTACCGGTTGCGGGGACACTCCGTCGTCGACCCGGCTCGCTACCGCAGCAAAGAGGAGGCCCAGCGGCTGCTGGCACACGATCCGGTGACCGCATTCCGGCAGCGGCTGATCGACGTCGGTGTGCTCTCCGCTGACGAGGCGGCCCGGATCGACGCGGAGGTGGAGGCGGCGGTGGATGCCGCGGTGGAATTTGCCGACAATTCGCCGCACCCAAGCCCCGCTGAATTGTTCGCGCACGCGTACGCGCACCCGCTGCCAAACATGCCGCGTGCTCTTCCCGGTGACCCGTTGCTCCCGATCGAGTGAAAGGCGTGATCGCGTGCCCGTCATGACCTACCGGCAGGCGCTGCACGACACGTTGCGCGCCGAGCTGCTCCGTGACCCGAACGTCTTCCTGATGGGGGAAGAAATCGGGGTTTTCGAAGGCTCGTACAAAATCACCGCCGGCTTGCTCGCGGAATTCGGCCCGGACCGGGTGCGGGACACCCCGATCTGCGAGGAAGGATTTGTCGGTGCGGCGATCGGTGCGGCGATGTTGGGCCTGCGTCCGGTCGTCGAAATCATGACGATCAATTTCTCGATCCTGGCGATGGACCAGATCGTCAATCACGCGGCGAAAATCCACGCCATGTTCGGCGGGCAGGCCCGTGTGCCGATGGTCATCCGCACGCCAGGCGGCGGCGGCCAGCAACTAGCGGCGACCCATTCGCAGAACCTCGAGGTCTGGTACGCCCACGTTCCCGGCTTGAAGGTCGTGACGCCGGCTACCCCGGCGGACGCCAAGGGACTCCTTGCCGCCTCGATCCGCGACGACGATCCCGTGATGTTCATCGAGAACCTCGCGCTGTACAACACCAAGGGCGAGGTGCCGGACGGCGACTACGTCACGGAAATCGGCAAGGCGAACGTGATGAAGGAAGGCGACGACATCACGATCGTCTCGTATTCCCGGATGGCCGCCGTCGCCTTGGACGTCGCGCGCCGGCTCGAGCAGGACGAGGGCATTCGCGCCGAGGTGGTCGATCTGCGATCGCTCCGTCCGCTGGATCGAAGCACGGTCGTCGAATCCGTCCGGAAAACCGGTAAGGCCGTCGTCCTTGAAGAGGACTGGCTCTCCTACGGCGTCGGCGCCGAGATCGCGGCAACCATCCAGGAAGGCGCCTTCGATTACCTCGACGCTCCGGTCCGCCGGGTCGCCGCCGCCGAGGTGCCGCTGCCGTACGCAAAGCCGCTGGAGCTCGCCGCCCTGCCGGACGCCACCGCCTTGATCAAAGTGATTCACGAGACCCTCGACGCGACCCGCTTCCACCGCTAGGAGATCGCAGTGCCTGAAGTGTTCATGCCCCGGCTCTCCGACACGATGCAGGAGGGCACGATCACGCAGTGGACCAAGAAGGTAGGCGACCAGGTCGAGAAGGGCGATGTGCTCGCCGAAATCGAGACCGACAAGGCGGTGATGGAACTCGAGGCGTACGACTCCGGCGTGCTCGAGAAAATCCTTGTCGAGCCGGGCAAACCGGTGCCGATCGGCACACCGATCGCCATTATCGGCAGCGGGGAAGGCCTTCAGGAACCAACCGGCGATTCGACGGCGCACGCTGCCCCCGCTGAACCGAAGGCTGACCAGCCAGCCGGTGCAGCGCCGCCGACCGCCGTTCGGGAGACGGCCGCAGCGGCAGCGTCGGCGACCACCGGCCGGGAGACCGCAGCGGCAGCGGCACCCGCCACCGAGCCGGCAAGCGAGACCCGCCCGGCCGCGCCGCCGGTCTCACCGCTTCCGGTCGACGGCGGCCGGGTCAAAGCCTCGCCGCTGGCCCGGGCCATCGCCCGGGAGGCAGGCCTCGATCTGCGGACGGTCCGCGGTTCCGGGCCGGGAGGGCGCGTCGTCCGGGCGGACGTCGAAGCCGCCGTGGCGGCCATGCGGACGGCGCCGGCCGCTAGTCCGACGGCAGCTCCGGCAGCCGCGGCGTCGCAACCGGATGTCGAGGAAATTCCGCTCAACACCATCCGGAAGATCACTGCTCGGCGACTCACCGAGAGCATGCAGCAAGCACCGCACTTCTACTTGACGCGCACGCTGAACGCCGAGCCGCTGATCGATGTTCGGGCGCGGCTGAATGCCGCGTTGAGCAGCGCCGATCCGGATACCGCAAAGATCAGTTTGAATGATCTGATCGTGAAGGTGGCGGCGGCCGCGTTACGGAAGCACCCCGAAGTGAACGTGTCGTACGCCGGGGAGAAGCTGCTCCAGCACAAGCACATTCACATTGGCGTGGCGGTCGCCATTCCCGACGGTCTCATCGTCCCGGTCATCCGCGACGCCGACACGCTGGGCATCCGGGAGATCTCGCAGCGCACCCGCGATCTCGCCACCCGGGCCCGGCAGGGCAAGCTCAAGCCGGATGACATCGGCGGCTCGACGTTCACCATCAGCAATCTTGGCATGTTCGGCGTCGACCAATTCACCGCCGTGATCAACCCGCCGGAGGCGGCGATTCTCGCTGTCGGCGCGGTCCGGGAGGTACCTGTGGTGCGCGACGGTCAGCTGGCGGTCGGCAAGGTGATGACAATCACGCTGTCCATCGATCACCGAGCGCTGGACGGCGCCACCGCGGCCGGTTTCCTCGCCGACCTGGTCACCCTGCTGGAGAACCCGCTCGCGGCACTCGCCTGAGCGGCGGCTGGCCCTAAGCGGCTGGCCTTCTCGCGCGACAGCAGGGCCCTCGCGGACACGAATGCGCGCGTACCGGGTGCCGTCCAGCAGACCCAGCGCACCGCGACGGACGCCAACCGCGTCCGCCGGCCGCCCCACGCGCCCTGCCGGTCAGGCTCAGGTGCCGGTATCCCCGTCGCTGATGTAGCCGAATTCCCAATGCCACGGTTCAAACGGGCTGTGATTCGCCCACGCCGGATGCACCCAGCCGAATTCCCCGGCGTGAGCCACCATCCACCGGAATTGCGGTGAACCGTAATTCTGCACGCCGCAGCCGAGATCGACAGCCTCTCCCCAGCCGTGATTGCTCGTGCCCGGGACGGCGGAGAGCGACGGTTGAATCCGGAACAGCCGCACCTGGTCGGCGTACGGCCGGTACGACGCGTTGACGCACAAATACGTGCCGAACGCCTGCCGGTACGCCTGTGTCATCCGGTTGAACGCGACCGCGGCATCCGGGCGGAGCAGACCGCCACCGATGATCGGGCAGAGTGCCGAGGCCGGAATGAGGCCGTTCGCATAGCCGCCCCACGGTCCCGGCGGGTACGGCCCCTGGACGTCACACGGTGGCGGCGCGACAATCGCGTCCCGGAGCGCCGCCTCCCGGGCTGCGCGTTCGCGGGCGGCTTTCTCGGCGGCCGCCCGGGCCGCTGCCGCCCGGGCCGCGGCGATGCGTGCCTGTTCCGCGGCATACGCCTTCTGTGCTGCTTCCAGTCGTTGCGCCGCTTTCGCCGCTGCGTCGCGCAGCGCCGCCACCTGCCGCTGAATCGACGCCTGCACAGCCGCTGCGGCGGCGGCTGCTTGCGCGGCCCGGAGTTGGGCTTGCGCAAGCTCGGTCCGGGTGGCGGATGCTTCACGGAGCACCGCGAGATGGCTGCCGCTCGCAATGGTGAGGAGCGTCGTGGCCTGCAACGCCCGCTGCAGGTCGCCGCCGGCAATGACCTCGGTCACGACGTCCGAGGTTGGATGCTCGTACATCGATCCAGCGAAGCCGGCAATCTGCTCCTGGAGAGCGGCGAGCCGTTGCTCGGCGCGTCGCGCCTGCGCGGTCGCGGCGGCCGCCTGGGCGGCGAGCTGGCGCTGGCGGGCCTGCGCCGCGTCCAACCGCCTGGCACCGGCGGCAAGTTCCGCTTGGGCGGCGGCGGCCAGCTTCCGGATCGCGGCAAGCTGCGCGGCGGTCGGCGCCTGTCCGGAGTCCTGAGCCAGTGCCGGGCCAGCCGCGATAGCACTCCCTGCCACCACCATCACGGTGACCGCGAGCGCCGTCACCGTGCGGCGAGAACGTGGAAGTTTTGTGAACGCTGGACCACGCGCGATGGATAGGCGAAGCACTGTGGCGAGGTGTCCCTTCGTCGAGTGGGCGAAAGGGCACGCCACCCCCCGACCGCGGACACGGCCCTCGACGTGCGAACGATGTCGAAATGGTAACGGCCGAGGCGCATCGCGACTAGCAGGCGGCCGCCGCGTGTCCATGAAATGGCCGAAATGGACGACGGACCTGTGGCCGACGGGACTAGCCTGCTGCGGAACGGCTGCGGCCGACGCCCAGGCGACACGACCACCTGCCATGACGACCGACGCAATGCTCCCCGCCCGGTCACCCCGCCGCGGCCCGCGTGTGCGCGACGTGACACGCAGCCGTCGCCGGTCTCGCCGTTGACGCCCGGTAGCCTGATAAAAGGAGGCGATCACTACCGTGGCACAGACCGCAACGTCGGCGTCCCACTCGTTCGCTGAGTTCGGGGCCAACGAATGGCTCGTCGACGAAATGTATCAACGCTATTTGCACGACCCGAACTCCGTTGATCCCGCGTGGTGGGACTTCTTCGCCGACTACGTGCCACGAGATCGGCCGGCTCCGGCAGCGACGGCCACTGCCTCGGCGGCGGGCGCGCCCGCGCGGACGACGATCGGCGATGCGGCCACTCGGGCAGCGGGGGCGGGCGGCGGCACTGCGGTCATGGAAGCGGCCACCGCCGGGGGGGCCGCGGCCACCCGCGTCATCGAAACCCCCGCACCGGAGGCGGAACCGATCCCGTCCCGTGGGGACGGTTTGGCCGCGCAGGCCGTTCCGCTCAAGGGATCCGCCGCGCGGACGGCGTCCAACATGACGGCGAGCCTCACCATTCCGACAGCCACCAGCGTGCGGGAAATCCCGGCCAAGCTGCTGATCGACAACCGCTTGGTCATGAACAACCATCTGCGCCGTGGGCGGGGCGGAAAGATTTCCTTCACCCACATCATCGGTTACGCGGTGGTGAAGGCGGCGCTCGCACATCCTGAGATGAACGTTGCGTACACCGAGGTGAACGGCCGTCCTGGTGTCATTCAGTATCCCGACGTGAATCTCGGGTTGGCCATCGACGTCACCCGCGACGACGGCACCCGCCAACTCCTCGTGCCGTGCATCAAGGCTGCGCAACGCATGGATTTCGCCCAGTTCTGGGTGGCGTATGAAGACCTCGTGCGGCGGGCGCGGAGCGGAAAGCTCACGCCGGACGATTTCACCGGCACGACACTCACCCTCACCAACCCCGGCACGATCGGCACCGTGCATTCGGTCCCCCGGTTGATGCCGGGGCAAGGCTGCATCATCGGCGTCGGCGCGATGGAATATCCCGCGCAATTCCAGGGCGCCGCCGAGGAAACCCTCGCCAACCTGGCGGTGAGCAAGGTGCTCACCTTGACGTCCACCTATGACCACCGGGTCATTCAAGGTGCTCAGTCAGGGGAATTCCTTCGGCATATTCACCGGCTCCTCCTCGGCGAGGAAGGCTTCTACGACGAGCTCTTCCGCGCCTTGCGCATCCCATACGAGCCGGTGCGCTGGGTGAAGGACATCGTCGCGAGTCACGCTGACGAGGTCGGCAAGCAGGCCCGGGTCGTTGAACTCATTCACGCGTACCGGGTGCGCGGCCATCTCATGGCGGATACGAACCCGCTGGAATTCGAGATGCGCCGACACCCTGATCTGGACATCGTCAATCACGGGCTCACGCTGTGGGATCTCGACCGGAAATTCGCCACCGGAGGCTTCGCCGGTGAGCCGGTGATGCGGCTGCGCGACATCCTCGGCGTCCTGCGTGATTCGTACTGCCGCACGGTCGGCGTCGAATACATGCACATCCAAGACCCCGAGCAGCGGCGGTGGATTCAGCAGCGCGTCGAACAACCGCAGCAACGGCTCGATCGCGACGAGCAACTGTACATTCTCAAGCGGCTGAACGTCGCGGAAGCCTTCGAAACCTTCCTCCAGACGAAATATGTCGGCCAGCGTCGCTTCTCGTTGGAGGGTGCGGAAACGCTGATTCCCCTCCTGGACACCATCATTGACGCCGCGGCGCATCAGGGGCTTGACGAGGTTGTCATCGGCATGGCGCACCGCGGGCGGCTCAATGTGCTGGCCAATATCGTCGGCAAGAGCTACGCGCAGATTTTCCGCGAATTCGAGGGGTACTTGGATCCCGCCTCGACACACGGCTCGGGCGACGTGAAATACCACCTTGGGGCGGAAGGCCGGTACACGACCCGCGACGGCACGAAAGACATCAAGGTGTCGCTGGTGTCTAACCCCAGCCATCTGGAGGCGGTCGATCCTGTGCTCGAGGGCATCGTCCGGGCCAAACAAGACCTGCTGAACAAGGGCGCGGAGTACCCGGTCCTGCCGCTCGCCATTCACGGCGATGCCGCGTTCGCCGGCCAAGGAGTGGTCGCCGAGACCCTCAACCTCTCCCAGCTCCGCGGCTACCGCACTGGGGGCACGATTCACGTCGTCGTCAACAACCAAGTGGGATTCACCACGGCACCGTCGGCAGCGCGTTCGAGCGTGTACGCAACCGACGTCGCGCGGATGATCCAGGCGCCGATTTTCCATGTGAACGGTGACGATCCGGAGGCGGCGGTCCGTGTAGCCCGTATCGCCCTGGATTTCCGCCAGGCGTTCAAGAAAGACGTCGTCATCGACCTCGTGTGTTACCGCCGGCGGGGCCACAACGAGGCGGACGACCCGTCGATGACGCAGCCCCTGATGTACGACCTCATCGATGCGAAACGCTCGGTGCGCAAGCTGTACACCGAAGCGCTCATCGGGCGGGGTGACATCGGGATTGACGAGGCGGAAGCGGCCTTACGTGATTACCGGGCGCGGTTGGAGGAGGCATTCGCGGAGACCAAGGACTCCGCGCCGCCGCGGCCAAGTTCCCCGCCGCAGCGGGCGACCCCGCCGGCTCCGGCGGCCGTGGACACGTCGATTTCCGTGGCCACGTTGAAACGGATCGCTGAATCGCAGGTGAATCTGCCGCCGGGCTTCACCCCGCATCCGCGGTTGGTGCCCCTCCTGCAACGCCGCGCCGCCATGGTGGACAGCGACGCCATCGACTGGCCGATGGCGGAGCTCATCGCTTTTGGTTCGCTGATGCTCGAAGGCCACCCGGTGCGCCTCGCCGGCCAAGACTCCCGCCGCGGCACTTTCGTGCAGCGGCACGCCGTCCTCGTCGACCGGAAGACCGGCGCCGAGTACACGCCGCTCGCCCACCTCGATCCGAACCAAGCGCCGTTCTACATCTACGATTCCTTGCTCTCGGAATTCGCCGCGCTCGGTTTCGAATACGGATACTCGGTGGTCCGCAGTGACGCACTCGTCGCCTGGGAGGCGCAGTTCGGTGATTTCGCCAATGGTGCACAGACCATCATTGACGAATTCATCAGCTCGGGCGAGCAGAAGTGGGGACAGCGCAGCGGCCTCGTCCTCCTGCTCCCGCACGGCTACGAGGGCCAGGGACCGGACCACTCCTCGGGGCGGATCGAACGTTTCCTGCAACTGTGCGCTCAGGAGAACATGACGGTCGCGGTGCCGTCGTGTGCGGCGAGTTACTTCCATTTGCTGCGCTGGCATGTTCTCTCCCAAGTACGCCGTCCGCTCGTCGTCTTCACCCCCAAGTCAATGTTGCGGGCCAAGTCAGCCGCTTCGCCCGCTTCCGCATTCACCGCCGGCCGCTGGTCACCCGTGCTGGGTGACCCGGATCCGCGGGATCCTGCCGAGGTGCGACGGGTCTTGCTGTGCAGCGGTAAGATCGCGTGGGAGTTGGTGGAGCGGCGAGCTGCGCAGCAGCGTACCGATACCGCGATTCTCCGGGTAGAACAGCTGTATCCCCTTCCCGGCGAGGAAATTCAGGCGGCGCTTGCTGCGTTTCCGCGGCTCGACGAGGTCGTCTGGGTACAGGAAGAACCGGTCAACATGGGGGCTTGGCCGTTTATCGCGCTGCACCTGGCGCCGACGCTGGGCAGCGGGATGCGCTGCATTGCCCGGCCGGAGAGCTCCGCGCCGGCGACGGGTTCGCACGTGCGCAGCGAGGAGGAGCAGCGCGAATTGCTCGCGGCCGCACTTCCGGAGAGCTGACGCCGCGTGAACGCGATTCCATTGTGCGAGGACGCCATGTATTTCACGGATCGAGGTATCGAGGAACTCGAGAGCCGACGGGGTGAGGAGTCCGTCTCGCTCGCGTGGCTCGCCGAGCAGCTTCGTCGTTTCGTCGATCTCAACCCGGAATTCGAAGCCGCGATCGACCGGCTGGCGACCTGGTTGGCCCGCGAAGAGGAGACGGTCGACGACGTCTGACCGCGGAGCGGCGTACAGACCTCTGAGAACGGCAGGCACAACGCGTCGTCCCGTGGGAGACGCCGGGACTGCCGCTAGGGAATGGTGAAGACGATTTTGCCGAAAACGTCGCCCGCTTCCAGAGCGGCGAAACCCTCGATCGCTTGATGCAACGGCAACACGCGGTCGATGACCGGACGGATGTTCCGCGCCGCACAGAACGCAAGCAGACCGGCCAATTCGTCGCGTGATCCCATGGTGACGCCGACGATGCGAATCTGCTGATAGAAAATCCGGTTCAGCTCGACCGGGGACGGATCGCCGCTGGTCGCGCCGCAGACCACGACAGTTCCGCCCGGCCGGACAGCGCGCAGGGAGTGTCCCCAGGTCGCGGCGCCCACGCTGTCCAGAACGGCATCCACCCGCTCCGGCAGCCGCTCACCACGGTCGAAGACCGCGTCGGCGCCCAGGTTCGCCGCGCGACGGCCACGCTCGGCGTCCCGAGTTGCCACCCACACGCGAAACCCCATCGCGCCGGCGAGCACAATCGCGGCGGTTGACACCCCACCGCCGGCGCCCTGCACCAAGATGGTGTCGCCCGGCCGGGCTCCTGATCGGAGCAGCATCCGATACGCCGTGAGCCACGCAGTCGGCAGACAGGCGGCCTCGACGTCGTCCAGCGCATCGGGTTTAGGAAGGAGATTTCGGGCCGGCACCACAAGGTGTTCGGCGAACGTGCCGTCATACCGCTCGGAGAGCAGACTGCGCCGAGGGTCGTTGACTTCGTCCCCGCGCCCGGCGTCCGGATCCGCGATGACCGCGTGGACCACCACCGGATTGCCGTCCTCGTCGACGCCTGCCGCGTCCATGCCGAGGATGCGCGGCAGCTCATCGGAACGCAGCCCAACACCACGCAGGCTCCACAGATCGTGGTGGTTCAGTGCTGCGGCCTTGACACGCACCAGACGCCAACCCTCGGGAACGTCAGGTTCCGGCCGGTCAGCAACGACAAGTCCGGAAAGGGGATTCGTGTCATCGGTTCGCGCTGCCAGTACGGCCAACACGCCTGAAGCATACGTCCAGCAGAGAGGTCGACACATCAGGGCTCTTATGCGACGAGCAACGGAAGACGATCAACGCTCCAGTAGTAGCGCGGATCCGTAGGCGATAGGTCTAGACATGTGCCACCTCGCCGAATAAGTTTGAACCATGACATCACATCGAATCGGCATTCTCGGCACCGGATTGATCGGAAACTTCTACGCGCAGACCCTCCGTCGTGGCCGCTCGCGGGACGAGGTGGCGGTCGTGTATTCGCGAACGGCAGAACGCGCGCGCGAATTCGCCGAGCGTTTTCAGATCGCTACCTGGACAACAGACCTCGAAGAGGCCACCAGTCACCCCGCGATTGACACCGTCGTAGTGGCCTTACCAAACGACCTCCACCTGCCAGCAGTTAAGCTCGCCGCCACTGCAGGCAAGGCCGTCCTCGTGACCAAGCCGCTAGCACGGACGGCCACAGAAGCGCGTGAAATCCTTCGCATAGTGGAGGAAGCGGGCATATTCGCCGGCTACTTGGAGGATCTCTGCTACACCCCAAAGACGCTCCGGGCCTTGGAGTACGTCGAGCAAGGAACACTCGGCGACGTGCTCTGGGTCCGAAGTCGGGAAACACATCCTGGGCCGCACAGCGCGTGGTTTTGGGATCCCCGCCGCGCCGGCGCGGGCGCTATCGTCGATCTCGGGTGTCATTGCATCGAGATCATCAGGAGTTTCGTCGGTAAGCACGTTCGACCGATTGAAGCTTTATGCTGGGCTGACACCCTCGTCCACCCTATAGATGCTGAAGACAATGCGGTTGGATTGATCAGGTTTGAGAATGGCGCGCTAGGTCAGTTTGAGGTCAGCTGGACATTCCGTGGCGGCATGGATCTCCGCGATGAGGTCGCCGGCACCGAGGGTACCATCTGGCTGAATCACTTCCTGCGCACCGGCTTCGAGATGTTCACGAGCGAGGCGAACTCCTCGTACGTCGCCGAGAAGGCCGAGGTCGAGCGCGGTTGGCTCTTCCCGGTAGGCGACGAGATCGGCGAACTCGGCTATGTCGATATGTTCGACGACATGTTCGCAGCGCTTGACGCGGGTCGACAGCCGAGGGAGACGGTCTATGACGGATACATCGTCAACGCCATTATCGACGCCTGTCTGGCCTCCGCAAGAAACCATCGCTGGGAGACTATCAATCTCGAGTGGCGAGGCGGTCAATCTCACAGGATTGAGAGGCGTCACCAAAATGTCGGCGATCTCATCCTTGTTAAGCAAGAGCGTCTGCCTGACGGGCGTCAGAAGCTCATTCTCAAGGATCCTCGGACTGGCGATTTCTTAGACCGAATCGTCTAACGAAGCGAGCACCGATGCGCGCGAGGCTCAGCGTCCGTCCGCGTGAGACGAGCGTACGGATGACTGCGACGGCAATTTACCCACGGCCTCGAGCCCGGCAGGCGGGCGCGAGGTCGTGGGTAATCGTACCTGGGATGCAGCCAGGCTCAGACGATAAATGGTCTCAAGACATCTCGTGCCAGAAGGAAGCCGGCACGGACGCGCTCAACTGTTCCTTCAAAGCTCCGGTCCTCATGCTCGACCACAACGTATCCGTCATATCCGACGCGATATAACGCGGAGAAGACCCGCGCCCACGGCACCTCACCTAGACCTGGGAGACGTGGGATCTGCCATCCCATTCCGAGAGAAAGAATCCCACGCTCATATAGACCATCTCGATCGATTTCCAGGTCTTTTGCGTGGACATGATAGATACGCTCTCCGAATTCGCGGATGACCCGCTCAATATCAATCATCTGCCAGATAAGATGTGACGGATCCAAGTTCAATCCCAAGGTTCCGTCATCGAACCATCCGAATATTTCCCGCCATGTTGACGGTGCGTAAAAGAGATTATGACCACCGGGCCATTCGTCCCAACTGAAGATCATCGGACAGTTCTCAATGGCAAGGCGCACGCCATGGTCTCGCGCATAAGCTACAAGGTCCGGTAAGAACCGCCGGGCGTCCTTAATGTTCTCCGGAAGCGGCTTGCTGGCGTCTGCGCCGATAAATGTATTAACCACTGAGACGTTGAGCAATTGAGCCGCTCGAATGACGGCGCGTAGATGGTTGAGCACCGTCTCGCGGTGGGACATGTCTGGATGGAGCGGATTGGGATAGTAGCCAAGTGCACTTATCGCAACACCCTTTGATGCCAGCTCATTGTTAATTTCTTCCGCCTTCGCCTTGTCAAGCGTTGCAACGTCAATGTGACAGACTCCAGCGTAACGCCGTGTTGCTCCTTCTTCGCGCGGCCAACACGCGACCTCGAGAGCGTCGAAGCCGTGCGCTGCACTCCAATCAGCGATTTCGGAAAGAGTTGAATTGGGAAACGCTGCTGTCAGCAGTCCGAGTTTCATCGCTCCTCCTCACTGGAACCCAACGTCCTACGCGTGCTGATTCTTCGATTGCTTCGCAGATCAGGACGAGATCGTAGCCATCCGTAAATGTGGGATAACGCGGCTGAGCGGAACGACCGCCGCGTAATATGTCGTCGTAGACATCTCCGAATAGCGAGACGAAGGTGTCCGGATAGCCTTCGACGTGGCCTACAGGATAGCGAGCCTTCTTGGTTGCGAGATCACTCAAGAGATCGTAGTCTTTGGTTACCAATTCGTTGGGTTGCCCGCGATGCCCCAGCCATAAGTACTCCGGCTCCTCCGAGCGCCATGTCAGCGACGATTCAGAGCCGTCCACCTGGACTTCGATGCAGTTCTTGTTGCCATAGGAGACTTGGCTAAAGGTCGCGACAGCCCGGGCTCCATTACGGAACCGTGCCAGTAGGGCGGCAGCGTCATCGCTGTGAACGTCGACCTCGACACCGCTCACCTCCTCGTCTCGGACGTGGCGAAAGGTTTCCATGGTCGCCGTCGGGCGCCTACGTTTAGGCAGGAATGTATAGAGATCGGCAAAGACACTGTCGATACGGTCGTCGAGCCACGTCTGCACAAGGTCGAGCCAATGCACCCCGATGTCGGCCACGGCACGGAGTCTCCCTTGCTGATCGGGCTCTAGACGCCAGTTCCAGTCCGTTGCCCGCGCGAGCCAGTCTTGGTGATAGCGACCGGTCACCATCCGCACGGTGCCGATCCGGCCGCGCGCAATCAGATCTCGCGCATGGATGCACTGCGGGTAGTAGCGCACGTTGAGACACACGGCAGTCACGGTGTCAGCGTGAAGACTCATGTCGACCAACGCTGAAGCTTCTTCAGAGGACGGTGCCAGAGGCTTTTCGCAGATCACGTGCTTCCCCGCCTCTAACGCCTGCATCACTTGCTGGGCGTGTAATGAGTTAGGCGTTACGATATGCACGGCCTGAACGCTGCGGTCTTCCAGGACCTCAGCAAGTGATCTATATGCCCGAGGCAGGCCGAGCCTCCTCGCGGCCGTGTCACCACGCTCAGGCGTGCGGCCTACAATGCCACGCACTTGGACACCAAGTCGCCGGAGTGCATCTGTATGCGCGGTGGCCATGAAGCCCGTTCCCACGATCGCCGCTCCGACATTGCCGTAGCCGTTCATGATAGAAGTCTCCGTCCCGTGACGCGTGCGTACAGCCAAGCGAGCAAGAGCACGACGAGTCCATACACCACTTGGCGGACTGCGTCGGACGTATTTAGCGAGGTCAAGAGACGGTCTAGGACCGTGAGACTCAGGGCACCTAAAATCGTGCCTGCGTATCCTCCTTGGCCACCGAAGATCGAGGTTCCGCCTAGCACAGCAGCAGCGATCGCAGTCAACAGGTAGCTATTTGTCTGGTCAGGAGCCACGCCGCCACTGATTCCCGAATAAAGCAGGCCGGCAACCGCGGCTAGCAATTCGGTACCGATGTATACGGCAATCACTACTTGCCACAGTTTCACTCCAGCAAGACGGCTGGCCGTGGTATTGTCGCCAATCGCATAGATCAGTCTTCCTATACCTGTGCGCCCCAGTCCCCAAATCAGCAGTGCGGCTATAACAGCAAGCACGACAGCGTTGCTCGGGATAGGACCGACCAGCGTACCGGTACTTATGCGCGTTACAACGGGAAGGATCTGTGTTGTGCCAGCAAGAAATCCATTGCCAACAAGACCGACTGTCGTTATACCGAGCAAGACGCTCGACATCCCCAAGGTCATAATGAGAGGATTGACCTTGAAGACTCCAATACCCAGTCCGTTCACCAAACCGACTGCAACACCGACAGCCAAGGCCAGGCCGATCGCGGGAACTGTGCCGAGATGACTCTTGCTGGCGGCTACATAAGCAGCGAGGTTAGCAGTCATTGTAACAGACAAGGAAATTCCGCCAGTTAGCATGCACAGTGTTTCGGCCGCGCCGAAGATCGCAAGCGGACACGTGAGAAGTAGGACCGCGCGAAGGCCGTTCTCGGTGAAGAGTCCGTGGTCTCGGATGCCTGTTACGAGATACAGCACCGCAAATACGCCGAAAAGCGCCACGAAGGGCCGCTCCGCAAGCCTATCCCGCCAACTCGCTTGATCGGCGGGGGCCGTCACTGCACTCATACCTTCCTCCGGAGAGCATCGCCAGACGCTGGAACCCTACGTGGCACGCCTTTTGACTGCTAGCCATGTCCCAATCATGACGACGACAATAATGACGCATCCCTGGACTACCTGAGCGAGATTCGGATCTACACCCTCACCAAGCATGATAGCTGGAATGAGGCCCAAGACGACCGCTGCCAAAACGGGTCCGACAAGTCCACCGACCCCGCCCGTCAGCGCTACACCGCCAAGTACTGCGGCAGCGATGCTTGAGAGTGTCGCTGCAAGTCCGATACTACTGCGAGGATCACCACTGCCGGTATAGGCCGTATTGATCACTCCTGCCATGCCGGCGAACATTCCGCCCAACGTGTAGGCGACCACGCGCACGCGCGATACATCAACGCCAGCTAGGTACGCGGCTGCGCGATTGCCGCCGATGGCATATAGCTTGACACCTAAAGTGCTCCGCTTTAGTGGCATCCACAACACGCTAAGAACTCCAACAGTCCACAGGATCGACGGCAAAGGCTGGGAAAGTCCACCCGCGACGGCCGATCGAAAGCCTTGCGCCGTCCCGCCGCCGGGCTGGTTCAGTATCAGCAGCGCGGCACCCGAAAGAACAAAGAGATACGCTAGCGTGACAACAATATCAGGGACACGCGAGAGCACAATTGTGGTTCCAACGATCGTTCCGATGGCCGCTCCGATCGCGATGACCGCGATGGCCAGAAGGAAGCACATTCCGGTGTGTTGACCCTTCATCCATAGCGCTGATAGACAGTTCGCGAATACCATCGCCGCGCCCAGCGCCAGATCAATCCCTCCCGAGATGATAACGATGGCCTGCCCCATCCCAAGGAAGGCTACGACCATCGCACCCGCGGTGATCGTGCGGAGCTCAAAGCCCCCAAACTTAGGTAGCTGACTAAATCGCCAGAAGAAAAGTACGAGCAAGAAGCCTGCCGTAACAATAAGCCAGCCATGGCGCCGCCGCAAACGCGCCCAGCGGCTCGTAGGTTTCGGTACAAGCGCCGGTCGTGGAGGAGCCGTGGTCATCTTTTAAGCCCTCTCTTTAGGCTATCGTCCTATGCCCAAGCGACGTCTCACCTCGCGACTTCCAATCCGTGACATGCGCTGAGCAGCGTCTCCTCATCGGTGTCAGGTGGAAGCTCCTCTATGATCTGACCGTTGTACAACACCAGCACACGGTCGGCGACCAGCGAGATCTCGCGCAGCTCGCTGGTAAACATAAGAATACCTGCTCCGGCCGCAGCGAGATCGCGAATAAGTACATACAGCTGTCTTTTCGTGCCAATGTCTATGCCGCGCGTAGGGTCGAAGAGCAGCAAGACCTGAAAGCCGGATGCAAGCCAGCGGCCAATCGTCAGCTTCTGCTGGTTGCCGCCAGACAGCCGACCAGCAGCTCCTGCCCTGGCATCTATCGCGAGACGGCGTACGACATCTTCGATGCGCCGCTTCTCCGCCTTCCATCTGATCGCTCCCCATGAGCGAAAGCGCGCGTATAGCGGAAGGGTAAGGTTTTCTCTGATCGGCCGCTTAGGAAGCAGCGCAGTCGCTCGGTCCGCGGGTACTAGTACGAGTCCCTGGCGAATGGCATCTGCAGGTCCGCGGGCGCTCAGCGGTTTACCGCACACAACTATCTGGCCAGACGAGGGTCGATACTCACCCGCTAGTGCCGCAAAGAGCACGTCCTGACCCTGCCCTTCGAGCGCGATAAGTCCGACGACCTCCCCCTTGTGCACGCTAAAGCTAACGTCACGCAGCGGGCCAACCGTAAGATGCTTGACGTCAA
Source organism: Acidothermus cellulolyticus 11B (assembly GCF_000015025.1). Classification (GTDB taxonomy): domain Bacteria; phylum Actinomycetota; class Actinomycetes; order Acidothermales; family Acidothermaceae; genus Acidothermus; species Acidothermus cellulolyticus. Next base: position 609,267 of record NC_008578.1, on the reverse strand, counting down.
GCAGTGGCACCTGCTCCCGCGTCTGATGAATGACGCGCGACTCCCGCGCCGTTAGCTGTTCTGGCGACGTTCCGAGCATGGCTGCCACCATGCGCCCTTCGCCTCCGTCGCGTGGCTCGAAAGTCTCCACGTTGCAACCGTCACGAAGCACCGTACAACGATCACACAGTTCCATAACTTCCGCGAGACGATGAGAGATGAACAAGATAGACTGTCCGGCGCGTACCGCCTCGCGGAGTACGGAAAAAACGCGTTCAGTGATATCCGAGGGAAGAGCGGCCGTCAACTCGTCAAGCAGGAGAACGCGTGGAGACAACACAAGTTGCTTGGCTAAGTCGATGAGCCGAAGAAGAAACAAGGGAAGGTCGCGCACAAGCTCATCAAACTGCAGATCGGATACTCCAAAGCTAGCCAACGCTTCGCGGACTTGATCGGGATCCGAATGGGTGAGGCTGAGATTCTCTCTGACCGTCAGCTCGCCGATAAGTGCAGGCTCTTGGAACACTGTCGCGAGGCCGGCAGCTCGAGCCTGGGATGGATTACGAAAGCGAACGCTCCGCCCCGTGAGCATGATGGAACCAGCATCCGCTTGGGCGACGCCGCTCAGGATCTTGACGAGCGTCGATTTTCCGGCGCCGTTGGCGCCGAGAAGCGCGTGGATCTCGCCGCGCTTGATATCGAGGTCAACGGAGCGAAGAGCCACTACAGGTCCGTAACGCTTAGCAAGATTGCGAACTTGAAGAACCGTCTCCGACACGTCAGCCTCACTCGTCAACCACGTTGGGTTGTGGGCCAAGACAGTCTCGGCCCACAACCCAACGCTATCGTTTGATTCATTCGCCAGGACCCTTGCAAGCGATAAGCTGTTGCGGCGTGTATGTCGTCCAAGGCTTGATTTCCACCTGCGAAGGCCACGTGGGCGGCAGGTTGGGGAAGTGGTACGTCTGCAGCTTATCCTTTGCGGTAGCGAGATCCCATACCTCGGGTGTCAGGAGGGTCTGCTTGGGGACGGACTTTCCCTGCAGCACGTCGAGAGCGATATCGAGCCCAACGGCGCCAACGGCGGCTGGGTTAGTTACTGCGGCACCAGGCTGACCTGCCAGCAGTTGTGCGACGAAGCCGTTGTTGTCCGCCCCAACAACTGGAATCGGAGTCTTGCCAAGTGTCTTGAAGGCGTTCACGACGGTGTAGTCGGTGCCCGACGTCCAGATTCCGTCATAGTGGTGAGCAGTAAGCTCCTGCGTCGCGAGAGCGGCAGCCTTCGTGAAGTCCCAGCCCGTGTACACCTCCTTGAACTTGATTCCCGGGTACTGCGCCATAACGCTGCGAAAACCCTGGTCACGGGCAATGTCGGCCGGTGCGCCTTGAGCGCCTCTCATATAGAGGACGTCGCCCTTGCCGTTGAGCGCTTTCGCGAGCCATTCTGCGCCGAGCTTGCCATACTCTTCCTGGTTGTTCGCCGCTAAGTACACGTCGGGCGCAGTCACTGCTTGGTCAACGGCTACGACGACGATGCCCTTTTTGACTGCGGCCTCAAGAACACTATTCAGCTTTTCCGGGTCAGACGGGTTGACGATGATTGCGTTGACGCCTTGGGAGATCAGGTTCTGCAAATCTTGAATCTGATCTGTCGGTCCACCGTTCTTGGAGATGACGACAACCTTCTTGACCTGACCACTAACCAGAGCTTGAGCTTTGATCGAGCAGATCATCTCCTCACGCCAACCGTTACCGGCAATTGTGTTGCTGACGCCGATAACGTATGAGCCGCCTCCGGTCGAGCTACCTCCGCTTGCAGGACTCGAAGCGGCGGCAGAGGACGCGCTCGCCGCTGCACTGCCAGCCGGGCTTTCTGATCCTGACGACGCGGTCTTAGAGGTGCTCGAACACGCCGCCAGCAATGCGGCCATAGCGACCGCGAGCCCGGAGACGACGAGTCGAGTTCGTGGTGTTCGTTGTGCCATCATCAATAACTCCTTTCTGAGGTTTTATGAATCGTCACGCGTGGCAACACGCATATCAGCGGCGTTCTGCAGTGCGTACGGTTCACCGGGAGGATGCCGCGATGGATGGAGGCGGCCCGCAAGACGGCGAGCGTGCTCGTCGTATGCCGCATCGAACAGTCGGGCTGACTCCTCCGGATCAACGAGCGGAACACCGACAAGAACCGGCGGCATCGCGCCCCGCGCCGCCAGCAATTCCGCTGTCCGAACTTTGATCTCATTAATTGCAGCGATTCCAGTTACGGTTGACGCCGGGCCGATGGGCCATGGGAGTCCGTCAATTGGTACGAGCGCATCCCCTGGGGGCGTGCACAAATCAATAACAATGTCCGCGTGGTCAAGTAGTCGTGTTCCCGACGAATGAAGAGGAGCACTTGCCATCGACTGTGCAACCGAGGTCAGCGCGATAACCGGCAAGCCACGCTTACGTGCCCCCATCGCAATCTCGATTGAGTTAGCAGTCACTCCCGATGCACTGACAACGATGAAGGCGTCCTTGGAGTGAAAGAAGAAGTTCCTCAGGATGATTTCACCGAGCCCTTCTACGCGCTCGATGAACATTGCTTGTCGCTGGCCGTTGCTGCCGATTACCTGGGTGTGGAAGGTTGTCGAGAGCTCGACGAGTGGATGAAAGCCAGGGTAAGAGGCATAGCGGGGGAACATCTCCTCGACGGCCATGCGAGAATGTCCGGTGCCAAAGAGGTATACCAATCCATCGTTCGCGATCGACTCGGCGCAGATCTTTGCAGCCTGGTCAAGAGCGCTGTTCTGCGTCGCAGCGAAGCGCTCCAACAACTGTTTCGCCTTTGCGATCCACTGTCCAGCTACGGGCACTGACGCAGCCTCTCCGTTTTTGATCAGCGACTTGTCTAGACAATCGATAACATTACCCAGCTCGAACTCGCCTTCGCAAGTACCTGTTGCCTTGCTGTAACACTTCTCGTGACAGGCGGTCCGCCGTTGGACAACGCGGCGTCGAGAAGAGGCTGCTGTGCACGGTCCGTTCGGCCAGGCCTGACCGGTGGGGAGGTGCCGTCTTGGTACCCTTCGCCCGCTACTTGTACGTGGCGGTAGCGTAGCTAGAGTCACGATAGTGAAACTTATGCTTGCGACAAGCATAAGTCAATGCAGAAAAGTCACAAGTGGATAACGATGCAACAAAAGAGGGTCAATGGTGCTGCACGACGCGCTGTCTGAAGATCATGTCGAGGAGCTGGCGCAACTGCTCGCTCTGATTCGGCGCGGGTCGGCTGTAACGCGGTCCGAGCTAGTCCAGAGCTCCGGGTTCGGTCGTACTGCCATCGCTCGTCGACTTGATCACCTGATGGCCCTCGGTCTTATAGCGGAGAGTGAGCCCCTTCCTTCAACCGGGGGACGAATGCCGCGCGGCGTTTATTTCCGCGCCGACGCCGGCCGCTTGCTCGTCGCTGAACTCGGCGCAACGAGTATCGCCGCTGGCATCTGTGATCTTGACTGCCGTGTCTTGTCGTCTCGGGAGGAGGCATGGGACATTGCTGCCGGCCCGGAGTCAACTCTCGCTCGCTTGGAGGCGCTGCTCAGCGAACTTCTTCGGGATCACCAAGCAAAGGTGTGGGGAATCGGCGTTGGCCTGCCGGGACCCATTGAATTTGCGACAGGACGTCCCGTATCGCCGCCCATCATGCCCGGTTGGGACCGCTACCCGGTCCGGGAGCGACTAGCGAAACGCTTCTCCGCGCCCGTCTGGGTAGACAACGACGTCAACGTTCTCGCGCTAGGCGAACTGCGGGCAGGCGTCGGACGAGCGCATAGTGATCTCATCTATATCAAGATTGGAACAGGCATCGGCGCCGGCATCGTCAGCGGTGGGCGGCTCCACCGCGGAGCGCAAGGATGTGCAGGGGACATTGGTCATGTCGCGGTTACAGATGATCAGGCGGTGGTATGCCGCTGCGGCAATATTGGCTGTCTAGAAGCGGTCGCCGGGGGAGCTGCCTTGGCACGACGGGCCACAGCATGGGCGCGCGAGGGTCGTAGCGGCTACCTGCAGCAACGACTGACGGAAGGTGGTGACCTCACGGCGGCGACGATTGCGGCCGGTGCCGCAGCAGGTGACACCGGATGCGTCGAGTTGCTCGCGGCCGCCGCGCGGCAAATCGGGGACTCATTAGCAACTTTCGTAAACTTCTTCAATCCCTCAATTGTCATCATCGGCGGAGGCGTTGCCCAGGCGGGAAACGCGTTTCTCGCTTCGATACGCCAGCGGGTCTACTCAAGATCCCTTCCGTTAGCCACTCGAGATTTGCAGATCGTCTTGTCCTCACTGGGCGATATCGGCGGACTGATCGGTGCGGCGCACATGGTGGTAGACGAAATCCTGTCGCCGAAGGTGCTATCCTTGTGGATCAAGGAAGGTACGCCCGAAGCACTTGCAGGAGCACACGCGGGAAATTGAGGATACCGTGAGATAGTACCAAGGCTTTCACCGGCTCCGTCTGGTTGCGCCCTCTCGAAGCCACGGCCAACAGATAGCTCTAAGGTCAAAGATGTGACGAAGAGTCAAGGACCGTCATCGGGTGTAGAGATCTCAGCGCAGCATCGCGGACGCACCCGCGAAGCTCGCTATCGGGAGATAGAACGCTATCTCCGCGAACTGATCGCCTCGGCCAAACCAGGTGATCGTCTACCAAGCGAAGCCCAATTGTGCGCCCGCTTCGGCGTAAGCCGCATGACGGTACGACAAGCGCTGGGAGAACTGGAGCGGGACGGCAGCATCGAGAGAAGTCAGGGGCGAGGCACCCTGGTCGCGGTGCGACCGATGCACCGAGTACCCGGAGTCTTCCTGTCCTTCAGCGAAGAGATGGAAAGGCGCGGGTTGAAGCCCAGCTCCCGCCTGATCTCCGCCGGGTTGGAGCACGCACGCCCGACGGAGGTTGCCGACTTGAGATTGGGTCACCAAGACCGCGTCGTCCGAATCGTTCGGGTACGGCTCGCAGATGGTGTACCAGTCGCGCTTGAAGATGCTGCGCTTCCCGAGCGGTACACCTTTGTGCTTGACGCCGACCTTACCAATGGCTCCTTACATAAAGCGCTGGAAGCACGTGGAACAATCGCGTCTCGAGCAGTAGGTACTATTCATGCTCGACTGGCTCGTTCGAGCGAGGTCGGCCTCTTGGACTTACCGCCAAATGCCGCCCTCCTGGTGGAGACGCGGCTACTTTTTGATCAAAATGGCTTACCGTTTGAGCGTACCGAAACGCGTTACGTTGCTGACAGGTATGTCATTGACGTCGTCCATACACATCCCTGAGTCGATCTCAGCCGACCAGAGGGCCGCGCCAATTGCGCCGGCGACCGGGCCAAGCTCGGCGGCAACAATTTCGTACGTCTCGGCGTCAACCAGTGCAGCTCGTCGCGCAACCATGTCGCGAAGCGATGCAATCAGCAGCCTGCTCGCGCTTGCGGCGCCCCCACCGATGACCACGCGTTCGGGCCGCAGCAGTGTGACGACGTTTGCGATTCCGGCGGCTAGGTACTTCGCCGCTCTGGCCACTGCCGCTCGCGCCTCTTTCTCGCCGCGCTCAGCCGCCGCGTAGATTTCGTCTAAGGACGCAAGACCGGTGGCACGCATCAGTGCGAGGCTGCCCGCGAGAGCCTCGACACAGCCGAAGCCACCGCAGGTACATAACGGACCATCGACCTCCACAATCTGATGACCGACCTCCCCTCGGCGTCCGTCGCTGCCCATGAGCAACCGGCCGTCAACGACGAGACCGCCCCCAATGCCGGTACCTACCGTCACGCCAACAACGGTTTGGTGGCCTTTGCCAGCGCCGAGACGCGCTTCCGCGAGAGTAAACGCGCGTGCGTCGTTGATGAGGACCACGGGTACGCGCCATAGAGTTGTCAGGTACTCCCGCAAGCGGAAGCCTCGCCACGCGCCCGGCATGTTCGGCAGGAACTCGATCTCACCGCTGGATGCACGATAGAGGCCAGGAATTCCGACGCCGGCACCGACCACACGTCCAACTTCAGCTACGGCGTCAAGCGCATAGCGGGCAAGTCGTTCCGCAACTGCGGAGGGTCCTTCGTCCGCGGCTGTCGGATACTGAGCACTAAAACGCAGAGCCACTTCTCCGGAGGCGTCAATTTCGACCACAACGACCTTGATCCGCGTTGCTCCGAGATCGACACCCAGGCGAAGATGCCTCGCGCTTGTCGGAAGGGCATCACCACGGGTTCGACTCGACAAGTTGGACATCACACTCCCTTACGCGCACGCAGGTCGTCCAGAATCCTTGACGTGGCAGTGGCGCCGACACGGTCAGCGCCAGCATTGATCATCTGAAGAAAGACATCCAGCGTCCGGATACCATGAGCGGCCTTCACCTTCACCTTTGGCGACACCGCTGACCGCAAGAGCTCAACGTCTTCAACGGTCGCACCCGACGGTGCAAAGCCTGTTGACGTCTTGACAAATGCAGCGCCTGCCTCCTCAACCAGTTTCGCCCCCTGAATCTTCTCTTCCTTCGTCAAGAAAGCCGTCTCCAGTATCACCTTCACCGCGCCGTCGACAGCTGCGGCTGCGTCGACAACGGCCGCGATATCGTCATGAACCTCGCGATAGCGACCCGAGCGAAGCATACCGATTTGGATAACCATGTCAAACTCCCGGGCTCCGTCATCGATCGCACGTCGCGTTTCTGCAACCTTGGTGGCAGTAGTGTGCGAGCCGTGCGGAAAACCGACCACTGTGCCGACGACCACCCCGGTGCCCGCGAGCTCCCTCACACAGAGCGGCACGTCGATGGGACGGCAACATACGCTCGCGACGCCATACTTCATTGCCGTCTCACAGCCTGCCTGCACGTCGGCGACGGTCAGCTCTGGTCGAAGCAACGAGTGATCAATGAACTTGGCCGCCTCCTCGATCGTTATCGTCTCGGCCGTCCAGTGTCGTTCCTGCATGTCTATGAGCTCCTCTCTCCATGACGGTCTCTTAGATCATGACAGCTAGGTTCTGAGAGCCTCCGCGCAACAACTGACTCCTCGGACAAAGCTGCGGCTCCATCCAGAACAGACCAACCTCCATCAACAGCGATCAGTTGGCCGGTCAAAGCTGTCGTCCGGGCACTACACAGTTCGACGGCAAGCTCCGTTACATGCCGGGCCGCCAGGATCCCTCCCGTAAGAGCCTGCTTTCGCGCAATAAAAGCCATCGTCGACGCATCGCTCGCCGCTCTTGCAGACATCGGCGTGCGCACCAGTCCTGGAGCAAGAGCATTTATTCGCACACCCGTACCTGCATAATAGCTGGCCGCCGACCGGACCAGCCCGACAATAGCTGCCTTCGCGGATGCATACGCATGTGTTGCAAAAAATGCTGGTGCAGGCGACCAGGCGAGGACACTCGCCAATAGCACAACTGAGCCTCGGGATCCATCGTCGTCACGCGGTTGATCCAACATTAGGCGCACTGCTTCGCGCGCCGTCAGGAACGCAGTCGTCACATTAAGATCAAAAGACGCCTTCCAGCCATCCAACGGAACCGAGTGAAGAGGGCCATCACCCATGGCGCGTCCACTTCCCCCTGCTGCTCCATACACGGCATCAACACGTCCCAATACGCGGCGCGCGGCATCAAAAGCAGCAACTGCCTCATCTTCGTTGGACAGGTCGGCCAGAGCATATGGCACATTCAATGCCCTACATTCGTCCGCGACCTTACCAATAACGAAGACGCGTGCACCTTCCTCCGTGAACCGTAGCACGGCGTCCGCAGCCATGCCACTAGAACCCGTCACTATAACTCCACGAGCGGAAAGTCGATTCATCGGATTCCCTCGAGACTGAACACCCGAGCCGGATTGGTAACCCAGAGCGCATGAGCGATCTCGGAACCAACATTCATCTCGAGCGCAATCTTGAAAGAACGGCGGATTTCTGCAATGCCCGGCGTTCCTCCAAGCGCAGTCCACAAAGAACGTCGCGCAGCGTCCGTACCTAGAAGAATTTGCGAGTAATAGCCAGACTCAACCATTCTTTGCAGGAGAGAAAGAGTCTGATCTGGTGTACGAAGACCTTGGTCGTAGACAAGATTGACGCCGGCGCTCAGCATTTCTGCATGATATACCGGATCTGGCATCTTGTCAGTATGCGAGAGAATGACGCGATGCAGCGGCACACCCAGGTCACGGAAAGTGTCAATGTGTTCTAGTCCACCCGTTCCTGCTTCGCAGTGAGTCATGATAGGTGCGCCCGTTCTGGCGGCCGCAATAGATGCAGCCAAGAAGATGCGTCGGTCTCGGTGCGTCAGTCCGTTTTTGCTGCCTGCTACCTTAATGCATCCAGCACGATGCGGTGACCGCCGCACTACGGGACCGCAAAGATCGAAATAGTCAATGCCTTCGGTGATATCCTGGACAAACAACTCAGCTAATTCCTCGGCTGCCAGTAATTCTCCCCAATGACGTTCCCCATAGTAACGTTTATGATGTAGCCCAGTACATGAGACAATGTGGATTCCCGTTCGCCGCGCAACCTCAGCCAGCTTGGCAATATTGCGACCGGCATCCGCTGGCATCGCGTCGATCAATGATTGAACTCCGGCTTTTTTGCATTCCTCTAACTCCGTGACAGCTGCTTCGACGCTTTGTAATGCGATCTCTGGATTGATGATTTTCGGCACGCCGCCGTCAATAATGACATGCTCATGGGACAAGCATACGCCCAGTTCTGTCGAGCTGATATCGCCGAGTATCGTCCGGACCAGCGCATTTCCCTGCACAGGCATGCCGGAGTCAGACTCTCTTGCTTGCGTCGACGTCACCGGCACGGGGCACCTTCGTCCAAGAGAAGAATTGCACCATCGTCACGCAGTCGATCCCTAAGGACGTTGAAGTGGACGTCGCGAATGTCTCGCGAGTTTGTCGTAGCGAGTCCCGCCAGAGTTCCCGCAGCCTGACCCATCGCCATGCACTGCGCCATCGACCGGACCGCTGCGTGCGCATCGTGCGTCGCAGAGAAGCACCTTCCGACCACGAGGACGTTCTCACCATCCCTAGGGAGAAGAGCACGAAGTGGTATTCCGACGACTCGTCCCTCTGGTAGATACTGCCATCGCGTCGTGTCATCCGAGCGATGATCCTCGATCGGAGCCCCAGAAAGCGCGACTTGATCGTCAAACTGTCGTGCCTGCAAAACGTCATCTGCTGTCAGCACGTATTCACCGCGGATTCGACGCGTCTCGCGCAACCCTATCTGGGTACTCATCGCAACCAAGTGCGAGTTTGCGTATCCAGGAATCTTGTCTCTCAGAAAGCGCGCGTATTCCAAAACCTGTCGGCGGCCCTCTATCTCAACTTCAGTAAGGTACCACGGATCAGTTGCGTTAACGGTTACCTCACCTCTTACCGCTGCGCCCGGCACGCGCGTCATGACGGTCGCGGTGACGCCCGGTATCGGCGTGATGTGGTCGGAGCCGTCGCGCCTTGGTAGGTGATATAGGCCGGAGTTTGCAGCTTCTCGCATTAAGCGATGAAGTTCGTCACGGCTGACCGTGCGACGGAGATCCACATCGACGTTGGCCAATCGGAACGTGGTTGTCAAAGATTGTGCAGGACTGTCGCGGCCAGCTAGCTCATAACTGAATCCGGCAAAATGGCACACATCAGCATCTCCGCTCGCATCAATGGCGACACGACAACGCACGATGCCGAGGCCAGCCTTTGTCGCGACGACAATTGAATGAACACGGCCCTTGTCAACCGCAACATCCTGCACCATCGCGTGGAGCAAGACTCGCGCGCCCGCAGCGGTGACCAGGCGCTCCCATACGATCTTCAAATGATCTGGAAGGTACGTAATTCCCGTTCCAGCACCGTACGTATTGGGCCGCTCGACCACCGTACCGAGGCGGCGCAGCTCAGCAACCACTTCGTCCGCGATCCCCCCCACGACTTTATGCGCAACTTCACCGGGAGTGTAGAACCCGTAAAACGTGTCAAGCACGGCGGTGGAGACGCCTCCGAGAAAGGGCAACTTTTCAACGACCAACGTGCGGGCACCCTGTCGAGCAGCCGCAATCGCCGCCGCACTTCCGGCCGAGCCAGATCCAACGACCACGACATCGAATTCACCGAGGTCGATAGGTCGTCTAGACATGTTTGTTGTCTATCACACCGTTGGCGCCGGGGTCAAGGTGTGGTTCGTCTAGATAAGCCCGTGGCGATGCGCGCCTCAAGCCAAGGCCACCGCCGGTGCCTCCGGCCCACCGGTGCTTCGAGCCGGGAGGCGCTGCGCCACCGACCGGCGGAGCGTTGCCCCCCGGTCGGGAGCGGTGTTGTGTCACGAGCCGGACGCGCATTGCCTCCCGATAGGCTGTGGACCATGGATGTCGCCCCTCTCGCGGTTCCCGACGCCTGGGTGTTCACGCCGCGCCAGTACCCCGATGAGCGTGGCGTCTTCCTTGAGTGGTTCCGCGCCGACGTCCTCAGCAGGGTGATCGGTCACCAGATGGCCATTGCGCAGTCGAACCAGTCCGTCTCGCGGCGGGGCACCATCCGCGGCGTCCACTTCGCTGACGTCCCGCCAAGTCAGGCGAAGTACGTGTACTGCGCCCGCGGAGCTGTCCTGGATGTCGTCGTCGACATCCGTGTCGGCTCGCCCACGTTCGGCCGCCTCGACACGGTCCGCCTCGATGACGTCGACCGCCGCGCCGTCTACATTTCCGAAGGTCTCGGGCACGCGTTCATGGCATTGACCGACGACGCCGTCGTGACCTACCTCTGCTCAACCGGATACGCGCCGGAACGAGAGCACGGCGTCAATCCGCTCGACGAGGAACTGGGAATTCCCTGGCCGCGCGACATCGAGCCCATCTTGTCGGCGAAGGACGCCGCAGCTCCCGGACTGGCGAAGGCGGCCGCGGACGGATTGCTCCCCACGTACGCCGAATGCCTGGCGTTCTACGCCTCTCTGCGCTCCCGCTCGTAACACACCGGCCGCCGGCGCAGCCACCATGCGAGACGCGTCAGCGGGAAATATCGCAGCACGACACGACCCACAATATCCGCCGATGGCACGGCCCCGAAGTGAAAACTATCGGCCGCACCCGGCGCCTGCGGATTATCCGACACGAGCCACCACCCGGTCTCTGTTTCCCACGCGAGACGCTTGACGACGAGACGACCAGGCTCCCGAGGGTGACGGGCGACGACCATATCGCCTGGGTGCAGCCGGGACGTGCGGACGACGAGCAAGCAATCACCCGAGTGCAGGGTCGGCAGCATCGAAGCCCCCTCGACGACCACCGCCCGCCATCGGTTCCGCCAACCGACCGGCGCCGTCCTGAGTGAAGCGATCAAGGCGAGGGGTAGGGTCAAAACGACAGGCATCCGCCGCCCGCGGACACCAGCGCCGGACGGCGTCCACGGCGGCACGCCGGACCGCTCGTCCGCACGCCGACGACGTCCACTGGAAGGAGTTGTCATGAAGGTACTCGCTCGCCTTCTCACCCCCCGCACAACCGTCCATGCGCACTGTGATCTGCCGTGCGGGGTCTACGATCCTGCCCAGGCCCGCATCGAAGCGGAATCCGTCAAGGCCATCATGGAGAAATACCAAGCCAACGACGACCCCGCCTTCCGAGCCCGGGCTCTGTTCATCAAGGAACAACGTGCTGAGCTTGTGAAACACCACCTGTGGGTGCTCTGGACGGATTACTTCAAGCCCAACCACTTGGAGAAGTACCCACAGCTCCACCAACTGTTCTGGGAGGCCACCAAGCTCGCCGGCGCCGCCGGGGCGAAAGGTCAGCAAGACCCGGCTGTCGCCCAGCAGCTCCTGGACAAAATCGCCGAGATTGACAAGATCTTCTGGGAGACCAAGCAGGGCTGACCGACACGCGATCGCGACGTCGTCCCGGGGCGTTCACCGCGCCCCGGGCGATGTGCCCCGTACAGTCAAACCGGCTCGATCCGTAGAGTCATACCGGATCGATGCTCTCAGGGCGGAGATCGACAAGCACCACGCAGCAGAGCGGGAGATCGGGTGACCGAAGACGCGCACGATCCAGCTGCGGCCGGTAACGCCCGCGCGACGGCGGCGGCCGACACCGCCGAGCCGGGCGAGGTGGACGATGTCCGCGAACCGACGACCCCGGCCGGGACGGTTGGCATCCGCGATCTCGTGACGATTGAACTGCCAGCCACGGCCGCGTATCTCGCCGTACTGCGCACCACCACCGCGAGCTTGGCGGCGCGGCTCGACTTCACCCTGGATGACATCGAGGACCTACGGATCGCCGTCGACGAAGCCTGCTCCCTGCTCCTCGGCACGAGCCCGCCCGACGCAGTCATGTCGTGCGCCTTTGAGCTGACCGGAGACGGCTTGGAGATCACCGTGACTGCACCCGGTACCCGCTCGGTGCCCAAGGATTCTTTCGCGTGGAACGTCCTCGCGGCGCTGGCCGGTCACGTCGAGACCCGGGCCGAATCCGACGGCCGGCAGTCGATCGTTCTCCTCAAACGGCGCGGGACGGACACGTGACGAGCGGTCACCACGCGCCGGTTGATCAACAGATCGAGCCGCTCGACGATGCGCCGGCCGCACTGGACGCGCCTCAGGGTGAGACGCCGTCGTCCGCTATCGTCACCGACCGGGAGCGCACCCGCGCCTTGTTCGCCGAAATGGCCGCGCTGCCGCCGGAATCCCCACGGCGGCAAGAAATCCGCTCCGAGCTGGTCCAAACCCACCTGCCTCTCGTCGAATACTTGGCTCGGCGGTTTCGCAATCGCGGGGAACCGCACGACGATCTCGTACAGGTGGCGACCATCGGCCTCATCAAGGCGATCGACCGTTTCGACGTCGAGCGGGGTGTTGAATTCTCCACCTACGCGACACCCACCATCGTCGGCGAGATCAAACGCTACTTCCGGGACAGAGGCTGGGCGATCCGGGTTCCGCGCCGCCTGCAGGAACTCAAAATGTCACTGGCGAAAGCGACCAGCGAACTGTCCCAGCAGTACGGCCGCGCCCCCACGGTCAGCGAGCTTGCCGACCATCTCGGCATGTCTGAGGACGAAATCCTGGAGGGTCTGGAATCCGCGAACGCCTACTCCACCATTTCGCTGGACACCCCGGAGACGGACGACGCCGACGCGCTCGCCGTCGCGGATACGCTGGGAAATATCGACGAGGCGCTCGAAGGCGTCGAATACCGCGAATCGCTCAAGCCGTTACTGGAGAAACTGCCACCGCGGGAAAAGCGCATCCTCCTCCTCCGCTTCTTCCGCAACATGACGCAATCGCAGATCGCGGCCGAACTCGGAATTTCTCAGATGCACGTGTCCCGACTGCTGGCCCGCACGCTCGCCCGCTTACGCGAAGGTCTGCTCGCCGACCAATGAATGGATAACCGGTCAGCCGTACAGCGTCCGGGTGGTCGACGGCGCGAAAACGCCTACCAGGCCGGCAAGTGCGACGAGCCCGAGCGGTACGCCGACCCACCACACGCCGTGCCGCAGCGCGTCGACCGCGATGGGTACCGCCAGCACCTGGGCGACGACCACCGGCGAGCGGCCGTACCGGCGTCCTCGCCACAAGGCATGACCCGCCGCACCGAGTCCGCCGCCGGCAAGAGCCGCAAGGCCACAGAGCAGCCAGGCAACCGGCGGATCGAACGCACGGTGTCCGGTCAGCTGATACACCGCCATGCCAATGGCGAAGGAGACGAGAGCCGCCGCTTCGATCCAAGCGACGACGACGGCGGTCAGCAGCGGCCAGCGATCAGCTCGCCGTCTGGCCGCGCTAGAGATCACGAGGTCAGCGTAGCAACGCGGATCCGCGCCGATACCGTGCCCGACCGACCCGCCGATACCGTGCCCAGCCGGCGCTTTGTGCCGATGCCGTGCCCGGCCGACCCGCCGTACCGAGCCCACCTGCCGGGCGGTGCCCGGCGGCCGACCGCCAGCCGCGGATCGACCGAGCGCAGCGAGACACCCACCTCTGCCGCGATAATCGCAACGACAGGACGGAGGAGAGCCCGGTGGCGACCAGCGGCTACCTGCGCGGGGTGAGCGAACTGCTCGCCGCGGCCGCCGCGCGTCTTGACGACGTCCTCGACACGGTCGCCGATCAGTGCGCAACAACCCTCCAGGAGGGAGGGCTGATCCACCTTTTCGGCAGCGGACATTCGGCGCTGCCCGCCCTCGACGCCTTCCCGCGGTACGGCAGCTACGTCGGCCTGCATCCGCTGACAGATCCGCGATTGCTCTGGCACACGGTCACCGGCCCCGGCGGGGTGCCGGAACTGCTCTGGCTCGAGCGGGCGGAGCACTACATCGAGAACTACCTCGCCCACCAACCGCTCAACGCCGGCGATGTCCTGCTCGTCTACTCGCACAGCGGACGCAATGCTGCGGCCATCGAGACCGCCCAGTACGCCGCCGAGCGGGGTCTCGTCACGGTAGCCGTCACGTCGCTGGCCAACGCCGACCTCCCGGCCACGCACTCGAGCGGCCGGCGGCTGGCCGAGATCTGCGACTACGTCCTGGACACCGGGGTGCCGCGCGCTGACGCCATCGTGGCGATCCCCGGGTGGCATGCGCCGCTCGGAGCCGCCTCCACCGTCGTCACGTGCGCGATCACCCACGAACTCCTGACCCGGACGGCGGCACGACTGTCCGACTCGGGCGTCACGCTGCCCACCTTCGTTGCACCCACCGCGCGCCTCGACGCCGCGGCACCCGGTCAGGGCCCGGACACCGACCGCGACCCAGCGACGATCTTCCGTGCCTACCGGCAACGGCTCCTCGCCGCCCAAGCGCGGGCCCTCCAGACGCCGCTCGAACCACCGGCCCAGATACCGCTCGAACCACCGGCCCAGGCACCGCCATGCGAGCGCTGATTCTCGTCAATCCGGCGGCCACCGGCATGCGCCGGCTGCGACGAGGTGATCTCATCAACTTGCTCAGCACGGTCGCCGCCATCGAGGTCGCCGAGACAAGCCGTCCGGGTCACGCGGTCGAATTGGCCGCGAAAGCAGTGGTTGAGGATTACGACCTCGTCATCACGATCGGCGGCGACGGCACCGCGAACGAAACCGTCCACGGTCTGCTCGGCACACCGCCGTCCGCCGCCGAAGCAGCGACATGGTCCCCGCCGGAACGCACCCCGGCGCTGGCGATCCTGCCCGCCGGGAACGCGAACGTCTTCGCCCGCGCCCTCGGCCTCCCCAACCAACCGCGGCGGGCCGCGCGCATGCTCCGACAGTGGCTGGCCGCCGGTCATCGACGCCGGATCAGTCTTGGCGTTCTGCACGTGACCGACCCCGCGTCTTCGGCGCGGTGGTTCACGTTCTCCGCCGGGTTCGGGTTGGACGCCGACGTCGTCCGACGCATCGCGCAGTTACGCGCAGCCGGTCGGCGGGCCGACTCGGCGCAGTACGTCGCCCAGACCATTGCCGCGCTCGGCCCCCGGCATCCTGGTGGTCGTTTCCTCGTGTACACCCGAGCCGCCCCCGATGCCAGAGTCGCGGGCGCCAGCGCGACACCGGGTGGCGCGACTCATCCGGAACCTGCGATCGCGCACCAGTTGCTGGTCATCACCAATACGACCCCGTGGACCTACCTCGGCCCGATTCCCTTGGCACCAACCCCGGACGCTTCGTTCGACACCGGCCTCGACGTGTTCGGCCTGCGCACTCCGCGCATCGTGCCGACGATCACAACGGCGCTACGGCTGCTCACCGGACGCCGCCTCAATCCCGCCCGGACGTGGCGAGCCCACGACCTCGACCTCGTCAGCGTCGCCGCCGAACCGGCTGCCCCGGCGCATGCCGACGGGGAGTACCTCGGCGTCGTCCGCTCCGCGGAGCTGATCGCTGTCCCGTCCGCCCTGTCCGTGATCGCGGCACCCCGCTGACGTGCTCGCGACCGTCGACCTGCGCGCCGAAACTCCGGCTGACTCTCGGGCGTCAACCATCACGTGACGCCGTTGCGCCGACCAGCCGACCTTGTGACGGACACCGCTCGTGAAACTATTCACAAGCTGCCGGTTCTCCGGTAAGGTGGCAGGCGGTGTCATGCGAACCGACAGCGCATCGTGACGCCGGCACGACGTAACGCGACAACGAGCTGACGAGAGCGCAGAGCTACCGCCCTGCGGAGTGATTCGAGGAGTGGACCCGATGGACTGGCGCCACCGCGCTGCCTGCCGTGACGAGGACCCGGAGCTCTTCTTCCCTATTGGCACGACAGGGCCCGCCCTGCTGCAGATCGAACAGGCCAAGGCGGTGTGTCGGCGCTGCCCGGTCCGCACGGAGTGCCTGAACTGGGCCCTGGAGACAGGTCAAGACGCGGGAATCTGGGGCGGCCTCACAGAGGAGGAACGCCGCGCTTTGAAGCGGCGGAACGCGCGTCTTCGGCCACAGACGGTCTGAGCCGGTTCACGCGAAGCTATCCCGGCGTCGCTGGAAGCCCGATACGGGCGATCGCGAGAGTGCCGCGGCTGTCGCGCGGCCGCAACTCGAAGACCCCATGCAGGTCGCCTTCGACCAGAGTGCGGACAATCTGCAGTCCGAGCCTGGACGATCGGGCCAGCGAGAATCCCGGCGGCAGTCCCGGGCCGTCATCGGCGACGACGACCTCCAACGTGCGGCCGTGCTGCGCCGCGCGAACCTCGACGACACTGCCTCGGCCGTGTTCCATCGCGTTCTGCAGCAGTTCGACGAGAACCATCGCCAACGGCGTCGCGAGAGCCGCCGGCAGGAGGCCAAAGGACCCCGCACGCCGAACATCAGCGGAGGCAGCACCTTCCGCAGTGCCGACGTCCCGGACCATCGCAAGCAGCTGATCTGCCACCTCATCGAAGTTCACCGGGCCGTCGAGGGTATGCGACAACGTCTCATGCACGAGGGCGATCGCCCGCACCCGGCGTACCGCCTCCTCCAGAGCCGCTTGCGCCTCCGGGACCGCCAGCCGCCGGGCTTGGAGCCGCAAGAGCGCGGCCACCGTTTGCAGGTTGTTCTTCACACGATGGTGAATTTCGCGGATCGTGGCATCCTTGCTGACCAGGGCGCGCTCCCGACGTCGCAACTCGGTGACGTCGCGAAGCAGGACCAGGGTGCCGACCCGCTTGCCGCCTGGGAGCAGCGGAATGGATCGAAGCCGTACGACCGCGCCCTGCGCCTCGATCTCGACCTCCGCATCCCGGCCGCCGAGACCACTGACTAGCCAGGCAACCGGTTCGTCCAGCAGATCCACCGGCCGGGCAAGCCGCGCTGTCGTCTCCCCGAGATGGACGCCGACCAGATCGCCCGTGTGCCCAAGCCGCCGGTACGCCGAGACGGCGTTCGGGCTGGCGTAATCGACCCGACCCTCCGGATCAAGGCGGATGAGTCCGTCACCGGCCCGCGGCGAGCTGTCTGAGTCGACCTGGCTCCCCGGGAACGGAAACCGGCCCTCCGCGACCATGGTCGCGAGGTCGGCGGCAGACGCCAGGTACGTCAGCTCAAGGCGGCTTGGGGTCCGGGCGGCAGCCAGGTTGGTGTGCCGCGCAACGACCGCGATGACCCGGTCGGCGTGCCGGACGGGAAATGCCTCTTCCCGCACCGGAATCCCGCTCCCCCACTCCGGATCTCCTTCGCGGACGATCCGACCCTCCTGCCAGGCGCGGTCGACAAGCGGACGTCGTCCCTCGGGAATCACCTCACCGACCTTGTCTTCCACATAGGCGGTCTGCGAGGTGACCGGCCGAATCTGGGCCGCGGCAACAAAGCCCCGGCCGGCGGCCGTCGGAACCCAGAGCAGCAGGTCGGCGAAGGAGAGGTCGGCCAGGAGCTGCCACTCCGCGACGAGGAGGTGCAACCACTCGACGTCCGCGTCATCGAGAGCCGTGTGACGACGGAGGACGTCAGCCAGGTCAGCCACCGAACGCTACCCCTTCCGCTGTCCCGCTCGGCGGCCCACAGGTGCGAGGGCGGGTAGCTCCGCTCGGAACGTCGAGTGGTTCGCTGCGCTCAGTATGGGACCCGGCTTAATCAGGCAGGCGAAGCCCCGTGGCCGTGTCGAAGAGGTGCACCGCGTGCGGCCGCGGCGTCAGGCCGATCTGATCGCCCTTGTGCGGCGTCGCCGTACCACCCGTAGGCCGGACGATGATCGTCCGGTTCGGGTCGTACTCAGGCGTGACATACGCGTAGGAGTCGGAGCCGAGCTCCTCAACGAGCTCGACCACGCCCCGCACTCCTTCGGTGGGTGAGACGATCTCCCAGCCTTCCGGCCGGACACCAAGGGTGACGCTGTTGCCGGTGAGAGCCGCCCGCTGCGTCGGCGTGAGCGGCACCGTGCGGTTGGCGAACTGCGCACCGGCTTCGGTAACCGGTACGTCGATGAGGTTCATCGCCGGACTGCCGATGAAGCCGGCGACGAAGACGTTGACCGGCCGGTCGAAGAGCACCCGCGGTGTGTCGCACTGCTGGAGCAGGCCGTCGCGGAGCACCGCGACGCGGTCACCCATCGTCATCGCTTCGACCTGGTCGTGGGTCACGTACACGGTGGTGACGCCCAGCCGGCGCTGCAAGGAAGCGATCTGTGTACGGGTCGCCACCCGGAGCTTTGCGTCAAGGTTGGAGAGCGGCTCGTCCATCAAGAAGACCTGGGGTTGCCGGACGATCGCCCGACCCATCGCGACCCGCTGCCTCTGGCCACCGGAGAGACGGGCGGGCTTGCGGTCCAGATACGGTTCGAGGTCCAAGAGACGCGCGGCCTCAAGAACGCGCTGCCTGATCTCTGCCTTCGGCCGCTTCTTGATCTTCAGGTGGAACCCGATGTTCTCAGCGACCGTCATGTGGGGGTAGAGCGCGTAATTCTGAAACACCATCGCGATGTCGCGGTCCTTCGGCTGGACGTCGGTCACGTCGCGATCGCCAATGTAAATCCGCCCCTCGTCGACAGCCTCCAAGCCGGCGAGCATCCGCAGCGCGGTCGTCTTCCCTGACCCGGAAGGCCCGACCAAAACCATGAATTCGCCGTCCTCGATCTCTAGATCGAGAGAGGACACAGCGGGGGTCTGCGTTCCGGGGTAGATGCGGGTGGCTTTCTCGAAGACGACCTTGGCCATGGCACAACTCCTGCGGGTATTCGATGTATCGGGCGGCCGACCGTACCGACCAGTTGGGCTGATGCTACGGCGTTGTTAACGCATGCGCAAGAGGCTTTTCCATCAATTGTCGGACTGGCGGCAGGTCGCGGGTCATGGACTCGGGTGGACGATCACGAGCCACACCAGGCGGCAGGAGGTGGGCCATTGCCGCGCAAGGAACCGGCACTGGCCGGGATGCCGGCGGGTCGGCGGCGGCGGAGGCCGGGCCGCCCTGGGCGGTGGCCGGGAAGCCGGCGGGTTGGGGGCGGCGGTCGGGATGCAGACGCGGTCATAACAGTACGGTATGGTCTGGACCAATTTCGCGCCAGGCGCTGGACAGCGAGCATTGGTCTAGTCCACAATCACAAGCGGTTGGTGTCGACGCGCGTCCCGAACTCACCGCACGGCGGGGACGACGTGGACGGGGTCGCACCACCGGCGACCCCGGGCTGACACTCCGTGCCCATGACGATCGGTGAGGACGACGTGACCATCATTTCTGCGCCGCGCCTGCTGGTTGGCACTCGATTGACCGGCCCCGGTGCGGTCGTTGTCGAAGATGGGCTGATCATCGAGGTGATCGAAGGCCGGCCGGCGCCCGGGCGGCGTCACGTCGCGCTTCCGGACGGCGTGCTCAGTCCCGGCCTGATCGACCTGCAGATCAACGGTTGTCTTGGGGTGGATTTCGCCGCCGCAACGCCGGCGGAATGGCAGGCGGTCTGCGCGGCCCTGCCCGCCCACGGCGTCACGGCCTTCCAACCAACGATCATCACCGGCCCGATCCCCCAGCTCGTTTCGGCCATCCGGCGTTTCGCCGAGGTGCGTCCGAAGCTGGACGGCGCGGGCGCCAAGCCGGTCGGCATGCACGTCGAGGGCCCGTTCATCTCTCCGGAGCGTCCGGGTGTGCACGATCCGCGCCACATGTGCCACCCCACCCCCGAGAACCTCGAACCGCTGCTGGCCGAGCAATCGACGATCACGATGATCACTCTTGCACCGGAACTGCCCGAGGCACTGCCCGCAATTGCGCGGCTGACAGCGGCCGGGATCCGGGTGGCGATTGGACACTCCGACGCGTTGGCCCATCAGGTCCAGCAGGCGGTGGACGCCGGCGCCCGGATGGTGACCCACATTTTCAACGCGCAACGCGGCATTTCCCACCGGGAACCGGGCGTCGCCGGGCAGGCTCTCGTCGAGCCCCGGCTGGCCGTCGGCCTCATTGCGGACTTCCATCACGTTGCGCCGCAAATTTGCGCGCTGGTGCTCACCGCGGCACCGGGTCGGGTCTGTCTCGTGACGGACGCCGTCGCACCGGCCGGCATGCCGCCGGGCACGTACACCCTTGGCGGACGGCCGATTCGGCTGGCCCCCGGTGACCCGTTGGCCCGGAATTTCGACGGCACGATCGCCGGTGCGGCGACCTTTCTCGACCAGCACGTCCGCAACCTGATCGGCCTGGGTCGTCCAGCGGAGGAGGTCCTCCGTGCGGCAACGACCACGCCGGCCGACGTTCTGGGCCGCACGGATCTGGGTCGGCTCGCACCCGGCGTCAGCGCGGATCTCGTCTGGTGGAGCGATGAGTTCACGCCGCTGCAGACATGGGTCAACGGGCAAGAGGTGTACCGCGCACCAAGCGTCATCTGATTTCGCGCAGCCGGGATGCTGACCTGTTGCGGTCGATGCGCGGCGTCAGAAGGTCTGCGTTACCTTGCTCAAGCCGCGGGGGTGATCGGGGTCAACGCCGCGGGCCCGTGCAAGTTCGAGGGCAAGCAGCTGCAGCGGAACGATGCTGACGACCGGTGACAATTCCTCGGCAACGGCCGGCAACGGCACCATCGCATCCGGAGCCGCGCAACCACCGCCGATGAGGGTGCGATCCGCTCCGAGTTCCGTCAGGCGCTCAAAGACGGGACGAACGAGGTCGGTGCTCATGCCGCCGGGTGAGACCACGATGACCGGTGTCCGCCGTTCAACGATTGCCACCGGCCCGTGCATCAAATCCGCAGCCGAGAAGCCGTGCGCGGCGACGTAGCACGTCTCCATGAGTTTCAGCGCACCCTCCAGCGCTGTCGGATAGCCGAATCCTCGGCCGGTCACGACAAAGCGGTCAGCGCCGACCAACCGGCCCGCGGCGGCCTGGACCGGTTCGACGGCGGCAACAGCCTGTGCTGTCGCGTCGATGACGCTCCCGGCGGCCGCCGGGTCGGCGTCGCGAAGCGCTTCGACAAGCAGGTAGAGCGTGAGGAGTTCCGCGGTGTACGTCTTCGTCGCGGCGATGGCACGTTCGGGCCCGGCGAGAATGTCGAGGTGGAATTCGGCGACCGCGGCGAGCGGCGACATCGCGGTATTCGTGACCGCTAACGTGGTCGCGCCGCATTGCCGCGCAACGTCGAGGCAGGTCACCAAATCCGGTGAGCCACCCGACTGGCTGACCCCGACGTAGAGCACATCGCGCAGCGCGGGCCGTGCTCGATACGCGGTGATGGTCGACGGTGCGGCCAAGGCTGCCGGCAGGCCGAGGACCGTCTCGATGAGGTATTTCGCGTAGAGAGCGGCGTGGTCGCTGGTGCCGCGCGCGGCGAGCACGACGTACCGCGGAGCCCGGCGGCGGATCGCGACGGCAATCTGGCGAATCTCCGGCCAACCGTCCCGCAAAAGACGTTCCAGTACCTGCGGTTGCTCGGCAATTTCTGCCGCCATGAAGGTGCCCGGCCGTACCTCGCTCATGCCCACACCCCTCCCCTGCCACGTACGACTTCGAGGACCAGCCGAATCGCGCCGAATTCTGGGGCTTCCGCCGGTTCAACGGCGCCGGTCGCCGCGACAAAGCGTTCCCGGATCCGCGGATTCTGGAAGACCCCGCCGTGCATCGCCACCGGCAGGTCGGCTCCCAACCGGCCGCGGAGGGCGTTCGCCATCGCAATCAGCGCCGCCGCGGCGTCGTCCAGAATGCCGCTGACCACGGGATCGTCGAGGGCCATCACGACCGGTGCGAGACGCGCCACCACGTGGCGATCGGCCGGAGCGCTGTGCACCACCCGGACGACGCCGTCAAAGCCGTCGTCAGTCATGCCGAAGCCGGCGAGCACCGCGGCTTCCAGGGCCGGCGACTTGGGACCGGTGCCGTCGTAAGAATGCAACGCGGCACGGATCGCCCGATTGGCGATCCAGTACCCGCCGCCGTCGTCACCAAGAAGGAATCCGTGTCCGCCGACCCTCGCCACCCTGCCGGAACCGTTGCGGCCGAACGCGTTGCTTCCCGTGCCGGCAATAACGATAATGCCCGGTTCGCCGCGAAACGCGCCGAGAAAGGCAGCCTCGGTGTCATCGGCGACCGCTACCGTGACGCCGGTCTCCGCCGCCAACACGGCGCGCAATTTCTCGGCTTCCTGGCTGCCGCGGATCCCCGCGAGACCGAGTCCCGCCGCGGATGCCCGCGATCCTTGAATGAGCGCGACGAGACGACTCACCGCGTCCGGATGCAGCAGCACATTGAGCGGGCGGTCCTCGTAACGGGCGACGACGGCTCCGTTTCGAACGAGAACAGCCCGAGTTCCCGAACCTCCGGCGTCTACACCAAGGATCGCTCCTCCGGCCAGGTCCGCTCCGATCGCACCGCTCACCCTTTCACCGCTCCCGCGGTGAGACCGACCGCGACGTACCGTTGGACAAGGAGAAAACCGATGACGATTGGAATCGACAGCATCGTGGCACCCGCCATCAGGCCACCCCAGTCAATTTGCTGTTGGGTCAGGAATGACTCCAGCCAGACCGATGCGGTCCATTTGTTGTTGTCCTGCATGATGACGTATGCGAAGAGGAATTCGTTGAACGACTGGATGAACGCGAAGATGGCGGTAGCGACAAGTCCGGGTGCAATGAGGGGAAATGTCACCCGGAGGAAGGCGCCGGGACGGCTGCATCCATCGATCATCGCCGCTTCTTCAAGGTCCACCGGAATGTTGGCGACGAAGCCGCGGAGGGTCCAGATCGAAAACGGCAGGATGAACGCCAGGTAGGTGAACGTCAACCCGACGACGGTGTTCTGCTTGTGCACGTAGCTCAACATGACGAAGAGCGGCAGAATCAACGCGATCTGCGGGATCATCTGGATGCCCATGATGAGGACGATGTACGCCTTGCGGCCACGGAACCGGGTACGGGCGATCGCAATCGCAGCGAGGAACGCCACCGCAATGGAGATGACGACGACACTCGCCACGACAATCGCTGAATTCTTCAAGCTGGAGAGGAAGAATTCCTTGTGCCAGGCGTCCCGGTAATGCTGCAGCGTCCCCGGAATCGGAAACCAGAGCGGGGTGATGCGGTTCATGTCGAGCCCTCGTTTGAACGAGGTGGAGACCGCCCAGTACACCGGGAAGAGCATGACGACCAGCACCACGACCGCCGCAATGTGGGCGGCGATGCCGCCGACGCGGCTCGTCACGCCGCCCGCCCGCCGGGACCGCCGCCGGCCGGCCCGTACCACCGTCGTAGGAAGAGCCGTCATCGCAGATCGCCGATCCTCACCATCTGGCGGACGTACACCACCGAGACTCCCATCATCACCGCAAGAATTATCAAGGACAGGGCCGCGCCATAGCCGTAGTTGTGCGCGCGGAACGACTCCATGAACGCGTAGATCGACATCAGGTAATACCACGGCTCCGGCCGGTTGTTCCGCATCGCGAAGACCTGAGTGAACACCTGGAAGTCCCAGATGATGGACAGGCTCGTCAAGATGACGACAACCGGGCGCAGGATCGGGAACGTGACCCTCCGGAAAATCTGCCACGCACCGGCCCCGTCAACCCGGGCAGCCTCGACAAGCTCGTCCGGAACCTGGGAGAGCGCCGCGTGCATCGTGATGGCGATGAAGGGAATCGCACCCCAGACGACGACGCACGTCACCACGCCGAAGCCTTCGACCGGATTCTCGAACCAGTTGTGGTGCAGGAAATTCCCAAGGCCGATTTTGGTCAGGGTGTAGTTGACGACACCGAATTGCTGGTCAAACAACCAGTTCCAGATCGTCACGGAGACCAGTTGCGGCATCGCCCACACGAAGATGAGGACGCCGGTCAACGCCAACCGCAGCGGGCGGACGATACGCCGCATCAGCACCGCGAGCCACGTGCCGATAATCATCGTGGCGCCGACGTTCGCCGCGGTGAACAGTAGCGTTCGCCACAGCACCGTCCAGAACTGGTGGTCCGTCAGCGCGGCTCGGAAATTCGCAAAGCCGACCCAGACCGGCGGTTGACCCAGCTTGTGATTCGACATGTTGAGGATCTGTGGCAAACCGAACCGCTGGAAGGAGATTTCGAAGAGCTTGTAGACCGGGTAACCGAGAACGAAACCGATGACGACCAGCGACGGCAGCACCAGCAGATACGGCACCAGCCGGCGGCGGAACGGCGTACGCCGCGGTCCGCGGACACGATGAGACGGTTGCCGCCGGGACGGCGCAGTAACCTCGGTCCCGGCGGCAACCATGCTGTCACTCCTCATTGCTCGTCTCGTCACAGACGGTGTACGGCGTACCTCGCGTCACCCTCAGCTTCCGTTGAGGATCTGGTTGATTTGCGCGTCCGCCGCTTTCGTCGCATCCGCAATCGACTGCTTGCCGCCGAGGATGTTGGCGAGCATCGTCTGCAGGATGTTCTGGCTCTCAACGTCCGCCCAGTTCTTGGCGGTCGGCACGAACCAGCTGTTGGACGCCGCCTTGGCGAATGCGTTGTCGCCGAGAAGGCTCAGCAACGACGTCGTGTTCGGAATCACCTTGGCGTCGTTGACGAGGGCCGTCATCCCGGTGTTCCCGACGAAGTCGTTGATCCACTCCTCGGCCCAGTCCTTGTGCTGGCTGGCCGCTGGAATGACGAGGTCGGAGCCGCCCAGGAAGCTCGGCAGCGGCTTGCTCGCGTCCGGACCCGGCATCGGGAATGCCGCCAGCTTGAGGTCCGGGTTGCCGCCCTTGTCCTTCGGGCCGGTGATGACACCGACCTCCCAGCCGTTGCCGTAAATCATGCCGACGTGTCCTTGCGCCATGATGCTGTCCTGCTTGGACTCATCGGAATCGGCCGGTGCCTTGCTGAGCGCGTCGTAAATCTTCTTGAGTTCAGCGAGGCCGGCCTGGGATTGCGGTGACTCAAGGGTCGCCGTCCACTTGCCGCTGGAGTCCTGCGTTGCGATGGCGCCGCCGTAACCGTAGACGAAGGACATCGCACCGTACCAGTTCTTGCCCGGCCAGTACAACGCCGAGTAGTTCGGGTCGTTCGCGCCGTACTTGGCTTTGAGCGCCTCGCCGTCCTTGAGGAACTCGTCAAGGGTGGTCGGCGGGTTGGACAAGCCGGCGCCCTGCCACTGGTCCGTCCGGTAAATCACGGCCCGCGCCCCGGCGTAGTACGGCACGCCGTACAGCTTGCCGTTGTAGGTGACCGACTGCTCGAGCGCCGCCAACCACGTGTCGGAGTTGTCGAACTTGCCCTTGTCCGCCGTGATGTCGGCGAGCGCCCCGGTGGCCATGTACTTCGTCGTCTCGGTGTTCCCAAGTTCGACGACATCCGGTGGGGTGGCCGCAAGCGCGGCATCGAGTTTGGTGAGGTGATCGGCCCACGTTTGGTACTGGACGTCGACCTTGACGTTGGGGTACTTCGCGTTGAACCGTTGGGTGGCGGCCGCGACCTCCTTGGGCCACCCGGTCTGGGCATCGGTCTGCAGCCAGACCGTCAGCGTGCCGCTGGCAGTGTTGGCGCTCGAGCTCGCCGAAGCCGAGCTCGAGCCGGCCGGCGTCGGGCTGGCACTCGACCCGCCGCTTGACGACTTGCCGCTGCTGCATCCGGCAACAGCGAGAACCGCGGCAATGCCCGCCGCGGCGAGGTACCGAGATTTCACACGTCCTCCCTGATTCACGGTCAGCCGAGTACGCCGAGACTCGGCGCGATTGGTTTAGACCAATCGTGAGGTTGGCATAGACCACCGACGCTGTCAAGTCCTTTCGCCCTCGCTGTGCCTGGTCGTTTCGAAACCGTGACCTAACCGAGGCGTTCTGTGACGATTTCCCCCGTATTGTCGGTCAGGCACGCGCTGGCGACCGGCACGGCACGCCGACCGCCGGATCACCGCCGCCACCGCACACCGGTGGCCGAATCGGCGCCGCGGTGCCGCGCCATCGACGAAACCCCACCAATGGCGAGTAGTTTTTCCGTAGACCGCGCCTGCGCGCTGGTCTCCCCCACGGTCCGGACCCCAACCCGACAACGAGACGGAGGACCGGTTGACGGCCACTTCGCCGCAGATCGACGAGCTGCCCGGCGATGAGCCGCGGGTGCCGAAGTACTACACCCTCAAACAACAGCTCCTTGCCATGACGGAGACGCTGCCCGCCGGCAGCCCCGTCCCGCCGGAGCGGACCCTCAGCGCGCAGTTCGGCACGTCGCGGACGACGGTCCGCCAGGCCCTGCAGGAGTTGGTCCTCGAAGGACGGCTGGAGCGCATCCAGGGCAAGGGAACCTTCGTCGCCAAGCCAAAAGTCGCCCAGCTCTTGCAGCTCACCAGCTACACCGAGGACATGCGCGCCCAAGGGTTGGAGCCGACCTCCCGGCTGCTCGACGTCAGCTACATCCCGGCCGATGAGGTATTGGCCGACCGGCTCGCCGTCCGGCCGCGCACGCGCGTGCTCCGCATCGAACGGTTGCGGCTGGCGAACGGCGAACCGATGGCCATTGAGGTGACGCACCTCCCCGCACAACGATTCCCCGGGTTGCGCCGGCAGCTGGCCAAATATGCCTCGCTCTACACCGCCCTGGCCGAACGGTACGGCGTCCACCTCCTGGAGGCGGAAGAAACGATCGAGACGGTTCCCGCGCCCCCTCGCGAAGCCCACCTCCTGGGCACGGATGTCGGACTCCCGCTCCTCCTGCTCAGCCGGCACAGCTTGGACGAGGAGGGCCGGCCGGTGGAGTTCGTCCGCTCGTTCTACCGCGGCGATCGGTACAAGTTCGTCGCCCGGCTGCGCCGTCCCACCCAACCAGCCGGTTCAGTCGAACCAGACAGCGACCGCCGACGGATCGCACAGCCGTAGCCGGCTCACGCGGACCGGACAGCGGCAGCCAGTGGATCGCACAGCGGCAGCCGGCTCAAGCGACCAGCCCAAGCCGCCGGAGCTCGACGGTCAGGTCGTGCGGATTGCTGGACGCGGCCATCGCGGCCTCCAGCGTCACCACCCCGTCACGGATGAGCGCGACGAGGTGCTGGTCAAACGTCTGCATCCCGTAATAGCCGCCTTCTGCGATCAGGTCGGTGATCTGGTCGGTCTTCTCGGGGTCGACGATCGCCTCGGCGATCCGGCCGGTGTTGATGCACACCTCCATCGCCACGCACCGTCCTTCACCATCCGCCCGCGGGACGAGCCGCTGGCAGAGGATGCCGCGGAGCGTGCTTGCCAGGGAGAGCCGGATTTGCTTCTGCTCATGCGGCGGGAAGAAATCGATGATCCGGTTCACCGTCTCCTGTGCGTCAGTGGTGTGCAGGGTGGACATGACGAAGTGACCGGTCTCGGCAGCGGAGAGGGCTGCCTTGACCGTCTCCTGGTCGCGCATCTCGCCGACCAAGATGACGTCCGGGTCCTGTCGCATGGCGGCCCGCAGCGCGACGGCGAAGTCTTCGGTGTCCACCCGGACCTCGCGCTGATTGATCATCGCGAGCTTGTCGAAGTGCAGCACCTCGATCGGATCCTCGATCGTGACGATGTGCACCTCACGGTTGTTGTTGATGTGGTCGATCATCCCCGCGAGGGTCGTCGTCTTCCCGACGCCGGTCGGGCCCGTCACCAGGACGAGACCGCGCGGCTCGAGGGCGAGCGAGGCGACGATCGGCGGCAGTCCCAGCTCCTCGAGCGGAATCGCGCCGACGCTCACCCGCCGGAAGACCAGGCCGGCGGAACCGCGGGAGCGGAAGGCGTTGACCCGGAACCGCCCGACCCCGGGCAACGAGTACGCGAAGTCGGCCTCGTTGGTGCGCGCGAATTGCTCGAGGAGGTCTTTGCGCATCACTTCCGCAACCATCCGCTCGGTGTCCGCCGCGGTCAGATCGCGGGTCTGCAATTTCCGCAGCCGGCCGTCGATACGGATGCGGGGCGGCGACCCGACCTTGCAGTGCAGGTCCGAGCCGGCCGCTTCAACCAGGGCGCGAAGGAACGGTTCGACCATCAGCGTCACGCCATCTGCTTCGACCGCCGAGGCGGCCGGCTTTACCGTGATCCCGCAGCGACGCCGAGATCCAACGGCGACGCCGACGACCGACCGTCAGTCGATGATCGCGATAAGGTCGCCGTCCTGGACGACGTCCCCCTCGGCGACCTTCAACTCCCGGACAACACCGGAGGTCTCGGCGATGACGGGAATCTCCATCTTCATCGACTCGAGGATCACGAGGGTGTCGCCGTCGCTCACCTCCTGCCCCTCGTTGACGAGGACCTTCCAGACGTTCGCCACCATTTCGGCGCGGACTTCCTGTGCCACCGAATCTCCTTCCGTCCTACGACCGCATGCGTTCGATGAGACCTGTGTCGTATTTCCCCGAACAGAATTCTTCGTTCTCCAGTAGTTCGGCGAAGAACGGCACGTTATTCTTCGGACCCTCGATGCGAAACGCCGCGACCGCACGGCGTGCCCGATCCAGAGCGGCGGCCCGATCGACGCCGTGGACACAGAGTTTGGCGAGCAACGGGTCGTAGTACTGCGTCACCGTGTTGCCGGCCCGATAGCCCGCATCGACGCGGATACCCTCGCCCGCCGGCTCCGCCCAGGCGGTGATGGTTCCGGGGTTGGGGAAGAAACGCTGGGGATCCTCGGCGTACACGCGGAATTCGATGGCGTGCCCGCGGCGGCGGATGTCGTCGGGATTGAAGGACGGCGGTTTGCCTGCCGCGACAAGAATTTGCTGTTCGACGAGGTCGATGCCGGTCACCATTTCCGTGATGGGGTGTTCGACCTGCAGGCGCGTGTTCATTTCCAGGAAGTAAAACACGCCCGCTTCGGGGTCGTCGTCGCGCAGACTCGCCGGATCGAGGAGGAATTCGACGGTGCCGGCGCCGCGATAGTCCACGGCTTCGCCGGCGCGAACCGCCGCCATGAACATGCGGCGGCGGACTGGTTCCGGCAGGACGGGGCACGGCGTCTCCTCGACGACCTTCTGGTGGCGGCGCTGCACCGAGCAGTCGCGTTCACCGAGGGCGACCACCCGGCCGTCCGGGAGTCCCAGGATCTGGACTTCGACATGCCGGGCACCCGGCACGTACCGCTCGAGCAGGATGGCGGGGCTGGCGAAGAACCGCTGCGCCGCTGATTGCGCAGTGGCGAATGCCGATCGCAACCCGGCGTCGTCCCAAGCGACCTTCATCCCGATGCCGCCGCCGCCGCCCGCCGCCTTGACCATCAGCGGGTATCCGATCGACGCCGCGGCCCGCACCGCCTCTTCGACATCGGTGAGCGGCTCGGCGGTTCCCGGCGCAACCGGCACGCCGGCCGCCGCGACCCGGTTCCGCGCGGCGACCTTGTCGCCCATCGCCGCAATTGCCTCCGGCGCCGGGCCGATCCAGACCAGCCCGGCGTCCAGGACCGCTTGGGCAAAACCGGCGTTCTCCGAGAGGAATCCGTATCCGGGGTGTATCGCCTCGGCTCCCGATTGCCGCGCCGCCTCCAGCACCTTCGCGACGTCGAGGTAGCTTGCCGCCGGCGGCGGCGGTCCGAGAAGGACCGCTTCGTCCGCCTCTGCGACGAACGGCAATTCAGCGTCGGCCTCCGAATACACGGCGACGGCGCGCAAGCCCATCCGCTGGACGGTCCGGATGACCCGGCGGGCGATCTCTCCCCGGTTCGCCACCAGGACGGATTCGAACATGGCCTCCCCTTCAACGGCGTCGCGGTCGAGCGACAGCAACCTATCGGGTCGCGGCGCGCGGGGAGGAAACCCGGGAGGCGATCTGGATGCCGTGGCGGGCCAAGACGGCGTGCAACGCGTCGACGACGCGCGGATCGTACTCGTACGCCATGCCCAGGCGGAGCCGTTCCATGGCATCGGCCGCCAGCTCGGGATCGATCGCTTTGATGTCGTCGGCGGCGGTCGTCCCGTCGGCGCCGGCCCCTCGGTTGCGCGACAGCCCGGTGACGACGTCGTCGAAGGCGCTCGCCGCCTTGATGATCCGGCTCTCGATCGGCAGCGTCGGATCGGGCGGCTCCCGGTGCCGCCGATACGGATCCGCTTGCCGGGCGACGATCGCAGCCACCCAGTCCAGCACTCCGGTCGTCTTGATGACGTCGGCGCCCAGCGCCGCAACCCGCTGCCGTTCGGCGGGCGGGACCACCAAGGTGGAGCCGGCGGGGATCGGTTCGGTGAGCGAGAGCTGGCCGATGTCGTGGAGCAACGCGGCGTACTCCAGATCGACGAGCTGGCTCTCCGGCAGGCCCAGCTCGCGGGCCATCTCCACCGCGAGCGCGGTGACCCGCCGTCCATGGCCGCGTGCCACGTATCCGCTGACCTCGGTGACCTGGGCCAGCGCCCGGATCGTCTGCCGGTACGTCGTCCTGACCGCGGCGAACCGCCGGAAGGCGAACTGGGTCAGAAGCAGCGGGACGGCGAATGTGGGAATCGCGTAGAGACCCATGACGGGCGTCCCCAGCGCGAAGAGGACCGCGGTCGCGGCGACCGCCGCGTTGAGACCAACGGTTGCCCGAAGCTCATCGAGCAGCAGGCCAAGGAGTCCGGCGAGGGAGCGCATCCTCCGCCGTATCGCACCGTCTGCGACGCCGAACAAAACATCGGCCGCGGCGGCAAGGGCGGCAACACCGATCACGAGAAGCGCGGTCCGCGACAGCTCCGGGCGAAGGTCGGCGTACGACGTGCTGAAGAGCCGCTCGGGGGCGGCCAACCGGAACACGGCCCCGGCGAGGACGGCGACCATCATCCGGCGTACGAGGAGGACGCCGCGGGGTGCCCGGCCGAGCAGAGTGGCGATGACCGCGCCGCTGAGATAGCCGCCGCAGACGGCGATGGCCACGTCGCTGAAGGGCTGCGCCAGAGGCTTGCCGTTGATGTCGAAGAGCAGCGCGTACCCGGTGGCCGCCGCGCCCGCCAGTGGGACGACGGGACGCCCGCCGGGGAGCCGAACCGGCAGGAGTTGGCCGATGGCGATGACGAGGCCGAAGGCGAGCGCGGGTGACATGGCTACGAGACGCGTTCGGCAACAGGCTGGAGCACCGCGGCCACCTGACTCGCCGGATCATCGTGATCGCCGAACAGCAGCGCGGCCGGAGCAACGCCGGCCGGGGGTGCCGCCGGCGTCCAGCCCTCCTCCTGAAGAGCAGCGATCAGCGCTTCAACCATCACTGGGTCAAACTGCGTCCCCGACCAGCGCCGCAACTCGGTTATCGCCGCCTCCACCGAGCGTGCCGCGCGGTACGAGCGGGTCGAGGTCATCGAGTCGAAGGCATCGGCGACGGCGATGATCCGCGCGAACTCCGGAATCGCATCCCCGGCCAGGCCGTCTGGGTATCCGAGTCCATCCATGCGTTCGTGATGGTGGCGGATGCCCTTGGCTGCCTCACCGAGAAATTCGATGTCGCCGATCACCTCGCAACCCCGAACCGAATGCAGCTTGATCGCGGAGAACTCCGCCGCGTCCAGCGGCCCGGTCTTCTGCAGCAGCCGCGTCGGAACACCAAGCTTGCCGACGTCGTGCAGCATCCCGGCGTACCGCAGCATCTCCAGACGATCTTCGCGCATGCCCAGCCGGCGCCCAATCATGACAGCGGCACGAGCGACCCGCTCACTGTGCCCTCGGGTGTAGTAGTCCTTGGTTTCCACCGCCTGGATCAGTGAGGCGACGGTGGCCTCGTACGCCGCGTGCTGGGCGCCGTACTGCTGAAACGCCCATCGCGCGGCGAGCATCGGCGCCAAGACGAGAACGCCGGCAAGCACTCCGACCCCGCTGGCCCAAACAACGGCGATCGCCAGCCCGATGAAGCCGTAACCCATGCTCGGCAGGAGGGTTTCCGACATGCCGCCCCACCAAATCCGGCCGATCGGCAGCCGTTCGGCGAGCGCAATCGCCGTCGCGACGAAGGAGTAATTGAGCACCGCAAGGACCAGTCCGGTGACGATGACGGCCGGAAGCACGTGCGGAAACCGTGGATCCGCGAATCCGACCGAGGCACCCGGCAGTTGGCGGTAGACCAGGCCGGCGACGAACGCGGAGACGCCGATCTGGGCCGCATTGAAGAGACGCTTGTACCAGCGCAGGGACACCAGCTGGGTACCAGAGCCGAT
This sequence comes from Acidothermus cellulolyticus 11B, assembly GCF_000015025.1. Lineage (GTDB taxonomy): Bacteria > Actinomycetota > Actinomycetes > Acidothermales > Acidothermaceae > Acidothermus > Acidothermus cellulolyticus. The sequence continues at coordinate 576,820 of NC_008578.1, read as the reverse complement.
CGTCGCGACGAGCGCGGCCACCCACGGTCCGCCGAGAAAGACCGCGGCCAGATCGACCGGAAAACCCATCGAAATGGACAGGGAACGCAGCCGCGATTGGACCGGAGCGATCTCACCGATCCAACAGATCGCGACCAGTGGCACCACGAGGGACCAACTGGATCGAATGTGCAGCAGCGCCTGCGCACAGATCAGACCACCGGCCAGCAGCATCGCGCTCGTGTAGAGCGCCGCGGCGCGTGGTAGCGAGCGCATGTGCTTCCGCTCCTCACCCCTTGGGGAAGACAGAGGGGCGAATCGGAGACCGGCGGAACATCGTCAGGTCCAGTTCGCCTTGGCGCCGGACAGAAGCTTCTCCACGATTGCGGTAATCTTGGCCACCGCGATCAACTCCTTCGGAATCTGTGTCACGGGCGCCGCTACCGCCCGTGCGCCATCCGCTCCGCTGGAGAGGTTGTTCGAATCATCGGTGTCCGAGTCTCCGCCGGTCTCCGATCCGCCCTTCTGCAGTTGTGCGCCTCGGAACGGGGTTTTCCCGAGACGTGAGCGCCTGGTGTGTGATCCGTCACGTCACGCCACCAAATGCACTCGAAGGCGAGTGAAACGTACATGATCGGACGACGTCAAGGCACGCGGACAACTCCCGCCCAAGCGGACGATACCGACGGCAAGAATTAGTCAGCTAATTGTGACTATGCTGGCGGGAACCGTGGGTGTCCTTCCCACTCTTTGGCACCGTTTGCGATATTCATGCCGCAAACGGGCAGCCCATCCGAGCCGAACGCGAGAACGCACGCGACCCAATCGACTACGCTGCCGCCACCGGACCAATGCCGCCACCGACTGATGCGAGGTGGTGATCGAAATTTCGGTGACCCCGAGCCAACGGCGGATCGACGTCGCCGCCGTCGTCGCTGCGCTGGTCGAGACGGCCGAACCGCTTGCGAACCGCCGGTTCGACGACGAGCTGCACCGCGCCGTCGTCCGGGGCCTGGACACCCAGACGGCACGCACCCTGCGCTGGTGGCAGCGCGCCGCCATCCGCGAGGTCCGCACGTACGTCGCCGCCCTCGTGCCGGCTCTCACCGAAGGCAGCGCCCGGGCGATGGAACGGGCCGCCGCCGAGTTCGAGCGCTCAGACGCAGCCTGGCGTCTTGCCGGCGACATCGGTTCGAGCGGCCTGCCGGCCGCAACCAGCCGGCGGGACATGGGCGCGGGTGCCCGCAGCGGTTTCCCCTCCGCCGACGCCGCCGGCTCCGGGCCGCGCGCCGGACGCGCCGGCCACCGAACGCGCGATCTCGAGAGTATTCAACAGCGGATTCGTGCCGTTCTCGCCGGCGATTCGCCGCCGGCTCCGACGGCTGAGCAACAGACGGGGGAAAGGAGCGGTGGATGACCAGCCTGCGGCTACTGCCTGAACTCGAAGAGTCGCTCCGTCGGGTTCCCGGGGTGCGGGCCGTCAGCGTCGTCACCGGACCTGATGCCGCGCCGACGGAAATTCACGTTGTCGCAAGCCGTTCGCGAAATGCCAAACAGATAGTCCGCGACGTCCAATCGCTCGCGCTCGCCCGGCACGGTATCGACATCGACCACCGCATTGTCAGCGTTGTGCAATTCGAGGACGACGAACTCCCGGCTCCGACCGAGCAGCCGCGAGCCGCCGAGACGCCGGCACGTCCGGTCATCGACGGCATCACCGTGCGCATCCAGGGCTCAGACGCGGAAATCTGCGTGAGTATCCGGGTGGGCGCCGAGCACCTTGAGGGACGCGCCACCGGCAGTGCGATGGCGAGCCAGCGTCCGGTGCTCGTCGCCCGGGCGACGCTGGACGCGGTCGCGGAATTGCTCGGGATGCCGGCCGCCGTCGAGTTTGCCGGCGTCCTCACCCTTGGCATCCGGCAACTCGCCGCGTGCATCATCCAGATTTCCGTGCCGCGCGTGGGCGAATTGATACTCACCGGTTCCGCACTGGTGCGCAATGACGAAACGGACGCCGTCGCCCGCGCCGTCCTCGACGCGCTGAACCGCCGGCTCAGCGGCTGACCCGTGCTCTGCCCCACAGCTCCGGCGAGCCTAATACCGCGAACCGAGGTGGTCAGGCGAGGGAGAGGAAGAGCCGCTCGAGCTGCTCAGTGGTAGTTCCGTCCCCCTTCGCCGGCGTGCGGGCGCACTCCTGCAGGCCCCGGGCGATGATGGCGAATCCGGCACGGTCGAGCGCCCGGGAGACGGCAGCGAGCTGCGTCACCACGTCGGCGCACTCCCGCCCTTCCTCGATCATGCGGATGACCCCGCGCAGCTGGCCCTCCGCCCGGCGCAAGCGCTTGACCACGTCGGAAAGTTCAGCCGGCTCCATCGCCCCACCGCCCTTCGTCCCTTCGCCGGCTTCATACTACCGGGGGTATCTCGACGGTACGGCGTGCGGAATAGGCCGGCACCGCCCGGCGTTGTGCGGAGGCAGCATATACGATACCCCGTAGGGTATAAAGGAGTCGCCATGAGCACTGTGAACCTGACCGAAGAAACCTTCGCAGACGCCGTCCAGCGCCCGGGGATCACGTTGATCGACTGGTGGGCGGCGTGGTGCGGTCCATGCCGGAGCTTCGCTCCCGTCTATGAAGCTGCGAGCACACGCCATCCCGACATCGTCTTCGCGAAGGTGGATGTCGACGCCCAACCCCGTCTCGCCGGCCAATTCGGGATCGCTTCCATACCCACCCTGATGGCCTTCAAGGACGGCAACCTCGTCTTCGCACAACCCGGTGCACTGCCGCCCGCGATTCTGGAGCGCCTCATCAGCGCGGTGCGCGAATTGGACCTCACCAAGGCCGCGGTCGACGCGGCGGACGCCGAGGGGAGCCGCGGATGACGGCCGAGGTCACGCGGGCAGCCACGGATTTCGGGCGGGCGGCCACGGATTTCGGACGCGTGGAGATATCGCACGTCACCGGTGACCGCTTCACCGTACGGATCCGCGATCACGCTGTCACCGTCGACCAACCGAAAGATGCCGGCGGCGAAGACACCGGGCCGACGCCCACGGAATTGTTCGTCGCCTCACTGGCAGGGTGCGTCGGCTTCTACGTGCGCCGCGCCCTCGCCCGGCGCGGTCACCCGACCGATGGTCTCGCCGTCACGACGACGTACCGGATGGGAACGAATCCCGCCCGCGTCGCCGAGGTGAGAATCACCGTGGCGCTTCCCGGCGACTACGACGCCGACACTCTTGCGCGCCTGCGAGCCGTCGCCGAACACTGCACCGTACACAACAGCCTGCGAATTCCGCCGAGCATTGAGGTCGAACTCGCCACCACACCGTGAGAACACCATCACCGGGGAGACGGCGATCACCTGAACACCTGGACGGCTGCGTTCGAAAAGACGGTCATTCCGGCACCTGAGGAGGAGTTCATGACAGCGAATACCAGTTACGGCAAGGGTCTTACCGTGCCCGCGACGTTCAACGAGACGGTCGGCGACGTGGAACGGGCATTGGCCGACCAGGGCTTCGGCATTCTGACCCGGATCGACGTCGCGGCGACGCTGCGGGAAAAACTCGGCGTCGACCACGATCCCTATGTGATTCTTGGTGCGTGCAATCCCCCGCTCGCGCACCGCGCCTTGGAGCGTGAACCCTCGGTGGGACTGCTCCTGCCGTGCAACGTCGTCGTCCGTTCGATCGATCCGCACACCACCCGGGTCGAAATCCTTGACCCGATGGTCATCGCCGATCTCGCCGGTGACCCGGAATTGCGGGCGGTCGCCGAGGAAGCACGCGCCCGGCTCGACAAGGTCCTTGACGCCTTATCGCACCGCTGAGTCTCTTGCCGCACGACTGAGTCTGTTATCGCACAACCAACCCGACCGGCGGCGCGTGCCGTGTGCCGCCGGCCGCGGCAGGTCACTCCGGTCGGCTCAGCTCAACCCGAATTTCGCGAATCCTCGCGAGAATCTTCTGCCGCAGCGCATCCGGCGCATGGTCGTGCCCGCAGCATCGGGCGACAAGACTCTTCACCAACTGATCGAGCCCGTACTCCTCCAGACAGGGGGCGCATTCGTCGAGGTGCTGGCGGATGCGGGCGATCTCCTCAGCACCCAGCTCGCCGTCCAAATACACGTAGACCTGTTCCAGTACCTCCGAGCACGGGACGGCGTGCGGTCGGCCGCAGCTCATCGGACCCCATCCTCTCCGCCCGCATCGGGGTCCGACACGGCACCGTCCGGGGAGCCGCGCAGAAATCCGCGCTCACGAGCGTAATTCTCCAGAGCGGCACGCAGCGCCCGCCGGCCGCGATGAAGCCGCGACATCACCGTGCCGATCGGCGTCCCCATAATCTCGGCGATTTCCTTGTAGGAAAAACCTTCGACGTCAGCGAGGTACACCGCGAGACGGAATTCCTCCGGCAGCGCCTGCAGGGCTTCTTTGACGTCCGAATCCGGCAGGTGGTCGAGCGCTTCGGCCTCGGCCGAACGCAGACCGGACGAGGTGTGCTCCGCGGCGCGGGCCAACTGCCAGTCCTCAAGGTCATCGCCACCCTGGGTCTGGCGCGGTTCCCGCTGCTTCTTGCGGTAACTGTTGATGTACGTGTTGGTCAGAATGCGGTAGAGCCACGCTTTGAGGTTCGTACCCTCTTCGAATTGGTCGAAGGCGGCGAACGCCTTGACGAACGTCTCCTGCACGAGATCCTCGGCGTCCGCCGGATTGCGGGTCATCCGAAGCGCCGCGGAATACAGCTGGTCGATGAGAGGCAAGGCGTCGCGTTCAAAGCGCACGGTCCGCTGCTCCGCCGATTCCTCGACTGTGGCCACCGCGCGCCCTCCTCTCGTCGCCGACTGAGGCCTGTGGTCTGCCGGCACGGCTTGCACCATTGTCCGCGATACCGGATGCACGGCCGCGAGTTGCCGCGTCCCCGAGCACGCTCCGCCCGCTGGTACGGGAGCACTTACCCGGCCGCGCACGGTCCACACGCCGGTCGTAGCGGAACACCTCGGGGCGGTCACCACGTCCGCCACCAACGCCGGACCGGTGCGATCAATTCCCGCTCCGGCGATCCGGCTCGGCCGCCGGCCGCACGGCACCGCCCGACCATGCGATGTCGTCGCGCGACCTGCGGTCAACGGCCCGCTTCGAGCTTGGCCTGGCAACTCAGGCACCGGGCCGCCTCCGGCTTCGCCTCCAGCCGTCCCTCAGGCAGCGGCGCACCACAGCTCACGCAGAGCCCATATGTCCCGTTCTCAATCCGCTGCAGCGCCTCCAGCACTTGACGCCGCTGCTCCTGGGCCACCTCGAGCAGTGCAGTCGCCCGGGCGTGGTCTGCAAGATCGAGCCCGGCATCCGCATCGCCGGGAGTGCCGTGCCCTTCAGATTCCGGGCGCTGATTGCTCAACGTGGCCAGGGACTTGTCGAGCTCGGCGAGCATCTCCTCCAGCTGCCGGCGGGCTTGCTGAACATCCACGGCTACACCAGCATCCTTCCCATCACGTGATCACTAGGTTGATTCGTCGATTGCTTGCGTGGCTCCTCGCGCGGCTGAAGCAAGAGCGGCGACTAAGCGCAGATGCCGTGCGGAGCCGCGGCGTCAGAGCGGAATGCCCGCGGAACTCACGTCAGCGGGCAGCGCGACAGGCTCGACGAGCGCCGGCCCGTCGTTGCGGACATCATTGACGAGCGTCGACACGGGATATGCCTCCAGCCATCCAGGTGCTGCCGGTCGGAGCAGCGCCGCGATGTCCTGCAGAGTATCGAGCCGGGGGTCGAGCCAGCGATCCCAATCGTCCGGCGCGACGAAAGTCGGCATCCGATCGTGCAAGCGCCCGAGCTCGTCGGTGGCACGAGTGGTGATGACGACACAGGTCCAGAGCCATTCGCCGTCCGGATCAGTAGGGTCGCGCCAGAGTTCGTACAACCCGGCCATCGGCAAGATACCGCCGTCCCGCGGCCGAATGAAGAACGGCTGTTTTCGGGGACGACGCCCGCCGTCGCCCGCCAGGGGAAACCACTCGTAGTACCCGTCGGCCGGCAGAAGACAACGCCGGACGGCGAACGCGCGGCGGAACGCGGGCTTCTCCGCAATCGTCTCCGCTCGCGCATTGATGAGCCGATTCCCGATGCGCGGATCACGGGCCCAGGACGGTACAAGGCCCCAACGGAGGACACGCAGCTCCCGGCGCAGCTGCTCGCCGTTCTCTCGGCGCTCGAGGACGGCGTACACCGGATTGGTCGGGGCGATGTTGTACCGGGGCGGCAACGCCCGCTCGGCGACCACCTCGTCGACCTGAAAGGCAGCTGCGAGATCAGCCGGATCCCGGGTCGCGGCGTAACGTCCACACATGCCTTCATACTGCCCCAGCGCGTGCCGGCTCCCAACCGCCCGAGCGCGGGCGGGGACCCAACTGCGGGTGGCGTGCGTGTCCCAGCCCGCTACAACTGCCCCAGCGCGGGCGTGGACGGCAGTTGTTAGCATGATCAGAAAATGACCAACGACCCTTCAGGAAGCGTGCCGAGGTGACGACGACTGAGCTCACGGGTTGGCCTGCGCCAACCGCCTCCGGACGCGTTGACGCCGTCGTCCACCTCCCCGGCTCCAAGTCCATGACCAACCGGGCCCTCGTGCTCGCCGCATTGGCCGCCGAACCCACGGCAATCCGTGGCGGCCTGCGCGCCCGCGACACCGAGCTCATGATGGCCGGGTTGCGCTCCCTTGGCGTGGGCATCGATGACGCCGGTGACATGTGGCTGGTCAGTCCCGCGGAACTCCGCGGTCCCGCCGCCATCGACTGTGGCCTCGCCGGCACCGTGATGCGATTCCTCCTTGCCGCGGCGACCCTGGCGACCGGCGAGGTCTCTTTTGACGGCGATCCGCGGGCCAGGGAGCGGCCGCTGCGCCCGCTCCTCGACGCCCTGCGGCAACTCGGCGCCGAGCTCCGCGACACCGGCGGCCGGTTGCCGGTCACCGTTGTCGGCTCAGGGCACCTTCCCGGCGGTCACTGCGTCGTGGACGCCTCGGCGTCCAGCCAATTCGTCTCCGCACTCCTTCTCGTCGCACCGCGGGCGGACACCCCCGTCACGGTGGGCCACGTCGGCCGAACGCTTCCATCGGTGCCGCACATCACGATGACCGTCGCGATGCTCCGCGAACGCGGCGTCGAGGTCGCCGGCACGGACGGGAGCTGGCGGGTGCAGCCGGGCCCGATCCGCGGTGGAACCGTCCAGATCGAACCGGATCTGTCGAATGCCGCGCCGTTCCTTGCAGCCGCGTTGGTCACCGGCGGCCGCGTGCGGGTTCCCGATTGGCCGATGCGAACCACCCAGGCCGGCGACGCGCTCCGGGACCTTCTGACGGCCATGGGGGCGCGGTGCGAACTCGACGCGACGGGTCTGACCGTGACCGGTGGCCCGGTCATCCACGGCCTGGACGCCGACCTGCGTGACGTGAGCGAACTCGTCCCTACCCTCGCCGCACTGGCTGCGCTCGCCGACCGGCCGTCGACGTTCCGCGGCATCGGTCACATGCGCGGACACGAAACGGATCGGCTGGCCGCTCTCGCCGCCGAGCTCACCCGCCTCGGCGGCGACGTCACAGCGACCGACGACGGCCTGGTGATCCGCCCGCGACCGCTCCACGGCGGAGTCTTCCACAGTTACGGGGACCATCGGATGGCGACCACCGGCGCGGTCCTCGGACTCGTTATCCCGGGAATTGTTGTGGAGAACATCCAGACCGTGGCAAAGACAATGCCGACCTTTGTCGAGCTCTGGACTGGAATGCTCCGCTGAGCATGGCTCGACGGCTCGACCTCGTGGAAGAGGATGTCCGGACCCGCCCGGGGCCGGGTTCCCGCCCGCGCAGCCGGCTCCGACCGACCTACCCCGACGCCCGGCTCGGGCAGGTCGTCGCCGTCGACCGCGGACGATTCACCTGCGCGGTCGACGGACGGGATGTGATCGCCGTTCGTGCCAAGGAGCTGCGTCGTACGCCGGTCGTGGTCGGCGATTTCGTCGCTCTGGTTGGGGATTTGTCCGGCCGTCCGGATACGCTCGCGCGAATCGTCCGCGTCGACCCGCGGCGTACCGTGCTCCGCCGCAGCGCAGACGACACCGACCCCGAGGAACGGGTGATCGTCGCGAATGCCGACCAGCTGGCCGTCGTCTGCTCGGTCGCGAACCCAGCTCCGCAACCGCGGCTGGTCGACCGGTATCTCGTCGCTGCATTTGACGGCGGGCTGGACGTCGTCCTCGTCTTCAGCAAGGCGGATCTGGCAGATCCCCAGCCGCTCCTCGACATGTACCGGCCACTCGAGGTGCCCATGGTGGTCACGGCGAACCGGCAACCCGGTCCGGAGCTGCCCGAGCTGCTCCGCGATCGGATGACCGTGTTCGCGGGCGCCTCAGGAGTGGGCAAATCCACGCTGATCAACGCACTGGTACCCGGGGCCGGTCGTGCCACCGCCGAGGTCAACGAGGTCACCGGCAAGGGGCGCCACGTCACCACCTCGACCGTGGTCTTTGATCTACCCGGCGGCGGGCGGGTCGTGGACACACCCGGCGTGCGGTCCTTCGGTTTGGCGCATCTGGACGTCGAGCGGGTCGTCGCCGCCTTCCCCGACCTCGCGCCCGCAACCGTCGACTGTCCGCGCGACTGCGATCACCAACCGCATCCTGAGCTCGACCCGGAAGCCGCCCGATGCGCGCTCGACAGCTGGGTGGCCGCCGGCCACGCCGCCGCACAACGCCTGGAATCGCTGCGCCGGTTGCTCGCATCGTTGCAACACCGCGAGGCCGACCGATAAGGCAACACCGAAACCCGGACCGATCAGCGACCCGCGAGGCGGACCAATGCGAAAGCACCGAGAGGCGGACCGATGAGCGACCCAACAGCCGCGGACCTCGCGTTGGCTCTCCGGCTTGCCGACCTCGCCGATGAGATCAGCCTCAGCCGGTTCCAGGCAATGGATTTTCGGGTGGAGACCAAACCGGACCTCACCCCGGTGAGCGATGTCGACCTGTCGGTCGAACGCGAGGTACGCCGCGTGCTGGCCGCCGATCGGCCCGGCGATGCGGTGCTCGGCGAGGAATTCGGCGGCGAGCCGGTGGACGGTCGGGTGTGGGTCATCGATCCCATCGACGCCACGAAGAATTTCGTCCGCGGCGTGCCGATTTGGGCGACGCTCATTGCCCTGCTGGACGCCGGAGAACCGGTGATCGGCGTCGTCAGCGCACCAGCCCTTGCGTCGCGGTGGTGGGCCGGCCGCGGTCTTGGCAGCTGGACGGCACGACTGGGTGCGGCACCGCGGCGTAATCAGGTCTCTGCGGTCCGCAACCTCTCGGACGCGTCATTGTCGTACTCCGGGTTAGGCGGCTGGGGGACCCGAGTCTCTGACTTTCTCAACCTCACGAAGGCGGTCTGGCGCACGCGTGCGTACGGGGATTTCTTTTCGCACGTGTTGGTCGCCGAGGGCGCGGTCGATATTTCCGCCGAGCCGGAGGTGTCGCTCTGGGATACCGCAGCACTCGTCGTCATCGTGACCGAAGCGGGTGGGCGGGTGACCGGCGTTGACGGGGGCCCGAGCCCGGCGGCGTCCAGCATCCTCTGCACCAACGCGTGGCTGCACGACGCCGCCCTTTCTCACCTCGCGGGATCGGCGCGTCGCGGAGGCTGAGTCCGTCACAGGACGCACGTGGCGGCTGCGCCGGCCTTGCCGCGAACAACCGCTTGCCGAGCGGCGGGTCGCGGGTTCACGATGGTGGCACACCGAGGAGGTGGACCATGCGCGTCGCGGATGCAATGAACCCGCTGGTCCTTACGGTCGGCCCGAATCACACCCTGCGCGAAGTAGCCCGCCGGATGGCGGAGCGGAAAGTCGGCGCGGCGGTCGTCATCGACCCAGAGAACGGCATCGGCATCATCACCGAGCGCGACCTCCTGGAGTCGATCGCAGCGGGTGAGAATCCGGACGCCGAACCTGTCAGCGCTCACCTGACCCGCGAGCTGGTGTACGCCGCGCCCGACTGGGATCTGGACCAGGCTGCCACTGCGATGATTCGCGGCGGCTTCCGCCACCTCGTCGTGTTATCAGGTAACGAGGTCGTGGGTGTCCTTGCGATGCGGGACATCGTCCGATCCTGGGTGAGCACCGGGGTACGGTGACCGGCCACGCCGCGACATATCGCGGCACGATATACAAGGAAGCCTTCCTCTGGAGTTCATGACTGTCTCCGGTGCCGTACGGTTTTGCCGGTACGCCGGGCACGCGCCGTGCGCGGCCGGCCGCCCGTGCCATGTGCCAGTTTGTCGGTACGCCGGGCATGACCGGCATGTCCCGTCGCGGCTAGCTGTCTGGTACCGTGCCGGTTCGTGGGCGCGTCGGCGGTGCGCATTGCCGACACGGCACAGCGTTGATCCGCTGGACAATCGCTTGGCAAATGTCGCCCAGTTGCCGCACCTGCTCAGGGGTGAGGGCGTCAAAGAGGTGGGTGCGCACGCCCTCGACGTGGCCGGGTGCGGCCGCGGCGAGGGCGGCAAAACCGGCGTCGGTCAGAACGGCAATTTGGCAGCGCCGGTCCGCCGGCAGTGCCTCGCGGACCACCCAGCCGAGTCGCTCCAGTCGATTCACGGCGTGAGAGAGCCGGCTGGGCGAGGAGAGTGACCGCTCCGCAAGCTGGCTCATGCGCAGCCGGCGGCCCGGAGCCTCCGACAGATGGACGAGAACCTCGTAATACGCGTGCGGCATGCCGGCGTCCCGCTGCAGCTCCTGCTCGAGCCGCGCCCAGAGCAGCCGGTTCACGGCGAGAAAGAGCCGCCAGACGCGTTGTTCGTCGTCGGTGAGCCAGCGCGGTTCCGACCCGGCTGCTCCAGGGGACGCGCCGGCGGGTGTTCGGTGTCCGCCTTGAGCAACCGCGGGCCGCGAGTGTCCCCCGTCGCCGGGGCGAGCGCTGACCGTCCGTCCCCTCTCCGCCGGCCGAGGCGACACGGCAGCACCCAGCCTGGATGCGGCGGACTGAGGACTCATGGCGTTCATCGTACTGATCACACCGCTCACCGGACCGGAATAATTGTTGAACTCTCAAGCGTTATGCTCTCATGACAAGTAGTTGAGCGTTCAACCAACATGGAGGCGTCATGACGACAACCACGGTCGAGACCCTGCCCGGCTACATCGCGGGTACCTGGACCATTGATCCTGTCCACTCCGAAGTGGGCTTCACCGTCCGGCACATGATGGTCAGCAAAGTCCGCGGCCGGTTTACCAAGTTTGACGGGCAGATCATCACCGCAGAGAATCCGCTGGACTCGCAGGTGACCGCGACCATTGATGTCGCGTCGATCTCCACCGGTGACGAGAACCGTGACAACCACTTGCGGTCCAGCGACTTCCTCGACGTTGCGCATCATCCGACAATGACGTACCGCTCCACGGGTGTTCGCCGTGACGGCGACCGTTTCATCGTGGACGGTGAGCTGACCCTTCGCGGCGTCACCCGCGCCGTCCCGTTGGTCGTCGAGGTCAACGGCTTCGGTCCGGACGGATACGGCGGCACCCGGGCGGGCTTCTCGGCGACGGCGGAAATCAACCGGCGTGATTTCGGCGTGAATTGGAATGCCGCCCTCGACAACGGCGGCGTCGTCGTCGGTGACAAGGTCACCATCAATCTGGAAATTGAAGCCATCCTGCAAAAATAAGCGCGGTAATTCCGCCTCGGCGCCGTCACGTCAGCGGCGAGTGAGAAAGTCAAAAATTCGTTCCGCGTGCACGATTCCGGCGACGGTCCCGTCCTCGTGCACGCAGAGCACCGGATCGAACCGGTATGGCTGCGGGCGATCGAGACATTGTCGCGCCGCTTCAGTGATCGGAGTCGTCGCCGGGAGCTGCAGCGTAACGGGGACGGTCCGCGGCCGGCCGGCGTCGCTGTTAATCAACAGCGATGCCGGCCGGCCGTCGCCGTCCAGGCAGACAACGACGTCCGATGAACCCGGCGGTTCGGCCGCCTCCGGCGTCCGGATGGCCACCCGCTCCACCAATCGGACCAGTTGGCGGGAACCGAGAAGCTCCCGGGCTGCCACGCGAATGCGCGCCGTGGTCCGGGCGTCCAGCCCGCGCCAGTCGTCTACCGGATGACCAAGAAGAAAACCTTGCGCCAGCGGGACTTCCAGACTGACGAGGGTGCGGAGTTCCTCGGGAGTCTCGACACCCTCGGCCAGAAGCCAGGCGTCCAGCCGCCCGGCCAGGACACGCAGCATCTCGACACATGCCTTCTTCGCTTCGTCGCTGTCAATACCGCTGACCAATGAGCGGTCAATTTTCATGAGTTCCGGGCGAAGGGCGACGAGCCGTTGGAGTCCCGAATAGCCGGAACCGGCGTCGTCCATCGCAATCATGGCCCCGTGCTGCCGCAATTCCTCCAGCGCCTTGTGGGTCGCGGCGAGATCCAGGACGTGCTGCTGCTCGGTCAGCTCGACAAAAATGCCGGCGAGGTCTCCACCGTGCCGGAATTCGTCGAGAACGTCATCGGTCGTCAACGCCTGCGGGGACACGTTGACGGTGAGAAAGCAGTTCGGCGGCAGGTGAGACCGCGCCGCAAGGACCCGGCGCACGACTCGCCGTTCCAATTCGGCGGCGAGCCCGCCGGCCGCCGCGGCGGCGAACCAGACATCCGGCGCGACCGGAGGCGACACGGCGAAGCGAGCGAGCGCTTCGTACCCTGCGACCACCGCGCGATCGAGATCCACGATCGGCTGAAACACCAGGCGCGGCTGCTCGGGATCACGCAGCAACCCGGGGAGCAACCGCGCACAGGCTTCGATGCTCCCCTCGGCAGGCACGGCGCCGCGGGTCGCTTCCGTCGGCATCGACGCTCCCGCCCTGCGCTCAACTGTTCGGAGTCCTGTTCCTGACCTCTATCGGCGCCCGGTCGCCGCTTCCTCAGCTCTTGGGACGCACGGAATCCGACATCTCGCCATTACCGCGCCAAACCGGTCCCCCATGGATCCGTGTTCACCAGATCCGCGCGACATGAGCACCGCATTGGCGAATTGGCGATCAGCAGGGCATGATGATGCGATCTCGCGAACGAATCCAGCCGCACCTGGGTCGCGGACACCTATCGAGGGTGCGAGCCGACCGATGCCGTCTGTGATCGAGCTACGCCGCCGCGTGCGAGGAGAGCGCCGCCCGCAGGCCGAGAGCGTCAAGGAGCTCGGCAGCATCATCGCGATCACGCGCATGACCGCAGACGACAAGCGCTGCACGACGATACTGCTCAGGGGTCAATGAGATCATCGCTCCGACGTCCTGCTGGGTGTGCTCCACGACGACCTCCATTCCACAGGCTGGCGAAACCACACTGCCCTGCCCTGATTCTCCCCGATGGCCCAGACATTGCGACGCAGGCCCAGCATCCACCGGCCCCGATCCCATAGGCCGTCCGCACCACTGACGACGATCGCGACGTGTTCGCAGGGTGGGCCCCACGAGTCCGTGACGCGTCACCGTTCGCCGACTGCTGTTGGCCGTCGAACGACCGGATCGACGCACGCGACCCGATCGGCGATCGAACGCGCTAAGCAGCGCTGACGATCCCGGTGCTGCCGACGTCCGCGGTACCGCCTGGGTCCGGCCTCCCGGGGCCAGACCGCCCGCAGCCGGAGAACCGTCCGGCCTCCCGGGGCCAGACCGCCCGCAGCCGGAGAACCGTCCGGCCTCCCAGGGCCAGACCGCCCGCAGCCGGAGAACCGTAAAAGTTTATGGATCTCTGCCCAATATCGGGGTAATAGTGATGCTGGGGACACAAATCCAGCGCCGCTCCAGATCACATTAGGCGAGGTGAGGATCATGGAAGCGAGCAATGCGCGGACAGCGGAGCCCTATCCGCGAGCCGAAAACCCCATGACATCCAGTGCGCAGCTGGTCTATCCCGATGACCAAACCGGGTGGCTGGCGCGCACTCGCGTCACGCTGAGTCCGATGGCCGCACCCTCCATCCTCGGTTTCTTCGGCCTGTTCGTGGCCGCCGTGATGGTGGGAGCGTGGCAAGCGGGATGGTACGGAACGGACGCCACACCCGCCGTCCTGTGGCCGCTCGTCATGCTCTTCGGCGGGTTGGCCCAGCTCGTCGCGGGATTCGCCGCCCTGCGCGCCCGGGACGCCGTCGCCGTCGCGCTGCACGGCACCTGGGGAGCCTTCTGGCTCGCCTGGGGTGTTCTGCAAATCCTGGTGGCGACCGGTGTGAATTCGGCGATCGCCATCGGCAGCGCTGACACCGGACTCGCGTTCTGGTTCCTGGCGGTCGGCGCCGTCACCCTGCTCACCGCCCTTGCCGCCATCCCGTACCACCTCGGGTTCGCCGCGGTGGCATGGACGCTCACCGCAGCCGCCGGCCTGAGCGCGGCGGGATTCTGGGCAGGCGATCTGAACACCACGCGCGCCGGTGGGGTGCTCTTCGTCATCGCCGCCGCAATTGCCTGGTTGGTGGCGGGCGCGATGGTCTTCGAAGGCGCAACCGGCCGGACCGTACTGCCCAGTGGGCGGCTTGCGAAGGGGGCGAGCATTCCCGGCCGCTCAGCCATTCAGCCGCTTGAGTTCAGCGCGGGCGAACCAGGTGTGCGGATAGGGCAATAGCCGAAGAACATCCGATCAGTCTCGACCGGGAACCCGATCGCGGCTGGGTACCCGCCCACGGGCGCCCAGCCGCGATTCCTATTCGGCCGCGCGGCAGCGGTCACGCACACGTCGCGCTTTCTCTGTCTCAGCGCACGGACGTCGTCTCAGCGCACGGACGTCGTCTCAGCACGCGGACGCCTTCGTCGTTTCACGGCGGCGACGTTCCACGCGCCGGTTGAGGAAGACGAACACGACGAGAGCGCCAAGCAGCGCGGCACCGACGAGACCGACGTTCCCGATGATGGAGACCGGTTTGCTGGTACACGGTGTACTGGCGGAGGAGAAGGTTACGGTGTGACCGGCGGTCCCTAATTGCCAGAGCAGGGTGTACTGCCACTGCTGTGACCACGTAATCGTGAAATACGTCGTCGACGTTCCGGGCGGGTACAGCGCCGGCTGACCCCAGTTGTTGGGGTCGCCCTTCTTGCCGTAGAAGGAATTCACATAGCTGCCCGGTTGCAGCTCGAGCGTGTACGACGACGGGTTCACATAGCCAAGCGCCGCGGTGTACGTGCCATCGCCGTTGTTCCACACACAGGCAAATGTCGGCGTGATGTCGGCACAGGCGGTGCCGGATGCCGCACGCTGCTGCCAGTCCAGGCAATCGATCACCGACCCTGGGGAGGCACTCGGCGCTGCGACAGCGATGGATGGCAAACCGACCAAACCCAGGATGGACGCGCAACCCACGGCCAGGCCGACGGCGATTCGCCGCCACCACGTCGCCGAACGCCTCACATCCACCTCCCTTTCGTTGAGGCCGGCTGCCCCTCGCTCCCGAGGCGGCCGCTCTCGACAGCCCGGACCACTGTGACTCCTGCGGTCAAGCATGAGTCACCTCGTCGTCTTCTTCGGCGCGAAATGCCACCGGCTCAACACCCAAACGCCCGGCGTGCCTCATCCGTTCGGATGAGCCCAACTCCGCCGCCGACAGAGATGGCAGCGGCTGAAACACGTCGGCCGCCAGGCTGATTCGGCAGTCAGACTCGTGCGGCCCGCTCCGGACCGCCGCTATCCGCACTCACCGGGACCAATGTCCGACGGGCTCACAAACGACCGCCGAGACGAGCCCGCTATCCGCACTCACCGGGACCAATTCCTTCACGACGTCAGGACCTTCGTCCGCAGATGACACACCGCTGCCCTCACTAGCGTGGAGACACAACGAGCGAGGAGGCCAGGGCCATGACGAAGAAAATGTCTCTCGTGGTTTTCTCCGGCACAGCCGACCGGCTGCAGGCCGCCGCAACAATAGCGGCGGGGGAGGCGGCGATGGGTGTCGAAACCCACATCTTCTTGACGTTCTGGGGCTTGACCGCCCTCCGCACAAGCGAACTCGGGAACCCACGACCGTTGCCTGCAGAATACGGCGCCCAAACCGAGGCACTACGTACATTGATGCAGGAGAAAAACGTTCCTCCCTGGCATGAGGTCCTCCGGCAGGCATCGGATATAGGCGACGTGCACGTGCACGCGTGTGCAATGACGGCAGATCTCATGGGAATCGGCAAGGAAGACCTCGATCCGATGGTCGAGGACGTCATCGGCGTCGGCCGGTTCATTGAACTCGCCGACGACGGCCAAATCCTGTTCATCTGACGATGAACTTCCACGGTTCTCACATAATGACGGGAGGTCAATGATGTCTGTCACCGCTGACAAGGAAATCGACGCGAGGGGTTCCTTCTGCCCGGGTCCGCTCATGGAGATGATCCATGCGATTCGTGACGCCCAGGTCGGCGACGTCGTCGCCGTACTCAGCAAGGATCCCGGATCCCGGACCGACATCCCTGCCTGGGTGACAAAGGCAAAGCACGAACTGCTCGCCATCGAGGATCACGGCGACTATGCCCGCTTCGTGGTCCGCAAGGCACGGTAAGGCGGGATAGTGGTGGACACCCGACATCGACCCCGCATCGTCGTGCTCGGCGGCGGCGTCGGCGGGACGCTGACCGCCAACCTTCTCGCCCGGCGTCTCGGCACCCGCGCCCAGGTGACACTCGTCGACCGAACCGGGCTGCACATCTACCAGCCGAGCTTCCTTTACGCGGCATTCCGTCCACTGCCGACGCGCTCCCTTGGGCGCGACCTCCGATCGCTGCTGCGACGAGACATCCGCCTTGTCGTCGACGAGGTGACCACCATCGACCCCGCCAGTCGAACGGCCGGATTGCGCCACGGGCAGAACCTGGAGTACGACTTTCTTGTCATCGCACTCGGTTCCCAGCTCGCCCCCGAACGCATCCCAGGACTCGCCGAGGGCAGCCACAACTTCTACTCGCTTGCCGGAGCTCAGCGTCTCCATACTGCGTTGCACGAGTTCTCCGGGGGCACCGTGCTCGTTGGCGTTGCTGGAATTCCGTACAAATGTCCGCCGGCGCCCATCGAATTCACCTTCCTGCTCGACGATTACCTTCGCCGGCGCGGTTTGCGATCGGCGACCACGATCCGTTTTCTTTCCCCGCTCAACCGTGCCTTCACCATCGCCTCCGCCTCCCGCATGATCGAGCCGATCTTCGAGGAGCGCCGCATCGAGCTGCACACCTTCGTCAACGTCGCGGCCGTCGACCCGGAAAAGCACATCGTCACTACCCTGGAAGACGAGACCTACGACTACGATCTCGCGGTCATCGTTCCACCACACACAACGCCGGCCGTCCTGCGAAATGCAGGCCTCACCGACGGCGACTGGGTACCGGTGGACCGGCAGACGTTGGCCGTCCGAGGGCAAGAGAACGTCTACGCGATTGGCGACTGCACCGACCTGCCGATCAGCAAGGCCGGTTCGACGGCACACTTCGAAGCCAGGGTCGTCGCCGAACGCATCACCGCCGCAGTCGAACAGCGGCCCGTCGACCCAACACGCGGCACGTACCACGGAAAGGTCATGTGCTTCCTGGAAACCGGCGGCGGTAAGGCGACGTACTTAGTCTTCGATTACGACCACGAACCCAGGCCGCCGCAGCCGTCACGTATCTGGCACCTGGGCAAAGCCGTGCTCAACCAGGCCTACTGGGTGACGGTACCGCAGGGGCGCCTCTAAAGGGCGAGTCGTCCCTGACCAAAGGTGGTCGAAAGCACTGCCCACGGCGGATATCACAGTTGTCGCACGCTGTCAGCTCTCGGCGCTTTCGGACACCCGCCGCAGACCCCGCCGACAGCGGCACGATCGCCGCACGGTCTCAGAACCTAACGCTGGAAGAATAGACGAACGTCCTCGGCGATCTGCCGATCCTCCTGGGCTGCAACAACGAGCGTGCGCACTCTCGCCCCTGACGCGGAGATCTCCTCGTCCGGCACCGCCCGCTGGTTCCGCTCCGGATCGATGCTGATGCCGAGAAACTCCAATCCGTCGGCGGCACCGGCGCGAATCTGTGGGGCGTTCTCCCCCACCCCACCGGTGAAAATACAGACGTCGATACCGCCCATCGCTGCGGCCATTGCAGCGATTCCCTTGCGCAGCCGGTGAAGGTAGACAGTACGCGCCAACCGCGCCTGCTCATCATCGCGGGCGAGAATCTCCCGCATATCAGCGGTACCGGCAAGACCGAGAAGACCCGAGCGGCTGGCGAGCGCCGCTGCCACGTCCGGCTCACGCTCAGCAAGCCAGAGGACCAGCCCCGGGTCGACATCACCGGAGCGGGTGGCCATCACCAATCCTTCGAGCGGCGTGAAACCCATGGTTGTGTCAACGGAAATCCCGTCGCAGACGGCCGCCAGTGACGCACCGCTGCCGAGGTGACACGTGACCACCCGCCGCGCACCGGGGCACCACTCACGCGCCCGCCGAGCTGCCCACGCATGCGAGAAGCCATGAAAGCCGTATCGGCGGATGTGATAACGCTCGTTCCACTCCGCAGGCAGCGCGTACGTCGCCGCTTCCGGCGGAAGGGTCGCATGAAAAGCGCTGTCAAAACACGCGACGTGGGGCACCTGCGGCAACCGGCTCTGCAGCATGTCAAGAACCTCAAGCGCCCGGCCTTGGTGCAGAGGCGCGAGCTCGGCCGCCGCCTCCAGCGCGGTCCGCACCTGGTTGTCGATCAACGCCACCGGGCCGAGTCGCTCGCCTCCATGTACGAATCGATGAGCGACCGCGTCGACATCAGGGAGTGGGACATCGAGGCTCGACCAACGGTCGGTCACGGCGCCGTCGACAACCAGGCTGACTTTCGTGCTGCTCGAGCCGGTATTGACGACAAGCACCCTCCGGACGTCGCCTACCACGGCCACACCCAGTTCTTGACGTCCGGATGGTCGTCACCCACGTCCCGGGTGTAACGCCGTTTCGCCAGACGTTCATCGGCCATGCGCTGTCGAATGTGATAGGCACGGGTGCCCAGGCTCGGTACCCGATCGATGACATCCATCACCAAGTGATAGCGATCGATGTCGTTGAGCATGGCCATGTCGAAGGGCGTGGTCGTCGTCCCCTCTTCCTTGTAGCCGCGCACGTGAATGTTCTTGTGGTTCGTCCTGCGGTAGGTGAGCCGATGGATGAGCCATGGGTAACCGTGGAAGGCAAAGATGACCGGCTTGTCGGTGGTGAACAACGCGTCGAACTCTGCGTCAGTCAGCCCGTGCGGGTGCTCGCTGCTCGGCTGCAGCCGCATAAGGTCAACGACATTGATGAAGCGGACCCGTAAATCCGGGAAGAATTCCCGCAGCAGTGCGGTGGCTGCTAAAGCCTCAAGCGTGGGCACGTCACCTGCCGCGGCCATGACGACGTCCGGTTCCCCTCTGCCGTCGTCACCCATGTCGTTGCTGGCCCAGCTCCACACGCCGATTCCCCGGGTGCAATGTGCGATGGCGTCCGGCATGGAAAGGTAGTTGAGCGCCGGCTGCTTGCCCGCGATGACGACGTTGACGTAATTCCTCGTCCGCAGGCAATGATCCATCACTGAGAGCAGCGTGTTCGTGTCGGGCGGCAGATAGACCCGGATGACTTCAGCCTTCTTGTTGACGACCAAGTCGATGAAGCCCGGATCCTGGTGCGAGAAGCCGTTGTGATCCTGCCGCCACACGTGGCTCGAGAGGAGATAGTTCAGGCTCGCGATCGGACGCCGCCAGGGGAGGCTGCGGGTCACCTTGAGCCACTTCGCATGCTGATTGAACATCGAATCAACGATGTGGATGAACGCTTCATAGGAATTGAATAGCCCATGACGGCCGGTGAGGAGATACCCTTCAAGCCAACCCTGGCAGAGGTGCTCGGAGAGCACCTCCATAACCCGTCCGTCGGGCGCAATGTGATCGTCGGTCGGCAGAATGTCCGCGTTGAGCATGCGGTTCTCGACGTCGAAAACGGCGTCGAGACGGTTCGACGCCGTCTCATCCGGACCAAAGATCCGGAAATTCCGACTCTCCGCGTTGAGGGCAAGCACGTCGCGCAGGTAGCGGCCGAGCACCCGAGTCGCCTCGCTAGTCGTCGTCGCCGGCTTTTCCACCGGAACGGCATATGCGGTGAAATCAGGGAGGAAGAGGTCACGGAGCAAGACACCGCCGTTCGCATGCGGATTGGCACTCATCCGGCGGGCTCCCCGCGGCGCGAGGTCGGTGAGTTCAGGTCGGACGGCGCCGTGGGCGTCGAAGAGCTCTTCCGGTCGGTAGCTGCGCATCCATGCTTCAAGCATTGCGAGATGCTCGGCGTTACCGCGGGGATCGGTAAGAGGTATCTGGTGCGAGCGGAAACTGCCCTCGACCGGGCGGCCGTCAACCTCGCAGGGACCGGTCCACCCCTTGGGTGTTTCGAGAATAATCATCGGCCAGGTGGGCCGGCCGGGAACGCCGCTGCGCGCACGCCGCTGGATCTCCCGGATGTCGTCCAGCGCCTCCTCGAGGGTCCGGGCCATCAACTGGTGCATGGCCGCCGGATCGTCGCCGGCCACCAGCAGCGGGCGATAACCATAGCCCTCAAAGAGGGCGAGCAGTTCCGAACGCGGTATCCGGCCGAGAACGGTCGGCCCGGCTATTTTGTAGCCGTTGAGATGCAGGATCGGCAGCACCGCACCGTCGTGCCGCGGATTGAGAAACTTGTTGGAGTGCCAGCTCGTGGCCAGCGGCCCGGTCTCCGCTTCACCGTCGCCGACGACGCAGACGGCGAGCAGGTCGGGATTGTCGAACACCGCGCCGAAAGCGTGCGCCAGGCTGTACCCTAATTCGCCGCCCTCATGGATGGACCCGGGCGTCTCCGGCGCCGCGTGACTCGGGATACCGCCCGGGAAAGAGAACTGCCGGAAGAGCCGGCGCAATCCTTCTTCGTCCCGCGTGATGGACGGGTAGATTTCGCTGTACGTCCCTTCGAGATACGCCTGCGCAACCGGAGCCGGGCCGCCGTGTCCCGGCCCGGTAATGAAAATGGCGTTCCAATCGTCACGGCGAATGAAGCGGTTCATGTGCGTGTAGATGAAGTTGAGGCCGGGCGTGGTCCCCCAGTGGCCGAGCAGCCGCGGCTTGATGTGTTCCGGACGCAGCGGTTCGCGCAGGAGCGGATTGTCCAGCAGGTAGAGTTGGCCGACACATAAGTAATTCGCGGCCCGCCAGTACGCGTCGATGGCAGCGAGTTCTTGATCGGAGAGCACGGCATCACCAGGGCCGGCGGTCGGTTCGGTCATATCGACTCCTCTCTGGGCGCGGACAGCTCCACGATCGCACAGTATCCGCGGCTCCGGCCGGTTCACTGGGACTTTCGGCCCGGTTCGCCGGGTCTTCCGCTGCCTGTCCACGCATCCGCTCCCGGGGTACCGTCGAGTCGGCACGGAGGGAGTACCGCGATGACGGCATCGACGGAGGAACAACGCATCCACGGCGGAGTGCGGTCCGAGGAAGTCCACATCGACGCCCTGTTGACCGACGCAGGGATTGTGCACATCCGCTCGGTGCGTCCGACGGACGCGTCGGCGCTGCGTGACATGTACGCGAGTGTCTCCGACGACACGATTTACATGCGTTTCTTCACCATGTCGCGCGCCAGCGTCGAAGAAGACATCGCCGCTTTGTGCCGCCCGCCCGACGACCGTCATTTCGTGCTCGTCGCCGAACTGGGGGGACGCATCATCGGGCTGGCAACCTACGAAACTCTCGACTGGGACAGGACACGAGCCGAAGTCGCCTTCCTTGTCGAGGATACGCAGCGCGGCCGCGGCGTCGGCACACTGCTCTTTGAACATTTGGCTGCCCTGGCGTTACAGAACGGCGTCAAGACGTTCATCGCCGAAGTCCTCCCCGAGAACAATCCCATGCTGCGGATGCTCCGCGATATCGGTCTCCCCCGCAAGGCACGAAGCCTCGAGGGAGTGGTGCATTTCGAAATCCCGCTCACCATGGACGAGACCTACCGCGCGGCGGTGGACCGGCGCGAAGCCGCCGCCAATGCCCGATCGCTCGCCCGTGTCCTGTCGCCCAAGGTGGTTGCCGTGGTCGGAGCCGGCGCGAACCCGCAAGGGCTCGGCCACCAGATCCTCGTCAACATCGTGCAGGGCGGCTATCGCGGTGAGGTGTTCGCCATCAACCGATCGGGACACCGCGTCGCCGGCGTGCCTGCGTATGCGTCTCTCGCTGACCTGCCGGCGTCGCCCGACGTGGTCATTGTCGCGGTTCCGGCCGCTGAGGTTCTCGCCGTCGCCCGCCAGGCGGCGCAGCGTCACCCCGCCGGCCTGGTCGTCATCAGCGCCGGCTTCGCGGAAGCGGGTGCCGAGGGTGCCGAACGGCAACGGGAACTGCTCGCCATCTGCCGCGCTGCAGGGATGCGGTTGATCGGCCCCAACTGCATGGGAATTGCCAATATCGACCCGGAAATTTCCCTCAATGCCACCTTCTGCGCCACCATGCCCCCGCCCGGCGGCATCAGCCTCATGTCGCAATCCGGGGCTGTTGGAATCGCCGCGCTCAACCACGCCGCGCGGTCGGGCGTCGGTCTCGCGACGTTCATTTCGGCCGGCAACAAAGCCGACGTTTCAGGAAACGACGTCCTCTGCGCGTGGGAGAGCGATCCCCGCACCCGGGTGTGCGCCCTCTACCTCGAGTCATTCGGCAATCCGCGCAAGTTCGCCCGGATAGCCCGGCGGGTGGGCAAGGCCAAGCCGATCGTCGCGGTCAAGGCGGGCCGGACCCTCGCCGGAATCCGTGGAGCCGCGTCGCATACTGCGGCCGCGGCAACGCCTGACGTCGTCGTCGACAGCCTCTTTGCACAAGCCGGTGTGACGCGGGTCGATTCGTTAGAGGATCTCTTCAACGTCGCGACCTTCTTCGACGTCGCTCCCCTCCCGGCCGGCCGCCGGGTCGCCATCGTCGGTAACAGTGGCGGGCCAGGCGTCCTCGCCGCCGACGCATGCGAGGCAGCGGGACTCGAGGTCATCCAGCTTGGGGAGCGAACCCGGACCCTGCTCCGGTCACTGCTCCCCGAAGGCGCGGCGGTGGACAATCCGGTAGACGTCGTCGCCTCCACGGAGACACGTGTTTTTGAAGCCGCCCTCCGAATCGTTGCTCATGATCCTGAGGTTGACGCCGTCGTCGTCGTGTTCACCGAAATCCGGCCCGGTTCCATCCCTGAAACGGCGAAAGCGATCGCCAAGGTGTCCCGCGAATACTCCGGAAAGCCCTTCGTCGCCTGCCTGCTCGGTCATCCCGGGATACCCGACGAACTCACC
Organism: Acidothermus cellulolyticus 11B; assembly: GCF_000015025.1. Lineage (GTDB taxonomy): Bacteria > Actinomycetota > Actinomycetes > Acidothermales > Acidothermaceae > Acidothermus > Acidothermus cellulolyticus. The sequence goes on along the minus strand of NC_008578.1, from coordinate 553,520 downwards.
GACGGGTCAGGACGCTTGCTGGTTCCCGTGTACGCCTTCCCCGAGCCAGCGGTCCGCGCGCTCGCCGCGGCGGAGCGGTACGCGCGGTGGCGGCGGCGCCGTCCGGGAACCTTCCCGCACTTCGAGGACCTTGATCGAGAGTCGGCGGCGGCGCTCGTCGCCGCGACGCTGGCTGAACATCCCGAAGGCACCTGGTTGGACACGCCCGCCGCCGTCCAGCTCCTTACGGCGTATGGCATCACACTCGCTCCCACCGTCGCCGCGAAGAGCAGCGCGGAGGCCGTCGCGGCGGCTGAGCGCATCGGCTACCCGGTCGTGCTCAAACCCGCGGCGGGATCGTTCGTGCACAAGACTGAGCTCCACGCGGTGAAGCTCAACCTCACCTCCGCGGAGGACGTCGCCGCCGCATTCGCCGACATCGCAAGCCGGCTGGACCTCGGTGACACCGGGGTCGTCGTCCAGCCGATGCTCCGCGGCGGGGTGGAAGCCGCGCTCGGTGTCGTCACCGATCGCACGTTCGGGCCAGTGGTGATGGTCGGCCTGGGCGGCGTGGCGAGCGACCTGCTTGCCGACCGGGCGTTCCGCCTGCCGCCGCTCACTGTCGAAGAAGCCGACGAACAGATCCGGTCGCTCCGCACCGCGCCGCTGCTGTTCGGCTACCGGAATGCGCCGCCGACAAAAGTCGAGGCACTCCGGGACATGCTCCTGCGACTGGCGGAGCTCGCTAGCGCCCTGCCGGAAATCGCCGAGTTGGATCTCAATCCCGTGCTCGTCTCCCCAGACGGTGCCGTCGCCCTCGACGCCAAGGTGCGTCTCGCGCCAGCGCCACACGACGACCCGTTGGTACGCCGGCTGCGTTAGCCGCAAAAAATCCCTACCACGTCTGGCAGCCACGCCAGCGGAGTCCGGGATCTCCGCCGCGGAGCGTTAGCGCATCACCACCGCCGTCTGTTCAGCCGAGAAGCGCGACTTTACCTGCGGCGGTACGACAAGCACCGGGCAGCCGGCATAGCGTATGCAGGTTTGAGTGGTCGAACCGAGCAGGCTGCCGAGGACGCCGGAGCGGCCATGGGCGCCAACCACCAGGAGGTCCGCATTCTCCGACGCCTTCACGAGCACATCCGCTGGATGGCCTTGAATGGCGCGGAGCAGGAGGGTATCCGGCAGCTTGGGGCCGATGATTTTGCGTGCGGCCTCTTCCAGAGTGTCCAGCGCGTCACCCGCGGCACCCGACGGTGCTCCCGGTCCGACATAGTCAGGCGGCCTGGAACCGTAATGCTTGGTCAACAGGGCATCGAAGTACGCCGAGTGATAGGTGTGATAGGCGCAGACGGCCTCGACCGTCGCACCGTCACGTGCAGCGAGCTGAACCGCAGCCGAGAGCGCGGCAAGCGAATTCTCCGATCCGTCGACACCGACGACAATCCGCTGCAGACGCCACGGCACAACACTGGGGAGCGCCACAGGTTCCGAGCGCTGAATGACCTCTATCATGGCGGCACCTCCGTCCCGCGCGCTCTACGAGGATCCCATCGCGTGCCGCTCAGCTGCGATACGGCCGAAAGTCCGGTGCCAATGGGCCCAATGCCCCTGTTCCGCTGCTCCGATCCCACCTGTATGGTCACCCAGCGGCGCGGGATTTGCGCGCACCGCGCATACCACGTGCCGAGCGTATCCAGCGCGGTCAACCAGCGCGCGGGATTTCGGCGAGCCACCGAAAGAGCTGAAGCCTGATAGCGCAAGTGCCTGCGCTGCAACGACAGCCGTCACGTGCCGATCGCCGTACGAAGACCTGGACGGCTGCTACGTCTGCGGCTGCGACCCGCGCGGGCGATGTTCGACGGCGAGGACCGCGGCCTGCGTGCGCCGCTGCAACCCTAATTTCGCGAGAATCGATGACACGTAATTCTTGACCGTCTTTTCGGCGAGGAAGAGCCGTTCCCCGATTTGGCGGTTGGTCAAACCTTCGCCGATCAATTCCAGCACGCGCCGCTCCTGTTCCGTGAGGGCGGCATACGGATTCCCTGGCTCGGGACGCTCCGCCTGATCACGCAATCGCTGGAGGACACGGGTGGTCGTCACCGGGTCGAGCAGCGAGCCGCCGGCCGCGACCGTGCGCACTGCCGACACGATTTCGTTGCCCCGAATCTGTTTGAGCACGTATCCCGACGCGCCGGCGAGAATCGCCCGGTAGAGCGCATCGTCGTCGGCGAAGGACGTGAGGATGAGACACGCCAGTCCGGGAAGCGCCGACCGGAGTTCACGGCACACCTCGACGCCGTCACCGTCCGGAAGCCGGACGTCGAGCACCGCGACGTCCGGGCGGACCGCCGGCACCCGTGCCAGCGCTTCCGCCGCCGTACCAGCCTCACCGGCAACCCGGATGTCCGACTCTGCCTCAAGGAGCTGGGTCAGACCGCGGCGGACCACCTCATGATCGTCAACGAGGAAGACGCGGATCGGCGGACGCTCTTCGGTCATGTCCCTCCTCGACGAGGCCAGCGCCTGCTATCCGCCCGATTTCTCGATCGAGCGCGTGAAGACCAGCGTACCGGCATCGGCCGGCAAGCGAGGACACCACACGACGGCGGACGTCGCACGGAAAGCCCGTTTGCACCGTTCCCGGGACCAAAGACCCGCCGTTTCCCCGCCCATTAGATGCGCCCTTCGTCCCTGGCCGCTAGCGGGTCCCAAGGAAAGACTCAAAGTGACAAGAAAAGTGGAATTCCCGGAAGGGAGTAGGACCATGAAGCGCAAGGTCTTCGACATTCTCGTCAGCGCCGGGGGTCTGCTCGTCGCCCTCGTCCTGATCGTCGCCGGGGCGCTGGCGATGTGGGGAGCAAGCTTCGCGAACTCCAGCGTGCACAACCAGCTCGCCCAGCAGCAGATCTTCTTCCCGCAGAAGGGCGACCCGCAGCTCGCCAACCCGAAGATCGGCCCGTATCTCACCAAGTACGCCGGCCAGCAAGTCCTCACGGGTGCGCAAGCCAAGGCGTACGCCGACCACTTCATCGCGGTGCACCTCTCGGAGATGCCCTACGGCGGTGTGTACGCCAAGATCAGTGAGCTGGCGTTGAAGAACCCTAACGACGCCAAACTGCAAGCCTTGAAGCAGACGTCATTCCAGGGAACGACGCTCCGCGGCCTGCTGTTGACCGCCTACGCGTTCTCGGTCTTCGGTGAAATCGCCTTCTGGGGCGGCATCGCGGCGTTCATCCTCGCCGGTGTGATGCTGATCCTCGTCGGCCTCGGCTTCTGGCACGCGCGGCGTACTCCGCCGCAAGCCGAAATCCTCACCTCCGAGCCACGGGGCCAGCCCCAGGCCCAGCCGCAGCACGCCTGACCACAGCTGCGCAACGACCGGGGACCCGAACGGGTCCCCGGTCGTTGCGCAGTGCGGGATTTGAGAACGGCAACGGGTCAGGTCAGCGGCACGCGCCACTCGAGCAGCGTCCCCCCACCGTCAACGGGCTGGATGGAGAACACACCGCCCAGCGCCTCGGCCCGCTCCCGCATGTTCCGCAACCCGTGACCGCCGCGGCGCGACCGGCCGCCGTGGATCACCGCTTCGTCGACACCGACCCCATCGTCGGTGACCGAGAGAATCACCGCTGCGGGCGCACCGCCCGCCGCAGACTCCCCGCCATCCACCGCCAGTCGCACCTCGACGTGACGCGCATGCGCGTGCCGCGCCACATTGGCGAGTGCCTCGCGAGCAACGACGAGAATTTCCCGGCCAATCGGCTCGGGAACAACGGCGTCCACCGGGCCGGCGAAGCGGACCTCCGGTTCGAATCCCAGCCCGCGCGCCGCGTCAGAAGTGATCTCAAGGAGGCGGGCGCGCAAACTCGGGGCCGTCTCAGGCGGCGGCTCGAGGGAGAAAATCGTCGTCCGAATCTGCCGGATCGTCTCGTCGAGGTCCGCGACCGTCTCCAGAATCTGCTTGCGGACCGCCGGAACCTCAGTAATCGGCACCACGGATTGGAGCGCCAGCCCGGTGGCGAAGAGCCGCTGAATGACGGTGTCGTGCAGCTCGCGCGCAATGCGTTCGCGGTCCGCGGCGAGGGCAAGCTCTTCAACCCGGGCGTGCAGCCGCGCATTGCGAATCGCCAGCCCGGCGGCTTTTGCGAACGCGACGACGAGCGCTTCATCGTCGGCGGTGAATTCCGCCGCATCACGTTTCTCGGTGAGATAGAGATTCCCGTAGACGTCGTCACCCACCCGCACGGGGACGCCGAGAAAACTCCGCATGGGTGGATGCCCCGGTGGGAAGCCCACAGCCGCGGGATGCGCGGCGAGGTCAGCGAGCCGGATCGGGCGCGGGTCTCTGATGAGCAGTCCGAGCACGCCGATGCCTTTGGGGGGCGGGCCGATGCGCGCCGCGGTCTCGGCGTCCAATCCGGTATAGACGAATTCGCTCAGCCCGGTTCCGGCCGCATCCAGGACGCCGAGGGCGCCGTATCGCGCGCCGGTCAACGCGCATGCGGCACCGACGATCCGCTGCAGCGTCGAGCGCAGATCGAGGTCCTGTTCGATGAGCAGAACAGCATCCAGGAGGGCATGGAGCTGCTCCGGGTCGCGGATGGCGCGGTGCGGCACATCCCCATGGTGACACGCACCGAACGGGTCGAAGGACTCTAGCGAACCAGCGAGCGCCGCGCGAGCCTCGAAAGCAGCAGAGGAAAGGGATTCTCACGTGGCTGACCTTGCGGGTGACACCGAAGACCGCCGGGTGGTCTTCGTCCAGGATTTCCAGGTCGCTGAGCGACCGTACGAGGAGGTCGTCGCCTGGATCGGCCAGGATGCGCGGCGGCTGTTCCAGCGGGCCCTTGAGGATGCCCGGGTTGAAGGAGAGCGGCTCCGCGGCCGGGTCTGTCCGGCGAACTGGCCGGCGGTGCTGGCGAAGACCGTCGAGTTGCGCTGTGAACCGCTGCGCATCCGCGGTGACCTGGCGCTGGTGGCATTCTCCTGGCGGGCGTCGGGCGCCCCGTCGCTCTTTCCCGAACTTGACGCCGACCTAGAAATCGCGCCCTTCGGCACCTGGCAGACCCGACTGACTCTGCTCGGCCGTTATCAGCCGCCGGGCGGCGCCCTGGGTTGGCATCTGGACCAGCTAGTCCTGCGTCGGCTCGCTGAGTCGACGCTTCGCGCGTTTCTCCGGAGTCTCTGCGCCGCCGTGGAGGAGGCGGTGCCGAACACCGAGCGCAGCCGGAAGCAATCGTTGTCCTGACCCGGCCGCTTACGCGTCGTCTCGGCCCGCCGGTCCTGGTTGCGCGGCCCCCGGTCCGTACCCTGTCGCGTCCGCTGTCGCGGCCGAAAGGGCATGGGCCAATGCGGCGCGGGCAAAGGGATTCGGCGGGTACCGCGAGAAAGCCGCTCGGGTACGCGTCACCCAGGTGGGAGATGCAGACGACGCCTCTCCCGGCGGAAACGTCAAGCGGCGGACGGCGGATCCGCCGCGGTTGGTCGCGGCACCGCGACCAACCGGTACCGCAGCGCGCGGTGCAGCGGTCCAGCCCCAGCAGCGCATTCGGGTAGCCCTTGATAGTTTGGCGGCGAAATGCCTAAGCCAGGCCAAAGCCGGTGGCGTGATCGCCTAAAGGCAAGGCGATCACAGGCGCTCAGCAGTGATACGGGGGGTGGATGGCACCCGCATCCGGACGCCATTGACGATCACGTCGAGCTTCGCCCCGACAACCGTGGTCGCGTCACCGGACTTGGTGCTATCTGCGACCTCAGGCAGGAGGGTGCCAAAGACGCGCACTCCCAGAGCTTCGTTGTCAGCGAGTTCGTGACGCTGGACGATGGCCGACGCGTGATCTTGCACGAGAGCCGAGGATTCACGATCGGATGGAGATCGTCCGGCGAGTCGGGCTCAGGCGACATCCATAGCTGGAACCACGAGACCGCGGACAGCATCACGCGAAACGTTCTCAACGTCGTCCGCCCAGACGACGACGAATGCCCGGACGATCACCCGTGGTCGTGGTTGGCCAGCCTCGCTCAGGCTCAGGGTTTACATGTAACGGCGGAAGACCTGCGAAGCCTTCCGTACGAGGTCATCCTCACCGAAAGCGTGCACCAGTGGCTTAAGCGTCGCTGAAGCCGGCGGTGCGCTGATTCGGCATAAGCAGCCTAAGCCGACATCATCGGAGCTTTGCTCAGCGCCAGCGATCGCGGCAGCGAGCAGCGGCTCCTAGTAGGCGGCTCTCCGAGCGGTGGGAGGCTGCGTCATCGTTCGCGTACGCGCCGTTGTTCCACATCTCCAGCTGTTCCACATCTCCAGCGGCAGCGTCGGCAATTCCGGCACATCCTGGTTCGCGCACAACTCCGGTTAATCGACGCCACGTCCGCCTCCATCGGTGGTGGGAGCACCATCGCGTTCGCGTACGCCGTACAGTCGCCCGCGGCCCGCCCGTGTTCCCCGGCGCCGCAGGTGGATCGAGCCGATTACTGCGGTCCCGAGGAGGACGAGCGCAACGCCGAGGACGCCGAAGGCGGCCACCCACGCGCCGCGGCGAAGCGTCGGCGACGATGAGACGGCGGCGACGGCGAGAGCAGCATTGAGCAGCAACCACCGGCCGAACCAACCGCGGTGCAGGCGCTCGGCGACACGCGGCGCCCGAGACGGCCCGCCGCCGAACACGACGGGCACCAGGTACGTCGAGGCGCCGACGAACACTTGAAGGACAAACCCAGCCACCAGCCACGGCACGGCGGCGTCCAGACGCTGACCGATCGCGGTGAGGCCGCCCGCTGCGCCGGCGTCAACGGCCACCCACCCCAACCACCCGTCGGCCGCCGCCATCGACCATGCGGCGAAGGAGAGCCGACGGCCCACGGCGGATCGGACGAACGCGAAGAGCACACTGCCGATCGCGACGACGTACCCGGATAGCCCGGCGCGAACGATCTCCGCGGAGCCCGCCAGCGCGCCGCCCGCCGCAACACCGAGACCGAGGGGAGCAGCAACGGCGGTGAGCCGGGTCGCGTACTCGGCTTCAGCAGGCGGCCGCGTCGCCAGGACCATCGGCCACATTGCGCCTTGGGAGGCGAGAACGGTCAGGCCGATCCAGCCCAGCGCGTTGAGCAGGACATGCGCGGCAAAGACACGCGACTGCCACGGTTCGGTGACGCCGACCGCCAACGCGGCACCGCATCCACTCCCTGCGATCAACGCACCGCCCGCGGCCGCATAGCTCCAGGCCACCCAGCCGAATCGGCGGCCCCGCCGCACGGCGATGCGTCGGGCAATTGCCGCAATATGTCCGACGATCGCACCGGCGATCAGAACTGCGCCGGCGATGACGACACCGTTCGACCCGGCAGGCACGCCCACCAGAACGGCAACGACGCCGGTGTTCAGCATGAGCAGGCGGCGGATGGGCGGCCGGCGTTGGTCCGGGGGGACGACGAGCAGGGCGTCGGTGAAGTGCGCGGACCACGCGATGATTGCGTTCGTTATGGCACCAAGCACCGTGAGGTGGAGGGCAAGCCACCGCGGCATGACACCCCAGGCGTGACCGATGAGCGCCACGAATCCGGCGGTCAGGTATGCGCCGATCGGGAGATGAGCGATACCGAGCCATTGCCCGCGCGGGACGGACATCCGCCTGGGTCTTTCGACCCGGTTAGTCAAGCCGATGGTCACTGGCCGGCCCTTACCCTGCGTCGAAGAATCGTCCTTACCGTGAAGGATCTCACCCCGCCCCGCACTCGATATCTTGCATAAGTCACTATATAAACGATACGGTCTAGTAACAACGAGGTGGCGACGGGATGGGAAGCAGCCAGTTCTCGACCACGAGCAGAAGCGAACCCAGCGAGACGGATGAGCGCGGTGAGGTTCTCGCCACGCTGAGATTCCTCATCCGGGCACTCCGTGCACTGGGCGAGGCGGGCTACCCCGCCCGCGCCAGCCGGCTCGCGGCCGAGGCGTGGGCCGCACTCCGACTTCGCCGTCCGGAGACGGATCACCGATTGGTCGGGCTGCTGCACTACCTCGCCCAGCTGCCGTCGCGGGACGACGACGATGTCCCCGCTGCGCTGAACGGCGTCACCGCGCGACCCGCGCAGCCGGCTCCCGGCAACGGTCGCGGCGCCGCCTCAACCGTCCGCATATCCCTCACGGATTGACCTTGAAGGAGAACGCATGAGCGACACCGAGCAGGTGCTGGATGTCCGCAACGAACCACCATTCCGCCGCCACGAGCTCATTTTCCGTACCTACCAGGCGCTGCAGCCCGGAGAGGGTTTTCTCCTGGTCAATGACCACGACCCGAAGCCGCTGTACTACCAGTTCTCCGCCGAGCATGCCGGCGAGTTCACCTGGGATTACGTCGAAACGGGGCCGGACGTCTGGCGGGTCCGGATCGGCCGGACGGCCCCGTGACACCGCGTACCACCGCTACCGCTGACATGAGGCGGCCGGATCGGCGATTCCCTGCCCGGATCGCCGATCCGCGCCTTGCAGGAACAGATAATCGCGCGGCGACAAGGAACAGCACGGCTGCGGCCGCCAACCGTTAAACGCGGCACCTGACACGCCGACCCCCGCTACGATGAAGCGAGCGGCCGGAACGATCCGATGGGAGACGCCATGGCCAGCGGCGAGAATCAGGCATCCAGACAACCCTCGGAACTCCTCGCCCCCCTCCTCCCCCACGGTGAACCGCTGGAGAAACTTCTGCGCAGTGCGCAGTCCCTCTTTCCCGGCACGCCGTCAGCGGATTTCCGCGAGTTGCACCGCGCGGACCCCCGGCGGGCCGAGCGCTTCTACCGCGACCGCTGGCACCACGACAAGGTCGTCCGCTCCACCCACGGTGTCAATTGCACGGGGTCATGCTCGTGGAAGGTGTACGTCAAAGACGGCATCATCACGTGGGAAACACAGCAAACCGATTACCCGTCCACCGGGCCGGACTCTCCGGAGTACGAACCACGCGGCTGCCCACGGGGGGCGTCGTTCTCTTGGTACACCTATTCGCCGTCGCGAGTCCGCTATCCCTATATTCGGCGGCCGTTGCTGGAGCTGTGGCGGGAAGCCCGCGCACGGCACACCGATCCGGTCGACGCCTGGGCCTCGATCGTCGAGGACGAAGCCCGCGCCCGGCGGTACAAGAGCTACCGGGGAAAGGGTGGTTTCGTCCGGGCGCATTGGGCTGAGGTTTTAGAAATCATCGCTGCCGCCCACGTGCACACGATTGAGAAATACGGCCCGGACCGCATAGTGGGATTCTCCCCGATTCCCGCGATGTCCCAAGTCTCGTACGCTGCGGGCACCCGCTTTCTCTCCCTCATCGGCGGAACAATTCTATCTTTCTACGACTGGTACGCGGACATGCCGATCGCCTCGCCGCAGGTCTTCGGCGACCAGACGGATGTGCCGGAGTCCGGTGATTGGTGGAATGCCGGATACCTCATCATCTGGGGCACCAACCTGCCCATCACCCGGACGCCGGATGCGCATTTCATGACCGAGGCGCGTTACCGCGGACAGAAAGTGGTGGTCGTGAGCCCGGATTACTCCGACCACACGAAGTTCGCCGATGACTGGCTTGCTGCCGCCCCTGGGACGGACGGTGCGCTCGCGATGGCGATGGGTCACGTCATCCTGTCGGAGTTCTACCGGGATCGCCGGGTCCCATACTTCGAGGAGTACGTGAAGACCTACACGGACGCACCCTTTCTGGTGACGCTCCGTCCGCACGGTGACGACTATCTCCCCGGCAAATTTCTCACCGCCTCCGACCTCGGCGACGCCTCCGAGGCGGCGGCATTCAAAACCGTCGTTGTCGACCGCGAGGGCAATCCCCGAATCCCCAACGGCTCCCTTGGCTTCCGGTGGACGGAATCCGGTCGCGGACGATGGAATCTCGACCTCGGCAACATCGATCCGCTGCTCACCCTTTACGGCTCGCATGAGACGACCGTGCGCGTCGCCTTGCCGCGTTTTGACGTTGGTCCCACGGAAGGCGGCGGAGTCATCCGTCGCGGGGTACCGGCGCGCCGCGTCGGCGGCCACCTCGTCACCACCGTGTTCGACCTGCTCTTGGCGCAGTACGCCGTGCACCGGGACGGATTGCCCGGCGAGTGGCCTGCCGGCTACGACGACGACCAGCCGTACACACCGGCCTGGCAGGAGCGCATCACCGGAGTGCCTGCGGCCGCGGCGGTGCGCGTCGCCCGCGAATTCGCCCGGAACGCCGAACTATCCCGCGGCCGCTCAATGATTTGCATGGGCGCCGGGACCAACCATTGGTACCACTCGGACCAGATCTATCGGACCTTCCTCACCTTGACGATGCTCTGCGGGTGCCAGGGCGTCAACGGAGGGGGGTGGGCGCATTACGTCGGCCAGGAGAAAGTCCGCCCGCTCACCGGGTGGTAGACACTGGCGTTCGCACTCGACTGGAACCGGCCGGCCCGGCAGATGGCCGGTACGTCGTTCTTTTACCTCAACACGGATCAATGGCGATACGAAGCATTCCGTGCCGATGAATTCGCCAGCCCGCTGGGCGGTGACACGTTCCGCGGCGCATCCTTCGTCGACTGCCTGGCCCGGGCAGCACGGCTGGGCTGGACGCCGTCCTTCCCCACCTTCAACCGCAACAGCCTCGACCTCGCAGACGAAGCGGCCCGGGCCGGCGTCCCGGTCTCCGACTACGTCGTGCAGGAATTGTGTTCCGGCCGGCTCCGCTTCGCCTGCGAAGATCCTGACGACCCGGTGAATTTCCCTCGCATCCTCACGGTCTGGCGCGCAAACCTCCTTGGCTCCTCGGGAAAGGGCATGGAGTACTTCATGCGCCATCTGCTCGGTACGGACGACGCCGTCCGGGCCGAGGAGACGGCGCCACCGTTGCGGCCGGCCGACGTGACGTGGCGCGATCCCGCGCCCCGGGGGAAACTCGACCTCCTCACCGCCATCGATTTCCGGATGACGAGCACCTGCACCTACGCCGACATCGTCCTCCCAGCCGCCACCTGGTACGAAAAGCACGACATTTCCACCACGGACATGCATCCGTTCGTCCATTCGTTCAATCCGGCGATCCCACCACCGTGGGAGGCGAAGACCGACTTCGAGATATTTCACCGGCTCGCAGAGGTTTTCAGCCGGCTCGCCGGCGGACGACTCGGCCGCCGGACGGATGTCATCGCGGCGCCGCTCGGCCACGACACACCCGACGAGTTGGCCACCCCGGGCGGCGTCGTCCGGGATTGGCGGCGCGGCGAGTGTGAGCCCGTCCCCGGCCGGACGATGCCGAAAATTGTGACCGTCGAGCGTGACTATGGCGCAATTGCCGAGAAGATGCGGGCGCTCGGTCCGCTCGTCGACTCGCTCGGAACGTCAGCGAAGGGAATCACCTGGACGCCGCGGCAGGCGGTGGCTTACCTGCAGGCGGCGAACGGCGTGATCCGCGGCGGCGTCGCGGACGGCCGCCCGTCGTTGGCCCGCGACGTCCACCTCGCCGAAGCGATTCTCGCGCTGTCCGGAACGACGAACGGTCACATCGCACTCCAGGCCTGGCAGGCACTCGAAGAGCGGACCGGTATGCCGTTACGGGATCTGGCCGCGGAACGGGCCGAGGAGCAGATCCGGTTCGCGGATACGCAGGTGCAGCCGCGTGCGGTCATCACCTCGCCGGAGTGGTCCGGGGCGGAGACCGGCGGACGCCGCTATTCACCGTTCGTCGTCAATGTCGAACGAAAGAAGCCGTGGCACACCCTGACCGGCCGCATGCACTTCTTTCTCGACCACGACTGGATTCAGGCGTACGGCGAGGCGTTGCCGGCGTACCGGCCGCCGCTGGACTATCCCCGCTTCTTCGGCGACCAGCAGATCGGGGACGGAACACCGGAAATCACGGTGCGCTACCTGACACCGCACTCGAAGTGGTCGATCCACTCGGAATACCAGGACAATCTCCACATGCTCCGCCTTTTCCGCGGCGGCCCGGTGATTTGGATGAGTCCCCGCGACGCCGCCAAAATCGGCGTCTCCGACAACGACTGGATCGAGGCGTACAACCGCAACGGCGTCGTCGTCGCCCGGGCCGTGGTCACCCATCGGATGCCGGAGGGAACGGTCTTCATGTACCACGCCAAGGACCGGCACCTCATGACCCCGAAATCCGAGATCTCCGGTTGGCATGGGGGCTCGGACAATTCCTTGACCCGCGTCGTCATCAAGCCCACGCACCTCATCGGAGGCTACGCTCAGCTGAGCTACGCCTTCAACTACTACGGCCCAACCGGCAATCAACGTGACGAAATCACGGTGATCCGGCGGCGGTCCCAGGAGGTGGCGTACCAATGAGAGTCATGGCGCAGATGGCCATGGTGATGAACCTCGACAAGTGCATCGGGTGTCACACCTGCACGGTGACCTGCAAGCAGGTGTGGACGAACCGGGTCGGCACCGAGTACGTGTACTTCAACAATGTCGAGACGAAGCCGGGAATCGGCTACCCCAAGCGGTACGAGGACCAGGAGCAATGGCACGGCGGCTGGACGCTGGACCGGAAAGGCCGGCTTCAACTGAAGTCCGGCAGCCGGCTCCGCCGATTGCTCAGCATCTTCTACAACCCCGATCTCCCCACCATCGATGACTACGGCGAACCGTGGACGTACAACTACCGCCACATCATCGATGCGCCCCTCGGCACTCCGAATCCGAGCGCGCACTCGATTTCCGCGCTCACCGGAAAAGACGTCACCGTGCAGTGGGGCGCCAACTGGGAGGACGATCTCGCCGGTGCACCGGAGCGGGCACTGGCCGACCCCAACCTCGCCGGCTTGCAGGAACGGGTTCGGATGGAGTTCGAGCAGGTCTTCATGTTCTACCTGCCGAGAATCTGTGAGCACTGCCTCAATCCATCCTGCGTGGCGTCATGTCCGTCCGGTGCGATGTACAAGCGTGCGGAGGATGGCATCGTTCTGGTCGATCAGGATAAGTGCCGCGGCTGGCGGTTCTGCGTCTCCGGCTGTCCGTACAAGAAGGTGTACTTCAACCACCGCACTGGGAAAGCCGAGAAATGTACGCTCTGCTTTCCGCGCATTGAAGCAGGGCAGCCGACGATCTGTGCGGAGACGTGTGTCGGTCGGCTTCGCTACCTCGGTCTCATCCTCTACGATGCCGACCGCGTCCTCGCGGCAGCGGCGACCCGCGATCCAAAGAACCTGTATGAAGCACAGCTCGGGGTCTTTCTCGACCCGGAGGATCCGGAGGTCCAGGCCGAGGCGGCCCGCCAGGGCATTCCCGACGACTGGATCGAGGGTGCGCGTCGATCCCCCACCTATGCCTTGGCGGTCCGGCACCGCGTCGCGCTGCCGCTCCACCCCGAATACCGCACCCTGCCGATGGTCTGGTACATCCCGCCGCTGTCACCGGTCGCGGACGTCGCGCACGCCGCTGGCTATGATCCAGCGGACCCCGACGCGGTCTTCGCCGCCATTGATGCGCTGCGTATTCCGATGGAATATTTGGCGAACCTCTTCACCGCCGGTGATACCGACGTCGTCCGGCGCGTGCTGCGCAAACTGGCCCTCATGCGGGCGATGATGCGGGCCGAGCAACTCGGCCTGCCCGTTAACGAGGAGCAGATCGCCGAGACCGGCGCGACGAGAACCGAACTGCACGATCTGTACCGGCTTCTTGCCATTGCCAAGTACGACGACCGGTACGTCATTCCACCGGCGCACGCCGAGGACGCGGGCCGCCTTCTGTCGCAACACGAACAGTTGTTCTGCAGTCTGGACAGCGACGGCGGTCCCGGCATGGGCGGCCTCGGCCCGCACGGCATCCGGGCGTTCCGTCCCGCGTCCCGCCCCGGTGAGACACCGACGAGCGAAACCTTCCGGGACTCCGCGGGCCGGCTCCGGGTCAACCTTCTCGGCTGGGACGGCACGCATCGCCGCGGGCTTTTCCCCGATGCCGCCGTCGAGACCGGGGAGCACCAATGACAGGAGACGTCAGCGTCGGGCCGTTCAAATTGGCGTCGGTTTTCTTGCGCTACCCCACAGTGGAACTCCATGACGGAGGACCGTACTGCCGCGACCTTGTCCGCGGCCTCGAGCCCGCCGTCTGCCGGCCTTTCTTCGCTCGCTTCCTCGACTGGCTGGTCGCCACGCCGGCGGCGGACGTCGCCGAGACATATGTCTCGACCTTCGACCTCAGCAAGCGACGCACTCTGTACCTCACCTACTACCGGTACGGTGACACCCGGAAGCGGGGCATGTCGCTCGTCACGTTCAAGGAGACGTACCGGCGCGCCGGTTTCGTTCCCGTCACCGACGAACTTCCGGATTACCTCCCTATCGTGCTGGAATTCGCGGACCTCTCCCCGAAGGGCCGATCACTCCTCACCGCGCACCGCGCAGAGCTGGAGGTGCTCCGCGGAGCGTTGCAGCACATCGACAGCCCGTACGTTGAGCTCATCGATGCGGTGACTGTGTTGCTCCCCCGGTTGAAGCGGCCGGACCGCGTCCTCGTTGAGCGGCTTCGCCGCGACGGTCCGCCGCACGAGGAGGTGGGCGTCGAACCGTTCGCACCTCCGGAATACCTCGGTTTGACCCCTGCCCCTGGCAGTCTTTCTTCCCCGGCGCCTGTCGTCACGCGGGAATACGGAGGCTCGGAATGACAAACGCGAGCGGATGGCAGATCTTTCTCTGGGTCGGCCTCCCCTACCTGGCACTCGGCATTTTCGTGGTCGGCCATATCTGGCGTTGGCGGTACGACCAATTCGGCTGGACGAGCCGATCGACGCAATTGCAGGAACGCCGCCTCCTCAAGTGGGGCAGTCCGATCTTCCACTACGGCACCTTTGCCGCCATCATGGGGCATGTCATCGGCATTCTCATCCCCGAACGGTGGACGAAGGCGATCGGAATTCCCGAGCACGTCTACCGCTGGTTCTCGGCCACCGCCGGAACAGTGGCTGCGGTACTGATTCTCGGCGGTGTCGTCGTCCTTGCCTCGCGGCGGCTTTTCATCGCCCGGGTGCGGGCGACAACTGACGCCGTCGACTATTTCGCGCTCATCCTCCTGCTGGTCGTTATTCTCACCGGGGTCGTGCCGACCGTATTCGTCAATCTCCTCGGCGGCGGCTACGACTATCGGCTCACGGTTGCACCGTGGTTCCGGGGGCTGTTCAGCGGACAGCCGGACGTCGCCGCGATTTCCAGCGCGCCGATCGTCTACCAGGTTCACGCCGTGGCCTCCTGGGTCATCTGGGCGGTCTGGCCTTTCACCCGCCTGGTCCACGCGTGGAGCTATCCGCTCTGGTACCTCTGGCGGCCGTTCATCATCTACCGCAGCCGGGTGGCTACCGCTCCCATTGAGCCGGGCACCGCCGGACGACGGTGGCGGCGCATCGGCGCCGGGTATTAGGGCCGGGCACGAAAAGCAAGCGGACCGGGTGCGAAAGGCCGCCGGCATGCTAGGGGCGCTCACAACGAGCACGCGAGGCACCGGCACGGCAAGCGGGCGTTCACGACGACCGCGTGAGCCGTCGGCGCAGGACGACGGACGCTTCGACTGCGCCTGCCAACCGCCGAAGAATCGGGACGTAGGTCCCGATTCTTCGGGCCGTTACGCCTTAGCGATCTCCTATTTGCACGATTAATTTCGTGTTTATCTGAAAGGAGATCGTGATGAGCTCGGTGCAGGCTCTGCCTACTGTCCGCGGAATCGTGCGCGGCACCCGCCGGCGCATGCTCGCCATGGCGACCATGGCGTTCTTCGCCGGCTTCGCCGGTGTGTCGATTTTTGGCCCGCTCGTACCGAAATTCCGGGACCTCATGGGTCTCTCCGCGGCCGAAGCGGCGCTGTTGGCGGCGATTCCCAATCTCACCGGATCGTTGCTCCGCATCCCGTTCGGCGCCGCCGTCGATCGCTTCGGCGGAAAGCGGCCGTTCCTCGTCCTGCTCGCCGCCGCGAACCTCGGTGTCATCGGCCTGCTGGTCACCATCGCGACCCGCTATCCGGACCACCTCGCCGGCTGGTACCCCCTCCTCCTCGTGCTGGGCGCTCTCGTCGGATGCGGCATCGCCACGTTCTCGGTTGGCGTCGGCCTCCTCTCATACTGGTTTCCGAAGTCCATGCAGGGCAGCGCCCAAGGCGCGTACGCCGGGCTGGGCAACACCGGTCCTGGAATTTCCGCGCTGCTGCTCCCGGTCGCCGTCGCCGGTATCGGCATGACGGCGGGCTACAGCATCTGGTTCGTCATCCTCTTCGCCGCGACGATCGCCTTTGCCCTCCTCGCGTACGACGGACCGTGGTTTCAGTACCGACGCGCCGGACGGTCGCTCAGCGGTCCGGAGGCGGCGGCGCTGGGCGGCAGCGACCTGGTCCCGAGCGGATCGGCCACCGAGGCGCTGCGTCGTTCGGCACGTAACGGCAGGACGTGGGTGCTGGTCTGGTACTACTTCCTCTCCTTCGGCGGATTCCTCGCCCTCACCGCGTGGCTGCCCAGCTACTGGAACGGCATGTACCACGTCAGCCTCCGCGAAGCCGGAATTCTCACCGCAGCTTTCTCGCTGGTCTCGGCATTCATCCGGGTGCCGGGAGGACTGCTCTCCGATCGCATCACGATTCGCTGGGCATCGGAGGGAAACTTCGCGCTGATGCTCGCAGGACTCGTCGTCCTGGCGTTCTCCACCCAGATGTGGGTGTCGTTCACCGCGACGATCGCCATCGCCGTCGGGATGGGCCTGCAGAATGCCATCGTCTTCAAATTGCTGCCCATTTATGTGCCGGACGGGGTAGGCGGGGCCGCGGGATGGGTCGGCGGTCTTGGTGCGCTCGGCGGCTTCGCCGTCCCGCCGATGATCGGCCTGGTCACCGGCGCCGTCTCCGGCCCGCACAGTTACGGCTTTGGATTCCTGCCGTTCGCGGGCCTCGTCCTCCTCGCCTTCCCGGTGGCGCTCTGGGCGCGCCGTCACTTCGGTGCGCCGACGCCGCGCTGACGGTTCAGCGGTGTGACGAGGTTCACCCGGCACCACTTAGAATTATCACGAATCTTCTCGTTAATATCTGAGGCGAGGAGGCGACGATGGTCGATCTCGACGTGGTGGCCTGCGGAGAACGGGTGCTCAACACGCTGGACAGCGAGCAGCGACTCCCCGGCGCCCTCGCGGATTTCGCGTCCTGCCTGCGCGAAAGCCTCCTCCACCGGCTGAACGCAGAAGAGAGCGACCTCTCCTCGGCCTCCGACGACGAGGCCGCGCTCCTGCGCCGCGACCACATCCGGCTCCGGTCAGCGGTCGCGCTCTTCGAGCGGTGGGCCAGCGGACAGCACATTCCACACCCTCGGGAAGTCGAGGCCGCCGTGCGAAGCTTTCTCGTCCAGTACCGCCGGCATCTTGCACGCGAACGCCCAACCCGCCGCTGCCGCCCCGAGCACCACGAGCGGCTTGCCGCCGGAGGCTGAGGATGACCGAGCGGACCGGCGTCCCGACTGCCTCGGAGCCCGCGTCGACCCGGACGCGGCGAACCCACCTGCTGGTTGCCCTGACTGCCGCCGCGGCGGGCATTGGTCTCGTCGCCGCAACGATCGCCTTCGCCGGCAGCGGTCACCAACACACCGGTTCCCGGGCAGCGGTGGTTGCGCCGGCGACGCATGGCGTGAGCCGCGTCAACGTGACGCTCGCCGAATTCCACATCGACCCGGCCCGGCTCGTTGTCGCACCGGGCACTCACCTGTACCTCGTGGTCCGCAACGGCGGACACATGGAACACGACCTGCGATTGTCCAACGGCGCGCACACTCGGCTGCTCGAGCCGGGTCAAGAGACAACTCTTGACGCCGGTGTCGTGCGGACCGACCTCTCCGGATGGTGCACCGTGCCGGGGCATCGCGCAGCCGGCATGACGATGACGATCACTGTCGGAACGGCGGCGGCGGCCGCCCCGACGCCGCAACCCGGCACCGGAGTGATGGAAATGCCTGGTATGCCGGCGGAATCCGGGGTCGCCGCGCCAAATCCCGCTGATGCAACCGCGGCGGCGCTCGATACCGCCCCACCGCCAGGGTGGCGCCCCATCGACGCCGCCCTCCCCGCCGCGCCGTCCGGCACGGTCCACAAAGTGACCTGGCACATCCGCGATGTCGTCACGACGGTCGCGCCGGGTGTCACGCAGACGTTGTGGACCTTTGACGGTCGAGTCCCTGGTCCGACGCTGCGCGGCAGGGTCGGTGACACCTTCGAAGTGACCGTGGTCAATGACACGTCGATGACGCATAATCTCGACTTTCACGCCGAATCAGGACCGCCTGCCGAAGTAATGACGCCGATTCCCCCGGGCGGTCGGCACACGTACACCTTTGTCGCACGCTACGCGGGCGCGTGGCTCTACCATTGCGGCACCGCCCCGATGCTCATGCACGTCGCCAACGGCATGTACGGTGCACTCATCATCGATCCGCCGAATCTCGCACCGGTGGACCGGGAGTACGTGCTTGTCGCGTCGGAATTCTTCTTCGGCCCACCGCGCGGTCCCGGCGATTACGCTAAAATGCTCGCCGACCGTCCGGACACCGTCGTTTTCAACGGCTACCCCTTCGCCTATAAGTGGCGGCCGCTCACCGCCGTGGTTGGTCAGCGGATCCGGATCTGGATCGTCGATGCAGGCCCGAATCGTGGCGTCGCTTTCCATGTCATCGGAGAACCGTTCACGACGACGTACGTCGATGGGCATTACGCACTACAGAACACCTCCGACGGTGCGGCGCAGACCCTGGCGGTGGACCCCGGCGACGGTGGATTCGTCGAGCTCACGTTCAGCCGGCCGGGGGATTATCCGTTCGTCGACCACCAGATGGCCGATGCGGAGCTCGGCGCGATGGGAACCATTTCGGTGCGCACCCCGTGATCCGGCCGTCTTGCGGAGCCGCCGCACCGCGAACGAGCGTGACAGATGCGCTCGACTACGCTGCGGCCGGGAGCGCAGCCGCAGCCGGCCGCCCCGAGAGACGGACGGTACGGAGCGACGACGGAAGGCCACGGGAGCAGATCGGTGAACGGTTGGGTCCTCATTCGTTTTCTGCACATCCTCTCGGCGGCTACCTGGGTCGGCGGTCAGATTCTCTTGACGACCCTGCTCCTTCCGCTGGTGCGCCGTCGTCTTCCGGCCGAATTCCAGGCAGCCTTGACGACGGCTATTGGGCGGCGTTTCGGGCTGTTCACTCTCGCCGTTTTCCTCCCGGTGCAAGTCGGCACCGGGATCGGCCTGGCCATTGAGCACGGCGTCACCTGGTCCAGCCTCGCCCAGCCCGGTTACGGCCGGATTCTCACCGCGAAACTCGCGCTTTTCGCTGCCGTGCTCGCCGTCTCCGGGCTGCACGGGTGGGCGCACGGCAGCGGACGGCGTGCCTTGGCCCGCGGCCTTGCCCTCACATCGCTCATCGGATCCGTCGGGATCATTCTGCTGGCGGCGGATCTCGCGAGCCATTGACCGGCTCTGGAACGGAGGGCCGTGACGGAGCGCGGTTCGCTTGTTTGTCACGAATCGATCTGAGAAAATTAGGACGTGACCGTGAACCTCACTGACAGCGCACCGCCGGCCGTTGACAGCGCCCGCCGGGCGGCGATCCTCGATCATCTCCGCGCCGCGGACCGGCCGCTCTCGATTACCGAGATTGCCGAGGCGACCGGCGTGCATGCCAACACCGCACGCTTCCACCTGGACCGGTTGGTGGACGAGGGTTTGGTGAGTCGAAGCGCCGAACCGCGGGACACGCCGGGCCGTCCGCGGATCCTGTACGCCGCCACGGCAACGGACCCGGGTCCGCGCAGCTATGCGCTCCTCGCGGAGATGCTCACCGGCTTGGTCGCATCGATCGAGAAATCCACCGACGGTGCGAGGAAGACGGGCCGCCAGTGGGGACAGCACCTGGTCGAGCGGCCCGCGCCGTCGGAACAGATTTCCACCGACGAGGCCGTCCGGCGGGTCAACGCCGTCCTCGACGCGATCGGGTTCCGTCCCGAGATGCGCAAGCTGGACGGCGAAACGGAATTCCTGCTCCGCCACTGCCCGTTCCGCGAAGTTGCGCTCCGGCACACCGACATCGTGTGCGCGCTGCATCGTGGGTTGATCGAAGGCGCGGTCGGCGAATTGCACGCGCCGCTGGAGGTCATGGACCTCCGGCCCTTCGTCACCCCGACGCTCTGCACGGCACGGTTGCGCCGGACCGACCAGCGGCGACGTTCATCCGGTACACCAGCCGACCGGCGGCGACGTTCGTCCGGTACACCAAAACGGTCGCCGAAACAGCCGACAGAGACACGTCCCCGATGACAACGCAGACTGCGCACCGATCGGCGGTGACGCCGGCCCGCCGGCCGAGCATTCGGCCGCGCCTTGTCATCGGCGCCGCCGGGATGCTCACCCTGCTCGCCGCGCTCTGGGCTGCGCTGCTCCTCCTCGGCCTCTCCGTACCCGCGCCACGACCCGATTTCGCCGAGATTCACGGCCCCCTCATGGTCCTCGGTTTCCTCGGCACCCTCATCGCGTTGGAGCGGGCGGTCGCCATCGACCTGCGGCCGGGCTACGCCGTACCAGCCCTCGCCGGCTTCGGTGGACTCGCCGTACTCGTCGGTGCCGTCACGGTAGGAAAAATTGCGTTCGCCGCCGCGGGAATCGGGCTCATCGTGCTATACGCGATAGCCGCAACCAGGCAGGCCAGCACGCATCTGACGGTCATGGCCGGCGGGGCGGTCGCCTGGGTCGTGGCCAGTGGACTCTGGTTGGCCGGTTGGGACGTCGCACGATTCGTGCCGTGGCTTGCCGGATTTCTCGTCCTCACGATTACCGGCGAGCGGCTGGAGCTCGCGCGGATGCTCTCCCTCGATCGCTTCGCGCGCCGGAGTTTCCTCGCTGCTGCCGGGATCTTTCTCATCGGTGTCACGGTGACCCTGGTGTCGGTCCGGTGGGGAATGCGGGTGGCCGGAATCGGCCTCCTCGTCTTCACCGCGTGGCTTGCGCGGTATGACGTCGCGCGGCGGACCGTCCGCCAGCACGGTCTGACTCGTTACATGGCCGTCTGTCTCCTCGCCGGGTACGGCTGGCTTGCCGTCGCCGGCGCGCTCTGGTTGCGGTTCGCCACCCTCGCGGACGGTCCGGCGTACGACGCAATGCTGCACGCGACGTTTCTCGGCTTCGTCATCGGCATGGTTTTCGCCCACGCACCCGTCATCGTGCCTGCCGTGTTCCGGGCCGAGATTCCCTATCGGCGGTACTTCTACGGTCACGTCGTGCTGCTGCACGCTTCGCTCGTGCTCCGGATCCTCGGCGGCGACGCGTTCGGCAACCACCTGGCGTGGCAGATCGGCGGAAGTCTGAACGAGGTCGCCCTCTTAGGTTTCCTCGCGGCCATGGTTATCGCGATCCGCAGTCATCAACAGGCCAAGAGAATGCGGAGCGCGGCGGGCGGCGCGACGGCGTCCCCGTGACGGTGAGCCGGCCGGTCGGTAGAGGAGGGAGAGGAGAAGATGACGTACGTCATCGCTGAACCGTGTATCGATGTAATGGACCGCGCCTGCGTGGAGGAATGTCCCGTCGACTGCATTTATGAGGGTGCGCGGTCGTTGTACATTCACCCCGACGAATGCGTGGACTGCGGAGCCTGCGAACCCGTCTGCCCCGTGGAGGCCATTTACTACGAGGACGACCTGCCGGAGCAGTGGACGGTGTACCGCGAGGACAATGCCGCGTTCTTCCACGAAACCCTGCCGGGACGTGACGCGCCGCTGGGCTCACCCGGCGGAGCAAGCAAGCTCGGCCCGCTCGGCGTCGACACTCCGCTGGTGGCTGCGGTGCCGCATCGGGAAAAGAACGACGCCTGACCACCGTCGATTGCGCGCGCGGCCACCCGCGGCGACAAACCCGCACCGGGAGGAGGAAGAAATGGACGTCACCGAACTCGTTGACGGTCCACCGACCGAAGCAAAAGTCATCGAGATGCTCCGCGACGTCATCGACCCCGAGGTCGGCATCAATATCGTCGACCTCGGACTTCTCCGGGAAGTCGCGGTCAGCCCGAACGGAGCGGTCCGCGTAGCGACGACGCTGACCACGCCCGCCTGTCCGCTCGGCCCGTACATCACCGAGCAAATCTACGGCACGCTCTACCAGCTGCCGGGCATTGCAGATCTCGAAGTGGAAATCGTCTGGTCACCGCCGTGGGACCCCGACCGTGACATGAGCGAGGAGGCAAAGCGGCTTCTCGGGTGGCCCACCTGAGCCGATCGTTCCACCACCCGTTGTCAGGAGCCCGTCGACTCGCCGGCGGCAAGGGCGTCCAGTGCAACAGCCGCATGCGCGTACGCACCGCCGGCACGCATCTCAGCCGCAACCCAGATCGCTTCCATGATTTGCTGATCGGATGCGCCTTTCCGCCGCGCCAATGTCGTGTGACCGCGAATGCAGTACGGGCACTGGGTGGTATGGGCCACGGCCACCGCGATAAGTTGCTTGGTGACTTCCGGCAAGGCCCCGTCGGCGAAGACCTGCCGGCTGAACGCGGTGAACGCGTCGTGAATTTCCGGAGCAAGTTCCCGACGACGGCGACTCATCGCATCGGTGGCCGGCGGATACACGTCATGTGGCATTTCATGCCTCCCGTCAAGAAAAATCGGACTCCTCGAACGCGGCAGTTGGCGGGCTCCAGAATACCCGCTATCGTGAGATCGACTCGATCCTCTGCGACAGTGAGGTAAGCCGATGCGCAAGACATCCCTCACCGCCCTCGGCAGGGAGCTCTTGGAGAAAGCGCGGCAATCCGCCGCAGGCCGGGCCGCCGACACGGTCTACGGCGGTCACGAACATCACCTCCGTCAAACCCTCGTCGCTCTCACCGCGGGCAGTACCCTCGCCGAACACGAGAGTCCGGGCGAAGCGACGCTGTACGTCCTGTTCGGCCGGATTCGACTGCTCTCCGGAAATACGACCTGGGAAGCGATCGGCGGCGACCTTCTCGTCGTACCGGAGGACCGCCACCGGGTCGAGGCGGTGGAAGATTCGAGCTTTCTCCTCTCCGTTGTGAAAACGCCCTCGTGACTCGGCCGGGTGACCCAGCGTGCCACCGTCCGACACCGCGTCGTTTCGTGCTGAGTCGACACGCCGCACCCAGAAACCGTGCGTCATTCCTCTGGCCGCCGGACGATAAAGACGTGGTAGCGACGCGGCCAGATTCCAGCACGCCGTAGGCTCTCCATGCGGTACCCGTGACGCTCGGCCCACAGTCGGATTTCGATCGGCGCATACACGTCTCGACTCCGAATTTCCAATGCCGCACCCGGCGGAACCGTACGCATCGCTTCATCCGCGCGGATCAATCCGATCGCGCACGGCACCCGCCGGTTGTCCACCAGCCGCGGGGCAGCCGGCTGGGGTTCCGCGGACTCGGAGAGATCCTCGATGGCACAGACCCCTTTTACCGGTGAGCACTGACGGAAGAGCGGACACGTGATGAAGACGACGACGAGTGCCACGATAATGGCGACTTTGATTGGAATAAGCACGCCGGGGTAACGGCTCCACCATGACATCGGCAGCGTGCGGTACGCACCGGCCATCACGAGCCCGGTCCCGATGATCGTTGGTAGCGCGACCCGCACCACCCAGCGAAAACGGTCCAACTGATGAGCCTGGACGATGACCGCATCCATCGTTGCGTGCTGCCGTCCGACCGGCATGGCCACAGCAATATTCCACAAGGCGCCACCCAGCCAGAGCGTGAACGCCGTCAGGTGCGCGAGCCGGACAACCCCGTCGACGCCCAGGCCGGCGTCAGCGTAGGCCCAGCCCACCAACTGCCCGGCGCACGCAGCAGCGGCGGCAAAGGCGACGCTGCGACGGGCGATACCGACAGTCAGCGCAATCGCAAGGAGGAGAGCGTCAACAGAAAGCGCGACGCGCAGAGCCGGCCGGTCTGCGAGATACGTTGCGGCCCACGGTCCGGCACTCCCGAGCACCGTCCCGATGGCAAGGAATCGGCCAAGCCAGGCCGCACGGCTGATAGCGGCGGTGTTGTAACGAGAAACCGCGTCCGGTTGCGCGTCGGCTTCGGTGGCCCGCAGGTAGAACAGGCGCCAGGCGAGGAAGCCGCCGGCCAGCGCGGTCACCCAGAGCGCGAACCACCTGACAATGAGGAAGGCGCCGTGCACGCCGAGGTCGGTACCGGTGAAAACGGCTCCCGCAATGGAGGCCACGGAGATGAGGACAAACGCAATCCGCGGAAGAATCGGCGTCTCCTCACGGACGACGACCCGCAACTGCGTCGCCCGGCTCACGCTCACTGTCATCGTCTGTCACCTGCCGGGTGCGTCTCGCTCGCAGCAGGCGTCGAACCCGCCCGCGCGCAGACCCATCCATCGGGCAGCCGACCGGCGGCGACGAACTCACGTAGCGCCTCCTGGCGTTGCGGCTCAAGGGCGCTATCGAGCTGCGGATAAAGGATGCGCTCTTCTTTTGGGTTGTGCGACGCCAATAGTGCGGTGAGCCGGCCGCGAACCAGTTCAGCAGCCGATGTCACGTCACCAGCGGCAAGAAGACGCTCCACTTCCGTCATGACGTCCCACATCTTTCCGTGTTCGTTGAGCATCACGAGGATCGGGCCGACGAATCCGGCATCCTGCAGAGGCGGGAATGCAATCTCCTCTTCAAGGTAGATGTGCCGGCGCAGCCCGGCGAAGGCGTTGCGCAGTGCCGATGGAGCGTCGTCCGCTGCAGGAGCCGCGAGAAACCGTTCGATGCCCTCGTCGATGAGACGGTGTTCGGCTTCCAGCGCTTCGGCGAGCGTCGTCACCTGTCCTCCTTTGTCACGAGAACACTTGTAACAATAGTCGGGTCATGAGAAGATGGCAACGGTGTCCCCTGTGCATAAGTCAGCCAAGGCCACCTTTGTCATGACCTCAATAGGAGAAACCGAGAGCGCAACAACGGAAGGCGGTTGATCACGGTGAGAAGCACGGACCGTTCCGATCCCATCGACGTCATCCGCGCTCACCACGAACAGCTTCGGACCGACCTGATGAACGAGGTCGAGGAACTCTGGCGGTCCCTCGGTGTGTCGGCGCCGGACACCGGCACGTCGTCCCGTGGCGCAGCGATCATCGACCTCATCCGGGGTCAGATCGCACCCCACGCCCATGCCGAAGAGGACACGATGTATCGGGCGGCGTACCAGCTTGAGCGGTTGCGACCGCTCGTCACCGGAATGTCACAGGAGCACGCGCTGCTCTTTGACCTCGCGCGCGACATCGAGGAAGCAGAGACAGTTCTCCTTCAGGCGCGGGCAGCCGCACAGTTCACGACCCTGTTCTCCGCTCATATCGACAAGGAGAACGCCATTTTGCTGCCGGAACTGCGCGCCGCAGGCGTCGATCTGGACGATGTTCTCGGGCAGATGCACGAGTCGTTCCGTGCTTTCACCGGAGACCACGGCACGAAATCCGTGACCGACGGACCGGATCGGGCAACCACCATCCAGGTTGCCGACATTCCTCTCGTCGTTGACACCCGCCAAGCGGGAACGCACAGTTGCGCCGACCTGACGACGTCAGCGTTCGACACCCTCGCGGTCGGTCAAGGTCTGCTTCTCGTCGCCGACCATGACCCTACGCCGTTGCGGTACCTCTTCGAGGCGGAGCGTCCCGGCCAGAGTGAGTGGCAGCTGGTGACCGTAGGGCCGCCGGAGTGGCAGGCAAAAATCCGTCGCATCGCTTAGTAGACGGATGACCCCTGGGGTGCGCCGCTTGGACCGCCCGGCGTCATGCTCGTGCATGCTCTGATCCCGAGGTCGTGAGCAGCCGGCGGCAGCGTGCCGTTACGAACCGGCGCGGGTAACCGACAAGACGACACCGGCCGGAATGCTGAGGGCGAGAACGAGGGCGATGACATAGCAGAACCGTACGAGACGCCGGTGCTCGCGTTTTCCCTTGTGCAGCAAGGCAGCCGCGTACGCCAGCGCCGCCAGCAGGAACATGCCGCCGCCAGTCACAAGTGCCGGCTTGTGCAGCAGTGTTCCGGTGACGACCTCGGTGTTGCCAAACTGCCAGCACAGGCTTGTGACGGTAATCCGCTGGACACCCTTGGTTGAGGCGTCAACGACCCGCAGGGAGAGCGGGAGCCCGACTCCAACGACACCGGCTACCAGCACGAGGTATGCGGAGGTCCACGACATCGCCCGAGTCGGGTGATGCGCGCTCCCTGCAGCAATCAATCCCCCGGCGACCACGCAACCGATGGCGAATCCCACAATCACACGAAGCGATCGCGGCCATCGGTCCGGAGAATCCGGCCCTCCGGGCTCTGCCGCTGCCGGCCGCGTCAGCTCTACGGACACGTGCTCGTCAGCCGACGGCACTGCGCATCATCTCCCTCTCGTACGCGCGGTCCGACTCGGCCTCAAGCCAACTCTCGCCGGCTTCACCGGCGTCCACCTCGGCGAGGAACCGGACCGCTTCCCAGCCGCTGACCAAACCGTCAGCGGAGAGAATCGCCGGAAGGCTCGGCGAACCGACGTCCTGCCAGACTTCGCGCCAGCGCCGGATCCGTTCGTGGCCGTCCCGGGTGAGTGGTCCGCCAGCCATCGAGACCAAGAAACCCTGTCGGCGGGAGGCCATCCGCACCTCGGCGTCGCCGACAACAGATCTCGGACGCCCGGTGAAAGGCGCGGGGTGCTTGCGGTAGACGTCGTAGGCAATCCGGCGCAGAACATTGGGATCGGCGATGTCCCGCTGGTCGCGCCACCCGGCGAGGAAAAGAGCGCGCCGCATGGGGTGGGCGAGTCCGTCACCGAACGCCTCGGCATACGCCGCGGTCGCCGGCCCGGAATTGGGAATCCGCACCGGCTCAGCCGGCCACTCATCGTCCGCGCCTGCGAATGACCGTCCCTCGCGGAGGAGGGCATCATCGGCCGGCGTTGGCGTGAGCGGTCGGCTGCGGTCTGCAACGACAGCCCACCACTCCACCTCGCGTCCCCGCGCGAGAAGCCGATCGACCCGACGGCTCGCCAAGTAACTGGCCGGGTCTGCGAAATCACCCATGACGATCAGCATGGCCGCCTCCGCACGACGCATGAGCTTCTCATTGCTGCTCCGGTCCGACGCCGGATGCTTGCGCAACGACTTTCTTCAGAGCAGACGACGCACCGGTCCCTTGAGCGCCGGTGACAGCGAGTTTCCGGTAGTCGGGGACATGACTCAATTCCGGGTGGTGGAGGTCGAAGGCGGGGCGGAAGGAGCGGATGCGGGGCAGGCGGCGGAAGTTGTGCCGGGGTGGTGGGCAGGAGGTCGCCCATTCCAGGGAGGCGCCCCAGCCCCACGGGTCGTCGACGCCGACGTGGGGGGCGTACCGCCAGGTCCGCCACACGTTGATACCGAACGGGATCATCGACAGTGCCAGCAGGAACGAGCCGATGGTCGAGACGGTGTTCAGCGTGGTGAACCCCTCGGTCGGCAGGTAGTCGGCGATCCGCCGGGGCATGCCTTCCACACCCAGCCAGTGCTGCACGAGGAACGTGGTGTGAAAGCCGATGAACAGCGTCCAGAAGTGCACCTTGCCGAGCCGTTCGTCGAGCATCTTGCCGGTCATCTTCGGCCACCAGAAGTAGAACCCGCCGAACATGGCGAAGACCACGGTGCCGAAGAGCACGTAATGGAAGTGCGCCACCACGAAATACGTGTCGGTGACATGGAAATCCAACGGCGGTGACGCGAGCATGACACCCGTCAGCCCGCCGAAGAGGAACGTCACGAGAAAGCCCAACGCCCACAGCAGGGGGGTGTCGAAGGAGAGCTGACCGCGCCACATCGTGCCGATCCAGTTGAAGAACTTCACCCCGGTCGGAACCGCGATCAGCAGGGACATCAGCGAGAAGAACGGCAGCAGCACCGCGCCGGTGGAGAACATGTGGTGCGCCCACACACTCATCGACAGCCCGGCGATGGAAATGGTGGCGAACACCAACCCCTTGTAGCCGAAGACCGGTTTCCGGCTGAACACCGGGAGGATTTCGGTGATGATTCCGAAGAACGGCAGCGCGACGATGTACACCTCCGGGTGGCCGAAGAACCAGAACAAGTGCTGCCAGAGAATCGGGCCGCCGTTGGCCGGATCGAAAATATGCGCACCGAGTTTGCGATCCGCCTCCAACGCCAGCAACGCCGCCGCCAACACCGGGAACGTAAGCAGCACCAGCAGGCTGGTCAACATGACGTTCCAGGTGAAGACCGGCATGCGGAACATCGTCATCCCCGGCGCCCGCATCACCAGCACGGTCGTCATGAAATTGACCGCACCCAAGATTGTCCCGAGTCCCGAGAGGGTGAGTCCCATCACCCACATGTCACCGCCGAGCGAGGGCGAGTGCGCGACGTCCGACAACGGCGTGTAGGCGTACCAGCCGAAATCCGCCGCCCCACCCGGGGTGAGAAAACCGCCGACCGTAATCAACCCGCCGAACAAGAAAAGGTAGTAGCTGAACAGATTCAGCCGGGGAAACGCCACATCCGGCGCACCGATCTGCAACGGCACCAGGACATTCGCAAACCCGACGAACAACGGCGTCGCGAACAAGAACAGCATGAGCGTGCCGTGCATGGTGAAGAGCTGGTTGTACTCCTCCGGCGTCAAGAACTGCAACCCGGGCCGGGCCAACTCCGCCCGCATCAACAACGCCATGATCCCTGCGATGATGAAGAACCCAAACGACGTGATCAAATACAGTTGGCCGATCAGTTTATGATCCGTCGTTGTCAACCAGTTAACAATCACCGACCCGCGCCGCTGCGCCCGCCAAACCCGCTCCCGACTGAGAGTTGCCTGACCGTCGATGTCGTTGACGACGACGCTCACCCGCTGCCTCCCTACTCTCGCCGTACATGCACGTCATCGCGTGCGCCACGCCGTCGCGCGCCCACGCGCCGTCCCGTGCGTCACACCACGGCATGCAGACGTCATTTTAATATGAGAAGCGCTCGTAAAAATAGATAGCGATAGAACATACAGAGCAGACTGTCTGATCAACCACAAGGCAGCGGGCGGCGCCGCGTCGGCCGCGCGGGAACATATGGGTGGACACACCGGCGACCCGGGCGGCAGGACAGACACACCGCCGGCCCCAGCAGCGGTGCCCGACGTACCGGATCGAGCGCAGCTAGCGCGTTGCGAAGACCAACACGTCCACGGCACGGCGGGGAACGCCGTCGACCTCGACGTCCCGATAGACATGCTCGGCGCGCTCGACAGTAAGATCGCCGATCCACCCGATCACGTCATCGGGCTCGTACAAGACCGCCGGGTCCTGCGGTCCGCCGACACCCACCGTGAGATTCATCCTCGCGTGCCCAACGAGGAGCAGGTGCCCGCCGTCCCGAAGAGCCTCTCGTGCCTTCGCGAGCACCGAACTCATCGTCTCGGCCGGCAAATGCAGGTACGCGAGGACGGCCAGGTCGAAGCTTCCCGGCTCCGGTTGCCACTCGCTGAGATCCGCCTGCACCCAGGTCACCGAGACACCGGCGTCGCGGGCCGCCGCGCGGGCGCGGTCGAGTGCAACGGTCGAGAAATCCACGCCGACGACCTGCCATCCGCGGCGCGCCAGCCAGATCGCATTGCGTCCTTCGCCGCACCCGAGGTCGACTGCCCGGCCCGGCGGCAATGTCGCAACTGTCTCAGCTACGAAGACGTTCGGCTCAGCAGACCAGAGCCGGTCCGTCGCTGCGTACCGGGCGTCCCACTCCTCGGCCTCCATCGCGACTCCCCTCAAACACCGGTCCGGTATTTCGCGTCACCCACCCCGCGCTCGCCGTGTAGCGTCATCCGCTGCCTTGCCAACGAAGGCGGGCCGCCTACCCGTGCGCCGCGCTGGACGACCCACTGCCGACAACTGAACCGCGGTGCGCCGGAATCGGGACACGTGCGTTGACCACGAGCGGCCGCCACCGGGTTGCCGCGATGATTGCCCCGATCCGCTCGAGGATCGGGACGACGAGCCACCGGCCGAGGAGGACAACGAGCCCGCCGAGAAGCAGACCAGCGATGACGTCGTGGCCGTAATGGGCGCCGACATAAACCCGGTCGGCCGCCAACAGGAGGCCGAAAATCGCCCCGAGAATTCCAAGCCGACGCTCGATGAGCCAGAGCCCGACGATGACGCCGCCGGCAGCGACCGCGTGGTCAGAAGGGAAGGAGTAATCGTGGGTGACCGGAACAAGCCGGTCCACATTACGCAGCTCTTCGTACGGCCGGGGTTCTGCAACAGCGTGACCGATCAGCTGATTGAAGCCAAGCGCAATGACACAGCCGATCGGCGTCCAGACCGCGATTGCCACACTTCGCACGCTCTGCGTCCGCGCCCGAAGCCACCCGGCGACGACCAGCAACGCGAGAATGACGAGCCCCGCCCAGACGGCGTACGCCGTTGCGACACCGTGCAGCCACGGGGTGTGCTTCGCAAGCCCGTTGAGGAAACGGAGAATCGGATGACTGCTTCCGAAGATGTTCGTCATGGCCGCCTCCGCACCTGCGCCGCCTGCGGCGTCCCGTCATCCTCCGCCGGCCTGCGCATCATTCACCGGCCGGAAAGTCGTACCGCGCCGGGACGTTCGCGGGCGCATTTCTCGCACCGTACCAGAGTGCTATCTCTTGGTGCGGGCGGAAAACAATCGTCGCTGGATTCCCGGTGAACGGCTGACCATCGACAAAAACCCGGAGCACCTGCGAGGCGTTGTCGGTGAGACCGCCGAGCCGGCCGGGGCCAAGCGCGACGCCCCACTCGGTGAAGAACTGCCCGAGCGTGAACGGTACGTTCTTCGGTGATTCGATGTGGACGACGCCACTGGTGTCGTGCGTATGCAGCGACGTGAGTCCGGTCACCTGGCCGCCTTGGACAATGAAGCCGATCCCCGCTGGCACGGGGACGGCGTGACCGTTCACCAGGATGTCCAGGTGGGCGTGGTAGTGGACATCAACGTGCTCTTCGCTGGACGCCACGAGACCGGCCGCGGCGATGTACGGCGCCGCATCAGCCGGAATGGGCCACGGAGGCATCGCCGTGGAGAGGGCGACCGCCGCCGACGTTGACCCGGACGGACTGGTCGATGCGCTGGACGGCGCGGCGGAGACTGGTGCCGAGGGTGTCGTCGTCGACGACGCTGATGTGTTGCCGGACGAACAGGCGGCCGTCACCGCGGCGACGAGCACGAGGAGTCCGGCCAACGGACGACCCACCCCGCGGCGTACCGATCGCGGCTGGAATCTCATCTCGCCTCCTGCTGGATAAGCCTCTCCCCGGGACGCCGCAGCCGTCGGAGCTCCACGGTCGTGCCGCGCTCCACAGTAACCGGCGCCGAAGCCGGCATTTGCTCCGGATACCGTCGGCATGGTGAAAACTTCCTGAGAATCGCGGAGAGCGTTGGAAATTCCGTCATGCGGCTGGTCATCCATGTTCGGCCCGGCAGTTCCCGGGCAACCGTCGGCGGCAGCCACAACGGCGCGCTGATCGTCGCAGTACGTGAACCGGCCGAGCACGGCCGCGCAACCGACGCCGCGCTCGCCGCGGTCGCGCAGGCGTTCGGGGTGCCAAAATCCCAGGTGCGGCTGGTCAGCGGAGCCACGAGCCGTCGCAAAATAATCGACGTGATCGACGGTGATCCGGTGCGGCTCGCGGAACTGCTCGCCAGGTGAAGCCCACCGCATCTACTTTCGCAATGTGAAGCCCGCCGCATCCCCTGCTGGTGACCGGCGCGAGGGTAATCCGCGCGGCTCCAACGGCAACTACATCGGCGCCTGCACGGAATCCGACGGCGGCGGTCCTTCGCACCGTGACAATGCGCCGTCCGAAGTGCCGGCGCCCCGGCCGTCCGCGGTGGAGGACCGTCGCAACAACGGTGACGGCGCAAGGAGCCCGACGCCGACGTACAGCAAGGTCCCGCCCGCGACAATCCCAGCCAATGCAGCGGGTGAATGCGGCAGGGCGACACCAAAGGCAACGACGGCGAATATGTAGGAAACAATCGGATTGGTAATGGTCATGGCGGTCATCGCCGCCGGCAGCGGACCGGCCGCGAATGCACGCTGTTCAACAAGGAATCCCAGCACGGTCACGATGGCTAACCCGTAACCGACCCAATCGGTGGCGGTCGCTGCGACACCGCGGTGCAGCAAGTCATCAGAGGTCAGCTTGTTCAGCACCGCTCCGCAGGCGAAGAACAACCCCGCCTCCGTGCCGAGAATGATGGACCGTGCCACCCGCCGCCGGTACATCGCGCCAAGCGCGAGCGCCGCGGCGGCGCCGCCGACCAGCGGGCCGATCGCCAGCAGCCGGGTGCGGTCCGCCTCACCGCCCGCCGGCAACGCCCCCCGGACCGACAACAGAATGGCCAGGCCACCGCATATCGCGAGACCGCCCAGCCACTCGCGCCAACCCATTTCCCGATGCACCGCCCGCGCGGAAAGTATTAACGTGAACAGCAATTGCGACACCAGCAGCGGCTGCACGACCGCAACCGACCCAAAATGCAGTGCCACGGTCTGGGTGAAAAAGCCGGCCAAATTCGCCAGCCAGCCGAGCAGCCACCCTCGGTCGCGGATGAGCCGTTGCACGAACGTCGCAACGTCGACGTCCTGTTTGCCACCGGCGACGCGGGCGGCGCGGGCCTGCAGAACCGCGGCAAGCGCAAAAAGAAACGCTGCGCCCAGGGCGAGCAGCGCAACGCCTGCCATCAGGAACCGCCGCCTGATCCGCGCTCGCGACCGACCGCCGGACCGCCGGTGCCCAAGTCCCAGCCCAGCCGGGCGCTGTCCACCCCAAGAATTCCGAGCGCATCCCGAAGACGGGCCGCAAAGTCATCGGCATCGACCGGCCACCCTGGGTCGATCGTCACCGCCACACACAACTGACCGTTCCACCCCAGCGCCCCGACCGACAGCGGCACCCCGTCGGCCAGCGACACCAAGGGGTACACCCGCAATACTGGAGCGCCGAGAAAGCCCAGCGGAATCTCGGGTCCCGGAATATTCGTCACGATCAAACCGAAATGCGGGGGCCGGTAAATGAGCCGGGCCAGCCATCCGTGCCAACGTGCCGGGAGCAGCCCGATCGACCGGACCACCGCGGCGCTCGCCAGCAGCCGACCGGATCGGCGCCGCCGCTCGGCGTCCCCTGCGACAGCGCGCAACCGGTCGACCACCGACATCGGAATCAGCGGAATGCCGACCATGAGTGCCGCGGTCCGATTGCCCGGCAGGCCGTCCCACCCGCCGGGGTCGCCCGGGGGTCGCAACGTGATCGGCACGGCGGCCCGGACCCCGCGCCCCGGCAGGTCCGCCGCCGCCAGCGAGCAGGCGAGCGCATCCCCGGTAGCCGCGAGCAGCAGGTCGGTCACCCGGCAGCGGTGTTCGCGCGCGGCCTTGCGAACCGCGTCGAGCGGTGCCGTGACGACACGGACGACCCGGCGTCCGGTGAGGCGCCCTGCGCCGGGCAGCCGGTCACCGACCCCGTCGGCGGCGAGCTGCCCAAGACCGACGGCGGTGAGCGCCGCCCGCGCCAGCGGCCCCGGCAGGCGATACCGGCGAGGCGCCGGGGTGTCCGGCTGCGCCGGGCGGGTGGCCGGATCGTCCTCGGCGAACGGGGCGAGCGGCTCGAGGAGCTGCCGGACGATCGCGAGAACGCCAAGCCCGTCGCCGATCGCGTGGTGGAACAGCACGCCGAGCGCACTGGTCTGCGGCGCCACCCCGGTGACGAGGACAAGCCGCCAGAGCGGCCGGTTGCGATCGAGCGGCGTCTCGATGAACGGGCGTACGGCGTCGAGGGCCGCATCCAGCCCGCTACCGGACTGCGCAACGACCGGCACGTGCCAGGCCAGATCGATGCTCGGCGCATCCACCCAGCGGAACCGCCGCCGCACTCCTGCGCACCGGACGACCTGCCGCAACCGTGGCAGGTCGGGAAGCTTCCGCGCGATGGCCGCCCGGACGGCGTCCACGTCCGGTGTGCCGGCGAGAAACGCAAGCCCCCCGACGAATTGCGGATTGGCCGGCGTCTCGATGTGCAAGAAGAACGCATCCTCGGCCGCGACCGGATGCCACCGCGCGGCGGCAACCGCCTGGCCGAGCGGCCTGCGCGGCGGCGCCGACGGACCGAGCCAAGCGACCCGGACCGCCTCACCGGCGACAGCGAGGAGGACGAGCGCGGCCCCGGCGGCGGCATCCAGCGTGTAGTGGGTGCCGGTGGCGAGCACGTCGACCGTCGTCACCGCAAGATGGGCACTGCCGAGAGCCAGCGCCCACCGGCTCATGTGCAGGCGGGCGAGGACGGCGAGCACCCAGGCGGCCCAGGCGACGTGAACGCTGGGCATCGCCGCAAGCTCGTCGGCGCCGGCGGAGACTGCCGCGGTTCCCCAGGTGCCCGGCGGGTGATTGGCCGCCACGATGTCGGCGAAGTCGCTCCCCGGCAGCAGCCGCGGCGGGGTAGTCGGCCAGAGCGCAAAACAGGTGATGGCCCCGAGGGTGAGGCCGGCGAGGGTGTTGCGGGCCCACGGATACACGTCGGGGCGGCGCCGCCAGACCCAGAGCAGTACGCCGAAGGTCACCAGGACGTACGTGGTGGCGTACTCCCAGGAGGCAGCAACCCCAAGCGCAGGATGCCGGGCGAGAAATGTGTTCAGCGATCGCTCAACGTCGAGTCCCCAGCGATGCTCGAGATCGAGAATCCCGGTGCCGTGGGCGTCGGCGACCGCCCGGTCCCGCGGCACGAGGTGGGTCACCGCGAGATAAACGGCAAAGATGGCCAGGCCGAGCCCGACCTCCCGCAGGCCGCTGCGCCACGTCGGCGGCGTACGCCGCGGACCTCGCGTCGGGCGGCTCTCCACCGCGGCCACACCAGCCGCCGCGCCACCCGTCGGTCCGCTACCCGTCGCCACCGCGCTACCACCACCTGATTGGCGACCTTATCGATGGGCAGCTCGCCGCGGCACGCGGCCGCCGCCGGTAGGACCAGTCGCGCGATCCTGACCACCGGCCTGGGACAGCCGCGGGCGCAGCAACCGGGCGAACAGCTGCTAGCGGCACGCGTCGATCGAGGTGTTCTCAGCCACCATCCGCTCGACGTGCCAATCGCTGGCAGCGTCGATGAGGGTTGGTTGAGGCCTGGACATCCGCTCGGGTACCACCCACACGCCGAGCGCGACGGCGACAACTCCGATCGCGGCGGCAGCGACCGCGGGGGCAGCTGAACCGGCGCCGGCTAGGGCGATGCCGCCAACCGCAGCACCGATGGCGGTACCGACGTAGATGGATGAACCATTGAGCCCAACGGCGACGGAGGCCAATGCCGGCACGGTGGCGAAGAGTCGGTGCTGCTGGGGGACGATGGTTAGCCCGACCGACAAGCCAAGCGCGGCCATCGTCCCGACGGCGACCGGGAGCCAGTGGCGCGTCGCGGCGAGCATTGCAACAGTGACCGTGACGCCGACGGCACCGACCACGTAGGTGGTTCTTGCGCTTCGCTGCCGGATGAGGCGGGCGACGACACTGGTTCCGGTAACCTGCCCGCTTCCGTACGCGAGCATGGCCGCCACGATCCAGGCACCCCCGGTCTGCACGATGGCCGGCAGGTACGCGATCACTACGAAGGCGGGGGTCAAGACGGTGACGGTGCCAGCGAGGACGCCGAGCACCCGACGGTCCGTCAGGGCCAGGGCCCGTTGGCGCAGCCCGAGTGCCGGGGCGTGAGCGGGGGGAAGGAGACGCACCGCGATCGCCGAGACAACTGCGAGGACGACCAGAACCCACATGGCCGACCGCCATCCCCACATCTGACCGACCAAGATGCCGAAGGGC
The DNA here is from genome assembly GCF_000015025.1 of Acidothermus cellulolyticus 11B. GTDB lineage: Bacteria > Actinomycetota > Actinomycetes > Acidothermales > Acidothermaceae > Acidothermus > Acidothermus cellulolyticus. The sequence continues at coordinate 517,675 of NC_008578.1, read as the reverse complement.
AGGCCGGCGACGAGCGCAGCCGAGCTGCCGCCGGCCACAATGGCGAGCGACCGGGCTCGATGCCGATCGTCGCTGAGGATGCCGGCGGTGCTGTAGGCAGTTGCTTGGTACCCGGCGGCACCGAGAGCGGCGAGGACCCGGCCAGCGGCCACGGCGGCGAAGTCTGTTCCGGTGGCCTGGATGATCATTCCGCAGATGAACACGCTCATCCCAGCGGCTAGCACCCTGCGACGATCCCAGCTGCCGGTAAGGGTGGCGATAAGCGGGGAGCCGACAGCGTAGACAAGGGCGAAGAGAGTGGTGAGTTGGCCCGCTGTACTGACCGTGACGTGCAGTGACCTGGCGACACGCGGGAGGAGGCCGGACAGTACGAACCCGTCGACGCCGAGGGTAAAGGTTCCGATGGACAACACAACGACGTCGGCGCTCCGCAGCGCTGCCCGTTCCGGTCCCGAAGACGTCGTCGCAGGCACCACCGTGGACGTTGATGTCTCGGTCACGATGACGACTTCTCGACCATGTGTGCGAGGTCGTCAATCAGTTCCCGATGAGACGGCCTCCAGCCGAGGAGTCGGCGAGTCATGGCGCTCGATGCCGGTGCGTCGGTTGCAACCAACCTGGCGAGCCAGCCGAAGTGCGCATCGGCCTGCTCGATGGGGATGGGGCGCACCGGCACGCCGCAGAGCGCGCCGATCCTCCCAGCCAGTACCGCCAGCGGGATACCCTCCTCGTCGACAGCGTGCAGGACACTCCCCGCCGGCGCGTGCTCAAGAGCGAGTCGGTAGAGCAGGGCGGCGTCCTGCCGATGCACGGCGGGCCAGCGCTGTGAGCCGTCGCCGAGGTAGCCCGACATCCCGGTACGCCTCGCGATGTCGATCAACGTGCCGGCAAAGCCCCGCCGGACGGCGTCGTGGACCATCGGTGCGAGGCGCATAACCACCACTCGAATGTCGCGCCCGGCGAGCGCCAGGGCGGCCTTCTCGCTGGCGGCACGAAATGCTGCTGGGGAATCGGTGACGGCCCTGTCGGTCTCGCGACCCACCCGGCGAGGAGGCAGGACCAGAGTGCCCGAGGTGACCACCAGAGGACGGCCGGTGCCGGCGAGGGCATCACCCAGCGCCTCGATCACCTGGAGATCCGTGTCGGCTGCCAACGCCGCTGGCTCCCCGTGGCGAAAGGCCAGGTGGGTCACGGCGTCGGACGATGCCGCTGCTTGCTGTATGACATCGACGTCGTCCAGAGAGCCCTCGACCACGCTGGCGCCGAGGACCGCTAGGCGCCCCGCGGAGGAGTCGGATCGCGCCAGGCCGACCACCACGTGCCCCGCTGCTGCCAAGTGGGACACGACAGCCGAGCCGACGAACCCGGATGCGCCGGTGACGAACACCCTCACGGCTGCCCTCGACCGGCTTGGACAAGTTTTGGAATGATCGTTCCATAAGACATGGGCACAACGTTACGACTTTTGGAACGGCAAGTCAAGAAATCTGGCAAGCTGGCCTCATGACGCGAACCGGCCGGCCCCGCTCGTACGACGAAGAGAAGGTTGTCGAGCGCGCGCGCAACCTGTTCTGGTCACGGGGCTATCACGCCACCTCAGTCCAGGACCTGGTAGACAACCTTGGGCTCCAGCGCGCCAGTCTGTACGGCGCCTTCGGGGACAAACACCGCCTCTACCTGCGGGCACTGTCTCTCTACATCCGGGAGAACCGCGAACGACTCGCGGCGGCCCTGCGAGAAGACGGTCCCGTCCTTCCGGTGTTGCGTCGTATGCTCACCAACCCGGCGACCTTGACGGGCGTTTCGGGCCGCGACCAGCCTCGCGGTTGCCTGGTCGGCAACACGACGGCAGAACTCGTCCCGGGCGACGACGCCGCCCAGGCGATGGTCGCCGCTGCGTACGACGGGTTCGTTGAAGTGGTAAGCGATGCGCTACGCCGGGGTCAAGCGAACGGTGAGGTAGTCACGACGGCCACCCCCGAGGCACAAGCCTTGCTGTTACAGATCGTGTTCCAAGGAGCGGCGTTGGTGGCGAGAGCCGGAATCGATCGGAAGCGGCTCGACGAAAGCATCGACGCTCTCATCGACTTGCTTCGTCAACCCGCGGTACCACCACCTGATTGGCGACCTTATCGATAGGCATGCCGTCGGCCGAGCGCCCGGGCTCAAAAATGACGCGTCGGCACCAAGCCCGAGCCCCGGCTGCGGACGGCGACGCGAACACAGGAGCCCACCGGGAACCGAACGGCGATTACCGGCCAACCACAACCCCTGCCCGCCCGACGCCGGCGTGATGCACGCCATCCCAATCCGGCAACGGAACCGCGGCAACAGCATGGTCAGCCGAGCAACGCGAAACCGGCCTAACCATCCGTCACCGTGAGTCCTGCTGCGGCCTTTGCATAGCCGCGCGATGCCGCGACTCTCGCCGTCCAGAGTGCTCCCCCAGCCAGGCAGCAGCAGACGAGTGCGCCGACGAACAGCGCGCTGCTGTATCCGGGAACGGCCAACGGCAAGAATATGCCGGTCAAGGCGCCACATTGCATGACGGCCGTGTATACCGCTGCGCCGCGCAGCAGACCGCCTATCGCCTCGCCTAAAACGACAACGCCCATCATCTGGTAGCCGGCAGCGTAAACGGCGTACAACGCCTGCGAACCGAAAAGGGTCCAATAGCTACGGCCGCCAAAGACGATCACAGCAAACACTGCTGCTCCGATGCCCGCAACGCCTATCAGTGCCGTACGCGCTCCGGCAGTCTCCGTCAAACGAGCGAGGAACGGCAGGATGAGAATCTCGCCCACACCGGTCACCAGGAAGAGTCCAGAAATTACGCTCACCGGAATCCCCGACTTCGCCGCGTAGAGCGGCAAATAGACCCCTCGAAGGCTATCCGCTGCCTTTAGGAGGATCACAGCGGCCAGGAGCCCCAACGCCACCCCTCTGCTCACGCGCTGCGACGACGGGCGTCTCGGCGGCATGCCGTCCGCAGTCGCGTCCCCGCTTCGCGTGGCCGGACTCTTCACCCGTGTCATACCGAACCACGTCGCGACCGCACTGACAACTGCGAGTCCCCCGGCGACAGCGACCGCGGTACGGACGCCGTCGGACCGCCCGGTCAAGCCGGTCAGACCGACGACGGCGGTCCCGGTGAGAAAGCCGGCCGTAAAGCAGCGCCGGAGCATAGACACGACGTAGGAATTGGACGGGCGCACGTCGCCGGTCGACAAAGCTCCTAGGATGCAGGGAAACAAAACCGTAAGACCCATGGACATCGCCGCGCCGGCGTACAGCTGGAGAAGAAAACTGCTTCCAGCGGCAGTCAGGAGACCCGCCGCCGCGACAACCTGAGTGGCAAGCGCTCCCCGGCGATCCCTGCTCGACCACTCCGGAACTCCACCGAGATTCGCTGCGACGACCACACAGGCATCAATGACGAATAGGAGAACGACTTCCAGTTTCGTGGCGTCCAGCGCATTCAGCAACAGCGGATACGTCAAGCTTATGATCCCGAGTGCGGCGCCATTGGCTCCGATCGCAACGGTGAAGCTTCGCGGCATGCGGTATGGACCCGCCGTTCCCGTGCGACGGTCGCGACCGCCCAGCCGCCGAACGCTCACCATCGGCCACCCACCCAATAGCGGATGCGTTCGGCAGGCGACAACTGGATCTCAAGATCGAGTCCGCTCGAGGGCAAGAAATCAATAATGTCCAAGGACTCGCCGTGCGAGATCCGTTCCCTCACCTCGTTGAGATCGTCGTGATTTATCACGGTGACAGACGCCGGCGCTGCAGGCGTCGACTCCGGTCTGCCGAGGTTCACGCGGCACTGTCTTTCAAAACGCTCGTATGACTCTAACCACCGAAATCCCAGCGATCCCGGGCCGCGTGGATAATTGTCTAAGAGCGCCAATGCACTCCCGGCGTCCTTTGCGTGTTTGTGAAGGAAATGCGAGCGATTGGCTTGCCATTCCTGCATGCGCTGCGGGTCCGTCCGCACCACGTGCCCGTAGTCGATGGTCCATGCGTACGGGTTGTGAACGATGACCGCGCCGTGCTGCCACGCTCTCAGCCCGAGTTCGCTGTCTTCCAGGCCCCAGCCCACGAACCCTTCGTCGAATCCATGAATGTCAACAAGCACGTCGCGCGTGACAGACAGGTTGCAGGTGAAAGTCAGGTACCACGCACTCGCTAAGGCACGGATGTTCTCCGACCACCGAGACGTCACACGCGTTCGAACCTCAGGTCGAAGGCATTGGACTGTCCGGCCCGGACCGGCATGCCGCCTGAAGCCGATGACACAAGCGCGGTCGAAGGCCCGGTGGTATCGCAGGTGCTCAGAGAGCAGCGTCTCAGGAGCGACTTGATCGGAGTCCAGAAAAAGCACGACCCGGCCCCGCGCAGCATCGATACCCCGGTTGCGGCTTGCCGCCCTCGATCCCTCGCCCCGCGCTCGCCTCAGCAGTCTTATCGGGCCGGCAAAGGTTGCACATACGTTGGCAACAGCGTCGGGACGCCGTGAACCGTCGTCCACAACGATAACCTCGGCCCCGACCCGCAGCACCTGAGACTCGAGTGAGCGAAGCAGCCTACGCAAGTCTCGCGTCGCATCCCGGGTGATGATAACCACGCTCAGATCCATCGGTCACACTCCCGAGACCGACGGCCTGTCTGCTGCGAGGACGCGACGCCAACGAGCGATGCGCTCGAGTGCGTCCGCAGCATCGGCGGCCCCGCGCTCCACGGAGAGAAGACGGGCCACCTTTTCGCAGTTGCCGCGCACTACGGTGTCAGACAACAGATTCTTAATTTCTCGCGCGATCGAGCCGACCTCGTCGAGTTCGACGACTTTACCGGTGCCGAGCTCCTCAAGCAGCCGGCCGTTTCGACGTTGCTCATCGTGCTGCGGCAGGCATATCGCCGGAATTCCCGCGTACATCGCGTCGATGAGGGTGGTGTGACCGCCGTGGTGTACGACGACACTGGCGTTACGGATCAGAGCCGGATAGTTGTTGTCGAAAGGCCGGATCGCCACATTCGGGGGAACGTCGCTCAATGCCGAGGCGGCGGTATGCGGGCCCATGCTGACCACCACGTGCATGTCCAACTCAGCCAGCGCTGGGAGCAGCCTCTGCACAATCGTGGAACCCGCAGCAAGACCGCCAAACGTCACGTAGACGTACTCCTCGGACCGGCGGGCGTCACGCCTATCGGACGCCCCAGGCGACCCGTCGATACTCGGAATCGGACCAACGAAGCGGACGTCTGAAACGACGCCCGTCACCCACTGCCGAACCTCCGCGGGTACGCCGTCCAGCGGTTCCAGCCATGCCGAGCTGGGGACCAACAACGCCTCACCAAACGGACGGCTCGGAGGAGCCACACCGATCTCTGCGAATCCCTGGCAGATCTGTGGCCAAATAGCGCTCAACGGGTAATGAAGAAAACTGAGGTTCGCCAGCCACGCACAGGGGACTCCCGCGGCAGCGCTGCTGACGGTTCCCGTGACCCGAAAATCTACGAGGACGACAGCCGGCCGGACGGCGGCCAGCAGGCGTGCCTCGCTGTCGAGGCACGCCGCTAAGTACTGCGGGTTGCTGAGCCTGCTGCGTCCGGGTGGATGCCCTTCGGGCGGTAACGGTGCGACTTCATGTATCGGCCAGTGGGTGAGGTTGAAGCGCTCGACGATTTGTTTCGCTCCTTCGGCACAACCGACCACGACGTTGTGGCCGCGCGCCGCCAATTCAGCACCGACCTTGCATGACCGCACGACGTGACCGACACCGTCGAAGAACGTCAATATCGCAACCACGAGAGGGTCGGAGATTGTCGCGTTGACCCCACCGGCGCTCCCACCGGCAAACGTGGACAACGCCCGCTCTTCCTCGGACCGAAGCGTAGAGTCGAGGTCAAGCGGCTGAAGAAAATCGTCCGGTGACAGGGACACGTCGTACTCGTCGCACTACCGACGACCGGGAATACGACACGGTAGACGCACCGGCAAACTGAGAGCCGGCAAAAATGCTGTCGTCACACACCCTCCTTACCAATGACGCGCTTGCCAACACACGCACACGGTGCCGCCGAGGGCCCCTGCGCACTTATCCAATGCCTTCGCTCAGTCGGGCATGCTAGCAGAACCGTTCACGTGAGATCGGCGCGAGTCGATAATGCGGCGCGCACCCCAAGACAGCCACTAACTTCAGGTCAAAACAATCGTCGCGAGTTATGCCAACCAAGGGCATCGCTTCAGGTTCTGCATCCGAGACCGCGACACCACGTTCACCGCTTCCTTCGACGCTGTCCTCGCCTCCATCGGCATCGAAGCCATCAAGACTCCGGTGTGCTCCCCGCGGGCCAACGCGTGCGGTTCAGCGTTCCACCATCCGTTGGGCGCTCTCGGGGTAAGCGCTCGCCTTGCGCTTGGAGTCTCGCCTGCTCGATCTCCGTGAGGTCCTCTGTCGAGAGGGTGAGCCCGGCGGCTGCAACGTTCTCTTCGAGCCGGTGGCGCTTGGTGGTGCCGGGGATGGGGACGACCCAGGGTTTCCGGGACGACAGCCAAGCGAGGGCGACCTGGGCGGGAGTCGCGTCGTGGCGGGCGGCGATGGTCGAGAGAAGCTCGACAAACACTCGGTTTGCTCGTCGCGCCTCGGGAGCGAATCTTGGGACGGCGTTCCGGAAGTCCGTCGCGTCGAACCGGGTGCTCTCGTCGATGGCGCCGGTGAGGAACCCTTTGCCGAGACGACTGAAGGCGACGAAGCCGATGCCGAGCTCTTCGAGGACGGGAAGGATTTCTTGCTCGGGCTCGCGCCACCACAGTGAGTACTCGCTTTGCAGGGCGGCAACAGGTTGGACAGCGTGGGCACGGCGAATGGTCGCTACGCCGGCTTCGGAGAGCCCGAAGAAGCGGACCTTTCCCTCGTCGATGAGCTCCTTCACCGTGCCGGCAACGTCTTCGATGGGCACGTTCGGGTCGAGTAGGTGCTGGTAGAGGAGGTCGATCGTCTCCACTCGTAGCCTTCTCAAGGAGTCCTCGACGCCGGCTCGTATGGTCTCGGGTCGGCTGTCAAGACGGCTTGCCCTGTCACCGACAGCGAGGCCAGTGAGGTCCCAGCCGAACTTGGTCGCGATCACGACGCTGTCGCGGACCGGCTGGAGGGCTTCGCCGACCAGTTCCTCATTGGTAAAGGGGCCGTACACCTGGGCGGTGTCAAAGAACGTGACGCCGAGCTCGACGGCGTGGCGGATGAGTGAGATCATCTCCTGTCTATCGGCGGGCGGCCCATAGCCCCAGCTCATCGACATGCAACCGAGGCCGATCGCCGAGACCTCCAGGCCGCTGTTGCCGAGGGTCCTTTTGAGCACCCTAAATTTCCCCTTCGCTCTATTATTTCTTCTATTTCTTCGCTCAATCTAATCGTTGTGTGAGCTACTTGCTGGCTTTGCCGGCGTACTCGTCGTCGGTGACGCAATCGCCGCAGTGGGGGATGCCTTCGGTGCTGCAAAGATGCGTCATGGAGTAGTCGGAAGCCGCGCCGCGCCAGCGGCCTTCTCTGTCAGAGGAGAAGATCACATCGACAGGGCTCAACTAGACGATCTGTTGGGTGCGGACTTGGAAGTCCCGAGCGATCCGCCCGTCCAAACGCGGGTGAAGTAAAAAAACCGCTGGTCAAGCGACTGCACCCGTGCACGAGATGCGCGCCTGACGAGCGGTCTTCGTAGCGGGGGCAGGATTTGAACCTGCGACCTCTGGGTTATGAGCCCAGCGAGCTACCGAGCTGCTCCACCCCGCGTCGTGGCTACCAGGATACGACAGGCCGAGGCGCTCCCTCACCCGGCTGGGCAACTCGGCGGCGTCTCGCCCGCGTCCAGCGTGCGCAGCGCGTTCACCGCATCGGTCAGCGTCGTCACCGGCACGAGCCGCAGCCCCGACGGCGCCGCCGGTACCGCCTCACCGCAGTTGTCCTTCGGCAGCAAAAAGACCGTCGCACCGGCATCCTTGGCGGCGACCATCTTCTGCTGGACTCCGCCGATCGCGCCGACGTTGCCGTCGAGGTCGATCGTCCCCGTCGCAGCGATGCTCTTGCCGCCGGTGAGGTTCCCAGCGCCGAGCTTGTCGACGATCCCCAGGGCGAAGGCCAGCCCGGCGCTCGGTCCACCGACCCCAGAGAGCTGAATGTCGATCCGAAACGGCTGGGTGTAGCTGTCGATCACCTGGATGCCGATGCTCGGCACGGTCGATCCGGTCAGCGGTTTGCCGAGCACCGCCGGGATGTCAACCGGCGTCCCATACCGGTTGACGTGCAGGGTGACGTGGTCGCCGACGTGGTGCGTGCGCAGCACGGCGAGCAGCTCATCGGCGTTGCGCACGCGAGCGTCGTCCACGCGGAGAATCACGTCGCCGGGTTGCGCCTTGCCTTTGATCGACGAGTTCGCGAGAATCTCGGAGATCTCCACACCGGGTTGGACCGGGTAGCCGAGGTAGCGCAGCGCGGCGACCTTGGCATCCTCCTGGGAGACGTCCATCTGTTCGGCAGCCTGCTGCTGCACCTGCTGCCGGGTCGCCGACGGCGGGTAGACGAGGCGGATCGGCAGGACGGCGTCCGACTTCCGCCACCACCCGACGAGCACGTCACCGAGCGACAAATCCTCGCCGGGACCGCCGTACTCGTCGACCGTCACCAAGTACAGGTGCCCCGAGGTCGCCTCCGTCGGATGACCAGTAATCGAAATCACCGGCTTGTCGGACGACGAGCCAAAAACTTTGGGGACCGTGCCAAGCGTGTCCCCGACCGGACCGGGAGCCAACCGGACGTACGGAACCGGCATCTGCCAACCGACGGCGCCGAGAACGACGAGCAGCACCCCACAGACCCAGAAGGTCAGCTGTTCACGGCGCACGTTGCGAGCGTACTGGGCGATCCATCGCCGCCGGCAGCGGGTGGAACGCCCGGCGATCAGCTCGCCGAGCAGGAAAGATCTGTGGGCCGGAGAGCTGTCAGCGGTGGCCGGCACGCGGGCTCAGCGGGCGAGGAACCCACGCCAGCTCAGCGGGCGAGGAATCCACGCCAGCTCAGCGGGCGAAGAACCCGAGTCCCCGGCGGCCGTTCTCCGCTGGAGCGATCTCCTGATTCGGCTCTACCACCGGCTGGGTTGCCGCGGGCGGTGCGACGGCCACCGGCGACGGCGTCACCGGCGCGACGGGCGGGACACCCAGCGGTTCGTCCGGTACGACGATCCCCGTGGCCGAACCCATTGCTTCAATTGCCTCGGCGACCGTCCGGGGCTCGGACGGAATCTGCGGGCCGAAGCCGTTGGACTCGTGCGTCGAGGGGACTTCGACGCGGTACCACGCACGGAACGAGAGCGGTACCTCAGTGAGGGCGTATACCGACGCCTCGGTCACGTTCTCGACGTTGCGGAGGTGTTCGACGAAGCGCAACGCCTGGTCAAGGTCGGGGAATCTCCGGAACGCAGGGCTGCGATCCGGTGCGGGGAAGAAGACGACGTGTTCCACGATGCCTCACTCTCGGTGGGACTACGTCCGCAGCATCGGCATGTGGAGCAACGCATCTTGAGCTGTTCAGCGCAACTGCCGGTGCCTCGGCGCCCGGTTCCCGGCATTCCCGGCGCTCCGCCGGTGCCTGATCCCGGCATTGCCGGTACCTCGGCGCCCTGCCGGCGCTTGGGCGTCGTCCGGTTAGGACCCGCCGCCGGGTGTTCGATCAGCAGTCACCGCCCCGACGCCCTCCGGCACCCGGGCCGGAGTCCGATCGACGGGTCGCTCGGGCGGAAGATTCTCTCGCGGCGATGGTGAATTCTCGTGCGGCCGCGGTGAAGCCGATCGAGTCGCGGCGGACCGGGACTGGGCGGCAAGCGCCTGCCGGAATCGCACGAATGATTCGACCGACTCCTCTACCTCCGCGGGCCGCCGCGGCCGGCTCATTCGGGCCGCGGAAATCAGACCGATGAGCAGCGCCACCAGCGGTATCGCCAGCCATGCCAGCGCGGTCATCGGAAAATCGCCCTCTCAAGAAATCGTCGCGTCGAACCGGAGAATTCCCCGCCTGCAGCTCCACAATAGAGGATTCCCGAACACGTGCGCAGACCTTGGCCTGCACGGGAGGCCGCCACTCCCGCCGGCTTACGGTGATCCGACCCAGGACGACGTCCCGTCGGCGAACCATTGCCGCTTCCAGATCGGCACCCGGTCCTTGAGCACGTCGATGAATTCCCGCGCCGCCGCAAATGCCTGGTCACGATGCGCGGCCGATGCCGCGGTGACCACCGCGATGTCACCGACCCGCAGCGAGCCGGTTCGGTGGACGGCGGCGAGCCCAAACACCGCATGGCGTCCCGCGATTTCCCCGGCGACGTCCTGGAGGAATTGCTCGGCCAGCGGATGCGCCTCGTAGTCCAGCGCCACCACGCCACGGCCCTCGTCGGTGTCGCGAACCGTCCCGATGAAGACGGCGATCCCTCCGGCCCGCGGATCCCGCACCGCGGAAATCGCCTCGTCAACGGACAGCTCCGCCGATCGGATGCCGATCAGCCGCACCACGGCGGACGGCGCCTCGACCCCCGGGTCGGCCGTCACGTTCCTCAGCTCGTCAGGCACGACGCCGCCTCCGCGCCCGCCGTACCAGGGCGGCCGTCCCGACCAGCGCGACCGTGGCGCCGACGGCTGCGCCCGCGGCGGCGTCCCGGCGTCCGAGCCGATGCCCACCGATGGTCAACCGACCCGCGGTCTCGGTCAGGAGCAGCCGCAGCGCCGCCTCGTTGTCGTAGCTCGGTTGCCATCCGAGGGTGAAAATCCGCCGCGGCTCGACAACCCACGGATAGACGAGGTACTGCAGATCGCCCGCGGTGGCCGGAGTGACGCCGATCCGGTGCAATCGCTCAGCCGTGCCGAACGCCACCGACGCGGGAAGGTCAACGTGGCGTTTTCCGCTCAACCGTTCGACTTCCGCCCGGGTGAGAAATCCCTTGGCGCCAACGGCAAAAACCGCATATCGTTCCTCGCCGCCGGCGTCGAGATCACGGAGCGCGATCCGTACCAGTGCGGAAATCAAGTCATCGACGTGGCAGAACTGCCAGCAGGTCGCCGTACCTTTCACACCCAACAGCCGCGGTCCTTCGAAGTGCCGGGTGATGACCGTGTCCACCCCGGGACCGACCACGGCCGCCGGGCGCACGACGCTCACCGAAAGCCCCGGATGGGTGCGCGGGGCTTGCGCCGCGAGCCGCTCCATCTCGAGCAAATCCCGAAGCAGGCCGCTCTCCGGCAGCGCCCGCACCTCGGCGTCTTCGTCCAGCGGTACCGGATTCGCCGGCGACGCGCCGTACACCTGGGCGCTCGTCACGATCACGACGTGGCGGACGCCGGACGCCGCGGCGGCCGTGAGCGCGGCGGCCGTGCCGTGCACGTTCAGCGATTCCTGCCAAGCCCGATCGGCGCCAACCCCGCTGTCGATGGCGAGGTGGACCAGCGTGTCCACCCCCCGCAGTCGGTCCGCCAGAGCCGGGTCGCGGGGGTCGGCAAGCCGCCACGTCGCCTCACTCTCGCCGCGGATCGTATCGATCGCGATCGTCTTGCGCACCGATCCGCTCGCCAGCAGCGCCCGGACCAGCCGATCGCCAAGAGGGCGCGCCGCCCCGGTGACCGCCACGCACCGGACCCGGCTGCGCTGTCGGCGAATCGTCCGGCCGGCCCCGCCATCCGTCCCGTCTCCGCGACTAGCGTTGGGCACATGCCCGCCGTCCCGCTCCGCTCTCATCCCCCGGCGACCCCATCTCGTATCGCTCGTACCGCGGGTTCCATCCTGCCCGAGACCGAGCCGGCGACCCACTCCTCGGCACCCGACGGTTGCCAAACTGTCATCCACGCACTCGTGACGTTCTCGTCTTTCGACGCGTCAACCGACCGTGAGGTGGCATGATGGCCCAATTCCCGTTCGGCTTCGGTAAACCGGACGACGACCAGCCGGGGTTCGATTTCGGTTCCCCCGCCGACCTGAGTGCCGCCCTGCACCGATTCGCCGATCTGCTCTCTTGGTCCGGCGGGACGGTCAATTGGGATCTCGCGCGGGATGTCGCCCGGCAATCTATCGCCGCCGACGACGTCTCGGTCACCGAAGCCGACCAGCGTGACGTCGCCGAGAGCCTGCGGCTCGCCGACCTGTGGCTGGAGCCGCACACCGAACTGCCCGGGGCGATACGCGCCGCGCGGGCCTGGAGCCGCGCCGAATGGATCGAAGCAACCCTGCCGACGTGGCGGGAACTCGTCGAACCCGTCGCAGCCCGGGTCGTTGAGGCGTTCGGCAGCGAGCTGAGCGCGGGGCTCGCCGGAGAGGCGGCCGGTCCCGACGCGGAGCTCCCGGCTCAGCTTCAACAGCTCACCGGGCCGCTCGCGGCAATGATGCGTCAGGTCGGCGGGGTGATGTACGGCGGTCAGGTCGGCCAGGCGCTCGGCGCCCTGGCCCGCGACGTCGTCAGTTCCACGGACGTCGGTCTCCCTCTCGCCGGAGCCGGACAGGCCGCCCTCCTCCCCGCCGGGGTCGCCGCGTTCGCCGCCGGTCTGGACGTCCCACTCACCGAAGTGCGGATTTTCCTCGCCCTACGGGAGGCCGCGTATCACCGGCTGTACGCCGGCACGCCATGGCTGCGGTCCCGGTTGATCGGTGTCCTCGAGGAGTACGCCCGCGGGATCACGATTGACACCGAACGGATCCGCCAGGCGATGGAGTCCATCGATCCGACGCATCCGGAGACCCTGCAGGATGCCCTGATCGGCGGCCTTTTCGAGCCGCAGCGCACCCCCGCGCAGCAGGCGACCCTCGACCGATTGGAAACGCTGCTTGCGCTGATCGAAGGCTGGGTGGACGAAGTCACCGACCAGGCGGCCCGCGAGCATCTGCCAGCGGCGGCTGGTCTCATCGAAATGGTGCGCCGGCGGCGGGCGACCGGCGGCCCCGCGGAGCAGACTTTTGCCGCCCTGGTCGGCCTGGAACTTCGGCCGCGCCGGCTCAGGGACGCCGCAGCGCTCTGGGCTGCGGTGCGTCACGCCCGTTCAGTCGCCGGCCGGGACGCGCTGTGGCGCCATCCCGACCTGTTGCCCACCGCCGAGGATCTCGCCGATCCGCTCGGGTTCGTCGAAGGGCTGGACGAGCAGTGATTCCGCACGACGGGCGACCGGCCCGCGACGGGCGACCGGCCGCCGGGATCGTCTGATCGACAGCTCCGAAATCGAAGAGGGCCGTGACGAGAGGTGTTCCGGTTGGTTTTTGTCGAGCCCCGGATTCCGCCGAATACGGGAAACGCGATCCGGTTGGCCGCGGCGACGGGCTGCGAGCTGCACCTGGTGGGCCCGCTTGCGTTTGACATGTCCGATGCGCGCCTGCGCCGCGCCGGCTTGGACTACCACGAATTCGCCACCGTCGTCGTCCACCCGAACATGGACGCGGCCTGGGAGGTCCTGGCGTCCGGCAGGATTTTTGCGTTCACCGGGAGGGCCGAGCGTCCGTACACCGACGTCGAGTACCGGGACGGCGACGCGCTGATGTTCGGCACCGAGCGCACCGGCTTACCGGATTCGATCCTCACCGACCCCCGCATCACCGAGCGGGTCCGCATCCCCATGCTGCCGGGACGGCGTTCGCTCAACCTGGCGAACGCCGCCGCGGTCGCGGTCTACGAGGCGTGGCGGCAGAACGCGTTCCGCCACGCCGGCGGACCCGTCGGCGACGCACTCTTCACGTAACGGACATGATTAGTAACGATATGAGTCCGGCTTGTATGGTCCGTCCACTGGTACGCCGAGATACGCGGCCTGCTGCGGGGTGAGGGTGGTGAGTTTCACGCCGAGCGCGTCCAGGTGCAGGCGGGCGACCATTTCGTCCAGCTTCTTCGGCAGTGTGTACACGCCCACGGGATATTCCGAGGCCTTGGTGAAGAGCTCGATCTGCGCCAGCACCTGGTTCGAAAAGGAATTGCTCATCACGAAGCTCGGATGACCGGTCGCATTGCCGAGATTCAGCAGCCGCCCTTCCGACAGCACGATAACCGAGTGGCCGTCCGGGAACACCCATTCATCCACCTGCGGTTTAATTGGAACACGGCGAATGCCCGGAACCGCAGCGAGTCCCGCCATGTCGATCTCGTGGTCAAAGTGACCGATGTTCCCGACAATGGCCTGATGCTTCATTCGGGACAAGTGGTCGACGGTGACGACATTGACACATCCGGTTGCGGTGATGACGATGTCCGCCTGGGTGACGACGTCGTCGAGCGTGGTCACCTGATAGCCGTCCATCGCCGCCTGCAGAGCGCAGATGGGGTCGATTTCGGTGACGACCACGCGGGCGCCTTGACCGCGAAGCGCTTGCGCACACCCCTTGCCGACGTCGCCGTAGCCGCAGACCACCGCGAGTTTGCCGCCGATCAGCACATCGGTCGCGCGGTTGATTCCATCGATCAGGGAGTGCCGGCAGCCGTACTTGTTGTCGAATTTCGACTTCGTGACCGAGTCGTTGACGTTGATAGCCGGAAACAGCAGGGTGCCGGCGGCGGCCATCTGGTGCAGTCGATGCACACCGGTGGTCGTTTCCTCCGTGACGCCGCGAATTCCGCCCGCGATCGTCGTCCAGCGGCGGGGATCCTCGGCGTAGGAGCGGCGGAGCAGGCGAGAAATCGCGGCAAGGTCAGGGGAATCCGCGTCGTCCGGATCCGGGACAACACCGGTCTTCTCCATGTCGACGCCTTTATGCACGAGGAGCGTGGCATCGCCGCCGTCGTCCAACAACATGTTCGGACCGTCACCATCCGGCCACCGCAACGCCTGTTCCGTGCACCACCAGTACTCCTCGATGGTCTCGCCCTTCCACGCGAACACCGGGACTCCCCGCGGTTGATCCGGCGTACCGTCGGGTCCGACAACAACGGCGGCGGCGGCGTGATCCTGCGTGGAGAAGATGTTGCAACTCGCCCACCGCACCTGTGCCCCGAGGTCGACCAGGGTTTCGATGAGGACCGCGGTCTGCACCGTCATGTGCAACGAGCCGGTGATCCGCGCGCCGGCCAACGGCTGAGACTCCCGGTATTGGCGGCGCAGCGCCATGAGGCCCGGCATTTCATGCTCGGCCAGCCGGATCTCTTTGCGCCCGAACTCGGCCAGCGCCAGGTCGGCGACCTTGTAGTCCATCACGCGCCCTCCCCTCGGTCATCCTGAGCATACGGCCTCGTCGGGACGGCGTTCCGGCCCGTCGCAGCCCGCAACCACCGGGACGCCGCAACGGTCGCCGTGCCGCGGCCGCGGTTGCGAACGCTGAGGCGCCACGCCGGATCAGCGGTCAACGCCGCGAAGGAACCAGACGCATCGGCGGATCAGCGGTCAATGCCGCGAAAAAGCTGGGAGACACGGTCTTTCATTTCGAGGACGGCGGGCGTCGCGCCGGGATCGACACCCAACCCGAGCGCCAGGTAAATGCTCGCAAAATCGCCCAGTGCGATGAATTGCGCGAGCCGCTCCAACGGTTGGCCGGCATCGGCGAGAATCTCGCTGAGCCGGATCCCGCGATCGGTCGCCAACGTCTCGGCGGCGGCTCGAAGCGCCGCATCCGGAGGCGATTCCATCGCGTCGCGAAGCAGGACGACGCGGAGCCGCGGAAACGGCGGCCCACTACCCGAGTCGAGCGGGTCACAGAAGATGTCAGACGGCGCCGACGTTGCAAACGGCCCGTCGAAAAGCGCGACGCTGCCGTGCGCCGCCTCCTGTAAACCGCCGTCCAGTGCCGGGTATTTGGCGTTGGCGTGCAGTTGGCGGGCAAACCTTTTCGCTGCGGTTCGGCAAAGCTGGCCCGCCCCCCAGATGACCGGAATGCTCCCGGCGATTTCCAGCGCCAGCTGCTTGGCTGGGTTGACAAACGATTCGCTGCTCGGGCGGCACGTTTCCGCCACTTTGTCGAGGCGGTCCGCGGCGAGCGCGAGTTCCTCGGCGGGAACAACCGCCAGTCCCAGCAGATCCGCGATGGCGAGGAGCGGCGTGACGAGCGCCCACAGACTCGCTCGGGTGTGCCGTGCGGCACGATCGGCCGGAATATGCAGGCCGTGAACGCGGTCGCACGCATGCGCCAGCGGCGAACCCGGCGCAGCGACCGTGACGACGCGGCACCCCCGGCGTCCCGCCTCGGCGACAACCGAGAGCGTTGGTTGCGCCGTCCCGGATCGGGAGACCGCAATGACGAGATCGAGCGGTCCGACCCACCGCGGCAACACCGGCCCCGGAACGTCAATCAGCGGCAGGTGCACGTCGTCGCCGACGAGCGCGCGCAGGACTTCGCACGCCGCGGCGCTCGAGCCGACCGCGGAGAGAATGACCGCACGCGGCCGGTCCTCGGCCAGGACCTCAATTCCCGCTTCGGCGGTGTAGGTCGTCATTTCGCGAATCTGCGCGCCGGACGTCGCCACCGCCCGCAACATGTCGGAGGGATCGCCGGCGGCCAATGCGTCGGGATCGTCGAGAACAGCTTCGTTGAACGAGAACTCCATCGACAATTCACTCAGCAGGCAACACGCGCGATTCGTCGATGAGCAAAATAGGGATGCCCTCCCGGATCGGATACGCCCGCCGGCAATCGGTATTCGTGCAGACGAGTTCACCCGACGCCGCACCGCCGGCAGGCTTTTCCCCGGTGCGCACCTGGAGGGCGGAGCGGCACGCCGGACAGGCGAGGATGTCGAGCAGAGCCGGGTCGATCGCCGCTGCGGAACTCTGGTCCTGGGTCATCACGGCCTCCCATCGTCCCGGATGCACGCGAGCACCTCATCGCGGACCCGCTCCATGGTGGCCCGATCGTCCGCCTCGACATTCAGCCGGAGCAGCGGCTCGGTGTTCGACGGCCGGACATTGAACCACCAGCTCGGCGCCGTGACCGTGAGGCCGTCCAGCTCGTCGATGGTGATGCCGGGCCGGTCGGCGTACGCCGCCTTGACCCGCGCGATCGCGCCTGCCTGGTCCCGCACCGTGGTGTTGATTTCACCGGAGGCGACGTAACGGGTGAATTCAGCCATCAGCTCCGAACACCGCGTTCCCGGCGGCGTTTCACCAAGGGCGGCGAGAACGTGCAGGGCGGCTAGCATTCCGGAGTCCGCCCGCCAGAAATCGCGGAAATAGAAATGGCCAGAGTGCTCGCCGCCGAAGACGGCGTTGGTTTCGGCCATCAGCGCCTTGATGAATGAATGACCCACCCGGCTGCGGATCGGCGTCCCGCCGTGTTCCCGCACGATTTCCGGAACAGCTTTTGAGGTGATGAGATTGTGAATGATCGCTGAACCGGGGGCGCGACGCAATTCACGAACGGCCACCAACGCCGTGATAGCCGAGGGGGATACCACCTCGCCCCGCTCGTCGATGACAAAGCACCGGTCGGCGTCCCCGTCGAAAGCCAGTCCAAGGTCAGCGCCCATCTCCCGAACCCGCGCGCGCAATTCGGCGGTGTTCTCCGGAACGATCGGGTTTGCTTCGTGATTCGGGAAATTGCCGTCCAGCTCGAAATACATCGGCACGACGGTGACCGGGCAATCGGCGAGGACGTGCGGCACCGTGTACCCCGCCATTCCATTGCCGGCGTCCACCACGACGGTGAGCGGCCGAATATGCGACAAGTCAACGAGTCCGCGGAGAAACGCCGCGTATTCGCGCACCGCGTCCCGGCGGGACACCGCACCGCGCGGCCGGTTGCCGGGCGGAATTCCGTTCTCCACCAGGCGGCGAATGTCCGCGAGTCCGGTCTCCTGCCCGACCGGCCGGGCGCCGGCGAGACAGAGTTTGATGCCGTTGTACTTCGCAGGATTGTGACTTGCGGTGAACATCGCCCCCGGCATGTCCCAGCGGCCCGAGGCGAAATACAGCATGTCCGTGCTGGCGAGCCCCGCGTTGACCACGTCCGCGCCTTGTGCCGTCGCCCCCTCAGCAAAAGCCTCCACCAGCACGGGGGACGACTCCCGCATGTCGTGTGCCACGACGAGCTGGGGCGCACCGGTGAAAATCGCGAAGGCCGCACCGATGTCCCGGACGACGTCCGGGTCGAGCTCGTCCGGAACCACTCCGCGGATGTCGTACGCCTTGAAAATGGCCGAGAGGTCGCGCACCGAATCTGCCCTCCGCCCGGTTGTTTGGGTTACGGCGCGGTACGCCGCCCGACGCCACGAGCCGCATTTTCCGCGAACCGCAGCCTACCCGGAAGCCCGCCCCGACCCGGACGCAGAGGCCGCGCTGGACCTGGCCGGTCCGGCGGTCACGCCGGCGAACGCCGGTCTGTGAGCGGCCGGCGGTCACGCCGGCGAACGCCGGTCTCCCCCGGTCACGCCGGCGAAGGCGGGTCTCTGGCGGCCAGGACGACGCAGGCCGCCCTCCCGTGGTTCCGCCGAGCACTAAGCGATCTTACGGGTCTTGGCAATCACGTGTTCGAAGGAGAGCAATCGGCCGTCCTGCTCCCACCAATGCCGTTCACAGCGATGGCATGACCCAAAGCGCACCTGGGACCCATCCGTGAGCGTCATCTCGATCGAGGTGATGTGCGGATCGGCGCAGTAGTGACACCGGCTCAACCACCGGGCTTCTGGACAGGCCAGGGACGAGGGACCGCGGAGCTGATTCTCCGCGTGGCGGGAACGACGCGGACTTCGCCGAGCGCGCCGCTTCGCCGGCGTCGGGTGACCCTCGGCGACCGCAGCCGGTCCCTGGGCGGTGACGATTTGATCCAGACTCTCGGCCACAGCCATCTCCTTCTCTGACTGCGCGGGGCGTGTGCTGTCGTTGGTCCGGACCCAACCGCCACCCAATTGGGGGGCAGCCAACCGGGTGACTTTCCCCCTATCGGCGCAACACCCGGGAGCCTGTAGCATCGGGCGTGTCTATGACAAATCGGACATACGTTTCAGTTCGTAACGCATGACGTCGCGAGGCAGCCGACGACAGGGAGCCGGCAACCGGGTGAGCCGGCGACAGGGCCGGCCGGCGTCAACGAGAGCAAATATCACGCCTCCGGGGAGCGCAGGACACGCAAGTGGCCGCGTCGACCCTGTGATCGGCTCTGGTCGTCGTCCACCCCGCCCGCCGGTTGCCGGCCAGCCTCGCGGATCGCATCGGCCAACGCCACGAGATCGTCGGGTCCTGGTGCAGGCGGCTCGCTGATCTCCAGTCGAATGATCTCCCAACCCAGGGGTGCGGTGAGCCGGGCCGAATGCTTGCTGCACAGGTCGTAGGAGTGCGGTTCGGCGTAGGTCGCCAACGGGCCGAGCACGGCGGTCGAATCGGCGTACACGTAAGTCAAGGTCGCCACCGCCGGCTGACCACATGCGGCGCGACAACAGCGACGAAGTGGGCTCACGTTCGCGAAGGCTAGTCGCTCCGACGCCCGCCACCTGCGAATGACCCACCGTGAGCCGCCAAACATGCGTACAGTCAGACGCCGTGACCCCCCATCGGGATCGCCATGGCCGCGGAATGCGCGGACCGCTCGCGCCGCCGTCCGTCCCGATCTCCCGGACCCGCGCCGAGGTCTTTGACGATCTCGTCATGGATGCCATCGCCCACCTGGAGACGCGGTGGGCGGCACAGTTGGAGAACGTCCAGATCGCGGTCGAGGATGTGCCCCCGGCGTATCTCCTGGACCGCCGTGCCGGGCAGCCCATCCCGCTTGGTACGGCGACTCCGGCCCGCGGCTCTCGCCCGGCGCAGATCGTGGTCTACCGCCGTCCTGTCGAGGCCCGGGCCACCGACCTCGGCGAACTCGGCGATCTCGTTCACGACGTGGTTGTCGAACAGGTCGCCGACCTGCTCGGACTGGACCCGCAGACGGTGGACCCCGATTACGGCTGGTCGGACGAGGAGTAGCGGGTAGGGCGGCGCAGGGTCACGGCAACCCCGCGGTGAGGTCGGGGACGACCGGCGGGCGGGTGAGGAGCCGGTCCGGCGTCCGCAGCGGCATGGCGGAGATCCCGCCGCCGGCGTGGCCGCTCTCTTCCAGCACCCACGCCGCATACACCGGACCTCCGGTCGCGACGACATCGACACCGGGGGCGATGTCCTTGGTGATCGAACCAAGATCGACTACCTTCGTCGTCCCGGCCGGGACCGGCACGGTGACCACGTTCGAGGCGGTCGTGCCGCCACCCAAGGCGGTCCCTGCGCCCGAGGCGGTCCCTGCGCCCGGCGATGCCGCCCCGGCCCCCGGGGACGGTGCGCTGCCGCCGCCCGGGAGCACGGTCAGCCGCACGGTCGCGTCACCGGCTGGCGCCGAGAAGATCAGGAGCGTGCGTCGTCCCGGCTGGGTCTCGCCGCCTGGGACGACAGTCTCCGTGCCGAGAGGTGGGACGGCGGCCAGAAACGCCAAGTCTGACGCGCTGACCGCGCTCTGCGGCAGCGCGACCGATCCGCCGGCAACGAGCGGTTGATCAGAGGTGATCGTCACCGCGGCGTCGGCGCCCCGGAGCACAGGCCGCAGATCGACCGCGGTGATCTGCCCGGCCGGCACGGTGACCTGGTCGTAGCCGGTTGGGGTGAACGAACCGTCCGGACTTGTCACCCGCAGCGACACCGTGGCGTCGATGTCCCCGGGATTGGTGAGAAACAGGGTGCGGCCGCCGTCCCCGCCCAGAAATCCGGGAACCGTGAGCGTCGTGGCCGGGCCGTCCGCCCGCGGCAGCCACGCGGTGCCCAGCGGTATCTGGCCGGCCATCACCTGGGTGAACAACCCGGGAACGACCCGCCCGCTTCGCACCGTGACATGAACCGCCACAAGATTGGCGCCGGGCAGGAGCTGGTCAATGGCGAGCGCGGTCTGCGCGCGGCCGGGGACGCGGATGCCCCGGGACGACGTCGGCACATCTTGATCGCTGTATAGGTCAAGGTCGACGGTCGCGGGCACGTCGTCCGGATTGTCAAGCACCAGCCGCAGCTGCGCGCCCGCACGGGTCGACGCGCCGATGAACCAGGCATCGGTGACCGGGGCTTCGCAGGGCGCGGTAGCGAGCTGCACCGCCCCGCTGCCGATGATCCGCCGGGCGAATTGCATGGCCGCGAGGGTGCCGACAAGCGAGCCGCGGACGTCGAGCACCAGCGGACCGGTCTTCGCCGGCCCGTCGATCACCCAGGCGCGGTCCGGCTGCACGGCCGCGGGGACGGGCGGGTGGACGGGGTCCAGCGGACCGACCGCGAGCTGGCCGTCGTCCGGACCCGCATTGGCGTAGGCCACCCGGGTGACGCCCGGCGGAAACGTCCCGCCGGCGTCCGGGCAGATCAGGGTCTCCGAGGGCCGCGGCACGGTGACCGCTGCGGCGGTTGCGGATCGCTGCGCCGGCGCGCGATTCACCGTCGCCCAGGCGACCGATCCGGCTACCGCGACAATGAGCGCAACCGGGGCAATGTGCCGGCGCAGCTGCGACATCCGACTCATGGCGCAGCTCCAACGGGGACACGGGCCTCGGACGGCGTTGCGGCGGGCGCGGCGGTGGCGCGACGCCGCGGGGCGCCCGGCAGCGCGATGAAGATCACGATCGCCGTCGCGGCAAGCTCCACGGTCAGCCACGTGCTGCGGCGGTCCGGAACGCGGTAGACCCGAACCTCCCCGCCGGTGGCCGGCAGACGGAACGCCTGCCAGCCCTGATAATTCACCGGCGCGAGCGGCACGGTGCTCCCCGGGCTGCCGAGAACAGCGCGCCACCGCGGCGAGGCTGCCTCAGCGAGCACGAGCAACCGGGACGGCGAACCGGAACTCACCATCACCGGAGCTGCGTTCCACCCGACACCGCCGGCCGTCACCGGTTGCCACGCGGTGCCGTCAGTGATCGCAAGCCTGGCGCCGCCCGGGGTGATCTCCCAGACCTGCCAGCCGCCCACCGTGCCGCGGCGCAGCAACCCGCCGGCGGCGGCGATGGTCTGGTCCAGCCGCTGCGCCGACGCCGGGATGAGCACGAACCGCACACCCGTGCGGGCAAGCGCGTCGGCGGCCGGCCCGCCGAGCCCGCTTGCCAGGTCGCCGACCGCACTGCCCACCGCGGCAACCTGCGCGGGGCTCGGCGGCAGGTCGGCGTCCCCCAGTTCGGGCGACCGGTCCCGCAACACGGTGTAGCGGACGCTGTTCCCCGCAGGCCGGAGGATGACCGTGCGCGGTTGCCCGTGCACGGTCGTCGGATCGGTGACGAAGATCGGCAGGATGTCGGCCGACCCGGTCCGCAGCAGGTGTCCGGTGCCGCGCGCAATCCAGGTTCCCGCCGCGACGAGCGGCGTGGCAAGGACGGCGGCGGCGAGGAGCAGCGTCGCAGGGTGCCGCAGGCCAAAGCTGGACCGGCGCAGCCAACCCCGCAGGCCGGCCAAGCCACCGGCGGCGGCCAGCGCGAGCCCGGCCGCGACGAACGCCGTCGCCGCCCCCGGCCACCCGGCGACCGCACTGCCGCCCGGCTCGGCGACGGGGACAACGTGCACCCGGGTGACGACCAGGCCGCCGGCGACCCCGACCGCCGCCAGCAGCCAGCCGAGAAGCGCCGTGCGGCTGCGGAACAGGCCGAAGAGCGCGGCAGCCGCCACCCCCGCCATCAACCAGTACGGCGGCGACCCCGGCCCGCCCGGATGTGCGAGCACCAGGTCAACCGGGTGGAGGTTGGAATCCTGCAGTGCCTGAGCCACCTGGCCCAGGCCGGTGACAAACAGGGCCGGGTGCGACCAGAGCCAGCCGGTCCACGGAACGAGAAGCAGGGCCGGAATGCCCGCGATCAAGACGCAGCGTGCCGCCTCGC
Source organism: Acidothermus cellulolyticus 11B (assembly GCF_000015025.1). Lineage (GTDB taxonomy): Bacteria > Actinomycetota > Actinomycetes > Acidothermales > Acidothermaceae > Acidothermus > Acidothermus cellulolyticus. Next base: position 494,881 of record NC_008578.1, on the reverse strand, counting down.
CGACCTGCCGACGTACCAGTGCGATGACAAGAGCGATGACCAACAAGGCGGCGGTGAGGAGATACCCCGCGGGGTCAAACGCGGTCAGGACGGCGAGCAGCAAGCCGGCAGCCCACGCGTGCCGCACGGACGCCGGTCGCCGTCCATGCCGGACGCCGGCGGGGACCGCAAGCAGCTGTTCCGGCACCAACGCCCGGGCCAGTTGGACGAGCAGCGCCGGCAGGACGATGGCCGCGACGGCGACCCCGAGCCGTCCCGTGCTCACCGCCCCGGTGACCACCGGAGCCAGGCCGTACAGCGCCCCGGCGGTCACCCGCAGCCGCGGCGAGGTGAACGCCCAGCGGCTGGACCGATACGCGACCAGCCCGGCAAGCGGGGCGGCTCCAAGCAGGAGGATCGCGACGGCGAACCGGGCGTTGCCGACGAGCAGGCTGCCCAGGAACGCCAGCACCGCGAGGTACGGCGGAGCGGGCGCTGCACTGCCGTACCCGGTGGCATGCCAGCTCTCGACGTACCGCTGCCACAGGTCGCCCGCCCCGGCGGGCGCGGGCAGCAGGGCTCCGCCCCAGAGCTGGGTGGTAAGCACCGTGCGCTCGGCGGCAAGCGTGACCGCGAGCAGGCCGACGGCCAGCAGCACCCCGGGGTTGGTGAGCAGCCGCCGCAGGCTGCGGCGCCTGTCGTCGGGCGCGGACGCCGCCGTCCACTGGTCGATGACCTGCCGCAGCCGCGACCCGCGCGGGGCCAGCAGGGCCCGGACCTCCGAGTACGGCACCCGCCGGAATGGACGTCGTTGCCGCCGGGCCGCCAGCAACCGGCCGGGCCGGCCGAAGACCGCCGCAGCCGCCGCGAGCTCCGAGACGGCCCGGTCCACGCTCTTCGCGGCGACGAACGCAAGCGCGCGGAGCAGGGCGGCCAGGGCCAGCCGAACCGCCACCAGCGGAAAGCTGCTCCGGCTGCAGTTGGCGAGCCAGGCGAACAGGGCGGCTTGCCGGTCGAGGCGGCGCAGCGACACCGAACGCCGAGCCCCCGGCGGCGTACAGCTCACCCGCCGGTAGCCGCTGGTCGCCGCCCGAGCGTGCCGGACGACGGCACGCGTGCAGACGACGACCCGCTCGCCGGCGAGGTGCGCCCGCCAGCAGAAGTCGAGATCGTCGCGCAGCAGCGGAAAGTTCCGGTCAAAACCGCCAAGCAGGTCCCACAGATCCCGCCGGATCAGCATGCCGGCGCTGCTGACCGCGAAGACGTCGCGGTCGCCGTCATGCTGGCCGTGATCGAGCTCGTCGGGTTCCAATCCGGTCTGGCGATGGCCGCCTCGGTCGACGGTGAAGCCGACCTCCCGGAGCACCCCGGGCCGCTCCCAGTCGACGATCTTCGGCCCGATGACCGCGGCGGACGGCATCTCGTCGGCAAGGGCAAGCATCGCGTCCAGAGCGGCTGGATCGGGTGCCGAGTCGTCGTGCAGGAGCCAGAGCCACTCGACGGGGGATCCGGCGTCCGTCTGACTCGCCGCCCAGCCGGGCACACCGGCGAACGCGGCGACGGCCTGGTGGACGGCGTCCCCGAAACCGACGGTCCGCGGCGCGGAGAGGACGCTGGCCGCCCCGACCGATTCCTCGAGGAGTTGGCGGGTGTCGTCGCGGCTACCGGTGTCCACGGCGACGAAGCGTTGCACCGGCCGCCGCTGCATCTTCACCGCTTGCAGCGTGGTGGGCAGCCACCGACCGCCGTCGTGGGCGACGAGGATCGCCGTCACGACGTGCCGCGGATGCGGGAGATACGGACGTCGGTTCGTCATCAGCTCGGGACTCTCGTCGGGCCTCGGACCCGCCTTACCCTACGCGACGAAGGGTGCCGATCGGGAGCGCCCCAGCGCCGGCCCAGGGCTGGCCGCCGCGGCTCGGGTCCGACCGCCGCGGCCCGGCTGGAGGCCGTCCGGCGCGTGGTCCGACGCACCGCGGCCCGGACGCCGTCCGATCCGCCGCGGTTGGCCGGACGCCGTCCGGCTCGGTCAGCGGAGCCCGAAGGCGGCGTGCAGTGCGCCGACGACGGCCTGGGCGAGGAGCGTCGCCCCGCTCTCCGGCGTCCCGAACGTGATGTGGACGCCGTCCGGCGCCCGGGCCACGACCCGCCGGCCGCTGCTCGTCGTGACCGACGCGGCGTAACCACCGTCCGGGCCGGCGAGCACCGGCCGGCTGGCGAAATACCGGACACCGGCGCGGCCTGCCGCCTCCTGCCGGAAAATCCCGTCCAGCTCGCTCATCGCAAAATCGAATGCGGGGTCGCGCATCGCCGGCATGCCGACCCAGAGCACCTGCGCCCCGCCGGCGACCGCTTCGTCCATCAGCGCCCCGACCCGTGCGGCGTACACCGTGCGCCACTCCGGTGTGCCGAATTTCTCGTACCGGCCGTCGGCGAAGAAATTCTGTACGTCATTAGCGCCGAGAAAAACAATGACGAGATCGGGCTGATAGCGATTCAGCAATTCCTGCAGATGCGTCTGCCAGTCGTAGAATTCCGGCCGCACCAGACCGCTGCTTCCGTACGCCGCCGGAATCAGCGTGATACCGGGGGTTTCCGCCAAGACGTCACGCAAGCCATATCCCAGGTCGATGCCGAGGGAATCGCCGATTTCCACGATGGTCGCCGGCAGACTGACCGGACGCACCGGTGCGCCGTCCGACTCGGTCGACCCTGGCGGGGACGGCACGGCCACAGAGGGTGTCGGGATCGGCGACCTGGCAGGCGACGAGCTGAGATCAGCGGACGCCGCCGGCGAGCGGTGTACGACCACCGACGCGGGGACGACCCGGCTGCACGCAGCGGCCGATCCGAGGACGCCGCCGACGGCGATCAGGGTGACGCCCAGCCGCCACGGCACTCCGGGTCGGGTGATGGTACCGATTCGCACGCCGTCCCTCCCGGCTCACCGCGTCCGGACACCTCGTGACGCCACGGTCCTGGTGCCCGGCTTCGGTCTAGGGACGCCGGAACGCGGCGCGCAGTTGCCCCATCAGGCGCCGCCGCGGCCACGGTTCGCAGATCGCGGCGGAGAGCGCAATGAAAGCGACGGCGAGGCCGATGGACGCACGTCCCCCGGCCGCCGCGACGACGATCCCACCGAGCGCGGAACCGAGCGCGGCACCGACGGTCAGGCCGCTGCCCATCCACCCGAAAGCCTCCGTGCGCGCCGCCGCCGGAGCAAGGGCGGCGAGCCGCTCGAAGAGCCGGGAGAGGGCTGGGGCGATGGTGAGCCCCCAGCAGAAGAGCAGGACCGTCAGCACCAGACGGTTGGGCGCGATCAGCACCAGGGCGAGCCCTGCCGCGACCAGTGCGAGCAGGTGCCGCAGCTCGGCTCGGTGCCGATGGCGGGTCCCGTAGAAGAGGCCGCCAATCATCGATCCGAGACTGACCACCGCAAGGGTGTAGGCCGCGTTGGCCGAGGCATGACGGCCGCTGATCAATTCGACGACGCCGACCGTCTCGGCCTGAAACGCCGCGACAAGGGCGGTGCCGGCGGCAATGACACCGGGGATGCCGGAGACGCGCAGCACTCCCCCGGCTGCCTGCCGCTCGGTGGGGTGCCGCCCGGCGTCCGCTGCCGGGTCCTTCACGAAACCGAGGGTGCCGACAAGCACGAGGAGGCCGGCCGCAGCGACGGCCAGCCGGGGTCCGCCGGCCGTTGCCAGCATGGCGGTCGTCGGCGGACCGAGGATGAAGATCAGTTCCTGGATGGTGGATTCGAGCGCGAACACGCTGCGGCGCTGCTCCGGGGTGACCAGCGCCGGCAGCACGGCGCGGATCGAGGCGGTCACGGGCGGCACGCAGAGTCCGGCGACGGCCGCGACGACGCAGAGCAGTGCGGGCCGCGGCGGCACGACCGCCAGTGTGATCATCGCGATACCGAAGAGAACCGCGCTGACGGCGAGCACCGGACGGCGTCCACGGTCGTCAGCGAGACGAGCGAGCGCCGGCCCGGCGACGAAGGAACCGGCGAGATAGCAGGCCGAGACCGCGCCGGCGATCGCATAGCTCGCGTGCTCGGTGACAAGCAGGAGCAGCGCGAGACCGACCATTCCCTGGTTGAACCGGCCGAGGATGGAGGTGCCGAGGAGCCAGAGCACGGACGGCGTACGCAGTAGATCGCGATACGTCGACAACGTGCGTCTCACTTTCGGCGGTGATCGTGGGTACCGACCGGTACCTCACCCTCTTGTATCGATAAAGAGCCGTGGTTTCCAAAGTAAAAGACGCCGCAGACCGCCGTCAAGGAGCGCACGTGATGCGGGGAGCCGGCGCCTGGCCGGGATGGACGACGCCGGCTGAGAGGTAGGTCGCCGGGATGCGTCGTGGGTGTTCCACGGGTCGGGTCAGCCCGGTTCCGAGCCCATCAGCGCGGGGAGGTCAGTCGAGCCGCAGCGGGGTCAGCCCGGCCCCGGCGCCGCGCCCGTACACGGCGTGCCCGTAGGGGGAGAGGTCAGCCTACCCGGCGGCGCTTGAGCCGACGGCGTTCCCGCTCGGAGAGTCCGCCCCAGATGCCGAACCGTTCGTCGTGCGCGAGGGCATACTCCAAGCACTCGATCCGCACCGGGCAGGATGCGCAGATGCGCTTGGCTTCGCGCGTTGAGCCCCCCTTCTCAGGAAAGAAGGCTTCCGGATCGGTCTGCGCGCACAGCGCCTGCTCCTGCCACCGCAGCTCATCGTCCATGCGGTTCCGCAGTTCGGCCAGACCAGCGATGATGTCGTGCCACGGATTGACCTCGGTGTCGACCATCCCATGGACTGAGATACCGGTCACCGCGCACCTCCTCGACCCTGACCCTCCCCCACCCCACCGCGGAGGAAGAACATATCTGGAATTACACGCGCGTCATTACCGGTTCGTCAAGCCGAATCATGGTATTCGGTCCGGCGACCCGCCGTAGAAGACGATCAAGCAGCCTGGCACGAGCCTTCCCGTCGATCAAGCAGTCGCCGCGATCCGGCCTCGACGTCTGCCATCCGGCCGGTCTCCCGGCCTCGACGACGGCCGGCCGGTCTCCCAGCCTCGGCGGCGGCCGGCCGGCGGTCCTGCGAGCATCGTGTCGATGACAGACGTCAAGAACCGAAGCAGGCAACCTGGCCCCGAACAGCCGGACGGACCCATGCCAGACGGCGGAAATCCGCGCGCGGCGGACGACAGAGCGCCGGAAAGGCCGGCCGGTGCGGCTCCGGCAACGCCGGACGACGGCCGGCTCCGCGTCGTCGTCCTGGCCGGCGGCGTAGGTGGCGCCAGATTCACCCGGGGGCTGCGGGCGGCACTGGCCCCCGAAGCCGACCGCGCAGCACGCGTCCCCACCCATGCGCCCCGCGCCGTCCCCGACCTCCATGCGCCCCGCGCCGCTACAAACCCCCAGGCACCTCGCACCGGCCTCACCACCCAAGCCGAGATCACCGTGATCGGCAACACCGGCGACGACATCACCCTGCATGGCCTGCGGATCTGCCCCGACCTGGACACCGTGATGTACACGCTGGGCGGCGTGGTGCACGAGGGTCAGGGGTGGGGTCGGGCCAATGAGACCTTCACGGTGCGCGAGGAGCTGGCGGCGTACGGCGCCGGCGCTCCCTGGTTCACCCTCGGCGATCGCGATCTTGCCACGCATCTGCTGCGCACCCAGTGGCTTGCCGAAGGCCGGTCATTGTCCGACGTGACCGCGGCGTTGACGGCTCGCTGGCACCTCGGGGTACGGCTCCTGCCGATGTCGGACGATCCGGTGGAGACGCACGTGGAGCTGCCCGGCTTCCGGGAGCTCGTGCACTTCCAGGAGTGGTGGATACGGCTGCACGCGGATCCCGTACCGATCCGGTTCGTCGCGGTCGGGGCCGAGCACGCCCGGCCCGCCCCCGGAGTCCTCGAAGCGATCGCCGCCGCGGACGCCGTCCTGCTCGCACCGTCGAACCCGGTGGTGAGCATCGGCACGATCCTGGCCGTGCCCGGTATCCGGGAGGCGCTGATCGCGACGCCCGCGCCGGTGGTCGGCGTCTCACCGATCATCGGCGGTGCACCGGTCCGCGGCATGGCGGACGTGTGCTTGACCGCCATTGGTGTGGCGACGACGGCCGAGGCGGTCGCGGCGTGGTACGGCCCGGAATTGCTTGACGGCTGGCTGGTCGACACCGCGGACGCCGCAACGCGCGTCCCGGGCATCGAGGTGCGGGCCCGGCCGCTGCTGATGACCGACGTCCGGGCGGCGGCGGCGATCGCGGCCGACGCGCTCGACCTCGCTCGGCAGATCGCGGCGCGCCGGGCTAAGACCGAGCCCCGAGGTCGGTGAGCGCGGCGCGCCGGGCTACGACCGAGCCCCGAGGTCGGTGAGCGCGGCGCGCAAAGCGTCGAGGAGAAAGTCCACGTCAGCGGCGTCGATGACCAACGGCGGCGAGAGCCGGATCGTCGCGCCATGGGTGTCCTTGGCCAGTACCTGCCGGCGGAGCAACGCTTCGCAGAGCTGCCGCCCGGTGCCGATCGCCGGATCGACGTCCAGGCCGGCCCACAGTCCGCGGCTGCGGACCGCGCGCAGCCCCGGCAGCGCCGCAAGTCCGCGGGCAAGCCGCCGGCCGAGGACGGTGGCCCGGTCCTGATACTCGCCGGTCTCCAGCAACCGGACGACGGCCAGCCCGACCGCGCATGCCAGCGCATTGCCGCCGAAGGTGCTGCCGTGCTCCCCGGGGTGGAGCACGCCCATCACATCCCAATTGGCCAGGACGGCGGAGAGCGGAACGATGCCGCCGCCCAGCGCCTTGCCGAGCAGGACGACGTCCGGGCGGACGTTCTCGTGGTCGCAGGCCAGCGTCCGTCCGGTCCGCCCGAGTCCCGATTGGATTTCGTCGGCAATGAACAACACGTGATGCCTGGTGCACACCTCGCGCACGGCCTGCAGGTATCCCTTCGGCGGAATAATGACGCCCGCTTCACCTTGAATAGGTTCGAGCAGGACGGCGACGGTATGGGCGTCGATGGCCGCTTCGAGGGCGCGGGCGTCGCCATAGGGAACGGACCGGAATCCGGGGGTGTACGGGCCGAAATCGTCACGGGCAACCGGGTCGTCAGAGAAGCTAATGATGCTCAGCGTGCGGCCGTGGAAATTGCCATGCGCCACGAGGATGACCGCCTGGTCGCGCGGCACGTGCTTGACCCGGTACCCCCAGGCGCGGGCAAGTTTCAGCGCGGTCTCGACCGCCTCGGCTCCGCTGTTCATCGGCAGGACGGCGTCCATGCCGACGAGATGCGCCAGGTCGCGGGCGAATTCACCGAGCAGGTCATGGTGGAACGCCCGGCTGGTGAGAGTCAGACGGTCGAGTTGCTCCTTGGCGGCCGCAATGAGCGCGGGATGTCCGTGGCCGAAATTCAATGCGGAATATGCGGCGAGGCAATCAAGGTATTCCCGGCCTTCGACGTCCCGCACCCACGCGCCGCGGCCTTCGCAGAGCACAACCGGCAAAGGATGGTACGTGTGCGCCACGTAGTGGTTCTCCAGCGCAATGTATTCCCGGGTCGGGTCGGGGGCCGGTGAAATTCCCTGTCCGGTAAGGAATGTCATGCTCGGAGCTCCAGCGTGCAGCACTTGGGACCTCCTCCCGCTTTGCGGAATTCCGACACGTCGACCGACACCGGCTGGAAACCCCGGGCGGCGAGCTGCCGCGCCAGTCGATGCGCCTGCACGGGGAGGACCACGTGGTAGCCGTCGCTGACCGCATTCAAGCCGAAAACCTCGGCATCGGCGTCATCGGCCACAATCGCGTCGGGAAACAATTCCGCAAGAATAGCCCGGCTCGGCCTGCTCAACGCGGGCGGATAGTAGGCGATCGTCGTCTCGTCGAGCACGGCAATCGCCGTGTCCAGATGGTAATACCGCGGATCCACCAACTCCAGGCTGATGACCGGAAGCCCAAGCACGTTCTCGGCTTCACGGTGGGCGCGGTGGTCGGTCCGAAAACCGTGGCCGGCGAGAATAAACCGGCGTCCGACGACGAGAAAATCACCCTCGCCTTCGTTCACGTATGTCGGTGGGATGACCGTAAAACCCAGCTCGGTTAGCCGGGCCTGGTACGCCGGGGCTTCCGCGGCCCGTTGCGGAAACCGGAATTTCGCGCCGTACGCGCGCCCCGCGACGGTGACGGCGGCGTTGGCGGCAAAGACCATGTCGGGCAAATCCGGCAGCGGCTCGATGACGTCGACCTGGTGGCCGAGCCGCCGATACGTCGCGACGAGCACCTGCCACTGCCGGCACGCCCGGTCGGTGTCGGTAGGCACCTCCGGATGCATCCACGGATTGATCGTGTACTGGACGGCAAAGTACCGCGGCGGGCAGACCAAGTAGCGCCGGCTGGTCGGCGTCCGCTGCAGGGTCTCGGGACGGACGGCGGTGAGCGTCATCACGACCTCCTCCCTTTCACCATCGCGGGGGTGCCGCAGGGCAACAAGGACACCTGGTTGCGCCCGACCAGCGATGTGTTGCGCAAGAGGAGGAGCAGGCGTCGATTTGTTGCGCGGATCAAGACGCCGAACCGGCCCGGCCACCCCCGCCCGAGACCGAACCGGCCCGGCGGTCCCTCCGGCTCACCCGCCCGGCCGGCTCAGCCGCCCCTCCGGCTCAGCGGTGCAGGAGGCGGGACAACACGAGCACGCTCTTCGTGCGTACGACGAACCGCTCGGCGTTGATTCTTTCGAGGACCTGCTCGAAATGCTTGACGTCCTCGGCCATCACGTGAATGAGCGCGTCGGCCTCGCCAGAGACGGTGCAGGCGTCCACCACTTCGGGGTACTTCGCCAGCGCGGCGGCGATGGTGGAGGGAGAGGTGCGGCCTTGGCAGAACAGCTCCACGTACGCTTCGGTCCGCCAGCCGAGGGCGGCCGGGTCGACAAGGGCGGTGAATCCGGTAATGGCGCCCCGGGCCCGCAGGCGGTCAACCCGGCGTTTCACCGCCGGCGCGCTCAAACCCACCTGCGCACCGATCTGCTGGTACGTCGCCCGGCCGTCAGCCCGTAACGCCGCGACGATCCGCCGGTCGATGTCGTCGAGCTCCACGGCCGCCACCCTTCGCACCGCAGGCCCGGTGAGCCTCGGTCACTCGTCGCTGGAGAACCGGATCGACACCGGCGGCAGCACGACTTGAGGCCAGACCCGGGCTCCGCCGATCAATTCATTCCGCGCCCCGACATGGGCGCCTTCACCGATCACCGCGCCGTCCAGCACCGCGCCGGCGCCGATGCGGGCGCCGGCCCCGACGATGCTGCCGCGCACCACGGCGTCCGCCTCGATCACCGCGCCCGGGAAGACCACCGAGCCGATCACCAGGGCGTTGACCTCGACCCGGGCGTCCTCGCCGATGAAGGTGCCGCCGGCAATGGCCGCCGCATCCGAGACCGCGGCGGACGGCATGACGAGCGCCTCCCCGGTCGGTCCGGGCAACACGGACGACGGTACGAGACCGCGGACGAGGTCGCAGGACGCACGGACGAAGGCGTGCGGCGTCCCGACGTCCAACCAGTAAGCGTCATCGAGATAACCGACGACGGTGGACCCGTCGGCGAGCAGGGCGGGAAAGACCTCCCGTTCGACGGAGACCACCCGGCCGCGCGGGATCGCATCGATGACCTCGCGGCGGAAGATGTAGCACCCGGCGTTGATGATGTTCGTCACCGGTTCTGCGCATTTTTCCATGAAGGCTTGCACATTCCCGTGCTCGTCGATGGGGACGCAGCCGAACGGCCGGGCGTCGGGAACCCGGACGAGGTGCAGGGTGACGGCCGCCTGCCGCTCTTCGTGCCGGGTCAGTTGCGCCTTCAGATCGTGGCCGCTGAGAATGTCGCCGTTGAAGACAAAGACCGGCTCGTCGGCCGCACTGCGCAACCGGTCAGCGACGTTGCGGATGCCCCCGCCGGTGCCGAGCGGCTCCTCCTCGGTGACGTACTCGAGGTCCAGGCCGAAGGCTTCGCCGTCCCCGAAGTGCTCGGTGAACGCGGCCGCCCGGTAGGAGGTGGCGAGCACCACGTGGTCGATTCCCGCATCGCGCACGCGAGCGAGCAGGTGGGCGAGGAACGGCACACCGGCAACCGGCAGCAGCGGCTTCGGCACGCCGAGCGTGAGGGGACGCAGCCGAGTACCGCGTCCGCCGACGAGAATGATCGCCTCGATGGTGACTCCTTGCTGATCCGGGTTGAACCGGTGACTCGCTCCCCCGCCGCGCCGATCCGGTCGGTGGACGACGTACCGGGCCGTCCGCCGCGCCGGCTGCCGCCGATCACGCGGTCTGGTGCGGCGACTCGGTCCGGTTGCCGAGCTGCTCCCGGTACCACGCGTAGGTCGCCCGGATACCCTCCGCCAGTCCGATCCGCGGACGAAAACCTAGCGCGGTGATCCGGCGGACGTCGAGGAGCTTACGCGGCGTGCCGTCTGGTTTGCTCGGATCGAACCGAATCTTCCCGGAATAACCGACGATCTCCGCGATGAGTTCCGCCAGCTCGGCGATCGAGATGTCCTCTCCGACGCCGACGTTGATCGGCAGCGGATCGTCGTAACAGTCCAGGAGGAGTTCGCACGCCCGGGCGAGATCGTCGACGTGCAGGAATTCGCGCCGGGGCGTGCCCGTCCCCCAGAGCACGACCTCCTCCGCGCCGCTCTGGACGGCCTCGTGGAATCGCCGGATCAGGGCGGGGAGGACGTGCGCGGTGCGGAGGTCGAAGTTGTCACCGGGGCCATACAGGTTGGTCGGCATCGCGGAAATCCATCGGACGCCGTACTCCCGCCGCGCGGCTTGCACCTGGAGCACACCGGCGATTTTCGCGATGGCGTAGGCCTCGTTCGTCGGCTCCAGCGGACCGGTGAGTAGGGCCTCCTCCGGAATGGGTTGCGGCGCGTGCTTGGGGTAGATGCAGCTCGACCCGAGGAAGAGCAACCGCTCCACCCCGGTCGCGAGGGCGGCGTCGAGCACGTTGACCTGAATCCGCAGATTGTCGGAGAGAAATTCGACCGGCTCGGTGGCGTTGGCGAGGATGCCGCCGACCCGGGCCGCAGCCAGGACGACGTACCGCGGGCGGACCTCCTCGAAGAACGCGAAGGTGGCCGCCCGATCCCGCAGGTCGAGCTCGGCGGAGGTCCGGCCGATCAGCGTGGTGAATCCGGACGCCGCGAAGTGCCGCCAGACCGCCGAGCCGACGAGACCCCGGTGGCCGGCGATGTAGGTCGGCGCGGTGCGGTCCATCGGGGATGCCGGGCGATCCCTTGCAGGTGCGGGGGAGGTCATGCGGCAAGGCTAACCTTGGGGCGTGGCCGACCCGTCTGCTCCGCAGCCCACCGCAACCACCGCCGGTCCGCGAGCCGATGCGGCACCGGCCGCCGGTGCCGCTGCCCAGGCCACCCCGGGGTCAAGCGCTCCGGCGACTCCCGGTTCCGAGCGGCGCCGGCGCGCCCTCATCACCGGGATCACCGGCCAGGACGGCTCCTACCTAGCCGAGCTGCTGCTGGCCAAGGGCTACGAGGTGCACGGCCTGATCCGCCGGGCGTCGACGTTCAACACCGAGCGGATCGACCACATTTACCAGGACCCGCATGATCCGGACGTCCGGCTGCGGCTGCACTACGGCGACCTGCACGACGGCACCGGCCTGGTGACCCTGCTGCACACCATCGAGCCGGACGAGGTGTACCACCTGGGCGCCCAGAGCCACGTCAAGGTGAGTTTCGCGATGCCGGAGTACACCGGTGACGTCACCGGTCTTGGCACGATCCGGCTGCTCGAAGCGATCCGTGCCTCCGGAATTTCCTGCCGGTTCTACCAGGCGTCCAGTTCGGAAATGTTCGGATCTGCTCCGCCGCCGCAGAACGAAAAGACGCCGTTTCACCCCCGGTCGCCGTACGGGGTTGCGAAAGTGTACGCGTACTGGGCGACGGTGAATTACCGGGAGGCGTACGGATTGTTCGCGGTGAACGGCATTCTCTTCAACCACGAGTCGCCGCGCCGGGGAGAGACGTTCGTCACCCGCAAGGTTTCCCGCGCGGTGGCCCGCATTCAAGCCGGCCTGCAAGACAAGCTGTACCTGGGAAATCTGGACGCCCGACGAGATTGGGGCTATGCGCCGGAGTACGTCGAGGCGATGTGGCTGATGCTGCAGGCCGATGAACCGGCGGATTACGTCATTGCCACCGGCACGTCGTACGCCGTGCGGGATTTCGTCGCCATGGCGTTCGACCATGCCGGGCTGGATTGGGAGAAGTACGTCGAAATCGACGAGCGGTATCGGCGTCCGGCGGAGGTGGACCATCTGTGCGGCGACGCCTCGAAGGCGAAAGCGGAACTCGGGTGGGAGGCACGGGTCAAGACGCCGGAATTGGCCCGCATCATGGTGGACGCCGACATCGCCCGGTTGGGCGACGAACTCGCCGGCCGCACCGTGCGGATCGACCGTTGACCGCTGATGGCAGCTCCGTTGCGCGTTGCGCTCACCCTCGAACAGTGCTGGCATCGGGTTCCCGGGGGGACGGCGTCGTCCATTCTGGCGTTGGCGGCGGAATTGTCCCGCCGCGACGACGTCGAGGTGCGCGGGGTGGCGGCGCGGCACTCCGCCCTGCCTCCGCAGCCGTGGACACCGCCGGTTCCGGTTACCGGACTGGGTCTGCCGCGCGCCCTGCTGTACGAGACCTGGCATTACCTGCGCTGGCCGCCGGTGCAGGCTGCGACCGGTCCGGTTGACGTCGTCCACGCAACGACATTGGCGATTCCGCCGAAACGCGGGCCGCTGGTGGTGACCGTCCACGACCTCGTCTTCCGGGAGAATCCGCAGTACGTCACCCGCCGCGGCTTGCGGTTTTTCCGGCGCGGCCTGGCGTTGGCGAAATCCGCCGCGGACCTGGTCATGGTTCCGTCCCGGGCGACGTGGGCCGAGTGCGTGGACGCCGGTTTCGCCGAGGATCAGCTGCGGCTGGTGCCGCACGGGGTGTCCGTCCCGGAAATTCCCGAGGCGAAGGTGCGCGATTTCCTTGCCCGGTATGGGCTTTCCCGCCCGTACGTGCTCTGGTGCGGGACGGTGGAGCCGCGCAAGAACCTGCCACGGCTGCTGGAGGCGTTCGCGCGGGCCCGCCGGCGCATACCCGAGCTGGAACTCGTCCTGGCCGGCCCGGCCGGGTGGGGCGCGGTGCACCTCGACCCGGCACCCGGGGTGCGGATGGTGGGATTCCTGCCGGCGGCGGATCTGCATGCCGCGTACGCCGGCGCCCGGGTGTTCTGTTATCCGTCCCTGCGGGAGGGGTTTGGTCTGCCGGTGCTGGAGGCGATGGCGCACGGCGTCCCGGTGGTGACGTCGGCAGGGTCGGCGATGGCGGAATTCGCGGACGGCGCGGGGCTGCTCGTGGACCCGACGGACGTCGATGCGCTGGCGGACGCGCTGGTCAGCGCCGCGGGTGACCGGCACGACGAGCTGTCGGACGCAGCGCGGCGCCGTGCCGCCCAGTACTCCTGGACGACGGCCGCGGAGCGCACCGTGCAGGTCTACCGGGAAGCGGCCGGCCGATGACCCGGTTGCGCGTCGCGGTGAACTTGCTCTGGTGCGTGCCCGGCGTGGTCGGCGGCACCGAACGGTATGCGGTCGACCTGCTCAACGCCCTCCGCGGCCGCGACGACCTGGCGCTCACGCTTTTTGCCACGCCAGAATTCACCGGCCGCTACCCGGAATTCGCCCGCCATTGCATCACCGCGCCGCTGCCCGCCGGCCGACACGTCGTCCGCCGGGTCGCGGTCGAGCACAGCTGGCTCGCTCTCCGCCTCCGGTCGGGGGATTTCGACGTCGTCCACCATCTCGGCGGGCTGGTGCCGACCGCGCCCGTCCCGGCGGTCGTGACCATTCACGATTTGCAATACCTGGTGTATCCGCGGAATTTCTCAATTCTCAAACGCGCGTATTTGCGGGCCGCGCAAGGCCGGGCGGTGCGCCGGGCCCGGGTAGTCTGCACGGTGAGCGAGTTCACCGGCCGGCACGTCAGGGCCGCATTTCCGGCCGCGGGCCGGGTCGTCGTCATTCCGCCGCTGCTCCTTCCCCCACCAGAACCGACGGACGCCGACCGGGAGGCCGTCGATGCGTTGCTCCGCAACGTCGGGACGTTCATCCTCTATCCGGCCGCGTTCTACCCGCACAAGAATCACCGCGTGCTCATCGAGGCTTTCGCGCGGTTCGCTCACCGCCGCGCGGTGCAGCTCGTTTTCACCGGCGCCGCCGGGGCTGGGGCGTGGGGGTCGGCGCGGTCGACGGAATCGGAAATCCGTGCGCTGGCGGCTCGGCATCGCCTCAACGACCAGGTGAAATTCTTCGGCCACCTGCCCCGGCCGCACCTTGTCGAACTGTACCGGCGGGCGGCTGTGCTTGCTTTTCCGTCCCGTTTCGAGGGTTTCGGCTTGCCAGTCCTGGAGGCGATGGCGCACGGCGTCCCGGTGGCCGCCGCCCGGGCCGCGGCGTTGCCGGAGCTGGTCGGTGACGCCGGGCTGCTCGTCGATCCGGACGATATCCTCGGCTGGGCGGACGCTCTGGAGCGACTGCTAGACGACGACGCCGAACGGTGCCGCTGCGCCGACGCGGGCCGACGCCGGGCGGCCGAGTTCGCCGCGCCGCGCAGCGTCGACCGGCAGGTGGCGGTGTACCGGGAGGTGGCCGAGCGGAGATGAGAATCCTCGCCGTCGTACCGCATTTCGTGCCGGACGTCGCACCCACCGGCATCATCGCCGCCCGGCTCATCGAGGAAATCGGCGGACTTGGTCACGACATCCACGTCGTGACGTCACTGCCCTGGTACGAGCGGCACGCGGTCGAGCCGGAGTGGCGCGGCCGTGTCGTGCACCGGCAGTGGCGGCCGTGGGGTTCGGTCACCCGGGTGTATCCGTTCCCGACGGCCGACAAACGGAACATCCCGAAGCGTGCGCTTGGTTTTGCCGCGTTCTGCGGCCTTTCCGCCGTCGCAGCGAGCATCGGCGGCCGCCTGGATGTCGCTTTCGCGATGACACCGCCGTTGCCGATGGCGGCGACCGGATGGCTGGCGTCCCTTGCCCGGCGGTGTCCGCTCGTCCTTAATGTGCAGGATGTTTTTCCGGATGTGGCGGTCGAACTGGGATTGCTGCGCAATCCGGCGCTCATCCGCGCCGCCGCCGCGCTGGAACGCTGGTCGTACGCCCGATGCGCCGCCGTCACCGTGCTGTCGGAGGACATGCGCGCCAACATCGCCGCCAAGGTACGGGATCCGAGGCGGGTGCACGTCATCCCGAATTTCGTGGACGTCGCGGGAATCACGCCCGGGGAGCGGGAGAATTCGTACCGCCGCGAGTACGGGCTTGCGGGGAAGACCGTCGTCATGTACGCCGGGAACGTCGGCATGTCGCAATCGCTGGATTTGCTCATCGCCGCCGCCCGTGATTTTCGCGACCGCGACGACGTCGTCTTCGTCGTCAACGGAACCGGTTCGACTCTCCCCGACTGGCAGCGCCTGGCGGACGGTCTGCCGAACATTCGGTTCGTGCCGTTGCAGCCGGTCGAACGGCTGCCCGAGGTGTTGGCCGCCGCGGACATTCACGTCGTCCCGTTGAAGAAGGGACTGGCCCGCTCCAGCGTTCCGTCGAAGACGTATTCGATTCTTGCCGCCGCCCGGCCGGTGGTGGCCAGTGTCGATGAGGGCAGCGAAGTGGCGCGGATCGTTCACGACTCCGGTGCGGGAATCGCCGTACCACCGGACGACGAGAAAGCTTTCGTCGCCGCGATCCGCGCTCTCGTCGAGGATCCGCAGCGGGCGGCCGTGATGGGCGCCGCCGGCCGGACGTTCATCGAAAAGGCGGCGACACCCCGGCAGGTGGCCGAGGCGTACGTGCGGCTGTTCAGCGAGGTGCGCCGGGAGGGCCGCTAATTCCACGGAAACCACGGATTGCCGACCGGGAAAAGGTACCGGTCGGCGACGACGGTGAGAATCCGCCGGGCGTTGACGAATTGGTCGGCCATCGTCTGCAGAATCCGGGCGTCCGCGGTGACGAACGGGACGTGCGCCACAGCCTGCCGGTACCACCGCGGTCCCAGCCACTGCAGCAAATCCACTGCGCCGCGATCGGCGTGCTCGTGCGATTCCCCGACCAGGCGCAGCAACCGCTGCGCGTCGAGCGGACGGAACGCCCGGGTCGCGGTGTGGTCCGGGAACACGCCGGTCAAGAACAACGCGAGATCACCCAGCCGCCGGTAGACACCCGCCTGCTCAACGGGCGACACCGCGTGCAGCAGCCCGGCAAGCTGCACCGGGTCAAGTTCGCTGTACCGCCGCCGCCGCCACCCGTGCGCGGTGCGGGTCAGGTAGCTCCCGCTGGCCACCCGGGCATACGAGGCGAGCAGTTCGACGAGAAAGAGCCGGTGCCACGGCTCGGCGAGAAAAGCGGCGAGCTCCGGGCCGGCGAAGACGGGCACCCGTTGCCGGGGTCCCACCCATTCGGGGACGTACAGCGAACCGGATTGCTCCTCGGCGGCCCGGTGGACGGCGACCGCGAACGCCAGCGCCGGGGAGACCATCGCGAGCGCGTCGGACGGTTGCGGCGGCCGCGGGAAGAGCGCCGCCGCGACCTCTTCGCTGCCGAGCAGGTCGAGGACGACGCCCGGTCGGCGGCCGAGCAGCTCCGCGACACCGGGGCGTGCCGCAGCCAGAAAGCGCCGGTCTGATTCGGTGAAGTGCGCGAGGTACCGCCGCCCGACGGCGTCACGGTCGCGCTCGTCCTGCCGGCGCGTCTCGCGCTCGCGTCCTACGTCAGCCATCAGCGTTTCGACGCCTATGCTAACGCGAACACCCACCCACCTTGATCACAATCACCGGCGGCCGGACGGCTCCCCGGTCTGCGGCCAACCGTCTCGGCGGAACCGGCGGCCGGAAGAACGATCCGCTACACACTCCGCTTCGGCCGCCCGCACGACCGGCGGTCACACACTCCGCTTCGGACGCCAGTACGACCGGCACGGGATCTTGTCGACGTCGATCCGGTCGGCGTACTTCCGCGCGATCTCGGTGATTTCGGTGAGCAGCCCGGCCTCCAGGGTGATCGGCTTCAACCCGAGTTCGAGGAGCTGCCGGTTCTCGGCGAACAGGTCGTTGGAGTCCGCTTCGTTCCGCGGATTCTCCACGTGATCGATCTCCACGCCGGTGAGCTCGGAGACCAGCTTGGCCAAGTCGATGATCCGGTGACACTCGGTCATCTGGTTGAAGACCCGCACCCGCTCCCCGGGGTTGGGCGGATTCTCGACCGCAAGCTGAATGCACCGCACGGTGTCTTGAATGTTGATGAACGCGCGGGTCTGGCCGCCCGATCCGTGCACGGTCAGCGGATATCCGATCGCGGCTTCGACGAGGAACCGGTTCAGCACAGTTCCGTAATCGCCGTCGTAATCGAATCGGTTGATGAGCCGGTCGTCGAGCCGGGTCTCGACAGTCTGGGTGCCCCAGACGATGCCCTGGTGCAGGTCGGTGACCCGCACCCCGTCGTTCTTGTTGTAGTAGGCGAAGAGCAGCTGGTCCTGCGTCTTCGTCATGTGATAAATCGACCCCGGGTTCGGCGGGTAGAGGATTTCCGATTCAACGACTTCGCCGTTCTCCTTGGGAATCTGCACCCGCAGGTATCCTTCGGGAATTTTGATCCCGGCGGTGCCGTAGCCGTACACGCCCATCGTTCCGAGGTGGACGACGTGAATGTCCAGCCCGGATTCGACGATGGCGGCGAGCAGGTTGTTCGTCGCGTTGATGTTGTTGTTCACCGTGTACCGCTTGTGCCACGACGATTTCATCGAGTACGGCGCGGCCCGCTGTTCGGCGAAGTGCACAACCGCGTCCGGCTGCCACTCCTGCAGCAGGGTGAGCAGCCGGTGATAGTGCACCGCGACGTCGAACCGGGAGAATTCGATCTCCTTGCCGCTCACCTCACGCCAGGCGCGCAACCGGGTTCCCATCGGCGCGATCGGGGTGAGCGATTCGGCTTCCAATTCGATGTCCGCGCACCGCCGGGCGAAGTTGTCGACAATGTGCACGTCATGCCCTTGTGCCGACAGGTGCAGGGAGGTCGGCCAACCGCAGAAACCGTCACCGCCGAGAATCAGGACACGCATCGCACACTCCGCTGATCATTTAGCCGAACCGGAAATTCCCTCGTGATGCCCGCAGCATACCCACCGGTGCACCGGGTGACGCTGGGAGATTGCCGGGAGATTCCTGGGAGATTCCCGCTGGCTGCCGGAGGTCAAGATTCCGGCTCACTACGGGACGTCGCGATTGCCCAACCCGGGAGGTCGATATTCCCGGTGACCACGGCAGTCCAATATTGCTCACTGCGGGACGTCGAAGACCGCGACGCCGCCGGTCCACCGGGGCTGCACCCCGCCGAGAATGTACGAAACCTGCCCGGCGATGACGTTCTGGTCATAGGGCCCGGGACCGACAATGACCTTGGTGACCCCCCACTGCCGCCACTCCGCCCGCACCGCGGCAGCGAGACCGTCGTCCAGCGTCGTGGTGTCCGGAAATACCTCGCCGAAGACCTGGTACGTCGGCCCTTCCACACCGTGATGCGGTCCGGGGACGATCAGCCATCCGCCGGGCATTTTCATGCGGAAGCCGGATCGTGCCTGCCAGACCTCGGCGTCCTCGAGGTTCGGTCCCGACACGTAGGGCAGGACGACGGCCACGGTCCCCGCCGGCAGGTCTGCTGCTTCCCCGGTCGAGGTGAAGTACGCCGGTTCCGTGACGGTGGTCACCGCAGGAGCGGCCGGCAGCCAGCTCAACACAACGACGATCAACAGTCCGGCCGCCGCTCCGACCGCTACCGCCCGCAGCTTCTCCCAGGGACGCCGCGCCGGCACACCAGCCGATTTCCCAGCCCGGACGGCCGTCGTGACCCAAGCGATCACGTGGTCGATCAGGACGGCGGTGAGCAGCCCGGCAAACAGGTAGACGTACACCCCGAGCCGGTTCGGCAGCGCGTTATGGAACAGCGGCAGCCGCTGCACCCACTGCCAGGGCAGCCAGATAGTGGTGACGTGGCCGCCGATGTGCAGATTCGGCCCAAAAGAAAGGATTTCCACCACGACGAACAAACCCCCGGCAACCCGGACAATCGGGCGGCGCCAGCCGACGACCAGCGCCAGCAGGATGACGAGCAGCAGCGGGATACCGAGATACCCGTTCCACTCCCCCGGATTGCCGGTCCAGCTCTGGTTCATGCCGTGCGCGGATCCGAGCGCGAGCCACTGTCCGACCGGCACGATGAGGTTCGCGAGATCGTTGACGTACACGTTCGGCGCGTGGATCGTGCCGGGAACCCGCTGCGGTCCGCCAAATTGCACCCAGAGCGGATACGCGGCGACGACGGCGAAAACACCCGCCGCAACCGCGAGAGCGCGCGCGGCGTACCAGATTTTCGCGGCGACGACCCGCCAATAGCAGGCGGCAAGGACGGCGACCACACCGGCGCCGAGCAGCACGTCGGTGGCGAGGAACTCTTCGGCGGTGAAGAACTGCCCGAGCGCGACCAGGCCGAGCAGACCTCCGGCCACCCACCACCGGCGCCGCTGCCGGCGGAACACCTCGTCCATCGTGAGAAAAAAGAGCGGCACGAACGCGGTAACCGCCATGTGCAGGTGATCCTGTGCTTGGCGGAAGAAGAACGGGCTGAAGGCAAAGAGCAACGCGCCGCCGGCCGCCGCAAACTGCGAGGTCCAGCGCCGGATGGCAAAGTACGCCGCTAGCGCGGCCGTCGGCGGGCAGAGCAGAAGGGCGACGTTGTAGGCGACCGTGGGCCCGAAGAGCACGGTGACGGGCGAGAGCAGCAGCGCCGGCAGCAGCACCGAGGTATTCCACATCAGGTTGACGCCGTCAGGAAACAGCACGTGCTGACTGATGAGCGGGTTGAGACCGTGCCCGATGGCGTACGGCAGCCAACCGAGAAACCACTGATTCTGCTCAGGGTCTCCGACGTTGCCGACCCAGGTGGTCGTCGGATCCGTGAGCCATGCGGACGCGGTATAGCCGTAACTCAACGCAGTCGCGACGATGACAAGAAGGGCGGGGACGGCGGCGCGACGCACCCGCGGAGAGGCAGGCAGCCATCCGCCGTCCGGTCTAGGACGGCGCAACCGGGCAAGCCGCAGGCGCGACGCTACGGCAAGCTGAGAGCTCATCATCGGAATCCTAGGCAGTGATCCTCAAAGCTTGCTGGGAGCTCCCGGTGAGAGACTGATCTCAAATTGCCCGGGTGGGTACACTCTCGGCGATGAAGCGGACATGGGTGCGGGCACTGCTCGGCTTCGTCATCCTCTTCGGTATCACCGCGCTCTGGGCGGTCACGACCCCGAAATACGCGGCACCCGACGAGCCGGCGCATGCCGTCAAGGCAGCCGCGAATGTGCGCGGCGAATTCCGCGGCACCCCGCAACCGGCTGATCACATACCGTATGAGGCATTCACGGTACCGGCGACGCTGGCGCAAGGCAACCCGGCGTGCATCGCCTTTCAGCCGGAGCAATCCGCGGCATGTCTGCCCCGCTGGACGGCACAATCGGGACTGACCGAGGCGCTCACGTACGTCGGCGGCTATCCCCCCTTGTACTACCTTCTCGTCGGGCTGCCGACACTCGTCACCAACGGCAAGGACGTACTGTTCTGGATGCGGCTGGTCAGTGCCGCGCTGTCGTCGCTCTTCCTCGCCGTCGGGTTTGTCGCCGCGTCGCGGATCCGGCGAGCGCGCTGGACGGTGCTCGGTGTCGCAGCGGCCGTCACGCCGATGGCGCTTTTCCTTGCCAGTGTGGTGAATCCGAGCGGCCTGGAGATCAGTGCAGCCTTGGCGACCTGGACCTGCGCGCTGGCGGCGTTCGCCTCGCGCGAGGACCCGCCGCCGCGCGGTCTCGTGCTCTGGACGGCGGTGTCGGCGTCCGTGCTCGTGCAGGTCCGCGGACTTTCACCGCTGCTGCTCGCCGTCATCGGTCTCACCGTCGTCGGCGTCACCGGGTGGCAACCGGTGCTCCGGGTCTTGCGCCGCCGGGACGGGCAGATCGGCGCCGGAATCCTCGCGGCGAGCTCTATTTTCGCCTTGGTGTGGATTTTCGCCATGGGGAGTCTCAAGCTCGCCGGTGCCGGGCAGCCGGTCGCACCGAATGCCAGCAACTGGCAGATTTTCACAACGGCGATCCGTGCGGTCGGTTTGAATATGTACCAGCTTTTCGGGGTTTTCGGCTGGTTGGACACGAATATGCCGACCTGGTGCTATTTCGCGTGGGAGGCAATCTGCGCCCTGCTGGCGTTGGCGGTGCTCGTGCGGCGGGAATTTCGGCTCGCCGTCGTCATTGCCGGGGTGGTGGCGGTGACGATTCTGCTTCCCACCGCATTGGCATCGCTCGAAGCCCGCAAACTCGGCATTGTGGGGCAGGGCCGGTACATTCTTCCGGTCGCGGTCGGGGCGCCGATTCTCGCGGGCTACGCCATGTCCCGCCGGCCGCGAGACCGCCGGGCTCGTGCGCGGCGACTGCTCGTGCCCGCGCTCATCATCGGTGTGACGGTCGGTGCCGTGCAGGTCAGCGGCTTTGTCCAGGCCTTGCACCGGTACCGCACCGGCGTAAACGCACCGCTCTTCGTCCGTGACACGCCGTGGAATCCGCCGATCGCTCCGCTGCTCGCTGTCGGACTTTTCGTTGCGCTGCAAGCGGTGTTCCTGTGGTGGTGGCTCTCGCTGCCGGTCAGCGCCGGCCCGGAGAACCGGGAAACGCCGAACACGGCACGGACCCCGCTGCCGGCGATGGGAGAATAATGCCCCTCATGAGCCGAAACGCGAAGGGAAAGTCGGTGCGTCAACGCAGAATTCACCGGGCGTTGCGGGAGGCCGCCGGCACGAGCGAGGTCGTCGAAGCGGCTCTGGCGGATTTCCGCGCCCGTTACCCGGCGGAACACCTGCCGCCGCTGGTCATCGTCATCGCGGCACTTGATGAAGAAGCGGCGTTGCCGAGCGTTCTGGCGGAAATCCCTCCGCGCATCGGCAGCCTCGATGCGCGCGTCCTGGTGGTCGATGACGGCAGTACGGACCGGACTGCCGAGGTCGCGGAAGCCGGCGGTGCGCTGGTCTGCCGGTTGTCCCGCAATTGCGGGCACGGGGTGGCGCTCCGCACCGGGTATCGGATCGCCCGGGAGGGCGGTGCCCGGTACATCGCGACCCTGGACGCCGACGGGCAGTGGGATCCGGCGGATCTGCCTGCGATGATCGAGCTTCTCGAAGCAGACAAAGCAGATTTCGTGATCGGTTCCCGTCAGCTCGGCCGGACCGAGAACACCGACGCGGTGCGCAACCTCGGCGTCCGATTCTTCTCCCGGCTGATCAGTTTTCTGACCGGCACCCGGGTTACGGACAGTTCCAGCGGCCTGCGGGCCATGCGGGCGGAGATCACCGCGACGGTGCGGCAGACACAGCCGCAGTACCAGACCTCTGAGCTGCTCATCGGCGCGATTCTGCAGGGGTACCGGGTCGCGGAAGTGCCGACGGTGATGCGGGTGCGCCGGGCCGGGCGGAGCAAGAAGGGGCACAACCTGCTGTACGGATTGCGCTACGCGCGGGTCATCCTTCGCACGTATGTCCGGGAGCGGTTTTCTCGGACGGCGTCCAGCTGAGGGTCCGTGAGGGTCGCGGACGCGGAACCGGCGGGTGGGGGCTCGCCCGGTGCGGGTTCGCTGCACCCGGCCGCGGTTCGGCAGTCAGCCCTCCTGCGCCCGGCCGCGGTTCGGCGGTCACGGTCACCGGCTCACCGACGGCCGCCGGTGTTGCCGACGGGAAGAGCAGCCGGTCGAAGAGCAGGTATTTGCCGATGAATATCAGCCCGTACACCGCCATGTAGGTCGCCGCGTTCATCACCGTGCGCAGACCCCGGCTGTAGGCCATCGTCGCGTCATTGACCGCCCCGATCGCGAGGGCGGCAAAGACGGCGCTCGCCACGGACGTCGCCCAGTACGGCACGACCTCACGCCAGAAATCCGACCGGTGCCGGCGTCCCCAGGTCCACGTGCGGTTCAGCCAGTACCCGGGGATGATGCCGGCGACCGACGCGGCGACCGAGGAGGACTTCGCACCGAGCAGGTGGGGGTAGAACAGCACGACGAAGGTGACTTCTGAGACGGCGAAGCAGATCGCCGATCCGGCGGTGTACCGGAACATCCGCCGCAACTGGTCGGGTCTGAGCGCTCCCCAGACCGGTTGCAGCCAGGACGGCGGTTGCCACGATTCCCAGAAGTCGCCTGTCACACCCACGGATCACCTCACTCGTCCTCGGCCGCGCCCGCCGGCTTCGACGCTCATGCCGACAGCCTTCCCGGCGCTCCGGGTTCACCAACCCACTACCGGCTATTCTCCGCCCGTTCGCTGGGACTTCCCTGCGAGCGGGCTGTGAAAAGCCGCACCCGGCTGAACGGCGGCGCGTCCGCTGCGGGCGGCGAGGAGCGCCCCGGCCGCGAAGATGCCGTCGCCGAGCGTCGCGATGGCCCGGGAGACCAGGGCGATGGCGAGCGCAGGGCCGGCGGGGAGCACCGGGGCGAGGACCGCGAGGTAGACCGCTTCCCGCACCCCGGCACCGGCCGGCACCGGTACGGCGAGGAAGCCGGCGCACCAGGCAAGCGCCGCGCCGCCGAGGGCGACCGGCGCGGCGTGTCCGGCGTCCGCGTGCAGGGCGACGGCGAGGACGAGGGCCTGGGTGCCGAGTCCCAGCCATCCGGTGAGCTGCCAGCCGAAGGAGCGGAGCACGCCGCGCCAGGAGAACTCGTGGTCCGGGGGTTCGCGGCGGAGCAGCCGGAGGATGAGGTGGGTGAGCCGGTAGACGTTGCGGGGCAGCAGCGCGACGGCGATCACGGGGAGGGCGAGCAGCGCCCACCAGTAGTGTTCGAGCGCCGCCCGGGCGGAGTAGGGCAGGGTGACGGCCGCGAGCAGCAGCCCGGCGGCGAGCGAGATGCCGAGTGAGACGGCGCTGGCCGCGACGGATCGGCGGGGCGGGACCCCGTGGTCGCGGCCGAGTTCCACCTGGGCGACGACGGTCCAGACCGAGCCGGGGAGATATTTGCCGAGCTGGCCGAGGTAGAAGATGCGGGCGGCGTCCCGGAGTCGGAGCGGGGACCCGAGATCGGCAAGCAGGGTGCGCCACGAGAACATCGCAGCGCCGATGTTGGCGAACCCGAGGGCGGTCGCCGCAGCGAGGCTCCAGACCGGCAGGTCGGTGAGGCTGTCGCGGACGGCGCCCCAGCGGTCGCGGACGGCGACCGCGAAGGCGGCGACGATGACGCCGAGCAGGACCACCCGCAGGAGGGTGCGGGTCCGGGGGGTGAGGGGGTGGCGCATGCGCCGGCTAGTCGGCCCGGGATCGGACGAAAAGGTCGGCGAGGAGCGCCACCGCTGCGATGATCAAGCCGGTGACGAAGAGCAGCACGGTGTTGGTGGAGAGGTGGAAGCGGTAGCGGACGACGTCGGCGATTCCCTTCGCGACGCCGATTCCCATGAGCCAGAGCGCCGGCGGCATCAGCACTTTCAGCGGATTGAAGTACATCACCATGCGAAGCACCTGCAGCAGGTAACGGTAGGCGTCGCGCAGGGGATGGAATTTGGATTTCCCCGAGCGCCGGGCGTAGGAAATCGGGATGTAGTCGATGGCGTGCTGGTTGGAGAGAAACGCCAAGGTCAAGGTGGTGACGCAGGAGAATCCGGGCGGCAGGAGGCGCAGGTAGGGCAGCGCGACCTGGCGGCGGAACGCCCGCAGGCCGGAATTCAGGTCGGGGATTTTCGTGCCGGCGAGCCATTCGGCAAGTTTGCGGATGAACCATTTCGCCGGCACCCGCAGCAGTTTGTGCCGGCCTTGTTCGCTGGTGCGCGCCCCGACGACTTGGTCGACGTCCGGATGCTCGTCGAGGTAGGCGACGAGGTCGGGGATTTGTTCGTTCGGGTAGGTGAGGTCGGCGTCCGTCCAGACGACGATCCGGCCCCGCGCTTCACCTGTACCGATCCGCCGGGCCGTGCCGGAGCCGCCGTTGCGGCGAAACGCGACGACCCGCACCTGCGGGTATTTCCGCTCAGCCTCCCGAAGCCGGGCGAGAGTGTTGTCGGTGGATTTGTCGTCGATGGCGATGAGTTCGTAGCGGTATCCGCTGGCGTCCATCGCCGCGATGATCCGCTCGATCTCCAGCGCGACGTGGTCTTCCTCGTTGTAACAGGGCAGGACGATCGAGACGTCGAGGTTGTGCTGCTCCACAATCTCCCTTCCCCGCCGGCTGCGCAGCTCCGAAGCGTCAACCGGCGAAGCTCACGCGTCGAGTCGACCGGCGGCGTGGACCACCAACCGCCCGCGCGGCGGCTGCCTGCGCGGTGAGTCTATCGTCGCCGCGCGGCACGCAGCGACACCATGACCGCGCGACCGTCGACGCCCCACGCCCCATGGCGGTTGGGCTTGAGCGGGCTACGCCGGTGTGATGGTCACCGTATGCACGGTGGTGAAGAAGTCGCGGGCCGCTTTGCCTTGTTCCCGCGGGCCGCTGCTAGAGAGCTTCTGACCTCCGAAGGGAGCGTAGAAATCGACGCCGGTCGTCGCCGCGTTGATCCGGATCAGCCCGGTGTCCAACCGGCGGACCGCCTCCGCGACGACCCGAGTGTCGTGGGTGAAGACCGCTGCCACGAGTCCGTAGCGGACGGCGTTGGCCAGCTCGAAAGCCTCGTCGATGTCGCGTGCGGTGAGGAGAACGCAGAACGGGCCGAAGATTTCCTCTTGCGCCAGGCGATGCCCGGGCGCTAGGCCGCGCACCAGGGTGGGAGCCGCGTACCACCCGTCGTCGCGGCATCGCCGGCCGCCGGTGAGCAGAGCCCCGCCCGAGGCTCTTGCTTCGTCCGCCGCGGTAAGAACGGCCTCAAGGGAGTCCGCGCTGATCACCGGGCCCATGCCGGTCGTCGGATCGGCCGGGTCGCCCACCGGGAATGCCTCCACCGCCGCGACCAATGCATCGACGAGAGGCTCGGGATCGCCGACCACGATGACCCGGCTGGTAGCCGTGCACTTCTGTCCCGCGTACCCCATGGCAGCCGAGGCGATGACCCGCGCTGCGTCCTCGACGGGATAGTCCGGGAAGACGATCGAGGCGTTGACGCTACCCATTTCGCATTGACTGGGGATGCCACGCTCCGCGGCCGCGATCCGCACCAGCGCGCCGACACGT
This sequence comes from Acidothermus cellulolyticus 11B, assembly GCF_000015025.1. GTDB lineage: Bacteria > Actinomycetota > Actinomycetes > Acidothermales > Acidothermaceae > Acidothermus > Acidothermus cellulolyticus. The sequence goes on along the minus strand of NC_008578.1, from coordinate 468,629 downwards.
GCGGATCCGGTGAAAGACACCGCGTCCGTGGTGTCCACCACGGCCCGGCCGGTCTCGGCGTCACCGAGGACGATAGTCACGACCCCGCTCGGCAGTGCAGCGGCGCAGAGTTCGTGGAGGCGGAGCGCCACGCCGGTCGCCTCCGGCGCAGGCTTCCACACCACGGTGTTGCCGTACGCGAGGGCGGGGGCCATTTTCCAGAGTGGAATGGCGATGGGGAAATTCCACGGCGTGATGAGGCCGACGACGCCGTGCGGTCGGCGAAACGTGTACAGCAGTGACGTCCCATCCGGGGCTGGATATGTTTCGCCTATCGGATCGAGGGTTTGTTGTGCGTAGTAGCGGACGAGCGCAATCCCGCGGTCCACTTCGGCGCCGGCTTCGCTCACCGGTTTGCCGACTTCGCGGACGATGAGTGCGGATAGCGTCTCCCGCTCGGCGGCGATCGCATCGGCAAGCTGGTGCAGCGCCCGGGCTCGAGCCAGCGCCGTGGCGGCCGACCAGTCCCGCGCAGCCTGCCGGGCGGTGTCGGCCGCGTTGCGCACGGCCGCCGGATCGGTCACCGCCACGTCGACGACCACATCGTCGGGCCGCTGTGGGGATCGACTGACCACGCGGTTCATCGCAACTCCTGTCGGATCGTAGACGCTATTTGCCCATCCCGGCGGTAAGTCCGCTCACGAGTTGCCGTTGGAAAACGACGTAGACAAGGATCGCAGGGAGGGCACTCATGAGAGAACCAGCCATCAGCACCGGAATGTCTGTGGTGCGACCAGAGGCAAGAACGCCGAGCCCGACGGTAATCGTGCGGTCACTCGGGTTTTGTAAGAACAGCAGTCCGACGAGCAGGTCGTCCCAGATTTGGATGAACTGCAGGACGGTCACCGTAACGATTGCCGGGAGCGCCATCGGCAGCGCGACCCGCACGAACGCACCCCAATACCCCAAGCCATCGACGATGGCCGCGTCGACCAGGTCATCCGGCAGACCACGGTAAAAGGTGGTCATGAGGAACGTGGCGAACGGCGTGCCAAGCGCGGCGTACACGAGCACGGCACCCCAGTACCCGGTGAGCAGGTGTGCCTTGGAGAAATTGACGTACGCCGGGATGATGATGGATTGAACCGGAATGAGCATGGCCGCGATGATGGCGATGAAGACAAGCACCGACGCCCGGTAGCGCAGCTTCGCGAAGGCGAAACCGGCGATGGTGCTGACCGCAAGAATGATGGCGATCGCGGCCGCACAGACGATGGTGGAATTGATGATTTCCCGCCAGACCGGAATGACTTTCGGAAGGCGCATCCACGAGGAGAGCGAGTGGCCGCTGACCGCGCCATCGAATTGTTGCTGCGTTTTGAACGAGTTGTTCACCATGAAGCCGAACGGATAGAGCATGACGACGGTGACCGCGGTCATGAGGAGGACGAGTATCACCCGTCCGACCGTGAGCCGAGGGCGACGACGATGTCCGGCGGGGGCAGGTGCCGTCGCTACGCTCACCTCGACCACCTCGCAACACTGCACACGATGGGAGTCCTTTCCGCCCGGTTAGTCCCGCGTTCGCAGGACACGCAGTTGGATGAGCCCGACGACGACCATGATGACGAAGAGCACGACACCGAGCATCGCACCCAAACCGAATTGGCTCTTGGAGAAGGCGGTCTGGTAGACGAAGAATTCCAGCGTTGTCGTACCGTACCCCGGGCCACCTCCGGTCATCACGAAGATGAGGCTGAAAAGCGCGGTGAAAGCGCTGATCACGGTAATGGTGAACGCGAATTGGATGAACCGCTTGAGTTGAGGCAGGACGATCCGCCGGAACACCGTCCAACCACCGGCACCGTCGAGGCGGGCCGCCTCGTGGAGTGCAGGATCGAGAGTTGCCATGCCGGCGAGGAAAATCACCATATTCGTGCCGACCATCGACCAGATGAAGGTGATGGCGACGGCGAGGAGCGCGGTCCGGGTCCCGGAGAGCAGGTCGGTGTGCAGGAAGCCAAGGCCCAGGCTGCGCAAAATGTCGTTGAGAGTGCCTTCGCCGGCGAAGAATCGGGACGCCACCATGCCGATGACGACCCAGGAGATCGCAGTCGGAAAGAAAATCAGGGTACGGAAGATCCGCCAACCCGGGATGTGCTGATTGAGTACGTAGGCAATGGCCAGTCCGACGGCCAGGGCTACCGGCACCGCCAGAAGCAGAAGAGCGTTGTTCTGCAGGACACGCCAGAATGTCGGGTCTGCGAATTCCCGGCGATAGGCCGCCGGACCAATCCAATGGGCGGTGAGCCCGTTCCAGTCGGTCATCGAGTAGTACACCGCCTGACCGATCGGAATGCCCAGCACGGCGGCGACAAGAATGAAGGCGGGGAGAGACATCGCAGCGCCAGCCCAGGCGCGCCGGTGACCGAGCGTCGAGCCGGTGCGGCGGCGCTGCGTGGCATGAGGCGGACGGGCGGTGAGCCGTCCTGGGGTGACGGTTGAGCTCGCCATCGTTCCCTTCACGGTCGGTCTGCCGGTGGAGGCTCGGTCGAGACAATTGTCTCGACCGAGCCTCTTCGGATCACTGGTAAACGTTGGACCTCTTGTCCGGGCTCAGGTGCGCCCACGTCGATTGCAGTTGGCCGAGACCGTCGGACGGCGAAATCTTGCCGGCAAGAATGGACGGCAGAATCTTGTTGCCCGCATCGACGATCTCACCCTGGACGACATTGTCGAGCATCGGGTACGGGGTCATCCCGTCCTTGCTGACAAAGTCCAGCATCTGCTGGTTCACCGGATTCGAGGTGGTCGCACCCTCGGTGTCGGGGATCAGACCGGCGGCGTTGATGGCCGCCTGCCCTTCCGGCGACGCGATGAAGGCGAGGAAGTCCGCCGCCTCCGCCTTGTGCTTGGAGTAGCTCATGATGCTGAAACCGTCCCCGGGGTAGTTGACGACACCCTTGATCGGTGTGTCTGAGAACGGCGGGACGAACGCGGCGACGTTGTCCTTCATCGCGTCGGTGAACTTCTGGGTGTCCCAGGTGCCGTCGATAATCATCGCCGCCTTCCCGTTGACGAAATCATCGATGTTGTTCGTCTTGGTCAGCACGTCCGGATTGGTGCAACCCTTGTCGTGGAGCGCAGCCCACTTGCTGAAGGCGGCGATTTCTTCCGGAGAATTCCACGGCGTTTTCCCGTCGTAGAGGTTGCGCCACTGATCGACGGGGAGAAGGCCGATCTCGATGTAGCTCGCATCGTACCACGGGTAGAACTCCGCACCGAGACTCTGCCCGCCGTTCCCGTACACCAGCGGCGTGTAACCGGCCGCCTTGAGCTTGTCGCATGCCGCGTAAAGCTCATTCCAGGTCTGCGGAACCTGGGTGATGCCGGCTTTCGCGAATGCGGCCTTGTTATAGAAACCGATATAGAACTGGGTCTCGAGCGGCATGACGTAGGGATTGCCGTTCGGGTTGAAATTGTCCGTCATCCATTCAAGACCCTGCTGCTTGGTGAGCGCCGCATCGGGGACGAGTCCCTTGAGCGGCGTGAGGAAATCCTTGTACTGCAGGGTGAATAAGCCGGTCCACATGACGGCGATGTCAGGCCCGGTCTTGGAGATCGCTGCAGCCTGCAGCAGGGAGAAGTAGTTGTCCGCCGGTTGGCTCACCACTTTGATCGTCACGTTGGGATGAAGCTTTTCGTAGGCGTTGACGAGGTTCTGCGTGGCTGTGGCGTTCTGTTCCGTGCCGTAGTTGTGCCAGAGCGTCAGCGTGACCGGTGCGGTGTTCGCGTTCGATGACGCGCCGCCGGCGCCGCTCGAGGTCGCGGAGTTGCTGGTATTGGTCTGGCTCTTTGTGCCGCTGGAGCATGCCGCGACAGCGAGCGCGGTCACGACAAGCGCGGCAACGACGGATTTCCTGGGCAAGGTGGACCTCCTCATGTGTGCCTGTTTACGAACGACCGATGGTGGGTTCGACGAATTCGATGTCTTGCGGCGTGCGGGGCTGGAGAAAATCGAGATCGCAGCCTTCGTCGGCTTGGGTGACGTGGGCGCGGTACAGCGCGATCCAACCCCGCCGGTAGGGATTGGGCGGCGTCACCCACTCGGCGGCGCGACGCCGCAGTTCCGCCTCGCTGATTTCCACGTCGAGGCGGCCGCGGGTGACGTCGAGGTGGATGATGTCACCGTCCCGGACCAGCGCCAACGGCCCGCCGATTGCGGCCTCAGGTGCGACGTGGAGCACACAGGTGCCGAACGACGTACCGCTCATGCGCGCGTCGCTCACGCGCACCATGTCACGGACGCCGGCTTTCGCCAGCTTCTTCGGGATGGGAATCATGCCCCATTCAGGCATTCCGGGGCCGCCGATCGGTCCACATCCGGCGAGGACGAGCACACTCTCCGGCGTGACCTCGAGATCTGGATCGTCAATGCGCGACCACAGATCGTCGTAGCCGTGGAAAACGACGGCTGGACCCCGGTGCTGGAAAAGACGCTCACTCGCCGCGACGGTTTTCAGTACGGCGCCGCGCGGTGCAAGGTTGCCGTGCAGGAAGGCGAAAGCGCCGTCGGATCGCAATGGCGCGTCCAGCGGGCGGATGACGGTCGTCTCGTTGACGACCGGCGCATTCCGCAGGACGCGCGACCACGGTTCGCCATTTCCGGCGAGCGCAGAGCGGTCGATGAAATCGCCGAGGGTGGCAAGGATCGCCGGGACGCCGCCGGCCGCGTGAAAATCCGGCACGAGACCCTGACCGTGCGGTTCGATATCGAGGAGCACCGGAACGCCACGGCCGGCGGCGGCGACGTCCGCTGGTGACAGGGCGTTGCCGGCGCGCCGGGCGATCGCGATGAGGTGAAGGATCGCGTTGGTTGAGCCGCCGCAGGCGTTGAGGGCGCGGATTGCGTTGCGAAGACTGATTCCGGTGATGAGGTCGCGGGGTCGGACGTTCTCCCGGACGGCGGCGACCGCGCGGCGACCGGTCTCGTGCGCGACGGCCCGGCGGGCCGGGTCGTCGGCGGGCATCGTCGCCGTACCAGGCAGGGTGAAGCCGAGGGTTTCCACGACGACGGCCATGGAGGCGGCTGTGCCCATGGTGTTGCACGCGCCTTGGCCGCAGCTCAGGCACTGCTCAAATTCCGCCCATGCGGCATCGTCCAGCTCGCCCGAACGGTGCTGGTCGAAGGCGCGCCATAACGCGGTACCACTGCCGATCCGGCGTCCGCGGAATGTTTGGATGGGCCGAGGACCGCCGATGAGCATCATTGTTGGGAAATTGGCGCTCACGGCACCCATGACAGAGCCGGGCACGGTCTTGTCGCAGTTGGCGAGGAGCACGATCCCGTCGAGTGGGTAGGCGCGGAGATATTCTTCGATTTCGATGCTCAGCAGATTGCGATAGAGCATCGCGGTCGGCTTCATCAGGTCTTCACCCAGCGACATGGCGGGGAGGGTGACCGGAATCCCGCCGGCGTCGTGAATTCCTTGCGCCACGTCGGGGATGAGTCCGCGCAGCGGCAAATTGCACGGGTTGAGTTCACTTGACGTGTCCGCGATCCCGATCACTGGCTGCGATCCGCCGGGACGGAACTCAGGGTTCGCTGAGCGAAGCGCCGCGCGGTGTTCGACGGCAACGTCGTCGTCGCCGTCGAACCAACGGGCGCTGCGCAACGGCGCGTTACGCGATGACGAATTCGAAGCAGCGGTCATGGCACCGGGATTCCCAAACCGAGGGCGCCGGGTTTCGACTGGATCGCGTGGGAGCCGGTACGCTCCAGCCATTCCAAGGCGAGTTGCGCGCGGCGTACTTTCTCCCTGGCGATGACGGCCGCGTCATCTTGCAGGTGGAGCCCCGAGGGATAGAGCGGACGGGAATTGCGTAACCCGAATTTGGCGTACAGCGGTGCGGCGACGCTCACCAGGTCGGCGAGTTGTTCCCCGCGCACCACACCGCCCATCGCATCCGGCGATTCGACATACAGGTCGAGCGGGATGTCCGCTACCGCACGCATTTCGGCGAGTTCGGCCAGCGTCAGGTCAGTGGGCAGGTTGACGGTGTCGGCGCCGATGTCCACCAGAAGTTGGAGGGTCAGTGGATTGGACGGCGCGCTCACCGCTGACGTCTTCCAGACCACATCGGCGGGAATATCGCCGGCGTCTTGCGCCCGGGAGAGAAACCGCTGCAGCCCGGGATCGGCGACAAGGAATCCGCGGATGCCGCACTCCACGGCGCGGAGCACGTCTTCGACCGCATACCGCAATTGCCGCAGTCCGCGAATGGATCCGCTGAGCGCGGCTCCGTCGACGCCGCGGGACTGGGCGCCGATTCCCCATTCTTCGCGCGGTCCGACGAAGAGGGAAATTTCCAGTCCGGCGTCACGGCCGATGGCGGCCATATCACGCAGCTCGGCTTCGGTCAGGAGCATCGCACCGCTGCCCTGGGAGACACGGTTGACGACGACGCCGCGACGCTCGGCTTCGTCGATGACGGCGGCCAGCACCGCCGGGCCTTCGACGGAGGGAATTTCGATGCGGAAATCGGCGCCGTCTGGGAATTTCTTGCTGCTCGGCGCAATCCCCGACTCGGCGGGGATGTTTGCCGCCCGGAGCAGTGCATCAGCTCGCATGGTGTGTCCTTCCGTACGGGTGAGAGGGCGCGGCGTGCTCCGTGGTGGGGTGGTCACGGCGGCGACGTGCCGATGGGCAACGGCTGTTGCTGTCGCTCGCCGCTCGGCGGGGTGCCGTCGATGACCCAGACGTCGGGTCGCGGCACGTCGTCGTTGGTCATGGGCCATTCCGTGCAGGTGGTGAGGAGGCGGGGTCCGGCGGGGGTGATGAGGTAGGTGTCTTCGTCCTTCGCACCGCCGGGGAGGCTGGGATTCCACGCCACCGCCGTGTCGGAGGTGAGGACGTGACTCCACCACTGGTCCGTGGTCTGCACCGGGGCGAGTTCGTACTCCCGCTGCGCGTAGGCGATCGGCCCGCCTTGGTAGTGCTGGCGCCAGGCGTCGGGGGCGCCCTCGGCCGCGTAGGCCGCGGCAAGGGCTTGGAGGGCCGCACCGACCGTGCGTCCGGGCCAGCAGGCGTCGAGGACAGCCCGGTGGATCCGCCGGACGGCGTTGAGCCGGTCCCGCCACTCGGTGGGCGGCGGGGTGCGGGCGGCGTAGCGGGTGAGGGCGACGTGAAGGCCGCCGCGGACCGCTACGAGCACGGTCATGACGACGTCGTGGAGCGGAGCACCAACGGTGACCGGGTGCCGGTAGCGCTGGAGGCGGTCGTCGCCGCCGACGAGGAGAACGGTGGGAAATGCCCCGACCTCTTCGAGATCCGCGGCGATCCGAGCGGCGATCGTACGGTCGGTGTCCCCGGGTTGCCAGGCGCGAAGCGCGGCGCTGACGGCTGCGGCGGCGTCTGTGCCCAGCCGGGCAAGGGCCGCGACGTCGGGCGGTGTGAGGGCCATGCGGGTGCGCACGAGGTGGACGGCGAGGTCGAGTCCGAAGGCAGGGTGCCCGTCGGCGGCGAGGCGGTCCGCATGAACGCCGGCAATCGCTTCGGCCTTGGCGACGAACATGGCGGGCTCCCACCACGGCACCGCGTGGATAGGCCAACCGAGGGAACCGAATGCCGCTTCATCGGCCAATCGGGGCGCTTCAACCTCGGTTGTGATGATCGCTATGTGGTCCGGGGTCGCGACCGCCCAGATGACGTCGGTGGTTGCGCCGCGGTCGATGGGCGTGTTGGCACCGCCGGTGAGCCAGGCAACGTTGCCCGGGGTGGTGAGCACGATGCCCGGAACTCCGACGTGCTCTCGCAGCGCGGCGAGCCGGGCGGCGGCCGCGGTTGCCCGGTTGACGTCCAATACCACTCCGTTCTGTAATACCGAATGCAGTTCGGCAATTACGTAATTGTTAGCGAAGCAGACGACGCTCGGCTCGTCAAGCAGCTACGGGCTTTCTCTCGGCTACGAATCGGTAACGGGACGGCGACCCACATCTGTCGTGCGATACCGCATACGATATGTCCATGCCGAACACCGATGACACCGCCCGCTACCGGGTGGGGAGCGTGTGGCGTGCGCTGCAGATCGTGTCAACCGTGGCACAGGGGTCGGCGCAAGGGTCCACCCTGAGCGAGCTGGCCCACGCCTGCGGTCTGTCGAAGAGCGCCACGCACAGTCTGGTCCGGACGTTGGTCGACGCTGGTTATCTGCGCGCCATCGAACCGGGCCCCCGGTACACGTTGGGAATCGTGTTGGTGCACCTGGGGGATGTCGCGGCGCGGCAGTTTCCGCTGACCGAGATGGCGGCGCCGATTCTCCGCAAGCTCAGCGAGGAGACCCGGCTCACCATCCGCTTGGCGATTGCGGACGACGGTTATCCCGTCTTCGTCGAGCGGATTGACGCGTTGGATGCGGTGCGGTTTCACGCCCCGCTGGGGGTGCGCGAACTGCCGCACACCTCCGCCGCCGGGAAGGCGATTCTGGCCACCCTGACGGATGCAGAGGTCCGGCGGATTGCCGAGGAGTGCGGTCTGCCGCGCCGCACGGCCAAGAGCATTTGCGACGTCCCCACCCTGCTGCACGACTTGGCGATGACACGGCGCCGGGGCTACGCGATCGATGACGAGGAGGACGTCGACGGTGTTTTCTGTGTCGCTGCACCGTTCTTCGACCATCGAGGGCGCTGCGGAGGCGCGCTCTCGGCGACCGGGGTGAAGGTTGGGGTGCCGACCTGGCGGCTGCAGGAGCTAGGCGACGTGGTGCGGCTCGGAGCGGAACAGCTGACGAAGGTGCTCGGCGGCACGCTGCCGGCCGAGTGGGAACACGCGAGGTGACCATGCGCGCTCTGTTGGTCCGCGAACCCGGAGCGATCGAGCTCGCCGAGGTGGCCGACCCCGTGCCTGGCGCCGAGGAGGTGCTGGTGCGTCCGACCCTCGTCGGCATCTGCGGAACGGATGTGGACATCGTCGACGGTCGGGTGGATCCCCTCTTCATCCGCTACCCGATGGTGCTCGGTCACGAGTGGACGGGTGTGGTGGCCGAACCGGGACGCGGTGGCCTGGCCGCCGGTACGCGGGTCGTCGTGGAGGGGATCGTGCCGTGCGGTAGATGCACCGCCTGCGCGGCCGGCGCAACAAATCGATGCGACACCTACGACGAGCTGGGGTTCACCCGTTACGGCGCTGCGGCGGAGCTGGTGCGTGCGCCGGCGCATCTCGTGCATCCGCTAGCGCCTCAAGTCTCCGAGGAGTCGGCCGTGCTCACCGAACCGGCGTCGGTGGTCTTCACCGGGCTGAGCCGGGTCTCGCCTGTTCCGGGATGGCGGGTGTTAGTGATCGGCGATGGGACGATCGGCTTGCTGGCGGCACGGTTGGCGCACCTGTGGTCGCCCAGTGAGGTGACCCTCCTTGGCCGGCGGACCGAGCAGGCCGGGCTGGCCGCCAGCGCTGGTGCGGATCAGTTCACGGTGGATACCGAGGCTGTGCCGGCGGGTCATTTTGATCTCGTGGTCGAGGCGGCCGGGAGTGCGGCGGCGGTGCGGACGGCGTTCGCCGCGGTGCGCCGCGGCGGGGTGGTGCTTCTCCTTGGCTACCTGGGTGGCCCGCCGGGTGCGGAGTTGCCGGTGGACGACGTCGTCAACGGCGATCTCACCATCGCTGGAAGTTTTGGTTACACGCGGACGGCGTGGCGCCGGGTCGTCGACCTCCTCAACGCGGGCAGCGTGGATCTGGGTTTCCTTGTGACACACCGATTCCCGCTCCAGGCGTATGCGGCTGCCTTCGCGGCACTCCGCGAAGGCAGCGGTTCCCGAGCGAAGGTAGCTCTCATCCCGGCGGGGTGAGAGCCGGCGGTTGGGATGTGGTTTTGGGGGGACGCCAGCGTCACCCCAAAACCGCCCAGATAAAACCGGTGGGCCCGGGGCGGTTGCCCCGGGCCCACGTGGTTCGTGCGTTTTGGCGTGGGTCTCAGCGGTTAGCCGAGCGCCGCGATCGCCGCGGTGAGCACCGACGGGCTGACCGCCGCCGAGTAGCCGATCGCGTCGAAGGTGGTCACAGTGCGCGCCTTGCCGCCCAGGTACTGGCCGGCGCCAGACCCGAGCGTGGTCGGGTTAGCGGTGAGCAGCAGCACGTGACCCGCGTTCCCAACCGCCGGGCCGGCGGACAGAGCGTCGGGGAACGCATCCCCACGCGTCAACTCAACCGTGGCCATATTGGCAGCGCCCTTGAACGTTGCCAGGCCGCCAGTGTCCAGCGCGTTGTACCCGTTGGCCGCCGACAGTCCAGCGGTCGCCCAGATCGCGATCTGCGCCGCGGTCCCGGTCCGATCCGCACCGGCGATCCGGTACAGCACCGTGAACCCATCGCTCTTCAACTGCGACTCGACATTCGCCGACACCGCCGACGTGCCACCCACGATGATCACATTCGTGATACCCAGGTCCGTCAGCGTGCTCTGCGCGGTCGAGCTCAACGAATTCGGGTCGGTGAGAACCAGCGCGTAGTGCTGGGAGTAGACCTCCGGGCTCACCGCCAGGGCGTCCGCGAAATTCGTGCCCGTCGCGATAATCGCCCGGCCGCCGGTCGGACCAGCCGTGAGGTTGACCTGCATGTTGGTCTGGTACCGGTCACTGCCGGCGATCCGATACACGGTGATCAACGGGTTGGCCGGGTTGTTCGACACGTGCAGCGCGGCGATCTGCGACTCCACATTCGCGCTCACCGCCGACGTGCCACCCACGATGTACACGATCGCAACACCATTGTTGATCAGCGCTTGCCGAGTCGAGTCCGGCAACGAATTCGGATCCGTCAACAACACACCGGTACCCAGATGCGCAGCCAGCACATCAGCCGACAGCCCGTCCGCGTAGCTCATCCCACTCGCGACCACCGCGTAGCTGTTGTGGTTGGCGGCGAACAAAGCGGCCGACGTAGCGTACCGGTCAACACCGGCGTAGGTACGCGACGTGTTCGCGACGACCACGACATTCGCGTTCGGACCCACCTGACCGAGCGTCGAACCGGTCCATACCTGCACCACGTGATCAGCTAGGGTGGCGGGCTGTGTGGCGTCCACTGTGACGGTGGCGCCGGTCAGGGTGAACTTGCCACCCGCCGGAACCGAACCAGTAATCTTATACGTCAGCGTGCTCGATGGCAGCGTCTCACTCGGCCCGGTGAAAGTCACCCCGGACGGCGCGGTCAACGTGCCCGCCGTCGCGAATTTGTCAGTGACACCGGAAGTCGCGAGCTTGAACTGAATCTGCGTGTTGATGGTGCCGCGAGCGTAGTCGGTGACCACGATTGGATTAATCGCTACCGTCGCGCCGGGCGTCGCACCGACCACGCTCGTGCTCACCGACACGTCCGACACCGTCGCCACCTGCGCGGCGGCATCGACGGTGCCTGCTCCGAACGGCGTGCCGTTGCTCGCCGTCACGTACACGTACACAGGCGTGCCCGGAGCGATGGCCGAGCCCAGGGTCAACGACAAACCCGAAATCGTGAACACCGTGTTATTCGTGTCACTGGGCGCGCCACTGGTCAAAGCGATTGTAAAAGAGTCCTTGACATTGCACGTGCTACTCGACCCCTGGGTCACGGTGAACCCGGTGAACGCCGCCGACGTGCCGCTATTCGCCGCGGTCACCGTCGGAGCCGCCAGCGAGGCCGACTCGTTGAGGTTGCTCGACGTCTGGCAGACGTGGGGCGTGCTAGCCGCGGCGCTGGTCAACGTGAAGGTGAGAAAGTCACCAGCGGACCAGCCGGCGCCGCTCGCGTCCGGCAGGCTGACCGTGACGTTGGAGAGCGCCTGGCCGGTCAACCCGGGATAAACGGTCACCGAGCCGGCCGAGCTGATACCACCGCCGCCCGCGCCCGTAAAAGCGGCGGCGCTGCCGGCGGTGGCGAGCGCGGCGTGGCGGAGCACGGCGCGGGCCAGCGGGCGCAGCGGCGGGAAGCGGAGGAGGTGGAGGTCCGAGCCGTGCGCGGTGATGACGAGCGGCCGGCCGGAGCGGCGGCTGGCCGGGAGGGCGCAGAAACCGGCGGGGAACCACCAGTGGGCGTGAATGAGGTCCGGCTGGAAGTCGCGGGTCGCGCGGCGAACCGCGGCGGTCATCGCGGCCAGGAACGGCGGAATGAGCAGCGCCGCCGGGGACCGTGCCGCGGCGAGGAGTCCCCCACGGTAGGCGAGCCGTTCGAGGCCGGCCGGTGCGTAGTGGAACCAGCGCACCCGCACGCCAGCGACCGTGCCGTGGGTATCCGGGCGGCGGCCCGGCGGGCGGGCGTCGGGGCTGGGGCGCGGGCGGGCGTCGGGGCTGGGGTCCGGGCGGGTGTCGGGGCTGGGGCTCGGCCGGGCGGGCGCAGCCGCCGCAGCCGCGGCGTCCGGGCTCACCGTGGCGTCCGGACCGATCGGGGGGTCCGGGCTCACCGCGGCGTACTGACTGACCGTGGCGTCGTGTGGCGCGACGACCATCACGTCGATCCCGGCCTGCTGCTGCGCATGCATAAGGTCGAGTAAAAACGGGGCTATGAAGTCTTGATCATGTCGGGGGAACGACGAGGTGACGTGAAGCACGCGCACGGGCGCAGCCTAGCGGTCCCCGTGTCCCGGCCCGCCGGGAAAGTCCCACGCCGGCAGGCACGCGACTTCCCGGCCGCCGCCGCGGAGGCCTTGCGCGAACTCGGCTATGAGGTCACGCCTCCCCTGCGGCCCGCTCATAGCTCGCCAGATGCGCCTCCGCGCTCGCCGTCCAACTGAACTCCAACGACCGGCGATACGCGGCCTCGCCGAGCGCGCGGCGACGATCCGGGTCGGCGAGCAGAGCCGCAAGCGCCCGGCCGATCGACACGGCGTCCGGCTCGGTGTACGCCACGGCGTCACCGCCGACCTCCGGCAGCGAGAGCCGGTACGTCGTCAGCACCGCAGCGCCGCAGGCCATCGCCTCCAACACCGGTAGACCGAACCCTTCGCCGTGGCTGGGAAAAGCCACCACCTCCGCACTGCCCAAATAGCCGGCGAGATCGGCGATGCGCAAATATCCCGGCCGGATCACCCGCAGGTGCGCCGGCACCTCGGCGATCGCGGCGTCGATGTCGTCGTCCCAGCCCGCGCCGCCGGCGATGACGAGCGCCGGGGGCTTCTCCATGTCCTTGACCGCCTGCACCCAGCCGCGGACCAGGCTCGGCACATTCTTCCGCGGCTCGAACGCGCCGAGAAACGCCACATACTGCTGGTCGCGCAGCCCCAGCCGGGCGAAAATGTGCGCCCGCTCCGCGTCGCTCGGCGGGTGGAAAATCGCGTGGTCAACACCGTGATACGCGACGTCGATCCGGGTCGGGTCGGCTTCGAGGAGGCGGACCAACTCCTCGCGGGTCGCCTTCGACGGCACGATGCACCGGGACGCCCGCCGGACCGCCGACCGAATCGCCGCCCGGTAAAACGCACCCCGGGCCGCCGGGTACAACTCCGGTTCGCTGAAGAACGTCGCGTCGTGGATGGTCGTCACCACCGGCACCGGGGAGTGCAGCGGCACGGAGTAATTCGGGGTGTGCAGCACCCGTGCCCCGACATGTTCGGCGATCAGCGGGAGGCCGGTCTGCTCCCAGGCCAGCCGCGCGGTGCGATTCGCCAACGACGCCGGCCCGGCGACGATCTGCGCATTGGGCAGCATCCGGCCGTACCGCTCGGCGTCCACCCGCTGGCAGACGACGGCGACGTCCGCGCCGAGCGCGCCGAGCGCGGCGAGCAAACCGTCGACATACCGCCCGAGACCACCCCGGTCAGCGGGAACAGCGGTGGCGTCGATGAGCACTCTCGGCGCCACGGTCGTTTCACCTCGACAGTCACGATCCGCTGGTCTGACGACAACCTTGGAGTGCGACCAGCACTGTGACGTAGCTTACGCCTGGTCGTCCGGACAGGCGGCGCGGCCGCGCCGCGCCAGAACGGGCCGGAGCGGGGCCGGGCCCGGGGGGTCGGAGCGGGGCCGGGCCCGGGGGGTCGGAGCGGGGCGGGCCGGGATGGGCCGGAGCGGGGTCGGGCTGGGGGGTCGCGAAGGTGCCGGTCGGGGCCGGAGCACCTCCGCCGCTGCCGGCAATCACGGACCTCAGGGATGATGCCGCCATGACCCAGCCCGAATCGGCCGGAGCGCCCGCACCGGACGGCGTCCCTAAGCCGGGCGATTCGGCCAACCGGGACACCGTCGCTCGGCCGGACACCGTCCCCGGGGCGGGCGAATCGCCCAGTCCGGCCGAAGTGCCGAGGGTCACCATCGCTGTGATCACGTGGAACGGCGCCCGGTTCATCGACCGCTGCCTGGACGCCCTCGCATCCCAACGGGTCACCGACAACCGCGGCCGGCAGATCGAGCCGGAGATCTGGGTCATCGACAACGCCTCGACCGACAACACCACCGCGCTGGCCGCAGCCCATCCGCTGCAACCCCGGCTGGTCTGCCTCGACACCAACCGGGGATTCGCCGGCGCCGCCGATTTCGCGATACGCCACGCGCAAACCCCGTTCGTCGTCGTGCTGAACCAGGACACCGTCGTTGCTCCCGGCTGGCTCGCCGCGTTGATGCGGCCGTTCGCCGAACCCGGCGGCGAGCGAATTGCGGCGACCACCAGCAAAGTCGTCTTCGCGGACAGCGGCCTGCTCAACAACACCGGCGTGCTCATCGGCCCGGACGGTTACGGCCGGGACCGCGGATTCGGTGAACCGGACGACGGGCGGTACGACACCGACCGTGACGTGCCGGCATTTTCGGGGACGGCGGCCGCGATCCGCGTCTCCGCCGCACGTGCCGTCGGATCGTTCGACCCGGATTTCTTCTTGTACTACGAGGACACCGAGCTGTCGTGGCGGCTGCGTCGAGCCGGTTGGGCGATCCGTTACGTGCCCGAGGCGGTGGTACGGCACGAGCACGCCGCCTCAACCGACCCCCGCTCGCCGATGTTCGCCTTCTACAACGAGCGGAATCGACTGTGGATGCTCATCACCTGCGCCCCGATATGGCGGGCAGGCTGGGAATTTCTCCGGTTCCTTGCGATTACTTTGCTGCTGCCGCTCCGGAGGCTCATCGGAATGTCCGTCCCCGCGACGCCGAATTTCTCCGTCCGGCTCCGCCTGCGGGTGGCGGCCGGCGTCCTCACCGCCCTGCCGGCCCTGCTGCGCAAACGCCGGCACGTCCGCGCACTCCGCCCTCCGCGGGAAGCGCGGCCGTAGGCACCACCGGTGCAGTGGACGACGTCGGCGACGTGGAATGCCGCCTACCGCCGGAGCCGGTAGCGGGCGTACCCGTCGGCAACCTCCGCGCCGAAGAAGAACACCGCACCGGCGACGTACACGAAGAAGAGGAACGCGACGATTCCGCCGAGCGTCCCGTACACCCGGTTGTAGTGACCGAAGTTCGAGAGATAGAAAGCAAACCCGTACTGCAGCGCCTCCAGACCGACGGCGGCGACCAGCGCGCCGGGCCACAGATCCACGATCCGCGACGACTGAACCGGTACGTAGCGGTAGAGCAACAGACACATCGTGAAGATGAACAGCAAGGCGATGCCAAGGCCGCCGGTATCGACCAACCAGCTACCCGCGTCCGCAAGCACACCCGGCAAGCGATGCGCAATGTGCTGGAAAATGCCGACCAGAATCGTCACCCCGAACGACACACCGACCACGACCACGGCCCCGAGCACCAAGACCAGGTCCAGGAATTTCGCTCGCCAGAATCGACGTTTGGCCGTCACGTCGAACGCCTGATTCAGCCCGCCCCGGAGCGCGCCCATCACACCGCTGGCCGACCACCACAAACCCGCCAGACCGACAAACCCGATCGCGCCGCGGGCGCCGGCGATGGAGGTCAACAGATTCGCCAATTGATCCCGGCCGGCGGTGTTCAGCGGCACGATGCCGACGATCCGAGTGGCCACCTCGTTCCGCACCGCAGGGTCACTACTGACCAAGCCGACGATTCCCACCGCCACCAGGGCGAGTGGAAAGAACGAGAAAAGCACGTGATACGCCAGCGCTGCCGCGAGCAGGGTGCACCGATGGTCGCTGAACTCACGAACCGCACCGCCGAAAATCCGCACACCCGCCGGAAGCCGGTCATACGCACTCCGGATCCGGCCCACCAGAACCCGAGGCCGGGCGGCCTTCTCGTCGACCACCGTCCCTCCCGTGTCATGTCAGCCCGCCGGTGCCGTGCACTTCTGCGTCATCCACCCTGCCGGCAAACTCCGCGCTCGGCAAGCCGGTGCGGCACGTCGCTGCCGTCGTCGTGACAGGTGTCACTGCGGCACGGAAAGGCAGCCGAGGAAGCCGTTCGCGTCACCGGGTCCCACGTTCAACCCGAAGGCGCACAGCACGCCGCCGCCCGGTTGCGCCGGTACGTCGATGGCGAAACCGTGATTTGGCCCGTACGCCGGGAAAACCGCGGCCACATCGGGCCGGGGCAGGTCGGCGGTTCCGGTGGCCGCCGGGCTGGAACCGCCCAGGTAATACACGACGACGTCGATCGGATCGGCGGTGTTCGGGTCAATCGCCCAACCCTGGGCGACGAACTGGTTGCCGTTGCGAGTCACGGTGTCCAGGTGGCCGATGGGATTGGCGTTGGCGACAGACACCTGCCGGCATCCCAATGGCGGATTCGCTTCACCCGGGCCGACATTGATGGCGTACACACAGACCGTATGGGTTCCGCTCGGCGCACCCACGGTGACCGCAAAACCGTGATCCGGACCGTACGACGGGAACGCCGCTCCGACGTCCGGCCGATTCGCGTTCGCGGTTCCGCTGCCGGCGAATCGGCCGTCGACATACACGTGCACGTCGATCGGCGCCGGTGTATTCGGATCAATCGTCCAGCCACTTACGGTGAGCGTCCCCAACCCGCCGGTGACGGACTCAAAATTGCCGACCGGATTGCCGGAACTCACCGATACGGTCTTGCACCCCAGCTGCGGATTCACCGTTCCGAAGCCGACGTTGATGCCGTACACACAGACCGTGTGCGTGCCGCCGGTCACGGTCACCGACGCGGAAAATCCGTGGGCCGCGCCCCATCCGGGAAACGCAGCGGCGACGTCCGGCCGGTTCCCGTTCGCCAGGGTGATCGTACGCAACTGTCCGTCGACATATACGTGGGCGAAAATCGGGTCAGCGGTGTCCGGGTCGAGCGTCCAACCGGAGACGGTGAGGACGCCGTACGCACCGCCGGCGGCTTCGAAATTGCCAACCGGATTGTTCGTGGGCATCGTCACCGTCCGGCAGCCGAGCTGCGAATTCGTATCCCCCAGCCCGACATTGATGCCATACACGCAGATCGTGTACGTCCCGGCGTGCAGCGGGATCACCGTGTCGAAACCGTGCGCGCTGCCGTACACGTAGTAGAAGGTGCCGACGTCCGGCCTGTTTCCAGACGCCAGAACGCGTTGCACCATCACGCGGTCGACGTACACGTCGACGTTGATGGACGACGCCGTGTTCGGGTCGATCGCCCAGCCGGTCAACCGCACCCCACCCGGCCAGAGCACTGCCTGTTCGAAATTGCCGAACGGATTCGGCCCATATGTCGCGGCACGAAGTATCGACCAGATGCCGGGATCTTCATCGCCGAACGACCAGAAGGCAACCCCGCCGAGCCCGTACTTGCCGACCAGCGGAAGCCGCGCCTGCAACGCATTGGCGTCGTTGTACCAGACCGAATGCTGGACACCGCTGGCGTCCGTGTACGTGACATACGGTTCCCCGTCCGGCGCTGACCACCGCGGCGTCGCGTGATACTGAGCGACCAGGTTCACCACCTGCGGGTAGGTGACGGCCTTCGCCCGGCCGCCGGTACTGGCCCAGTCGTAGCCATACAGCGGCACCCCCATGAAAATCTTCCGCGGCGGGATGACGGTGACCGCGAAATTCAAGATGGTCTGCACCCAGGAGATCGAGCTGATCGGCCCGCCCGGGTACGCCGAACCGGCGGAATGCTGGTCGTAGGTCATGATGCGCACCCGGTCCGCCCACCGGCCGATTGTCGGGTAGTCGTACACCTGGCCGGCCGGGGTCGCGCCCGGTTCGCTGGTCTTCGACATGACATCAACGGCAAGAATCATCCCGTGCTGGTGCAGCAACGTCGACAGCTCCTGCACCAGCGCATCGAAACCCGTCCGGGTCGGTTGCACGAGCGCCGGATTGGAGTTGGCGTACACCGCCATGTTTTCGTAGTCCAGGTCAATACCGCTCGCCCCATAACGTGTGGCGAGCGCCAGCAGCGCTTGCTCGTGCTGCGTGCGGGTCGTCGGATTGGAGAGAATCGAGGCCATCACACCGCTGCCGGTGCCGTCCGTCACAGTAATCGTCACCGGCACGCCGCGGGACCGTACAGCAGCGATCGTGGATTGCAGCACGCTGTCCGGCGTACTTCCCGACGGCACGATCGACGTGGCACTGGCCGCGTGAAACCAGAAGACGGACACGTCCGAGAAAAGATCCCCGTTGTTGGCGACCTGGGTCGTCGAACCGGTCTGCCAATAGGTGATCCAACCAGAGGCTTGCCGCTGCGGCGTCGCGGCATGCGCGGTCGCCGGATGACCAACCGTTGCGATCAGGCTGCCCGCAACGGTTGCGACGATCCCGGCAAGCGCGGAGGGACGCCGAAGGGTAGCCCGGTGGAACATGACATACTCCTTCAACCGTCGGCGGATCCGTGATGCATGACCACGCCACACGGCATCGGTGTGCCGGACCGTTCAGAGGCGGATCGTGACGCAGCCTAACGCGGTACTGACGTTACCAGCCGGCTGATTGACGGCATAGGCGCAAATTTTATGCGTTCCGCCAGCCAGCGTTAACGGCGCCTGGAAACCGGTGGCGGAACCCCAGCCGGCGTAGTACACCGCAACATCAGGCCGCGGAGATCCGGTCATGACCCGCGCGACCTTCTGCTGATCCACGTAAATGTCCACCGGAATGGGAGTGGTCACGTCCGGATCGAGCGCCCAGCCCTGCGCCGTCCAGACACCGTTCACCTGCGCAACGTTGTCGAGATGACCGATCGGATTGCCGTCGCCGGTCATCAGGGCACAGCCGAGCAGTGGATTCTGGTTACCCTGGCCGACGTTGATGCCGTACACGCAAATCTGGTGCGGCCCGGCGCTCAGCGGCAGCGACGCGGAGAAAGCGTGCTGTGTACCGTAACCGGGGAACTGATTGGCCGCATCAGTCGCACCATCGAGGTTCGCCGTCGCCTGACCGGCCCACCTGCCGTCGATGTAGACGTGCACGGTGATCGGTCCCTGCGTGTCAGGGTCGACCACCCACCCGGCCACCGTCACCGTGCCGTGCTGGTATCCGGCGATTGTCATGGCGCCGCGTGGGTTGCGGTTGAGGGTTATCGTGCGGCAGCCCAGTTGCGGATTCGTCGTTCCGATCCCGACGTTTATCCCGTACACACAGTAGCTATGCGTGCCCTGCAATGCCGGCAGCACAAGGGAGAAGCCGTGCGCCGGCCCGTAGCCGGGAAATACGGCGGCAACATCGGGCCGCGGCTGGTCGGCGGTCGCGACGGCGGCTATCGTGCGGTCCACATAGGCGTGCACGGCAATCGAGGCGGCCACATCGGGATCCAGCGCCCAACCACTCAGCTGCACACCGGTGCCGACGTCCGCCAGCGTCTCGAAATTACCGCGCGGATTACCCGCCGGCAGCGTCACGGATCGGCAACCCAGCTGTGGATTCGTCACGCCGTCGATGCCGTACACGCAGACCCGATGCGGCCCTCCCGTTGACGCAACGACCGCGGAGAACCCGTGATACGGCCCCGCCCCGTTGAACGCCTGTGCCACATCAGGCCGAACCTGATTCGCGACCAACCGCCCCGCACCGACACCGTCGACATACACGTCGACATAGTCCGCGACCGACGTGTTCGCCTTGTTGAAGGACCATCCCTGCACCGCAATGAGGCCGGGCCCTGCGGCCGTCGCCGCTTCGAAATTGCCGACCGCCGTGCCACGGTTGAGAATGACCGGCTGCGGGCTCGGGCCACCCTGCGCGGTCCAGTAATTCGACTTCAGGCCGAGATACGTGCCGACCGAAACGGTGCCGCCGGTGCCGACAAGTTGCAACGAGGTGATGCGGCCGCCGAAATCACCGTAACCGTCGCGGGAGACGACGTCGATGCCTTGCAGAGTGCCCACCTGCGGGTACGCGCTCTGCAACGACGATGCCGAGAGCTTGACCGTCCAAGTGACGTTCGGGTCGACATCGGCGGTGTCGTACGGATCGGGTTTGGCCACCAGGTACGGCTTGCTGCCGGGCGCGACCTGACCGCCGTTGGACGCCGAGAATTGGGTGAACGCCGGCGCACCGTTGTAGAACAACGCGATCCCGCTGGTCGCGTCGACAGCGGCGCGGGAGTAACTTCCTTCCAGATTGGTCACCGCGCCCTGCGCGGTGATGAGCTGCTGGCCGCCGTACACCTGGCAGGCCGCCGTATCGCAAATGTCCCAGGTGGCGCTCGGATTGGCGACCGCGAGCACGTAGGAGCGGGCGGCAATCGCCTGTGCCTGCAGGGCGGCCGGCGCGGAACTTCCCCACCAGTCCGGCATTTCCCGGGGCACGACGCCGTACAGGTAAGACTGAAGGTCGACGTCATTGACCGCGGCGATCGTCTGGCTGCCGATGCGCGTTATGCGCATCGTTCCGCGATATTGCCGGGAGCTGCCGTCGCCGGAGTAGATCCGTACGCCGGCGCCGGTGGCGAACGTCACTGGGCCGGTGGTGTCCGCGGAGCCGCCGAGGGGAAACGGTTGCCACGACTTGGTCGACGGGTTCAGATACCAGACGTGCAACGCGCTTGGATCCACCGTCACCTTGTACATCGTCGCGGGACCCGTGGCAGACTTGCCGGACGCGACGTCGGTCACCGTCATCTGCTGCTGGCCCGGCGGCGTCCCTACGGTGATGCCCGTACCGTCATACGCCGTCAGATGCACCCGGATTTGCGGGTTTCCGACGTTCTGCTGGACGGTGCCGGGGTAGTAGAAGGCGAGAATCTGGCCGGCGGATAGACCTTGCTTCGCCGCGCCGAGTGCACCGTACTGGCTCATGCCGATGCCGTGGCCGTACCCGTGGCCGGTGACGGTGAACGTTCCGTCCGCACTCACCGGGACGAACTCTTCGGCCGATGCAGCCCGGAGTGCACCGGGAGCGAGCCCGACGCCAGTGAGACCAGCGGCCAGCAATACCACGAGAGCGGCGCGAAGGACGTGGTACCGGTTCCGCGCCAGGCACCGGCGGCCACCACCGAGCTGTGCGGACCGGCTCCGCGCGGAACAGCTCCGATGCGGCACCGGAGATCTGTCGTGAGCCATGCCCGGCGCGTGGCGCTCCGCCATCCCGTCTCCCTTCGCGATATCGGCCTCCGTACCGTAACCCGTCAACCGGCGCGGTCCCCCCACATGGCCGAAACTTCGGCATGTCTCACAAATCCCTTAACCGGTCACAACTGTCTCAGCTGTCACAACGGCGGAGTCAGCTGTCACAACGGCGGAGCCCGATCTTCGGTGACCGGCTGGACACTGCCCAGGCCGGCCCGGACAGGCTCATTCGGGCTCAGGGTCGGGCTCAGGCCGACCCGGCCTCCGGATCGCACAGATACCGGTAGATGTCGCGAAACGCGTGATCCCAGTTCGTATACCCCTCGGCGATGGTCGCCAGGGCATTCTGCGCGAGCTTCTCGCGCAGCAAATGGTCGGTGCAGAGCCGCTCGAGCGCATCCGCCAGACCATCGACGGTACGCCGGGCGAGCAGCGCATTCTCGCCGTCGCGAAGAATCCAGTACCCCCAGGGATTATCGAAGGCGACCACCGGAACGCCGCAGGCCATCAGCTCCAGCGGCAGGTACGACGGATGCTTGGAGACCGTCAGCGCCAGCCCGACATCGCAGGTGCGGTAGAGATTCCCGGTGCCCTTATAGCTCAGCAGACCGAGCTGCTGCATGCTGTCGGCGGCAGCCGGGTCGATGGCCCACGATCCAGCGGTGACGATGCGCACCCGGTCACCCAGCCGGTTCTTCAACTCCCGCAACGCGAGCGACGCGACTTCCCAGCAATTGCGCCAGTGACCGGGACGGGCGTAGACGAACACGGTCACCGGATCGTCCTCACTCCGCCAGGACCGCCCGACGGCGTGGAAGACCGCCGGATCCACCGCCGGAGTGAACGCCATCGCCTTTCCGCCGTACTCCTCGACATACATGCGGCGAAGGTTGTCGGTGTTGCACAGGCCGTACAAGCCGAACCGGTACGTCTCCTCGGCCACGGCATACAACGTGCCCGCGGGATAGAACATCGGCTCGAAATCCTGCACGAGGTAGAACTTCCGGCGCACGTTACGCGCGTGCAAGACCGCGTACGCCGTCAGCCAGAGCGTGGCGATCGCGACGTCGGCAGGTGGGATCTGCTCGGCGGCACCGCTGTCGACCGCATCGAAGAATACGATCTCGGAGTCGGCCAGCGTGGGAAACGCAGCGGCAAGTGCCGAGCGCATGAACTCCTCAGCCGGTTTTGCCCACACGACAAAGCGGTTCTGCACTCCGTGCCGACGCGCGAGGTAGTCGGCCATCCGGAATGCGGTGTTGATGCCGCCGTAAAACGGTGAATCAATTTCCGGGATGTACCAGTTGATGGTCCGGACGTCGATGTGACCCTGATTGCGCTCGTGCAATGAGCGGACCGCGGCGACGTCGACGTCGTCCGCCCGGGACACCGCGGCGAGTCCAGCCGCCTCGGATGCATCGCTCTTTTGCCGGAACACCCGAAGCTCACGGCCGAGAACCGCTGACACCCGCTTCAAAATCGGCGGATCGAACGGATTCCGCAACCGCGGCTCCCGGCTGTACAGCGAGAGATTCGGTGAGAAGTACGGGTCACCACCGAAGAGCCACGTGTTGTAGCGCCAGTAGCTGGTGAAGAAATCCTGCCGCGGAATGTCGGTGCCGCGGGTGGCTGACTCCAAATGCCGAACCCCGCCGTACGGCGAGCAGATGTTCCGGTAACCGGCTTCGACGAGGTCGAGTCCCAACGCGACGTCACTGCCGCAGAGGATGAACCGTTCGTCGAAGCCGCCGATCGTGCGAAACACCTCACGGCGTACCGCGACACACGCCCCGGTCACCGACAAGAGGTTGCGATACCACCCGGTGTGGCCGAACATCGTCATGGTGCCGGGCGCCATGCCCTGGAAGAGATGGTCGGCGAAACCGCCGAGACCGAGGATGACACCGCCGTGCTGGATGCGTCCGTTGCCGTCAAGCAATTGCAGGCCGACGAGCCCGATGTCGGACACCGAGGTCCATCCGACGAGTTCACGCAGCCAGGACGGATCGGTCAGTTCGATGTCGTCGTTGAGAAAAACCAGCACGTCACCGCGGGCGTCAGCGGCGCCGGCATTGTTGACCCGCGAGTAGTTGAACGGCTCCTCGGTCCACCACGTGACGTGCGCGTCCAGCCCGCGCAGCTGTTCGGCGTACCACGCCTCGTTCTCCGTTGAGTAGCCGCCGTTGTCGACGATTCTCACCTCGAACGACGGATAATCCGTGGCCCGCAGCCCGTCGAGCACAGTGGAGAGCAGTCGGCGGTTGTGCCGGGTGGGGATGATGATGCTGACCGTCGGCCACTCCGGAAGCTGCCAGCGCAGCCGTACGCCGTGCGCATCGAGTTCCGCAGCCGCCGGAAGACCGCGACGCGCCAGTTCGGCCTGCACAACCTGCCGGCCGGCCTCAGTCACGCCGAAGACACGGCGACGCACGTGCCCAAGGACGTGCGCGAGTCGTTCCACCTGCTCGCCGGTGAAATTGCCGCGCAGCAGGAGATCCCAGCGCATGACCTCCGCGGAATCACCGTGGAGCGACCCAATGGCACGGATCCGCCGGCGCCGGACGGCGAAGGACTGGGCGAGATAGTTGACGCTGAAGAGCATCTCGGGCGACCAGGACGGGCGGAAGAGCGGGTCATGCCGGCGTCCGTCGGCACCGAGCTGGTCGTCGTCCCAGTAGGTGAGGTCAAGCAAGGGATTTCGCCACGCCGCCTGTGCCACGCGATAGAGGCAGTCCGCGGCAAGCACGTCCCCGGCGTCCGGCAGCAGCACAAAATCCCGGTCGCTGCCATCCACCGCCCGCATCACGGCGTCCGCGACCGTCGGCGCGCCGATGACGTCGACGTCAGAGAAAACCCCCTGGAGCGCACGCGCGATCGGTTCCGCAGCGCAAATGACCAGCTTCGCGTGCTGCCAGGATTGACTGCGAATGCTCGCAATGGTCGTTGCGATCGGCTGGCGGTCGGCGGTGTCGGCCAGGACGCAGACGAGAAACGTCGGCGGCATCGTCGCGCGCTCGGACGCACGCCGCTGGAGTCTCAGGTGATGCGGTGTCGCGTCGTGATATCGGTACCACCGCGAATAACTCGGCGGCCGGGCAAATCCCGCTTCCGCCGCGACCTGCCGGAGGCTCCGCAGCACGGTCCGCCCTTCGCGGTACAGGTGGAGCGCGCCCAGCGCCGCAATACGTCCACGGGATCCGGGAGGGAGCACAGTCTTGGCGAAACGCTTGGCCCGTTCCCGCCAGGTGAGGGCCGCGGCGTTCTCCGCAGCGGCGGTGTCGGGTTCACGACCGCCCACTTCGGGAACGCGTTCCACCGGCTCGTCGCGTCGCGCGGTGTCCTCGCCAGTCCGCTCGGTCAGCTCCTCCAGGTACTGCTCGGCAAGCACCCGCCGCTCATGCTCACGAATCAGCGCGCTGCGCAGCTTCTGCACCTCACGCAACGCGGAATGCGCCTCGGTGAGCACCTCAGGCCGCAGCGGTCTGCCCGCGTCAGCACCGCCTGCCGCCCGGGACACACCAGCCCGGGAAACACCAGCCGTTTCCTCGGCTGCCGGCTCAGCCGCTTCCCTGGCGGTTTCACCGGCGGTGTCCTCGGTAACGGCTTCGACAATGGCATCGACGCTGCGATAGCGCCGGCCTACCGCGACACCGCGCACCGCGCAGCGCCACCGGGCATCGACCGGACCGACGCCGAGCGCAGACAGTTCGGCGTCCAGGTCGCCAATCGGCGTCACATCGGCAAAACCGGCGCGGTGGAACAGGGCCGCGAGCGAGTGTGTGTCGTAGTACGACACGTTCTCCGGTTGCTCCACATACCGGGACACATCCGCAGCCGCCGATTCTGCGGCAGTCAGGGCGCCGGTGACGGCGGCGCGCAAAATCGCCTTGACGTCGTGCGTCACCGCCACGACGACCGTGCCGGGACACAGCCGGTCATTGGCGAGGCGCAGCAACGACAAGGCGTACTCGACCGGATGCTGCTCCAGCAGCGCACCGACGTACAACGTGTCAATGTCGTCGGCGTACCGGCGGAGAAAATCGAGCGGATCGAGATGAATGTCCGCGCGGACTCCGGCGTCCGCATCCACGTTGGTCCAACCGTCGAAATAGCCGCCGCGGCACCCGAGGTTGACCTTCACGACATTGCCTCCACCCGCTCGCCCACCGTTGATCCGACAACCGACCAGCGTCCACCGAGGGTCACCACCCCGCCGCGATCGAGGGAATGCCCAGGTTGCACGGTCAAGGTGAACGCCCGGTCGCGCTGGTCGTACACGTGCAGCAACGACGTGTCCGTGATGGATGCCGAGACGAGATACGTCCCCGGGGTGAGGGGAAGGTGGTCGAGCACGTACTCGACGTAACCCTCACCGTGCAGGGTGCCGAATCGCACGCCGGCATATTCGGTATTCGGGCTGCTGACGAGCACGCCGCCTTCGGTATGGAAGGCAAGGCCAAAGACCGGTGCGGTGACCGGTTGTGCGGCGGCGTAGTGCACCCGGACGACGAGCCGCTCGCCGGCGACGGCGGCGAGCGTCGGTTCCCCGTTGCCGTCGAGAAAACTCACGTTGCTCACGACAATCTCCCGGCTGCCGCGCCGCACGGCCTCACCGGACGCCGCGGCTTCCCCCTGCGCGGCGAGACGTTCCCGCTCGGCGGCGTTCACCACCGCGAGGTACGCGTCGACGACCTCGCTCGGATCCCCTTCGGCCCGCAGCACTCCCCGGTCGATCCAGGCCACTCGATCGCAGAGCGTCTGCACGAGCGGCATGCTGTGCGAGACGAAAATGATGGTGACGCCGCGCCGGCGCAGCTTCGCCAGGTGGTCGAAGCAACGGCGCTGAAACTCCTCGTCACCCACCGCAATGACCTCATCGATGATGAGAATTTCCGGGTCGAGGTTGACCGCGACCGAGAAGCCGAGACGCACGTACATTCCGGACGAATAGACCTTGACCGGTGCGTCAATGAAGTCACGGAGGCCGCTGAACTCGATGATGTCATCCATCGCCGCGGCCACCTGCTTCCGGCTCAGTCCCAGAATCGACCCATTGAGGTAGACGTTGTCGCGGCCGGAAAGTTCCGGGTGAAAGCCCGCACCCAGCTCCAGCAGCGCGGTGATCCTGCCGTTGTGCGTGATAGTGCCGCTGGTCGGGCGGTGGATGTTCGCCATCAACTTCAGCAACGTGCTCTTGCCGGATCCGTTGGCTCCGATCAGGCCGTACGTCGATCCCGCAGGCACGACGAGACTGACGTCGTTAAGCGCGCGGTACAACTCGTAACGGCTCGGCCGCCGAGTCGTCAGCCGCTCCTTGAGGCTGGTCCGGCGTTCCCGGTACAGCTTGAAATCCTTCGTGACGTGGTCGACGATGACCGCCGGTGGACGATCGGACGTAGCGGTTTGCGTCATAGTTCCTCGCTCACGTCACGCGACCCGCGAATGAACACGGTCAGCCCGACACCGATGCTGATCGCCGCGGCGAGAATCATCCACCCCCACCGGCTTGCTGACGGAACCGTTCCGGTCCAGAGCACGTCGCGGAAACCCTCGACGAATTGGTACAGCGGATTGATGGCAAGTACCCGCACCGCGAGGTGGCCGTGCGCGTGCCCGAGCAGCTGCTGCGGCGCCCAAATGACCGGTGTCGCATAGAAAATGAGCTGCAACACCACGCCGACCAAGTAGCTGATGTCCCGGTAAAAGACGTTGAACAGCGCGAAGAGGAGACCGATCCCCGAGGCGAAGATGAGCAGCAGCGCCAAGACGAGCGGCGTCAGGAAGAGCGACCAGGAGACGTTCTCCACGCCGACGAGCACGAGCAACAGGACGCCGAACTCGATGCTCGTCTGCACCAGCGCCGAAGCCGCGGTGCCGAGGACCGGTGCGTACGGCGGAAAGTAAATCTTCTTGAGCAACGCGCCGGCGCCGATCAGCGCCGCCATGCTGCCGTTGACCACATTGCTGAAGAAGTTCCACGCGACCAGGCCGATGAACAGATAGACGACGTAGGTCGTCATGCCGTTGTGCGCGGGAGGCGGCGTCGCCCGGAATATCGTCGAAAAAACCACGGTATAGATCGCAAGCGTCGCCGCAGGATTGATCAGCGACCAGGCCCAGCCGAGCACACTGTGCTTGTACTTCGATTTCAGCTCGCGGCTGGCGAAATTGCCGATCAAACCGCGGTAACGCCACAACTCGGCCACCTGGGTCACCGTGGGACTCCGGCTTCGTGCGGCGCACCATTCGTGCGGGTACGATCTTGTCGGTCGTTTCCCCATGCTACGGCACACCACCGCGCCGTCCGACCAGCGCCCGTGACACGATGCCGAGCGTGCATGTCACGCTGGACGCCACCCCGCTGCTCGGCATCCGCACCGGCGTCGGGCATTACGTCGCTCAGCTCGCCGCCGCCCTCGCCGCGCGGGACGACGTCCGCCTCACCCTCACCGCCTTCACCTGGCGGGGCCGGCTGAACCGCCTGCCTGACCTGCCGCCGGGAGCTGCCGTGCGCGCGCGCCGGGCACCGGCCCGAGCGCTCCGCCTCGCGTGGCGGCTCAGCAATCTTCCACCAGTCGAACGGATCTGCGGGCGGGCCGACGTCTTCCACGGCACCAACTTCGTGCTGCCGCCGGCCCGGTCCGCCGCCGGAGTCGTCACCATTCACGACCTGGCCTTCCTCCTGTATCCCGACACCGTCGACGCGAAGTCGCGGGAGTACCGGGTGCTCGTCCCGCGCGCCCTGCAACGCGCCCGGGTGGTCGTCGTCCCCTCGCGGGCGATCGCCGACGACCTCACGGCCGCCTATGGGTTTCCGCGTGACCGCGTGGTGGTCACGCCGCTCGGGGTGGACGCCGCGTGGTTCACCGCGACCCCGCCGGGCCGCGAACTGCGGGAGCGTTACCGGATCCCGGCTAGATATGTGCTCTTCATCGGCACCCTTGAACCCCGCAAAAATCTGCCCGTCCTCCTCCAGGCGCACCGGCTCGCCCGGGCCGGCAACCCGCAGGTGCCGCCGCTCGTCGTGGTCGGCGCCGCCGGGTGGGGTGACGTGCCGGTGGACACCGCCGACGACGGATCAGTGGTGCGCACCGGCTACCTGCCGCACGACGTCGTCCGCTCGCTGACCGCCGGTGCGGCTGCCGTGGTGATTCCGTCCCGGTACGAGGGTTTCGGACTGCCGGCGCTCGAGGCGTTCGCCTGCGGCACGCCGGTGGTGGCGAGCGACATCCCGGCGCTGCGCGAAGTCACCGGCGGGCTGGCCCGGTACGTCCCGGTCTCGGACGCCGAAGCGCTCGCGGAGGCGCTCTGCGCGATCTCGGACGACGCGGCTGACGACGCCGGCCGGTCCGCCCGGCGGACGTGGGCCGCGACCTTCACCTGGGACCGATGCGCCGACCTGACCGTCGCCGCCTACCGGCAGGCCTGCGCGGGCTGACCTAACGCCCGTCCGTGATCCGACCTACCGCCGGTCCGTGATCCGGCGCCGCACCCGGGCGGCCAGCCGGCGGAGGCCGCCGAGCTGGTAGTGCGCGGTGAGCACATCAAGGTCACGACGCCAGCCCTCCACCTCGCGCGCCACCCGGCGCGATGCCCGGGCAAGGCGCCGGGCGGTGAGCGGATCGACGAGGTCGGGTGCGCGCCGGGGAGAACGACAGAATGCGACCAGCGGTTGAAGGACCGCCGGCCACCGGTACTGATCCGCGACCCCTGCGGTCCGCTCCCGGCATTCGCGCCGGTACTGGACGTCGTCGATCAGCCGGCGCAGCGCCTCGGTGAAACCGCGGACGTCGCCCGGGGCGACCGTCGCCCCAAGACGGTGTTTCTCAATCAAATCGGCGAAAACGTCGCCGCGGGTCGCGACCATCGGCAGCCCGGCCCACAGGTAATCCAGCATCCGGGTGCGGAACGAGAATTCTGTTTCCACCGATTCCAGGTGGCAGCTCACCCCGATATCGGCGTCGAGCAGATAATCGGCGCGGTCGGCGTAATCCACCCAGGAATCATTGAAGAAAACGTGCGACCCGGTAAGCCCGAGAGCATCGGCGAGTTCGCGGGCCTGCCGGGCCTTCGGCATTTCGGGTACGCCGGGATGCGGATGGCGCATGCCGAGGAAGAACAATCGGACCGCCGGATGCGTGGGTGCGAGCTCACCGACCGCGCGGATCACGGTGAGCGGGTCGAACCATTCGTAAATGCCACCGCCCCAGAGAATGACCGTGTCGTCCGGGCCGATGCCGGGATGAGTCCCTTTCAACGCCCGGCGCCGGCGGACCGGCGGCTGCTCCGGAATACCGAACGGCACGATTCCGAACAACGTGTGCAGCGTGGCGTCCGCGTCGTACGACGCCACGTTGACCCGGCCGAGCGCGGCGAGATGTCCCAGCCAGAACGCGCGCTGCCGTTCACTCGCGCAGAGAAAGAAATCGCCGCGGAGGCACAGCTCATCGATGACGGCCGTCGCCGCGGCGATGAGATGGTCACGCCCCGGCCGGTCGTGCCATCGGGTCTGTTCCAGTTGTTCGAGGTGGAACGGGTCGTACAAGTCGGCGACCAGGATTTTCCCGCTCTCCCGGATGAACGGGTAGGCATGCACGGCGTCACCGTGGACGACGAGAATGTCCGCCCACTCGACGAGGGCGCGCACCTCGGCCGCCGTCGCTGTCGCGCCCGCGTCGAAACCCTCACCGGACAAGGAGCAGCCCGAGGTGCTCCGGAGTTTCACGTCGTGTTCGGCGCCGAGGATTTTCGCGATGTGCCAGGCACGAATTCCCGGCCCGGCCATTTTCACCTGCAGCGGGTCGCTCGTCACGACGAGCACACGCCGTCGTGGACCTCCGGTTGCGCTCATCCGCTCCTCGCCGCCTGACGGTGTCCAGGGCGGCATCTTACCGGCAATCAGCGCGGCGGGCCGCGGCCGCACCGGCAGCCGGCGAAGCCGGTCAGCGCACGGTCACCCGCAGGCACCGGAACAGCGGATTCACGTTACCCGGCCCGACATTGATGCCGTACGCGCACACCAGGTGAGTACCCGGCGAAGCGCCGACGTCGCCGGCAAAACCATGCGCGGATCCGTATCCGGTAAATGCCGCTGCAACATCCGGGCGATAGCCGTTCGCGGTGAGCGCTACGGCGCCGCGGCCGTCCACATAAATGTGCACCACAATCGGGGTGACGACGTCCGGATCAATCGCCCAACCGGTGACGTGGATGGTTCCCGAACCGCCGACCGCAGTGTCCAGTGAACCAAACGGCACCCCGGTAGGCAGCGTCACCGTCCGGCAACCGAGCAGCGGATTCACCGAACCGACACCGACGTTAATCGAGTACACGCAGACCTGGTGACGACCGCCGTAGCTGACCGGCACGGTCACGTCAAAGCCGTGCGCCGCACCGTATCCGGGAAACGCCGCGGCCACATCCGGCCGGTTGCCGTCCGCCCGGCCGAGGCCGGCAAACCGGCCGTCCACATACACGTGTACGAGAATCGGATTCGCCGTGTCGGGATCGATCGTCCAGCCGGTCACCCGCGCAGCACCGGGAAGACCCTGCGCCGCTTCGAAATTCCCAAATGGATTCCCGCCCGGCAGACTCACCTGCTTGCACCCGAGAACGGGATTGACCGTGCCCGGGCCGACGTTTATCGCGTATACGCACACCGTGTGCGTGCCGCCGTACAGGCCGGTGACAAAGCCGTCGAAGCCGTGCGCGGGGCCGTACTGCGGGAAGACCGCGGCGACGTCCGGACGGTTGCCGTCCGCCGTGATCGCCGTCGCAAATGCGCCGTCGACATAGACATGCACGGTGATCGGATTGACCGTATCGGGGTCAAGTGCCCAGCCGGTTACTTCAACGACGCCGGGTCCGCCGCGAATCGTCTCGAAATTCCCTTGCGGATTCCCGGTCATGGACGGGCCAGGCACGGTCACCCCTTGGCAGCCGAGCAGAGTGTCCGGGCCGCCGATGGTACTGACGCCGAACGTGCACACCGTGTGATAACCAGGGCTCGCGGAAAAAGTGGCGTCATAACCATGGTTGATGGAATAACCCGGAAACACTGCAGCCACATCAGGCCGCGGAGCGGTGGCCGTCGTCGTGCCGACGGTCGCCCCGGAAACGGTGACCCGGACGGTCACCGGATCGTCGCTCAACCCCGACAGGGCCCAGCCGCGCACCTCAACAGTGTTCAGGGCAGGGGCCGTTGCGCCGTCCAATGAACCGAACGGCGCGCCAACCACAACCGTCGTCGACCACGGATATGCCGCATTGCCGTTCTGCACGCTCGACAACGTCAGGGTGTACGGGCCGGGCGGAACCGGAACGCCCGAGTCATCGGTCATGTCCCACGTGACGTCGACGGTCGAACCGGAGCCGGACACCGTCCGGACCGTGGCGCCAGCGGAATTCTGCACCGCGAGCGTCCAATCCCCGGGGCTCATCATGCCGGCGGTGACACGAACGCTGCCGTTGCCCGAGACGGTGCGCTGGGTGACCACGGCCGACGGCTGGACGAGGCCGGAATTCCCCATGTCCTGCGCGGCAAGCTGGCGGATTGCCGGAAGGACCGAATACCCGCCGTCGCCGGGACAGTCGGTGAGGTCGACGTCACGGTGGCCGGAGACGACGTTGAGGGTCACCGGCGTCCCTGCCGGGTATCGCGATCCGCTGAAAGATGCAGCGACGAGAGTCGCGGTGCCGAGGGGATTGTCGTAGTTGATGGTGAATTTCCACGCCATCAGTGCGGCGACTGCATTGACCATCGCGGTCGGCGGCACGGCGGTGGTGAACGTCCCAATCATCGCGACGCCGAAACTGTTGGTGTTGAACCCGCCGGTATGCGCGCCGAGCACGTTCTTGTCGACACCGCCGTACCGGCCTTCCCAGATCCGGCCGAACTGGTCGACGAGGAAGTTGTATCCGATGTCGCACCAGCCTTCGCCTTGCACGTGATAGGCGTAGATCGACCGGATGATGGCGGGTACGTCGGCAGGCGTGTACGAGTTCCCGGTCACCGTGTGGTGGACGAACCCCACCTTGGCCGGCCCGGTGTACTGCGGACCGTCCGGACATGCCGAGAGCCGCAGCGACTCGTCCGCGCCCCACTGGGCACGGGTGTAGATCTGCGGTTGCGCAGCGGCAGCCACGGCTGTTTGCAGCGGATGCGGCGGGCCCGGATGCGCATCGGCTGCGGAAGTGCCGGGGTCGATGAGCTCGATCCGGAGATCCTTCGGCTCGTCCCCGGTATATGCGATCAGCCGCACCTGGACGCCGTCCGCGTGATCGACCCAGAGCGGCTCGGTCGCGTCCCGCGGTGCCACCCGCCCGGAGTCCGTGGACCGATCCGCACCGATGTCACTGGCCTCGACGTCCTGCCACGACGTCCAGCGCCCGTCGGTGCGCACGCGAATCTCGGCTTTGAGATTGGTGATCGCCGGATCGTGTCGCCAACTCAGCCCCACCGCGCGGAACGGCTTGGTCGCCAACTCGCCGGTCGTGACCAGGCCGCCGCTCGTTACCGGTTGCGGCGGGACGTTGAGCGAGTGGTGGTAGACGCGCGGCGCCACCGCGTGCGGCGTGGGAGTGGGTGCAGAGATGACAGGAGCGACGAGAAGACCAATCGGAAGCGCGAGCAGTGCGGGGAGGATGAGGGCGCGACGCAAGACCGTTACTCCTGTGAACTAGAGCGACAGTTGTGACTCTCTATACCTAAGCACCCTTTCGCTGGAGATCGTGGCAATTTCTCCGAATTAGTGGTGATGCGGACGGGGTTTTTCTCGGCACCAACGACCGGAGATCTGAGCAGCGAGAGGAAGATCTCCGCTGGCGGTCGCGGCGCCGTGGCGGCCGACCCCGGCGCGGCGGGGCGTGCCGGAGTGAGGAAGATCTCCGCTAGGCCCCGGTCGGATCACCGCGCAACGCCGGGCCGCAGAAGGCGAACGCCGCGCGGAGTGCGTCCCGCCACGGCCGCATCGCCGGCAAGCCGGCCTGCTGCCACCGGCGGTGCCCCAGGACGGAGTAGGCGGGACGCGGCGCCGGCCGCGGAAACGCCGCGGTCGTGGTCGGCCGGACGCGGGTCGGGTCGGCGCCAAGCTCCTCAAAGATCGCTCGAGCGAAGCCGAACCAGGTCGTCTCGCCGGCGTTCGTGCAGTGGTACACCCCGGGCGGCGCATCCGACCGGGCCAGAGTGATCAGCGCATCAGCAAGGTCCCGGGACCAGGTCGGCGAACCGCGTTGATCATCGACGACAGTGACGGTCTCCTTCTCCCGCTCCAGCCGGGCCATGGTCTTGACGAAGTTCTGCCCCACTGCTCCGTACACCCAGGCGGTCCGCACGACGTAAGCGCCTGGATGCGCCTCCAGGACGGCACGCTCGCCCGCCGCCTTGCTCCGGCCGTACACGCTCCGCGGCGCAACCGGCGCCTCCTCGTCGTACGGCGAGGTCGCGTCCCCGGCGAAGACGTAGTCGGTGGAGACGTGCACGAGCCGGGCACCCAGCTTGGCCGTCGCGGCGGCGACGTGACCGGCACCCTCGGCGTTCACGGCAAAGGCCGTGGCGGGATCGGATTCAGCGGCGTCCACCGCGGTGTAGGCGGCGGCGTTGATGACGACGTCCGGGTGGAACCGCTCGCACGCGGCGAGCACGGCGTCGGCGTCGGTGATGTCCAGCTCGGCGCGGGCCAGACCGACGACCTCCGCCCCGGAACGCTGGAGCAGATCGACGAGATCACTGCCCAGTTGACCGCCGGCGCCGGTGACCAGCCAACGCGTCATCGCGGCAGCGCCGCCTTCTCCTTGAGCGGCCGCCACCACCATTCGTTCTCGTGATACCAGCGGATGGTCTGGGCGAGCCCTTCGTCGAAGCTCACCCGCGGTTCATACCCCAGAGCACGGATCTTGGTGTCGTCCAGCGAATACCGCCGGTCGTGATTCTTGCGGTCTTCGACGAATTCCACCGAGTCCCAGGTCGCCCCGCACGCGTCGAGCAGCTTCTGGGTCAGCTCCCGGTTCGTCAATTCCAGTCCGCCGCCGATGTTGTAGTACTCGCCGGGCCGGCCTTTCTCCGCAACGATTTGGATGCCGCGGCAGTGGTCGTCGACATGCAGCCAGTCGCGCACGTTGAGCCCGTCGCCGTACAGCGGAACCTTCTTGCCGTCGATGAGATTCGTGATGAAGAGCGGAATGACTTTCTCCGGAAATTGATACGGACCGTAGTTGTTCGTGCAGCGGGTCACCGAGATATTCAACCCGTACGTCCCCGCGTACGCGCGGGCGAGCAGGTCAGCGCCCGCCTTGCTGGCCGAATAGGGCGAATTCGGTTCCAGAATGTGGTCTTCGGTCCATGACCCCTCGAGGATCGAGCCGTACACCTCGTCGGTGGAGACGTGCACGACGCGGGGAATCCCCGCCTGGACGCAGGCCTCGAAGAGGGTCTGGGCGCCGAGCACGTTGGTGACGACGAATTCCGCGGCGCCGTAAATCGACCGGTCGACGTGCGATTCGGCGGCGAAATTCACCACGAGGTCGTGGCCCGGCAAGACCTCGGCAAGGAGCCGGCCGTCACAGATGTCGCCTTGGATGAAGCGGTACCGGGGACTGTCGGCCACCGGAGCGAGATTGGCCAGATTTCCCGCGTAGGTGAGCTTGTCGTAGACCGTCACTTCAGCGTCCTCGTAACCGGCGTACCCGCCGGAGAGCATGGTCCGCACGTAATGCGAACCGATGAAACCGGCTCCCCCGGTCACGAAAACACGCATGGACGCCGTCCCTTACCTTCGTCAACTGCCGGGATCACGTGAGACCACGGCGTCAGCCGCCGCTCTTCGATTCTCGCAAGGACGCCTCCAGGACGCCGCAGGGCACCGGCACGTGCCAGCCAGCGGGCAGTTCGTTCAGGTACGCCGTCGTTGCGCCGCGGACCTGGCACTGCACCCCCGCGACGACGACCTCGCTCCGCCACGGTAGAATGCGCCCTTCGCGCGCTACCCAGACCCGGTGCGTCGCCGGTAGGTCGAGCAGCACGGTGACCGCGACGAGCACGAAGAGCCCGGCCCGGACGCCGACAGCCGACCACCGGCGCAGCGCGTCCAGACCCGCCGCGATCGCGCTGAAGAGCAGCAGCGACGGCAGTACCTGGTAGCGGGAGAGCTGCAACCCGGCCAGCTGAAACCGCGTGCCCGGGGTCACCGCAGGCTCGGCGAACATCACGGCGAAGGCGACCACGGTCGCTGCCAGGGCCGAGACCGCGAGCCAGCGGCGCGGACCTGGCGTCCGGAGCGCCGCGAGCACGATTCCGATTACGACCACCCCCGCCACCCCGACCGCACCCCAGCCGGCGATCTGCCACGCCCATACCGTTGCCCGGTAGCCGGCAAGCGTCCCGAGGATCACACGGTTGGCGAAGAACTCGAGCCCGTCGAGCACGCCGAAGGACTGGTGGGCCGGACGATGGGTGGTCGCCGCGACCAGAAGCTGGCCGACGACGCCGATGAGGTAGCAGCCGGGCACCACCTGGTCGCGCCAGCCGCGACCGGTGAACGCTCGCAGCACGACCAGCGGGAGGAACACGGCCGAGAGCGGGTTGGTCAGCGCCGCCGTGAGGACCACCACCCCGGCCAGCGCCGACTCCCACCAGCGGGCTGGTTGCCAGAGAATCGCCCAGAAGGCCGCGAAGGTCAAGAACCAATGAATGTTCGCCAGATTGTCGAGCGCCTCGAATCCAGCCGCCGGGAGGACGACGACGAGTGCGGCGAGGAAGAACCGGACGATCGGCGATCGGAGGTGCCCGCTGCTCGCCCGGAACACGAAGAGCGCCACCCCAACCCGGAGCAGCGCCGCTGCCGCGGCGGTCAGCCGAGCCGCCTGTTGAACCGGGAATGCCGATACCGTCGCGGCGACAAGCCGCGGTACCAGGTGCATGTACCCCGCGTAGGGATGCGCGAGGGTGTGCCAGATCGGGCCGCGGAGGGCGTCCCGCAGGAAAACCGCGCCGTCCTCGGCCCACAGCCAGCCGGTGCGCTGGGCGCCCGCCCACCGCAGATCGACGAAGAAGCCGACCACCGCGGCGGCCAGATAGCCGACGACGGCGACCGACCGGGCGCCCCGAGCCGCCGGCGCCGGTGGGAAGAGTGACGCAGCCAACGCCTCGCGCCGCCGCGGCGACCGTGCGCCCGACGGCGGTGAGGGCACCTGCGACACGAGGCCTTGCACGCCGCTCCCCCTTGGTGACCGTCGCCATGCACCGTAGCGTCAGTGGTTGATCAAGGGTCCGGAGTATGGACGCCTGATGACCCGGGAAGGTTCCGGCGGTCAGTCGGCCGCGAGCCGGGCCGGATGCCCGGCGGCGCAGGACGACGGACCCGGCCGCGAGCGGCGCCGGACGCCGGGCGGCGGTGCGGGAGCCCTGTTCGGGCGGGAGGGTGCCTTACGCCCGGCGGTGGTGCGTCAGTACGGCATTGCCCGGCGGGACGGTACGTCAGTACGCGATCGAGACCTTACTGTGATCGCCGAGCATGAGCCGGTGCGCCCGAGGCAGCGCGGTGGACGGCGCCACCTCCACTTCTTTGCCGATCAACGAGTCCTCGATGCGGCTCACTCCGATGATCTTCGTGGCTTCCAAGATGATGGAGTGTTCGATCTCGGTGCGCTCGATGACGCAGTCGTGGTAAATCGACGTGAAGGGTCCGACGTAACTCTCGATGATTTTCGTGCCCTTGCCGATAATCGCCGGGCCGCGAACCGTGGACCGCTCGATGACAGCGCCGTCCTCAATCACCACCCGTCCGATGATGCGGCTCTCGGCGTCGACCCGCCCGCGGCAGGCCGGCTCGATCGTCTCGAGCACTTTCCGATTGCACTCCAGCATGTCCTCGAGCCGCCCGGTGTCTTTCCAGTAACCGTTGACAAAGTGGGACCGAACGTTGTACCCGTTGTCGACCAGCCACTGGATGGCATCAGTGATTTCTAATTCACCCCGGGCGCTCGGGCGGATCGCACGCACCGCCTGGTGAATCGCCGGTTTGAACATGTAGACGCCGACCAAAGCGAGGTCGCTGCGAGGCTGGGCCGGTTTCTCCACCAGGCGGACGACGCGCCCCTCCTCGTCAAGCTCGGCAATCCCGAATTGTTGAGGGTTGTCCACCTTGGTGAGCAGAATTTGCGCATCCGCGCCGCACCGGACGAATTCCTGAACGAGATCGGTAATGCCGCCGATGATGAAGTTGTCCCCGAGGTACATGACGAAGTCGTCATCGCCGAGAAAATCCCGCGCAATCAGCACACAGTGGGCGAGGCCGAGCGGCGCCTCCTGATGGATGTACGTCGCCTTGATGCCCAGCGCTGAGCCGTCGCCCACCGCGGCCTCGATCTCGGCGCGCGTGTCGCCGACGATGATGCCGACGTCGGTGATCCCGGCGTCCCGGATCGCCTCCAGGCCGTAGAACAACACCGGCTTGTTCGCCACCGGGACGAGTTGCTTGGCGGAGGTGTGGGTGATCGGACGGAGCCGGGTGCCCGCTCCCCCGGAGAGCACGAGTGCCTTCATGTCGGCCCACGCTACCCAATCACCATGCAGGCGACCATCGAATACCCCGTCCCCGTCGAATACCCCGTCCCCGGACCGCGAACCGCTACTCTCAGCAAAGTGACCACGCCGCCCCTGACATTACCGCCGGAGCTCGATCCGCGCGGTCCCGCACCGGGAACCGAGCGGCGAGGCCTCCGGCGGTTCGCCGCCGTCGTCGCCGTCGGGATTCTCCTGACCAGCGGTCTCCTCTACGGCCGCTACGTGCACTACAACGGAAACCTCAACCGGGCGACGGGTGTGATCACACCTGGTGGAACGAAGGCGACCGGTGGGGCGGAGAACGTCCTCCTCGTCGGGTCGGACACCCGCACCGGGGCGGGTGACCAATTCGCCCAAGCACCGAAGGGCCAGACGCAGGTGCTCGGGCAACGCTCCGACACCGTCATCCTCGCGCACCTGGCCAAGGGGCACGGCAGGGCGACCCTGGTGTCGCTTCCGCGGGACTCCTGGGTCACCATCCCGGCGTACACCGACGCCAACGGCGTCCTGCACCCCGCCCATCAAGACAAACTCAACGCCGCATTCGCCCTTGGCGGCGCCGCCCTGCTCGTCAAGACAGTGCAGGAACTCACCGG
Source organism: Acidothermus cellulolyticus 11B (assembly GCF_000015025.1). Lineage (GTDB taxonomy): Bacteria > Actinomycetota > Actinomycetes > Acidothermales > Acidothermaceae > Acidothermus > Acidothermus cellulolyticus. The sequence goes on along the minus strand of NC_008578.1, from coordinate 430,113 downwards.
GCTGCACATCGACCACTACGTGGAAATCGACTTCGCCGGATTCCAGCGCATGGTCGATGCGCTCGGCGGCGTTGATGTGTGTCTGAGCCGCCCCGCGCATGATGTGAACACCGGGATCAATCTCAGCGCAGGATGGCACCATCTGAACGGCGCACAGGCATTGGCCTTTGTCCGGCAGCGGTATGGGCTGCCGCTCGGCGACTTGGACCGGATCAAACGGCAGCAGCAATTCCTCGCCGCGATGATGCGCAAGGTGGAGAGCGCCGGCACGCTCACCAATCCGCTGAAACTCAACGCGTTCCTCGACGCGTTCACGAAATCGGTGACCGTCGACGCGGGGATGAGCACCGCGGACATGGAGAAACTGGCCGTCAGTCTCCGTGGTTTGAGCACCGGGAACGTCGTCCTCACCACGATGCCCATTGCCGGGTTCGGCACCCGGAATGGCGAATCCGTCGACATCGTCGACACCGCCAAGGCCCAGCAGCTCTTCGCCGCTCTCGCCGCCGACCAATCCGTGCTCTCCCCCTCCGCCCAGCCGAGCACGCTGCCGCGCAGTCAGGTGCACGTCCGGGTCTTCAACGCAGCGGGAATCAATGGCCTCGCCGCCCGGGCGTCGGCGGAACTCGCCCAAGCGGGATTCGACGTCATTGGCACGCCGGCCAACCGGGGCTCCGGCGCAACAACAACGGTGATCGAATACCCGCCCGCTGAGGCTGCAGCGGCGCATACCCTCGCGGCGGTGATTCCCGGCGCCGTGTTGCGACCGAATGACCAACTCTCCGGGGAAATCGATCTCCTCCTTGGGTCTGATTACCATGGCCTCGCCACTTCGTCGAGCCCAAGCACCACCGGGACGCCGAACCGAGGCTCCGGCGGCTCTGGAGCCGCAGGATCGACCGGCGGAGGCCTGACCGGATCGGCGACAACAGCGGCAACGGCGTCCTGCACCGCGTGAGCTGGTGGACACCAGCAGGCAGCGCCCGCCGGGGAACCAGCACCGCCCGCCGGGGAACCAGCCGCGAGCCTTGCGCGTTCCGTCCATCGGTGTCGCTGGACGGCCGCTGATGACGGTCCGGCGGACAACCTCAGGGCCCGGTGCTTCGTCCCTGGCAGTGTCGGACCGGCCTGCCTGCCGAAGGAGCTGAATGAAGCGTCCCGCCTCTCCTCGCTCCCTTCTGGATCCGTTGGGCGAGGAGGCCGCGTACCAGCGGTCGATGCGACGCCGGCGGATCGCGGGACGGGTCCTCGTCGGTTTCCTGGCGCTCGTCGTCCTCGCCGGCGCCGTCGCCGCGGCCGGTATCCACAACATCCTGAGCAAGGTGCGGCATCAGCCCAGCCTCGACACCGTGATCGGCGCAACCGCTCGGCCCAGCAAAGCCCCACCGCCGGCGAGCGGCGGCAGCCCGGAGAACATCCTCGTCCTGGGTGTCGACAGCCGGCTGGGTGAGAACTCCAGCTTCCAACCGACCACCGGCCCGGCGCAGACGGAAACCCTCTCCGACACCGCGATCCTCGTGCACCTGTCAGCCGACGGCAAACATGTCACGTTGGTGAGCATCCCACGTGACTCGGTGGTGAATATTCCGTCCTGCCGCCGGGTCGATGCCAACGGCCAACCGCTGAGCGACTCCGCGGGAAATCCGCTCTATACCAAGCCCGTGCAGGCGCTCTTCAATGAAGCGATCCAGCTCGGCGGACCGGCCTGCTCGGTCAAGACGCTCGAAACGCTCACCGGCATCTACATCGACCACTATTTGGAGATTGATTTCGAGGGCGTCATCAAAATGTCCAATGCCCTCGGCGGCGTGCCGTTGACGATATGCTCACCGATTCACGACGCGCACACCGGCCTGAACCTGCCCGCCGGGCCCGTGCTGCTGAAAGGACAGCAAGCGCTGGCCTTCGTCCGGGCCCGGTACGGTCTGACCGGCGGGGATGACCTGCACCGGATCCAGCGGCAGCAGCAATTCATGGCCGCGATGGTGCGCAAAGCGCTGAGTACGTCGAATTTCTTCGATCCCGTTCACATGTACGAGTTCTACTCAGCCGTCGCCGGCTCCATCACCACGGACATGAGCAGCTCCCAGCTCATCAACCTTGCGATGCGCTACCGCCACATCAACACCCAGAACATCGTGTTCGCGACGGTGCCGACATATCCGGCACCGAAGGGAGACAAGTGGTACTACCACCTGTACTGGAGTACCGACGAAGCGGACCTGCTCTTCCGTTACATCCGCGATGACCAGCCGCTCAACGCAACACCGTCCGGCGGCCACAACGTCGCGACAATCACCGTGCCGCCGTCCGAGGTGACGGTCGAAGTTCTGAACGGGACGGCGACCAACGGCCTGGCCCGCCAAGTGGCCGACCAGCTCGCCGCCGAAGGGTTCCGCATCGCCGGTGTCGGCAACGCCAGCTCGATCCCAGTGGCGAAGACAACAATTTCGTACCCCGCCAGCCGGACGGATTCGATGAAGACCCTCGCCGGGGCTCTTGCCGTCACCCCGCAGGAGACCCTCGACACCAGCGCAAGCAATGTCCTCGTGCTGACCATCGGAACGGACTGGGCCGGGCTCGCCGCCAGCTCGCCGACCCCGTCCCCTGCGCTGTCCGCGTCACCCGGCTCCCCGTCCGCTACGCCGTCGCTCGGGCCGCTCGGCGTGCCGACGACCAACGCCGCCGACACCCAGTGCGTGCAAGGCTGACGCGTCAGCGAGGGCGGGCGCGTTCCCGCGAGCGCAGGATCGCCTCCCGGCGGGCCAACCGGGTGCCCCGGCGAATCTCGGCTTCATGAAAGCGCCGGTGATCGTCTTCGGTCTCCGGGATGACCGGTGGAATCGCCCGGGGCCGCTCGTTCTCGTCGATTGCCACGAACACCAGGTAGGCGGAGGCCACGTGCCGCGGCTCCTCGTCCGCGCGGTCCCACGGCTGAGCCGTCACCCGCACCCCGATCTCACAAGAGGTTCGGCCGGTCCAGTTCACCTGCGCCTGGCAGGTGATGATGTCGCCGATATGCACGGGCACGAGGAAGACCATCTCGTCCACCGCCACGGTGACCGCCCGGCCGCCGCAGTGCCGCGACGCAACCGCCCCGGCGGTTTCGTCGATCATCCGCATGACCGTTCCGCCGTGGACAATGCCGTACAGGTTCGCGTCGAGTACGGTCGCGATCCGGCTCAGGCTGAGCCGGGACGCGCTGACCGGGACGCCGCGCAGCTCCGTCATGACCCGATCATCGCACGGGACCGCTGGACCCCGAGGCGGCCCGGCGGAGCACCTCACGACCGATCACAACCCGCTGGATCTGATTGGTCCCCTCGTAAATCTGGGTGATTTTCGCGTCCCGCATCATCCGTTCGACCGGGTAGTCCTGGGTATAGCCGTAGCCGCCGAAGAGTTGGACGGCGTCCGTCGTGACGGCCATCGCGACGTCGGAGGCAAAACATTTCGCCGCGGCGCCGAAATATCCGAGGTCGCCGTTTCCCCGTTCGGAGTGAGCCGCGGCAACATAGGTGAGCGCCCGCGCCGCCTCAATACGCATGGCCATGTCGGCAAGGGTGAACCGCACGCCTTGGAATTCCGCGACCGGCTGACCGAACTGCTCCCGGCGGCTCGTATAGCCGACGGCTGCATCCAACGCCCCTTGCGCGATGCCGACGGCCTGCGCGGCAATGGTCACCCGGGTGTGGTCGAGCGTGCGCATCGCAAGGGAGAAACCGTCCCCCGGCGCACCGATGATCCGCCACTCGGGGATACGACAGCCGGCGAAGGACATCTCCCGGGTCGGCGAACCACGGATGCCGAGCTTGCGCTCCTTAGGGCCAAACGAGAGCCCCGGATCGTCCGCTTCCACGACAAAGGCCGAGATGCCGTGGGTTCCAGCGTCGGGATCGGTGACCGCGAAGACGGTGTAGAAACGGGATTCCCCGGCGTTGCTGATCCACCGTTTGACGCCGTCAAGCACCCACCACTCACCGTCACGCACCGCCCGCGTCGTCATCGCGGCGGCATCGCTTCCCGCCTCCGGCTCGCTCAGCGCATACGAGAACATGGCGTCGCCCTTGGCGACGAGCGGCAAATAACGTGCGCAGAGCTCATGCGCCCCGGCGAGCAGCAACGGCAGGGTGCCGAGCGTGTTGACCGCGGGAATCAGCGAGGACGCCGCACAGACCCGCGCGATTTCCTCGATGATGACGGCGGTCGCCAACGCGTCCGCTCCGCTTCCGCCGTACTGCTCGGGGATGCGCGGCGCATGGAAACCGGAACGGGCCAACACGTCATGGACGTCCCAGGGGAATTCCCCGGTACGGTCGATCTCCGCAGCGCGCGGCGCGATTCGCTCCTCGGCAAGCCGCCGGACGGCGTCCCGGACCGCCGCGTACTCGGCAGGCAGGAGAAACGGTCCGCTCCCCGGGTCCATGGCCACCTCCGACGGTTCGATGCTACGGCGCATGTTTGGACGCAGCAGCGCGGCGCGCGCTAGGATCGAGGGACCATCGGCGATCGCACCTGCGGGGAGGAATCTGCGTGACGCCGCGACTGACTGTCGTCGGGACGGGATATTTGGGCGCCACCCATGCGGCCTGCATGGCCGAATTGGGATACGACGTCATCGGTTTCGACGTGGACGAAGCAAAGATTGCCGCACTGCAGGCGGGAAAAGTTCCGTTTTACGAGCCGGAGCTGCCGGAGTTGCTGGCGCGTCACGTCGCCGCTGGACGTCTAAGCTTCACCACCGATATCCAGGAAATCGCAGAGGCCGGCGACATTCATTTCCTCTGCGTCGGGACGCCGCAGCGGCCGGACGGGTACGCCGCGGATCTCCGCTATCTCTTCGACGCCGTCGACAACCTTGCCCCGCTGCTCCGCCGTCCATGCCTCGTCGTCGGAAAATCCACTGTACCGGCCGGGACGGCGGCCAGACTCGCGGAGCGGCTCACGGCGTCCGCGCCCGCCGGGACGGCGGTCGAGCTTGCCTGGAATCCGGAGTTCCTGCGGGAAGGTTTCGCCGTCGCAGACACCCTTCATCCCGACCGCATCGTCGTCGGCGTGCGATCCAGCCGGGCCGAGCAGGCATTGCGGTCCGTCTACGCCCCCCTCATCAGCGCCGGAGTGCCTTTCCTGGTCGCTGATTTCGCCACCGCCGAACTTGTCAAGGTGGCAGCAAATTCCTTCCTGGCCACGAAGATTTCCTTTATCAATGCGATGGCGGAAATATGCGAGGCCACCGGAGCAGACGTTGTCCGCCTCGCCGAAGCACTCGCGCTGGATCCACGGATCGGCGGGCGGTTCCTGCAGGCCGGACTCGGTTTCGGCGGCGGCTGCCTCCCGAAGGACATCCGCGCTTTCATCGCGTGGGCTGAGGAATTAGGCGCCGGTGACGCGGTGGCGTTCCTCCGCGATGTCGACGCCATCAACCTCCGCCGCCGGCACCGGATGGTCGAGCTGGCGAAAGAGCAGTGCGACGGCGCATTCGATGGGAAGCGGGTCGGCGTCCTCGGCGCGGCTTTCAAACCGAACAGCGATGACATCCGCGATTCGCCCGCCCTGGAGGTCGCAGACACGATCCGCCGCGCCGGTGCCGCCGTCACGGTGTATGACCCGGAGGCAATGCCGAACGCGGCGGTCCGCTACCCCGAATTGAGCTACGCCGATTCGGCGTTCGCGGCCTGCGAGGGAGCAGACGTCGTGCTCCACCTCACCGAGTGGCGGGAATTCCGCGACCTTGACCCAGTGGCACTCGGCGCCGTCGTGCGTCGCCGTCGCATCGTCGACGGCCGCAATGCGCTGGATCCCGAGCGATGGCGGGCTGCCGGTTGGACCTACCGGGCTCTCGGACGGCCCTGACGGTCACACCTCGGCGACATCACCGGCGACGCGGCGTCCCAAGGCGTGGTCTTTCGCGACCACCTGCTCGGCCAGCGTCCGTTGGAATTCGCGGTACCGCGCGCGGAGCGCGTCGTCGGTGGCGGCAAGAATCCGGACGGCGAGGAGCCCGGCGTTCCGGGCCGCACCGACGCCGACGGTGGCCACCGGGACGCCTGCCGGCATCTGAACGATCGACAGCAAGGAATCCAGGCCGTCTAGGTAAGCGAGCGGCACGGGAACACCAATCACCGGCAGGAGGGTCGCCGAGGCGACCATGCCGGGCAGATGGGCCGCCCCACCCGCGCCGGCGATGATGACGCGCAGTCCGCGGTCCGCAGCGGTTTCGGCATAGTCGAGCATGCGCTGCGGCGTCCGGTGGGCGGAGACCACGTGTACCTCGTGCGGCACGTCGAATTCGCGGAGCGCGCCGGCCGCGTGCTGCATCGTCGCCCAGTCGCTGTCGCTGCCCATGATGACGCCGACCAGCGCGTCGGTCGGCCCGAACGCGGTCATCGCGACCCATCCTCCCCGCGCAGAATGCGGACCGCCGTCCCAGCCCGCTGCACCGCGGCGTCCACCTCGGCGTCACACACGTTGACGTGACCGATTTTCCGGCCGGGCTTGACCTGCTTGTTGTACAGGTGCAGGCGCACGCCCGGATCCGCGAGCGCCGCCGGGATGCGGGAATGCACCGCAGCCGCCTCGACGCCGCTGCCGCCGAGCAGATTCGCCATCACCGTCACCGGAGCGCGCAGCGAGGTGTCGCCGAGCGGCCAGCCGAGAACAGCCCGCAGGTGCTGCTCGAATTGGGAGGTCACCGAACCGTCCATCGTCCAGTGGCCGCTGTTATGCGGACGCATCGCCAATTCGTTGACGACGAACGGTTCATCACCGCCGGTGTCGAACATTTCCACCGCGAGCAGACCGACGACATCCAATTCCTTCGCAATATTCTCGGCCAACGTCCGCGCGTGCGCCGCGTGTTCCGGATCCGTCTGCGGCGCCGGTGCAATCACCAACGTGCATATGCCGTTCTCCTGCACGGTCTGCACGAGCGGCCAGGCGCGGATTTCCCCGGTCGCGGACCGCGCGACTTGAACCGCCACCTCCCGGCGGAACGCGACGTGCGTTTCGACGAACCAGCGCAGGTCGGCAAGAGCGTCGACCAGCCGGGCCGCGGCCGTCTCGTCCTCGACCACCCAGACACCACGGCCGTCGTACCCCCCCGAGACGGCCTTGACGACTACGGGCCAGTGATGGTCCGCCGCGAAGGCACGGAGATCCTCCAGTTCATGGCCCGGACGGGGAACTGCCCAGTGCGGCACGGGAAAACCACTCGCCGCGAGCCGCTGGCGCATCTGGAGTTTGTCCTGCACGTAGGGCAACGCGTGTGAGCCCGGCCGGGCGACGACGCCGCCGCGCTCAAGATCGGCGACCAGAGCCGCCGGGACGTGTTCGTGGTCGAAGGTGAGGACGTCGACCCCACGGGCGAAGTCCTGCACAGCCGCGAGGTCACGGGGGCCGCCCAGCCGGACGTCGGAACAGACACCGGCGGCGCAGTCGGCGGCACCGACGGCGAGCACCCGCAGGTGAACCCCAAGGGCGATCGCCGCCTGCTGGGTCATGCGCGCCAGTTGACCGGCTCCGACCATCCCGACGACCGGCACACCCGGCGGTAGTTGCGGCGCGGCGAGCGGGGGCGCGGACACGAACCGCAGCCTAGCGGTCCGACACGGCGATCTCGTACCTCAGGACGCCACGACTACGTGGGCAGGCCGAGGCCACGCGCGATCACCATGCGCTGCACCTCGCTGGTACCCTCACCGATTTCGAGAATCTTTGCGTCCCGCCAGAACCGGGCGACCGGCGTTTCGTTGATGAATCCCGCACCCCCGAAGATCTGGGTGGCGTCCCGGGCGTTGCACACCGCGACGTCCGAGGCGTACAGCTTGGCGATCGCCGCCTGGTCTTTGAACGGTTTTCCCGCGAGCATGCGGCGTGCCGCGTCGTAGTAGGCAAGGCGGGCGGTATGCACCCGGGCCGCCATGTCGGCGAGTTTGAACTGGATCGCTTGGAACGCGCCGATCGGCCGGCCGAACGCGTGTCGTTCGCCGGCGTACCGGAGTGCCTCGTCGAGGCATCCCTGGGCAAGACCGACAGCCAACGCGGCGATGGCGATCCGGCCCTCGTCGAGGATGGCGAGGAAGTTCGCATAACCGCGGCCCCGGTCGCCAAGCAGATGATCGGCCGGGACGTAGACGTCGTCCAAGAACACCTGCCGGGTGTCGGAGGCGTGCCACCCCACCTTGGAGTACGGCGGGCTCACGGTCAGGCCGGAACTCGGCACCGGAACGATGAACGAGGAGATTTCTTTCTCCCCATCCCGCTGCCCGGTGATCGCGGTCACAGTGATCACACTGGTTATCTCTGTGCCGGCGTTGGTGATGAACGCTTTCGTGCCGCGAATCCGCCACCCGTCGCCGTCCGGAACCGCCCGGGTCGCGGTCGCACCCGCGTCGCTTCCCCCGCCCGGTTCGGTGAGCCCGAACGCACCGAGCCGTTCGCCGCGCGCCAACGGCGGCAGCCAGCGACGGCGCTGCTCCTCCGTGCCGAAGCGGTAGATCGGCATGGCACCGAGGCTCACTGCAGCTTCGAGGGTGATGGCAAGCGACGAATCAACGCGGGCCAGCTCCTCGACGGCAAGACAGAGCGCGAAGTAATCACCGCCGGACCCGCCGTACTCCTCCGGGAACGGGAGGCCGAAGAGGCCAAGCCGGGCCATCTGAGCGACGAGCTCGTACGGGAACTCCTCGGCCGCATCAAGCGCCGCCGCCTTCGGCGCCACTTCATCATGGGCGAATTCTTCGACAAGGGAACGCAGCGCGGCGTAGTGGTCGTCCAAGAAGTAGTCGTATCGCGAGGAGCGCATGGTATGCCCCTTTCCGATCGTCGGCGGGCCGGGATCGCCGTCCCCGCTCACATCGTCGCACCGGATGCCGATACTCTGGGCGTCAGCGAGTCGACGGCGCGGTGTCGGCGACCACGATCGGTAGGCACATCGACAATGCCGATTGCCAAGGTGGTGCTGTGAACGTCATCCCCGCCCTCTACCGTCGTTTCGCGCAGCTCGTCCATGAAGTGGCCAAATTCGGCGTCGTCGGGCTGCTCGCCTTCGTCGTGGACGTCGGCTTGTTCAATGTGCTCCGGGGCGACGGCGGTCCGTTGCACAACAAGGTCATCACGGCCAAGGCAATCTCGACGGCGGCGGCGGCAACGTTCGCGTACTTCGCCAACCGCCATTGGACGTGGCGGCATCGGGCCCGCACCGGGATCCGGCGCGAGTACGTGTTGTTCTTCGTGTTCAACGGGATCGGTTTAGCGATCGCCGAAGCCTGCCTGGCTATTTCGCATTACGGGCTCGGTTTTCACAGCAAACTCGCCGACAACATCTCGGCGAACGGAATCGGCCTGGTGCTCGGCACACTCTTCCGGTTCTGGTCGTATCGACGCTGGGTGTTCCTCGCGCTCGACGAACCGGAACGGTCCGAGCAGGCCGCGGGTGCGGCCGTCGTCTGAGCAGGTGCACGCGGCGCGGTGCACGCCGCACCCGGCTGCACCGAGACATCACGTCACCAACCGGGAGTGCCACCTGCGGTCGGTACCGCACTCGGCTACACCGGGGCGACGCCGTGCCGGCGGTCGGCAAACGCTCGATTCTTGCCGCGGGTGCGGGCCAGCCGCTCGATGAGCTGCATTCGTAATGCCGCCGGCTCCACGATGTCGTCGACGACCAACTCGGATGCGAGCCGGACGATGTCAATATCCGCGGCATAGTCGGCGCGAAGTTGTGCCGCCACCCGCGCCCGCTCGGCCTCGTCCGCGATGGCCGCGAGCCGCCGGGCATGGACAGCGTTCACCGCCGCCTCCGCGCCCATCACCGCGATTTTTGCCGTAGGCAAAGCCAACGTCGCGTCGGGTGCGAAGCCGGGTCCGGCCATGGCGTACAGCCCGGCGCCGTACGCTTTGCGGACGACGACACAGAATTTCGGCACGGTCGCTTCGGCGACCGCCGTCAGCATTTTCGCGCCGTGCCGGATGATTCCCTGCTTCTCCACGGCGGTGCCGACCATGAAACCCGGCACGTCGGCAAGGAAGAGCAACGGTACGTTGAATGCATCGCAGAGGTTGATGAACCGGGTCGCCTTGTCAGCAGAGTCCACAAAGAGAACGCCGCCCTTGTGCAGCGGATTGTTTGCGACGACACCGATCACCTGACCGGCGAGCCGTGCGAAACCGACGACGATTTCCCGGGCCCAGAGCGGATGAATTTCGAAGAAAGAGCCGGCGTCGACCAGGCCGCGGATGAACGCCTTCATGTCGAAGGCGACGCGCTCGTTCGCCGGTACGAGTGCGCCGAGATCGACCGGTTCAGGGTCACGCGGCGGCGCAGACGGCGGCTCTTCCCGCCAATTCGACGGCAGGTATGACAAATAACGCCGGACGGCGTCGAGCGCCGCATATTCGTCACCGACCAGAAGGTGTCCGACGCCGGACTCCGCGCAGTGCATCCGCGCCCCGCCCATTTCCTCGAGGCTGGTCTTCTCTCCGGTGACCATCTCCACCATGCGGTCCGAGCCGAGGTACATCGAGGCGTTTCCCTCGACCATCACGACCAGATCACAGAAAGCGGGAATGTACGCGCCGCCGGCTGCGCTCGGCCCGAACAACGCACAGACCTGCGGCACCGCCCCGCTCGCGCGCACTTGCGAATAGAAAATGTGTCCCGCGCCTCGCCGGCCGGGAAACATCGCGACCTGATCGGGAATTCGCGCGCCGGCCGAATCCACGAGATAGACCAGCGGCAGCCCGCATCGCACGGCGTACTCGATGATGCGAATGATTTTCTCGACGGTCCGGGCCCCCCACGAGCCGGCTTTGACCGTGGAGTCGTTGGCCATCAACGCAACCGGGCGGCCGTCAATCGTCGCCGTCCCGGTGACGACCGCGTCGGCCGGCAGGTCGGCCGCCAGCGCATTGGCGAAGAGGCCGTCCTCCACGAACGAATCCGGATCGACCAGGTACCGGATCCGGTCGCGCACAAAGAGCTTGCCGCGTGCCGCGTTCGCCTCGTGATACTTCGCCGGGCCGCCGCGGAGCACCCGCTCCCGGACATCGCGCGGGTCGACGGGACCGCTCTCCGACATGGCCGAAGGCTATCGCAGCAGCCTCGCGCCGCAGGCTGTTGGAAAGGCCGGCGCGGCTGCGCGCCGGATGCCGGGCGTACGGCGCACCAGCGGGCAGACTGAAGGGGTGACGCCGATCACTTTCCGGCCGCGGCTCGCTGCGGCCGCGCTGCTTCCGTTGCTGGCCGCCGCTGCATGCACCGGCGGCCACCCGGCCAGCCACGGTTCGTCCTCGCCTGGCGCGCCGTCGGGTTCCGCGACCGTCAGCTCGTCGGGTTCCGCGTCGGGGTCGCCCTCGGCGCAGGGTTCCGCATCAGGTTCAACCGCGGGATCCGCCTCAGCGTCAGCGTCCGCCGCACCGACCGCATCCACATCGTCGACGGCGACGGCGTCCGCGCCATCCGGCACGTCGTCGTCCGGCTACCCCGTGGCGATCTGGCCGACGTACCACCACGACACCCTCCGCAGCGGGGTGCTGCCGAACGCCCCGGCGATCAGTCAACTGCGGGTTATCGCCCGGGCCCAGCTGGACGGCGCGGTTTACGGCAGCCCGATTGTCGTGCGGGACGGTCAAGGCGATCTCGTCGTCGTCGCCACCGAGAACAACACGCTGTACGGCATTCGCGATGACGGCCAGATCGCGTGGTCCCGGCACATCGGCACGCCGGTCGACGGCAGTGCGCTGCCGTGCGGAAACATCGATCCAAGCGGCATCACGGGCACGCCGGTGTATGACCCGGCCACCGGGCTGGTTTTCGCTGTTGCGTTCCTCGCCGGTTTTCACCACGAGTTGGTTGCCGTCGACGCCGAGTCCGGCCGGCTTGCCTGGACCCGTCCGGTGGATCCGCCCGGCTCCCACCCCGAGGTGGAGCAGCAGCGCGGGGCCCTGCTCATCGCCGCCGGCCGGGTCTGGATTCCGTACGGCGGTCTGTACGGCGACTGCGGGCCGTACCACGGTTATCTCGTCGGCGTACCGACGACGACTCCCGGCGGCAGCGCGGTCATTTACCAAGTGCCGAGCAGCCGCGAAGCCGGAATCTGGGCGCCGCCGGGTGCAGCGTACGACGGCGCCCACCTGTTCGTCGCCGTCGGCAATGGCGCGCAGACCGACCCGAGCGGGCCGTACGACATGAGTGATTCGGTCATCGAATTGGACACCGCCGGGCACGTGGTCTCCTACTACGCGCCGGCGAATTGGGCCGACGAGAACGCCGCGGATCTCGACCTCGGCACCACCGGACCGCTGCTGCTGCCCAGTGGGCAGGTTTTCGTTGCGGGAAAGGACGGAAAGGCGTACCTCCTGCGAGCCGGTGCGCTCGGCGGGGTCGGCGGCGCGGTCCCCGTGCTGCCCCTGTGCACCGCATTCGGCGGGGCGGCCGCCGCCGGCCCCTTCGTGTACGTGCCATGCACGAACGGCGTGCACGCGGTGCGGATTTCCGGATCGACGATGACGCCGGTGTGGCGCGCCGCACCGCCGGGTTCACCGATCGTGGTGGCAGGCACGGTGCTCTCCACCGACCGGTCGGGGACGCTGTATGGTCTGGACGCCTCAACCGGAGCGGTCCGCTGGCAGACCGCTCTCGGCGACTCCCTGACCCGGTTCGCCACCCCCGCCGCGGCAACCGACGGCTACCTGTACGTCGGCACCGAGCACGGCATGCTCGTCATCGTCGCCACCCGCTGAATGCGACGCCGGCCCGCCGAATTCGGCATCTCCGGCTGCCGCCGAGGCCGCCGCGTCACGCCCAAGATCTCCGCGTCGCATCCGAGGACTCCGCGTCGCGGTGAATTGCGACGGTGACGGCGATTCACGACGCGGTTTCGATCGGCACGAGCCGGGTACGCGGGCCGATCCGCAGCAACCGCGACGGCAGCGTCCGGCCGAGGAGCTGCTCGGCGCGCTCGGCGGCAGCGAGCAACGCCGCCAGATCGACGCCGGTCTCAATGCCCATGTCGTCCAGCATGGCGACCAGCTCATCGGTGGCGATGTTTCCGGCCGCTCCCGGCGCGTACGGGCATCCACCGAGCCCGCCGATGCTGGCGTCGAAATCGGTGACCCCAACCTGCAACGCAGCCAGCACATTGGCAAGGCCGGTGCCTCGGGTGTCATGGAAATGCAGATTCAGCGGCACATCACCGACGGCGTCCCGCAGCGCTTCGACCAGCGACCACACCCGCCGGGGGGTCGCCATTCCCGTGGTGTCCCCCAGACTCAGGCCGTCAGCACCGTCGTCACAGACCCGGCGGGCAATGGCGGCCACCCGGGAAGGGTCGATGTCTCCTTCGTACGGGCAGCCCCACGCCGTGGAAATCGTCACGTGGCACTGGCCGCCCCTGCCGTGGACGAACCGCACGATTTCCCGGATGTCGGCGAGGGATTCCTCAACGCTGCGGCGTACATTCACGCGGTTATGTGTTTCCGATGCGGAAACGACGACAGCGAGTTCCTGACATCCGGCGTCAAGCGCCCGCTCCGCGCCGCGACGGTTGGCCACCAACGCCGAGTAGCGCACACCGGGACGACGCTGAATGCCGGCCCACACCTGTTCCGCATCGGCAAGCTGGGGCACCGCCTTCGGGTGCACGAAGCTCGTCACCTCGATGCGCCCCACACCGGTCGCCGACAAGGCGTCCACCAGTTGAATTTTCGCCTCGGTTGGAATCGGCGGCTCGCTCTGCAGACCATCGCGCGGGCCGACCTCGCGAATGCTCACCCGGCTCGGCAACAACCGGGTCAAGACGTCGTCCACCTCGGTTTCCTCTTTTCGACGAACGCAGCGATTCCTTCCCGGCGGTCCGCGCTGGTGGCCGCGGTCTGCCAGGCAGCGTCCTCGATTTCCAGTCCGGTCGGGAGTTCCACCCCGAAGGCGGCGTGGACTGCCCGCTTGGCCGCCCGCACCGCAACCGGCGAATTCGCCGCCACCGCCTCGGCGAGGTCGAGCGCCGCCTGCTCGGCGTGCCCGACCGGAACCAACCGATCGACCAGGCCGAGCCGGAAGGCCTCGCCGGCGTCGATCCGCCGTCCGGTGAACAGCAGATCGCAGGCGCGTCCGAGCCCTATCCGGCGGGGCAGCAACTGCGTACCGCCGCCGCCGGGCACAAGACCCACACCGACTTCCGGCAGGCCGAAAACCGCGCTCTCGTCGGCGACGATGACGTCGCACGACAGGGCCAACTCACATCCGCCGCCCAGCGCGTAGCCGGCGACGCCTGCGATCGACGGCATGGGCAATTGCCGTACCGCAGCGAACAGATCCCGAATCACCGGTCGTTGCTGCAGCAATTGCGCGTCGGTGAAATCGGCCCGCTCTTTGAGATCCGCCCCGACGCAGAACGCGCGCGGCGACGAGGACGTAATAACCACCGCCCGGGTCGATTCTTCTCCGGCAATTCCCGCCAGAATGCCGGCGATCTGAATGGCTAATTCCGTCGAGAGCGCGTTCAACGCCTGCGGCCGGTCGAGAATGACCTGCACAACGTGCGGACCCGGTCGCTCCACCCGCACACCATCGCCGGCCGGCTGAGCCGCTCGGTGGGTACTGGTCACGAGCCGAGCTTAGCGACCATTGCCCCCGCCGCGCCGATCGACGTCCGTCGGGGTGCCGGTTTCCGCCGCCGTCAGAGTTCCGTCGCCGAAGCCGGCTCGCCGCCCCGTCCGAATTCCATCGCCGAACCGACCAGGCGCTCGTGCACGATCGAACAGAACGTGTCGATCTCCGGAACATCCGGCAATTCCAGGCGGCCGCGCGCACCGCCGGATTCGACAATGAGCGTGCCGGTGCCGAGCAGCCGTTCGACCGGTCCTTGCCGAAATCCCACATCGGTGATCCTGGACAGCGGTATGTCGGTACCGCGCCGTACCAGTAGCCCGTCCCGGACGACGATCCGGTGGCTTGTCACGACGTACCGCGCGGCAAGCCACCGCGCATACGGCACAAGGCATCGCCAGACCGCCAATAGGCCAGCGAGACCGAGAATCGCCCATCGGATCGGACCTTGGGCCGTTCCGCTGGGCACCGAACCGAGGGCGAATCCGGTGAGTGCGCAGACCACAATCAGCGTTACCGCCGGCGCAACCAGCCGCCGCCAGTGCGGCCGCGTCATCAGCAGAGCATGCTCTCCGGCGAGCAACCGGACCGCCATGTCTGCATGCTGTCACGCCGCGCAAACCGGCCGCCGCATGCCACTGGGCGATGCGCGGTCACCGCAGGTGAACGACTTCGCCGGCGGTCACCCGGCGAGCCCCAGCGTCGTCCGTATCGACGAGCAACGCGCCGTCCGGGTCGATGCCGGTTGCCATACCAACCACCCTCGTCCCGTCAGCGAGCTCAACCCGGACTCGTCGGCCGATCGTGGCCGAGTACTCCCGGTATGCGCTCAGCACCGGATCGAGGTCAACGTGGTCGGAGGGACCTGGTCGCGGCCCGCCCGACTCTCCTGTCACGGGGTTGGCAGGCCGGGTCGCCGGATCGGCGTCCGACGTTGGACCGCCCGGCCCTCCTGTCGCCGGTTTCTCCATCGCCCACGAACACCAGCGGCGATACCAGTTCTCCAATGCAGTCAGGATGTTGCGCAACAGCACGCCGCGTGACGTCTGCCCGGCTCCGAGCAGGGCAAGCGACGTCGCGGTCGGAGTGGGCCGTTGATCCCGTCCGAGCGTCACGTTGAGGCCGATACCAACAACGAGCGCATCGTCGGCGTCCGGCAACCGCTCGACAAGAATTCCCCCGAGCTTGGCGTCGTCCCGGCTCACCACGTCGTTCGGCCATTTCAACCCGAGCGTGATGCCCGTCGCGTCACGGATGCCCTCGACCACGGCAATCCCGGCGAGCAGCGGAAATATCTGCCAACGCGGCGCGAGCGGCCGAGCCGGACGGAGCAGCACAGAGAAGGTGAGCGCCGTTCCCGGCGGCGCCTGCCAGCTCCGGCCTCGGCGGCCTCGACCGGCACGCTGGTAATCAGCGACGACGACCAGGCCTTCCGGTTCGCCGGTTCGCGCCGCGGCGGCCACGTCGTCATTGGTGGACGCGGTAACCGGCTTGGCGACAATGCGGAACATCGTCGGGTCGGACGCCGCCCAACGCCCGCCGGTTATTTCGGCGGAGAAGCGCGACGCCTCGTCAGAGAAACCCAAGGCGATGCCGTCGGAGAAATGCGGGATCTCGTCAGAGACACGGAAGTCCCCAGCGGTAGCGGATTCGCCGCCGGCCGGAGAAAGCGACGTCACCGCACGCTCACCCGGTATTCTGCAGGCCGGCCGCTACACCGTTGATGCTCAAAAGCAGAAGGCGCAGCGTACGATCGCGCTCGGCCTCATCCGGAATTCCGCGGCGCAGGGCGGCGAGCGCCCGCAATTGCAAATGGGAGAGAGCGTCGACGTACGGATTGCGCAACTGCACCGCCTGGCCGAGCACGCGGTGGGTTTCGAGCAATCGGGTGGTGCCGAGAACCCGGAGCACCCATTCGACGCTCCGGTCGTATTCGGCAAGGATGCGGTCCGCGATGTCCGGCCGATTCCCCAACGCAAGGTGGCGTTGAGCGATATCGCGATCCGTTTTCGCCAGCGACATCTCGACATTGTCGACCATGGTGGTGAACAGCGGCCACTCCGCGTACGCCGCGCGAAGGGCGTCCACATCGCCGACGGCAGCGAAACCACTGCCGATTCCGTACCAGCCGGGCAGGTTCACTCTCGTCTGCGCCCAGGAGAAATTCCACGGAATCGCCCGCAAGTCCGCCAGATCCGTGCCGGCGGATCGCCGGACCGGACGAGACCCGATGCGCAGCGCACCGATTTCCGGCAACGGCGACACGGCGGCAAAGTATTCGGCAAATCCAGGTGTCTCGACGAGACCGCGATATTCGGTTCGCGCCGCCCGGCTGACGGCCTCAAAGACCGGGCGGTATTTCCGCTCCGCGGCTGCGACCCGCTCCATGACAGCAGGTGTTGACGCCAGGAGCACCGCCGCGGTGACCTGGTCCAGGTGGCGACGCGCAATGACCGGATTTCCGTACCGGGCAAAGATGACTTCACCCTGCTCGGTCACCTTGAACCGGCCGTCGACCGAACCGGGGGCCTGAGAGAGAATCGCCCGGTTCGCCGGACCGCCGCCGCGACCCAGCGCGCCACCCCGACCGTGGAACAACGTGAGCTGCACATCGTGCCGGCGCGCGAAATCCGCCAACGCCTGCTGAGCGTCGTACAGCGCAAGCGTCGCCGAGACCGGACCGACATCCTTGGCGGAATCTGAATAGCCCAGCATCACCTCCATCCGGCGGCCGTTGGCTGCAAGCCGGGCACGGACCTCCGGAATATCCAACGCCGCCTCGAGCGTCGGCACGCAGTGCCGCAAATCCTCCTCGGTCTCAAAGAGCGGAACGACGTCGAGGACCGGCGGAGACCCGTCGGTCGCCCGATCCGCAAGCCGGTACACGGCGGCGATATCCTCCGCGGACCGCGTGAAACTAATGACATACCGGCGGCAGGCATCCACGCCGTACTCGTCCTGCAGCCAACGTATCGTGCGGAATGTCTCGAGCACCTCATCGGTCATTTCCCAGCGCGGACCGCCGCTGTCGAGATCGGCCAGTGCCTTGGCGTGAATTGCGCTGTGTTGACGGATTTCCAGCTCGGCAAGGTGAAAACCGAAGGTCTCCACTTGCCAGATGAGGTGCTGCAATTCGCCGAACGCCAGGCGATGGGCGCCGCTTTGGACCAGGGACTCTTGCACCAGCCGCAAATCCGCGAGGAATTCGCCCGCATGCCGGTACCCCGTGGGCTCACCGCGACGCCGCGCCCGCACCCGGGCCGCTGCGTACAAGGTGTACACCCGGTGCGGCTCACCGGGCGCCCGGATTTCCAATTCCTCCACGACCGACGGCAGGCGACGCCGTGCTTCCGCCAACGCGTCCTGCAACGCAGTGTTCGGCGGCGTGGTTTCCGCGGACGCCGTCAAGGTGCGGCCGATCCGTGTCGCCGCCCGCTCGAGCGCGAGAAGCACGTGCTCCGCCTGAATCGCCATCGCGGCACGGGTCACCGACGCCGTGACCAGCGGATTGCCGTCGCGATCACCGCCCACCCAACTGCCCAGCCGCAGAAACGCCGGTGCCGCAGGACGCCGTGCTCCCGACTCCTCACCGAGCAGCAGATGGTCCAGCCCGCGATACAGGGCGGGCATCACCCGGAACAGCGTCTCATCGAAGGCGGACATCGCGGTCCGGACCTCGTCGAGGGGATCCACCGCGGTGGAGCGAAGGTGCGCGGTCCGCCAGAGAATGTCGATTTCCTCGAGAAGCCGCCGGCGGGCATCCGCCCGCTCGCTCTCCCCCGCACGCGGGTCATCCAACCGGTCGAGCTGTTCCCCGGCGCGGGCGATGGCTGAGACGACCGCACGCCGCCGCGCCTCGGTCGGGTGAGCGGTCAGCACGGGATGGACCCGCAATCCCGCAAGGAGTTCCGCAAGCCGCTCCTCGCCGTACAGTGCGCGTACCTCGGAGACCGATGCGGCAAGCGAATCGCCGGCCGTGCCCAGACCATCGCGGGAGCGCAAGACCCGCACCCGGTGGTGTTCCTCCGCGAGGTTGGCCAAGTGGAAGTAGACGGTGAAGGCCCGAGCCACCTCTTCCGCCCGGGACAGCGGCCAGCGCGCGACCAACTCTTCGACGTCCTCGATCCGACCCGCTCCGGTCCGCGCAGCAATCACCGCACGCCGCAGCGCTTCCACGTCGTCGAGAAGCTGTTGGCCCCCGTACTCACGCAGCACCTGACCGAGCAGTTCGCCAAGCAGGCGGACGTCGCGCCGCAGCTGCTCCGGCATCTCCTGGCGGGCCTGCTCGCGGATGGAGAGGGCGGGCGGCGCAGCATCGCTGGTAGGCGGCACGTGCGTAAGCGTAGCGTCGGAGGTGCAAGAGGATCGATCCGCCCGCGCCGTATCAGGATCGATCCGCCCGCGGCATGCGGGAATCGGTCCGACCGCCGGCATGGCGGACTCACGTCGAGCAGCTGCCGATCCGTAGCAGGGAGTCGCACCGATGGCACGCCGGACCGGTGATCCGTCAACCCTGCGCTGGCTGGGCTACGCGCTGGGATTTCGGCTGCCGCCGGAGAATCGGGAGTGGGTCAAGCATGATCTCATCGATGCCGGCTGGCGGATCCGGATGCTTGTCCGCCAGTGCGTGATCCTCACCCCTATCGCCGCGGTTTTCCTGGCACTGCCCGGTTCATGGGGGTTGCGCGGCCTGATCGCCAGGCTGGTGTTCGGACTCGGACTCGCTCTTGTTGCCATGTACGGCGACAGTCTGCGCGCCGCCCGGCTGCGCCAGCACCAGCTACCCGTACCCGAGGATCCTGATCTCGGGGGTCCAACCGACGCACGATGAGGGAGTCACGAGAGGGAGAGCACCGCCGCGGCCTGCTTGGAAATCCCGGGCAGCGGGAATAAGCCGCCCTGTGCGCGGCGGCCGACCACAGTGAGCCCGGCTGCCACTCGGCGTGTCCACCCGTCCGACTCCCCGGCCGACGGTCACGGGGTCACCACCCATGGGAGGTGATCGGCTTCTGGCCGTAGAACTTGTCGTTCTGGCAGATCGCTACGAGTTGCGCACGCTGGTCGGCCACGGGTCCATGGGGGAGGTTTATGCCGCCTACGATCGGCGGCTCGATCGCGTGGTCGCCGTCAAGGTGCTGCGCCGCGACACCACGACAGCCTCAGCGGCGGAGCGTCTCCGGCAGGAAATGCGGGTCCTGGCGCAGCTCGACCATCCACACATCGTCGACCTGCTCGACGCCGGATTCCGCGACCACACGACATATCTCGTCCTGCGATGGATCGACGGTCAATCCCTCGCGGAAGTGCTCACCCACGGGCCGCTGGACGTCACCCGCACCGCCGCCATTGCGGCCCAGGCAGCCGACGCCCTGGCTTATTTGCACAGCAGAGGCATCGTGCACCGCGACGTCAAGCCGGCGAACATTCTGCTCGACGCCGCGGACTACGCCTACCTCACCGACTTCGGCATTGCCCGATTTGCCGATGCAACCCGGCTGACTGCGACCGGTCAGACGATCGGCACGGCGAGTTATCTGGCGCCTGAGCAGGTTCGTGGCGGCGCGGTCGGTCCGGCCGCCGATGTGTACGCGCTCGGGTTGGTGATTCTCGAATGCCTCACTGGACGGCGGGAGTATGACGGGACGCCGGTGGAAGCCGCGGTGGCCCGGTTGACCCGTCCGCCGCGGATCGACGTCGGCACACCCCCGGGGCTGCGGCCGATGCTCGCCGCGATGACCGCGACCGATCCGGCGGCACGACCATCCGCGGTCCAGGTCGCCCGCTTCCTCCGCAGGTGGCTGGGCCGGCCGGCGGTCGCGCTCACTGTCCCCAGCCCGGAGGCTGCGCGCGCGGAGGCCGAGACACGACCCCTTCCGGCCCGTCCGCATGGTCCGGCGGATACCGCTCTCCTGCCCGCCGGCAGCAATTCCGCCGACGCCGCACCCCCGGTTGCGACCCACCCAACGGCGGCACGGTGGCGCCGCGTCGTTCTCGCGGTCATCGGCGCGGCGGTGCTCGCCGTCCTCGCAGCTCTGTCCCTTGCGCTCACCACCAGCGCACCGAGTGCCCCACGTCACGCACCGCAACCGACCCCGTCGGCCGTTGTCAGCGCGTCACCTCCCGCCCCGACGCCGTCCGCCGGACCACCATCCCAGGAAACGACCGTGCCGATACAGCAAGAACCGAAGGAGAAGACACCTCCCGGTCATCAGCCCGGCACGGTCATCACGGCCGGGATTGACCGGCAGCGCTAGCGCGACGCGTCCGCCAGGACCGGCCGGGAGCGCCCCAGGATTGACCCGCAGCGCCCCGGGCACGGCCCCGACCAGGCAGCGCCCCGGGCACGGCCGCGACCAGGCAGTGTCCCGGGTCAGTCGTCCCAGATGGCGTTCATCAACGCCCGGCCGGCTTCGGTGATGCTGCCGGAGAGGGACGGATAAACCGAGAACGTCTGCGCCAGCTCATCGACGGTAAGACCCACCGAAACGGCCATGGATACCGGCAGAATGAGTTCGCTTGCCTTCGGAGCGACCACCACTCCGCCGAGCACGACCCCGGTGACCTTGCGTGCGAAGAGTTTCACGAAACCATCGACGATACCGGACATTTTGGCCCGCGGATTCCGGGCAAGCGGCACCGTCACCGCCCGTCCATCGACCGCGCCCGACGCAACCGCCTGCGCCGTCACCCCAACGCTGGCAATTTCCGGCGCAGTGAAAACCGTCGCGGCCACCGTCGACGTCCGCAACGGCCGGACCGATTCGCCCAGCGCATGCCACATCGCGATTCGCCCTTGCATCGCCGCAACGGAAGCAAGCATCAACACTCCCGTGCAGTCCCCGGCCGCGTAAATTCCCGGCACGGTCGTACGGGAGACGCGGTCCACCTGGACGAATCCGGCGGACGTCGTCGCGACACCGACCTCGCTAAGCCCGAGATCCTCGGTATTCGGCACCGAACCGACAGCCAGCAGGCAGTGGCTTCCCTCGATCCGCCGACCGTCGGTCAACGTCACGAGTACGCCGTCGTTCGTCCGATGCACCGACGCGGCACGTGACCGGTTGGCGACCACCATGCCCCGGCGGCGAAAAACGTCCTCAACAACGGCCGCCGCGTCGGGATCCTCATTGGGCAGGACACGATCCCGGGACGAGACCAGCGTCACCGACGCCCCGAGCGCAAGGTAGGCGCCGGCGAACTCCGCGCCGGTCACACCAGAGCCGACGACGATGAGGTGTTCCGGCACCGCCTGGAGGTCGTAGAGCTGATGCCAGGTGAGAATCCGCTCGCCGTCGACGACTGCAGCGGGGAGTTGCCGCGGCCGGGCGCCCGTCGCCAGCAGAACGACATCCGCCTCCAGCACTGACTCGCCGGTGCCATGCCGCACGGCGACACGGTGGCCGCGTCCTACCTCGGCTACCAGCCGGCCCGTGCCGGTGATGACGTCAACGCCTTCACCCGCCAGCCGCTCGGCAATGTCCCGCGACTGCGCGCGGGCCAGGTCGCGAATCCGCTGATTGAGCACGGCGAAGTCCGGGGCGCCGTAACGACAGGTCGTCCACTCCTCGGCGCCGGTCCGTTCGACGCCGCTCACCTGCTCGGCTGCTGCGATCAGGGTCTTGGACGGTACGCAATCGGTCAGCACGCACGCGCCGCCGAGTCCCGAACGCTCGACGACAGTGACCGTCGCGCCGAGCTGGGCGGCAACCAGGGCGGCCTCGTACCCACCGGGACCACCGCCGATAATCACGACCCGGGTCACAATCGGCGATTGTTTCCTACCGGAACCGCGCCCAAGGTGCCGGGTGGGACGCGCGGGCAGGGTGCGGGGTCGGATGCGTGGGCGTAGTGCCCGGTGGGACGCGCGGGCAGGGTGCGGGGTCGGGTGGGATGCGCGCGCTCATCGGCGGTTTGCCGACACCTGTTCGTCACCCCGAGGCGGGCCCAGCTGCGTTCGCTACCCTAAGCCGCACATGCCAGCCATCCCTTGGCGCCGCGCGGGCGGGTACGCCGTCCTCGTCATCGCCGTTCTTGCGCAGGCCGCACTCGTCGTTGGTGCCGGCACGGTGCGGCGTGCCCGGGCTGACACGGCAGGTACGCCGCTCGGCGGGCCGCTGCTCGGCGTCCACGGCGTTGTCACCAGCACCGGCGAGAACCTGCCGCCTCTCCCGCCGACGACCGCGACATCGTTCATCGTGGCGGACGCCGACACCGGGGAGGTCCTCGCCGCAAAGGACGCCCACCGCCAGCTCGCCCCGGCGAGCACCCTCAAGGTGCTCACCGCGATCACCCTGATCCCCCGCCTCGACCCTGCCGCCGGTGTCGTCGTTCAGCCGGACGCCGTCCGGGTGGACGGCACGAAGGTCGGGGTGGTCGCCGGGCAGACCTACAGCGTCCGCGACCTGCTGACGGCGATGCTGATGATGTCCGCCAACGACGCGGCGGTCGCCCTCGCGGACGCCAACGGCGGTCTGGAGCAGACCCTCGCCGAGATGAACGCCGAAGCCGCCTGGCTGAATGCCCGGGACACGGTGGCGAAAACACCCGACGGCTTGGATGCTCCCAACCAAGCGTCGTCGGCATATGACCTCGCGTTGATGTTCCGGGCGGGGTTGGCGATACCCGCGTTCCGCACCTACCTGTCGATCACGCGAATGCAATTCCCGGCGCCGAAAGGCGCGTCCTACCAAATTCAGACGCACGACCGGCTGCTGCTCACCTATCCCGGAATGATCGGCGGCAAGAACGGATACACGGTGGCGGCGCAGGCGAGCTACGTCGGTGCGGCCAGGCGGAACGGTCACACGATCATCGTCGCGGTGATGCGGGACCAGCCCAATTTCTGGGACGAAGTCAAGGGACTCTTCGACTGGGGTTTCGCCGTCGACGGCACGGCGACCCCGATCGGAACCCTCGTGCCGCCGGGACCCCTGAAATCGCCGTCGGCGGAGGCGCCCGCACCCTCGCTGCCGGCCGGCACATCGCACGTCGCAGCCGCCGCCCGGCCGTCGATGTCTTCCCGCCACCGGGGAGCAAGCGACCTCGCAACGGGGTTGGCGGTCGCCGTCGGTGGATCGATCTTCATCGGGGCGACGGCTCGGGCCGCAGCGATCCGGCGGCGGCAGCTGCGTCGTGGGCGCACCAGAACCCGCGGCCGGGTCGTCACCGATTCGCGGTACCTCGAAGGACTGTCCCGCCTCGCCCGCGTGGACGACACGTCCGGCCGCCGGTAACCCGGAACGACATCCACGCGGTCACGGTCCGTCCCGCGCCGTCGAACCGGCTGGCCACCCGCCGGCCCCGTGATCCGTCCTGCTCCAGAGTGGACAACCCAGTCGAACGGACAGAAATACGGCGTATCACCGGCATTTCGTCGGCAATTTCCCGGAAGACCTTCCATCGTGCGATCACGCAGGGTAGTTTTCCGCCGTGTGGTTCACCGCGGTGAACGACACGCGTCAGAAAATCCGGCGGGCGCCGGCCAGCAATAAGGAGTACACCGTGGCACAAGGCACCGTGAAGTGGTTCAACGCCGAGAAGGGTTTCGGCTTCATCGCGGTGGACGGCGGTCAAGACGTCTTCGTCCATTACACGGCCATCCAAATGGAGGGGTACAAGACGCTTGACCAGAATCAGCGGGTCGAGTTCGAGATTGTCCAAGGACAGAAGGGTCCCCAGGCCGACGCCGTCCGCCCGCTGTCGAGCTGACCGTCCGGCGACACGCCGGCCATCCCACGACCCGCCGGCGGCCGTCGGTGCCCTGACCGCTTGTCGAGGCCTGGCGTTCGGGTAACGCCCGGCGTCCGGCGAACCAACGCGGGTGCGCCGTCCGCCCTACGCCGGTTGACCGCCGGTGAGCGGAAAATCCCGCTGCGGATGCCAGACACCGGAGCCGTCCTGCTCGAACAAGCCAAAACTGGTGACGGTAAAAGACGCCCGATAATCGGCAAGCTCGGCGAAGGCGCGATCGAGCGTCTCGTCGTCGAGGTCATGGGCGACGGTCACATGCGGGTGGTAGTAGAACTTGAGCGGCCGCTGCAGCGGGCCGCTCCGCAAATCCGCCTCGAGGCGCTCGCAGTTGCTGATTCCGGTGGCCAGCGCGACGAAAATGACCGGTGACACCGGACGGAAGCTTCCGGTGCCGCGCAGCTGGATGTCGAAGCGGGCATGGCGGCCGGCCACCTCGGCGAGATGTTGCTCAATCGCCGGCAGGTCCTCATCAGCCACCACGGTCGGCGGCACCAACGTGATGTGCGGCGGCACCGCCGTTGCCAGCGGGTCACCGAACGCCTCCCGCCACTTGCGCAGTTCGCCCGCCGTCGGCTCTGGTATTCCGATAGCGACACCGATAACCCGTTCGGTCATCGTCGCGGGCCACGCAGACGGCGCACGGCACACGGGATGCCGCGAAACACCACATCACGCCTTTCTGGGCAGAAATCCCACCCGGTCCCGTACGGTCTCCATCGTCTCCGCCGCGACGGCCCGAGCCCGATCCGCACCCTCGGTGAGGACGGCGTCCAACGTGTCTGGATCGTCAAGGTATCGACGCACTCTCTCTTGAATCGGGACGACGAATTCGACGACGACATCGGCAAGGTCGCTCTTGAATGTACCGTACCCCTTGCCGGCATAGTCGTCTTCCAACTGCGCAATGTCACGTCCGGTCAATGCCGAGAATATCCGTAAGAGATTGGTGATACCGGGCTTGTTCACTTCGTCCGCGCGGATTTCCGTGCCGCTGTCGGTGACCGCGGAACGAATCTTCTTCGCGAGACGACGCGGTTCGTCAAGGAGGTACAGCGTTCCCGCCTCCGGCAGTGATTTGCTCATTTTTGCCGTCGGATGCTGCAGATCCGCTATTTTTCGGGTTTCGCCTACGATATACGGTTCGGGAACGGTGAACGTCGGCCCGAACCGGGCGTTGAACCGCTGCGTGAGGTTTCTCGTCAGTTCCAGGTGCTGCCGCTGATCCTCACCGACGGGAACGAGATCCGCGTGATACAACGCGATGTCCGCCGCCTGCAGAATCGGGTAGGTGAAGAGCCCGACGCCGACGTGCTCGCTGCGCGACGCTTTGTCCTTGAATTGCGTCATCCGGCTTGCCTCGCCGTATCCGGTCAGACAACCGAAGATCCACGCGAGTTCGGTGTGCTCGGGAACGTGGCTCTGGATGAACAGGGTGCACCGGCTCGGGTCGAGGCCGATCGCGAGGAGCTGGGCGGCGGCGATCCGCGTCCGGGCGCGGAGCTGCTCAGGAACCCATTCGAGCGTCAGCGCGTGCAAGTCGACGACGCAGTAGAAGGCGTCGTGGGTGTCCTGCAGCGCCACCCAGTGCCGGAGGGCGCCCAGGTAATTGCCGAGGTGGAAGGAATCAGCGGTCGGTTGAATGCCGGAGAGAACGCGCGGACGGCGTCCGGTGCTCACCATCGGGTCGGACATGGCGGTCATTCTCCCAGAGCCGCACGTGCCGCCGACCCCGCCTCAGTCGGTCGCCGAGTGATCTTAATCTTGGCCACCCGCCGACCGTCCAGCTCGGCGACGGTGAACCGGTAGCCGTCCACGTCCACCCACTCGCCCAGCCCGGGGATGTGTCCCAGTGCAGCGAGCATGAAACCAGCGACGGTCTCGTACGGCCCGTCGGGGAGCCGGATGCCGGTCTCTTCCGCGAAATCCTCGGTGTGGGTCAGGCCGTCGACAATCATTTCGCCCGAGGCGGACGCGTCCACCCCGTCGGGTGCGTGCTCGTCGCGGATCTCGCCGATGATCTCCTCGACCAGGTCTTCCAATGTGACAATGCCGGCGGTGCCGCCGTACTCGTCGACGACCACGGCGAGGCGATGCCCCTCCCGCCGCATCTCGCTCAGCGCCTGCAGGACGCCGAGCCCGTCCGGCAGCAGCTTCACCGGCCGGACGAGATCGCCGACTCGCACGGTCCGGCCCCGGTTCTCGGCCTGGGCGGCCAGCAGGTCTCGCACGTGCACCATGCCGATGATCTCGTCATGGGAACCGCGGAAAACCGGGTAGCGGGAGTGCATCGTCGACCGCAGCTGCGCCAGCGCCTGGCCGACCGGCATCGTCGCGTCGAGGAACTCCACTTCGGTGCGGGGCACCAACACCTCGCGCAGCCGCCGGTCGCCGGCGGTGAATACCTCATCGATGAGCTGCCGCTCGTCCCGTCCGAGCGCCTCATGGCTGGTGACCAGGCCGCGCAGCTCCTCTTCACTCATCGATTCCCGCGCTGCCTTTGGATCCCCACCCAGCAGGCGGACGATCGCGTTGGTCGTCACGGAGAGCAGCGCGATAACCGGGGTGAGGAAGCGCGCCAGACGGTCGAGGGTGGGAGCGATGAGTCGCGCCGTGCCCTCGGCCCGCTGCAACGCCAGCCGCTTCGGCACCAATTCGCCGATCACCAGGGTGACGAAAGAGATCGCAATCGTGACGAACAGGAAGCCGAGGACGTTCCCGGTGTCCCGCGTCACACCGAGGCTGACCAGCCCATCGGCCGTGGCGTGCGCGAGAGTCACCGCGCCGAACGCCGACGAGAGCAGCGACGTCAGCGTGATCGCGATCTGGACGGCGGACAGGAAGCGGTTCGGATCCCGGGCCAACCGCGCCACCGCGGCTCCGCGGCGTCCCCGCCTCTCCAACGCAGCAATCTGACTCTCCCGAAGCGAGACAAGCGCGATCTCAGCCGCGACAAAGAGCGCTTCGAGCAGGATGAGCGCGATGACGACGACGACGTCAACCCAGACGCTGCGCACTGCCGTCACCGCCGTGGTAACCGGCCGAAGCCGGCGGTCCCTCGCCGCAAGCCGACGCAGGACCCTGACTGCCGCCCGATGGCGGCCCGGGACTATGGCCGTCGTCCATGACCTTTAGCGTAGCGGGCTCA
This sequence comes from Acidothermus cellulolyticus 11B, assembly GCF_000015025.1. Lineage (GTDB taxonomy): Bacteria > Actinomycetota > Actinomycetes > Acidothermales > Acidothermaceae > Acidothermus > Acidothermus cellulolyticus. The sequence continues at coordinate 402,613 of NC_008578.1, read as the reverse complement.
CGCGGTCCCGAGCGGCGCCGCGCGACCGCACGGCGTGACGCCGGCACGGCCTGACCGATCGGTCAGGCGCCGTCCGCAGCCGTCAGGACGACGCCGCGAGCGCAGCCTGGAGATTCTCCGCAAGGGCAGCGAGGAATTCTTCGGTGGTGAGCCACGGGGTCTCCGGCCCGACCAGCATCGCGAGGTCCTTGGTCATCTTCCCGCTCTCGACCGTCCGCACGCACACCTCTTCGAGCGTGCGCGCGAACCGGACCACCTCCGGGGTGCCGTCCAGTTTCCCGCGATGCTCCAGACCGCGGGTCCAGGCGTAAATCGAGGCGATGGGATTGGTCGATGTCGGTTTCCCTTGCTGGTGCAGACGGAAATGACGGGTCACCGTGCCGTGCGCCGCCTCCGCCTCGACCGTCCGGCCGTCCGGCGTCATCAGCACCGAGGTCATGAGGCCAAGGGAACCGAAGCCTTGCGCGACGGCGTCGGATTGCACGTCGCCGTCATAGTTCTTGCACGCCCAGACGTAGCCGCCTTCCCATTTCAGCGCGCTGGCCACCATGTCGTCGATCAGCCGATGCTCGTAGCTGAGCCCGGCTTCTTTGAACGCCGTCTCGAATTCCTGGGCGAAGACCTCGGCGAAAATGTCCTTGAACCGCCCGTCGTAGGCCTTGAGAATCGTGTTCTTCGTGGAGAGATAGACGGGATATCCGCGGTCGAGGCCGTACCGGAAACAGGCCCGGGCGAAATCGCGGATCGACTCGTCGTAGTTGTACATGCCGAGAGCGACGCCACCGCCGGAGAATTCCGCCACCTCGAACTCGACCGGGGCACCGCCGTCCGCTGGGGTGTAGGTGAGGGTGACCCGACCCGGGCCGGGCACGACGAAATCGGTCGCGCGGTACTGGTCGCCGTGCGCGTGACGTCCGATGACAATCGGCTTCGTCCAGCTCGGCACCAACCGTGGAATGTTCGAGATAATGATTGGCTCGCGGAAAATCACGCCCCCGAGGATGTTACGGATCGTGCCGTTCGGCGACTTCCACATCTTTTTCAGCCCGAATTCGGCGACCCGGGCCTCGTCCGGCGTGATTGTCGCACACTTGACGCCGACGCCGTGCTCCTTGATGGCGTACGCGGCGTCGATGGTCACCTGATCGTCGGTCGCGTCGCGATTCTCAATGCCCAGATCGAAATATAGCAGCGGAATATCGAGATAGGGAAACAACAACTGCTCTTTGATCATGCGCCAGATGACCCGTGTCATCTCATCGCCGTCAAGTTCGACGATCGGATTGGCGACTTTAATCTTCGGCATTGTTCTCCTCGTCGATCTCCTCGCCCCGGGCCATGCGCTTACAAATTCGCGACGTCGGCCTGCTTGGCGGCGACGGCGCGGGCCGCCTCATGGAGTGCGGCCAGTTCGGATTCGGTCAGGGGGGTGGTGACCACCCGTCGTACGCCCTGGGCGCCGATTTCCGCCTCCACCCCGAGATACACCCCGTGAATGCCGTATTCGCCGTCGACCCACGCGCAGACCGGCAGCACCTGGCCGGAATCCTCCGCCACCGCGCGGGCCATCCGTGCCGCTGCCGCCGACGGCGCGAAATACGCGGAACCGGTCTTGAGCAAGGCGACGATTTCGCCGCCGCCGTTGCGGGTGCGCTCGACGAGTTCCTGGATTTTCTCCGGCGGCACGAGATCGGCCAGACGACGCTGCTCGCCGTCGATGGTGACAAAGCACTGCGACGGCACCGGCACCATCGTGTCGCCGTGCGACCCGAGGGTGAGGGTGCGCACCGCGCGGATAGGAACGCCAAGCTCCTCGGCGACAAAATGCGAGAAACGCGCGGTGTCGAGCATCCCGGCCTGCCCCATCACCCGATTCTTGGGAAAACCGGTCACCAACTGGGTCAGCGCTGTCATTTCGTCCAGGGGATTGCTGACGACGATGACCACGGCAGACGGCGCATACTTCGCAATGTTCTCGGCGACGCCGCGGACGATCCGCGCGTTCGTCTCCAGTAGATCCATGCGGCTCATACCGGGTTTGCGCGGAACCCCGGCCGTGATGATGACGATGGACGCGTCCGCGATGACCTCGTACCCTGCGCCGTCCGGGCTGGTGGTCTTACCGATCACTTTGGTTTCGAAACCCTCGATCGGCCGGGATTGGTTGATGTCCAGGGCCAAGCCTTCGGGACGGCCTTCGATGATGTCGGTGAGCACGACGGTCTCAAAGATGTCGTACTCGGCGAGCCGTTGCGCCGTGGTGGAGCCGTAGAAACCGGCGCCGATGACGGCGACCTTGCCGCGTCGTTCTGGAGAATTCCCTGTCGGAGCGCTCATGATCGGTTATCCTATCCCGCCTGCATCGAGCCCTTACTGCCGGGTGACGAGATCCAGCAGAAGGAGCGCTCCGCCGAGCGTACTCAGCGTGACGACGTCGACGAAACGGCTTCGGACGACGAGCAGGCCAGCGCGTCGCGCCGGCAGAATCAGCCGGAGAAAGGCTGCGCCAAGCAAAGAAACGGCAATCGCTGCCACACCCCACCGGAAATGGTGGATGGCAATGACAAAAAGGCCGACACTCACGCCGGCAAGAGCCAGCGCGAGCGGCACTTCGGTGTGCCACTTCGGTGGCTCCTGACGGCGGTCGTCGTCCATGGATGCCCTTTCTCGACCTGGGTCGAGCCTACCGGCGTCGGCCCTTTCGTCGTCGCAGGTCATGCCGCGGGAATGCTCAGTCTGCCGAGCCGGGCAGGCCGGTGGCGGACCGGCAGGCGGGCCGACGCAGGTGGGCGCCGCCGTCCGGCAATTCGGCTACGAGGCGGCGGGAAAACCTGCCTGGCGCTCGGCGGCTTCCACGACGTTGGCGAGAAGCATCGCCCGGGTCATCGGTCCGACACCGCCAGGCATTGGCGCCAACCAGCCCGCGACCTCCCGGACATCGGGGTGTACGTCGCCGGTGTAGCGCGCTCGACCGTCGTCCCCGATGACCCGCGTGATGCCGACATCGAGCACGGCGGCCCCGGGCTTCACTATGTCCGGCGTGACCAGCCCGGGAACGCCCGCCGCGGCGACGACGATGTCCGCGCGCCGGACGTGCGCAGCAAGGTCCTTCGTCCCGGTGTGGCAGGTGGTAACGGTCGCATTCTCACTTCGGCGGGTCAGCAGGAGACCGAGCGCCCGCCCGACGGTAATGCCCCGGCCGATGACGACGACGTCCGCGCCGGCGATGGGCACCTCGTAACGGCGCAGCAATTCCAGGCACCCGCGCGGCGTACAGGGCAACGGCCCCGGCCGCATGAGAACGAGCCGGCCGAGATTGACCGGATGCAACCCGTCAGCGTCCTTCGCCGGATCCATCCGCTCAAGAACCGCGACCTCGTCGAGACCCGCGGGCAGCGGCAACTGGACGATGTAACCGGTGCACGCCGGGTCGGCATTCAATTCGTCGATCACCGCGGCCACCTCCGCCTGCGAAGCGGAGGCCGGAAGGGTGCGCTCGATGCTGGCGATGCCGACCTTCGCGCAGTCCCGATGCTTGCCGGCGACATAGGCGTGACTCGCCGGATCGTCGCCGACGAGCACTGTACCGAGCCCCGGGAGCACGCCCTGGCCGCGCAGCCGGCCGACGCGCTCCGTCAATTCCGCAAGAATGTCGGCGGCAACGGCCCGCCCGTCCAGAATGACCGCACCCATCGGCTCCACCCTCCTGACGTCGTCGATACGCTTGCGCCCCCGAGAATTCGCACCAACCGAGCCGCTGTCGCGTCAGTGGGAGAAATGACGGCTTCCGGTGAAGTACAGGGTGATACCGGCTCGGCGTGCAGCCTCGACGACCTCATCGTCACGCACGGACCCGCCGGGCTCCACCACGGCTCGGACTCCGGCGTCGATCAGAACCTGCAGGCCGTCGGCGAACGGGAAGAACGCGTCCGATGCGGCGACCGCGCCTTTCGCCCGGTCGCCGGCCCGTTGCACCGCCAGGCGGGCGGCGTCCACCCGATTGACCTGGCCCATTCCGACGCCGACCGATGCGCGGTCGGCGGCAAGCAGAATGGCGTTCGACTTTACCGACCGCACCGCCCGCCAGGCGAACTCCAAATCCGCGAGCGTCTGGTCGTCCGCCGGCTCCCCGGCGCGCAGTTGCCAATTCGCCGGGTCGTCACCCTCGGCGTCGAGGTTGTCCACGGTCTGCACCAGAAGCCCCCCGCTGATCCGGCGGAATTCCCGCACCCGGTGCGCAGGGTGCAGTCCGGGACAGAGCAGAATGCGCAGATTCTTCTTCGCAGTGAGAATGTCGAGGGCTCCCTCGGCGTAACTCGGCGCACAGACCACTTCCGTGAAAATGTCCGCAATCTGTTCCGCCATGGCGACGCTGACTTCCCGATTCGCCGCAATGACGCCGCCATATGCCGAGACGGGGTCACACGCGTGGGCTTTACGGTGTGCTTCCGCGATGTCCCGGCCGACGGCTATGCCGCACGGGTTTGCGTGTTTCACAATGGCGACGCACGGTTCGGTGAAGTCGTACGCCGCCCGATGCGCGGCGTCGGTGTCCACGTAGTTGTTGTACGACATGGCCTTGCCGTGCAGAACCCGCGCCTGCGCCAGCCCGGGAGCGGCGTGGTCCGCCCGGTAGAGGGCCGCCCGTTGATGCGGATTCTCGCCGTACCGCAATATCTCAGCGCGCCGGTAACTTGCCCCGAGCCATTCGGGAAATCCGCTTCCCTCATCTGTCGGCGTGTACGAACCACCCATCCAGGTCGCGACGGCGATGTCATAGGACGCCGTGTGCACGAACGCCTCAACGGCGAGCGCCCGGCGCTCGGCGTCCGTGAAACCGCCGTGATGCACGGCATCCAAGACGTCCTGATAGCGCGCGGGTGAGGTGATGACGGCGACACAGTGGTGATTCTTCGCCGCGGCGCGGACCATCGCCGGACCGCCGATATCGATCTGGTCGATGACCTCCGCAGCTGACGCTCCCCGCGCCACGGTCTCGGAGAACGGGTAGAGGTTGACCACGAGCAGGTCAAAGGGCCGCACACCGAGGTCACTGAGTTGCCGAGCGTGTTCCGGCCGGGTGACATCCGCAAGGAGCCCGGCATGAATCGCGGGATGCAGCGTCTTGACGCGGCCGTCGAGGCATTCCGGAAATCCGGTGACCGTTTCGACCCGGACGACGGGAACACCTGCCTCTTCAAGGACACTCGCCGTGCTTCCCGTTGAGACGATTTCGACTCCGGCCGCCGCGAGACCGCGGCCCAATTCAACGAGGGAGGTCTTGTCATACACCGAGACCAGCGCCCGGCGGATCGGGCGCCGGCCCGCCTCAGCGGTATCGGGAATATCGAACGTGCTCACGGAATCGTGACCTTCCTTCCGTCTACCGTCCAACCGAACGCCGCCATGCGGGCGACGGTGTCCACCAACAACGCGCGCTCCACACTTTTGATGCGTTCGTGCAGCGACGTTTCGTCATCATCCACCCGCACCGGAACCGGAGCCTGGGCGATGATGGGCCCGGTGTCAATGCCTTCATCCACGAGGAAAATCGTGCATCCGGTGATTTTCACCCCGTACCGGAGGGCATCCCGCGGGGCGTGCACACCGGGAAACGCCGGTGACAGCGCGGGGTGGGTATTGATGATGCGGCCGGGAAATCGGGCCAGAAACGCAGTACCGACCAGCTTCATGAACCCGGCGAGGACGACGAGGTCCGGGTCGTACGCCGCCACCGCCGCCGCCAACGCCGCGTCCCATTCGCCGCGGTCGGCGAAATCGGCCAACCGGACGACGAACGTCGGCACCCCGGCGCGTTCTGCGCGTTTCAATCCCTGCGCGTCATCGCGATCCGCACCGACGGCAACCACTACGGCCGGGTAACCGGGGGCGGATGCGGCGTCCAGCAGTGCCTGGAGGTTGGTACCGGTCCCCGACACTAAGACGACGAGGCGCGTGCGTTTCATGGTCTCCTTCGTGACGGCCGGCCCCACGATATCGGGAGATCGTTTCAGGCCACCTGTCTGCTCCGCAGCCACCCGGCAGCGGCCGCGCCCGCGAACACTTCAGCGCCGACCGCAAGCGGCGTCCAGAAGAGCGACGGCCCGACAACGGCCATCCGACCCGGCCCGATAGATCCACCGGAGAGCCAGGCCACGGCAGCGGCAAGCATTGCCAGCGCGCCGGCCAACGCGGCGGCCCGAAGCAGCAGAACCCGCCGCGACAATGTGTTCTCGGCCAGCCGCCAGCCCCCGGCCGCTCCAGCCGCCAGCGGTATCGCCAGGACGCACCACGCAAGCGCGGACACCGACTCTGGGATGGCACCGAGCGGCGGGAGCATCGGCACCGGACCGAGCCGGACCCCGCCAGGCGCGACTGTCGTGCCCACGCCGACCGCGAAACCGGATCCCGCCGCGAAACCGAGCGCCCACCCCAAGAAATTCGGCAGGTAGGCGACCGACAACAGGCCGAGCAAGATGCCGCTGCCGACCCCGCCGCCCACCTGGTCCGCCGTCCGTACCATCGCCGGAAACCGGAGGCCGGCAGCCGCCGCCACGAGCCCAGCCGCACCGACGGCCAGAACGACACCGGTCCGTGCCGCTGCCGCGGCGGTGAGCCGCCAGCTTGCCGGGAACCGGTCGCGAAGGTCAGGCCAGCACCCCGCCTCGCGGAAAGCACCACCGAGACCGGCCGCGAACGCAAGGGCGAGCCCGCCCCCGAGCGCCGCGAGGGGATCGGGCAACACAGCGGGGGTCTTGCCCGCCACGGTCAGGAGGGCCGCGGTGACGCCGTACGGCACGGCGAGCGCGCCGGCCACGCCCAACGCGCCCGCGGCGTCGGTGACAGCGGATCGACGCGCCATCCATCGGGCGCATCGATCGAGCACGAGGTACAGGCCGAGCGTCACACCCAGCGGAGCAATTCCGATCGTTCCGCCGGCATGCAATCGCAGCAGGTCGCGGTGCGCTAAAAGCCAGGCCTGGACGGCGGTCGCGAGCGCAGGACGCAGCGATGGGTCGTGGTGGTCCGCGCTCACCCATGCGGCGAGCACGGCGCAGACCAGAAAGGCCAGGCCTAGGACGGCGGCCCAGACCGCGGCGGCGACCCCGAGGAGCACCCGTGGCAGCCGGGCCGGTGCCGGTGCGTCGATCGCTTCGGGACGTCGCGCGGTGGTGACACTCACCCCGCTATGGTCCCAGCCGCCGGGAGGGAAGACGGGTATTGCCACGAGCGGTATCGCCACGGGCGGAAGGGAATGCGCCGTCCCCGCGGCCCGCTGGACCGGCGGCCACGGCTACCGGCCAAGCCGATCCGCGGCCGGGGCAGGGTGCGTACACCGCCCGGTTAACGACCGCGCATGATTTCCCGAACGAGCTGCGCGGTCTGTGACGGCGTCCGGCCGACGCGGACCCCGACCCGCTCCAACGCCTCTTTCTTCGCTTGCGCGGTTCCCGCCGAGCCGGAGATGATCGCTCCAGCGTGGCCCATGGTTTTGCCCTCGGGCGCGGTGAACCCAGCGACATACCCGACGACGGGTTTCGTCACGTGTTCGGCGATGTACGCAGCGGCCAGCTCCTCGGCGTCCCCGCCGATCTCCCCGATCATCACGATGACGTCGGTCTCCGGATCCTCTTGAAAAGCGCGCAGGCAATCAATGTGCGTCGTGCCGATGATCGGGTCCCCTCCGATGCCGACGCAGGTGGAAAAACCGATGTCGCGCAATTCAAACATCATCTGGTAGGTGAGCGTCCCGGATTTCGACACCAGGCCGATCCTCCCGGGTTCGGTGATGTCGGCCGGAATGATGCCGACGTTCGACTGGCCGGGTGAGGTAATGCCCGGGCAATTCGGTCCGATGATGCGGGTGCGGTGCCCGCGGCGCGCCGCATACGCCCAGGCGTACATCGTGTCGTGGACCGGAATTCCTTCGGTAATGACGACGAGCAAAGGTATTCCTGCGTCGATTGCCTCCAGCATCGCCGCCTTCGCCCCGGCGGGCGGCACGAACCCAACCGCGACGTCGGCGCCTGTTTCGGCCATCGCGTCCGCTACGGTGGCGAAAACCGGCAGCTTGACGTCGTCGAACTCCACAAAGGTGCCTGCCTTCCGCGGGTTCGTTCCCCCGACGATCGTCGTTCCGGCCCGCAGCATCCGCTGGGTGTGCTTGCTCCCCTCCGACCCGGTGATGCCTTGGACGATGACCCGGCTGGTGCGGTCTACGAATATCGCCATTGAATGCGCTCCTTGCCTACCGTGCTGCCGCGGCGAGTTCGGCCACCCGCCGCGCGGCATCGTCCATGGTCTCCACCTGTTCGACGCGTGGCAATTGCGCCGCGGCCAGAATTGCTCGCCCTTCGGCCGCCCGGTTTCCGTCAAGCCGGACGACCAACGGGACGTCGATGCGTTCACCAGCCGCAATCAGATTCTCAAACGCGGCGACAATTCCACGGGCGACGGCATCGCACGCGGTAATACCGCCGAAGACATTCACCAACACCGCCCGCACTGCTGGATCCGCAAGCACCACCGTCAATCCGGCGGCCATCACCTCCGCGGAGGCCCCGCCGCCGATGTCGAGGAAATTCGCCGGGCGTATTCCGCCGTACGTTTCGCCGGCGTACGCCACGACGTCGAGTGTGCTCATCACCAGCCCGGCGCCGTTGCCGATGACACCGACCTCGCCGTCCAATTTCACGTAATGGAGCCCGGCTGCTTTTGCCTTCGCTTCCAGTGGATCCGCGGCGCTCGGGTCGGCGAACCGTGCTCGGTCGGGATGGCGAAAATCGGCGTTGTCGTCGAGGGTCACCTTGCCGTCGAGTGCGATCAGCCGGTCGTCGAGGGTGCGGACCAGGGGATTGACCTCGACAAGGCTGGCGTCCTCGGCCTGAAAGGCCTCCCACAGGCCTCGGAGGATCCGCACCGCCTCGTCGCGGACCGCGGCGGGAAAGCCAATGTCGTCGGCGATGCGGGCGGCCAGGGTCGCATCGACTCCCTCGGTGGCGTCGATGGGAACGCGGACGATGGCCTGCGGATTCTCGGCGGCGACCTGTTCGATCTCCACCCCGCCTTCGGCCGAACCCATCGCCAGGAAGGACCGCCGGGACCGGTCGACGAGAAACGCGACGTAGTACTCGTGGGCGATATCGACCGCGGTCGTGACCAGCACCCGGTGAACTCGATGACCGCGGATCTCCATGCCGAGGATCGCTTCCGCCGCGGCTGCCGCCGCGTCGGCATCATCGGCCAGCTTCACCCCACCGGCCTTCCCCCGGCCTCCGGTCTTCACCTGCGCCTTGACGACGACCCGGCCGCCAAGACGTCGGGCAATATCCGCTGCCTGATCCGGGTTCTCCGCGACCTCGCCGGGGGTAATCGGAACACCGTGCGCCGCGAACAACTCCTTGGCCTGGTACTCGAAAAGGTCCACGACACGTCCTCGGTCTCGGTCCGTGCTGCCGGCGCGGCTGACGCAGCCGGCCGCCGGTCAGCAGGTGATGCGCACCGGCGTCAGCGCGTCGACATTCGACGCGGTCGAGCGTAACCAGTGTCAACGATCTCCGTTCCGCCACCCCTAGCCGCGGGCCGGGTGTCGAACCGTACACAATTCACCGTCGTCGACCGATGAGACAACCGATGCCCGATCCGTCATTCGCCGCGTTGCTCCAGGCCGCCCAGGCTGGGGAAGAAGACGCCTTCGCGACGCTGTGGCGCGACGTTCACCCGGCGCTCCTGCGCTACCTCCGCGTCATCGCCGGCGATGCGGCCGAGGATCTCGCATCGGAAACCTGGCTGCACGTCATTCGCGGTCTTGATCGCTTCCGTGGCGACGAGGCGGGTTTCCGTGGCTGGGTGTTCACCGTGGCGCGGAGCAAGGTGGTCGACTGGCGTCGCTACGAAGGACGCCGGCCCGCGCAACCCCTCGCGCACGACGCCGAGCTGCCCGCCGCACCCCATCCCGCCGACGCCGCGGACGACGCCATCGAGTTGCTGGAAACCCGGGAGGCCTTGCGGCTCATTGGTCAGCTCCCGGCGGAGCAGGCGGAAATCATCGTGCTCCGCGTCATCGCCGGCCTGGACGTCGATCAGGTCGCCCGCATCGTCGGCAAACGACCCGGGACGGTGCGGGTGGCCTGCCATCGCGGCTTGCGCCGGCTGCACGACATTCTGATCAGCCGCGCCGGTTCCCTGACCGGCGCCGTACCGCAGGGTGAAAGCCCGAGACCGCGAGAGATACCTCCCTTCGGCGTGGTAGGGCGCGATGCGACCTGACGGAGTGGATACCGCCGCCCGGTCCGACGGCGGGAAGCCCCATCTGGTAACGGGACGGTCGTCGTGCACGTTGTCTGGAATGACCACGTTCCCTGGAATGACAGCGAAGCCGTGAGGAGATGGGTGCGACCGTGAGGCTTTTCTACCGGCTGGTCACCCGGCGTCCACCACACGAGGTGCCGGAGCTCGACACGCTGCTCGCACCTGGTGCGTCGAGTGACGCCGTGCACCCGTCATGGTCCGCGGTGACCCGAGTCCTCAAGGCGGCGGCCGCGCCCCCGCATCCCGAAGAATTCGCTGACGAGCAGGTCTTCCGCGCGGCATTCCGCCGGTACGTCGCGGCCCGGGGGCGGGAGCGGAACCCGGCGGGCAGGCCGGCACACCGCTTCTCCCGTCGGCTTGTCGGAGCCACCAGTGGACTGGCGACCGCAGCGGTTGCGCTCGTCACGGCGGCGTACGCCAGCGCGTTGCCTGCCAGCCTCCAGAGCGTTGCGCATCGCGTCATCGGCGCCCCCGCTCCGAATCCGGCATCGAGCTTTCCGACGCCGCCGAGCGGACCATCACCGAGCCTGACCAGCCCGCTATCCAGCGCAACCTCGTCACCGTCGCCCACCCCGTCAAGGCCTGGCGAAACGCACGGCGGCACCGTGCCTTCGCCGGCGGCCACCGGACTGTGCACGGCGTGGCTGGCCGCGGTACAAGCCGGGCACACGCCATCCGGGTTGCGCGGCCAGCTGACGACGCTGGTCGGCGACGACAGCACGGATCACATCACCGCCTACTGCAACACGGTTCTGGCAGGGAAGGAGACCGCGCCGGAGCACATGCCGGCCAACACCGGCGAAAACAGCGGGAATCCCGGTGACCACGGCTCGCCGGGAAATCCCGGGGACGAGCACAGGCAGAACCAGAAACCCGAGTCGTCCGGCCCGACCGGCGGTACGGAGAACCCCGGATCCGACCGCGGCCAGTCGGAGCATCACGGCGAGAATCAAGGTCCGCCGGCGTCCGGCTCCGCTGAGTCCTGAACCACAGGCGCATTGCTGTCCGGATCGAACGTCCGCCTCCGCGGCGTCACGTGCTGGTGGACCCACTCGACGATGTCGCGGGTGGGCGTCCCCGGCGGGAAAAGCGCGGCCACGCCCATCGCTTTCAAGCGGGCGATGTCGTCGGCCGGAATAATCCCACCGCCGAAAACAATGATGTCCCGCGCATTCTTCGCGGCAAGCAATTCGAGGACCCGCGGGAAAAGCGTCATATGTGCGCCCGAGAGAATGGAGAGCCCGATTGCGTCGGCGTCTTCCTGGACGGCCGCGGAAACAATCGCTTCCGGCGATTGGTGCAACCCGAGGTAAATAACCTCACATCCGGCGTCACGCAGGGCGCGCGCCACAATTTTCAGGCCGCGATCGTGCCCGTCCAGCCCGGGTTTAGCGAGGACGATGCGACACCGCCGGTCCACAGCCATCGCGCCTCCGGACGATTCCGGAAAAAACCTGACTTTTCGAGCATATCTCGACTGGGCCGACCCGATTTGCATCGTCGCACGCACGACCGCTAGTCTCTTGGCGGCCGATCCTTGATCGGACGGGGAGCCATCGCGTACCGTGCAGCGCCCAACAACGCCAACGGAGGCCCGGCTTTGCCCACGTCACGTCCTTCGAGGTCGTTTCGTCGTCGCCGATTCACCATCGGCGGCTGTGTGCTGTTCATCACAGCGGTCAACGCCTCGGGTATCGGAGCGGGTATCGGCAATACCGCGCCGCGGATCATAACAACCGCATCCGCGGCACCCGGTAACAGTTTCGGCGCAACCGACAGCGGAATCGCCGTCGTCCGCCGACTCCCCGCGCGGGCCGCACGTGCCGCGAATCGACCGGGCATCGGCGGTTCGGAGACCGGGCTCGCGTCGACGTCCGCGGCACCGCCGGCGACCGCGACTCTCAGCGGACTGAATTTCTTCTCCGACCTCCTCAACAAGAACCACCTCGTCGACGGCCTACCGGCTCCGGACCCTGGCACGCTCCAGACGCCGGGACCCGCCGATCAGCCGGACAACCCGGCACCAGACACCGCACCGGCCGATGAGGGGGGATCGAACGCGTCGCCAACTCCAGCACCAGCGCCTCCTGCCCCCCACTGGGTCCGGCCGAATTACGGGCCAATCACCTCGCCATTTGGCCGTCGATGGGGCCGGCTGCACGCGGGTGTCGACCTCGGCGGCCGTTACGGCTCACCGATTCTCGCCGCGACGGACGGCACCGTCATTTTCGCCGGGTCGGCCCCCGGTTATGGCCGGCTGGTAAAAATCGCCGACAGCGACGGCACGCAGACCTGGTACGGCCACATGTCCCGCATCCTCGTGCACGTCGGCGAGACCGTGCATGCGGGCGAGGAAATCGCCACGGTGGGCGCCGCCGGTGACGCAACCGGACCGCATCTGCATTTCGAAGTCCGGGTGGACGGCGTTCCTGTCGATCCGGTTCCGTTCCTTGCCGCCCGCGGCGTGCGGTTGTAAAACCCCGCCGGCATCGCCCCGGTTACTGCTGATCCACGGCGAGGTGTCGGCATCCCGTTGTAAAACCCGCCGAAAGCGCCCCGGTTACAGCTTCTCCAACGGTGCGTACGCGAGAACGAGTGTCTTGGCACCAATACGCGGCCCGAAATCGACCTGTGCCTGCGCCCGCGGACCGCTACCGGTCACTGCAATGACCGTTCCGAGGCCAAATCGGTCATGGTTGACCCGATCACCGGGATGCAACGTGACTACCGGTGCGGTCGTCGGTCGTGCCGCGGACGCAGCGGACGCACGTACCGCGGACGACGAAGCGGACGCACCGAAGTCCGCTCGGCGCCAATCCACCAGCGCCTCCGGAATGTCAGCGACGAACTGCGACGGCGGGAACACCTGCGGCGCGCCCCAGAGGGCGCGGGTCACCGCCCGGGTTAGATACAGCCGTTGCCGAGCCCGGGTGATGCCGACATAGGCAAGCCGCCGCTCCTCCGCCATCTGCTTGGGGTCATCGAACGACCGCTGATGCGGAAAGACGCCCTCTTCCAGACCGGTGAGGAAAACGACCGGAAATTCCAGGCCCTTGGCGGTGTGCAGCGTCATCAGCGTGACGACGCCGTCGCCGTCGGCGTCGTCCGGGATTTCGTCGGCGTCGGAGACGAGTGAGACCTGTTCCAAAAAATCGGTAAGCCGGCCGCCCGGATTGTTCTCCTCAAATTCCCGGGCGACGGTGACGAGCTCGCGGACGTTCTCGCTGCGTGACTCATCCTGCGGATCGCCGCTGGCGGCGAGTTCAGCGAGATAACCGGTCCGTTCGATGACAGCCTCGACGACGTCCCCCGGGGGAGCCGACTCGGCAACAGCCCGCAGCTCGTCCAGCAAGGAAAGGAAATGCTGAACCGCCGATGCCGAACGCGGCGCAAGACCGGGTGCTTCATCGTAGCGACGGAGCGCCTCGGCGAACGACACCCGCTCCCGGACGGCGAGGGCATCAATGCACGCCTCCGCCCGCTCCCCGATCCCCCGGCGCGGCACGTTCAGGATTCGCCGCAGCGACAGGACGTCCTCTGGATTCGCGAGCACGCGAAGGTACGCGAGAATGTCCCGTACCTCACGGCGTTCGTAGAACCGGACGCCGCCCACGACCTTGTAGGGCAGACCGACGCGAAGAAACGCTTCCTCGAAGACGCGCGATTGCGCGTTCGTTCGATAGAAAACCGCGATGTCTTTGAACGTCGCCGCGCCCTCGTCGACGAGCCGGTCGATTTCTTCAGCGACGAACGCCGCCTCGCCGTGTTCGTCGTCGGCCACGAATCCGACGATCGGTACGCCGTCGCCGGCGTCGGTCCAGAGCTTCTTCGGTCTGCGGTCGGCGTTCTTCTCGATCACCGCGTTGGCGGCCCGAAGAATCGTTTGTGTCGAGCGGTAGTTCTGTTCCAGGGTGATGACGGTCGCATCGGGGAAATCCCGCTCAAATTCAATGATGTTGCGGATCGTCGCGCCGCGGAAGGCATAGATCGACTGATCCGCATCGCCGACCACCATGAGTTCAGGCGGCGCGCCGTCACCCGCTCGGTCGGGCTGCAGCGGTTCGCCGTCCACCGCGTACCGCGGCACCGTAGGCCCGACGAGCTCGCGGAGCAGCACGTACTGGGCATGATTGGTGTCCTGGTACTCGTCGACGAGCACGTGGCGGAACCGGCGTCGATACTGCGCGGCGATCTCCGGAAATGCCTGGAGCATCGACACGGTCGACATGATGAGATCGTCGAAATCGAAAGCCCCGGCCTGCCGCAACCGCTGCTGATACTGCCGGTACACCGCAGCGATGGCCTTCTCCATGTGTGTGCTGGCTCGACGGGAGTACTCGTCTTCGTCGATGAGTTCGTTCTTGAGATTTGAGATCTGGGCGCTGAGACTGCGGGGCGGATACCGCCGCGGATCCAGGTCGAGCTCGCGGCAGACGAGGGTCATCAACCGGACGGCGTCCGCGGCGTCGTAGATGGTGAACGACGAACGGATGCCGATGCGCCTGGCATTTTCCCGGAGCATGCGCACGCAGGCCGCGTGAAAGGTCATGACCCACATGGCCTGCGCCAGCCGGCCCACCATGCCGTCAAGGCGCCGTTTCATCTCGCCCGCCGCCTTGTTCGTGAACGTGATGGCGAGAATCTCGGACGGCGCAACCCCCCGGGCGCGCAGCAGGTAGGCGATCCGGCGGGTCAACACCCGGGTCTTGCCCGAACCCGCGCCTGCCACCACCAGGAGCGGCCCGCCGCTGTGCACGACAGCCGCCCGCTGCTGCGGATTGAGATCGTCGAGAAGGTCAGCCACGTCACGATCACGTGGCCGGTGGACGGAGAGCGGCTCAGCAAGCGACATCGTCTGCGAGTCTACGTGCCCCCTTGCCTACGATGAGGCACGACCGGATGCCGCAACACCGCCAAGGAGTGCCATGCCCGCGCAGCCGACGCCCGATGAGCAGGTCGAACGAGCCCTGGTCGTCGTCGCGCACCCCGACGACGTGGATTTCGGCGCCGGCGGCACCATCGCGCGATGGACCGGGGCCGGTATCCACGTCACGTACTGCATCTGTACCGATGGGGACGCCGGTGGTTTTGACCTCGAGTTCCCTCGTGACCAGATGGGCGCCCTGCGGCGGGCCGAACAAATCGAGGCGGCGAAGCGCCTGGGGGTCTTCGACGTCCGCTTCCTTGGATATCCCGACGGGCGGTTGGAACCCTCCCTCGCGCTGCGGCGTGACATCACACGAATCATCCGGGAGGTGCGGCCGCAGCGGATTCTGCTGCAGTCGCCGGAACGCGATTACGAGCGGGTCGGCCGATCGCATCCGGACCATCGTGCCGCCGGGAGCGCCGCCTTGGACGCCGTTTACCCGGACGCGCGCAATCCGTTCGCTTTTCCAGAGCTTCGCATCGAGGAAGGGCTGGATGCGTGGACCGTTCCCGAGACGTGGATCATGGGCGGGCCGCTTGTTTCCCATTACGTCGATGTGACCGAGACCTTCCCGCAGAAAATCGCCGCCCTGCGGGCGCATGAAAGCCAGACCGGTCACATGGAACAGCTCGAGGAATTTGTCGGCGGCTGGCTGCGGCAAGCGGCTGCCCGAGCTGGTCTTCCGGCGGGACGGTTGGCGGAGGCGTTCTACGTCATGGCGACCGGCTGACGGGTGGCGCCACCGGCAGGTCCGGGGTGGTCACCAATCGGAGTTCCTCCAACATTCCCCCATTCGGACCATCGTCCGCTGCGCTGCCCGCTTCAGTTGGCGATCAGTTTGGTCGATATGACGGACATGCCGGTCGATTTCATTGCCCGACCTGCCAAGGACATCGGGGATCCCTTGGAGGTCTACCGTGAAAATCTCGGCGTTCGCCGACGCTGCCCACGACAGGCACTGCTCGACGCGGAATGCCGCGGCGCCCCGGACCAGGAAATCCGGTTGCTCGAAGAAGCGGCCATCGCCGCATCCATTGCCGAAATCCGCCATCGGATACGACGCGGCGAGCGACTCGATCCGGTGGAACGGGCGCGTTATGAACGTGACTGCGAGCTGCTCCGCCGATTTCCCGAGAGCCGGCGGGGTCCGGACGGACGGGGCTGGTTTGACCTTCCGGCGATGCCGCGCACGGTGATGCGGCTCGAGTCGCACGAACCGCCGACGCTGGTGAGCAGCCGCGGGTAAACCGGGAACGCGTAAACCGGGAACGTGTAAACCCGGCATCCGTAGGGCCGGCACGCGTAAACCTGCAGCCGTGGGATCGGTCGCGCATAAGCCTGGCAGCCGTCGGACCGCTCGCGCATTGTCCTGGCCCAGCCGAATCAGCCGTGGAAAGCCGCGTCCACGTCATCGACCGCCAGCCAGTGAAATCAGCCATTGCCCGCCGCTTGTGTCATCGAGATCAAGCCACCACCCGCCCGCCGCCCGAGATCGAAACTTTCTAAACAATATCGGGAACCGGTAGCCGTACGGCAGCGCTACGCTGCGCAGCCATACCGGTACACGCTCCGTATACACGCCGAAAAATTACGGCAATTCGTTCACGTTGAGGGGTTGACGGCGTCGGTTGCCCCGCAGTAGCGTCCGTCTGTCCCGTAAGAATTTCCGAAAATTTCGGACACGGTGGAGGAATGCGATGAGAATGCGCTCGATGACGGCAGCGGCGCTGGGCGCTGCCATGGTCGTCGCGACGGCCACCACGGCTTTCGCGCACGGCAATCCGCCGTACCACCCGCCGGCCGATTCGCTCCGCGCGCTGGCTGCGAAGATAGGCCTCCGCGTCGGTACCGCCATCATTCCGTACGACCTCGACCATCCGGATTACGCGGCAATCGCCGCCAGTCAATTCTCGGTCGTCACCCCAGGCAACGAAATGAAGTGGCAGGTCGTTGAACCGACCCAAGGTACGTACGATTGGTCCGGCGGCGATCGGCTCGTGCAATTCGCGCAAGAACACGGACAGCTCGTCCGCGGCCACACGCTCGTCTGGCACAACCAGCTCCCCGACTGGCTGGTCCAGGGCGTCAACAACGGTACGATTTCCAACGCGCAATTGCGGGACCTGCTGCACAAGCACATCGTGGACGAAGTCACCCATTTCAAAGGAAAGATCTGGCAATGGGACGTCGCGAATGAATTCTTCGCCAACTCCTGGGACCCGCATCCACTCCCCGACGGCATCAACGGAGACGATTTCTGGGTGCAGCATCTCGGTGAGGGAATCATCGCCGACGCCTTCCGCTGGGCGCACCAGGCCGATCCGCACGCGCTGTTGTTCTACAACGACTACAACATCGCCGGCGAAGACGGCACGAACGCCAAGGCCGACGCGGTGTACAACTGGGTGAAGAAGATGCTCGCCGAGGGTGTGCCGATCAACGGCATCGGTGACCAGGGTCACCTGGACACCCAGTACGGCTTCCCGACAAAGATGCAGGAGGACTTGCAGCGGTACGCCGACTTGGGTCTGAAGGTGGCGATCACCGAAGCGGATGTCCGCACCTTTGTCACGGACGCGACAACGCAGCAACCGACCGACCCGCTCGCGCCGTACGCGCAGGCGAACTACTACGACGGGATGCTCAAGGCCTGCCTCGCCGTCAAGAACTGCATCTCCTACACGGTCTGGGGATTCGGGGACGCGGATTCGTGGATTCCCGGATTCTTCTCCGGCGAAGGGTACGCAAATCTGTACGACGTGAACCTGCAGCCGAAGCCGGCGTACACGGCCTTGCAGCAGACCCTTGCGCTCGCAGCCGGCGCGCCGCACCGGGCGGGATTCGGTCATCACGCCCTGCGCCGATAAGCGTTGGTAGGAACGCCTGCTTGGGGCGGCACGGACCGTGCCGCCCCAAGCGGTTGGGGTCCCTCCGCCGCAATTGTGGGTTTTCGGGCACTATTCCGTGCTCAGGGAGAACAGGCGCAACCCGCGCTCAGGAGACAACGCCGCGCGTCACTCCCACTCGATGGTCGCCGGCGGCTTGCTCGTAATGTCCAGCACGACCCGGTTGATTTCGGGAATTTCGTTGGTGAGCCGGGTCGAGATGTGGGCGAGCACGTCGTGCGGAATGCGCGCCCAATCGGCGGTCATCGCATCCTCTGAGGTGACCGGCCGCAGCACCACCGGATGACCGTACGTGCGGCCGTCGCCCTGGACGCCGACCGATCGCACATCGGCGAGAAGCACCACCGGGCATTGCCAGATGGCCCGATCCAGCCCGGCGGCCGTCAATTCCTCGCGGACCACGGCGTCCGCGCGGCGCAGGACCGACAACCGGTCGCGGGTCACTTCCCCGATGATGCGGACGGCGAGACCGGGACCGGGAAACGGCTGACGCCAGACGAGCGACTCCGGCAACCCGAGCTCCGCACCGACCGCCCGCACTTCGTCCTTGAAAAGCGTCCGCAGCGGCTCAACGAGCCGAAACCGAAGATCCGGCGGCAGACCCCCGACATTGTGGTGTGACTTGATGGTGGCGGCATTGGCGCCGCCGCCGGATTCCACGACATCGGGATACAAGGTTCCCTGGACAAGGAATTCCACCGGAGCGGAGGCCGCGATGTCCTGGGCGGCCGCCTCAAAGACGCGGATGAACTCCCGCCCGATGATGCGGCGTTTCTCCTCCGGATCCACCACCCCGGACAAGGCGGCGAGAAATCGGTCGGCGGCGTCCACGACATGCAGCCGCACGCCCGTGGCGGCAACGAAATCCTGCTCGACCTGCTCGGCCTCACCGGCCCGCAGGAGTCCGTGGTCGACAAAGACGCACGTGAGCCGGTCACCGATCGCCCGCTGGACGAGCGCCGCCGCGACCGCCGAATCGACACCACCAGACAGGCCGCATATCGCGTATCCGTCGCCGATTTGTTCGCGAATTGCCGTGACCAGCTCGGAGACGATATTCGACGGCGTCCAGTCCGGCTTCAACCCGGCGATATCCTGCAAGAACCGCCGGAGGATCGCCTGGCCGTACTCGGTGTGTCGCACCTCGGGGTGGAATTGCACGCCGGCCATCCGGCGCTCAGGGTTTTCAAATGCAGCGATCCGGGTATTCGGGGTCGCCGCGGCCACCTGGAAACCGGGCGGTGCTGCGGAGACCGTGTCGCGGTGCGACATCCAGACGGTCTGCTCCTCGGGTAATCCGGCGAAGAGGCGGCTGGAACCGGCGGCCCGCAGCGGCGTCGCACCAAATTCGGCGCCGCCGGTGTTCGCGACCGAGCCGCCCAGTGTCGCCGCCATGAGCTGGAAGCCGTAGCAGATGCCGAAGACGGGCACGCCAAGTTCGAAGATCTTCGGATTGAGGGCGGGTGCCCCGGGCTCATAGACCGACGCCGGCCCACCGGAGAGGATGAGGGCGAGCGGCTCCCGGGTCGCGACTTCGGCTGCGTCCGCGTGATGCGGAACGATTTCGCTGTAGTGGCCGAGTTCCCGAACCCGACGGGCGATGAGCTGCGCGTACTGCGCGCCGAAATCGATGACGAGAACCGGCCGGCGCGGCCGCGGTCCAGACGATTCGGTCACGGTCCGATCCTACGTACCGCGGATCTCACATACTGGACACCACTGGACGCCGATGCGATCCGTTGGCACACTGGAGGGCGTGACGCGGTCGACCTTCTACTTTTATGGCTCCGGAAGAGTCCGGTAGCCGTCGATCTCGTCTGCAGACCTCACCGACGCCCCGGGCTCAAGGCCCGGGGCGTTTTGGCGTCACCGGGCCGCCACCCGGGCGATGACCAGGAAGGACACCGCCGTGAACAACACCGAGGACCTCATCCGGGAAGCGCTCGCCGAGGCGCTCGACCTCGACGTCGTGAGCGTCGACGCGCTGAGCCCCGACGAGATCAGCGAAGCCATCGCCCGCCTTCGCGCCAAGATTGACGAGATCGACGCTGAGATCATTGAGATCGTCAAACGGCGGATCGCCCTGTCGAAGCAGATTCAGGCGATCCGGATGGCGCACACCGGGCGCCGGCTCGAGCACTCCCGCGAGCTCCAGATCGTCAATGCGTACGTCGAAGGGCTCGGGCGCGGCGGCGGACAGCTTGCGCTCGCCGTCCTCGAACTGAGCCGCGGCCGGGCCTAGGAGCCGGCGGCGGCGTCCACCGCCTCCCGGCCGGCCGATTCCCACGGATAGCGCAAGCCGATCTGCCGACGGACCTCGTCCAGTACCTCCATGATTTGGATCGTCTCCGTCAGCGGCATCAGCGGACTCTCGGTAAGACCCGCCCGTAGACAGCGGCCCACTTCGGCCGCCTCGTAGTAGAGCCCGTGCCCGACGTGCGGGAGGTCGAACTCCTCGACGTCCCCGTCGCGGGTGACCAGCCGAAACGACACCGGAGCGTAGAAGGGCCCACGAATTTCGATCCGCGCATCGACCCCGTTGATGCTGGCCCAGGTAGCGGTGCGCGTCTCCACGGTGGTGAAGAGCACCGCCATCCGGCCACCCGAGTAGCGGAGAATCACGGCGGTTTGCGCATCGACGCCGGTGAACGCCGGTGCGCTCGTCGCGATGACCTCGTCCGGCGGGCCGAAGAGGTGAGAGGCCAGCGAGACGACGTACACCCCCAGATCCAGCAACGCACCCCCGCCGAGTTCCGGCGCAAAGAGTCGATGCCGCGGATCCCGCGGAAACCACTGCCCGTGATCCGCAGTGACGGAGCGAATCTCGCCGAGCCGGCCGGCGGTCACCAATTCCCGGATTTTCACCATGTGCGGCAGAAACCGCGTCCACATGGCCTCCATGACAAACACCCCCCGACGGCGGGCCGCATCAACGACACGCCGCGCCTGATCGGCGTCGACGGTGAACGGCTTCTCCACTAAGACCGCCTTGCCGGCCTCGATCGCAAGGAGCGCATTCGTGGCGTGCAAAGGATGCGGCGTGGCGACGTATACCGCGTCGACGTCCGCGTCGGCGACCAGTGCCTGATAGCTCTCGTGCCGGTGCGGGATGCCAAACCGCTCGGCGAACTCCTGCGCCCGATGCAAGGTCCGCGACCCCACCGCGACCACCTGCGCGTCCGGGAGCAGGGCGACGTCAGCGGCGAATTTCTCTGCAATCCAGCCGGTCCCCAGGATTCCCCACTTGGTCGTCATCCCACCACCTTCGTTGTCGCCCGCCGGCACCGCCGCCGGCCTTTCGCCACTACCATGCTCCCATGGCCGACACCTGGGTCATCGAACCGAGCGGCCCGCTCCGCGGCGACGTCGTCCTCCGTGGGTCGAAGAACGCCGTCACCAAACACATGGTGGCCGCCCTGCTGGCGGATGAGCCAAGCGTTATCGACAACGTTCCGGACGTCGGCGATGTGACGATCACCACTGACATTCTGCGCGCCGTCGGAGCCGAGGTGCTCGTGGAGGACGACCGCGTCACCGTCGTGCCGAGCCGTGAGGTCAATCCCCATGTCCCGTTGTCGTTCAGTGGGCTCAATCGCATTCCGGTGCTGCTGCTCGGTCCGCTCCTCCACCGGGCCGGTGAGGCGTTCGTCCCGAAGGTCGGCGGCGATCGCATCGGGAGCCGGCCGGTGGATTTTCACGTCGCCGCGTTGCGCGCTTTCGGTGCGGACGTCGAGGTCAGCGATGACGGCATTTTCGCGAAAGCCACCCGTCTGACCGGCGCACGCATTCACCTGCCGTATCCCAGCGTCGGCGCAACCGAATCAGTGTTGCTCACCGCGACGCTGGCGAAAGGCAAGACCGTACTGACCAATGCGGCAACCGAGCCGGAAGTCGTCGACCTGGCGTTGTTCCTCCAGCGCATGGGAGCCCGCATTGAATTCTGGCCGGACCGGCGCGTCGTCATCGAAGGCGTTCCTGCGGTGCACGGCGCGCGTGCGCGCCTGGCCGGCGACCGGAACGAGGCATTCAGTTACCTGGTCGCGGGTCTTTTGACCAAAGGTGACGTCCGGGTCATTGGATGTCCGCAGGAACGCCTCGTGACGGCGATAACCACCTTGCAGCGGATGGGCGCCCGTGTCGACATCGACGATTACGGCATCACGGCGACCGCGCCGGAGGGATTACGTCCCGCCGCCGTCCAGACCGACACCCATCCCGGTTTCATGACGGATTGGCAGACACCGCTCATGATGCTCTTCACCCAGGCGCGCGGGATGTCGGTGCTGCATGAGACGGTGTACGAGGACCGGCTCGTCTATGTGCCTGCGCTGCAAGCAATGGGCGCGGAAATCGAACTCTTCGCCACGTGTCTCGGCGGCCCCGCCTGCCGTTTCCACGACACCGACGCGGTGCATTCAGCGGTGGTCCGCGGTGTCTCGAAATTGCACGGCACCCGGGTGGAAATCCCTGACGTCCGTGCGGGATTCTCCAGCGTCATCGCCGCCGCGATTGCCGAGGGGACGACGGTCCTCACCGGCGTCCATCATCTGCGGCGCGGATACCACCGGCCGGAAGAGAATCTGCGGGCTCTGGGGCTGCACCTGCGTGCGGAGTAAGCAACCGCGCTCCGGTGGATGTGCACCGGACGACGGCCGCGTGCGCAGCCGCCGGCGGCCGCACGCGCTGGTCGGCCCGGTGTAACCGCCAGCCCGCCGGCCGCAGCCGGCGGCCCCTCGTGCGCGCGGTCAGCGCGTCACGACGACTTCGACGCGCTGGAATTCCTTCAGGTCGGAATACCCGCACGTTGCCAGCGCTTTGCGCAACGCGCCGACCAGGTTCGTCGTTCCCTCGGCGTCACGTGCCGGTCCATAAAAAATTTCCCGTAAACTGCCGACCGTCCCGGCCCAGAACCGTACGCCGCGGGGTAATTCCGGGTGGCGCACCTCGGCACCCCAGTGCCAACCGCGCCCCGGCGCCTCGGTCGCGCGGGCCAGCGGAAGTCCAATCATCACCGCATCCGCGCCGCACGCGATCGCCTTCGCAATGTCGCCACCGGTCCGCATCGCGCCGTCCGCGATGACATGGACGTACCGTCCGCCCGACTCATCGAGGTAATCCCGGCGGGCCGCGGCTGCATCCGCGACCACCGTCGCCATCGGGACGCCGATGCCGAGCACGCTCCGCGTGGTGTGCGCTGCCCCGCCGCCGACTCCGACAAGGATTCCCGCGGCGCCGGTGCGCATGAGGTGAAGCGCGGCCTGGTAGGTGTACGAGCCGCCCACAATCACGGGTACGTCGAGCTCGTAGATGAATTTCTTGAGATTCAGCGGTTCGACCCGCTGGGAGACGTGCTCGGCGGAGACCGTGGTCCCCCGGATGACGAAAATATCCACCCCCGCCTCGAGAACCGCTTTGTAAAACTCGGCGGTGCGCTGCGGGGAGAGGGCGCCGGCCGCTACGACGCCCGCCTCACGAATTTGACGAATCCGTTCCTTGATGAGGTCCTCTTTGATCGGCTCGGCGTAGATCTCCCGGATGCGGTCGAGCACGCGGTCATCCGGAAGCTCAGCGATTTCGGCGTACAGCGGCTCCGGATCCTCGTACCGCGTCCACAGTCCCTCGAGGTCAAGGACGCCAAGCCCGCCAAGCCGCCCGATTTCGACGACGGTCTGCGGGGACGCCACGGAATCCATCGCGCTGGAGAGAATGGGGGCTTCGAAACGGTACGCGTCAATCTGCCATGCCACCGACACCTGGTCGGGATCGCGGGTGCGACGGGACGGCACGATGGAGATGGCGTCGAAACCGTAGCCGACACGGGCGCTCTTGCCCAGGCCGATGGACACTTCCGTCATCGACGCCTCAATCACCGACCGTAATAATTCGGGGCTTCGACCGTCATCAGCACATCGTGCGGATGCGATTCCTTCAATCCCGCGGGGGTGATGCGAATGAGTTTCGCCTGCTGCAGCGCGGCAATGGTGGGCGCGCCGCAGTACCCCATCGCCGCCCGCAACCCTCCGATCAACTGGTGAACGACGCCGGCGAGCGGGCCGCGGTACGGAACCTGTCCTTCGATTCCTTCCGGCACCAGTTTCTCATCGGCGAGCGCGTCGTCCTGGAAATAACGATCTCGGGAGTAGGAACGGCCCTGGCCGCGGGATTGCATCGCGCCGAGGGAGCCCATGCCGCGGTACGTTTTGTACTGCTTGCCGTTGATGAAGACCAGCTCCCCGGGGGATTCCTCCACGCCGGCGAGCAGACTGCCGAGCATCACCGCGTCCGCGCCGACCGCAATGGCCTTGGCGATGTCCCCGGAATACTGCAATCCGCCGTCGGCGATGACCGGGACGCCGGCCGGCCGGCAGACCTGCGCCGCGGCGTCGATCGCGGTGACCTGCGGCACCCCCACGCCGGTCACCACGCGGGTGGTGCAGATCGACCCGGGACCGACACCGACCTTGACGCCGTCCGCGCCCGCTTCGACCAGTGCCCGAGCGCCCTCTGCGGTTGCCACGTTGCCGCCGATGACGTCGACCGGGGTGTCCCGCTTGAGCCGCGCGACCATCTCCAGGACGGCTCGGGCGTGCCCGTGCGCGGTGTCCACGACCAGGACGTCGACCCCGGCGTCGACGAGGGTCCGCGCCCGCTTGTAGCCGTCCTCTCCAGTTCCGACCGCGGCCGCGACGAGGAGCCGTCCGGCCGAATCCTTCGACGCCAACGGGAATTGGTCCCGCTTGGTGAAATCTTTGACGGTGATGAGGCCGCGCAGGACCCCGTTGTCGTCGATCAGCGGTAATTTCTCGACCTTGTTCCGCCGCAGCAGCTCCAACGCCGTCGTGTCATCGACACCGACCGGTGCGGTCACCAACGGCATCGGCGTCATGACGTCGCGGACCGGACGAGTGGGATCGGTCTCAAAGCGCATGTCCCGGTTGGTCACGATGCCGAGCAGGACACCCCGGGGATCGACAACGGGTACGCCGGAAATGTGATAACGGGCGCACAGCCGCTCCACGTCGGCGATGGAATCGTCCGGGCCGCAGGTGACCGGGTTGGTCACCATGCCCGCTTCGGAACGCTTCACGAGATCGACCTGCCCGGCCTGCTCCTCGATCGAGAGGTTGCGGTGCAGCACGCCCAAGCCGCCTTGCCGGGCCATCGCGATCGCCATCCGCGCCTCGGTCACCGTGTCCATCGCCGAGGAGAGCAACGGGATGCGCAGCGAGATGTTCCGGGTCACTCGGGTCGTCGTGTCAGCCTCCGCAGGCAGCACCGCGGAGGCCGCCGGCAGCAAGAGCACGTCGTCAAACGTCAAACCGAGCGCGGCGAATTTTGCCGGCAGTCCGCCGGACGGTGTCGAGTCGGTGAATACCGATTCGGGGCCGTCAGCGGCATCAGGAACCTGCGGCGACAACGGTCACCTCTGCACGATCGACGGACGAGCAGATGACGCCATGCTATCGGAGTCAGTGGGGCGGCTTCGGTGCCGAAGTCGTGCGGTCCTGCTCCACGGGTCGACCCGTCCCGCAACGGGTGCGGTCAGCGCACCGTGTGTGGCGGGGACGGGACCAGGCGAAGGTCGGCTCCTGCCGCAACGGGTGCGGTCAGCGCACCAAGCCGGCGCGAATTCCCAATGCGACCGCCTGGGCCCGGTCGGTGGCGCCGAGCTTACGGAACAGCCGGCGGGCATGTGTTTTGATCGTGTCCTCCGACAAGAACAGCTCCCGCCCGATTTCGTAATTGCTCATGCCGCGGCTCATCCCGTCCAGCACCTGCCGCTCCCGCTCCGTCAGCGGGACGTCGATGAGCGGCGGCGGCGGATCACCGTTCGCCATCTTCCGCATCCGGGTGTCGACGACGACATGGGCGAGGGCGGCACAGAGTTCCTCAACGGACACATTGCGGGTGAGGTAACCGCGGGCGCCGCCGGCCATCGCCTCTGCGAGACGTTCGTGATCCGGCCGATCGGCCAGCATCACGACGTTCGCGTCCGGATGGGCGGAGACGAGTTCGCGGGCGGTCTGCGGTCCGCCGAGTTCCGGCAGATCGATGTCGAGGAAAACCACGGACGGTCGTTCAATCGTGTACCGAAAGAAGGTCTCGGCGCTGTTCCCCGCCATCGCCACCCGGTCAATGCCGGGGACTGCGGCGACATACCGCCGCAGTGTGTTGCGAAGCCGCTCGTGGTGGTCGGCAATGAGCACGGTGGTCACGGGCTGCCGCCTGTCTGCCGGACATCTCGGCTGGGAAGTCTCATCGTCCGAATCATCGGCACCGCATTTGCAGATCATGAGCGAGTCGAGGCCATTTTGGGCTGCCCGATAAGGCTAATGCCGACTCGGCCTGTTCGTCCCGGTTTTCACGGCCTGCCTGAGCCGCCCGGAGCAGGCCGGCGCGCCTCACGCCGTAAGGAGCGCGTCGACTTCCGGCCGGGCAAGCCAGCTTTCCCGCAACTTCTCGGGGAGGTCCGCCGCAATCGCCAAGACGGCGGACCGGGCCGCCTGCAGAT
Source organism: Acidothermus cellulolyticus 11B (assembly GCF_000015025.1). Lineage (GTDB taxonomy): Bacteria > Actinomycetota > Actinomycetes > Acidothermales > Acidothermaceae > Acidothermus > Acidothermus cellulolyticus. The sequence goes on along the minus strand of NC_008578.1, from coordinate 375,957 downwards.
GCGACGCGGCGGCCGCCGGATCGGTCTCCGCCGTCATCGCGCCGAGCAACGCCCGGGGCAGCCAGACGAGCGGCAGCGTGCCGAGCTGCTCGGCAAGCATCGCGGCCCGGCGCAACGTCGCCTCCGCCTCGGCGGCGCCGGCCTGCGCCTGCGCGACGCCGAGAAACAGCAGCCCCTTGGCCACGTGCCGCGGCGCCCGGGCCTGCTCGGCTCGATCAACTGCTTCGCTTGCCGCCTCGGCCGCCGCTCCGGCGTCCTCCTCGCAGAGAGCGAGCTCGGCGCGAGCCCAATCGAGCCGCACGCGCTGGCGCCACCAGTCCGGATGTGCCTCGACAAGGTCGGTTACGACGGCAAGCTCACGCCGGGCGGTTTCCAGCTCCCCAAGCCCGATCGCGTCACACGCCAGGCCCAGCCGGCAATCGAAAATCGCCTCGTCGAGGCCCGGCAGCGCTCCGGCGGCGGTGAGCCCGAGGGCGTCGAACTCCCGCGCGGTCGCGTGCTGGCCGAGCTGCCGGTACCCGCTCGCGATACTCGCCGCGGCCAACGAACCGAAGAGGCACTGCTCCGGGGCGGTCTCCTCGCCGGAGACCGCCGCGTACAGCGGAGCCGTGATGGGATCGAGGACGGCGAAGGCGGTTCCGAACCGGCCCAGTGCGGTGTAGGCGACCCCCAACAGCCAGCTCGCCGCGGTCGCTTCCGCCTCCCGCGCCTCGGATCGGGCGACCTCGATTGCCCGCTCCAGGGGAGGGATCGCATTGCCGGGCGGTCCGTGGAACGTGGCCCGCTCGCCACGGGCGAGCAGGGTTGCAAGCGGTACCGCCGCGGCCGCTGGGACGGCTGTCCCTTGCTCCAACGATCAACCTCCCGTGCCGCCGAGACATCTCCCGAGGACGTCAACGACGTCCTCGGGAGATGTCTCGGCGGCCGCGGCCGGGAGCCTGAGCTGCTCAGTGCGGGTGATGATGCCCGTGGCCGTGGTTATGGCCAGCGGATTCGGGCTTCTCCTCCGGCTTGTCGACCACGATCGCTTCAGTCGTGAGCAGCAAGCCGACCACGGAGGCGGCATTGGTGAGCGCCGACCTGGTCACCTTGACCGGGTCGATGATCCCTCGGGCGACGAGGTCGGTGTACTCGCCGGTCTGCGCGTCAAAGCCATGCCCGACGGGAAGATCGCGGACACGGCTGCAGACGACGTACCCCTCGAATCCGGCGTTCTCGGCAATCCAGCGCAGCGGTTCGGCCGCGGCTTTGCGCACGATCGATGCACCCACCGCCTCGTCGCCGGTGAGTTCCAGGGAGTCAAGAGCGCTGGACGCGTGCAACAGTGCGGACCCACCGCCCGCGACGATGCCTTCCTCGATCGCAGCTCGGGTCGCTGAGACGGCGTCCTCCAGCCGGTGCTTCTTCTCTTTCAGCTCAACCTCGGTCGCCGCACCAACCCGGATCACCGCGACACCGCCGGCCAGTTTGGCCAACCGCTCCTGCAATTTCTCGCGATCCCAGTCCGAGTCGGTCTGGTCGATCTGGGCGCGGATCTGACGGATCCGGTCTTGAATCGCCTCGGCGGACCCGCCGCCTTCGACGATCGTGGTGTCGTCACGCGTCACCCGGACCCGACGGGCCGTGCCCAAGACCTCCAGGCCGACCTCGTCGAGTTTGAGCCCGACCTCCGGCGAGACCACCTGCGCACCGGTGAGGACCGCCATGTCACCGAGCATCGCCTTCCGGCGGTCGCCGAATCCGGGCGCCTTGACCGCCACCGAGGAGAACGTTCCCCGAATCTTGTTCACGACCAGGGTCGCCAGCGCGTCACCCTCGACATCCTCGGCGATCACCAGGAGCGGCCGGCCCGCTTGCACGACTTTCTCCAGCAGCGGGACGAAATCCATGGCGTTGCTGATTTTTCCTTCGTGCAGAAGGATGTACGGATTGTCCAGGACGGCTTCCATCCGCTCAGGATCGGTGATGAAGTACGGCGAAATGTAGCCCTTGTCGAATTGCAGCCCTTCGACGAATTCGAGCTCCAGTCCCATGGTGTTGGACTCCTCGACGGTGATGACACCGTCTTTGCCGACCTTGTCGAAGGCATCGGCGATCACCGCGCCGACGGCCGGGTCCTGCGCGGAGATCGTGGCGACGTTGGCGATTTCGTCCTTCGTAGCGACCTCGCGGGCCTGCGCCAACAGCCGATCCGAGATGGCCGTGACCGCGGCATCAATTCCCCGCTTCAACGCCAGCGGATTCGCCCCGGCCGCAACGTTGCGCAGGCCTTCCCGCACCATCGCCTGCGCGAGCACGGTGGCGGTCGTCGTCCCGTCACCGGCAACATCGTTGGTCTTCGTGGCAACCTCTTTGACCAGCTGGGCGCCGAGATTCTCGTCCCGTTCGTCGAGCTCGATCTCCCGGGCGATGGTCACCCCGTCGTTGGTGATGGTCACCTTGTTGCCGGACGTTGCAAGTACGACGTTGCGGCCCTTCGGGCCGAGGGTCACCTTCACCGTGTCAGCGAGGTGGTCGACGCCCCGCTGAAGCGCACCGCGCGCATCCTCGGCGTAATAGAGCAATTTCGGCATCGTCCGTCACATCCTTCCCAGCGGCAGCCGACCGCCCCGACGTCGGCACGTCGGGGCGGCGGCACCGGAAATGTGAATCTGGTTATGGGTTACTCGATGACGGCCAGCACGTCGCGGGCGGACAGGACGAGGTACTCCTCGTTGTTGTACTTCACCTCAGTGCCGCCGTACTTGCTGTACAGGACGCGGTCGCCTTCCTTGACATCGAGCGGAATCCGCTTGCCGTCTTCGTAACGCCCCGGGCCGACGGCCAGCACGACGCCCTCCTGCGGCTTCTCCTTCGCCGTGTCCGGAATGACCAGACCCGACGCAGTCGTGGTCTCCGCTTCGACAGGCTTGACGAGGATCCGGTCCTCCAAGGGACGAATAGCAACCCGGGTACTGGTGGCGGTCGTCACGGCGTGACTCCCCTCCTCCTTCTCGTCGGGAACGAAAAGCACTACCTAGCGGTCGCCGACCCCGGCCTGCCGTCGCGGGTGCCAGCCCGAAGGTCCGTACCGCCTGTTGGCACCCTCGGGTCGAGAGTGCCAGCATCGAGCCTATGCGGCCGTTAGCACTCCGTCAAGGAGAGTGCCAGCGGACGGCGGCCGACGGGAACCGTCGCGGCCCGCACGGCTCACTCCACCGGGACGACGGTGAACTCCCACGCCTTCGCATCCCCAGCACAGAACCGCTCGGCGCCAAGATCAAACCAATTGTTCCCGTCCGCCAGCGCGTCCGCGTCGGTCCAGCGGCTCACGACGACGGCACGACTCTGCTCGTCGGAGCGGTACAACTCCCCGCCGCAGAAACCCGGCGCCGCCCGGTACTGCGGCCAGGCCGCATCCCGCACCCAGACGCAGAATTCGTCGAGCTGGCCGCGATGAATCCGTGCCTCCCACATCCGTGCGATCACACCCGCACCTCCCGGGCCGAAGGTCCGATCACACGAGAACCTCAGTGATCGGGAGCGAGGAGTCGGCCGGAAACTCCGGCTCGGACGGCGTCCGCCCCGCTTTGATCAAGCATGCACCAAGCGCCGCGACCATCGCGCCATTGTCCGTGCAGAGCCCCGGCCGCGGGACCCGAAGACGAATGCCCGCCGCCTCGCACCGCTCGGCCGCGAGCGACCGGAGCCGTGAATTTGCCGCGACCCCACCGCCGATGAGGAGATCCCCGACCCCGTACGTCCGGCACGCTGCGACCGCCTTCGCCGTCAGGACGTCCGCCACCGCCTCTTGAAACGCCGCAGCGACATCGGCCACCGGCACCGGCTCACCGTCGCGCTCCCGCTTCTCCACCCATCGGGCCACCGCGGTCTTCAAGCCGGCAAACGAAAAATCGAAGGTGCCGTCGTCGGCCTTGCCCCGGGGGAACGCCACGAACTGCGGATCCCCTTCTTGTGCGGCGCGGTCGATCGGCGGCCCGCCGGGAAACGGCAGGCCAAGGACGCGCGCTACCTTGTCGAACGCCTCCCCGGCCGCGTCGTCCACCGTCGAACCAAGCGGCCGCACCGTACCGGTCACGTCCTCGACCAGCAGCAGCGACGAGTGGCCACCGGAGACCAAGAGCGCGACGCATGGACGCGGCAACGGACCATGCTCCAGGATGTCGACGGCAACGTGCGCCGCCAGGTGGTTGACGCCGAACAGCGGCTTGCCGAGAGCCAGGGCATACGCTTTGGCGGCCGCCACGCCGACGAGCAGGGTGCCGGCGAGCCCGGGTCCCGCGGTCACCGCGATCGCGTCGACGTCAGCGAGCCGGAGGCCGGCTTTCTCCAGCGCCCGGTGCATCGTCGGCACCAATGCCTCCAGATGCGCCCGACTCGCCACCTCCGGGACGACGCCGCCGAAGCGGGCGTGAAGATCGACGCTGGAGGCAATTTCGTTGGCGAGCAGGGTACGGCCGCGAACGACACCGACCCCCGTTTCGTCGCATGACGTCTCGATGCCCAGGACCAACGGTTCGTCCGTCACGAATATCCCTCCGCCTTTTCCGCCGAATTGCTGAATTTCCCTTGTCTGTGCGGGTTTCTTGCCTGCGTGTGTGTGGTGTCCCTCGTCTGCACGTGCGGCCGTTTTCCTTACGCAGGAGCCGCCGGCGAGGCGCCATCCGCCTGCGTGCCGTCGGGTACGTCGGTTGCGCGCAGGACGCGCGACATCACGACCGCATCGACCGTACCGAAGGCGTAATACCCTTTGCGAATTCCGCAGCGGCGGAATCCATGCGATTCATACAAATGCTGAGCGACGGCATTGTCGGCGCGAACCTCCAGGCTCAGCGTCGGCGCGCCGCGGCGTGCCGCTTCGGCAATGAGCCGTTGCAGCAGCCGGGCGCCGATTCCCCGGCGCCGGTGGTCCGGCCGGACCGCGAGGGTCTGGACGAAGGCCTCGTCGGGATACACGCAGAGCCCGGCGTAGCCGACGACCTCTCCGGCGTCACCGGGGACGTGTTCGGTCAACGCCACAACGTACGAACGGGTCTCCCACTCAGCGAGCTCGGACCAGAACATGGTCGACGTCCACGGCTCGTCGGCGAAAACCTCACGCTCAATGGCAAGAACCGCCTCGACGTGCCACCAGCGCATCGGCACGATCGACACGGAGAGAACGGAGAGATCCGTCGTCACGGCCACGCGGTCACCCCTGGAGAACCGGCTTGCGCGGACCCGGCGGCACGGCGTCCGGCCGGCGCAGATATTGCGGCTCAGCCGGACGCACTGGCACCACGCCACGGACGACCGCGGCCGCGAGGACGGCTGCGTCGGGAAATTCCGGGGCGCCGGCCTGCGGAAATTCCCCGGAATATTGCAGGGCACCGGCACCGAAGGCCGGACCCGTCCATGCAATGTCGGCCGGTTTTGTGACGTGCGGCCCATCCAACCGGGTTATCGGCTCGACCGGCTGATACGTCGCCCAGTACACCTCCTTGCGCCGGGCGTCGGTGGCGACGAGAAATGGTTCACCCGGCGCTCGTTCGGCAATGACCGCGGCGGCGAGAATGTCAAGGCTGCACACGCCGTCCACCGGAATGCCGAGCGCATCGCTAAGGGCCCGCGCGGTCACCAGACCCACCCGGAGTCCGGTGAACGGCCCGGGACCGGTGCCGACGACGATGCGGGTCAGGTCCGCAGGCGTGCCACCGGCTTCGGCGAGCACCTTGGCGATCGTCGGTCCGAGCAGCTCGCCGTGCCGCATGCGGTCGACGGTCGTCAAGGCGGCCCGGACATCCGTGCCGTCGTGAACGGCGACGGTAATCGCTGGTGTCGAGGTATCGAGCGCAAGAAGCACGCCACGAGCCTATCCAGTCGCGCCACCGGCACGGTCCGCCCAACAGGCCGCCGGGCGGCCGGTGGGTCAGCGCCGCATGCCCCCACAGTCCGGACGGCAGGGTGCCGTTGGTGTACGCGACGCGGGATCGGCGCCGATGGGCGCAGCGCCGGCGGTGGCGTCGGGCGGCGCCGGCGTTGCGGCGGGATCGCCGCCCTCAGCGGGTGGCGGGGTTGCGGCGGGATCGCCGCCATCAGCGGGAGTCGGCGTTGCGCAAGGCGGCGGCCAGGGTCACGCCCTGCCAGCGGGGACCCTCACCGAAGACCCGCACCCGGCGCGGTTCATCGGCGACCCGCGTGGGATCGGGGTTCGTGCCGTCGTCGCGTTCGATGACGACCCGGAGCCGATCCTCAGCGAGCCCCTCAACCAGCCCCTCACCCCATTCGACGACGGTCACCGCATCCGCAAGGGAGGCGTCCAAATCGAGATCGTCGACCTCCAGTCGGCCGCCGAGCCGGTAGGCGTCGGCGTGCACCAAGGCGGGGCCGTCGGTCAGGGACGGGTGAACCCGCGCGATCACAAACGTGGGAGAGGTGATCTCTCCGCGGACGCCGAGCCCGGCTCCCAGACCCTGGACGAAGGTCGTCTTCCCCGAACCCAACGGGCCGGTCAGGACGACGAGGTCACCGCGGCGCAGCACCGAGGCGAGCCGCCGTCCTAGGTCGCGCATGTCCGCCGCAGTCGGTACGACGATCTCGACGTCGGCGTCAAGCTCCCGGATGTCGATCACCATAGCGTTCCGTTCCCCATCTCAGCCTCGTCGCCACGGTCGCCGTCGTAGGGGACGGCGCCGGGCCCGGCGTCCGTGTCCCGGCGATGTCCAGCGACCGCGGCGGCCAAGGCCAGATCCTGCAGCAACGCGGTCCGCGGAGCCCCGGTCGGTCCGAAGCGGAGGGCGGCCGACGGATGGTAGGTCGGCACGACCCGCCAGCCCCGCAATTCGTGCACCCGGCCGCGCACCTGCGCGAGCGTGACCGGCCGCTCGAAGAACCAGGCCACCGCGGTACCGCCCAGCGCGACAACGACACCGGGATCGAGCAGCGCAAGCTGGGCCTCCAGCCATGGCCGGCAGGCGGCGATCTCAACCCTGTTCGGTACTCGATTGCCGGGCGGGCGGCATTTGAGCACATTGACGATCGCAACCGTCGCCCGTGGCAGGCCGGCGTCGACGAGGAGCTCGTCCAAGAGCCGGCCCGCCCGGCCGACGAACGGAAGTCCGGTGCGGTCCTCCTCAGCACCGGGTGCTTCACCGACCAAGACGACCGGGCGCGCCACAGCAGGGCGGACGCCGACAACGACGTGGCGCCGGTTCGCGGCAAGCTCCGCGCACCGGCGGCACCTCCGGATTTGCGCGGCTAGCTGATCCCAGGCGTCGTCCGCCGCCGTCCGTGACATCGGTGACATGACGGAATTCACCCGGCGGTGTCGTCGTCCCGATACACCCGCGGAACCCGGGCGCCGATGCGACTGACGATCTCGTAGGAAATGGTGCCGACGGCCGACGCCCACTCGTCGGCGGTCGGCTCTCCGTCGTCGCCGGGGCCAAAAATGACGACGTCATCGCCCGCCGCGACCGGCGCATCGGGACCGACGTCGACGACAAACTGATCCATGCAGACGGTGCCGCTGATGGTGCGCCGGCCGACGGCGGGAAACCAGACCGGAGCGACATTGGTGGCCTGCCGCGGAATGCCGTCGGCGTACCCGAGCGGAATCAGCGCCACGCGGGTCGGACGCAACGTGCGATACCGGTGGCCGTAGGAAATTCCTTCACCGGCAGGCAATTCCTTGACCAGCGCGACCTGCGCCCGCAGGTGCATCGCCGGGCGCAGCCCCAGCTCACCAGCAGACACCAGCGCCGGCGCCGGCGACAAGCCGTACACCGCGATGCCGGGACGGACCAAGTCGTAACGGGTCCGCGGCGCGAGCAAGGCGCCGCCGGAATTCGCGAGGTGCCGGACGGCGGGACGGATGCCGAAGCGTTCGGCAACCGCGAGAGCCTCGTCGAACCGCTCGACTTGCACGGTCGTGTCGGCATGCTCCGGATTGTCGCCGTGAACGAGATGTGACCAGATTCCGACAACCTCCACGAGACCAGCCGCACGCGCTTGAGCCGTCGCCGCCAGGAGATCCGGCCACTCCGCGGGTGTCGCGCCGCCGCGGGACAGGCCGGTGTCAACCTCCAGGTGAATGCGCGCGGTACGGCCCGCCGTCGTGGCCGCGCGGCAGACCTCGGAGAGCGCCCACTCCGCGGAGACGGCAAGATCGACATCTGCGGCGATCGCCTCCGCGAACCGCTCGCCCGGCGCGGCAAGCAGACAGAGGATCGGGACGTCAATTCCGGCCATCCGCAGAGCCAGCGCCTCTTCGACGAATGCGACGCCGAGCCAGCTGGCCCCTCCGCGCACGGCGGCCCGGGCCGCGGGCAGCAGGCCGTGCCCGTACCCGTCCGCCTTGACGACGGCCATGACGTCGACGCCGGTGACGGCGCGCAGCCGGCGCACGTTCTCCCGGATCGCACCGAGATCCACGACGGCCTGGGCGCGGCTCGCCCGCGCGACGCCCAGCTCCGGGCCGGCCAGTTCCTCGGCCGCCCAGGCCGGGGAGCCGCGCGCACCGGAAACTGTCACGGCGCAAGTCTAGGGACACCAGGGGTCGCCGGCACGCGCACGCGACAACTGATTCCGGAGCCGTGCGGGGCGGCCGCCTCGTCATGCGGCTCGTGCGGCCGTTTGTCCCCTCCGCCGGTGTCGTCGCCCGCCGGCCCTCACCGGCACCGACCAGCGGAGAGTGATGTTAGCGTTCACAGCATGTGATCGACTTCTCGCTTCGAGTTCGGACAATCGACCATCGAGTGGCGTGGAGACATGCCCTGGGTATGCCAAATTGAAACATCCACCGTTCTTGTTAGCGCTCGCATAATGGCGTATAACAGTGTCACCACCGATAGCTCACGCCGTACGTCGACCAGGCGAGCGCCGAGGAGACCGTGCGCAGAACGTTGACGACACGCCGCGGGTGCATGTGCCCCATCAGGCGCATCACTGTTCGCTGCGTGGCGTGCGGCGGCTCGCCGGATGCAGTCCGGAGCCCGGATCGACGACACCCACCGGCACACGCCTTGGCCACGAGGAGGTAAGCCTGCGCAATCCAGACTCTGCATCCACGCCCGCGCATCGCGCGGGTGCATAACGCCTTGCCCAGAACGGCGCACCCCTTCGATGACCGCCGAAGCGGTGGCGCCCGTCAAAGCATCCGACCGAGAAGTGGGAGGCAATCGTATGGGAAGCACGACACGCATCCTCACCTGGCGAAGACTCGCATTGCTCGCGATCGTCCCGCTGGTCGCGGCGGGCTGCAGCAGCAAGAGTCAGACGCCGCAGAAGCAGAGCACGAGTGCGCCGGCAACGGAAACGGCCGCCGGTGCCGTGCCGACGGGCGCCCAGTTCTGCAAGGGCATGAAGATCGTCTTCTTCCCGGGCGGAACTCCCGGCGGACCGTTTGAGACCGTCGTCTACAACGGCGCGAAGGCCGCCGCAGCCGCACTGGGTCCGTCGGTCACGTATGAATGGTCCGATTGGGATCCGAACAAGATGATTACCCAATTCAAGCAGGCAATGGCCACGCATCCCGACGGTATCGCCATCATGGGACACCCCGGTGATGCGGCCTTCGACCCGCTCATCGACCAAGCCGAGGCGCAGGGCATCACCGTGACGGTGATGAACACCGAATTGCCGCAGGCCGAAGCGAAATACCAGTCACAGGGCATGGGCTATGTCGGTGCGGTGCTCTACCAGGCAGGCGCCTCGCTCGCTTCGGAGGCCATCAAGCGCGGGAATCTAAAGGCGGGCGACCGGGTCTTCGTCTGGGGTCTCCTGTCGCAACCCGGCCGCGGGGAGCGGACCAAGGGAATTGTCGACACGTTGAAGAAAGCCGGCCTCACCGTTGACTACCTGGAAATCAACGATGCGACCAACAAGGACCCGGCAGCCGGTGTCTCCATCTTCACCGGTTACGTGTCCAAGCACCCCGACGTCAAAGCCATTTTCATTGACCACGGCAACCTGACCGCCACAATCCCGACCTACATGAAGGCGGCCAACCTCAAGCCCGGATCGGTCTTCGCCGCGGGCTTCGACATGTCGCCGGCGACCGTCAAGGGCATCCAGGACGGATACATCAGCCTCGTCATTGATCAACAGGAATGGCTGCAGGGATACTTCGGAATTCTGCAGTTGTGTCTCTCCCACGTGTACGGCTTCAGCGGATTGCGCATTGACACCGGCGCAGGCTTTGATGACAAGTCGAACATCGATAAACTCGCTCCACTGGTCGACAAGCAGATCCGCTGAGGTAGAAGACGACTGAGATGACGCGACACCCTGCAGACGCCGCAAACGGTACAGCGGCACATGCCTCCGAAAAGGGGCCGGCCGGGGAGCTCCACGCTCTCCGGCCGGCTACACCCTCAGACAGCGCACATGACCGCGCCGTTGTCCTCGAGCTCCGCCACATCGCAAAATCCTTCGCTGGAATACACGCCCTGCGCGATGTCAGTCTCCGGCTGCACGCCGCGGAAGTCATCGGGCTGGTCGGGGACAACGGCGCGGGAAAGTCCACCCTCATCAAGATAATCACCGGATATCACCAACCCGACAGCGGTGAGATCGTCTTCAGAGGTGAGCGCATTCACAACCTCACCGTGCAGCGGGCGCGAGCGCTCGGCATCGAGGCGGTCTACCAGGAACGGGCTCTTGCCGAACAGCAGTCGCTGTGGCGGAACGTCTTCATGGCGCGCCCGCTTACCCGATTCGCCGGCCTCCTGAATGTACGGGCGATGCGGCGGACGACGGCGTCCTTGATGCGCGAATCCATGGGATTCACGTCGGCGATCCTCACGCCGGATACGCCGGTGACCGGCCTGTCCGGCGGCGAGCGTCAAGGACTTGCCATCATCCGCGCGCTGCATTTTGATGCCGACCTGATCATTCTCGATGAGCCGACGATGGGTTTGTCGTTGAGTGAGACGGAAAAGTGCCTCATGTTCGTCCGGAGCATCCGCGACGCCGGCAAGTCGGCAATTTTCATCGACCACAACATCTTTCACGTGTATTCCGTTGCCGATCGCATCGTGCTGCTGGACCGAGGCACGGTCGTTGGTGACTTTCCGACTTCGCGATACTCCCTTGCGGAACTCACCGCAATCATGCGCGAAGTCGCGGCTACCGGCCGCTTCATTGAGCCAACGCGCCAATCTGATGACGGAGGTGCTGCGTGACGACGTTGGTACGCGAACGACCACCGGTGACCGGTCGGCGGAGCGGTTGGAACGTACGCCGATGGGCGACCGCCTGGTCTTCGCAGCTTGGTATCACGGCCGCCTTTGCGGTCGTCTGGCTCGTCTTCACGGTGCTCGCGCCGGCGACTTTTCTCGGGTCCCGAATTTATGTGTCCTATGCGCAGACCGTGCCGTACTTCGGCATCACCGCATTGGCCCTCACCATGCTCATCATCGCGGGAGACATCGACCTGTCTTTCCCGGCTGTCTTCGCACTGGGCATGGTCGGGTATGTCGCCGTTGAGCATACGACCGGAAACGTCACGCTCGGCCTGCTCACCGCGCTGGCGATCGGCGCCGCCGCCGGACTCATCAACGGCGTCTTCGTGACAGTATTCGGAATTCCAGCACTCGTCTTGACGATCGGCACGCAGTTTCTCTACCGAGGGCTGACTCTCGTCCTCGTCAACGGCAAGAGCTACACGCTCACCGAAACCAGCGGGACGGTGGCATCCCGGCTGCTCGTCGGCCGCTTCCTCGGGATTCCCATGCAGTTCGTCTGGTTCGCGGTGCTGGCCGTCGTGTGCTGGATCCTGCTGTATCGCCATCGCCTCGGCCACAATGCGCACGTCATCGGCGACAACAGCCAAGCGGCTGCGCTGATGGGCGTGCCGATCGCCCGGACCCGGATGATTCTCTTCTTGCTGACCGGTCTTGCGGCGGCGTTCGCCGGCGCCATGAACAGCTTCGCCGTGCTGAACTTCTACCCGGGTCAAGGCGACGGGTACTTGCTGCCCGCCCTTGCCGCTGTCTTCGTCGGCGGAACATCCGTCTTCGGCGGCCGCGGGACGGTCTGGGGAACGTTCATCGGAGCATTTCTCATCGGCGGCATCGAGGCAGGAATCGTCGCCGTCGGATTGGAGGAGTTCTACTCCCAACTTCTTTACGGGTGCATCATCACCGCCGCCATCACCATCCACGCGGTTCTGCAACGGAGATTTTCCCACTAGCCGACAAGGCCACCGGCGACCGCGGCCACCCCGTCGGGGCGGTAACGGCGGCCACTCCGTCGAGGCGGTGAAGGCACAGGTCTCGGTCGCGCCGGCGACCGCGACGGCGGCCGGCTGGTCGGGCTGGTAACGGCTGCCGTCCGCATCGGGCCTGCGACGGCGCGCTATGCCGGGACTGCGGTCGCGTTAGGTCGAGGATTGCGGTGAGGCCGGAACCGAGAGCTCCGCTGCAGCGAGCACATTGCTCGCCGTCGCCGGCAAGGCACCCTTGGGTTCAGCGCTCACCATCAAGGCCTGCGTGCGGTCAAACGGCGCGGCGAGCCGGACCCAGACCCCCGCGCCAGCCTGGTGATAACCCACCAGCGGCAGCGGCTTGGCGTTTAGCGGCTGCTGCCAGAGCACGTACATGTGGCGTGCGTCCAGAGGCGGTAAATCGCTCGAGAGAATCGACACGTTGTCGCCCTGCACGACAAGCACGACATCACCGGCTTTGCCGTGCAGGGTGACCAGCCGGCACGACGTTTCGGTCGCGCAGCCGGCGGTCAATCGCGCACCTGATCCACCGCCCGAGGTCTGCCAGACCGTGACACCCACCGCTACGGCAACCGAAAGCGCCGCGGCGACAACCGCCGTCCGAAGCGAGACCCGACGCTGGGTCAGCGTCGTCCACCAATGTGAGGGACGTCGGCCACGCGCGGACGCCGTCCGCCTGCGCCTCTCGCCGTCGCTGACCCCCTGCACCGGCGACGGAGCGGCGTCCTCGCCCAGGATGGCAGCGCGGAGAGTCGACCAGGTCGGCGGCTCGAGGTCAGGAACGTCGGCAAGGGAGGCGAGATGCGCCGTCGTGAGTTCGTACTGCTCGACCAGCGTTTGGCAGCGTGAACAGGTCGCGTGATGGGCGACGAACCGTTGTTCGTCCGCCGGTTCCAATGCGTGGAGGACGAAAGCGGCGGCGAGTTCCTCCCACTCGTCGTGATGTCGAGTGTTCACGGCTCACCGCCTTCGAGTGACTCCATGCTGTCCGCTAACAACTCCCGTAACCGCCGCATTGCGTGCAGGGTGCGGCTTTTTACGGTGCCCAAGGGTAGTCCGGTGATCTCAGCAATTTCCCGCTGCGTGTATCCACCGTAATAGGCAAGGAGAAGCACCTCGCGCTGCTCGGCGGAAAGCCGTCGCAGGGCTGCCCGGGTACGGACGGCCCGCAGGTTCTCCCACGCCTGATCGGCCACCGACGGCCCGGCTGCCGCCAATTCAACGATCTCCTGCTCATCGGCGAGCCGGGTGAGGCGCCCCCGTTCCCTGCGCAACATGTCGACGGCCTTATGGTGTGCGACCGAGAGCAGCCAACTGCCGAACGTGCCGCGCTGCGCGTCGTACGACTCATCTCGCCAGATCGCGAGGAAGACCTGCTGGACGACGTCGTGCGCCAAGTGCTCATCACCCACGATGCGATACGCCAGCCGATAACAGATTGATCCGTACCGGCGATACAGCGCCTCGAGGGCGGCATCGTCCCGGGCCCGTACCCGCCCGAGGAGCACTCCGTCGTCGACGGCCGGTGACGGCGATTCACCCACGCCCTTACCTTCGCACGAACCGCCGAATTGGATGACATCGGTCGCGGCGCGCCGCGGTACGTTGCGGCCGGTCGGTCGCCATCGGCGTCCGCGGCCCACTCGGTCATCGCGCAGCGCGACGCGCCAGTCGCCCCGCCGCCCCGCGCACGGTCCTAACCCCACCCGGTGCCGGAGTGAACCGCCGCGACCTGTTCCGGCGAATACCGGTCGTCAGGAAGCTTCGACCCCTTGAAGGAGGTACCGTGCGCAAGCACCTGTTCCTGCTCGCGCCATTCGCCGTAGCGGCGCTCGCCGCTGCTCCACTGGCTACCGCGAGTGCGCAAACCACACAGACGTTCATGGCCAACCTGCAACCCGTACCGACCAACAATGTGACGGGTTCCGGTTCGGCGACCGTCACGTTGAACGGCACGACAATTACCGTCCATGAGACGGTCAGCGGCCTGCTCGGCGGTGTGCCGCACGCGCAGCACATCCACATCGTGACGTCCGGGAAGGGCGCCTGCCCGACGGCCGCGGACGCCAAGCAGCACAACGGACATCTCTCCATCGACGTCATGGACGGCGCACCGAAGTACGGCATGGTAATGATTTCGCTCACCACCTCGGGTGACACCAGCGACCAGAGCGCACTGGCGGTGGATCGGATGCCGACCGGATCGTCGTTCACGTATGACCGCACCTTCACCATCAGCGCAGCCGACGCGCAGGCCATCCGTAACGGTCAGGCCAGCATCGTCGTGCACGGCATTGACTACAACGGAAACGGCAAGTGGGACGACGTTCTCGGCCCGAGCGAACTCGACCCCAGCCTGCCGGCTGAAGCGACCGACCCCGCCCTGTGCGGCACGCTTGTCGCCTCGCAAATGTCAACGGTGCCGAGCGGCGGCGCCGCCACCGGTGGCGGTTCGACAGCCGGACTGCAGGATGTGCAGCTGCTCGGTATCGGTGCCGCGCTCGTCGCCGCAGGCGGTCTCGGTGTCGCCGCTGCGATCCGGCGCCGGGATCACCTTACTGAGTAAGCAAAATCTAAACAGATGCCTTCACTCCGTGGTGGACGCCGTCACCTGCTGGTGGCGGCGTCCACCATGTTCGTCACGGGCGCGGTCTGTCTTGGCATTGGCGTTGCGGCGCAGCGTTCTGCGCCGCAACCACCGCCGGCCATTGCCCACGCACCGGTGGTAATCCCTGCGCCGCCCGCATCACCCGGCAACCACGAACCGCCGTCCACGGCGTCGACGCCGCCGGCCGCGTCCGCATCCGCCCAGGCGACGAACACGGCTCCCGCGCCGCCTCCTGTATCCGTTGACATTCCGGCGATCGGCGTTCACGCCTCGGTCATCCCGCTGGGACTCCAACCGAACGGCGAAATTCAAGTCCCCGCGGACGTGCAACACGTCGGGTGGTACCGCTTGGGACCGGCTCCCGGTCAGATCGGCCCAGCGGTATTGCTCGGGCACGTGGATTCCGCTCATTCCGGCCCAGGCGTCTTCTTTCGATTGGGCGCGTTGCGCAACGGCGACGTGATTACCGTGGCCCGCACAGACGGATCCGCCGTGTCGTTCACCGTCTACGCCGTACGCGAATATCAGAAAGATTTCTTCCCGACCGCCTTAGTTTATGGACCGACGCCGGATCCGGAAATCCGGCTCATCACCTGCGGCGGCGCGTTCGACCGCCACACCGGGCACTATCTTTCGAATATCGTGGTCTTTGCCCGCCTTGCCGGCTAAACGCGGGTCGGCCACCACGCCCGCGGCCCGACATCCGACAACAACGCGGGCACCAGCACTGCGCGCACCACCATCGTGTCGAGGAGAACACCGAACGCTACCGCAAAGCCGACCTGCACGAGCGCCACCAGGGGCACCACGCCGAGTACCGCAAAGGTGGCGGCGAGAACGATCCCTGCGGAAGTGATCACGCCACCGGTGGCCGCCAGACCGCGCGCAATGCCGCCTCGAAGGTCGAGCCGCAGAATCTCCTCGCGGACGCGCGTGAGAAGAAAGATGTTGTAGTCGACACCGAGGGCGACGAGAAAGATGAACGCGTACAGCGGGAAAGACGGATCTGTTGCCGGAAAGTGAAAAATGTTCCGGAAAACCAGCGCGCAAACGCCGAGTGTTGCCGCAAAGGAGAGCACAACGGTGGCGAGCAGCAGAAGCGCCGCGGGAAGGGCGCGGAGCACGAGCCCGAGAATCACGGTGATTACCACGAGGACAACCGGGATGACGAGATTGCGGTCATGAGCCGCCGCGTCCAGGGTGTCCAACGTGATGGCCGTCTGGCCGCCCACACGCGCGTGCGCCGCCGGGACACGTGCGAGAGCCTGCCGTATCGAGCGGATCGTGTCAAATGCGGCCGTACTGTCGTACGGGACGGTAAGCGACGCCGTCATGAGAATCCGGTCGTTCACCGGGCTGACCTGATACTGCGGCGGCGGGCAACCCGCGGATCGGGACGCGGAAGGGGGTGATCCGGCGGCGGCAGCAGCGAGTTTTCCGTAATCAACGGCAATGCAAGCGGTCGCCGGTGCGACACCCGGTGTCCGTCGAAGGATCTCAATGACCTGCGGCGCCTGTCCAACATCCGCGACGACGAGGACCGGCGCGTTGTTTCCGGCCGGAAAATGCGTGTCCACCAAGCGCTGGCCGACGACGGCGTCCGGAGTCCGGGTAAAAGCGTCGCCGGCTGGGATGCCGCTCGCATCGAGGGTCACGATGCCGACGGCCAGACCGGCGAGAACGACGGTGCTGCCGATCCACAGCGGCCGATTCGCTCTCAGGATGCGGTCGCTCAGGCGCGTCCAGAGAGGCGAGACGGCGTCCATCGCCCGCCCGCTAACGTCCGCTGGCTGGTCGGCCCGCGGCACCCGCGGCCAGAAAATCCATCGGCCGAGAAGGAGGAACAGAGGCAGTACGGTGAGCATCACCACGGCGGTTGCCGCGATTCCGATCGCACAGACCGGTCCCAGACTGCGGTCCGAATTCAATTCGCCAAGGAGAAGGCAGAGCAGACCGCAGATGACCGTCGCCGCCGACGCGACGATCGGGCGTACCGCCCCGCGCCACGCAGCCCAGAGCGCCTCCCCGCGGTCCGGGTAGCGATGCAATTCCTCGCGGTACCGGCTGATGAGCAAGAGAGCGTAGTCGGTACCTGCTCCGATGACGAGAACCGAGAGTATTCCCTGGCTCTGGCCGTTGAGAGTGAGCACGCCGTGCCGGGCCAGCGGATAAGCGACGAGCGCGGCGGCACCCAAGGCGAGCAGCGCACTCAGCAAGGGAAAAATCCAGAGCACCGGGCTGCGATAGACCGCCAACAGAATGAGAATGACGACACCGACGGCGACAAAGAGCAGTGTGCTCTCCAGGCCGCTGAACGCGTCGACGACCGCCGTCAATTGACCGGCTACTCCAGCGCCGTGCACGATTACCCCGCGGGGAGCCAACGATTTGGCGGTTGCGACGACTCGCTTCTCGTTGTTGACCAACGCGCGGTCGTCGGCCGCCGTGCCGTTCGGAACGGTCTGCAACGGCACGGAGATGACGGCGAGCTCGCGATCCGGTGAGAGCTGCGGTCCGGACACTTGCGCGCCGGCCACACCGGGCAAGGATTTCAGCCGCTCGGCGATGCCGGTGAGCTGGTCAATGTCGTTGGAGCGCAAACCACCCGGGCGGTAGAACACCACCGAGCCGGGCAGGTCGCTTTGACCAAATGCTTTAGCAGCGACGGCCACCTGTGTCGATGCCGCGGAGGCCGGGAGAAATGCCGTGTCACCGTTGCGTTGGACCGTACTGAGTTTGCCTTGAAACGGCCCACCGGCCAATCCAACCACCAGCACGGCGAAACCGGCGACGACAAGCCGCCTCACTTTGTTGCCCGTCACGGCACCTCCACAATGCTCAGCATGCTGAGCATATCGGGCGGTGCGCGCTCCCGCGACTGGGTGTCGTACGAAGCCGGTTTGCGTCCTACCTAGCCGGGTGCCGTGCCGGGGATTGCCTGGTGCCGTGCCGGGGATTGCCTGGTGCCGTGCCGGCCGCCTGCGCCCCGTCGGCTCGGTCCCAAGCCGCGCCGGAGGCCACTCCGTGCCAAGCCGCGCCGGAGGCCTCTCAGCACTAACCCGCGCCGGAGGCCGATCCGCGCCGTACGCTACGAACGGTGAGAGGCACCAGACAACGGGCGCGCGCCGTTCCCGCCCCGCGGACAACACGAGCGCCGAGCTATCTCACCGGCGAGTGGAACCTTGGCCGGCTCCTCTCGATGGCTGCCCGAATCGTCGAGCATGAGTGGAACAGCTGGCTCCAGGAACTCCAACTCACTCACGCCGGCCTCCTCGCCCTGCATGCCCTCCGCGACGGACCCCTCAGTCAGCGGGAACTCGCCGCGCGCTGCTCGGTGGAAGAACAGACCATGAGCCGGATCGTCGCCAAGCTGGTCCGCGCCGGCTACGTCACCAAGGAGCCAGACCCACACGACCGACGCCGCCGCCGGATCGCAATGACCGCGCGCGGCAAAGACATCTACCGGGCCGCCAACAGCGGAGATCCGATCGCCCGACTGGTCGCCGACGCCGTCGACGACCCCGAGCATCTCTGGCACATGCTTCGGTCGATCATCGAGCGGCACCGGCCGGGTGAACTCACCATTCCCGGGAATCCGGGCGACCCGGAATAGCGTCGGGCAACGCGGCCCACAGGTCAGTCGCCGATATGGGCCGCCCGGCGGGCCCGCTCACCAACTGCGCCGCCAAGCCGTGGAGGTACGCCCCCACGCTGGCCGCATCAAACGCGGAGAGACCACCCGCGAGCAGGGCCCCGATCACTCCGGAGAGAACGTCGCCGCTCCCCGCAGTCGCCAGCACCGGCGTACCCGTTGGATTGACCCGGACCAGGCCGCTCGGCGAGGCCACGCAGGTGGTCGTCCCCTTCAGCAGGACGGTCGCGCCAAACTCGTCAGCGGCGCGCCGGGCGAAGGCGAGCCGGTGCTCCTCGATGTCCCGGCGCCCGCCGGGCGGCATCCGCAACAGCCGAGCCAACTCCCCGGCATGCGGGGTCAGAACCGTCGGCGCCCGCCGGCCGTCCAGCAGCGACCGGTCGGCCGCCAGCACCGCCAAGCCGCCGGCGTCGACCACCACCGGCACCGGCATGGCCAACACCTGTGCGACAAGCGCGTGCCCGACGTCGTCCGGCTCAAGACCCGGACCCACCACCCAGGCTTGCACCCGCCCAGCCGCCGCGACGTCCCTCGCGTCATCGGGCAGCACGGTCACCACCGCTTCGGGCCAGCGGGCGCGCACCCGATCCGCCGGTTCGGCGGCTCCGACGAACCGGACCATCCCGATTCCGGTACGCAGTGCGCCTCCGACCGTGAGGACTGCTGCACCGGTATAGCGCGGGCTGCCGGCGACGACACCGAGGACGCCGCGCTGGTACTTGTCGGCGGTCCGCGCCAACCGCGGCAGCCGTGCGGGCAGATCCTCATCGTCGAGAACGGTGAGCCACGGAGTCGGCAGGAAGGGGCCAAGCCCGATGTCGACGTATTCGATCCGCCCGGCATGTTCCGCCCCGGGGTCGATCAGCAACCCGGGCTTGAAGGCACCAAAGGTCACCGTGACGTCGGCCCGGACCGCCGTCCCGCACACCTCGCCGGTGTCCGGATCGACGCCGCTCGGCACGTCCACCGCGACGACCGTGGCGTCCGCCGGCACTCGGCGCAGGGCGGCGACCGCTTCGGGACGAAGCCCAGGACGCCCGCCAATGCCGACGATCCCGTCGAGGACTAGATCGACGTCGGCGAGGTCCGCCGCCGAACCAAACGAACCGCCGGCGTCGGTCAGCGCGTCGCGACCGCCCGCATGCACCCGAGCGCCGAGTGGGACGGCAACAACCCGTGCTCCGGCTCGCGCGAGCCGGGCGCCCGCAAAGAGTGCATCACCGCCGTTGTCACCGGAACCGACGAGAATCCCTACCCGCGCGCCGTACACCCGGCCGACGCGCCGCCGGAGCAGTCGGCCTGCGACAGCGGCGAGCGCCGCCGCCGCACGCTGCATCAACGTTCCCGCCGGCAGCCGGGCCATCACGGCCGCCTCAGCCGCCCGGACCACCGCGACGGGGTGCGCGTGACGCATGCTCTCCTCCTCAGCGTCCGATCACCTGCTCAGACTGCCGCCACACGGCAAACACTCCGGGCGCCCCAGGCACAGCGCACGGCAGGCCGGGCAGTGCGCGTCAGCCACCGCGCGCCAGGCACCGCACCGACGGGGTCGTCCCGGACGCCGCCGCGGCCGGTCACTCCACCGTGACCGACTTAGCCAGGTTCCGCGGCCGGTCCACATCGTTGCCCCGCGCAACAGCAAGCTCACACGCGAAGACCTGTAGCGGAACGATGGCGACGAGCGGCTGCAGCAGGGTCGGCACAGCGGGAATCGGCACCAACCGGTCGGCGTACGGGACGACGGCTTCGTCGCCCTCTTCGGCGACCACAATGGTGAAGGCGCCCCGGGCCCGGATTTCTTGCAGGTTGGCCAGCAACTTGTCATGCAGCACGGAGCGCCCGACGTACGGGGGCATCACCACGACCACCGGCAAACCCTTCTCAATGAGGGCAATCGGCCCGTGCTTCAACTCCCCGGCGGCGAAACCCTCGGCGTGCATGTACGCCAGTTCCTTCAGTTTGAGGGCCCCTTCCAGCGCGACGGGATATCCGACGTGCCGGCCGAGGAAGAGAACGGTGGACGCATCGGCCAGCTCACGGGCGATGGCCCGGACGGGATCCATCGTGTCCAGAACCGCGGCCACCTTGCCGGGCATCAGAGCCAATTCCCGGACTACCGCAGCCACTTCGTCGCCGTACTTCGTGCCGCGGGACTGGGCCAGGTACAACGCGACGAGGAAAACGGCCACCAATTGCGTCAGGAACGTCTTCGTTGCGGCGACCCCGATTTCTGGGCCGGCACGGGTGTACAGAACGGCGTCCGATTCCCGCGGAATGGTGGCGCCGAGTGTGTTGCAAATCGCGAGAACACGCGCGCCCATCTCCCGGGCGTGCTGAACCGCCATCAACGTGTCAAGGGTCTCCCCGGATTGCGAAATCGCGATGACGAGGGACTGCCGGTCGAGAATCGGGTCGCGATACCGGAATTCGGACGCGAGTTCAACCTCGCACGGCAGACCGGCCCAATGCTCGATGGCGTATTTTGCGATGAGACCGGCATGGTACGCCGATCCGCACGCCACGACGACGATTTTGTCGATTTCGGCAAAAACCCGGGAATCAAGCCGGGTTTCGTCGAGGGTCAGTGTGCCGTCCCGGCCCAGCCGGCCAAGGAGTGTCGCGGCAACGGCGTCCGGCTGTTCCGCGATTTCTTTCAGCATGAAGTAGTCGTAGCCGCCTTTTTCCGCGGCTGAGGCGTCCCAATCGACGTGGTATGCCCGCCCCTGGGTGGGATTTCCCTCGAAATCGGTGACGTCCAGGCGGTCGGAGGTCAGGAGCACCACGCAGTCCTGGCCGATTTCCACCGCCTGCCGGGTGGCGGCGATGAAGGCGGCGACATCGCTGGCGAGAAAAGCTTCGTTCTCCCCACGTCCTACGACGAGTGGGGAATTGCGGCGGGCGCCCACGACAACGCCGGGGAAATCCCGATGAATCGCGACGATGCTGAACGACCCGGAGAGCCGGCGGCAGACCCTCCGCAGGGCGGCGGCGAATTCCGCTGGATCGCGCCCACCGCCGCCCTCCTGCCGCCCGGACGGCGCCGGGCCACCGTCCGGCGGCTGGCCGCCGGCGACCGCCGGGCTCTCCGGCACGCCCGCGCGGACATCGAGTTCAGCTTCCAGCAGATGAGCGATCACCTCGGTGTCCGTCTGCGACCGGAAGACATGCCCAGCGTCAGCGAGTTCGGCGTGCAGCGCGGCGTGATTCTCAATCACTCCGTTGTGGACGACGGCAAGCGTCCCGGTGCAGTCAATGTGCGGGTGGGCGTTCCCATCGGTCGGTGCTCCGTGGGTCGCCCAGCGGGTATGGCCGATCCCGGTCGTGGAACCAGGCAGCGGCTCGTCGCGGAGCACCGCCTCGAGGTTGCCCAACGCCCCGGCCTTCCGCCGGACGTCGACCCGCGCCCCGTTGAGGACCGCGATCCCGGCTGAGTCGTAACCGCGGTACTCCAGTCGCCGCAGACCGGCGAGCACGGCGTCCCGGGCCGGCCGATGCCCGACATACGCGACAATGCCGCACACCTGACCCGCCTCCCCTCCGGGACGTCCGCCGTTGCGGCACCGGCCTCGGGTTCCGTCGCCAACGCGGCGAGCCGACCGCCGTACCGCCAACGCGAGCCTAGCCGTCGTGCCCTATCGATCGTCGATCAGCCAAGCCGCTCTCGTACGACCCGGGCAAGCCGCTCCGCGACCCGCTCAGCGTCGGCTTCAGTCTCGGCCTCGACCATGACGCGAACCACCGGTTCGGTGCCGCTCGCCCGCAACAGCACCCGGCCGCCGTCCCCCAACTCGCCCCTGGCGGCGGCAAGCTCCTTATTGATCACTGGATCGGTGTCGACCCGCGTCTTGTCCACCCCGGTGACATTACGCAGGACCTGCGGCAACCGGCGGACCACCCGGGCAAGGTCCGCCAGCGGCCGGCCCGTCGCCGCCATCCGGCCAAGGAGCTGCAAACCCGTGAGGACGCCGTCGCCGGTCGTCGCGTAATCGAGCATGATGATGTGTCCGCTCTGCTCGCCGCCGAGCACGTATCCCCCCGCCCGCATGGCCTCGAGCACGTAGCGGTCACCGACCGCCGTTTCCACCACCGAGATGCCGTGCGCGGCAAGGCCCAGCTTCAAGCCGAGATTCGACATCACGGTAGCCACGACAGTGTCGTGCGCCAGTCGGCCGGCCTCCTGCCAGGCAAGGGCGAGAATCGCAAGAATCTGGTCGCCGTCGACCACGTCCCCGGCCGCGTCGACCGCCAGGCACCGATCCGCATCCCCGTCGTGCGCAATCCCCGCGTCCGCACCCTCGCGGCGAACGGCCGCCTGCAGGGTCTCGATGTTCGTGGACCCGTGACCGTCGTTGATGTTGTAACCGTCGGGTTCGCACCCAATGGGGACGACGGTCGCCCCGGCACGCCGCAACACCGCCGGTGACACCACCGACGCCGCGCCGTGCGCGCAATCGACGACGACCCGCAGCCCATCGAGCCGCTGGTCGCTGGTTGCGAGCACATGCTCGACGTACTGGTCCAAGCCTTCCGGGTAATCCCGGACCCGGCCGACGAAGCGCCCGACGGGCCGTGTCCATGGTTCGCCGAGCCGCGCGGCGACGGCGTCCTCGATGTCGTCGGGGAGCTTGTGCCCCCCTCGGGCGAGAAATTTGATGCCGTTGTCCGGCATCGGGTTGTGACTCGCCGACAGCACGACGCCGAGGTCGGCGTCGAGCGCGGCGGTGAGGTACGCAACGGCTGGGGTCGGCAGAACGCCGAGGCGGAGGACGTCGACGCCGGCGCTCGCCAAGCCGGCGACGACGGCGGCCTCCAGGAACTCCCCGGAGGCACGTGGATCACGCCCGACGACCGCAAGCGGCCGGTGGCCTTCGAACGCCCCGGCCTGGGCGAGGACGTGCGCAGCGGCCACCGCCAGATCGAGGGCGAGTTCAGCCGTGAGATCGCGGTTCGCGATGCCGCGAACCCCGTCGGTACCGAAGAGCCGGGGGGTGGACGCCAGCCCGGTTCCCGCTGCGGTGCCGGAAACGGCCACGCTCGCTACCGCTTGGAGTACTGCGGCGCCTTGCGGGCCTTCTTCAGGCCGTACTTCTTACGTTCGACCACCCGTGCATCCCGAGTGAGGAATCCGGCCTTCTTCAACACGGGCCGGTTCTCCGGGTCGATGACGACAAGGGCGCGGGCGATACCCAGGCGCAGCGCACCCGCCTGACCGCTGATGCCGCCGCCGTGCACCCGGGCGATCACGTCGAACTGGGTGACCGCGTCGAGCAGGGCGAGCGGGCTCTTGACCAGCTGCTGGTGGACCCGACTCGGGAAGTAGTCTGTCAACTCCCGGCCGTTGATCTTCCACTGTCCGGTTCCGGGGACGAGACGAACCCGGGCGACCGCCTCCTTGCGGCGGCCGGTCGCGGCGCCGGTGCCGATCGCCGTCCGGCGCTTGGCAGCCGGAGTCGTCTGGGTGGTGTACGACGACGGTGCTTCCTCCTCGGCGTCCTCGAGGAGATCGTCGACTTCAGCAATGTCTGCGTCGGCCATGGGACTCTTTGCCACTGGGTTCCTTCGTCGTCAACCGACTACTGCCGGACTTGGGTGATCTCGAAAGGTGTGGGCTGCTGCGCGCGATGCGGATGCTCCGGTCCGGCATAGACCTTGAGCTTCTTGGCCATGCGCCGGCCCAAGCTGTTGTGCGGCAGCATGCCCCGCACCGCCTTCTCGATGACCCGCTCAGGGTGCTCGGCGAGGAGCTTGCGGTACGGCGTCGCCTTAAGGCCGCCGGGATAACCCGAGTGCCGGTAAGCAATTTTCTGGTCCAGTTTGCGCCCGGTGAGCACGACTTTGTCCGCGTTGACGACGATGACAAAATCGCCGGTATCCACGTGCGGAGCAAAAATCGGCTTGTGCTTGCCGCGAAGCAGGCGGGCGACCTGGGCAGCCAAGCGGCCCAGCACGACGCCGTCGGCGTCGATGACGTGCCAACGCCGGGTGATCTCACCTGGTCGCGGAGTGAACGTGCGCACGGACTCGCCTTCTCTGTCCCGGAGACATACAGACGCCCGCTGCCGGCGGCGGGCGCCACAGCAGGCAACGACCACGTAGCCTACCGGGCGGCACCGCCGCGGTCAAAGCCGGGCCCACCCCAACGAGATGAGCGGCCGCGAACGCCTTGCCGAGCTTGCGTGCCGGTCAGCTCAACCGCCGGTACGCGCGAACCGCCAGCGGACCGAAGACGGCGAGAATCCCGACCAGCCAGGCGAGGCTCTGCCACAGATGCGGTTGCAACGCGCTCGCCCCTGGCGTCGGGCCGAGGGCAAGGTACCGGAGGGTGTTGATGACGATCGTGACGGGCTGATTGTTGGCGAAGGCTTGCAGCCACCCAGGCATCGAATTGATCGGAACAAAGGCCGAGCTGACGAAGGTCAGCGGGAAGAGCCAGATCAGACCGAAGGCCTGGATGGACTCCTCGTCCTTGATGGCAAGCCCGATGTATGCCGAGACGGCGCAGATGGTCAGGCCGAAAAATCCCGCCAGCAGAACCATGCCGATCGCCCCGGCGACGCCGTTGTGAA
The DNA here is from genome assembly GCF_000015025.1 of Acidothermus cellulolyticus 11B. Taxonomy (GTDB): domain Bacteria; phylum Actinomycetota; class Actinomycetes; order Acidothermales; family Acidothermaceae; genus Acidothermus; species Acidothermus cellulolyticus. The sequence goes on along the minus strand of NC_008578.1, from coordinate 350,926 downwards.
ACCGGAAACCGACCAGATATCCCACGCCGAGGATGACGAGGATCGTGAAGAGCATCCGGAGGGTGTCTGCGGCGAGCCGACCGGCGAGCACCGCCGACCGAGCCATCGGCATCGAGCGGAACCGGTCGATGATGCCCTTCCCTGCCTCGTTGCCCAAGGCAATCGCCGTCCCGATCGAGGCGAAGGCAGCGGTTTGGCCGATGATGCCGGGCATCAGGTAATCGACGTAGCTTCCCCGCCCGCCGGTGCTGATCGCGCCGCCAAAAACGTAGCGGAAAAGAAGGGTGAACATCACCGGCTGGACGACGGTGAAAACCAGGAACGCCGGCACGCGCCACCACACGAGGAGATTGCGGCGCGTCAAGGTCGCGGCATCCGCTACAGCCCACGAGATGCGCCGCCGCAGACTGTGGGCGCCGACCGTCGAGACCGCGCTCATCGTTGTCCTCCCTGCTCGCTCACGACTTCGTCACGTTCCGGTTCCGACCCGCCGCGGCCGCGTCCCCGACTGCGGCGCCTGCGGTCCGGCGGCGACTCGCTCACCGCGGCATGACCGGTGACAGCCAGAAAGACGTCGTCGAGGGACGGCCGCCGCATGACCAGACCTTCAATCGGAACGCCGGCGCTGTCCAAGGCCCGGACCGCCTCCACCAGCGCTGCCGAGCCCCGAGAGCCTACGGCGAGAGAAATCTGCTGGGTCTCCCGGTCGACGTGCGGCGGCGAATCCGACAACCCGGCGACCGCCGCTACCGCGGCGTCCAAATGCTCCACATCGGGGACGATGAATTCCAAGACGTCCCCACCGACCCGGTCTTTCAGCTCTGCCGCCGTCCCGGCCGCAATGACCCGCCCGTGATCAATGACCACTATCTCGTCGGCCAACTCGTCGGCCTCTTCGAGGTACTGGGTCGTCAGGAAAAGGGTGGTGCCCGTTGCGACGAGCCGCCGGATGATCTGCCACATGGCGATCCGGCTCCGCGGGTCAAGGCCGGTGGTCGGCTCGTCGAGGAAGAGCACGCTCGGTGATCCGATGAGGCTGGCGGCGAGATCGAGGCGGCGGAGCATGCCGCCCGAGTAGGTCTTTGCCGGGCGGTCCGCTGCCTCCTCCAAGCCGAAGGCGGCGAGAAGTTCGGCTGCCCGATCACGGGCCATGGCTCTCGGCAGGTGATAGAGCCGTCCGATGATCTCTAGGTTCTCCCGGCCGGTCAGCTCGGCCTGGATCGCGGTTGCCTGCCCCGCAAGCCCGATCCGTTCCCGCACGGCGCCGGCCTGCGTGACGACGTCATAACCCTCGACCAGCGCACGGCCGCCATCCGGCGCAAGCAACGTCGTGAGAATGCGGACGAGGGTGGTCTTTCCGGCGCCGTTTGGTCCCAGCAATCCGAGCACCCGCCCGCGGGGGACTGCGAGGTCGACGCCTCGCAGCGCCTGCACGGTGCCGAACGACTTCCGCACACCCTCGACGAGGATCGCCAGCTCGTCGCCGTCCATCTCTCCCCTTTCCCGTTGCGTCCCTGCCGCCGGTTGGCTCGCGGATCGTTCCTGTGGCCGGGGCTGTGGGCCGCCATTGGCGCGTCCGTGCGCCGGTTGGCTCGCGAATCCCATCGCGGCGCCGTCCGGCCACGCGTACCGACGCCGTCCGGCCACGCGTACCGACGTGACGCTACCAAGACATCTTGACGATGTCAAGTTCGGTGTCATAATGCTGTCATGCAGCTGCAACCCATTGTTGATCAAGTGCTGGCTCAGCTCCGCGCCGCCGCGGCCCTCGGCGACGAACGAACCCGGCAAGTCGCCGAAGCGCTTGCCGCGGCAGCCGAGGCCGCCGTCCGGTTGGCCGTTCTCGACGCCGTCACCCGGGCGGCCGGCGAGATCACCAGCACGCTCTTTGCGGACGGGATTCCCGGCTCGGTCACCGCGCAGCTGAACGGTGATGACATCGATGTACAGGTGATCATGCCTCGCGAAGCGCCCGCCGCTGAGCCGTCACAACCCGCCGATGGTGAACCGACGGCGCGGATCTCGCTCCGGCTCCCCGAAACCCTCAAGGCCGAGATTGACCGCGCCGCGGAGCGGGAGGGCGTCTCCGTGAACAGCTGGCTCATCCGCGCCGCCCAACGGGCGCTCAGCCTGCCGCACGGGAATTGGGCGACCGGCTGGCCGTCCGGTTTCGGCTACGGCGCACAGCGGATCAGCGGCTGGGTGGAGGGGTGAGACGCCGTGCCTGAGCACCTGCCGAGACGTCGGACATTCCCCAGCGAAGGACCGATTACGATCGACTGCACGCTGGCGGTGGCGACGCTCACCGTCGAACTCGGTGATCACGTGGCGGAGGTCGTGGTTGAACTCCAGGCCCGTGATGCAACATCGGACGTCGCTGACCGCACCTCGGTCGATCTGCGCGGCTCGCACCTCGCGATCCGGGGGCCGCGGCCGAGCCGCTGGAAGCGCAGCATCCTGGAGGCCTGGCTGAAGCCGTACGCCGGGCTGGAGGTCCGCGTGGTGGCGCCCGCGACCTCGGGCGTGCGGGTCGCCGTGTTCGACGGTGACGTCACCGTGCACGGCCCATCCGGCCCGATCCTTGTCGCCGGCGGCCGGGTCGCCGTCCAGGCGGACGACGTCCGAGGGGCCGTGCGGCTGCGCGGCGGGTATGGGCGGCTGCGCATCCGCGAGGCGCGGGAGGCGGTTACCGCCCGCTGCGGCGCCTGCGAAATCGACATCGATCACGCGAGGGCACCGGTGACCGTACAGTGCGCCAGCGGTTCCCTGCGGATCGGCGTCGCAGACGCGGTCACCCGGCTCCGCACCGGCGCGGCCGGCGCGACGATCGAGGCGGCATACGCGGACGTCAACCTGATGAGCGGCGCCGGGTCGCATTCCATCGGACTGCCTCCCGGGCAGGCGGCCCGGCTCGACATCGTCACCGGCTCCGGACGGCTCATCTCCGACCTGCCGTTGACCAGCCATGAACCACAGCGGCAATCCATCACCATTCGGGCGCGAACCGGCTCCGGGGACATCCGGCTCCACCGGGCAACCGTCGCCGCCCGGCAGGCAAGCTGATCGTCCCGGATCAGCCGGACGCGACATCCCGACGCCGCCGGGTCTGGGCTGCGCGCGCCGCAAGCAGGTCAACCGGGGGATAGCAGACCTCCTCCAGCGTGAGCCCGTGCGGCGGGACCACCGTCACCGCAGGGTCCCGGGCCCGCGCGGCTAGCACCTCGGCCGGCCAGCCAACCGGACGCCGTCCGGCACCGACGGCAAGCACGGCGCCGACCAGCGCCCGCACCATCGAGTGGCAGAATGCGTCGGCCTCGACCTGTGCCACCAGCACGCCGTCGCCGTCGCGGAGCCACTCGAACCGGAGCAAGCGCCGGATCGTCGTCGCATTCTCCCGACGGCGGCAGAAGGCGGCGAAATCATGTTCACCGAGCAGTGCCGCGCCGGCGGCGTTCATCGCGGTCTCGTCGAGCGGGCGCGGCCATCGGAGCGTGTCGCGGCGGCGCAGCGGATCCCAGCGCCGGTCCGCAACACGGTAGCTGTACCGGCGGGCGAGTGCCGAGAACCGGGCGTCGAAACCGGGAGGCGCGAGGCCGACAGCGTGCACGGCAATGTCGTCAGGGAGGACGCCGTTCAGCCGCGCGGCCAGCTGCGCCACAGCGTCAGCGGCGCCGGTTTCGGCTGCGCCGACCACCCGGAGGGCATCGATGGGGACGTCGACGTGCAGCACTTGCCCGCGCGCGTGCACCCCGGCGTCCGTCCGGCCTGCCGCCGTGACCGGCGGCGGCTCCGGCAGTCGCAGGACGACGGCGAGCGCGCGCTCGACCTCCGCTTGGACGGTGCGCAGTCCCGGTTGACGGGCAAAGCCTGCGAAATCGGTCCCGTCGTATCCGAGGTCGATGCGCAGTCGCGCTGTCGCGGCGTCCGCTCGGCCGGCGTCGTCCCGGCCGTCAGGCAGTGCCGTCAACCCCGGCGACTCCGGCTCGGTCAGGGCTTCTCTTCCGGCTCCTCTGCAGCGGCACCAGCGCCGGCAGGGGCCTCAGCGTCTGCAGCCGCCGGTGACTCGGCGGCCGCCACCGCAGGCTCCGCCCCGGCCGTTTCGTCGGGCGCCGCGGCCGGCGCCTCGGCGGTACCCGCGGCCGACCCGACCGGTTCGGCGACCGCCGCCACGGGCTCCGCCCCGCCGGCAGCGACTTCGGCCGGTGCAGTCGGCGCCTCCGCGGCCCTGCTTCGCCGTCCGACCCGATCCCGGGCGGACCGGCGCGTCGCGGCGGTGGCCTCGGCGACGACTTCTTCCGCCGCCGGTTCCACCAATTCGATCAACGCCATCGGTGCTGCGTCGCCCTTCCGCGGGCCGAGCTTGAGAATCCGGGTATAGCCGCCGGGCCGATTCCGGTACTGCGGGCCAATTTCCGCGAAGAGCCGGTGCACCACGGTCTTGTCGCGGACCACGGTCAGCACCTGCCGTCGCGCGTGGAGATCCCCGCGCTTGGCCTTGGTGATGAGACGTTCAGCCAGTGGCCGGAGGCGGCGTGCCTTTGCCTCCGTCGTCCGAACCCGGCCATGGGCGAACAACGCGGTGGCCAGACCCGCGAGGATGAGGCGCTCGTGAGCCGGGCCGCCACCGAGGCGGGCTCCCTTGGTCGGCGAGGGCATGGATCGACCTTTCTCGTCTTCGCGCGGCGCAGCGACCGCGGTACCGTCCTACAGCTGCTCCGTCTCGATATACCGCTGATCCTCGTCGTAGTCAGAACGGGAAGCGGAGTAGACCACCCGGCCGGGGTCGAATCCCGGCGGAGAGTCCTTGAGCGACAGACCCATCTCCGCCAGCTTCGTCTTCACCTCTTCGATCGACTTCTGGCCGAAATTCCGGATGTCCAGGAGATCCGCCTCGCTCCTCGCGACGAGCTCGCCGACCGTGTGGATCCCCTCCCGCTTCAAGCAGTTGTAGGACCGGACGGTGAGGTTGAGATCCTCGATGGGGAGGGCGAGATCGGCGGCGAGCGCGGCATCGGACGGCGACGGGCCGATGTCGATGCCTTCAGCGTCCACATTCAGCTCGCGGACCAGGCCGAAGAGCTCGACGAGTGTCTTGCCGGCACTGGCCATGGCGTCCCGCGGCCGCATCGACGGTTTCGTCTCGACGTCCATGATCAACCGGTCGAAGTCGGTGCGCTGCTCGACACGGGTGGCCTCGACCTTGTACGTCACCTTCAGCACCGGGGAGTAGATCGAGTCAATGGGAATACGGCCGATCTCGTGGCCGGGAAGCTTGTTCTGCGCCGCAGGCACGTAACCACGACCCCGCTCCACGACCATCTCGATCTCGAGCTTGCCCTTGTCGTTCAGGGTCGCGATGTGCAGGTCGGGATTGTGCACCTCGACCCCGGCGGGGGCGACGATGTCCGCCGCCGTCACTTCGCACGGGCCTTGCTTGCGGAGGTAGATGACCTGCGGGTCGTCGTGCTCGGACGAGACGACCAGCTCTTTGATGTTGAGGATCATCTCGGTGACGTCCTCTTTGGCTCCCGGCACGGTGGAGAACTCGTGCAGGACGCCGTCAATGCGCAGGCTCGTCACCGCGGCTCCCGGAATGGACGAGAGCAGCGTCCGCCGCAGCGAATTGCCCAGGGTGTAGCCGAAACCCGGTTCGAGAGGTTCGATCACGAAACGTGACCGCGTGTCGTGGACAGGTTCTTCGGTAATGGTTGGTCGTTGTGCGATGAGCACTTCTTGCCTCCAAGGTCTCGGGCGACCGCCATATGACGCCGCGAGTGGAACACCGACCGGTCGTGGCCGGAGGTCTTACTTCGAGTAGAACTCCACGATGAGCTGCTCCTGCACCGGCGTGTCGATCACCTGCCGGCTGGGCAACGAGTGGACGAGGATCCGCAGCCGGTTCGGGATGACTTCAAGCCACGGCGGCACGGTACGCTCACCGGCTACCGCCCGGGCAATGACGAACGGCGTGAGCTCGCGCGACTTCTCCGCGACTTCGATGACGTCGTTCTCACTCACGCGGTAGCTCGGGATGTCCACCCGCCGTCCGTTGACGAGGAAGTGACCGTGCCGGACCAGCTGCCGCGCCTGGTCGCGACTCGCGGCGAACCCGGCACGATAAACGACGTTGTCCAACCGGCTCTCCAGGATCCGCAGCAAGTTCTCGCCGGTGCGGCCGGTCTTCCGGCTCGCCTCCTCGTAGTAGCGGCGGAACTGCTTCTCCAGGACGCCGTAAATCCGCGCGCACTTCTGCTTCTCGCGCAGCTGAAGGAGGTACTCGCTCTCCTTTGCCCGAGTCCGGCCATGCTCACCCGGCGGGTAGGGACGCTCCTCGATCGGGCACTTCGGCGATTCGCACTTCGAGCCCTTGAGGAAGAGCTTCATCTTCTCGCGCCGGCAGAGCTTGCAATCCGCTCCGAGGTACCGAGCCATCAGACCCTCCGCCGCTTCGGGGGACGGCAGCCGTTGTGCGGCACCGGCGTCACGTCTTGGATGGAACCGACCTCAAGACCAACCGCTTGCAGGGAACGAATCGCGGTCTCCCGGCCAGACCCCGGCCCCTTGACGAACACGTCGACCTTGCGCATCCCGTGCTCCTGGGCGCGGCGGGCCGCGGCCTCCGCGGTCATCTGCGCGGCGAACGGCGTGGACTTCCGCGAACCCTTGAACCCCACCTGACCGGCGCTGGCCCAGGCGATCACCGCGCCGCTGGGATCGGTGATCGAGACGATGGTGTTGTTGAACGTGCTCTTGATGTGCGCGTGGCCGTGCGCCACGTTCTTCTTCTCCTTCCGGCGCACCTTCTTAGCACCGGTCTGGCTTCGCGTCTTCGGTGGCATCGGGCTGGTGTCTCTCCCGTACTCGTTGGTCTCGTGGTCGTCAGTTGATCAGCGGTCTGCGGAATGCCGGCTCGCGTTGGCGACGTCCGGCAGGATCGTGCCGAGTTACTTCTTGCCGGGCTTCTTCTTCCCAGCGACAGTCTTGCGGGGACCCTTCCGGGTGCGGGCGTTGGTGTGCGTGCGCTGGCCGCGCACCGGAAGGCCGCGGCGATGACGAATCCCCTGGTAGCAGCCGATCTCAATCTTGCGGCGAATGTCCGCGGCGACTTCGCGGCGCAAGTCCCCCTCGACCCGGTAATTTGCCTCGATCCATTCCCGGAGCTTCAGCAGATCGTCGTCCGTCAGATCCCGGACCCGCAGATCGGGGCTGATGCCGGTGGCAGCGAGCGTCTCCAGCGCGCGGGTACGACCGATGCCATAGATGTACGTGAGCGCGACCTCCAGCCGCTTGTCGCGCGGAAGATCGACACCGACGAGACGGGCCACCTTTGCTCCCTACCCCTGACGCTGCTTGTGCCGCAGATTCTGGCAAATCACCATGACCCGGCCGTGTCGCCGGATCACCTTGCACTTGTCACAAATCTTCTTGACGCTCGGCTTAACCTTCATCGCATCTCCTGCGCACTGCTCCGACCCACGCCACGGCGGTCAACGGTAGCGGTAGACGATCCGGCCGCGATTGAGGTCATAGGGGCTCAGCTCGACGACCACCCGGTCACCCGGCAGGATGCGAATGTAGTGCATCCGCATCTTGCCGCTGATGTGGGCGAGGACCTTGTGGCCGTTGGCCAGCTCGACCCGGAACATCGCGTTGGGCAGCGGCTCGATCACCTGGCCCTCGATCTCGATGACCCCGTCCTTCTTTGCCATGTCCTCCGCGTTCCGTACGCCTCTCTCGCCGGCCCAGCCTCCGCCGTCCCGTTGACAGACGCAAGGCACCGCACGCGATGTACGTTCCGTCGGGAACCGCCGGGACAGAACACGCAGCGCGGTGGGCCGAGTGGCAAGTTTACGCGAGACAGCGGCGGTCTGTGAAACCGGGCTGGGGTGACCGGTCTGGGGTGGGCGCGTCACCCGGCGGCGCGCGAGGCGAGCGACCCGAGCCGGGCGGCACCGAGGTCGGGAGCCGTCAGCACCATGGGACCGTCGGCGGTCACGGCGAAGGTGTGTTCGAAGTGCGCAGCCCAGCTGCCGTCCACCGTGGCAACCGTCCAGTGATCATCTCGGGTGAAGACCCGGCGATCGCCCAGCATGATCATAGGCTCGACGGCGAGCACCAACCCGGGAACCAGCCGCAAACCACGGCCCGGCTTGCCGCGATTCGGGACATGCGGCTCCTGGTGCATCTCCGTGCCGATCCCGTGACCGCCGTACTCCTCGACCATGCCGTAGTCGCCCTGGGAGCGGACATAGCTCTCCACCGCGTAGCCGATGTCCCCAAGGGTCGCCCCCGGTCGGCCAGCGGCGATACCGCGCCACAGCGCCTCCTCGCACACCTCGATGAGCCGGGCAGCCTCCGGCGAAATCTCGCCGACCCCTGCGGTGAACGCTGCGTCGGCATGCCAGCCGTCGACAATCGCCCCGCAGTCAATGGAGATGATGTCGCCAGCGCGCAACGTCCGCTTGCGGCTCGGAATGCCATGCACCACCTCGTCATTGATCGACGCGCAGATCGTCGCCGGATAAGGGACGCTCCCGCCTGCCCGGTATCCCTTGAAGTTCGAGGCCGCCCCCGCGTTTCGCAGGACGTCAGCGGCGATCTCATCAAGCTCGGCGGTGGTCACCCCGGGTGCGATGGCGGCACGGACGGCGTCCAGCGCGGCCGCGACGACGAGGCCGGCCTCGCGCATCTTCGCGATCTCCGCATCGCTCTTCAGCTGAATCATCGATCTCCTCCGCACCGCGTACGGATCCTCCCGTCTCAACGCCCGCCAGTCCACGTCGCGGCGTCTCCGGCTCGTGCCGGCGACCCTACCTGCTCCAGTGCCGCAGCGCCGCGACCGCCCGCGCCGTGACCTCCTCGACCGGTCCCATCGCATCGATGCCTTCGAGAATCCCCCGGGCCGCGTAGTAGTCGATCAGCGGAGCCGTCTGCTGGTAGTACACCTCCAACCGGTGCCGGACGGTCTCCTCGCGATCGTCCTCCCGCTGAAAGAGCTTCCCCCCGCACAGGTCGCAGACGCCGTCCACCGTCGGTGGGTCGTAGGTGACGTGCCAGACATGGGCACAGTCGGCGCAGGTGCGGCGACCGGAGAGCCGCCGGATGACCTCGTCGTCGTCCACGACGAGCTCGAGCACGACGTCCAACCGCGCACCGGCCTCGGCAAGCATCGCGTCGAGCTCCACCGCCTGGTGGACCGTCCGGGGAAAACCGTCGAGGAGGAACCCGTCGCGCACGTCGTCGCCGGCCAGCCGGTCGCGGACCATCGCGATGGTCACCTCGTCGGGCACCAGATCGCCGGCGTCCATGTACTGCTTGGCAAGGCGGCCGAGCGGTGTGTCGTCGGCGACATTCTTCCGGAAGATGTCCCCGGTAGAGATTTTCGGCACGTGCAAGTGGGAGGCGATGAGCTGCGCTTGGGTCCCTTTGCCGGCGCCTGGCGGACCCACCAGGACCAGACGCACTCTACGCTCCCATGGTTACCGGAGGAATCCCTCGTAATTCCGCAACATCAACTGGCTTTCGATCTGCTTCACCATGTCAAGGCCGACGCCGACGAGGATGAGCACCGTCGTGCCGCCGAACGGAAACGCCTGAGCACTTCCGACGATGGAGAGGGCAAGTTCCGGCAGGACGGCGATGAACGCCAGGTAGGTGGCACCGGGCACAGTGATCCGCGAGAGCACGTAGCTGAGGTACTCCGCGGTCGGCCGGCCGGGCCGGATGCCGGGGATGAAACCGCCGTATTTCTTCATGTTGTCGGCGATCTCATCCGGATTGAAAGTGATCGCCACGTAGAAGAACGTGAAGAAGATGATGAGTACGAAATAGGCGAGCAAGTACGTCGGATGCGCCGTGCTCGGGGAGAGGTACGTGTTCACGAAATTCGCGAACGCCGGGTGCTTGGTGGGGCCCCAAACCTGGATCGCCAGCGAAGGAATGTACAGCAGGGACGACGCGAAGATGACCGGGATGACACCGGCTTGATTCACTTTCAGCGGGATGTACGTCGACGTGCCGCCGTACATCCGCCGGCCAACCATCCGCTTGGCGTACTGGACCGGGATCCGCCGCTGCCCTTGCTCCATGAAGACGATCGCGGTGATGATCGCCACTCCGACGACCAGCACGCCGATGAACGTCGGCAGCCCCTTGTTCAACCGGATCTGGTTGAGCTCGGCGGGGAACCGGGCGGCAATCTGAACGAAGATCAACAGCGACATGCCGTTGCCGATCCCCCGGTCGGTGATCAGCTCACCGAGCCACATGATGATCCCGGTGCCCGCGGTCATGATGATGACCATCGTCACGATCACGCCGAGGCTGGTATTCGGAATGATTGGCAGGGAGCAGCCGCTGAACACCGCGCCCGGGGTCCGCGCCAGAGCTACGAACGCCGCGGATTGCAGCACCGCAAGGCCGATCGTCAGATAGCGGGTGTACTGGGTGAGTTTCTGCTGCCCGGACGCCCCTTCTTCCTTGAGGCGCTCCAGCCGGGGAATCACGACGACCAACAGCTGGATGATGATGCTCGAGGTGATGTACGGCATGATGCCGAGCGCCAGGATGGAGAGCTTGAGCAGCGCACCGCCGCTGAACAGGTTGATCAGGGTGTAGATGTTCCCGGCACCGCCCTGGGGGATCTGTTGCAGGCAGGTGTTGATGTTCTTGCTCGATACGCCCGGCGTTGGAATCGCACTGCCGATCCGGAACAGCACGATGATGAAGAGGACGAAGAGCAGCTTCTTGCGCAGATCAGGCGTCCGGAATGCCTGAACAAAAGCCGTCAGCACGTCGACTCCTCACGCCCTGGCCGAACGCTCCGCGCCTGCCTGCGCCACACCGGTCCGCTGCTGCGGTGACTCTAGCATCGCCCGGCTGGTCGGTCAGGACCGACGGATCGAACCGCCTGCCCCTTCGATCTTCGCCTTTGCCGACAACGAGAACGCATCCGCCGTCACGTGCAACGCCACGGTCACGTCGCCGTCGCCGAGAATCTTCACCGGTTGCCCGGACCGCACCGCGCCGCGTCGTACCAGGTCGGCGGGGGTCACCTCGCCCCCGTCCGGGTAGAGCTCCGCGAGCCGTCCCACGTTGACCACTTGGAACTCGGTGCGGAACCGGTTCCGGAACCCCTTGAGCTTCGGCACCCGCATGTGCAGCGGCATCTGCCCGCCCTCGAACCGGGCCGGTACCGTGTGCCGGGCCTTCGTTCCCTTGGTTCCCCGGCCGGCGGTCTTCCCCTTGGAGCCCTCACCCCGGCCCACCCGGGTCTTGGGGGTATGCGCACCGGGAGCCGGGCGCAGGTGATGGGGCTTGAGCAGGCTGGCCGGCGCGGAGGACGATTCCTCCTCGACCGGCCGTACCGACGTCCGGGCCATCACTCAACCTCCTCGACGCGAACCAGGTGCGCCACCGCGCGGATCATGCCCCGGATCTCCGGGCGATCTTCCTTCACGACCGTGTCCCGCAACCGCTTGAGACCAAGGCTGCGCAGGGTGTCACGCTGCTCGGCCGTGCCGCCGATCCCGGAGCGAACCTGGGTGACCTTGAGCCGCGGCATCTCACACCCCCGCCTCGGCCTTGGCCCGCAAGAGTGCGGGTGGGGCCACCTCTTCCAGCGGGAGTCCCCGTCGCACCGCGACCTTCTCGGGAGGGACCAGCGCCCGCAGCGCCTTGACCGTCGCATGCACGATGTTCACCGCGTTGTCGGAGCCGAGCGACTTGGAGAGCACATCACGCACCCCTGCACACTCCAGCACCGCGCGCACCGGGCCACCGGCGATCACACCGGTTCCCGGGCTGGCCGGACGCAGCAGGACGACCCCGGCGGCAGCTTCTCCGATCACCGGATGCGGGATGGTGCCTTGCACCCGGGGAACGGTGAAGAAGTGCTTCTTCGCCTCCTCGACGCCTTTCGCGATCGCGGCGGGCACTTCGCGGGCCTTGCCGTACCCGACACCGACCATGCCGTTGCCGTCTCCGACGACCACGAGCGCCGTGAAGCTGAACCGCCGTCCACCCTTGACGACCTTGGCGACCCTATTGATCGTCACGACCCGCTCGAGAAAGTTGCTCTTCTCGGGGCTGGCCTCTTGCCGGCGACTCTCGCGACGCTCGCGTCGCTCACTCGCCGCACCGCCTCGACGTCCTGCCGTCGCCATCAGCTCCGTCCCATCCTCGGTCGTTCTCCTCGCTGCTCACACGCGTCGATCACAACACCAGCCCGCCTTCCCGAGCGCCATCGGCAATCGCCGCGACCCGCCCGTGGTAGCGGTAGCCGGCCCGGTCGAAGACCACCGTGGTGATTCCCGCCGCTTTCGCCCGCTCGGCGATCAACTGGCCGACGCGCCGCGCCTTGGCCGTCTTGTCGCCGGCGAAACTGCGCATCTCCGGCTCGAAGGACGACGCACTCGCAAGGGTGTGGCCACGGGTGTCGTCGACGATCTGCACGAAGACATGCCGCGCCGACCGATGGACGACGAGCCGCGGCCGCTCCGGCGTCCCGCTGATCTTCTTGCGCACCCGGAAGTGGCGGCGCATCCGTGCCGCGGTCCGGGTCGAGCCACGGCCGACCCGACGACTGAGCAACTGTGGCATGTTACTTTCCAGCCTTTCCGACCTTGCGGCGCACGTTCTCGCCCTGGTAGCGCACACCCTTGCCCTTGTACGGCTCCGGCTTGCGAAGCTTGCGGATGTTGGCCGCCACCTCGCCGACCTTCTGCTTGTCGATCCCGTGCACGACGAACCGGGTGGGCGTTTGCACCTCGAACGAGATGCCCTCCGGCGGCCGGACCACCACGGGATGGCTGAAGCCGAGGGCGAACTCCAGATCGGAGCCGCGAGCCTGCACGCGGTAACCGGTTCCGACGATCTCCAGCGTCTTCGCGAAACCCTGCGTCACACCGGTGATCATGTTCGCGATGAGGGTGCGCGTCAGCCCGTGGAGACCGCGGGTGCGGTTCTCGTCGTCCGGACGACGCACGTGCAGGGTCCCGTCCTCGGCCTTCTCGACCGTGATGGGCTCGGCGATCGTGTGCGTCAGGGTGCCGCGAGGCCCCTTGACGGTGACCGTCCGGCCGTCAATCGTGACGTCAACCCCAGCCGGCACCGGAATGGGAAGTCGCCCGATACGTGACATCTCGTCTCCCTCTACCACACGTACGCCAGCACCTCGCCGCCGATGCGCCGCTTCGCGCATTGGCGGTCGGTGAGGAGACCGGCAGACGTCGAGATGATCGCGATACCGAGCCCGCCGAGCACTCGAGGCAGGTTCTCGGCCTTGGCGTACACCCGCAACCCCGGCTTGCTGACCCGGCGCACGCCGGAAATTGACCGCTCGCGGTTCGGCCCATATTTGAGCGTGATCACGAGGTTCTTCGCCGTCGCGTGCCCAGGCACCGGGTCAACCCGGTAACCGGCGATGTACCCCTCGCGCTGGAGAATCTCCGCGATATTCGCCTTGATCTTTGAGTAGGGGATCACGACGGTGTCGTGGTACGCCGAATTGGCGTTGCGGACCCGCGTCAGCATGTCCGCGATCGGATCGGTCATCATCGCGCTATTTCGCCCTTCCCGCCGCGGTTTCCGTCCACCGGACCTGCGGCGTCCCTGTTGCCGCGCTCATCGTCACCAGCTGCTCTTGGTCACGCCCGGCAGTTCGCCGCGGTGAGCCATCTCCCGCAAGCACAGCCGGCACAGCCCGAACTTGCGGTACACCGAATGCGGCCGCCCGCACCGGTTGCACCGGGTGTAGGCGCGGACCGCGAACTTCGGCTTCCGCTGCGCCTTTACGATCAGTGCTTTCTTCGCCATGGTCAGTTCTCCCGGAACGGAAAGCCGAGGTGCCGGAGGAGGGCGCGGCCCTCGTCATCGGTGCGCGCCGTCGTCACGACGGTGATGTCCATGCCGCGGAACCGGTCGAGCTTGTCCTGATCCACCTCGTGGAACATCACCTGTTCGGTGAGTCCGAAGGTGTAGTTGCCGTGGCCGTCGAACTGCTTCGGTGACAGTCCCCGGAAGTCGCGGATCCGGGGCAGGGCGAGGGTGAGCATCCGGTCCAGGAACTCCCACATGCGGTCGCCGCGAACCGTCGCGTAGGCACCGATGGCCATCCCGGCACGCAGCTTGAACTGCGCGATCGACTTGCGGGCCCGGGCGATCGCCGGCCGCTGGCCGGTGATCGCGGCTATGTCGCGGACCGCGCCTTCGATCAGCTTGGCGTCACGGGCTGCCTCGCCAACGCCCATGTTCACCACGACCTTCACCAAGGTCGGGACTTGCATGACGTTGCGGTACCCGAACTGTTCACGCAGCGCGGGTACGACGTGCTCGCGGTAGTACTGCTTGAGCCGCGGCACGTAACCCGCCGGCCGCCCAGCCGTCAGAGCAGGGTGTGTGGTCGTCATCGGCGTCCTATATCTCCTTGCCGCATCGTTTGCAGATCCGAACCGGCCGCGTCTTGCCCGTGCTTGCGTCGACGACGTCCTGCCGCCGGCCCAGACGGGTCGGCTTCTCGCACTCCGGGCAGACGACCATGACGTTGCTCACGTGGATCGGCGCTTCCTTGGTGATGATTCCGCCCGTCTTGGAGCCGCGGGTCGTTGCGGTCACCTTGGTGTGCCGGCGCACCCGGTTGACCCCTTCGACCAGCAGCTTCTGCTCGCGCGGAAACGCGGCAATCACCTTGCCCTTGGTGCCGCGGTCCTTGCCGGCAATGACCTGAACGGTATCGCCCTTGCGTACCTTCAATCCGGCCATCACAGCACCTCCGGTGCGAGCGAGATGATGCGCATGAACTTCTTCTCCCGGAGCTCGCGGCCGACCGGGCCGAAGATGCGGGTGCCGCGCGGGTCGCCGCCGTCTTTGATCAGCACGGCGGCGTTCTCATCGAACTTGATGTACGAACCGTCCGGACGACGGCGTTCCTTGGCTGTGCGGACGACGACCGCCTTCACGACGTCGCCCTTCTTCACGCCGGCGCCGGGGAGAGCGTCCTTGACCGTGGCAATGATGACGTCGCCGATGCCGGCGTACCGGCGACCCGAGCCGCCGAGCACGCGGATGCAAAGGATCTCGCGGGCTCCGGTGTTATCCGCGACCTTCAGTCGCGACTCCTGCTGAATCACTGCCCTCTCTCCCGTGTCTGTTGCCTGTCCTGCCGGCGTGCGCCGGTAAGGGCGTGCGCCGGTACTACTTGGCCCTCTCCACGATCCGGACCAGCCGCCACCGTTTCGTTGCCGAAAGCGGCCGAGTCTCCATGAGGAGCACCCGGTCGCCGACTTTGGCGGTGTTCTGTTCGTCGTGCGCCTTCAACTTGCTCGTTCGGCGCATGACCTTGCCGTAGAGCGGGTGCTTCACCCGGTCCTCAACGGCAACGACGATCGTCTTGTCCATCTTGTCGCTGACGACGACACCCTCGCGGACCTTGCGGATTCCCCGCCGCGGCTTGGTTGCAGTCGACTGCTCGATCTGTTCGCTCATGCGGCGCCCTCGGTCTTCTGCTCCTTCACGATGATCCCGAGTTCCATCTCGCGCATCACGGTGTAAATCCGCGCGATCTCCTTGCGCACGGCGCGCAACCGGCCGTGATTCTCCAGCTGCCCGGAGGCGAACTGGAACCGGAGGTTGAACAGCTCGGCCTTCGCCTCCCGCAACCGGTTCGCGAGCTCGTCCGGTTCGAGGGTCCGCAGCTCGTCGGCTTTGTTCGTCACGACACCTCCACCTCGCGACGTACGAACCGGCATTTCATCGGAAGCTTGTGCATCGCTCGGCGCAGTGCTTCCCGGGCTACCGGTTCCGGGACGCCGGCAAGCTCGAACATCACCCGGCCCGGCTTGACGTTGGCGACCCACCATTCGGGTGAGCCCTTGCCAGAGCCCATCCGCGTCTCAGCAGGCTTCTTAGTCAACGGCCGGTCCGGAAAGATCGTGATCCAGACCTTGCCGCCACGGCGGATATGCCGGGTCATGGCGATACGGGCGGACTCGATTTGGCGGTTCGTCACGTACGCCGGCTCCAACGCCTGGATGCCGTACTCGCCGAACACCACCCGGGTGCCGCCCTTGGCAACCCCGCTGCGCTTCGGGTGATGTTGCTTGCGGTGCTTGACCTTACGCGGAATGAGCATGGCTCACCCCTCCTTCGTCTCGGTCGCGTCGGATGGCGCGTCGGCTCCGCCAGGGGCCTCCTCGGCCGCTGCCGACGTTGTCGGTTCAGCCGGTGCAGCGTTCGACCCGCCTGTCCCGGTTTCTCCGGTGACCGCCGCGGCGGCGGCCGGCTCGGCAGTCACGACCGGCTGCTCGGCCACCGGCCGCTCGGCAGCCCCCTGCCCGGCAGGAGCTGTGTCGGCGACCACCGGCACGTCGGCGCCGGCGGCCGCCGGCGCAGCAGCCGCTCCAGGTTCGGCCACGGCCGGCGCAGCAGTCTCCAGCGCGGGTGACTCGGCCGCCGGCTGTTCGCGGCGGGCCGACCGGCCGCGGACCGCACGCTGCTGCACGCGGGCGGCGACCCGCGCGGCTTCGTGGTCGCGTCCGGCGACGACGTCGCCCTTGTATATCCAAACCTTGACGCCGATGCGGCCGAACGTCGTCCGCGCTTCGTAGAAGCCGTAGTCGATATCGGCACGGAGCGTGTGCAGCGGAACCCGGCCCTCACGGTAGAACTCGGTGCGGCTCATCTCAGCTCCGCCGAGCCGTCCGGCGACCTGCACGCGAACGCCCTTGGCGCCCGCCTTGAGCGCGCTCTGCAGCGCTTTGCGCATCGCCCGGCGGAACGAAACCCGCTGACTCAACTGCTCGGCCACACCCTGGGCGACGAGCTGGGCGTCGATCTCGGGGTTCTTGACTTCGAGGATGTTGAGCTGCACTTGCTTGTTCGTGAGCTTCTCCAGGTCGGCGCGGATCCGGTCAGCTTCGGCACCGCGACGTCCGATGACAATCCCTGGCCGCGCCGTGTGGATGTCGACCCGGACCCGGTCCCGGGTGCGTTCGATCTCCACTCGGGAGATGCCGGCCCGCTCCATCCCTCGGGTCATCATCCGCCGGATCGCGACGTCTTCCTTGACGTAGTCGCGGTACATCCGGTCGGCGTACCAACGGCTGGAGAACTCGGTGGTAATGCCCAGCCGGAACCCGTGCGGGTTGACTTTCTGGCCCACTAGCGGGTCCCTCCTTCATCCGTGGACTCTGCGTCCGAATCGTGCCCCTCGGTCTCCGCTGCGCGGCGGCGCGCGGACGTCGTGCTCTTCCGAGCCGCCGGACGCCGGACGGCCGGCTTCTCCGCCTCCGCTGCCGGAGCGGTCTCGGTCGTCTGCTCGTCCGTTGTGGCGACCTCCGCCTCAGCCGCTCCGCCAGCCTTGGTCTCGGCCGCCGTCGCGGCCGGGGTCTCCGTCGCCGCGGACGCCACCGCAACCGGGGTCTCAACCGTGGGCGGAGCGCCCGCCGTCGCAGCTGCCTCGACCTCCACGGTCTCGGTGGTCGCCGCCACCGGCTGGGCGGCCGGGGTCTCCGTCGCCGCGGACGCCGCTGGCTTGCCGGCCCCGGTCAGCCGCCGGCGGTGGCGGGCCCCCTTCGGCACGGCCTTCTTCGTCGCGCGGGTCTCCGCTTCCGCCGGCCACGACTCGACATGGATGGTGATGTGGCTGGTGCGCTTGCGGATCCGGTACGCCCGACCCTGGGCCCGCGGCCGGAACCGTTTGAGCGTCGGACCCTCGTCGACGTACGCGGCCGAGACGACGAGATCCTCGGCGTCCAGCCGCTCCCCCTGCTTGGCGGCCTCTTGCTGCGCGTTGGCGATGGCGCTGGCGAGCACCTTGTAGACGGTCGCGCTGGCGGCCTGCGGCAGGAACTGCAAGGTGGTGAGGGCCTCATCGGCCGGCAGACCGCGGACCAGGTCCACGACCCGGCGGGCCTTCATCGGAGTGATCGTCGAATACCGCAGCCGTGCCCTCGCCCGGACGACCGGGCCGGTGAGCGAGGCGGTCGATCCCATCGGACTAGCCACGACGCGACCTCCGATCTTCCTTGACATGGCCGCGGAACGTGCGAGTCGGCGCAAACTCGCCGAGCTTGTGTCCGATCATCGCTTCGGTGATAAAGACCGGCACGTGCTTGCGGCCGTCATGGACGGCGATCGTGTGCCCGATCATCTCCGGCACAATCATCGAGCGACGTGACCACGTTTTGATCACGTTCTTGGTGCCCCGGGCGTTCTGCGCCTCCACCTTCTTCAGCAGGTGGTCGTCGACGAACGGCCCTTTCTTCAGGCTGCGCGGCATCGCGAGCAACTCCTAGCGCTTCTTGTTCGACTTGCGACGGCGGACGATCAGCTTGTCGCTCGGCTTGTGCTTGCGACGAGTGCGGCCCTCCGGTTTGCCCCACGGGCTTACCGGATGGCGGCCGCCCGAAGACTTCCCTTCGCCTCCACCCAGCGGGTGGTCGATCGGGTTCATCGCCACCCCGCGGACGCTCGGCCGCTTCCCCTTCCAGCGCATCCGGCCGGCCTTGCCCCAGCTGATGTTGGACTGCTCGGCGTTGCCGACCTCGCCGACCGTGGCCCGGCACCGGATGTCCACGTTGCGGATCTCGCCGGACGGCATCCGCAGCTGGGCATACATCCCTTCCTTGGCGACGAGCTGCACGCTCGCTCCCGCCGAGCGAGCGATCTTCGCGCCACCGCCTGGACGAAGTTCGATGGCGTGCACCACGGTTCCCACCGGGATGTTGCGGAGCGGGAGGTTGTTCCCGGGCTTGATGTCAGCGCCGGGACCCGATTCGACGACGTCCCCTTGAGCGAGGCGGGCAGGCGCCAAGATGTAGCGCTTCTCGCCGTCCGCGTAGTGCAGCAGGGCAATCCGCGCGGTGCGGTTGGGGTCGTACTCGATGTGCGCCACCTTCGCCGGGACGCCGTCCTTGTCGGCCCGTTTGAAATCGATCAGGCGGTAGGCCCGCTTGTGGCCGCCGCCCTGGTGCCGCGTGGTGATCCGACCGTAGACGTTCCGGCCGCCCTTGGAGTGCAGCGGCCGGACCAGCGACTTCTCCGGGTGCTCTCGGGTGATCTCCACGAAGTCGGCGACGCTCGCGCCCCGCCGTCCCGGGGTCGTCGGCTTGTACTTGCGAATGCCCATGGTCTGCTTCCTCGCTCGTCCGTTCGGTCGGGGTCAGCTCACCGGCGGACCGAAGATGTCGATCCGGTCACCCGGTGCGACCGTGACGATCGCCCGCTTGGTGTTCTTCCGTTGGCCCCAGCCGCGGCGGGTCCGCTTGCGCTTCCCCTGCCGGTTGATGGTGTTGACGTCGAGCACGCGAACGTTGAACACCTTCTCAACCGCGATCTTTATCTGGGTCTTGTTCGACTCCGGTGGGACCAGGAACGTGTACTTGTTCTGGTCGAGGAGTCCGTAACTCTTCTCCGAAATCACCGGAGCAAGCAGGACGTCACGCGGATCGCTGCTCATCGCCGTCTCCTTCCGCCGTCCGGTCGCCCCCACGTCCGAGGAACTCGCTCAGTGCCTGCTCGGTGAAGACGACGTCGTCACTGGACAGGACGTCGTACGCGTTCAGCTGATCCGCCACCAGCAGGTGCACGTCCGGGATGTTGCGCAGGCTCTTCCAGCCGGTCTCGTCTCCGCGATCCAGGACGACGAGGACCCGACGCCGCTCGGTGCCCAGCGCCGTCCGGAGCGCCTCGAGCGCTTGCTTAGTGGACGGCGCCTCCCCGTCGACGATGCGCGGCAGTACGTGAATTCGTCCAGCGCGCGCCCGGTCGGTGAGGGCGCCGCGCAGGGCGGCCGCCTTCATCTTCTTCGGGGTGCGCTGGTCGTAGTGGCGTGGCATGGGGCCGTGCACCACACCACCGCCGGTGAACTGCGGCGCGCGGATGGAGCCTTGGCGGGCCCGGCCCGTGCCCTTCTGCCGGTACGGCTTCTTCCCGCCGCCGGAGACCTCGCCGCGGGTCCGCGTCTTGTGGGTGCCCTGGCGGGCGGCGGCGAGCTGCGCAACGACGACTTGATGAATGAGCGGCACGTTGACCTGGACGTCGAACACGTCCGCCGGTAGTTCGACGGTCCGGTCGGTGCCGGCGACGGTCACGGTGGTCATGCGGCACCTCCGTCCCGATTCGCCTTGCCCTTGGCGGCGGTACGGACGTACACCAGCCCGCCGTTCGGTCCCGGCACCGCTCCCTGCAGCAAGAGCAGGTTCTCCTCAGGTTTGACCGCTTGGACGGCGAGGTTCTGCACGGTCACCCGTCGCCCGCCCATCCGGCCGGCCATGCGGAGCCCCTTGAAGACGCGGCCGGGAGTGGCGCACGCGCCGATCGAGCCGGGCGAACGGTGCTTGCGCTCGGTTCCGTGCGAGTCCGGCAGGCCGCGGAAGTTGTGCCGCTTCATCAGGCCCGCGAAGCCTTTGCCCTTACTGACGCCGGCGACATCAACCCGTTGGCCGGGAGTGAAGATCTCGACGGTCACTTCCTGGCCCACCGTGTACTCCGCGGCGTCACCGGTGCGAACCTCCGCGAGGTAACGCCGGGGTGTCACGCCAGCCGCCCGGAAGTGCCCAGCCAACGGCTTGTTGACCCGCCGGGGATCCACAGCGCCGTAGCCGAGCTGAACCGCCGAGTACCCGTCCCGGTCGGGGGTGCGGACCTGAGTGACGACGCACGGCCCGGCACGGACGACGGTCACCGGGATGACCCGGCCCGATTCGTCGAAGACCTGGGTCATGCCGAGCTTCTCGCCCAGCAGCCCTTTCACCTGTTTCGGCATCGTCTGTCCCTTACAGCTTGATCTCGATGTCGACACCGGCGGGGAGGTCCAGCCGCATGAGCGAGTCAACCGTCCGCGGAGTGGGGTCGATGATGTCGATCAGCCGCTTGTGGGTGCGCATCTCGAAATGCTCGCGGCTGTCCTTGTCCTTGTGCGGGGAGCGGATCACGCAGTACACGTTCTTCTCGGTCGGGAGCGGCACCGGACCGGCGACCCGCGCCCCGGTACGCGTCACCGTCTCGACAATCTTGCGGGCCGAGCTGTCGATGACCTCGTGGTCATAGGCCTTCAGCCTGATGCGGATCTTCTGTCCGGCCATGGTCGTCCGATCCCTCGCTTCGTCTCGTCGCTCTCTCGCCTCGTGCCGCCCTGCGCAGGCTCGGCACGCTGCGGCGGCCGGAGGTCGACCTCCGGCCGCCGCGCTGCACTACTTGAGAATCTTCGTCACTCGGCCGGCGCCGACGGTCCGGCCACCCTCACGGATGGCGAACCGCAGCCCCTCCTCCATGGCGATCGGTTGGATGAGCTCCACCCGCATTTCCGTGTTGTCGCCCGGCATGACCATCTCGGTGCCCTCCGGGAGATGGACGACACCGGTGACGTCGGTGGTGCGGAAGTAGAACTGCGGCCGGTAGTTGTTGAAGAACGGCGTGTGCCGGCCGCCTTCGTCCTTGGACAGCACGTAGACCTGCGCCTCGAATTCGGTGTGCGGGGTGATGCTGCCTGGCTTGCAGACCACCTGTCCCCGCTCGACTTCTTCGCGCTTGATGCCGCGGAGCAGGACGCCGATGTTGTCGCCGGCACGGCCTTCGTCCAGAAGCTTGCGGAACATCTCGACGCCGGTGACCGTGGTCTTCAGGGTCTTGGGGTGGATGCCCACGATTTCGACTTCGTCACCGACCTTGACGACACCACGCTCGACACGTCCGGTGACCACCGTACCGCGGCCTGTGATCGTGAAGACGTCCTCGATCGGCATGAGGAACGGCTTGTCGATCTCCCGGACTGGCTCGGGAATGTAGTCGTCGCACGCCTTGAGGAGGTCGAGGATCGACTGTGTCCACTTGGGATCTCCCTCGAGCGCCTTCAGCGCGGAGACCCGGACGACCGGCACGTCGTCCCCGGGGAATTCGTAGCTGTTGAGCAGTTCACGCACTTCAAGCTCGACGAGCTGCAAGATCTCCTCGTCGTCGACCACGTCAGCCTTGTTCAGCGCCACCACGATGTAGGGGACGCCGACCTGCCGGGCGAGAAGCACGTGCTCCTTGGTCTGCGGCATCGGACCGTCAGCCGCCGAGACGACGAGGATCGCACCGTCCATCTGCGCCGCACCGGTGATCATGTTCTTGATGTAGTCGGCGTGCCCCGGGCAGTCGACGTGTGCGTAGTGCCGCTTCTCCGTCTGGTACTCGACATGCGCGATCGAGATCGTGATGCCCCGAGCCCGCTCTTCCGGCGCCTTGTCGATCTGCTCGAACGGCGTGTACGGGTTGATGTCGGGGTTCTGGTCGTGCAAGACCTTGGTGATAGCCGCCGTCAGGGTGGTCTTGCCATGGTCGATGTGACCAATGGTGCCGATGTTGACGTGGGGCTTGGTCCGCTCGAACTTCGCCTTCGCCACTGGTACTCCTTGGGGTGGGTTGCTTCGCCGTACGACGGATGGTTGCTCGCCCGGGGCGATTACTCGCCTCGAGCCTTCTTGATGATCTCCTCTGCGATGTTCCGTGGAACCTCCGCATAGGAGTGGAACTCCATGCTGTAGCTCGCCCGGCCCTGGGTGCGACCGCGGAGGTCGCCCACGTAACCGAACATCTCAGAGAGTGGCACCAAGGCTCGGATCACCCGGGTGCCGGCGATGTCATCCATCGCCTGGATGGTGCCGCGCCGGCTGTTCAAGTCTCCGATCACGTCGCCCATGTACTCCTCTGGGGTGCGTACTTCGACCGACATGATCGGCTCGAGCAGCACGGGGTCCGCGCGACGTGCTGCTTCCTTGAACGCCATGGACCCGGCAATCTTGAACGCGAGTTCGGATGAGTCCACTTCGTGGTACGCGCCGTCTTGCAGCGTGACGACGACGTTCACCATCGGGTACCCGGCGAGGACGCCGAACTGCATGGCCTCCTGGCAGCCGGCGTCGACCGCCGGGATGAATTCCCGCGGGATCCGGCCACCAGTGATCTTGTTGATGAACTGGTACCCGGTGTCGCCGTCCGCGCCGCCGCCCGGCTCGAGGTCGATGACCACCCGGGCGAACTGACCCGCTCCACCGGTCTGCTTCTTGTGGGTGTACTCGACACCCTCGACCTTGCGGCGGATCGTCTCCCGGTACGCGACTTGCGGCTTGCCGACGTTGGCCTCGACATTGAATTCGCGCTTCATCCGGTCGACGAGGATCTCCAGGTGAAGCTCACCCATCCCGGCGATGATCGTCTGACCGGTCTCTTCGTCGGTGTGCACCTGGAAGGTCGGATCCTCCTCGGCGAGGCGCTGGATCGCCGTCGAGAGTTTTTCTTGGTCCGCCTTGGTCTTCGGCTCGATCGCCACGTTGATGACCGGCGTGGGGAACGTCATCGATTCGAGGACGATCGGGTGGTCGGGATCGCAGAGCGTGTCGCCGGTCGTGGTGAGTTTGAGCCCGACCACCGCGACGATCTGGCCGGCTCCCGCGGACTCGATGTCTTCCTGCTTGTTGGCGTGCATCCGCAGGACGCGGCCGATCCGCTCCCGCTTCCCCTTGGTCGCGTTGAGCAGGGAAGCTCCGGCGGTCAGCCGTCCTGAGTAGATGCGCAAGTAGGTGAGCTTGCCGAGGTACCGATCGCTCATGATCTTGAAGGCAAGCGCGGTGAACGGCTCATCGTCACTCGGCTTGCGATGCAGCAGCACCGATTCGTCGCCGGGCTGGTAGCCGACGACGTCGCCGATGTCGAGCGGGCTGGGCAGATAGTCGACGACGGCGTCCAGCATCGGTTGCACGCCCTTGTTCTTGAATGCGCTGCCGCAGAGCACCGGGGTGACCTTGTTGGCGATCGTTGCCCGCCGGATGGCGGCCTTGAGCTGCTCGACGGTCGGCTCATGCCCTTCGAGGAAGAGCTCCATCATCTCGTCGTCGTGCTCAGCCAGCGTCTCGATGAGCCGATCCCGCCACTCCCGGGCGGCGTCGAGCCGGTCGGCGGGAATGTCGACGATGTCGTACGTCTCGCCCTTGCCCTCGCCGCTCCAGTACAGGCCGCGCATCGCGACGAGATCGATCACGCCGCGGAAGTCCGACTCCACACCCCACGGCAGTTGGACGACGAGCGGAACCGCCTGGAGCCGAGTGACGATCATGTCGACGGTGCGGTGGAATTCGGCGCCGACCCGGTCCATCTTGTTGACGAAGCAAATCCGCGGCACGCGGTACCGGTCGGCCTGCCGCCAGACCGTCTCCGACTGCGGTTCGACGCCAGCGACGGCATCAAACACGGCGACAGCCCCGTCAAGGACGCGGAGCGAGCGCTCCACTTCCACGGTGAAGTCGACGTGGCCCGGCGTGTCAATGATGTTGATCTGGTAGCCGTTCCAGTGGCAGGTCGTCGCCGCGGACGTGATCGTAATGCCCCGCTCCTGCTCCTGGGCCATCCAGTCCATCGTCGCGGAGCCTTCGTGGACCTCACCGATCTTGTAGTTGATGCCGGTGTAGTAGAGGATCCGCTCGGTGGTCGTGGTCTTGCCCGCGTCAATATGGGCCATGATCCCGATGTTGCGGACCTTGGCCAGATCGGTCGTGAGCACAGTGGGCACGGTGGTGGAACTTCCTCGTCGACTCTCGGCTTACCAGCGGTAATGGGCGAACGCCCGGTTGGATTCGGCCATCTTGTGGGTGTCTTCGCGGCGCTTGACGCTCGCACCGAGGCCGTTGCTCGCGTCCAGCAGTTCGTTGGTCAGCCGCTCGATCATGGTCTTCTCGCGGCGAAGCTTGGCGTAGTGCACGATCCAGCGCAGGGCAAGGGAGGTGCTCCGTTGCGGGCGCACCTCGACCGGCACCTGGTAGGTGGCGCCACCGACCCGGCGGCTGCGCACCTCGAGAGTCGGCCGGACGTTGTCGAGGGCCCGCTTCAGGGTGATGAGGGGATCGGTTCCGGTACGGGCGCGGCATCCCTCGAGGGCGTTGTAGACGATCCGCTCGGCGAGCGATCGTTTGCCGCGCTGCAACACCTTGTTGATCAAGGCGGTGACGAGCGGTGACCCGTACACCGGGTCAGAAACGATAGGCCGCTTCGGGGCTGGACCCTTCCGGGGCATCAGCTCTTCTCCTTCTTCGCGCCGTACCGACTCCGACCCTGCTTGCGGTTCCGAACACCCTGGGTGTCCAACGAACCGCGGATGATCTTGTATCGGACGCCCGGGAGATCCTTCACACGTCCGCCACGCACCAGCACGATCGAGTGCTCCTGCAGGTTGTGGCCGACGCCGGGGATGTACGCCGTCACCTCCACGCCGCTGGTCAACCGCACACGGGCAACCTTGCGGAGTGCCGAGTTCGGCTTCTTCGGCGTCGTCGTATACACGCGGGTGCACACTCCACGCCGCTGCGGCGAGCCCTTGAGCGCAGGCGTCTTGGTCTTGCTGGCCTTCGCCTGGCGGCCCTTGCGGACCAGCTGCTGGATCGTTGGCATACGCGCCCTTCGTGGATCCTCAAACGTGATCGCTCGGTCTGTCCGATGTCCTGCTCCCTGCACCCTATCGCCGCTCCACGCGGTCGGGCGTGTCGGGCTCGGCCGGAGGCCGCCTGCCGGCGGCCACACGCCGAGCACCGCGCAAACCAAGCAACGCGCGCAGAACAGCGAAGGCGCCCGGGAAGCCGGGCACGAGCGACTAGGTTACCGAGCCCGTGCCGGCAGGTCAAAACCGGGTCCCGTTTCAGCGCAGGGACTCCGCCGGCGCGCCGAGTAGCCGGCCGCAGCAGCGGTCAGTCGCTGCCGTAGTTCGCGGCTACGCCAGCCACCGGGACCGCGACGTCACGGAGCAACCCACCGCTCGACGGCACGGGGGAACGCCTGCGCCAATGACGAAGCGCACCGGCCCTCTTCTCGGCGACGGCTCCGGCGACTCCCGGAGCCGTCGGAGTGAACAACCGGGCACCGCCGCCGGCCGGCGAGACCGCGCTCAGCGATCGTAACTGCCGTAGTCGTAATCGTCGAGCGGAACGGCCTGACCCGAGCCGGTGCCGAATTGCCCGTACCCAGAGGCGTAACTGCCGGTGTCGTACCCGCTCATGGAGTAGACCGCGGCACGCGCTTCCTCGGTCGGCTCGACCCGGATGTTCCGATACCGCGGCATGCCGGTGCCGGCCGGGATCAGCTTCCCGATGATCACGTTCTCCTTGAGGCCGAGGAGCGGGTCCGACTTGGCGTTGATCGCCGCATCGGTGAGCACCCGCGTCGTCTCCTGGAAGGACGCCGCCGAGAGCCACGATTCGGTGGCCAGCGACGCCTTCGTGATCCCCATGAGGACGGGTCGAGCGGTTGCCGGCGTGCCGCCTTCGGCGACCACGCGGCGGTTCTCCTCCTCGAATTTCGGCCGCTCGACGAGCTCTCCGGGCAGAAACTCGGTGTCGCCGGATTCGAGGATGTTCACCCGCTTGAGCATCTGCCGCACGATGATCTCGATGTGCTTGTCGTGGATCGGCACACCCTGCGAGCGGTACACCTCCTGGACCTCCTGAACGAGGTGCACCTGGACCGCCCGGGGGCCGAGAATCCGCAGCACCTCATGCGGGTTCACCGTGCCTTCGACCAGCTGGGTGCCGACTTCGACGTGCTCACCTTCCGCAACCCGCAACCGGGCCCGCTTGGAGACCTGGTAGGAGACCTCCTCCGAGCCGTCGTCCGGGGTAATGATGATCTTCCGAGCCTTCTCGGTTTCTTCGATCTTCACACGACCGGTCACTTCGCTGATCGGCGCGACACCCTTCGGCGTACGGGCCTCGAACAGCTCGACCACCCGCGGGAGACCGTGCGTGATGTCCTCACCGGCAACCCCACCGGTGTGGAAGGTCCGCATGGTCAGCTGGGTTCCCGGCTCGCCAATCGACTGCGCAGCGATGATCCCAACGGCCTCGCCGACGTCGACGAGCTTGCCGCTCGCAAGCGACCGACCGTAGCACGCCGCGCAGACCCCGAGCTTGGACTCGCAGGTCAGCACGCTCCGCACCCGAACCTGTTCGACGCCGTGGGCGAGGAGTTCCGTGATCGTGAGATCGCCGATGTCCGACCCCTTGGCGGCAAGCACCTTGCCGTCGACAATCACGTCCTCGGCGAGGGTCCGGGCGTACACGCTCGTCTCAACCGTGGGCAGCCGGGTCAGCGTGCCGTCCGGGCCTTTGACACCGATCCGCATCGAGATGGCGCGCTCGGTGCCGCAGTCTTCCTCCCGGACGATGACGTCCTGCGAGACGTCGACCAGCCGCCGGGTCAGGTAACCGGAGTCGGCCGTCCGCAACGCGGTGTCGGCGAGACCCTTCCGCGCCCCGTGCGTGGAGATGAAGTACTCCAGAACGCTCAGGCCCTCCCGGAAGTTCGACTTGATCGGCCGAGGGATGATCTCGCCCTTGGGGTTGGCGACCAGACCACGCATGCCGGCAATCTGCCGGACCTGCATCATGTTTCCGCGCGCCCCGGAGTTGACCATCATGAAGACGGGGTTGTCCTTCGGGAAGTTCGCTTCCATCTCGCGTGCCACGTCGGCGGTGGCCTGCGTCCAGATCTCGATGAGCTCTTGCCGCCGCTCGTCGTCGGTGATCAGACCGCGTTCGTACTGGCGCTGGACCTTCTCGGCCTTGGCCTCGTAGGCTTCGAGGATTTCCTGCTTGCGCGGCGGCATGACGACGTCCGAGATGGAGATCGTCACGCCGGCCCTGGTCGCCCAGTGGAAACCGAGTGTCTTCATCTCGTCCAGGCAGGCGGCCACCATCACCTTCGGGTACCGCTCGGCGAGGTCATTGACGATCGTCGAGAGGTCCTTCTTCGTCAGTTCGTAGTTGATGAACCGGTAGTCCGGCGGCAACGCCTCGTTGAAGAGGATGCGTCCCAGGGTGGTCTCCACCAGCAGCGGATCACCCGGTTGCCAACCGTCCGGCGGCGTCCAGGAGCCGGTGCCGTCGTCCACGGCGACGACGTCCTTCAACCGCACCTTGATCTTGGCTTGAATGTCGAGCTCGCCAAGGTCGCGGGCCATGATGGCCTCGGCGTCCGAGGAGAAGACCCGTCCCTCGCCGGTCGCGCCGGGCTTGATGGTCGTGAGGTAGTAGATGCCGAAGACCATGTCCTGGCTGGGCATCGTCACCGGACGGCCGTCGGCCGGCTTGAGGATGTTGTTCGACGACAGCATGAGGATGCGCGCTTCCGCTTGGGCCTCGGCGGAGAGCGGCAAGTGCACGGCCATCTGGTCGCCGTCGAAGTCGGCGTTGAACGCGGCGCAGACGAGCGGGTGGATTTGGATCGCCTTGCCCTCGACGAGCTGCGGTTCGAACGCCTGGATGCCGAGCCGGTGCAGGGTCGGGGCTCGGTTGAGCAGCACCGGGTGCTCCTTGATCACCTCTTCGAGGACGTCCCAGACCATGGCGTACCGGGACAGTCCGCTGGTCGCCCGCTCGACCATCCGCTCGGCGCTCTTGATGTTCTGAGCGTGATTGAGGTCAACGAGCCGCTTCATGACGAACGGCTTGAACAGTTCGAGCGCCATCACCTTGGGCAGCCCGCACTGGTGGAGCTTGAGCTGGGGACCCACAACGATGACCGAACGGCCGGAGTAGTCGACCCGCTTGCCCAGCAGGTTCTGGCGGAACCGTCCCTGCTTGCCCTTGAGCATGTCGGAGAGCGACTTCAACGGCCGGTTGCCCGGGCCGGTGACCGGCCGGCCGCGGCGGCCGTTGTCGAAGAGGGCGTCGACCGCCTCCTGCAGCATCCGCTTCTCATTGTTGACGATGATCTCCGGCGCGCCGAGGTCGAGGAGGCGCTTCAACCGGTTGTTCCGGTTGATGACCCGCCGGTAGAGGTCATTCAGGTCGGACGTCGCGAACCGCCCGCCGTCCAGCTGGACCATCGGCCGGAGGTCCGGCGGGATCACCGGGATGCAGTCGAGAACCATGCCCATCGGCGAGTTCCGGGTGTTGAGGAACGCCGAAATCACCTTGAGCCGCTTGAGCGCCCGTGCCTTCTTCTGCCCGCGACCGTTGCGGATCTGCTCGCGAAGCGCCTCAGCCTCCGCTTCGAGGTTGAACGACTCCAGCCTCTCCTTGATCGCCTGGGCGCCCATGCCGCCGCGGAAGTACTGCCCGAAGCGGTCCCGCAGTTCCCGGTACAGCACCTCGTCGCCTTCGAGGTCTTGCACCTTGAGGTTCTTGAACCGGGTGAAGACTTCGTCGATGCGGTCGATCTCTTTCTGCGCGCGCTCCCGGATCTGCCGCATCTCCCGTTCGGCGGCTTCCCGCACCTTGCGCTTGGCGTCCGCCTTGGCACCCTCGGCCTCCAGCGCCGCGAGGTCCTCTTCGAGCTTGCGGGCCCGCTCCTCCAGCTCGACGTTCATGCGCTTTTCGATCTCTTGCTTCTCGACGGAGATCTGCGCCTCGAGGCTGGGCAGATCGCGGTGCCTGGCCTCCTCATCCACCCAAGTGATCATGTATGCGGCGAAGTAGATGACCTTCTCCAGGTCCTTGGGTGCAAGGTCGAGCAGGTAGCCGAGCCGGCTCGGGACTCCCTTGAAGTACCAGATGTGAGTGACCGGCGCGGCCAGCTCGATGTGGCCCATCCGTTCCCGCCGGACCTTCGAGCGGGTGACCTCGACGCCGCAGCGCTCGCAGATGATTCCCTTGAACCGCACGCGCTTGTACTTGCCGCAGTAGCACTCCCAGTCCCGGGTGGGACCGAAGATGCGCTCGCAGAACAGGCCATCCTTCTCCGGGCGCAGCGTCCGGTAGTTGATGGTCTCGGGCTTCTTGACTTCGCCGTGCGACCACTGGCGGATGTCGTCAGCCGTGGCCAGACCGATACGCAGCTCGTCGAAGTAATTGACGTCGAGCACGTGGATTCCTTCTTTCCTTTGCGCGGTTAGGCGGTGTCGTCACCCAGTTGCGGATCTGTAGATCGTCATACGGACGCCGGAGAGCCGCTCGGCATTAGATCTCCTCGACGCTGCTGGGTTCGCGGCGCGAGAGGTCGATGCCGAGCTCTTCGGCGGCGCGGAAGACTTCGTCATCCGTCTCCCGCATCTCGACGGTCATCCCGTCGCTGGAGAGGACCTCGACGTTGAGGCAGAGCGCCTGCATCTCCTTGACCAGGACCTTGAACGACTCGGGGATGCCCGGCTCCGGGATGTTCTCGCCCTTGACGATCGCCTCGTAGACCTTGACCCGGCCGAGAACGTCGTCGGATTTGATCGTGAGCAGCTCCTGCAGCGCGTACGCCGCACCATAGGCCTCGAGCGCCCACACCTCCATCTCGCCGAACCGCTGGCCACCGAATTGGGCTTTCCCACCCAACGGCTGCTGGGTGATCATCGAGTAGGGGCCGGTCGACCGGGCGTGCAGCTTGTCGTCCACCAGGTGGTGGAGCTTCATGATGTAGATGTAGCCGACGCTGATCGGCTCCGGATAGGGCTCGCCGGTCCGGCCGTCGAAGAGCCGCGCCTTGCCGTCCGGGCCGACCATCCGCAAGCCGTCGCTGTTGGGCAGGGCGTTCTCCAGAAGACCGCGAATCTCGTCCTCTTTCGCGCCGTCGAAGACGGGGGTCGCGACGAGCGTGTTCGGCGGTGCGTCCAGGGCGCCGATGTCGGCGAGCCGCTTCCGCCAGCCCTCGGGCTGGCCGTTGAGCTCGACCTTCCAGCCCGACTTGGCCGCCCAGCCGAGGTGCGTCTCCAGCACCTGACCGACGTTCATCCGGCCGGGCACACCGAGCGGGTTGAGGATGATGTCGACCGGAGTGCCGTCCTCCAGGAACGGCATGTCCTCCTCCGGGAGGATCTTCGCGATGACGCCCTTGTTGCCGTGCCGTCCGGCCAGCTTGTCCCCATCGGTGATCTTCCGCTTCTGGGCGACGTAGACCCGGACGAGCTCGTTGACGCCGGGCGGCAACTCCGCGTCGTCCCGCGTGAAGACCTTGACATCGATGACCTTGCCGGACTCGCCGTGGGGAACCTTGAGCGAGGTGTCCCGGACCTCACGGGCCTTCTCCCCGAAGATCGCCCGGAGAAGCCGCTCTTCGGGGGTGAGCTCGGTCTCGCCCTTCGGCGTCACCTTGCCGACGAGGATGTCACCGGGGACGACGTCGGCGCCGATGCGGATGATGCCGCGCTCGTCCAGGTCGGCGAGGATCTCCTCGCTGACATTGGGAATGTCGCGGGTGATCTCTTCCGGGCCGAGCTTGGTGTCCCGGGCGTCGACCTCGTGCTCTTCGATGTGGATCGACGAGAGGATGTCCTCCTTGACGAGACGCTCCGAGATGATGATGGCGTCTTCGTAGTTGTGGCCTTCCCAGGACATGAAGGCGACGAGCAGGTTACGCCCGAGCGCCAGCTCGCCGCCCTGCGTGCAGGGGCCGTCCGCGATCGGCTGTCCGGCCTCGACCCGCTGACCCTCGTCGACGATCGGCTTCTGGTTGATGCACGTCCCTTGGTTGGAGCGGCGGAACTTCGCCAGCCGGTAGGTCTGCCGGGTACCGTCGTCGGCCGCAATGGTGATCGCGTCAGCCGAGACTTCCTCGACGACGCCGGCCTTGCTCGCGATGACGACGTCACCGGCATCGACGGCCGCGCGGAACTCCATGCCCGTACCGACGAGCGGCGCTTCGGCGCGCAGCAGCGGTACCGCCTGGCGCTGCATGTTCGAGCCCATGAGCGCCCGGTTCGCGTCGTCGTGCTCGAGGAACGGGATGAGCGCGGTCGCCACCGAGACCATTTGTCGCGGCGACACGTCCATGTAGTCGACCGTGCTCGGGTGGACGTAGTCGACCTCTCCGCCGCGACGGCGCACCAAGACCCGCTCCTCGGCGAAGCTGCCGTCCTCGTTGAGGGGGGCGTTGGCCTGGGCGATGACGTGCCGGTCTTCCTCGTCGGCGGTGAGGTAGTCGACCTGGTCGGTCACCCGGCCATTGATCACCTTCCGGTAGGGGGTCTCGACGAAGCCGAACGCGTTGACCCGGCCGTGCGTTGCGAGCGAACCGATCAGACCGATGTTCGGACCTTCCGGTGTCTCGATCGGGCACATCCGGCCGTAGTGGCTGGGGTGCACGTCACGGACTTCGAACCCCGCGCGCTCCCGGGACAGACCACCCGGGCCGAGCGCGTTCAACCGGCGCTTGTGGGTGAGGCCGGCCAGCGGGTTGGTCTGGTCCATGAACTGGCTGAGCTGGGAGGTGCCGAAGAACTCCTTGATGCTCGCCACCACCGGCCTGATGTTGATCAACGTCTGGGGGGTGATGGCCACGATGTCCTGGGTGGTCATCCGCTCCCGGACCACCCGCTCCATGCGCGCCAGCCCCAGCCGGATCTGGTTCTGGATGAGCTCGCCGACCGTCCGCAGCCGCCGGTTGCCGAAGTGGTCGATGTCGTCCGTTTCGATGATCACCGTCCGGCCGTTCCGGGTGGTCTCCGTCTGCCCGGCGTGCAGCCGCACGAGGTAATCGATGGTGGCGACGATGTCTTCTTCGGTGAGGGTGTTCTGGGTGTACGGCAGGTCCAGGCCGAGCTTCTTGTTGACCTTGTATCGGCCGACCTTCGCAAGGTCGTACCGCTTGGGGTTGAAGTACAGGTTGTTCAGCAGGGTCTGCGCCGCCTCGTACGTCGGTGGTTCGCCGGGACGAAGCTTGCGGTAGATGTCGAGGAGGGCCTCCTCCTGGGTGTGCACATGGTCCTTCTCGAGGGTGGCCCGGATCGCCTCGAACTCCCCGAACCGCTCCAGGATGCGGGCGTCGTCCCAACCGAGCGCCTTCAGCAGGACCGTCACGCTCTGCTTGCGCTTCCGGTCGATGCGGACGCCGACATTGTCCCGCTTGTCGATCTCGAGCTCGAGCCACGCACCCCGGCTCGGAATGATCTTGCATCCGTAAATGTCACGGTCGGAGGTCTTGTCGACGGTGCGATCGAAGTACACGCCCGGGGATCGGACCAGCTGCGAGACGACGACCCGCTCGGTGCCGTTGATGATGAACGTGCCCTTCTCGGTCATCAGCGGGAAATCGCCCATGAACACGGTCTGGCTCTTGATCTCGCCGGTCGTGTTGTTGACGAATTCCGCGGTCACGAAGAGCGGCGCCGAGTAGGTGAAGTCGCGCTCCCGGCACTCGTCGGGGGTGTTCTTGGGCGGCTCGAAGCGGTGGTCGCGGAACGACAGGGACATCGTGCCGGAGATGTCTTCGATCGGGCTGATCTCCTCGAAGATCTCCTCGAGTCCCGACGAGGTGTTGACGTCGGTCCGGCCGGCGGCAAGCGCCGCCTCGACCCGCGCCTTCCACGCGTCGTTGCCGACGAGCCAGTCAAAGGACTCGATCTGCAGGGCGAGGAGGTTGGGGAGGTCGAGCGGTTCGTGGATTTTGGCGAATGAGACGCGGTGGGGAGCTAGAGGTCCGTTGATCATCGATGTACTGCCCGAGGCGGCCAAGTGAGGTTCCTTCCAGGGCTCGCGATCTACCATGCGCACACAGCCCCCGTCCGACGGCGACGAACGGCAGGCAGCGCAAAAGAGCAGTGTAGCCAATAGGCACACCGCTGTCGAGCGTCCGGTCCAGACGCTTGATCGAAAATATTCACCGTTACTGCGAGAATGCGCACACTCTCAGCGTCGCGTCAAGCGCCACCGGCTATTTCACAGCCGAATTTCCCCGGGGACGCCCAGCCGGGCCTTTGACGGAGCCCCGCCGATGCGTGCGCGGGCACTCCGAGGCAGGGCGGCGACTGTCGGACTCCGGGCAGCGGCCGTCCGGGGCGGCGGCCGTCCGGGGAAGTGCCAGGCGTAGCCGTCAAGGGCCGTGGCGGGCGTCGTCCGGCTGGCAGCGCGACGACCGGTCGGCCTACTTGACGGTGACTTTGGCGCCGGCGCCTTCGAGCGCGGCCTTGGCCTTGTCGGCCGTCTCCTTGTTGACCTTCTCCAGGACCGGCTTCGGCGCCCCGTCGACGAGGTCCTTCGCCTCCTTGAGCCCGAGGCTGGTGAGCTCGCGGACGGCCTTGATGACCTGAATCTTCTGCGCGCCGGCGTCCTCGAGGATGACGTCGAACTCGGCCTGCTCCTCGACCTCCTCGGCCGGGGCGGCCCCGGCACCCGCGGCCGGAGCGGCCGCCACAGCGACCGGCGCGGCAGCGGTCACGCCGAACGTCTCCTCGAAACGCTTGACGAACTCGGAGAGTTCGAGCAGCGAGAGCTCCTTGAATGCCTCGATGAGCTCGTCGGTGCTGAGCTTGGCCATGGCTGGAACTTCCTTTCTCCCTGGGTGTGCTTCTCGTGATGTCGTGACGTCGATGAGCTAAGACTCGGCCTGCTTGGCGCGCAGGGCCTCAGCGAGCCGGGCGACCTGAGCGAGCGGCGCCTGGAACAGTCCCGCGGCACGGGCGAGGACAGCGTTCGCGGCACCGGCCACCTTGGCGAGGAGCACCTCGCGGGACTCCAGGTCCGCGAGCGCCGCCACCTCGGCGGCCGACAGAAGCTTGCCCTCCAGAATGCCACCCTTGATCACCAAGGCGTTGTTGGCGCGGGCGAAGTCACGCAGGCTCTTGGCGGCCTTGACCGGATCGCCGCGGACGAACGCAACCGCGGACGGGCCTTGCAACAGGGGTTCCAATTCGGTGAGACCGGCATTGCGCACGGCGAGCTTCGACAGCGTGTTCTTGACAACGGTGTACTCGGCGTCACCGTTGAGCGCACGGCGCAATTCGTTGAGCTGCGCCACGCTCAGGCCTCGGTACTCGGTGAGCACGGCCGCCGTGGACGACGCAAAGCGGTCCGTCAGTTCGGCGACGAGCTGCACCTTCTCTGGCCGCGGCATGAGCCCTCCTTCCATCCGGCCCGCAAAGAAAACGCCCCGGCGCGCAGCGCACGGGGCGGTGGGAGCCATGCCGGCTCTTCGCACTCCTCGGCGCCTGCGCGGGCCGCCGCCTACGCGGACCTTCGGGTCGTCCTGATGACGACCGACCAGCGGTCTTCGGCGTCCATAAGGTTACGGGGTGCCACCCGGCCGGTCAAAGCCGGGTTCGGCCGTGGTGGGTCAGGCGGCTGCAGTCTCCTCGGCGAGGAGGTTGCGGACCCGGTTCGGATCGACCGGGATCCCCGGACCCATCGTCGTCGAGATGGTGACCTTCTTCAGGTACCGGCCCTTCGCCGTCGGCGGCTTGAGTCGGAGCACCTCGTCGAGTGCGGCGGCGTAATTCTCCACCAGCTGCTGCTCGGTGAAGTCGGTCTTCCCGATCACGAGGTGGAGATTGGCCTGCCGGTCAACCCGAAACTCGATCTTCCCGCTCTTGATGTCGGCAACGGCCTTGGCGACGTCGTTGGTGACCGTGCCGGTCTTCGGGTTCGGCATGAGCCCACGCGGTCCGAGTATCCGGCCGAGGCGACCCACCTTGCCCATCAAGTCCGGGGTGGCGACGACGGCGTCGAAGTCGAGGAACCCGTTCGCCACTTGCTCGATCAGCTCATCGGCGCCGACGTAGTCCGCGCCGGCGGCCCGCGCTTCCTCGGCCCGTTCCGCGGTGGCGAAGACGAGGACGCGCGGGGTCTTGCCGGTGCCATGCGGCAGGTTCACCGTTCCGCGCACCATCTGATCCGCCTTGCGGGGATCCACGCCTAGCCGCATCGCGACCTCCACGGTCGCGGGCACCCGCATGGTGTTGGTCTGTTTGGCCAGCCGCATCGCCTCCAGCGGCGAGTACAGCTTGGTGCGGTCAACGAGTTGAGCCGCAGCCCGGTATTTCTTTCCGCGTTTCATGGCTTCCTCCGAAGGTCGTGGTCCAGCGGGCCGGCCGGCCCTCCCACTCACCGTCTGTCACGGTGCAACTCATTCGGTGATAGTCGCGTTGTCACATCCTC
Organism: Acidothermus cellulolyticus 11B; assembly: GCF_000015025.1. Lineage (GTDB taxonomy): Bacteria > Actinomycetota > Actinomycetes > Acidothermales > Acidothermaceae > Acidothermus > Acidothermus cellulolyticus. The sequence goes on along the minus strand of NC_008578.1, from coordinate 315,110 downwards.
GATCGCGTCGCCGCGCCGTCAATCAACTCGCCGCGTCTTCAGCTCGCCGCCTCTTCAGCTCGCCGCGTCTTCAGTCGGTGATTGTCACGCCCATTGAGCGAGCCGTGCCAGCGATGATCTTCTCGGCTGCTTCGACGTCGTGCGCGTTGAGGTCCGGCAGCTTGGTCTGCGCGATCTGCCGCAATTGCTCGCGGGTCAGGGTGGCGACCTTTGTGCGGTGCGGCGCAGCGGAGCCTTTCTCAATTCCCGCCGCCTTCTTGATCAGCTCGGCGGCCGGCGGCGTCTTGGTGACGAAGGTGAAGGAGCGGTCCTCGTAGACGGTGATCTCAACCGGTACGACGTTGCCGCGTTGCGACTCGGTGGCCGCGTTGTACTGCTTGCAGAACTCCATGATGTTGACGCCGTGCTGGCCGAGCGCTGGACCGATCGGCGGCGCAGGCGTCGCCTGTCCGGCGTTGATTTGCAGCTTGATGACCGCAGTGATCTTCTTCTTCGGTGGCATGGTCATCCCCTCGACCGGCGTCTACGAGCGTCCCAAGGATAGAGCATCGGACGCCCGCCCTGCCTCGCGGGCCGCCAGCCGGCCGGCGTCCGGAACAGGTCAGATCTTGGCGACCTGGTTGAACGACAATTCGACCGGTGTCTCCCGACCGAAAATCGAGACGAGCACCTTGAGCTTCTGCTGATCCGGGTTGATCTCGCTGATCGTGGCCGGCAGGGTCGCAAACGGCCCGTCCATCACCGTCACCGATTCGCCGACCTCGAAATCCACAATCTTTGGCGTGGCGGCGGCTGCGGCCTCCTTGCGGGACTTCACGGCCGGCGCGAGGAAGCGGAGCACCTCGTCAAGGGTGAGCGGCGCCGGCTTGGACGCGCTCGGGCCGACGAACCCGGTCACCGCCGGCGTATAGCGGACAGCCGCCCATGACTCGTCGGTGAGCTCCATCCGGACGAGAACGTAACCGGGGAAGATGTTCCGCTTGACGATCTGCCGCTTGCCGTTCTTGATTTCGACGACTTCTTCCTGGGGGACTTCCACCTGGTAGATGTAGTCCTCCATGTTCAGCGACTGGATGCGGTTCTCCAGGTTCGCCTTCGCGCGGTTCTCGTATCCGGCGTAGGTGTGGACGACGTACCACTGCCCCGGGGCGTCCCGCAGTTGGCGGCGCAACGCCTCGACGGGGTCTTCCTCGGTGTCCGTCACGTTCTCGGCCGGCGCTTCGGCGTCCGCAGGCCGCGCTTCGTCGACGGCGGCGTTGGCACGGGACGACTTCGACGTACGACTCACGGGACCGTCACTTTCTCCCTCAATGTCTCGCGGCGCGAACGGAATCCGGTGAACCGCCCACCGGTCGGCTTCCCATTCTGCCGGGTCGTCCGCGGATCAGCCAAAAATCTTCAGGACCGCCCAGTTCGCGCCGTAGTCCAACCCCGCCACGATGGCGATCATTACGACGGCGAAGACCACCGTCACGATCGTGTAGGTAACGAGCTCGCGCCTGGTCGGCCAGATGACCTTGCGCATCTCGGCCACGATCTGCCGGTACCAGACGCCGATCCGCTCGAAGACGTTGCGGTCGGACGCCGCCCGCTCCGGACGCCGGCGCGCTGCTGCCGACGGTGTCGTCTCCGCCACGGGTTGCCTCACTTCGTCGCTCGGTCCTTGCAGGGCAGGAGGGACTCGAACCCCCAACCACCGGTTTTGGAGACCGGGACTCTGCCAATTGAGCTACTGCCCTACACCGGCGAATCCGGCGAGATTCGCTCGGCGTGCACAGTGTACGTGCCGAAGGCTGTCGCCGGCGAGGGGATACCGCGGGCCCGGGCGGCGGCGCGTCCCCACGACGTGCTATGCCGGCCGTACCCCTGCGATGGGTCGGTGACCCCTCCCACGACCAGACGTGCCGGTCGTACCCCTGCGATGGGCCGGTGACCCCTCCCCCCGACCGGCCGTGCCGGCCGCGACCTGGCGATGGGCCGGGAGCCGGAGAATCGGGCCGTGAAAAGATGAGACCATGCCCGCCCGTATCTCCCGCCGTATTGCGGCAATTTCCGAATCCGCAACCCTCGCGGTGGACGCCAAGGCCAAGGCTCTCCGGGCCGCCGGCCGACCGGTGATCGGCTTCGGGGCCGGTGAACCGGACTTCCCCACCCCCGAGCACATCGTCGAAGCGGCTGTCGCGGCAGCCCGCGATCCGCGGAATCACCGGTACACGCCGACCGCGGGACTGCCCGAGCTGCGGGAAGCCATCGCGGCCAAGACGCAGCGCGACAGCGGTCTGAGCGTGGATCCGGCGCAGGTGCTGGTGACCAACGGCGGCAAGCAGGCGGTGTATCAGGCCATCGCCACGGTCATCGATGTCGGCGACGAGGTGCTTCTCCCGGCGCCGTACTGGACGACCTACCCAGAAGCGATCAAACTCGCCGGTGGGATCGTGGTGGAAGTTCCCACCGACGAGACGACCGGGTACCGGGCCGACGTCGCAACGCTCGAGACCTATCGCACCAAGCGGACCAAGGCGCTGCTGTTCTGTTCCCCGTCCAACCCGACCGGCGCGGTGTACCCGCCGGAGGAGGTGGCGGCGATCGGCCGATGGGCGGCCGAGCACGGCATCTGGGTGATCACAGACGAGATTTACGAGCACCTCGTCTACGGGGACGCCGTCTTCAGCTCGATGCCGGTGCTCGTTCCCGAGATCGCCGATCGCTGCGTCGTGCTCAACGGCGTCGCCAAGACCTACGCGATGACCGGGTGGCGGGTTGGATGGATGATCGGCCCATCCGATGTCATCAAGGCTGCGACGAATTTGCAGTCCCACTTGTCGTCGAACGTGGCCAACGTCTCCCAGCGGGCGGCGCTTGCCGCGGTGAGCGGCGACCTCACCGCGGTGGCCCGGATGCGGGACGCCTTTGACCGCAGGCGGCGGACCATCGTCCGGATGCTCGGTGAGATTCCCGGTGTGCGCTGCCCGGAGCCGCTTGGGGCGTTTTACGCGTACCCGTCGGTGAAAGAGCTGCTCGGACGGCGGATTCGCGGACGCCGGCCGCAGAATTCCGCGGAATTAGCGGAACTGCTGCTGGACGAAGCCGAGGTTGCGGTCGTGCCTGGTGAGGCGTTCGGTACGCCGGGTTACCTGCGGTTGTCGTACGCACTGGCCGATGACGACCTGGTTGAGGGAGTCTCGCGAATCGCCAAAGTGCTCGGCGAAGCCGAATAGGCGAACAGCAACCAGCGGCGGCGCAGGCCAACACGGCTTGTGCGATTGTCGGCTGCACAGCAAGACGGTCGGAAATACTGTATTTCCTGGCTCAGAGTCGGACGCCGACCAACCGGGGTTCGACGTCCAGCAGAATTCCGAATTTCTCCTGAACCGCCGCCCGGATGCGGCGCGCCAATTCCAGGAGGTCCGCCGTGCTTCCGCCGCGGTTCACCAGCGCGAGCGCGTGCTTGCTGGAAATTCCGACGCCGTCCAAGCGGTGTCCTTTGGCGAAACCGGCTTGTTCGATGAGCCAGGCGGCCGGGATTTTCACCAGCCCCGGAGCATGGGCCGGAAAACGCGGCGCCTCGGGAGGCGCCTGGGAGTCCGGGACAATGGGATTGGTGAAAAACGATCCCGCGCTCACCGTGTCCGGGTCACCCGGGTCGAGCAGCATTCCTTTGGCGGCCCGTAATTCGAGCACAGCGTTGCGGACGGCGTCCACCGGAGCGCAGTCTCCCAGCGGAACGCCGAGGGCATCGGCAAGCTGCTGATAGCGGATCGGCGTCGACAAACGGCTGCGCCGCAGCGAAAGCCGGACGGTGAGCACGACGTATCGGTCGTCGTTTTTCAGGATGCTGTGCCGGTAACCGAATCGGCACTCTGACCCGGCCAACCACCGCACCCGGCGTGCCAGCCGGTCGTAGACGCGGACGCCGACACAGACATCGGCGATTTCCGCCCCGTACGCGCCGACGTTCTGAACCGGCGTGGCCCCGGCAAGTCCGGGAATTCCGGAGAGGCATTCCAATCCCGCGCACCCTTCGGCGATGGCCGCGGTGACGACGTCGTCCCACACCTGACCGGCCGCGATATCGACCAGCAGCCGGTCGCCGTCGCTTGACCAGCGGATGCCGCGGAATGCGACCCGCAGCACGGTTCCCGGGAAGCCCGCGTCGGCAACCACGAGGTTGCTGCCGGCACCGATGACGAGCAGCGGCTCGCCGTTGTCGTCGGCCTGGCGGATCTCGTCGAGCAGCTCGGCCTCGTCGTGGGCGTCAACGAACCGCGCGGCCGGACCGCCGAGACGCAACGTGGTGCACTCGGCGAGGCAGACCGGGGGGTCGAGCACGGGCACGCGCGCAGCGTACCCGCCGGCACCGGGCGGCCGCGACCGGCGTGCAGACGCCGTCGGCGCGGGTTCAAATGACCGCGGGGATGACGCCGACGGTGCAGGGAGTGCGACCGGCGCGCGGGATGCGATGAGCGCGGGGTCAGCAGCCGAGGTCAAGGAAGGCGCCGTAGTCACGCAGCGCCACCGCCCACGGTTCGTCCACTTCGCCGAGCTGGAGGGCGGCGACGACGTTTGCCAGCATCCCGGCGGCAAAGAACGCGACCATCCGCTCCGGCGGAGCACCCGTCACACGCTGCACCTGCTCGTACAGCATGCGGAAGCCGTCACGGACGCAGTCCCGGACGACGGGATCGTCGCAGGCGGCATAGGTATGCAGTTGCACCAGAAGAGTCTCGCGGTCGGCGAGCAGTTCGTCGTAGCTGCGCCCCAGCGCCTGCAAGGCCTCGTCGCCGCTCAGGCCGCGGGTCGCGGCGGCGAAGGCGGCCGACACGTTGGCAAAACAGCGCCGGACAGCGGCAAGGAAAAGCTCGCGTTTACTGCCGAAGAGGCGGAACAGATACGGCTGCGAAATTCCCGCGCGGACGGCGATCGCTTCGGTGGAGGTTCCGGCCAACCCGCCGCGGGCAAATTCAGCGAGCGCGGCGGCAAGCACCTGCTCTCGTCGCTGATCCGCGCTCATCCGCCCAGCACGGCCGTCGCGGGGAGTCGAACCTTCGAGGGCAGGAAGTGACGCCATGACAGCAAGTTAGTGGTCGCTCACTAGCGCGTCAATGACTTCGCGTGCGATGGGAAAGAGGGCGGGCTGTTGGGCGCGGCTGACGTCGGGTGCGGGCGACGTGCGCCCAGGCAGGGACGCACATCCGCGGTCGGGCGCAGGTGGGGAAGCGGGCCGGCGACCGCGGGTCGACGACGTCAGCCGCCGCTTTGAGATCCGCGAGCGGCAAGGCGGACGACCGCCCGGGCCATGCCGAGAACCTTGACGTCGCCGCAGGTGGCCGTCAGATCGACGCGAACCGCCCGGCCGTCCAATTTCTCCGCTACCACGCCGGTCACCTCGACGGCGACGCCCTCGTCGTCGTCCGGCACCACCACCGGATGGGTGAACCGCACCGCAAAGTCGGTCACCGCCCCGGGGTCACCTGCCCAGTCGGTGACCGCGCGTCCGGCGAGTGCCATGGTCAGCATGCCGTGTGCGATGACACCGGGAAGCCCGACCCTTCGGGCGATCCGGTCACTCCAGTGAATCGGGTTGGTATCACCGGAGGCGCCGGCGTACCGGATGAGATCAGCTCGGGTGATGACGAACCGCCGGGGCGGGATCGGCGTACCGACGTCGACCGCGTCGGGGCTTGGCGGTGGACCGGCCGTCGCGGGTGTCACCGGGCCTCCGTCCGCTGCCGGACCGCGGGCGTCGCCGGCTGCCGTCGTCGTCCGGTTGGTGGTCGCGCCGCCGGTCGCCTCGGTTGTCACGCCGACTCCCGGATGACGAGCGTCGTGTACGCCGCGCCTACCGGTTGCCGGGCGGCGTCCGTGATGTCACTGCGGGTGGTGAGGATCGTGTTGCCGGCGACGGCCCGGGCGCGTTCGACCGTGACCGTCACGTGCAGCACGTCCCCCGCGTAGATCGGGCGGTTGAGCGTGAACCGCTGGTCGCCGTGGACGACCGAGGCGAAATCGAGACCGAGATCACGTACGAGCTGTTCGGAGGCCGGGAGGGTGGCGACGATCGCGAAGGTGGGTGGTGCGACGAGGTCAGGATGGCCGAGAGACTGGGCGGCTGCGACGTCGTGGTACGCGGGGTGCCGGTCGCCGATCGCGGCGGCGAATTCCCGAATCTTGCTGCGGCTCACCTCGTACGGAAAGTCGGGCGCGAAGCTCCGCCCCACGAGGTCGGCCGCCGGCATGGCTGTCGATCAGCGTGTCTCGCGGTGCACCTGGTGCTTGTTGCAGTGCGGGCAGTATTTCTTGAGCTCCAGGCGGTCCGGGTCGTTGCGCCGGTTCTTCCGGGTGATGTAGTTGCGGTGCTTGCACTCCTGACACGCCAAAGTGATCTTCGGCCGGATGTCGGTCTTTGCGGCCACCTCGCGTGCCCTTCTTCTCGGAAACCTCACCCGCCGTCCGGCTGGGACGGCGACTCACACAGCCCACCCAGGATAGCCCGGACGCCTGGACCCGGCGGACCATGCCGGGACCCGCTGCAGGCCGGCCCCCAGGATAGCCCGGGAGGCTGACCGGCTGCCGGCCCGCGGACCAGTCCTGGGCGGTCGCGTCGTAGCGGAGACGGGATTTGAACCCGTGACACAGCGATTATGAGCCGCTTGCTCTACCAGGCTGAGCTACTCCGCCGCGATCCGTGGAGCCCCCTTACGGAATCGAACCGTAGACCTTCTCCTTACCATGGAGACGCTCTGCCGACTGAGCTAAGGGGGCGTTGCAAGACCGACACTTTACCCCAGATTCGCCGCGCGACGTTCGCCTACCCGCCAGCCGGCCGGACCACGGGCGGACGGTGGGTGACGGACGGCGATGAGAGGGACCGGCGGAGAACGGCGGGGACCGGCGCCCGGCGGGCCGTCGCGGAGCGGCCCGGACGACGACGAGGCGGCGGCCCGGACGACGGGTCGGGCGGACGGCGGGCTGTCGCGGAGCGGCCCGGACGACGAGAGGCGGCGGCCCGGGCGGACGGCGGTGCAGTGACCGGGTGGCGGTGCTGCAACACCGCGATCAGCGATCCGCGGCACTCCGCGAATGCCAGAGGACCACATGCGGTGACCCCGCGAACGCGCCGTCCGCGATTTGGTCGACGGGTTGACATCCTGAAATGTCGGAATTCAAGCCCCCAGCCGCAGATAAAAAGTCAGCGGAATTTTGAAAACAGCCGGATACTTCCGGCCAGGTACGTCACAGCGAACAGCGCGTACACCAATCTCACGGCCTCGCTAAACGCGCCGAAGTACGCCCACCTACGCCGAAGTACGCCCGCACAAAGGACGGAATCTGCAGGTACGCCGCGCTTACGGATAAAGAACACCGCCGTCCCGATTCGAACGCACCCCGACGCACCGATCACGCCGACGCGTCAACGACGCGCCGCACCCAGCGCACCGGTCATAACACCCCAACCGCACCAACACCCCGAGGCGTCAGCGTGGTGGCAGGTCCAGGATTCGAACCTGGGTAGGCGTTCGCCGACGGTTTTACAGACCGCTCCCTTTGGCCACTCGGGCAACCTGCCAGCCGGACGGCTCGCCGTCCTCGGATTGCGAGAATAGCGCAGGCCGCACAGCCGCCGCGAGGCCACCGGGAGGGAGCACCAACGTGCCGGAGTCATCGTTCGATGTGGTGAGCAAGGCCGACCGGCAGGAGGTCGACAACGCGCTCAACCAGACCGCCAAGAAGATCGCGCAGCGCTTCGACTTCAAGGACACCGGGGCGCAGATTCGCTGGTCCGGCGACCTCGGCGTCGAAATCCGCGCGAACAGCGCCGACCGCACCCTGGCGGTGCTCGACGTCTTCAAAGAGATGCTGATCAAGCGGGGGGTGTCGCTGAAGTTCCTCGACGTCGGCGAACCGAAACCATCCGGCAAGGAGTTCCGCCTCGCAGTGACGATCAAGCAGGGTATTCCGACCGAGACGGCACGCCGGCTCATCACGCTCATCAAGGACGAGGGGCCGCGCGGCGTCCACGCTCAGATCCAGGGCGATCAGCTCCGCGTCTCCAGTAAGAAGAAGGACGACCTGCAGGCCGTCATCGCCCTGCTCAAAGCCAAAGACCTCGACATCGCCCTCCAGTTCACCAACTACCGTTAGCCCCGATCACGTGTTCCTGCTCGGCATCCTCCTCGCCCTCGGCACCGCGGTCACCACCGGGACGGCGTCCATCCTGCAAGCCCTCGCCGTCCGCGCCGACCGAGCCGGATCCCCTCTGCGCGCCGTCATCGCCCCCCAATACCTCGCCGGCACCGCCCTCGACCTCCTCGGCTTCGTCTGCATGGTGGGTGCCCTGCGCTGGCTCCCGCTCTTCCTCGTCCAGTGCGCCGCGACCGCAAGTGTCGGCGTCACCGCCCTGTTGAGCCGACCGGTCTTCAAGACGCGGCTGCGTCCCGGCAGCGCAGCCGCGCTCACCACCCTCACCGTCGGCCTCATCCTGCTCGCCGCCGGCGCCCGTCCCGGTCCCGCCGCCCCGACTCCGCGGGCCACCCAAGGATGGTTCGCCCTGGCCGCTGCAGTTCTCCTCATCGCCGCCGCCCTCCTGCTCGGGATGCGGCGCGCACCCGCCGGTCTGCTCGCCGGAACAGCGGGTCTTGCCTTCGCCGCCACCGGCATCGCCGCCCGGATGCTCTCCGGCGTCCACACCCTCGGCGCCGCGCTCACCTCGCTGCCGGCGTACGTGCTCATCGCATCCGGCGCGATGGGCATGCTGCTCTTCGCCGCTGCATTACGGCATGCGGCGGTCACCCTTGTCACCGCGGTCGTCTTCGCCGTCGAAACACTCACCGCCTCGGCGGTCGGTCTCGCGGTGCTCGGCGACGAAACCCGCCGCGGATTCGTCGTCCCGACAGCGATCGGATTCGTCGTCGCCCTCGGCAGCGCGATCACCCTGACGCGGGACGCCGCCGCCGACGGACCGCACGGCACGCCAGTGGATCAAGCGGCTCGGTGACGCGCCGTACGATGGGAAGCGACAGTCGCCGGTAGGCGGCAAGGAGGTTAGGGGTGCCCACCAAGGAAGTCCGCCAAGTCGATCGCGTCATCATCCGATTCGCGGGCGACTCCGGCGATGGAATGCAACTCACCGGCGACCGGTTCACGTCGGAGACCGCTGAATTCGGCAACGACCTGTCGACCCTGCCGAATTTCCCCGCGGAAATCCGCGCGCCGGCCGGCACCCTGCCGGGCGTGTCGTCGTTCCAGGTGCACTTCGCCGACCACGACATCATGACCCCCGGCGACGCGCCGAATGTGCTCGTCGCGATGAACCCGGCGGCGCTCAAAGCAAACGTCAAGGATCTGCCGCGCGGCGCGCAGATCATCGTCAATTCCGACGAATTCACCCCGCGCGCATGCCAGCGGGTGGGGTACACCAGCAATCCGCTGGACGACGGTTCACTCGCCGACTACCGGGTCACCGCGATTCCGCTCACGTCGATGACGGTCGAAGCGCTCAAAGACTTCGACATCTCGAAGAAGGACGCCGAGCGGGCGAAGAACATGTTCGCGCTCGGGCTGCTGTCGTGGATGTACCACCGGCCGACCGAATCCACCCTGGCGTTCCTGGAGAAGAAGTTCGCCAAGAACCCGGAAATCGCCAAGGCGAATATCGCCGCGTTTCAAGCCGGATACCACTTCGGCGAGACAACCGAACTGTTCGCCGTCTCGTACGAAGTCAAACCGGCGGCTTTGCAGCCTGGCACGTACCGCAACATTTCCGGGAATTTGGCCCTCGCCTACGGGCTCATCGCAGCGTCCAAGGCCACCGGGATGCCGCTCTTCCTCGGCTCGTACCCCATCACACCGGCGTCCGACATCCTGCACGAACTCGCCAAGCACAAGAACTTCGGTGTGCGCACCTTCCAAGCCGAGGACGAAATCGCCGGAGTGACCGCGGCGATCGGCGCATCGTTCGGCGGATCGCTCGGGGTGACGACGACCTCGGGTCCCGGCGTTGCGTTGAAGAGTGAGGCGATCGGCCTTGCCGTGATGCTGGAACTGCCGCTCATCATTTGTGACATCCAGCGCGGCGGTCCGTCCACCGGCCTCCCCACCAAAACCGAGCAGGCCGATCTGCTGCAGGCAATGTTCGGCCGCAACGGGGAAGCGCCGGTGGCCATCGTCGCACCACGGTCGCCGTGCGATTGCTTCGCGATGGCCATCGAAGCCGCCCGCATTGCGACCAAGTACCGCACCCCGGTGTTCCTGCTCTCCGACGGGTACCTCGCGAACGGATCCGAACCGTGGCTGCTGCCTGACGTGTCGCAACTCCCCGACCTGCGGGTGGATTTCGCCACCGAACCCAACCACGTGGCCGAGGACGGAAGCCGCCACTTCTGGCCGTACGTGCGGGATCCGGAGACTCTTGCCCGGGCATGGGCGCTCCCCGGCACGCCCGGTCTCGAACACCGGATCGGCGGATTGGAGAAATCCGACGGATCCGGCGCGATTTCCTACGACCCCGAGAATCACGACCGGATGGTCCGGCTCCGCCAGGCGAAAATCGACGGCATCGCCCGGGACATTCCCCCGCTCGAGGTGGACGATCCGGACGGCGAGGCCGAACTCCTCGTGCTGGGGTGGGGATCCACCTACGGCCCGATCGGTGCCGCCTGCCGCCGGGTACGGGCGAACGGGCTGCGGGTGGCACAGGCACACCTGCGTTATCTCAACCCGTTCCCGGCGAACACCGGCGAGGTGCTCGCCCGTTACCGCAAGGTCCTCATCCCCGAGATGAACCTCGGCCAGCTCGCGCTCCTCATCCGGGGGAAGTTCCTCGTCGACGCCATCTCCTACGACCGGGTCCGCGGACTCCCCTTCAAGGCCGCGGAACTCGCCGACGTCATCACCGCGACGATCGAAAGCATGCAGCAATGACACTGAAGAACGCCGCAGCAGCAGCCGCCAACGGGTCACCCCGCGCCGAACGGACCAGCGGACTCGCCACGGTGCCCGTCGGCACGGCGACCCTTGCCGCCAAGGACTTCAAATCCGACCAGGAGGTGCGGTGGTGCCCCGGTTGCGGTGACTACGCCATCCTGGCCGCCGTCCAAGGATTTCTCCCCGAGCTCGGCGTGCCCCGGGAGAACATCGTCTTCATTTCCGGCATTGGATGTTCCTCCCGCTTCCCGTACTACGTCGAGACGTACGGCATGCACTCCATCCACGGCCGTGCGCCGGCGATTGCCACCGGTCTTGCGGTAACCCGCCCGGATCTCGCGGTCTTCGTCGTCACCGGGGACGGCGACGCGCTCTCGATCGGCGGAAACCATCTCATTCATGCGCTGCGCCGTAACATCAACCTGACGATCCTGCTGTTCAACAACCGGATTTACGGGTTGACGAAAGGCCAGTACTCGCCGACGTCCGAGCTTGGAAAAATCACGAAATCCACGCCGATGGGCTCGCTGGACTTCCCGTTCAATCCGGTCTCCCTCGCCCTCGGCGCGGAAGCGACCTTCGTCGCCCGCACCATTGACTCCGACCGCAAACACCTCACCGAGGTCCTCCGCGCGGCGGTCAACCACCGCGGCGCGTCGTTCGTTGAGATTTACCAGAACTGCAACATCTTCAACGACAACGCGTTCGAAGTCCTCAAAGCACCGGACACCCGCGACGACTACCTCATCCGGTTGGAGCACGGCGCTCTGATCCGATTCGGTAGGAACGGCGCGAAGGGCATCCGCTGGTCCGACCACGGCACGCTGGAAGTCTGCGATGGCGACGACCCCCGGGTGATCGTCCATGATGCGCACACACCCGACCCCGTGCTGGCCTTCGCCCTCTCCCGACTCGCACAACCCGACCTGGCAATGACCCCGATCGGCGTCTTCCGGGACGTGGGCCGGCCCGTGTACGAGGACATGCTCAGCGACCAGATTGAACGGGCGGTCGCGACGCAAGGACCGGGCGATCTGGCTGCCCTGATCGCCGGCGGGGACACCTGGACGATCCGGTGACCGACGAGGACCGTACGCCGGACGGGCCGGCGTCCGGACCACCCGGACCCGACGTCGGGGCCGCATTTCCCGGCGTCGGCCCGGCGTCTCCCGCCAGGCAAACTCCGGCGTCTCCCGCCAGGCAAACTCCGGCGTCCTCCGGCGGACAATATCCGGCGGATGGCGGTTCCGCCGGCTGGTCCAAACCGGCGTGGGCCTCACCCTCACCTGCGTGGCGGCCGGACGATACCGCAAGCCAAACCGGCGGCGCAGAGCCGCGCGCGTTCGACGGTTACGGCACGTGGCCGACCGGGTGGGCGGCCGGTTCCTTCGGCGCGAGCGACCAGACCGGACCGCCGCTCGACACCCTCGCCTCGCCGTCGCCGCCGCGCCGGCCGCTGATGCTCATCTTCGCCGTCGTCGCTGCTCTCATCGTCGTCGCTGCGGCTGCTTTCGCCTTCGTCGCCAATCACCACTCCCACAGCACCGCGCACCCTGCGCCGTCGGCTCAGGGCACACCACCGGCTCAGCAACCCGGCGGCACGACAGCGCCGTCCGCGCCGCCCACCACGCCGGCTCAGGTGACAACCGGACCGTTGGACGGCTACCTGCTCCCGGCATCAGCAATCGGACCGGATGTGCGGATCGTCCTCATCCCCGGCGGACGGGACGCGGTGACCCAGCCGACACTCGATTTCTGCAATTACTCGTACACCAGTGAGCGCAAGCGAACCCAACGCGTGCAAGTGCGTTATGAAGGCGGAGCAGTCGCGGTAAGCGAAGAATTCGTCAAATACCAACCGGGGGCGACCCAACTTGCCGCCGCCGAATTGCAGAAGGCGATCGCGACCTGTCCGCCGAGTTTCCGGGACGGCAACGAGACGGTGACGCAGATCACTCACGTCACCGGCGTCACCGGATTGGCGAATAACGCGACGGTGCTTACGTTCGCCGCGCGGTACGCCGACCTCGGTGCTGCGATCTCACTCTGGACAACCGCCGTGTATCAATTCGACGGCGATTACTTCGCCGGCGTGTACGTGTACGGCTCGGACCGGCAGGCCGTGCAGAACGAGGCGATCCAACTCGGGCAGAAAGCCACTGTTTACCTGCGGGAAGCCGCCGCCGGGAAACCAGGCACCGGCGGCGGGCCGATCCTCAGCCCGCCAAGCAGTTCCCCGTCCACCCCCGGCAGTCAGGTCTAGCTCGGCGGGCGGGTAGTCACGGCTGTCCTCCGGCGGTGCTGCGCGCGGTCCGGCTCATCCGGTGCGGGCGAGGACAAAGTCACACAATCGCTGCAGCGCCTGCGTCGCGGGCTGGTCAGGTAACGGCTCCAGCGCGGCCCGCGCCTCGCTGACCCAGCGCCGAAGGTCAGCCCGGGCCCGTTCCATCGCCGGATGGGCGCGGAGCAATGCGAGGGTCTCCCGATGCCGCTCGTCGTCGGTCAGATCCCCGTTCAGCAGCTCGCGGAGCCGGCCGTCGGACGGTCCCATCGACCGCAGAACGTGCAGCACGGGCAGGGTCCGCACGCCCTCCCGCAAATCGGTGCCCGGAGCCTTTCCGGATTCCGTCGAATCACTCATGACGTCAAGCAGGTCGTCGGAGAGCTGAAACGCCGTGCCGATCCGTTCCCCGTAGGTGACCATCACGTCGACGATCCAGGCGGGCGCCCCGGAGAACATCGCCCCGAACCTCGCCGCGGTCGCGATGAGCGAGCCGGTCTTGTCCGCGACAACCCGCAGGTAATGCTCGACCGGATCAACCCCCTCCTCCGGCCCGAGCGTCTCCCGGATCTGGCCCTGCACGAGACGTTCGAACGTGCGAGCCTGGATGCGCACCGCCTCCGGACCAAGATCGGCTAACAGATCAGAGGCGCGGGAGAAGAGAAAATCGCCGGTGAGGATCGCGATCGTGTTGGACCAGCGGGCATTGGCGCTGGCCGTGCCGCGCCGTACCACCGCCTCGTCCATCACGTCGTCGTGGTACAGCGTGGCCAGGTGGGTGAGCTCGACGACCGCGGCAGCCGGAACGACGCCGGGTGCGGTCGGGTCGCCGTACTCAGCGGCAAGCAGCACCAGCAGCGGCCGGAACCGCTTACCGCCGGCCTCGACCAGGTGCCGGGACGTTTCGGTCAAGAACGGATAGCCGCTGGACCGTACCGCCTGACGCAGCAGGGTCTCGACCGCCTCCAACCCGTCGCGCACCCGGGTACGGAGGCCGGCGTCCGGGATCACCATACTGAGGCCGGCCTCCGCCGGCCCGGTGCTTGCGCCGATGTCCAAACCGGTCATACCGGTGCTCTGCGTCATGCGGATCGGCGTCTCCCAGGCGTCATCGGCACGGATCAGCGCAGGAACGGCACCGCCTTGTCCGCGAGATCCAGTACCGGCTGCGGCACGATTCCCAGCACCACGGTAACGATGACGCCGAGAGCGATCGCCGCCGAGGCCAACGCGCCGGGCACCGCGACGGTCGGCCCCTCGACCGCAGGCTCCTGCGCGAACATCAAGACGATGATTCGCAGGTAGTAGTAGGCGGTGACGGCGCTGGCGAGCACACCAACGATCACCAGCGGTCCGGCGCCTCCCTGGTAGGCAGCCGTGAAGACCGCCACCTTCGCCCACAGACCGCTGGTCGGGGGCAGCCCGGCCATGGCGAGGAGGAACAGGGCGAAAATGCCGGCCACCAGCGGGGAACGCCGGCCGAGGCCGACCCAACGGGAGAGGTGATTCGCCTCACCATCACCATCTCGCACCAAGATCACAATGGCAAAGGCGCCGATCGTCATGAAGCCGTACGCCACCAGGTAGAAGAGGACGCTCGATTCGCTGGCCCGGGTCGTGGCGGCGAACGCCGTGAGCACGAATCCCGCGTGCGCGATGGAGGAGTACGCGAGCAGCCGCTTGACGTCGGTCTGGGTGATACCGAGGATCGCGCCGACCACCATCGTCGCGATCGCCACGCCCCAGATCACCGGGCGCCAGTCCCATGCCAGGCCGCCGAACGCGACAAAGAACACCCGGAGCAACGCGCCGAACGCCGCGACCTTCGTCCCGGCGGCCATGAACGCAGTGATCGGTGTGGGAGCGCCTTGGTAGACGTCCGGCGTCCACCAATGGAACGGAACCCCGGAAAGCTTGAAGAGCAGCGAAATGCCGATGAGCGCAAGCCCGACGATGATGAGGGAATCGCCGCGGTCCGACGCCGTCAGCGCCGTGGCGATGTCGCCGTATTCAACGGATTTCGCGTACCCGTAGACCAAAGCTAATCCGTATACGAAGAACGCGGAGGAGAACGCGCCCAGCAGGAAGTATTTGACCGCCGCTTCCTGCGAGAGCAGGCGGCGTCGGCGGGCCATGCCGGCGAGAAGATACAGCGGCAGCGAGAGGACTTCCAGGGCGACGAATGCGGTGATGAGGTCGTTGGCGGCGGGGAAGAGCATCATCCCGCCGACCGCGAACATGGCCAGCGGAAAGACTTCGGTCTGTCGAAGCCCGGCCTGCACGCTCGCCCGCTCCTGCTCGGAGCCGGGCAAATCGGCGGCCTGCGCGACGAAATCGCTGTCCGCCCCGATGCTGCGATCGGCGATGAGCAGGAGCGCGCCGATCGAGAGCGCCAGAATCGTGCCCTGAATGAAAAGCGTCGGACCATCGGCGGCGATCGCACTCTGCGCGACGAGCTTGCGCGGCAGCCCGGTGTTCGACACCACTGCAATCAGTGCGGCCACGAGCCCACCGAGGGCAAGCACCGTCTGGGTGAGAGCGCGCTGCGCCCGAGGCACGAACGCCTCGACGAGCACGCCGGCGCACGCCACGCCGAACACGATGAGCATCGGCAGCAACGCCCGGTACTCGATGTGCGGCGCCGGGATGGCGTTCGGATTCGCCGCAGCGTAAAAGCTCATCACGAGGACCCTCCGCGAATGGCAATCGCCGCCGGCTGTACCACCGGCTGTGGATCGGTGTCATGGGTCTGCTGCAAGGTAGCGGCCACCGCCGGCTTGATGATGTCCAGAATCGGACCGGGGTAGAAACCCAACGCGACGATCACTGCGACCAGCGGCGCGATGACGAACCGCTCACGCAGCGACAAATCCCGGGATTCCCGTGCCCGCGGGGAGACCGGCCCGGTCATCGTCCGCTGGTACATCACCAGCATGTAAATCGAGGCGAGGATGATGCCGACCGTCGCCAGGCCGCCCGCCACCTTGTACCGCGTGAACGTGCCGACCAGCACCAGGAATTCGCTCACGAAGGTATTGAGCCCCGGCAACGCGAGTCCGGAGAGGCAAGCGAGGAGGAAGGTGCCGGCGAGAATCGGCGCCACCTGCTGGATACCGCCGAAATCGTGAATACCCCGCGTGCGGTGCCGGGCGATGAGGAATCCGACGATGAGCAGCAGCGCGCCGGTGGAGAAGCCGTGGTTCACCATGTACAGCGTCGCGCCACTCTGGCCCTGGCTGGTGAAGGCGAAAATGCCGAGGCTGATGAGGCCGAAGTGTGAGACCGAGACGTAGGCCATCAACCGGAGCAGGTCACGCTGGCCGATCGCCTGCAGGGCGCCGTACAGCACGGCGATCACGGCGAGAACGATGACGACCGGCGCGAACCAGTGTGAGGCCTGCGGGAAGAGACCCAAGCAGTAGCGGAGAAAACCGAACGTGCCGACCTTGTCGAGGACGCCGACCAGGAGGACACTGCCGCCCACCGGCCCCTCGGTTACCGCGTCCGGCAGCCAGGTGTGCAGCGGCCAGAGCGGCGCCTTCACCGCGAAGGCCGCAAAGAAGCCGAGGAAAAGCCAGCGCTCGTCGGTTGTCGGCAGGTGGAGTCCGGTCAGGTCGGCGTACCGGAAACTGTGCGGACCCAGCACGTACAGCGCAATCACCGCGGCGAGCATGAGCAGACCGCCGGCCAGGCTGTACAGCAGGAATTTCATCGCGGCGTACGACGAACGCGCGGTCCCGCGGCTGCTGATGATGAAGTACATCGGGATCAGCATGACTTCGAAGAGCGCGTAGAAGAGGAAAAGGTCCGTCGCCGCGAAAACGCCGATCAGGACGGTCTCCATGGACACGAAGAGACCGAGATACGTCTTGACGCTCCGCCGGCTCTCCTCGCATTCCTGCCAAGACGCGAGAATCACAATCGGCCACAGGACGGCGGTGAGGAGGAGGAGCACGACGGCGATCCCGTCAACACCCAGGGCGTAATGAATGCCGAACGCCGGAATCCACTTGACATCCTCGGTGAACTGGAACCGCGGACCGTTCACGTTGAAGCGCGCCGCGACCACGCAGGTCAGCGCGAGGACGACGAGCGTGGTGGCGAGCGCCGTCCGCTTGGCAAGCTCCGGCCGTTCCTTCGGCAGCGCGGCGATGACCGCCGTCCCGACGAGCGGAACAGCGCCGATGACCGTCAACCAGGGCATCGCGATCAGCCTCTCACCATCAGCAAGGCGGCGACGAGAATCGCGGCACCGCCCAGCATCGACAAGGCATACGAGCGGACGAACCCGGTCTGGATGTACCGGAGACGTCCAGAAGTTCCGCCGAGAAAGGCGGCGAGTCCGTTGACGAAACCGTCGATTCCCTTGTTGTCGAAGAAGACGAGCAGCCGCGTCAGGTACTGCCCCGGCCGCATGAAGACCGATTCGTTGAACGCATCGCCGTACAGGTCGCGGCGGGCGGCGACCGTCACCGGCGAACCGGCCGGCGCAACCGCCGGCACCGGCCGGCGCAGGTACAGCAGGGCGGCGATCGCCACACCGACCACCATCGCGGCAAGGGTCACCAGCCCCGGCGTGCTGCCCGGATTCACCGACGATTCCTCGGGCCTGCCGACGACTGGTGCGAGAAAGTCCGCGAACCGGTTGCCGAGCATGAGCACGTAGCCGGCCCCGACAGAGCCGAGGGCGAGCACAATCATCGGCCAGGTCATGACTTTCGGCGCCTCATGCGGGTGGACGTCGTCGCTCCACCGGGGACGCCCGGTAAAGGTCATGAAAACCACCCGGCTCATGTAAAAGGCGGTGATCCCCGCCCCGACGAGCGCAGCGCTGCCAAGCAGGAACCCGGACGTGCCGCCCTTGTGATACGCGGCGTCAATGATGGCGTCCTTGGTGAACCAGCCGGAGAACCCGGGGAATCCGATGATGGCCAGATACGCCAGCCCGAAGGTGGCGAACGTCACCGGCATGGGCCGGGCCAGCCCGCCGAACCGGCGCATGTCCACTTCGTCGTTGGTGGCGTGCATCACCGAACCGGCGCCGAGGAAGAGCCCCGCCTTGAAGAAACCGTGCGTCAACAGGTGGGCGATGCCGAAGACATATCCGGCCGGTCCGAGCCCGACGGCAAGGGTCATGTACCCGATCTGACTCATCGTGGAGGCCGCCAGCGCCTTCTTGATGTCGTCCTTGGCGCACCCGATGATGGCGCCGAAGAGCAGGGTGACGGCACCGACAACGGCGACGGCGAGTTGTGCGCTCGGTGCGGCGTTGAAAATCGGATTCGAGCGGGCGACGAGGTACACCCCGGCGGTGACCATCGTCGCGGCGTGGATGAGCGCCGACACCGGAGTCGGGCCCTCCATCGCGTCGAGCAACCACGCCTGCAACGGCACCTGCGCGGATTTTCCGCACGCACCCAGCAGGAGGAGGAGTCCAATGGCGTTCAGCGTCGCGCTGTCCGCGCCGTGCACCGCGCCAAAGACCCCGGAGAAGGTGAACGTTCCGAAGGTGGCGAACATCAGCATGATGGCGACGGATAGACCGAAGTCACCGACCCGGTTGACGATGAACGCCTTCTTCGCCGCGGTCGCTGCCGACGGCTTGTAGGACCAGAAGCCGATGAGCAGGTAGGAGGCGAGACCGACACCCTCCCAGCCGATGTACAGCGCGAGGTAATTGTCGCCCAAGACCAAGAGCAGCATGGCGGCGACGAAAAGATTGAGATAGCCGAAGAACAACCGGCGCTTGGGGTCGTGCGCCATGTATCCGATCGAATAAATGTGAATGAGTGACCCGACGCCGGTGATGAGCAGAACGAAGGAGATGGAGAGCGCATCGACCTGCAGGCCGATGTCGGCGTGGAACCCGTTGACGATGGTCCAGCCGAAGACGTGGTTGTCCAGACTCCGCTCGGCGGCAGACTTTCCGAGGAATGCCGCAAACTCAATGACGCCAAGGACGAACGCGGCCAGCGGGGCGGCCACGCCGAGGAGATGCCCCCAACCGTCGGTCCGGCGTCCGCCGATGATGAGCACAGCCGCGCTGACCAGCGGAATGGCGACGAGGAGCCATGTCAGGCTGAAGATGCCGCTCGCCGAATGCGGGGTGAGCACGGAACCTACCTCTCTCGGTCGCCGGAAACCTCAGTACTTCAGCAGATTCGCGTCGTCGACCGACGCGGACCGTCTCGTCCGGAAGATAGCGACGATGATGGCGAGGCCGACCACCACTTCGGCGGCGGCGACCACCATGACGAAGAAGGCCATCACCTGCCCGTCCAAATTGCCGTTGATCCGGGAGAACGTCACCAACGCGAGATTCGCCGCGTTGAGCATCAACTCCACGCACATGAACACGATGATGGCGTTGCGGCGGAGCAGCACGCCGACGGCGCCCAGGGTGAAGAGCACGGCCGACAGGTACAGGTAGTACATGGGGCTCATCGCGGTTCCTCCTCACCGGACGCCGATGCCGGACCGGCGCCAAGGGATGACGGGACCGGCCGGCGTCCCTGCTCCTCACTGATCTCACGGATCCGGCTCGGCACGCTGAGTTCGGCGAACGATCCGTCGGGGAGCAGCGCGGGCGTGTCAACGGCGTTGTGCCGGGCGTACACGCCCGGACCCGGCAGCGGAGTCGGATGCGCACCGCGCCGGAAGCGGTCCCGCATCATCTCGTACTGGGTGCGGCGCCGGCCGACCCGCTGGCGATGGGCAAGGACCATGGCCCCCAATGCCGCGGTAATCAGCAGGGCGCTGGTGACTTCGAACGCGAAGACGTACCGGGTGAACAGCAGTTTCGCCACCTGGTAGATGTTCCCTCCGGTCTGCACCTGGCCGACGGCGTTGGTCGGATAATTCGCCTGGTGCAGGCCCGCACTGGTTCCAATCGCCGCATTGCCGAGTCCGGCGAGCAGAAGCAGGAGAAAACCGATCCCGGCGAAGACGGTCGCCAGCCGCTGCCCGCGGAGTGTTTCGACGAGCCGTTCCTTGGTGTCGACGCCGATGAGCATGAGAACGAAGAGAAAGAGCATCATCACGGCGCCGGTGTACACGATGATTTGGACGAACGCGATGAGTGGGGCGTCCTGCGCGGCGTAGAAAATCGCGAAAATCAGCATGACGCCGCCGAGCAGCAGGGCGGCGTGCACCGTGTGGCGGGCGAAGACCACACCAAGGGCGGCGAGTACGGCAATCGGGCCGAGTACCCAGAAGAGCGCCGCCTCGGTGCCCGAGGTGTGCATCGCCGCGAGAGTCGTCGCGTTCATGGGCGTTCCGCTTCCTCGTACGTCGCGGAGTGGTCGTCGCTCCGGTCCAGCGTCGTCTCCGACGCAGCGTCGTCCTCACCGCTCAGCATGTGAGCCGCCGGCGTGCCCCGGTAATAGTCCTTGGTGTCCCCGAGCCGCATCGGGTGCGGTGGCGGTTCCATCCCCGGCGCCAGCGGAGCCAGCAGCTGCTCCTTCGTGTAGATGAGGTCCGCGCGGTTGTCGTCGGCGAGTTCGTACTCGTTGCTCATCGTGAGCGCCCGCGTCGGACATGCCTCGATGCAGTACCCGCAGAAAATGCACCGCAAATAGTTGATCTGATACACCCGGCCGTACCGCTCGCCCGGAGAGTAGCGCTCCTCTTCGGTGTTGTCGGCGCCCTCCACGTAAATGGCGTCCGCGGGACACGCCCAGGCGCAGAGCTCACACCCGATGCATTTCTCTAAACCGTCCGGGTGCCGGTTGAGCACGTGCCGCCCGTGGTAGCGCGGCATCGTCGGCTTCTTCTCGTCCGGATACTGCTCAGTGGTCACCCGGCGGAACATCGTGCCGAATGTGACGCCAAAGCCGCGGAGCGGCCCGGGAAGTATGTTAGGCATCGCCGTCACCTCCGTTCCGCGGTTCCGCAGCCGATCCCACAGGGAAATCGTCCGTTCGAGCCTCCAGCACTCCGACGAGTGGACGTTGACCGGGAAGCGGGGGAATCGGGTAAGGGCTGTCGGGGTTCGGCACCAGGGCCGGCCCGAGGATCGGGCCGCCGTCACCGACTTCGGAGCGTTGACGCACCAGATCGGCGACGTACGTGCCGACGGCGACGAGGGCGAGGAATATGGCGAACGGGATGACCCAGACCCGCCAATTGCTCACGTTCACCACCCGGATGGCCGCCTCGACCAGAATCCACGTCAGGTTGACGGGAATGAGCACCTTCCATCCGAACTGCATGAACTGGTCGTAACGGAACCGCGGCAGCGTGCCCCGAAGCCAGATGAAGACGAAGAGCACGATGCCCAATTTGATGAGGAACCACAGCACCGGCCACCAGCCGACGTTTGCCTGCGACCAGAGCGACAGCGGCCACGGCGCCCGCCAGCCGCCGAGGAAGAGCGTGGTCATCAACGCCGACACGGTGACCATGTTGATGTACTCGGCCAAGTAGAAGAGGGCGAATTTCAGCGACGTGTACTCGGTGTGGAAACCGCCGACAATTTCCGTCTCGCCTTCCGGCAGGTCGAACGGCGCCCGGTTCGTCTCACCGACCATGGCGATGGCGTAGACGGCGAAGGAGACCCCGGCCCAGAGAATCCCCCACCGATGGGCCTGGGCGGCGACGATGTCGGACGTCGACAGCGAACCCGAGTACAAGAAAACCCCGACGAACGACAGCCCCATCGCAATTTCATAGCTCACCACCTGAGCGGCCGACCGTACACCGCCCAGCAGCGGGTACGGTGAGCCGGACGACCAGCCGGCCAGCACAATCCCGTACACGCCAAGTGAGCTCATCGCAAGGACGAACAGGACGGCAACCGGCAGGTCGGTGAGCTGCAGATTCGTGTGATGCCCGGCGATGGAGACGGTGGGGCCGAATGGAATGACGGCAAAGGCAAGAAACGCCGGCGTCGCCGAAATAACCGGCGCAAGAATGAACACCGCCTTGTCGGCCAGCGTCGGCACGATGTCTTCTTTCAAGGCAAGCTTCAGGCCGTCGGCCAGACTCTGCAGGAGCCCGAACGGCCCAACCCGGTTCGGGCCGATGCGCTGCTGCATCCGGGCGACGACCCGCCGCTCCGCCCAGATCATGAAAAGCGT
Organism: Acidothermus cellulolyticus 11B; assembly: GCF_000015025.1. Classification (GTDB taxonomy): domain Bacteria; phylum Actinomycetota; class Actinomycetes; order Acidothermales; family Acidothermaceae; genus Acidothermus; species Acidothermus cellulolyticus. The sequence goes on along the minus strand of NC_008578.1, from coordinate 292,829 downwards.
CGCCAGCACGAGAAATGCGAAGACACCGAGCGTCTTGACGATGATTAACCACCAGATGTCCCGATGCGTCGGCGGGGATAACGGGGCGGCCGCGAACACCGGGGCGAGCGGGTGTCCTAACGTCGTCACGGTCACCGGTCAGCCCCTCTCCCCCGGCTGCGCGCCCTCATCAGCCGGCCGGACGGCGACCACGGCCCCGGCGGGCACGCCAAGGGACCGGTACACCTGGTACTCGGCTGATCGAGTCGGCAGCCACACGACATCGTCGACCATCGGTGTGACGTACGCCGGCACGGTGATGGAACCACGTGCCGTGGATACCGTAATCGGGCGGCCGGATCGGACACCGAGCCGGGCCGCGGTGGCAGGCGAAAGCTGCGCGCGCACCGGTTTCGCGGTTGCGGCCAGGTACGGGTTCCCGTCCATCAGCCGGCCACGGTCCAGCAGTTCGTGCCACGTTGCGAGAATCGCCTCTCCCGGACCAGGCCGGGCCGGTTCCGCCGCGGCGTACGACGACCCGACCTGCGCACGACCCGGTGTCCGGTCGACAGCCAGTGCGGCAAGCTCCGCCCGCACGGTCGCCAGGTCCGGCAGGCCGAGGTGGACGTCCATCGCATCGGCGATGGCGTTGAGCACCTGATAGTCCGAGAGCGCCCCGACCTCCGGGAAGGACGCCTCAAACGGACGAGAACGACCCTCCCAGTTGAGGAATGTCCCTGATTTCTCCATCGCCGTGGCGACCGGGAAGACGACGTCGGCGTACTCCATCACCGCACTCCGCCGCTGTTCGAGGCTCACCACGAACGCAGCGGCCTGGAGGGCGGCATGGGCGGCCTCGGGATCCGGCAGGTCGTCGAGGTCCACGCCGCCGACGACAAAAGCGGTGAGTTCACCGTCGAGCGCCGCACGCAGCATCCCGGCGGTGTCCCGGCCTGGGCGGGTGGGCAGCGACGAGGCCCAGCGGAGCGCGACCGGAGTCGCCTCATCCGGATCGGAGAGACGCCGGCCGCTGGGCAGCAGGTTGGGCAGCGCACCCGCTTCCAGGGCGCCGCGCTCCCCGGCTCGGCGGGGAATCCACGCAATGCGTGCCCCGGTCGTGTCGGCGAGGGCGGCGGCTGCGGTGAGCGCACCGGGGACGGCGGCGAGCCGTTCCCCGACGATGACGACCGACCCGGGCTGCCGGAGCAGCTCCGCTGCGGCGGCGAAATCCGCAGCGAAGTCGGCCGGCGGGACGCCGGACGGCGGGGCCGGCGGGACGCCGTCCCGGAGAGCGGTGAGCAACCCCGTTTCGCCGCCCGGGATGCACCCGAGCAGCCGGCCGGACATCTTCACCAGCCCGTGCGTCGCCAGCGGAGCAATGGAGAAGACGCGGGTGCCCCGCTTCAGGGCGGCCTTCCGCAACCGCAGGAAGACGATGGGGGATTCCTCCTCGGCCTCAAAGCCGGCCAGGAGGACGGCCGGTGCCCTCTCCAGGTCGGCATAGGTGACGTCGAGGTACCGCCCGGCGATGACCGCCGCGAGAAACTCGGCTTCCTCGGCGGAGTGCGGCCGGGCGCGGAAGTCCACGTCGTTGGTCTCCAGCGCGACGCGAGCAAATTTCCCGTACCCGTAGGCATCTTCGGTACTGACCCGTCCGCCGACGAGGACGCCGGTCCGTCCCCGCGCCGCCGCCAAGCCTCGGGCGGCCGCCTGGAGCGCCTCCGGCCACGATGCGGGGGCTAAATTCCCGTCGCTGCCGCGCACCAAAGGCGTTTCCAACCGGTCACTCAGGAACGCGTAGGTGTATCCCCAACGTCCCTTGTCGCAGTTCCACTCTTCGTTGACGTCGGCGTCCGAGCCGGCGAGCCGGCGGAGCATCTTGCCGCGGCGGTGGTCATTGCGCTGGGCGCAGCCGGAGGCACAGTGTTCGCAGATGCTCGGGGTGGACACGAGGTCGAACGGGCGGGCGCGGAAACGGTACTGCGTCCCGGTCAGTGCACCGACCGGGCAAATCTGGATGGTGTTCCCGGAGAAGTACGACTGGAACGGTTGATCCTCGTAAACCGCCACTTGCTCGAGCGCCGACCGTTCGAACATCTCGATGAACGGATCGCCGGCGATTTGCTGCGCAAATCTGGTGCACCGCGTGCAGAGGACGCACCGCTCGCGGTCCAGCAGCACCTGCGCGGAGATGGCGATCGGTTTTGGATAGGTGCGTTTGACGTCATGGAACCGGGACTCGGCGTACCCGTTGGTCATCGCCTGGTTCTGCAACGGGCACTCGCCGCCCTTGTCGCAGACCGGGCAATCCAGCGGGTGGTTGATGAGCAGCAGCTCAATGATGCCGTTCTGGGCCTTCTCGGCGACCGGCGAAGTGTACTGGGTGCGCACCACCATGCCCTCGGTCACCGTCGTCGTGCAGGAGGCGAGCGGCTTTCGCTGTCCTTCCACCTCGACCAGACACTGCCGGCAGGCGCCGACCGGGTCAAGAAGGGGGTGCTCGCAGAACCGCGGAATCTGAATGCCGAGCATCTCCGCGGCTCGGATGACCAGGGTGCCCTTCGGCACCGAAATCTCAAAGCCGTCAATGGTGAGCGTCACCAGCTCCGGCGCCGCCGGCGTCGATGTCGTTCGTTCGTTCGTCACCGTCATCAGACACCCGCTCCCGCGAAAACTGTCGACGCCACCGGGTCAAACGGGCAGCCGCCCTGCTCGTAGTGCGCGATGTACTCATCGCGGAAATACTGAATCGACGAGGTCACCGGACTGGTTGCGCCGTCGCCGAGGGCGCAGAACGCCCGCCCAAGGATGTTGTCCGACAAATCGAGCAAGGTCTCAATGTCTTCAGCGGTGCCGAGGCCTTTCTCCAGCCGGTCGAAAATCTGCGCGTACCAGAACGTGCCTTCCCGGCACGGCGTGCATTTCCCGCAGGATTCGTGCGCGTAGAACTCGCACCACCGCTTCACGGCGCGGACCACGCAGGTCGTCTCGTCGAAAATCTGCAGGGCGGTGGTGCCGAGCATCGAGCCGTGCTGCGGCGGTCCCTCAAAATCAAGCGGGACATCGAGGTGTTCCGCGGTGAAGAGCGGGGTCGAGGAACCCCCGGGAGTCCAGAATTTCAATTCGTGACCCTCCCGCATGCCGCCGGCGGCGTCCAGCAATTCACGCAGGGTGATTCCGAGCGGCGCCTCGTACTGGCCGGGCCGGGCGACGTGACCGGAGAGCGAGAAAATCTTGAATCCGGGGGATTTTTCCGTCCCCATCGAGCGGTACCACTCGACACCGCCGCGGACGATCGCCGGGACGCTCGCGATCGTCTCGACATTGTTGATGACGGTCGGGCAGCCGTACAACCCAGCGGTGGCGGGAAACGGCGGGCGGAGCCGCGGCTGGCCGCGATACCCTTCGAGCGATTCCAGCAGAGCCGTCTCTTCCCCGCAAATGTACGCTCCGGCACCAATGTGCACCGTAATGTCGAGGTCGAAGCCGGAGCCGAGAATATCCCGTCCCAGGTAACCCGCCGCGCGAGCCTCCTCCACCGCACGCAGCAACCGGCGGATGACGTGCACGACCTCGCCGCGGATGTAGATGAAGGCCTGGTGCGCCCGGATCGCATACGAGGCGATAATCGCGCCTTCAATCAGGGTGTGCGGGGTGGCCATGAGCAGCGGAATGTCCTTGCACGTCCCCGGTTCACTTTCGTCAGCGTTCACGACGAGGTAGTGCGGCTTTCCGTCGCCCTGCGGGATGAATCCCCACTTCATTCCTGTGGGGAAACCGGCGCCGCCCCGGCCGCGCAGGCCGGAGTCCTTGACCAGTTGGAGCACGGCGTCCGGACTCATCGCGAGAGCCTTGCGCAACGCCTGATATCCGCCGGCCTGGTGGTACGCGTCGATCGTCCACGACCGATCCGTGCCCCAGGTCGCCGTCAAGACAGGGGTCAGCCGGAAACTCATGCCCCCTCCTCCCGGGGCGCATTCTCGGTGGGGAACGGCGGCGCCGCCTCACCCCGTGACCGGGCCAACTCCAAGCCGGCGAGGGATGCCGGGCCTGCGGACGGGCCGGCGTCCGCCAAATCGTCGGGAAAACCGGCGAGAAGCTGCGAAATCTCCGTGAACGTGCGCAGGGGTGCACCGCGGGTCGGCATCGGCGGGTCACCGGCCCGCAGGCGGTCGACCAATTCGCGCGCACTCGCCGGGGTTTGATTGTCGAAGAACTCCCAGTTCACCATCACGACGGGCGCGTAGTCGCACGCCGCGTTGCATTCGATGTGCTCGAGCGTCACCGCGCCGTCCGGGGTCGTCTCCCCGTTCTCGATGCCGAGATGCTCCCGGAGGGCGTCGAAAATCGCATCACCCCCGAGAATCGCGCAGAGCGTGTTCGTGCAGACCCCGACGAGATACCTTCCGCACGGCCGGCGACGGTACATGGTGTAGAACGTGGCGACCGCAGTGACTTCCGCCGTGGTGAGGCCGAGAATGTCCGCGACAAGCCGAATGCCGTCCGCGGACACGTACCCCTGCTCCGCCTGGACGAGATACAGCAACGGCATGAGGGCCGACCGCGGCCGCGGATAGCGCGCAAGGACCTGCGCCGCCCGCTCCCGAATCCGTTGCTGCGCGTCGGCCGACAGCGGATCCGCCGCGGCAGCCGCCGGTCCCAGCCGCGGATCGAAGGCAATGAGCGGCGTGCGGTGCGCCGCCGCACCCGTGCCGTCGTGCGCGGGCGGCACTCCGCCGGGCGTTGCGCCGTTCGCCGTCATCGGTCACACCCACCCATCACCGGATCAATGCTGGCCACCGCGGCAATGACGTCGGCGACCATGCCGCCTTCACAGACCGCAGCCACGGTCTGCAGGTTAACGAACGATGGTTCCCGCAGGTGCACACGGTACGGCTTGGTGCCTCCGTCGCTCACCAGATGGACGCCGAGCTCGCCGCGCGGCGATTCGACGGGCACGTACACCTGGCCGGGCGGCACGTGAAAACCCTCGGTGACCAGTTTGAAGTGGTGGATGAGCGCTTCCATCGACGTCGCCATGATGTGGCGGATGTGGTCGAGGGAATTGCCCATGCCGTCCGGGCCGAGGGCGAGTTTCGCCGGCCAGGCGATTTTCTTGTCCTCGACCATGACCGGACCGGGGCGCAGCCGGTCCAGGCACTGTTCGATAATTTTCAGCGACTCCCGCATTTCGTCCATGCGGACGAGATAACGCGCGAAGCAATCCCCGTCCGTCTGCGTCGGGACCTCAAAGTCATACGTCTCGTAACCGCAGTACGGCGCCACTTTGCGCAGATCCCACGGGTAGCCGGCCGCCCGCATGATCGGGCCTGTGGCGCCGAGTGCGACCGCTCCGGTGAGGTCGAGATATCCAACGCCCTTCAACCGCCGCACCCAGATCGGCTGGCCGGTCAGCAAATCATGGTATTCGTCGATACGGGCCGGCATGATGTCGAGAAATTCCCGGATTTTCTCCACTGCGCCGGGCGGCAGATCCTGGATGACCCCGCCGGGCCGGATGTAGGCGTGGTTCATCCGCAGACCGGTAATCATTTCGAAGATGTCGAGGATCATCTCACGCTCACGGAAACCGTAGAGCATCGCCGAGAGCGCGCCGATCTCCATCCCGCCGGTGGCGAGCCAGACCAGGTGGGAGGCGATGCGGTTGAGCTCCATCATCATGACGCGGATGACGTTCGCCCGCTCCGGAATCTGGTCGGTGATGCCGAGGAGTTTCTCGACGGCCAGGCAGTAGGCGGTCTCGGTGAACAGCGGCGAAAGGTAATCTGCCCGAGTGAGAAACGTGACCGCCTGGGTGTAGGTGCGGTACTCGCAGTTCTTCTCGATCCCGGTGTGCAGGTATCCGACGACCACCCGGGCCTGGGTGACGGTCTCTCCCTCGAGTTCGAGGACGAGACGCAGCACGCCGTGCGTCGACGGATGCTGCGGACCCATGTTGACGACGATCCGATCCGGATGCCGGTCGGCAATGTCACTGACAATGTCCTGCCAGTCGCCGCCGGTGACCGTGTACACCGGGGCGGTCGGATCGAGGACGTCGAACGGGTCGGTTGTCGTCATCGTCGCTCGTGCTCCTCGGCTCGTCGTCCCGTCATCACAACCTCATGCGTACTGGCGGCGCTCATCGGGCGGGGGAACGGTGGCTCCCTTGTACTCCACGGGAATGCCCCCAAGGGGATAATCCTTGCGCTGCGGATGCCCGGGCCAGTCATCCGGCATGAGGATTCGAGTGAGCGCCGGATGCCCGTCAAAGATGACGCCGAACATGTCCCAGGTCTCCCGCTCCTGGAAATCGGCCGTCGGCCACACGTCGACCACCGACGGAATATGCGGATCGGCGTCGGGGGCGGCGACTTCCAGCCGGATGTGACGTCGATACGTCATCGACGTCAGCTCATAAACCACGTGCAGTTCGCGGCCGACGTCGGTCGGATAGTGCACCCCGGAGAGCGAATTCAGCAATTCGAACCGGAGCCGCTCGTCATCGCGAAGCACGAGCGCCAGCTCACGCAGATATTCCCGGCGCACGTGAAAGGTGAGCTCGCCGCGATCGACGTCTGTCCGTTCGATCGCGTCCGGCAGGCGCGGGTAGGCGACGGCCAGTGTGTCCGCCACCTGGTCGAAGTAGCCGCCGAAGGGGCGGGGCGACGAGGGCAGACCGCGCAGTACCGGCTCGGTCATCGCAGCAACCCCTTCATCGAGTGCGTCGGCAGCGCGTGTTTCGCCGCTTCTTCGCGTTCGTGCGCTTCACGGACGGCGTGCACGCCGAGCTTCGTCGACTTGATTTTCTCGTGCAATTCGAGAATGGCGTGCATGAGCATCTCCGGACGCGGCGGGCATCCCGGCAGGTACATGTCGACGGGGACGACGTGGTCCACGCCTTGCACGATGGCGTAGTTGTTGAACATGCCCCCGGAGGACGCGCACACGCCCATCGCGAGCACCCACTTCGGCTCCGGCATCTGGTCGTAAATCTGCCGGAGCACCGGCGCCATCTTCTGGCTCACCCGGCCGGCGACAATCATCAGGTCCGCCTGCCGGGGTGACGCGCGGAATACCTCCATGCCGAAACGGGCCAAGTCATACCGGCCGGCACCGGTCGCCATCATCTCAATGGCGCAGCAGGCAAGACCGAACGTCGCCGGCCACAGCGAGCTCTTTCGCACCCATCCGACGGCCTTCTCGACCGTGGTGAGCAGAAAACCGCCGGGAATTTTCTCCTCAATGCCCATGGGTCAATCCCACTCCAGTCCACCGCGCCGCCACACGTACACGTACGCAATCAACACCGTGACGATGAAGAGCAGCATCTCCACCAGGCCGAAAACGCCCATGTCGCCGTATGCCACCGCCCACGGATACAAGAAGATGATTTCAATGTCGAAGACGATGAAGAGCATGGCGGTGAGGTAGTACTTCACCGGAAACCGTCCGCCGCCGATCGGTTGCGGCGTCGGTTCAATGCCGCATTCGTACGCGTCGTACTTGGCCCGGTTGTACCGCTTGGGACCGGTCAGCGATCCGGCGATGACCGAGAAGACGGCGAAGCCGCCGGCGAGCAGGAACAGGGCAAAGATCGGGACATAGCTGAACATGCGCTCACCTCCCGTTGCTGCGCCGAACGACGCGTACCGTTCCCGCGCTCATCGGTCCCGGTGTACCGGTGAGCACCGCGGTGCAGTCTAGAACGCGTGCCATGGCCTTACGCCGCCGGAGCCCATCGACTGGCCGCGTTGATGATGCGGTCCATCGCGTCGCCGTCACGCGGATCGGTCAGATTCGCCAAGAATTTCAAGGTGAAACGCATCAGTTGAGGGTGCGGAAGGCCGTGCCGGGTCAGGAACCGCATCACTCCCGGCTTTCCGATCAGCTGGACGAACCACCGTCCGAGGGTGTAGTAACCGCCGTACTGCTCGGCCAGCACCCGCGGGTAGCTGCGAAGCGTCCGCTCCCGGGCGGCGCCGGTCGGCTTGGCCAGCGCTTGAACGATGATCTCTGCAGCGGCCGCACCGGACTCCATCGCGTACGCGATGCCCTCACCGTTGCACGGATTGATCATTCCTGCGGCGTCGCCGACGAGGAGAAGCCCGTCGGCGTACTGCGGTTTGCGGGTGAAGCCCATGGGCAGCGCGGCGCCGCGGATCGGCCCCTGGGCTGTCTCCTCGGTAATCCCCCACTCGGCGGGCATGCCGGCGACCCAGCGGCGCAGCAGCGCTCGATAGTCAATGTTCCGGAAGGCGGACGACGTGTTGAGGATGCCGACACCCACGTTGCTCGTCCCGTCGCCCATGCCGAAAATCCAGCCGTACCCGGGCAGCAGCCGTCCGCCGTCCCGCAGCTCCAGCCACGATTCCAACCAGGTGTCGTCGTGCCGCCGGGAGGCGTAATACCGCCGGTAGGCCACACCCATCGGGCGCCGCGGCAACCGGTCGCGGCCGACCGCAAGCGCGAGCCGGCCCGAATTCCCATCCGCGGCGACGACGACAGATCCCCGCACAACGAGCGGTCGTTCACCCTCGGCGGTGGCCACCACCCCGACCACCCGGCCGGTACGGTCATCGATCAGCGGCGCCGACACCGGCGTCCGCTCGTGCACGACGGCGCCGAGTTTCGCAGCGTGCCGGGCAAGAAGCTGGTCGAAGTCGGTCCGGGGACGGACCAGCCCGTAGTCCGGGAAGCTGGCCAGCTCCGGCCAGGGAAGCTCCAGCCGCATCCCGCCGCCGAGAATGCGCAGTCCCTTGTTGCGCAGCCAACCCGCCTGGGCCGACGTGTCAATGCCGAGTCGCACGAGCTGCCGGACCGCCCGGGGCGTCAGACCGTCGCCGCAGACCTTCTCGCGCGGAAATGCACTCTTCTCCAGGACGACGACATCGACGCCGGCCTGGGCGAGATACGCGGCGGTCGTCGAGCCCGCCGGTCCCGCCCCGACGACGACGACGTCCGCGTCCAGGACGATAGCCCCCGCGGGTGGCTCGGTCAGGACCGTTGGGGACGGGGTGGTCGAACCCGTCGTTGGAACCGGCTGCGGTGTTTGCGCCACTCGGCAACTCCTGGGTGCCGCCCACATGCCACCACATGCGAGCTTGTGAAATTCTTCACGAACTCTCGGGTTGCAGTCTATGGCGTCGGTCCGGCAGAGGGCTAAGCGGATCGCAGCGGCCGGGCCGCCGTCAGCTGTCCTCGGGACAACCGCACGACGCGACGATTACGGCTTGATGGCGCGGTGGATGCTCACCACCCCCAGCGAGAGGTTCCGCCACGCAACCTTTTCCCATCCGGCGGCGGCGATGCGGGTGGCAAGCGTCCGCTGGTCCGGCCAGCCGCGGATCGACGCGGCCAGGTAGCGGTACGAGCCCGGATTCGAGCCGAACCGTGCCCCGATCACCGGCACCAACCGCAAGTACGCGTCGTAACCCCACCGGACGAGCCGGGGGGTCGGCGTACTGAATTCGCAGATGACGAGCCGGCCGCCCCGCCGGGCGACCCGCAGGCACTCGCGCAACGCGGCGTCCACGTCGGCCACGTTCCGCAGGCCGAAGGACATCGTGACGACGTCGAAGACGCCATCGGCGAACGGGAGCGCCAGTGCGTCCCCGGCGACGTACACCAGCCGCGAACCGTAGCGACGCCGTCCCTCGCGCAGCATGCCGAGGGAGAAGTCGCAGGCGACACAGGACGCACCCGACGCCGTGAACGCCAGCGACGACGTGCCGGTCCCGGCGGCCAGATCGAGCACCCGCTCACCGGGACGGGCCGCGACGGCTCGTGCCACCGCCCGACGCCAGAGCCGATCCTGGCCGAGCGAGAGGAGATCGTTGACGAGGTCGTAGCGGCGCGCCACCGTGTCGAACATGGCGGCGATGGACGACGGGTCCTTGTCGACGGCCGTCTGGTCTTCGCGACCATCCGACGGGTCGCCGCCGGAGGTCACAGCGACTCTCCCGCCGCTGTGGTCGACCATGTCGCCGTTGTCGTCGGCCATGTGGTAGCGGCTCCGATCTGCCGGAGGTGCGATTTCACGTCATCGTCGCATAAAGCGCCGGTGATCCCAGCGTCGTACAGCAGGCGCGGTTCAACGCCCAGCCGGGCCGCGATGGTGAATTCGCGGGACAAATCCGTGTCAAAGACGGCGGGATCGTCGGTGCCAACCGTGCAGGGAATCCCGGCCGCCGCCAAGCGCGGCAAGGGATGGTCTGCGAGATCGCGGATCGCTCCGGTCCGCAGGTTGGAGGTCGGGCAGACGTCCAAGACGATGCCCCGCTCGCGAATGACCGCTACGAGCGCCGGATCGGCCGCGGCGGCGATGCCGTGCCGGATCCGGACGGGATTGAGCGCCTCAATCGTCTCGCGCAGCGTGGCCGCGCCGGATGCTCCGTCGGGAAAGAGAGGGAATTCGCCGGCGTGCGGCACGACGCCCAGCCCGAGGTCGACCGCTGGAGCAAACGCGGCAGCGTAATGCCGCGTCGGCCGGGCCCGTTCGTCGCCGCCGATGCCGACACCGACAACGCCCCGATCGCGATATCGGCCGGCGTACCGGACCATCTCCGCAACCAGCTCCGGATCCGCGCCCCGATACGCCTCCGGCGTCAGGCGGACGACGACCCCGTGCTCGGCGTACGCCCGCTCGGCTCCCTCGCAGTACCCGTCGAAAATCTCCGCCCAGCCGACGCCGCGCATGACCCGCTCGACCGGCGAGAAAATCCCCTCGATATAGACCGCGCCGTGCCGCTTCGCCCGTCGCGCATAATCGACGACGACCTGGGAGAAATCCTCCGCCTTCCGCAGCACGTTCGTGGTCAGGATCCAGAGCCGGAGAAAATCCGAGAATGTCGTCACGCGATAGAGCGCACTCAGCTCGTCGACGGTCGAAACCGGCAGCGCCAGACCATTCCGTGCGGCGATATCAAGCACCGTGGCGGGCTCGACGGTGCCTTCGAGGTGAACGTGGAGCTCAATTTTCGGCACCGCCTCAACCGAGACGGGATCGTGGGGTGTCACGCCACGGAAGGGGACTCGACGGCGATGGACGAGAAGTGCGAGCGGAGCCGGGGGTCAAACGGCGGGTCGTCGTCCGGCGTCCAGTGAATGCGCACGTATCGGTAGAGGGTGTCGCGCTGGGCCGGAATGCGGCCCGCGGTCCGGATCAGATGAATCATCTCGGCGAGATTCCATTGGTGGCGGGCGCCGGCGGACGAGACGACGTTCTCCTCCAGCATCACCGAGCCGAGGTCATCGGCGCCAAAATGCAGCCCGAGTTGACCGACTTCTTTTCCTAGGGTGAGTTGCGAAACCTGCAGGTGCGCAATGTTGTCGAGAAAGAGCCGGGCCACCGCGAGAAGCCGCAGGTATTCCACCGGCGTGGCGAGGGTGCGGCCGCGCAGGTGGTTGTTCTCCGGCTGGTAGGTCCACGGGATGAACGCCCGGAACCCGCCGGTACGGTCCTGCACCTGCCGGATAAGCCGCAGATGCTCGATCCGCTCGGCGTTGGTCTCTCCGGTGCCCATCATGAATGTCGCCGTCGATTGAACGCCAAGGCGATGCGCGGTCTCCATCACCTCCAGCCACGTGGCGCCGGACTCCTTGAGCGGTGCGATGAGACGACGCTGCCGGTCGACTAGGATCTCCGCGCCGGCGCCGGCGAACGAGTCGAGCCCCGCGTCGCGAAGCCGGCGGATGACCTCGGCAAAGGTGAGACCCGAGGTGCGGGCGATGTGGACGACCTCCGAACCGCCCAGTGAGTGCAGGACAAGGTTGGGATAAGCCTGCTTGATGGCACGGAAAACCGCTTCGTACCACTCGATGCCGAGGTCAGGGTGGTGGCCGCCCTGAAGCATGATCTGGGTGGCGCCGAGGTCGACCGCTTCCCCGCAACGACGGAGAATTTCCTCGATGGAATGGGTCCAACCCTCTTCGTGCTTCGGCGGCCGATAGAACGCGCAGAAGCGGCACGCAGTGACGCAGACGTTGGTGTAATTGATGTTCCGGTCGATGAGATACGTGGCAATGGCGGCGTTCTCCCCGAAGCGACGGCGCCGGACGGCGTCGGCCGCCCGGCCCAACGCATGCAGCGGTGCGCGGGTGTAGAGCGCAAGCGCTTCGGTCGCGTCAATCCGCTCGCCGGCTACGGCACGCTGCAAGACGGCACGGACATCGACGTCGGCCGCAGCCGCCGGATCCGGCGGCGCATCGGAGGAGGCGTCAGCCGCCGGCTCGCTGACCGCCGCACCGGCCGGGATCGACTCGCCACCGGCCGGGCGCGGTTCCGCTGGTCCGCTCGCGATCGATTCACTGGCCACCCGTCCAGGGTAGCCAGCCGGTGCTAGCAGTCCGCCGGTGGCGGGGCGTCGTGCTGCGACCCCGCGCGGCAGAGCCGCCGCAGCACGGCGATGAGCTCCTCGTTCACGGTGCCTTTCACGAGGATGGCGTCGGCGCCGGGGGGAAGCGGTTGACGTTCCCCGGAGAGCACCGCAACTCTGACCCGCGGGTTGGCTTCTCGAATGCGCCGGATGGCCTCGGTGCCGGACATCACCGGCATGGTGATGTCAATGACGAGCAAATCCGGCTGCTCCCGCAGCACGAGGTCGACGGCCTCGGCGCCGTCGCGGGCGACGCCGACCACATCGAAATCGGGTTCGATCGACAGCAGCGTTGCCAGCAACGCGCGCATACCCGCCGCGTCATCAGCGACGACGACGCGGCACCGTCGCACCGACGTGCCCGACGACGCGGTCGCGTCGTGGGCGGCCATCGCCGCGACAAGCGGCACCGAGGACGACCGTGGCAACACTGCTCGATAATCGCAGCTTCACCCCGCCGCTTGAGGGGATTCCTGAATTCTCACCGCAATGGGTGATGTGGGAACGCTTTCGAACCAGCCCGGACTTACACGCGGACGAATTCCGGATGCCATGGGTGGACTAGCCCGAGGCGGGGGGCGATCCGCCGGGCGAACTCGCGAAGGCCGGCCAGCTGCCGAGGACCGAGCGAAAAATCCAGCGTCAGGAAATACCGCACAAGGGTCTGGACGTCGAAATCCTCCCATCTCGCCGCAGATTCCGCCACTTCGGTCACCCGAGCCAGCGACAGGTCCCGGGAGTGGAGAAATGCGGCGTGGACGTCCTTGACCAGCCCGGGATGGGCGAGGGCGAATTCCCGTCGGGCGGCCCAGACGGCGAACACCATGGGAAGACCGGTCCACTCCGACCACGCTGCTCCCATGTCGTGGACCTCGAGGCCCAGCCGCGCGCCGTCCCGCAGGGTCGTGCGCAGCGCGACGTCGCCGATGAGGACAGCGGCCGACGCCTCGAGCATCATCGCCGGTAGATCCGGCGGGCAGGTGAGGTATCGCGGCTGCACGCCGATCCGCTCCTCCAGAAGCATCCGTGCCAGTTCGACGGTGGTTCTGCTCGTCGAGCCGAGCGCGACGAGCCGGCCGTCGAGGTCGGTCAACGGCAGTTGACTTGCCAGCACACACGACATGACCGGCCCGTCGGCACCGACCGCGAGGTCGGGCAGCAGGAGCAGGTCCGCGGAGTGGCGCAGATATTCGACGACGCTGATCGGCGCGATGTCGAGGTCGCCGTCGACGAGCCGATCGCTCAACCGATCCGGTGTGTCGCGGAAAAGCTCGATGTCGAGGAGGGCTGCTGACCGGACAAGGCCCCAGTACAGCGGAAGGCAGTTGAGGAACTGGATGTGACCTACCCTCGGACGCGGTACGGTCACGGCCGCTCCTGGCCAGACGCGGTCCAGTCTTGGTACCGGCTCCGCCTCGCGGCGTCCGCACCATCCCGCTCGGCGTCCGGGTCTTCCTCATCCCGGGCGGGCGTTCCGTCCGGCGCGGGTGCGCCGTCCGGCTCGGGTCCGCCGTCCGGCGCGAACGCCTCCATGTCCTGGTCTTCGGCTGCCAGACGTGCGGCGGCCCGTTCGCGTCGTACCCGCGCCAGCTCGCCGAGCGCTGACCCCATGTCTTCCCGTTGGCGTCGCAGCAGGGCGAAGCTGGCGAGACCGGAGAGCAACAAGGCCAGGACGACGAGCAGCACGCCCCGGACACGGACCAACCAGAGCAGGCCGAGTGCGACGACGAACACTCCGAGCCTGGCGGCCGTGTACCAGAGGACCGCACGGATCGCGCGGCGCCGCAAGTCTTCAGTCATACGGCGGTCGGCATCGGTTGCGGCACGTCGCGGCGGTGCGGATCCGGACCGGGATAGACGCGGAGGACGTTGTAGCGGGTGTCGCGTTCCACGGGGACGAAACCAGCGTCCCGGATCAGTTCGAGAAGGTCTTCCCGGTGCAGCACATTCGGCGTTCCGTAGTGGTCCGCGTCATGGGTGATTTTGTACTCCACCACCGAACCGTCGAGATCATCCGCGCCGTACGACAACGCCAGCTGAGCCGTCGTCAAACCGTGCATCACCCAGAACGCCTTGACGTGCGGCACATTGTCGAAGAGCAGACGGGAGACCGCGAAGGTCTTCAGCGCCTCGGCCCCGGTCGCCATCGGCTGAGTGGCGAGCCGATTCCGCGGATCGCCGTTGGGGTCGTGCTGGAAACGCAGCGGGATGAAGACGACGAAACCGCCGGTCTCGTCCTGCAGCTCACGCAGCCGCAGGACGTGGTCGACCCGGTGCCGCGGTTCTTCGATGTGACCGTAGAGCATCGTGCACGGCGTCCGGAGTCCCTTGGCGTGCGCGAGGCGGTGAATCCGTGACCAGTCCTCCCAGTGGGTGTCATGGTCGACGATGCGCCGCCGGATTTCCCAATCAAAGATTTCCGCGCCGCCGCCGGTCAGTGATTCCAGTCCGGCGTCGATGAGCTCGTCGAGAATCTCATCGGCCGGGAGTCCGGAAATCTTCTCGAACCAATGAATTTCCGTCGCGGTGAACGCTTTCAGCGCCACGTTCGGCAGCGCCTTCTTCAGTTCCCGCAGCATGCGGGGGTAATAGCGCCAGGGCAGGGTGGGATGCAAACCGTTGACGATGTGCAGCTCGGTGATGCCTTCCGGTTCCATCTGCCGGGCGAGCTCGACCGCCTGCTCGACCCGCATCGTGTACGCGTCCGGCTCGCCCGGCTTGCGTTGAAAACTGCAGTATGCGCAGGACGCCGCGCAGACGTTGGTCAGGTTCAGGTGCCGGTTCACATTGAAGTAGACGTAATCCCCATTGAGCCTGGTCCGCACGGCGTGGGCGAGCTCACCGAGCCAGGCCAAGTCGTCGCACTCGTAGAGGGCGACGCCGTCCGCGAAGCTCAGGCGCTCCCCTGCCAGAACCTTGGCTTCGATCTCACGCTGGAGCCCGGGATCCACAACTCCTCCCTCGACGAACGAGCCGCGCGGTTGGGGCTGCCGACGCAGCGGCCATCCCCCTCAGCATGCCGCACGCTCCATAAGCGATCACACGCGCCGGTTCGCTGTGACGCGATCTCGATCGTTCCACCGGTTGGCCGCCGGCGGCCACGACGCCGCTGCGGATCGGCATCGGATCGCCGCGCGACCGCGCCAGTGGCGCTACGGTACGTGATGCAGTCGCGACAATGCGTCGCATCGCCTTAGGCGGTCGGGAATTTTCGTCACTATCCGTAGTGGAATAGTGACGACTGCCCCGTTTTTTTGCCGAAACGGCGACATTTCCGCGGCAAATCGAGGCGTGCGGGGACATCGGCGTGTACACATCTCATGGGGGTTAGCACCCGTCACACCCACCAGACAGAACGGAACTACACCACACTCATGAGAAGGTCATCACACGACCCCAGCGCGGTCGACGATCCGCACTCTGCCGCCGGCGACCTGCCGGCCTCCGATATCAGACCGGCTCAGCCGAGCCGACCATCCAGCCGACCAGCACGACAGGAGGCAGAGATCATGATTGAGGCAACCCGAGATCGGCTCCTCACCCCGGGCGAGGTCGCCAATCTCTTCCGCGTGGACCCGAAGACGGTGACCCGATGGGCGGCGTCCGGACGGATCGGCAGCATCCGGACGCCCGGCGGCCACCGGCGGTTCCGGGAGTCGGAGGTCCGGGCCTTGCTCCGCGGCGAATCGGCGCCATCGTTCGGTCCGGTCGCCTTCGACACCGAGGAGAGCTGACTGACCGAGCCGCCGCGAGCGGTCGTCGTCCCCGCACTCCGCCCGCGAGCCGGTCAACCGCCGAGCTGTCCCGTCCACCGCGCGAAGAGCTCGTGCTCGACGCCGAGCAGGTCCAGCACCTTCCCGGCGATGAAATCGACCAACTGCTGCACGCTCTTCGGTTTGCTGTAAAAAGCGGGCGCCGCCGGTACGACCGCCACCCCCAGATCCGCCAGAGTCGCCAGCTGGCGCAGGGTGATTCCGGTGAGCGGGGTCTCCCGCGGGACGACGATCAGCAGACGCCGTTCTTTGAGGGTGACATCCGCGGCGCGTTGCAGCAGATCCCTGGACAGCCCGGTTGCGATGGCCGCGATGGACGCCGTACTGGCCGGTATCACGACCATGCCGTGGGTCAGGTACGAACCGCTGGACGGCGGCGCCGCGAGATCGGTCACCTTCCAGATCCGCACGTCCCACGGCTCGGCCGGGAGGGACGGAAGGGTGTCATCGAGCGGGGTCTCCAGCCAGCGCCGCAGACTTGGCAGGTCGTCTCGCCAGGTGAGGCCTGCTTCGTCGCGGAGCGTGAGCCGCGCGGCCCGCGAGACCACCAGGTCGACCGGCCGGCCCGCCGCGAGCAGGCCGCGCAGCAGCGCAGCGGCATACGGCGTACCGCTCGCCCCCGTCACACCGACGAGCCAGGGACGGCGGCCTTGCCGCTGATCGGTCACCACCGCAGCCCTCCGGCGATAAGGTCGCCGAGACCGAACAGAAAAAGCCCGACACCGATGTATCCGTTGACCGTGAAGAATGCGCGGTTCACTTTGGAAAAGTCCGACGGCTTCACGAGATGCTGCTCGTAGCCGAGTGCGACGGCGGCCGCGAGTACGCCGACCAGCCAGACGATCCGGAGGCCGGCGGCGGCGCCGAACCAGAGCAGGAGGGCGATGGTGGCAAAGTGCGCCACCCGTGACCACGCGAGCGCGATATGCGGGCCGAACCGGGCCGGCAAGGACTGAATTCCGACGGTCCGGTCGAACTCGTAATCCTGCAAGGCATAGATGATGTCAAAGCCGCCGATCCAGCACCCCACGGCAAGGCCCAGCAAGACCGCCGTCCACGACCACGTACCCGTCACCGCAATCCACGCGCCGATGGGACCGATGGTTTGCGCGAGCCCAAGGACAGCGTGCGGCGCCCAAGTGATGCGTTTCGCATATGGATAACCCGCAAGGACGAACGCAGCGACCGGCGACAAATACAGGCAGAGCCGGTTCAGCGCGGCGGCGGAGACGACCAGCACGGCGAGGGCGGACAGCGCTCCGATGCCGGCCGCACGCACCGAGACAACCCCGGTCACCAGTTCCCGCTGACGCGTCCGGGGATTGCGCGCGTCGATGTGCCGGTCGACAATCCGGTTCACCGCCATCGCAAACGTGCGAGCCGCAACCATGGCGACGGTGACAATTCCCAACTGGCGCCAATGGACATGCCGATCCGCCTGCCACATGGCGGTGAGCGCGGCGATGTACGCGAAGGGCAACGCGAAAACGGAGTGCTCGAATTGAACGAGGCGGAGGAACGCCCGCAACCGGCCGGGTCGCCGCGCGGGCGGCGTCTCGGAGCGGGGGGACGTCCCGGCGTCGGTGGTCTCCACGCGTCGACTGGTCACGGCGTCCTCTCCGAGCTGCCGGCAACGGGGTGGAATTCCGCCTGCGACGATACCGGTGTCACGGACGCGCCTTTCCCAGCTCGGCGGGAAGACCGAACTCCGCCCAACGCCGGCTCACCCGTTCGACGATGTCGCGATCCTGGACAATCATCTCCGGCCAGCCGCGGTGGTACCCTTCGCCGGGCAGTTTCGCCGTCGCGTCGATGCCGATTTTGCCGCCCCAGAATTGCTGATAGCTTGCGTGGTCGAGGTGGTCGACCGGACCGACCGCCTGCACGAGGTCATGGGCGTAATCGACGTTGCCGAAGGCCCGCCACGCGACGTCCCGGTAGTCGTGGACGTTGCAATCGGCGTCCACGACAACGATGAGCTTGGCCAACGACAGCATGCCGGCGCCCCAGATGGCGTGCATCACTTTATGCGCGTGTTTCGGAAAGCGCTTCTCGATACTGACGATGACGCAGTTGTGAAAAACGCCTTCGATGGGCAGGTCGAGGTCCACGATATCGGGAATGAGCAGTTTTACCAAGGGAAGAAAGATGCGCTCCGTCGCCTTCCCGAGAAAGGCGTCCTCCGCAGGGGGACGCCCGACCACGATGGCTTGGAAGATGGGGGTCTTGCGCATCGTCACGGTTTCCACGTGCAACACCGGAAACGGTTCGACCGGCGTATAGAAACCGGTGTGATCGCCGAATGGCCCCTCCGGACGCCGTTCGCCCGGTTCAATCCATCCCTCCAGGACCACCTGCGCGGAAGCGGGAACTTCCAGGGGGACGCTCACACACTCCACCAGCTCCACCCGTTCCCCGCGGAGAAAACCGGCGAACGCGTACTCGTCAATATCGGCCGGCAGCGGGGCCGAGGCCACGTAGCTCAACACCGGGTCACAGCCGAAAGCCACCGCGACCGGAAGGCGTTCACCGCGGCGTTCGGCCACCGCATGGTGCGCCGTGGAATCCTTGTGAATCTGCCAATGCATCCCGATGGTGCGCCGGTCGAAGCGCTGCAGCCGGTAGAGCCCGACATTCCGCTGACCGGTCTCCGGGTGTTTCGTGTGGGTGAGCCCGAGGGTGAAGTATGGACCGCCGTCCTTCGGCCAGGTGTGCAGCGCCGGCAGCCGGGTGAGGTCGACGTCCTCCCCTCGCAGCACGATGTCCTGGCATGCCCCGGACCGGACCCGTTTCGGCGGCACCGCACGGAGCTGCATGGCCCGGGAGAAGACGTCGCGTACGCCGGCGAAACCCTGCGGCAGCCCGGGTTGGAGGAGGCCGGCGATGCGCCGGCCCACGTCGTCGAGCTCCGCCGCGCCGAAGACCTTCGCCATCCGCCGCGGCGTGCCGAAGACGTTCATCGCGAGCGGCATGTCATAGCCGATCACATTCTCGAAGAGCAGCGCCGGGCCGCCGTTGCGCACCACCCGATCGACAATCTCGGTGATCTCCAGGTACGGGTCGACCGGTGCTGTGATCCGCACCAGGTCGCCGTCCCGCTCTAGTGCGTCAAGAAACTCCGGGAGATCGGCGAACGGCATGGGCTTAGTATCGCCCGGTCCGCCGGCAGCCCTGTCACCGCCGTCATCACGCCGGGCCGGGAGCGCGGTCGGCCGTCAGATGCCGGCGTACGAGTGCATGCCGCTGATGAAAATGTTCACCACAAAGAAGTTGAAGAGCACGGTCGCGAACCCGAAGAGGGCGACGTACGCGGCCTTCCGGCCGCGCCAGCCGGCGGTGGCCCGGGCGTGGAGATAACCGGCATAGACCACCCAGGTGATGAACGCCCACGTCTCCTTCGGATCCCACTGCCAGTAATGCCCCCAGGCGTACTCCGCCCAGATGGCTCCCGCAACCACGGCGAAGGTCCAGATCGGGAACGCCAGGGCATAAGCCCGGTACGCCAGCCGGTCCAAGACCGCTGCGCTCGGCATGAGCCGGGCGAGGGCGGCGAACCGCACCGGACGGCCATGGCGCTCCGCACTCGCGTAGTGGTCCGCGACAAGGAACATGACGGTCGCAGCGGTCGCCACCGTGAAGACGCCGGTCGCGATGATCGCGGCGGTGACGTGGATCGCCAACCAGTACGAGTGAAGCGCCGGGACCAGCGGGGCCGCCGCGACGTACAAGACGGTGATCGCGAGTCCCAACGCCAACAGCACGGGGATCATCACGAAGACGCCGAGCAGACCGAGCGCCTGCTGCCGGTACCTCGCAAGCACGAGGAGAAACGCCCCGACCGCCGCCCAGGTCAGCGCGAGGGTGAATTCGTACATGTTGCCCCAGGGCAGCCGGTGCACGGACAGGCCGCGGGTCACGAGCGCGCCCGCATGGATCAGCCAGGCGAGGATCGTCAGGACGACGGCCAGCCGGCCCGCCCGGACGCCGAACCTCCACACCCGGTCAGAGCGGTCTTCGGTGCCGCCAGCCGGTCGGTCTTCGCTGAGTCCGGCCGGAAGCCCCCCGCGTGGCGGCGAGCCGTCGGCGGTGTCGCCGATACCGGCCGTTCCGTCTCCCGACGCCGTCCCGACGGACGCCGTCCCAACGGACGCCGCCGCTCCGACGGACGCCAACGCGACGGCGCGCCGCGCGGGTTCGCCAGCGTCCGGCACGCGCGTAGGTTGGCCGGCCTCCGGGACGCGCACCCCGAACGCGGCGCGCACCGCGTAGCCGACGAAAGCCAACGAATATCCGACGAGAGCCGCCGCTACCAGCTGATTCGACAGGCTCGCCAATCCCGGATCAACTGACACCGTCATCCCTCCTCGACCCGGCGCCGATCCGCATCACGCCGTCCGACTCGCCATCCGCCGCCGCATCCGCGGCGTCCGTCCGGCGCCGCAATTCCTCGGCGAGCCGGGCGAACGCCTCGGTGAATCCCCCGCTGGCATCGGTGCGGGGAAGACCACCAACCTCGACCACCGTACGTCCCGCCTCGTTCTCGGCCGCACGGACCCAGACCCGCCACCGCCGGATACCGAGCGAGACCAGAAGACCGGCAATCGCGACACTGATTGCGACCAGGACGATCGGCTTACCCGGATCCCGGGTGAGCTGAAAGGCGGCGAAGTCCGAAAAGCCCACGAACGTCACCGAGCCCTGGCCATCAGGAAGCGTCAGGGTCTGGCCCGGGCGCAGAATTCCCTTGCCGAGCAGGTGCATCTTCGTGGTGTCCAACGTGTAGACCGATTGCGGGATACCGGAATCCAAGCCGAGATTCCCACCGAAGACGCCAAGGACCACCACCGGATTGTCGGGCGCCGGGAAAATCGAAATCGGCTGCCCGGTCACCGGATCCGCCGCGGCGGTCGGCAGGAAGAACCCGCTGATGCCCAGCTGCTGTGGCTTCGCGTCCGGCAGCTTCACCACGCCCTGGGAAGTGAAGACGCCATCCCGAGGCAGGAACGGCACTGTCTCGTCGAAGACGCGCCCCGAACCGTCGCGGATCCGGAAATGCGGCGCGTAGCCGTGGCCGGTGAGGTACACATTCACCCCGTCCACAGTGAGCGGATGGTTGACGGAAATCTCCGACGTCCGCATCGGCGCGCCGGGCCGCGGCTGCCACGTCACTGTCGCCCGGTAATCCGCCGCAGCACCACGCGTCGGACCGGATTGGACGAAGCTGGCCCGAAATGCGTCGAGCGTGAAGGTGAACGGCGGCAGCGCGCCCACATTGACCATGCGGCCGGCCGAGAAACTGTCGTAGGCGATTTGTGTGTCGGCGAAGGTGTCGTGCTCTTTGAGAATGACGGTTCCGGTGAAGCCGAATCCCGAGGTCACCGCAATGCCGAGCAATACCACCAGCAGGGCGATGTGAAAGACGAGGTTGCCGGTTTCCCGCAGCTGACCGCGTTCCGCGGAGACCGCCAACGTTTGATCGTCGACGCGGAGACGGAAATGTCGACGCGCAAGCACCTGCCGGGCGGCGCGGACCGCGTCACGTGCCGGCAGGGTCGTCTCCCACCGACAATATGCCGGTAGGCGGTGGAGATTCCGCGGGGTCGGCGGCGGCGGGGTCCGCAACATCGCCGCGTGCCGGAATGCCCGCGGCACGACACATCCGGCAAGTGAAATGAACAGCAGCAGATAGACGGCGGCAAACCACGCCGAGCCGTACACGTTGAAAGCGCCCAGGTGGTCGAGAATGGGTGCAAGGGTCGGATGCCGGCTGAAGAATGCGGCCACCGCCGCCGGATTCGCACCACCCCGCTGCGGCAGGATGGATCCGGGAATCGCCGCAAGTGCCAGCAAGAAAAGCAGAATCAGAGCGGTCCGCATTGACGTGAGCGAATACCACACCCAGCGGAGTACGGCGAGGAGCGAAGCCACCGCAGGACGACGGGCCCGTTGCCGGGTGCCGAATTCATCGGTCTCCGCAGCCGCTGCACCATCATCGGTCTCCGCAGCCGCTGCACCATCGGCGGTCTCCGCGGCCGCTACGCCGTCGGCGTTCTCGGCAACCGTTACACCATCACGAGTCAGCTGAACGTGATCGCGGACTGCAGCCACGTCCGGTGCGACGCGGTCCGTGCGGGATTCGGAGAGGTCGGTCATAGCGGCGCCGTATATCCCGTGACGAGGTGCTGCAATGCTCCGACGACGACGTTCCACAAGCCGCTGACGAGCAGGAAACCCACAAGCAGCAGCATGACACCACCGACGGTGCTCACCAGCCGCTGGTGCCGCCGGACGACGGCGAGCGCACCGAGGGCTCGGCGGAACCCAATTGCAACGAGAATGAAGGGAATACCGAGACCCAGGCAGTACACAAATGTGAGCAGCGCGCCTTGACTTGCGCTCGATCCGGCCAGCGCAAGCGCCTGCACGGCACCGAGGGTCGGGCCGAGGCACGGCGTCCACCCCACGCCGAAGGCGAAACCGACGATCGGGGCGGCGGCAAGACCGGCTGCCGGCAACCGGTGGATGCGGATCTCCCGCTGCAGGCCGGGAAAAAGTCCGAGAAACACGCAACCGAAGACGATGACCACAACCCCGAGAACTCGGTAGACGACGTCGCGGTGCGCCGCCAGGGTCGAGCCGACATAGCCGAAGAGCGCCCCACCGAGCGTGAGAGCAATCGAAAATCCCACCACGAAAAGTGCGCTGCCGGCGAGCATCCGGCTCTTGCGGACACTGCCGTCGCCCAACTCGGCGCCGGACATACCCGTGACGTACGCGAGATATCCCGGGACGAGCGGCACGACGCACGGCGAGAGAAACGAGACCAGACCGGCAAGGGCGGCGACCGGTATCGCGAGAAGCAACGACCCGGAGAGCACCGTGTGCTGAAACGTCGTCGCGATCGATGCCATCGTCACGACGACTCCCGGACCACGTCGAGAACCAGCGCCTTCAGCGGGTTATACGTCAGTTCACCCAGTGCCCGGGCGGCAATGCGCCCGCTGCGGTCGATGACGAGAGTGCTCGGCGGAAGTGCCGGATTGATGCCCGAACCACGGAACTGCAAGGCAATCGACGCGGACGGATCCGCGAAACTCGGATAGCTGATGTGGTGATCGGCAACGAAGGCGGGCCCGTCGTTCGGCCCGTTCTCCCGAATGTCCACACCGACGAAGTGAACACCGAGAGCCTTGGTCTCGGTGTAGACCTGTTCGAGCGCGGCGGCTTCCGACCGGCACGGCGGGCACCAGGACGCCCAGAAATTCAGCACGATGACCGTGCCGCGAAACTGCGCGAGGCTCAATGGACGGCCGGAGAGGTCCGTCCCGCTCACCATCGGCGCCGCCGGCCGGTCCCCCGCGGCGAATCGAGTAATCGCCGCCTTGCCGTTGACGACCGTGGTGCTATCCGCGGCGCGCGACGCTGCGCAGCCGGCCAGGAGCACGACGACGCAGCAGGCAACGAGGCTGCGGAATCCTTGCGTAAAGAAACGCCGACCCGAGCAGCCGCGGCGTCCGGCGCCTGGTTGGTCGTGCATGTACTGCCAGATCGCCACCGGAGTCCCCTCGTCGACTGCGGCTCCATTCTGCCGACGTCGTCGCCACGAGCCGGCATGAGGGGGAGAGCCGACCATCGGGATCAGGGGTCGGCGCACCCGGCGTCACGCTCCGGCGAGTTCGCCGATCCCGGCACGCCCGGACGGCTCGGCGTACGTCACCGCGACGACCGCCTCGTCGTCGAAGACCAGGCTGGTGATGCTGCCCAGGGCGCACTGGCGGCGTCCGGGATGATGCCAGAGCGGACGACGCTCGAGCATGCGCCGCACCGTCCATATCGGCAGCTGATGGCTGACACAGACCGCCTCATGGCCGGCCGCCCGCCGCCGCGCGTCCTGGACCGCGGCCCACATCCGGGCGGCCACCTCCACGTACGGCTCGCCCCAGGACGGCCGCCACGGGTTGCGGACCAGCCACCAACTGCGCGGACGCCGGAGCGCACCGTCACCGACCCGTTGACCCTCGAACGCGTTCGTCGCCTCGATCAGCCGCTCGTCGATCTCAACCGGTACGCCGAACCGGGCGGCGACCGGCTCAGCAGTCTCCCGCGCCCGCTCCAACGGTGACGACAGCACGAGGACGACGTCATGACCGGTCAGCGCCTCCGCCGCGCGCTTTGCCATCAGCAGACCGGCTTCCGACAGGTGGAAGCCTGGTAACCGGCCGTACAGCACGTGGCGGGGGTTGAACACCTCGCCATGGCGCAGCAGGTGGACGATGGTCCTGGTCACTAGGTCACCTTAGCGAGTCGGCATACCCTCGACATGTGCCGATTCAGGTCGCGCTCTCCACCTCCTCGGTCTGGCCGGAGTCGACAGCCGTCGCTTTCGAAATTGCGGCGCGCCTGGGGTACGACGGCATAGAAGTCATGGTGAACGCGGACCCGGTGAGCCAGGACGCCACCGCACTGCGCCGGCTCGCCGACTACCACCAGATGCCGGTGGTCGCCGTCCATTCGCCGTGCCTGCTGCTCACCCAACGCATTTGGGGAACCGAGCCGTGGGCGAAATTGACCCGCGCCCAGTTGCTCGCCGAACGCCTCGGCGCACGGACCGTGGTGACCCACCCGCCGTTCGCCTGGCAGCGGGGATACGCCCGGCAATTCGTCTCCGGATTGAGCCGCATGGCCGAAGAGACCGACGTGGTCTTTGCCGTGGAGAACATGTACCCGCAGCGGGGACCCCTTGGGCTGTCCATCGCAACGTATGCGCCGTCCTGGTCACCGCTGGATTTTGATTACCCCCACGTGACGCTGGACATTTCGCATGCCGCGGCCGCCGGTCAGGACGGCCTCGTCCTGGCCCGGTCGCTCGGCGACCGGATCGCGCACGTCCATCTCGCGGACGGCTCCGGCTCATGGCTGGACGAACATCTCGTGCCGGGCCGCGGGCGCCAACCGTGCGCCGCCATCCTTGGCGTCGTCGCCGGCCGGAATCTGCCCGGAGCCGTGACCGTCGAAGTGAACACCTCCAAGGCGCGCTCCCACGCCGAACGCGCCGAGGCGCTGGCGGAAGCGTTGCGGTTCGCCCGCGCCGCGCTGCACACCACGACACCAACCGCCTGACCGCACCAGCACGGTGCCGGCCATGGTCGTCGCCGGATAGCCTGAGGCGTACGGACGGGCGCCGCCCGCGGGGCGAGAAGGGAAGCGACATGCTGCGCCGCCTCATCCTCGAGGCCGCCGATAGTCAGACGCTGCGCCGGCTCATCGCAACAGCACCACCCACCCGCGCCGTCGTCCATCGATTTGTCGCAGGCACCGAGGTTGCGGACGGGCTCGCGGTCGCGCGGCAGCTCGTCGCGGACGGCCTGCTCGTCAGTCTCGATCGGCTGGGGGAGCAGGTCCGCGACCTGAGCCAGGCGCGCGCAACCGCCGAGGCGTACCGGGAACTGGCAGCGGCGATCGAACAAGCGGGGCTCGCGGCCGAGGTGGAGATTTCCCTCAAACTCTCGGCACTCGGATTGGGTCTTGCCGGGAACGCGTCGGTCGGGTCACCGGAGGAGCCGCGTCGCGTTGCCCTCGACCTCGCCCGTGAGATCTGTGCCGCCGCGCAGGCCGCGGGAACAATGGTCACCTTCGACATGGAGGACCACACCACCACGGACGACACCCTGGCGATAGTCGCCGAGCTGCGGCGGGAATTCCCAAGCGTCGGCTGCGTCATCCAGGCATATTTGCGCCGATCGCTCGCGGATTGCCGCGAACTCGCCGAAGCCGGGGCGCGCGTCCGGCTCTGCAAGGGGGCGTACCGCGAACCGGCGGAGGTGGCGTTCACCCGCCGCCACGAGGTGGACCGCAATTTCGTCCGCTGCCTGCGGATTCTCATGCGCGGCTCGGGTTACCCCATGGTGGCGACCCACGATCCGCGGCTCATCGCGATCGCCTCGGTGATGGCGACCCAAGCGGGCCGGGGCAAGGACACGTACGAATTCCAGATGCTGTACGGCGTCCGGCCGGATGAGCAGCAGCGTCTGGTCCGCCGCGGCGAGCGGGTGCGGGTCTACGTTCCGTACGGCGGTCAGTGGTATCCGTACCTGATGCGACGGCTCGCGGAACGGCCGGCCAACGTGGCGTTCTTCCTTCGGGCGCTGGGGAGCAAGAAATGACCGACCTGTCGATGCAGGACCACGGCGACACCATCGCGGTCCTTGGCGCGGGGAAAATGGGCGAGGCGCTGATTTCCGGCCTGCTGAAGGCGGGACTCCCCGCGGAGAAACTCGTCATCACCGAGCGGTATCCGGCGCGGGCACGGGAGATGACCGAGCGGTATCAGGTGCGCGCGGTGAGCAATCTCGAGGCGGCGAAAACAGCCGACACTCTCGTGCTGGCGGTCAAACCGCAGGACATGGACGATCTGCTGACCGAGCTGTCACCGGCGGTCACCCCGGAGCGGCTGGTCGTCACCATCGCGGCCGGCATTACGACGTCGGCCATTGAGCGGCGGCTGGTGGAAGGCGTGCCGGTGATCCGTGTCATGCCGAATACGCCCGCCCTGGTTGGCGAAGCGATGAGCGTGCTCGCGCCCGGGTCGAATGCGACCGAGGAGCATCTGGCCCGGGCTGAGGCGATTTTCCGTCCCGTGGGCAAGGTCCTGCGCCTGCCGGAGAGCCAGCTGGACGCGGTGACCGCACTCTCGGGCAGCGGTCCGGCGTACGTTTTCTTTCTCGTCGAGGCGATGACGGACGCCGGTATCCTCCTCGGGCTGCCCCGATCGGTTGCCCACGACCTCATCGTGCAGACCATCTACGGCTCTGCCGTCATGCTCCGGGAATCCGGCGAGCACCCGGTGGCTCTGCGGGAAGCGGTCACCTCTCCGGGGGGAACGACGATTGCAGCAATTCGCGAATTGGAACGGCACGGCGTCCGAGCGGCCCTACTTGCCGCACTGGAAGCGGCACGAGACCGATCCCGGCAACTCGCGGGCGGGCAATGACATCAGTGGAACACAGCACGGTTCTCATCTGGTCACCGGAACTCCTGCGCTACGACTTCGGCCCTGGACATCCGCTCGCGCCGGTACGCGTCGCGCTCACCATTCAGCTCGCCGAAGCGATTGGCGTCCTGGCGAGCGTGCGGCTCACGCCGGTTCCGGAGCCCGATGACACTCTCGCTGCGGCAATTCACACCGCGGAGTACATCGCCGCGGTGCGCGCGGAACAGCCGAATCTCCGGTACGGACTGGGAACCGGCGACGTACCGGTATTTCCCGGCATGCATGATGCCGCGACCCGGATCGTCACCGCCTCGGTCGAAGCGGCCCGGGCAGTCTGGACCGGCGGTTACCGGCACGCCGTCAACGTCGCTGGCGGGCTGCACCATGCGATGCCGAACGCGGCCTCCGGGTTCTGCGTGTACAACGATCCCGCCGCGGCGATCCGATGGCTGCTGGACCACGGTGCCGAACGGGTGGCATACGTCGACATCGACGTTCACCACGGCGACGGCGTTCAGGCGATGTTCTACGACGACCCGCGTGTCCTGACGATTTCGCTCCACCAAGACGGCCGCACGTTGTTCCCCGGAACCGGCGCGCCGACGGAATCCGGCGGGCCGCACGCCCGCGGCCACGCCGTCAATGTCGCCCTTCCCCCGGGCACGGATGACGCCGGGTGGTTGCGGGCCTTCCATGCGGTCGTCCCACCGCTGCTGCGCGCATTCCGCCCGGACGTCCTGGTCAGCCAGCATGGTTGCGACACGCACCGGCTCGATCCGCTCGCCCAGCTCAATCTCACCCTGGATGGGCAGCGCACCGCGCACGCCGCAATTCACCGGTTGGCGCACATGTTCGCCAACGGGCGCTGGGTGGCTACCGGCGGAGGCGGGTACGTCCTTGCCCGTGTCGTGCCGCGCAGCTGGACGCACCTCATCGCGGAAGCCGCAGGCGCGTCGATTCCCCCCGAGACTCCGACACCGGAATCCTGGCGGACCGCCGCCCGCGCGGTCGAACCGTCGCCGCCGCAGACCATGACGGACGGCGCCGAACCGGCGTGGCGCGAGGTCGCCGACGGTCTCGACCCGGCGGATCCCGTCGACCGGGCGATCCTTGCCACCATGCGGGAGGTGTTTCCGTACCACGGCCTGTTCGTGCCGAACAACGTGAAAAACTGAAGCGAGGAACGGCATGGATCGCGACGAATTAGCGAAGTATTTGATCGAGGCCCGTATTGCCGGGCCGGTCCGGACTCCCCGGGAACACAATCTGGCAAATTACCGGCTCCTCGCCGACCGCGATCCCGATTACACGTTTGGACTCGACTTTCAAGGCACGTGGTCCTTCCCGGAAATTCTCGCCCTCATGGCGCAGCGATGCGGAGTGGAGCCCGATCCGGGTTATGACAACGGCGAGGACACCATCAACGTGCAGAACACGATCGAGCGACTCGACGAACTCGCTCGGCGTGTTCGAACCGTCGCACGGCCGGGGGCCCGAGTTCTCCTCGGCACCGGGCATCCGACCGGCCTGCTCGCCGTACACATCGAGTTGGCGCGCTGGCTGCGTCAGTCCGGTGCGGTCGTGTTGCGGCCGGAGGCGCGCTGGGAGGAGCCCGAACCAAGCGGCCGGGTCCGCGACCGGCACGTGCGCTACCTGGCCGGGGTCGCCGTTGTGACCCGCGGCGCGAACCTCCTGCACACGCACTCACCCGAGCCGATGCGCCACATGCTCGCCGCGCTTGCCGACGCCGGCGAACCGCCCCCCGATCTCGTCATTGCCGACCACGGTTTCGCCGGGGCGGCCGGCGCGGCGGGTGTTCCCGTGGTCGGATTCGCCGATTCCAACGACCCGGCACTCTTCGTCGGTGAGGCGGAAGGGCTGATCGAGGTGTGCGTGCCGCTGGACGACAACGTCCCGCCCCACCTCTACGAGCCGCTCAGCGACTACCTGCTCGAACGCCTGCGCAACGGCTCCTGAGCGACGGCGGGTCCCGCGCTGCGGCGGCGCTGGCGGCGGGTCCCGCGCTGCGGCGGCGCCGGCCGCGGTCGATCCGCCCGTACCCGCGACAGCCCGATCGCGCTCCACCCGGCTCCGGCTGCGCGTCGTGATTACTCCACTCGCCGTGTCACGTTCGCCACGCGAGATAACCTCTTCCCCACTGCTCCCACGACAGCTACCCTCAGTAACACACGTGCTGATCGTCCGCCGGAGGGGAAGCCGGCGTCCGCGCGTGCCGAGGGTCTGGTGCAAACATGAGCGCAGCGAAGCGGCTGGGTCGCGACACGCCACGCGATCGGATCCGCGAGAAGGGTCTCCGCGACAAGACGCTGGCCGAGGTGCGTTTCCTCACGGTGGCCGAGGTTGCTGACGTGATGCGGGTTTCCCGGATGACGGTGTACCGCCTGGTCCACGCCGGCGAGTTGCCCGCAGTCCGGGTCGGGCGGTCGTTCCGGGTTCCCGAGCAGGCCGTCCATGACTACCTGCGCGACGCGTTCATCGAGGCCGGCTGAGGTCAGGCCGGCTGAGGTCAAGCCGGAAGGCATGACCCGGCTGCCCGCCGGCGGTCGTTAAGCTGGGGATCCGTCGTCCGTCGGACGTGCGACACTCTCGTTCCCTGGAGAAAGCGAGCACCTCGTGGGTTCAGTCATCAAGAAGCGCCGCAAGCGCATGGCGAAGAAGAAGCACCGCAAGTTGCTGAAGCGCACCCGCGTGCAGCGGCGCAACAAGAAATAGACCACGAGGCTCTTGCGCCCGCCGTCACCGAGCGTCTAACCAGACAGCTGGGTGACGAGAGAAACAAATGTCAGCAGTCGGCTCACGGGATCCGGTGCCGCCGTGAGCGGTGGGCTGGGACTTGCCGCAATTTCAGCAAGACCGGTACCGAGGGAATCGGCCGGCGAGGGAGGCGGCGGCGCAGCCTGGTGCGGCGAGGCGTCCGGCGCCGGCCCTGTTGAAACCGCAGACGCCGGAACGGCGGCGCGCACCGGTGCTGACGACGACGTCGCTGCTGGTGTTTGCGGTTGCGGCTGATTTCTGGTCGGGGGTACCGGAGCGGACGACCGGAGCGGCGACGCTGTCCGCGGTGCCGGGGGTACCGGCGATGACGGGGCGGTGGTCATCGGACGGCGGAAATCGACCACCACCCAGAGCACAGTGCAGCCGCAACTGGGATACGTCGAGCTCGCCGCACCGACACCCATTTGGGTGAAAGCCGGATTGAGAATATTGTCGCGGTGCTCCGCACTTTTCATGAATGCTTGTTGCACGCTGGGGATGTCCATCGCCATCCCGACGTTCTCCCCCAGCACGACCCAGTTGGAAATCTGCGTCTGCACCTGCGGATTGTGCGCGAGCACCTGGGTGGCGGCAAGATGATTGGCCCAACTCTGGGCCACCGCCGACATTCCGGCATCCACCGAGAGCGCCGGCAGGCCGGCACTAAGGCGCGCGGCATTGGTAGCCGCCGCAAGCTCGGATGCCGGGCTTGCCCACGCCGGAGAAGCAGCCGCAAGAATTCCGGTGAAAATCACCGACAGGCATGCGATTCCGGAGCCGAGGCGGAGACCGGCCCGGCGGGTGAACGCCGCGACGTGCATGGCGGGCCGGGTTCCTCCCTCGGTGCAGGCGACACTGACGTTTGATGCCTCGACGCGGCGCAGGGCGGTCTTGAGCTCGCCGTAACGGAATGCAGAAAATGGGCCGGTGACTGTGGGTGCATCGGCCGCCGGAACGCCTCACGTGGTCTTGCTCAGCAAGCCCGGATGTCACCTGTGCGACGAGGCGCGGGTCATCGTTGCGGCGATAACGGCGGAATTCGGCATTGGTTTCGTCGAGCGTGACATTCGGGCTGATCCGGAGGATCTCCGCGAGTACGGCGAACTCATCCCCGTCGTTCTCGTCAACGACATCGAGGTCGGCCACTGGCGGATCACCGCGGATCAACTCCGCGCCGCGCTCCGCGCCGGCTCCTCCCGCCCGGCCTGACACCGCGGCGCACCGCCCGGGTGCGCACCGTGAAACCCGACGCCACCGGCCGGCGTCCAAGCAGCATGCGATCCATTCCGCGCGTCGTGCCCGTCACGGCGGTTCTCGTCGCGTCCGTCGCGGCGTGCGCCGCGCCGGCGTCGACGGTGCCGCTGCTGCACGTCGCCGGCGTGCCGGAGCACGGGCCGATCGCCGCATACGCGGCGCCGTCCGCGTCCGTTGCCGGTTACCGGCTGGTGGGTTCGCTCCCGGATGGTCCAGATCACGCCGCCGTCTGGCGGTGGCCGGACACTTCGGTGACCGAGCAGGACGTCGCGGAACTCGCTCAGCACTTCGGTCTGACAGCGGCACCGGACGCTCACCGGTACGGCTGGGTCGTGACCTCACCGGCCGGCGAATTGCGGGTGCGGCGGGACACAGGCTTGTGGGCGTTCACCCGGACGCCGGACTGCCCGCCCTACGTCGTGGACGTCGATGACCCGCTCGACGCCGGTTCGGGAGTAGCGTGCGCCGTCGCAACCGCGGCAGACCTCGGCGCGCAACCGACGCCGCGAACCCCCAACGTTGCGCAGGCGCGTACCGCCATAGCCGGCATTCGCGCCTTCTTGCACCTGGGCGAACCGGACGTCGACATCGCCGGTGACGTCGTGCATTTCGTGATCGACCCTGTCGTCGGCGGATTCCCCACGTGGGGCATGGCGACCCGCCTGGACGTCGACGCCGTCGGGATCGTCAACGCCACCGGCTGGCTCACACGCCCGATCGAAGGGCCGGTGTATCCCCTGCGCAGCGCCCAGGCGGCGTTCGACGACCTGGCCCGGCGACCGATCGTCGCCCCCGCCATTGCCTGCCCGCTCGCCACCGAAGGGAACCCGGCCACCGAGGGTGAGCCGGCAACCGGGGGTGAGCCGGTGCCCGAGGGTGAGCCGGCCACCGGCCGCTCCCGGCCGGAACCGCCGGCGCCAATGCCACTCCCCATGCCGGTGTGCCGCCCACCGCAACCGGTGATCGTCACGGGTGCGCACCTCGGCCTGCAGCTGGACTGGGACCAGTCGTCGCCGGCCGGCGTCCGGCTGATCCTGCTCCCCGCCTGGTTCTTCACCATCCGTGACGCTCCGCCGACCGCAGACGTCCTTCCGGTCATTGCCGTGGCCGCCGCATATCTTGCGCCCGCTGGGACGGAAGCGACGGCGCCCCCGGTGCCGTCGGACGCCGCAGGGCTTCCCGCCTCGCCGACCCCAGCCGGGAACCCGGTGCCCAGCCCGTCCTCCGGGTGACCGGCTGAGCGGATCCGGTTCGCGCCGACCCATCGTCGGCGGCACACTCCCATCAAGATCGCCGGATTTTGTGCGTGCGTTCACAAAGTCGTACCCTGGAGGCAGCTCACGTCCCAGCGGAGATCCGGTGCGTTCCACCACAACGCGGTCCACCAGCACGCGAGGCATTCCCGAGGCGTCGATCGCCCGTCTTCCCGTGTACCTACGGGTCTTGCAGAATCTCGCGGACGCCGGCGTCGCAACCGTCTCGTCGCAGCATCTCGCGACCGCGGCCGGGGTCAATCCCGCCAAGCTTCGCAAGGACCTCTCCCACCTCGGCTCCTACGGCACCCGGGGCGTGGGATACGAGGTCGATTACCTGATCTATCAGATCTCCCGGGAACTCGGCCTCACCCAGGACTGGGCCGTCGCAATCGTCGGAGTCGGAAACCTCGGGCGGGCGCTGGCGAATTACGGCGGTTTCGCCAGCCGGGGCTTCCGGATCGCCTGCCTCTTCGACGCCGACCCGCGCCAGATTGGACGTCGCGTCGGCTCGCTCATCGTCCACGACATTGCCGACCTGGAACAGATCGTGGCGGCCGAGCGGGTGGCGATCGGTGTCATCGCAACGCCGGCGGCCGCAGCCCAGGAGGTCTGCGACCGCTTGGTGCGGGCCGGCATTCGCAGCATCCTGAATTTCGCGCCGGCGATTCTCGTCGTGCCGCCGACTGTGGAGATTCGCAAGGTCGATCTCTCGACAGAGCTGCAAATCCTAGCCTTCCACGCCCAGCGGCGGGCCCTGCACGACGGCACGGACCATCAGACCCGCCGCGACACGCCGGATTCCGAATTCCGACGGGACCTCCAGCCGGACCCGGCGACGCCACCCGCCGCAGCACCTCAGCCGGCGACGCCGAGAAACGGATCCGCGCCGCGGCCGCGGACGACGGAATTCTCCGTCGGCTCGGCGCGCCGTCCGCTGGCCGAAGAGGCGGACCGCACGGCGGGGGTGCTGCGATGAGCCTGCTCGTCGTCGGGGTGTCGCATCGCGGAACGCCGCTCTCCCTGCTTGAACGGGCCGTTCTGGATTCCGATCAGGCCACGAAGCTTCTCGACGATCTCGTCGGTTCCCCGGTGGTCCGGGAAGGAATGGTGCTCTCGACCTGCAATCGGGTGGAAATCTACGCGTGCGTCGAGAAATTCCATCCTGCGTTGACCCTCATCTCCGAATTGCTCAGCCGGCACGGCAACGTCAATTTCGACGAGATCGCCGGCCACGTGCACGTCCATTACGACGACCGCGCTGTGCAGCACCTTTTCGCGGTGGCCGCCGGACTTGACTCCATGCTGATCGGCGAACACCAAGTCGTCGGCCAAGTCCGCGACGCGTTCCGGCTCGCGCAAGAACGCGGTTACGCCGGCCGTGACCTCCACGCAATCGTCCAGGACGCCCTGCACGCCGCCCGCAGGGTGCGCGCCGAGACGCGGATCGATTCCGCAGGACAGACCCTGGTGGACGTCGGGTTGCAGATTCTCAGCGAGCGGTTGGGCCCCTTGGCCGGACGCCGCGCACTCGTCATCGGCGCGGGGGCGATGGCATCAGTGGCCGTTGCCGCTCTCACGCGGGTGGGCATCACCGGGCTCACCGTCGCCAGTCGGACGCTCCGCCGCGCGACCGCGCTGGCCCAGCGGTACAACGGGCAGGCCGCGGCGCTCGAGAAACTCGCCGACCTTCTCGCCGAGACCGACGTCGTCGTCTCGTGCACCGGCTCGGTCCACCCGGTCGTCGACGCAGCCACCCTGACGAAGGCCGTCGCCGGGCGCACGAATCCGCTCGGCATTCTCGACATCGCCCTGCCGCATGACGTCGACCCGGACGTCGACCGGTTGCCCAACGTGATCCGGGTCGATCTCGAAACGCTGCGCCCGGTGTTGGAGAACACGGCCAGCAGCGCGGACGTCCGGCACGCCCGGCACATCCTCGACGAGGAATTCGACGCGCACGTGGCCCGGCGCGCCGCCGTCGGCGTCGTACCGACGGTCGTTGCGCTCCGCGACAAAGCGGCCCGGGTGGTCGCCGCCGAATTGCGCCGCCTCGAGAAGCGGCTTCCGGAATTGGATCCGCGGCAATTCGAGGAAATTCGGACCACGGTTCACCGGGTCGTCGACAAATTGCTGCACGCCCCGACCGTGCGGGTGCAGGAACTTGCCGGCCTGGCCGGACCGGATTCCTACTCGGAGGCGCTGCGGACGCTCTTCGACCTCGATCCGGCCCAGCCCGTCGCCATCTCCGCTCCGCAGCCCAGCACCGACTCCCCGGCGCGGGCGGCGTACCAACCGACCGACGAAGCCGCGACAGACGCTGAACCGCGGCGGGACGACGCTGAACCCCCGTCGGCCGCCGCGGCGCAGGACGCCGGCCGGGAGAGCCGCCCATGACGACAGCCGCCGCCCTCTCCGTGCTGCGGCTGGGCACCCGGCGCAGCACGCTCGCCCGCGCGCAGACCGAGGAGATCGCCGGCGCCCTCCGTGCCGCCGGCTGCCGGGTGGAAATCGTCGGTATCCAGAGCACGGGCGATCGGCACGCCGACGTCCCCCTGCACGAATTCGCCGGCTCCGGCGTTTTCGTCGCCGAGCTCCGGGCCGCACTGCTCCGCGGCGAGGTGGACGTCGTCGTCCATTCGATGAAGGATTTGCCGACGGCGGAAATACCCGAGCTGGCCATTGCGGCCATCCCGCGCCGCGCGGATCCGCGCGATGCGCTCGTCACCGGCGCGGGATGCCGGCTGGCGGAACTGCCGACGGGTGCGATCGTCGGCACCGGATCGCCACGGCGCGCCGCCCAACTGCGGCTGCTCCGGCCGGATCTGGAAATTCGCCCGATCCGCGGTAACCTCGATACCCGGCTCGGCAAACTCCACGCAGGCGGGTACGCCGCGTTGATTGTGGCGGCGGCCGGACTTGCCCGATTGCACCGGTCGGAAGAAGCCGCCGAATTCTTCGACCCGACGGTGATGCTGCCGGCACCCGGTCAAGGCGCGCTCGCCGTCGAGTGCCGCCGGGCGGACATCGCGGACGGCGGCCGGCTCGCCGGGATTCTCGCCGGCCTGGACGATCCGGCGACCCGGGCGGCGGTCACCGCAGAGCGTGCGCTGCTGGCCGCCGTGGGCGCGGGGTGCTCGGCGCCGGTGGGTGCGCTGGGCGTGGTCACCGCGGACACCCTGCAGCTGGACGCCGTCGTCGTCGACCCGTCCGGCACGACCGCATTCCGCCGGTCGTTGACCGGGACGCCGGACGACGCAAGCGACCTCGGGCGGCGGCTCGCCGCCGATCTGATCCGCGCGGGGGCGGATCAGCTGCTCCAGGCTCCGAAACAAACGGGGGAACCGCATGACCCCGACAGGCACGACAAAGGAACAGGACGACCATGACGAGCACGACCAAAGGTCAGGTGGCGTTCGTGGGGCTCGGCCCCGGCGACCCTGACCTCCTCACCCTCCGCGCCGTCGATCTTCTCGGCCGGGCGGACGTCATCGTCTGCGACACCGCGCCGCCGCAGGCGGTCTCTCGGCACTTCCGCGACGGCGCCGCTGTGACGGATTTCTCCGCCGCGGAATCCGGCAACCCGGCCGGCAGAACGGAACGAGCGAAATACCTTGTGGACGCGGCGAAATCCGGTGCTCAGGTCGTCCGGTTGGTCGAAGGGGATCCGCTCCTCGATACCAGCCACGACGAAATTGCCGCGTGCGTGAAGGCTCATATCGGCTTCGAAATCGTGCCCGCCGTCCCCGCGGCGACCGGAATTCCCGCGTACGCAGGCATTCCGCTGGTCGACTCCCGCCACCACGAGATCCGGATCGTCGACGTGCGCACCGGGGCCCCTAAATGGGCGGAGCTCGGGAAGACCACCGCCACCACCGTCCTGATCGGCGTCGACGACATCCCCGGCGCCGCCGAGGCGTTGATGTCGGCGGGGCGCAACGCACAGACCCCGGTTGCCGTGACCCACGGGGGGACGACGACCGCACAGCACACCGTCGTTGCCACCCTCGATTCCCTTGCCGCGGAGGTAAAAGCGGCCGGCCTGCCGTCACCGGTCGTCATGGTCGTCGGTGACGTCGTCAAACATCGGGCGAATTTCTCGTGGTTTGAGGCGAAGCCCCTGTTCGGCTGGCGGGTGCTCGTGCCGCGGACCAAGGAGCAAGCCGCCGCGCTCTCCGAGAAACTGCGGGCGCACGGGGCGATCCCGGTTGAAGTGCCGACGATTTCCGTTGAACCGCCGCGCACGCCGCAGCAGATGGATCGGGCGATCCGCGGTCTCGTCACCGGCCGCTATGAGTGGCTGGCCCTGACATCGGCGAACGCCGTCCGCGCGGTGCTGGAGAAATTCGAGGAATACGGGCTTGACGCCCGCGCCTTCTCCGGCATCAAAATCGCCGCCGTCGGCGAGCAGACCGCGGCGATCCTGCGGGCGCACGGCATCAAGCCGGACCTCGTACCCTCCGGCGAACAGTCGGCCGCCGGCCTTCTTGCGGATTTCCCGCCGTACGACAAGGTGCTCGACCCGATCAATCGGGTGCTGCTGCCGCGCGCGGACATCGCGACGGACACATTGGTCGCCGGCCTCGTCGAACTCGGCTGGGAGGTGGAGGACGTCACTGCCTACCGGACGGTCCGCGCCGCACCGCCGCCGGCCCCGATCCGCGAAGCCATCAAGACCGGCGGTTTCGACGCCGTCTGCTTCACCTCGTCGTCAACGGTGCGCAACCTCGTCGGCATCGCCGGAAAACCACACGCGAGTACCGTTATCGCGTGCATCGGTCCGCAGACCGCGAAAACCGCGGAGGAGCACGGTCTGCGGGTCGACGTCCTCGCGCCGGAACCGTCGATGGCCGCGTTGGTCGACGCGTTGGCGGAATTCGGCCTGGCCCAACGCGAGGCGGCGATCGCCGCCGGCGAATGGACCGGCAAGCCGGGTCGACCGCGGGTCGGCCACCGGCGGCGCGCTCGATGACGCGTGGCGGTACGCCGAATCCGCGCGGCAGCGCGTCCGGGTGAGGAATCTCCCCGCGGCGCAGGAGGAGAGGAGGGATCGGATGGACGCCGGCCCAATCCGGCCGCGCAGGCTGCGCGGCACCGCTGCACTGCGGCGGCTGGTCGCCGAAACGGCCCTCACCCCGGCGGATCTCGTCTTACCGCTGTTTGTGAAGGAAGACGCCCGTGAACCGGTCCCGGTCGCCTCGATGCCCGGCGTCGTCCAGCACACCCGGGATTCCGTGCGGAAGGCGGCCCACGACGCTGTGGAAGCCGGCGTCGGCGGCCTGCTGCTCTTCGGGATCCCGGCCCAGAAGGACGACCGCGGCTCGGCGGCCGACGATCCGGACGGGATCATTCAACGAACTTTGCGCGACTTGCGCACCGAATTCGGCGATGACACCGTTCTGATCGCTGACCTCTGCCTGGATGAGTACACCAGCCACGGGCACTGCGGAGTGCTCCGCGAGACGCGCACCGGCGAATGGATCGTCGACAACGACGCGACCCTCGACCGCTATGCAACCATCGCCGTTGCGCAGGCGGAGGCCGGTGCACACGTCGTCGCGCCGAGCGGCATGATGGACGGCCAGGTCGGCGCCATCCGAACCGCTCTCGACGGCGCAGGTTTCTCCGACACCGCGATCCTCGCGTACTCGGCGAAATATGCATCCGCGTTGTACGGGCCGTTCCGCGACGCCGCCGAATGTGCGCCGGCTTTCGGAGATCGTCGCGGCTACCAGCAGGACGCCGCCAATGCGCGGGAAGCGCTGCGGGAAGTTGCGCTGGACGTCGCTCAAGGCGCGGACATGGTGATGGTCAAACCCGCCCTTGCGTACCTCGACATTGTCCGCGCGGTACGCAACGCCGTTGACATTCCCGTTGCGGCGTACCACGTAAGCGGTGAGTACGCGATGGTGGAGGCGGCTGCGGCGCAGGGTTGGATCGACCGGCGGGCTGTGATTCTCGAGCTTCTCACCGGGATCCGCCGGGCGGGGGCCGACATCGTCATCACGTACTGGGCAAGCGAGGCGGCCCGATGGCTGCACTGATGCCGGAGAATGGACGCCCCAAGGCGGTGTTGTTGGACGCCGGCGGCGTGCTGCTGCTGCCGAATCCGTGGGCGGTTGCGGCCACGCTCCGTGCCGCCGGAGGCAGACCCGACCTTCGCACCCTGCATCGCGCGCATTACTCGGGAATCGCCGCGATGGACCGGGTTGGACAGGCCGATTGGCGACTGTACTTCGCCAATTTGGCCGCCGTGGCCGACGTACCGCCGGATCGGCGCGACGACGCTGTCGCCGGACTGGCCGCGCTCTTCGGCGCGCCGGTGTACAGCCTGTGGAACGTCGTCCCTGACGGCGTCATCGAGAATCTCCAGCACCTCGCCGCGACCGGGGTGGCCATTGCGGTGGTGTCGAACGCGGACGGCTTGGTCGAGGAGACCTTGCGGCGGTGCGAGGTGCCGGTGGAGGTGGTGATCGACTCGACTGTGGTCGGGTACGCCAAACCCGATCCGGAGATCTTCCGGATCGCATTGAACCGGCTCGGCATCTCAGCGGACCGCGTCGTGCACGTCGGTGACATGGCGCTCGCCGATGTGGACGGCGCCCGGGCGGCCGGCATACATCCGCTCCACCTGGACCCGTACGGCGATTGCCCGCATCCGCCGGGAGCGCACGCGCACATCCGTTCGTTAGCCGAGGTGGTCGAGCTCGTAAGGGGATGAGGATGGTCCGGACCGGACGACATCGCCTCGCGGCCGTCGGTGTGGCGGCTTTTTTCTTTGCGGGTACGGCGTGCACCGCGCATCAGCCCGTGCACCCGTCGGCGACATCGGTGTCGGCGGCTCGGCCGGGCGGCTCGGGTTCGGCGCCGTCGTCCTCCCCAGCACAGACGTCGCCCACCGGCACCCGCCCCAGCACGGGCGCCGTGGCCAGCCCGGCACCAGGTGCTGTCCGCGAACCGGCTGCGCTTACCGCGTGGCTGCCGCCCGCGGCACCAGGCCAACCGGGATATCTCGCCCCGGGTTCGGATCCGAGCGTGCTGCCTGGGCCGATTCTCATCGCCGACAAGGCCAATAACCGGCTGGTAGTCGTCGATCCGCAGGGACGGGTCCGCTGGATCTGGCCGCAACCCGGGGAACTGCCGAACGGCCAGACGTTCCTGATACCGGATGATGCCTTCTTCACCCGCGATGGGTCGAAGATTGTCGCGACCCAGGAAGACGATTTCGTCATCACGGAAATCGACCCGACGGCACGCACCATGGTCTGGCGGTACGGTCACCCGGGAATTCCCGGCCACGGCCCCGGATACCTGTGGAATCCGGACGACGCCATCATGCTGCCGACCGGTGACGTCGTGAGCGCCGACATCAAGAACTGCCGGATCCTCCGCCTTCGCCCGGGTTCGCCGGCACCCGTCTGGACCGCCGGCACGGTCGGGGTATGCCGGCACGACCCGCCGACGTATTACGGGAGCCCGAATGGGGTCTTCCCGCTGCCGGACGGGAATTTCCTCGTCACGGAAATCAACGGAGACTGGGTCGACGAGATCGACCCGGCCGGCCGCGTCCTCTGGTCGGCCCACCCGCCGGGTGTGCGGTATCCATCGGACAGCAACCAGTACGCACCCGGCCAATACCTCACCGTCGACTACTCGCCGATCGGTCAGGTCGTGATTTTCGACCGCTACGGCCACGAAATCTGGCGGTGGCGGTATGCCTCCGGACCGAACCGGTTGCGGTATCCGTCCCTCGCCGAGGCGCTGCCGAACGGCGACATCCTCGTCACCGACGACCACAATGACCGGGTCATCGTCATCGATCCCAAACAGAATCGCATCGTCTGGCAGTACGGCCACACCGGCGTTCCCGGCAGCGCACCGGGATATTTGAACATCCCCGACGGGCTGGATCCCCTTCCGCCGTACGCGTACCTGGACCGTGTCCTGCCATGACCCGGCCCGCCGCGGACTCCCGGACGAGACCGAGTCTGCGGCTGCTCGCCTCGGTGGTCAGCTGCTGTTTCCTCGCAGCAGGCTGCACAGCCGGGCGGACGCCGGCCGGTCTTCCCACCCCGTCGCACTCTGCCGGCGCCGTGGTTCTGCCGTCCGCGGGAACGTTCTCCGCACCTGGAAGCAGCGCAGCGCACCCATCCACGCCGGCCGCGACCCCGGCGCAATCCCCTCCGGCGACCGGCTCGCCGTCCGGTCTGCCGTCGGCGGCGCGCCCGTGCGGGTGGATCGGATTGCCGCCGCATTACCAGCACGTCGTATGGATCTGGCTGGAGAACAAGGACTACGCGTCCGTCATCGGCAATCCATCGGCGCCGTACGAGAACGCGCTCGCCAATGCCTGCGGGCTGGCGACCAACGCCCACGGGATCACGCATCCGTCGCTGCCGAATTACCTCGCCGCCACCGGAGGATCAACCTTTGGGGTGCACGACGACGCCGGTCCCGCCGCCCATCCGATTTCCGGTCCGTCGATTTTCCGCCAAATCGACCAGGCGGGCAAGAGCTGGCGCGCGTACGAGGAGTCCATGCCGTACGCCTGCGCAACCGCGTCATCGGGCGAGTACGCCGTCAAACACAACCCGGCCGCGTACTACGTCGACGAGCGGGCCGAGTGTCTCCACAACGACGTGCCGCTTGACCCGCAGCTCGCGGCCGACGCCTCGGCCGGCCGACTGCCGTCCTTCGCCTTCGTCACGCCGAATCTCTGCCATGACATGCACGACTGCTCGGTGGCGGCCGGTGACCGCTGGCTGGCAGAAACCCTGCCGATGCTGCTGAATTCGGCGACGTACCGGAACGGTGAGCTCGTCATCGTCCTCACCTTCGATGAGGGCGTCGGTTCCGCGAACCGGATTCCGACCATCGTGATCGCCCCGACGATTCAGCCCGGAACACGGGTCAGCGCTCGGCTCGACCACTACAGCCTGCTGCGCGGCACCGAGGATCTCCTCGGCCTCCCGCCGCTGGGCGCCGCGGCACAGGCGGCGTCGTTGGCCGCCGCCTTCGGCTTGTAGCACTGCCCCGCGGAGAAACCGGAACCGCCTTCGGAAGAATGGACCCATGACCTCCCCCGGCACCGATGCCGTCTCCGCCGCATGTTTCGAACGCGCCCGCGCCCGCATTCCTGGGGGAGTGAATTCACCGGTCCGCGCCTTCCGCGCGGTCGGCGGCACACCACGGTTCATCCAATCCGGCGCCGGCCCGTATCTGGTGGACGTGGATGGCAATCGGTACGTCGACCTGGTCTGCTCATGGGGACCGCTCATTCTCGGACACGCCCATCCTGCGGTGGTCGCGGCCGTGAAGCAGGCGGCGGAACGCGGCACAAGTTTCGGGGCGCCGACCGAAGCGGAAATCGAAATGGCGGAGGAGATCGCCCGGCGGGTTCCGGCCGT
Source organism: Acidothermus cellulolyticus 11B (assembly GCF_000015025.1). Classification (GTDB taxonomy): domain Bacteria; phylum Actinomycetota; class Actinomycetes; order Acidothermales; family Acidothermaceae; genus Acidothermus; species Acidothermus cellulolyticus. The sequence goes on along the minus strand of NC_008578.1, from coordinate 251,021 downwards.
CGAGATGATCCGGCTGGTGAATTCCGGAACCGAGGCCACCATGAGCGCCCTGCGGCTTGCCCGCGCCTATACCAACCGGCCGCTGGTGGTGAAATTCGCCGGCTGCTACCACGGTCACGTCGACGCCCTGCTCTCCGCCGCCGGAAGCGGAGTCGCCACCCTTGGCCTTCCCGGAACCCCTGGTGTCACCCCCGGGCAAGCCGCGGAGACGATTGTCCTGCCCTACAACGACATCGACGCGGTGCGGACGGCCTTCGAAAGGTACGGCGGAGAAATTGCGTGCGTCATCGTGGAAGCAGCTGCGGCAAACATGGGCGTCGTCCCACCCGAGCCTGGTTTCAACCGCGCACTTGCCGACATCGCGCACGAGAACGGCGCCCTGCTGGTGCTCGACGAAGTGCTGACAGGTTTCCGGGTGTCCTCGGCGGGCTGGTGGGGCCGTGACCCGGTCGCGGCGGACCTCTTCACCTTCGGGAAAGTCATCGGCGGCGGGCTGCCCATCGGCGCGTTCGGCGGCCGGCGGGACATCATGCAGCTCCTCGCCCCGGCCGGGACTGTCTACCAGGCCGGAACGCTGTCGGGAAATCCGGTTGCCGTGGCGGCGGGGCTGGCGACGCTGCGAGAGAGCACGCCCGACATTTATGCGCGCCTGGACCACGTCGCCGCCGTCCTCGCCCGCGCATTGCGTGATGAATTCGGCCGGATCGGCCTGCCGCACCAGGTGCAGCAGGCCGGCAACCTGTTCTCGGTCTTCTTCACGACCGAGCCGGTGCGCAACTACGCCCAGGCCACCGGGCAGGAGGCGTGGCGGTACCCGCCGTTCTTCCATGCCCTTCTCGACCGCGGTGTTCATCCGCCGCCGTCGGTGTACGAAGCCTGGTTTGTCTCCGCAGCGCACGATGACGCCGCCGTCAACCAGATTCTCGATGCGCTTCCGGCCGCGGTCCGCGCCGCAGCCGACGCGAGGCCGCCGGGCTGAGCCGTCGACGACACCGGCGTCCCGGCGGCGCGGAGCGGCTTCCGGCCACCCGAGGGATTCGCGCTAACGGCGGATTGCCTGCCCGACCAGAGTCCGGCCGAAGTCCCAGAGCAGGCCACTGCCGGTATGTGCGTCGTCCATCACGTCGACGAATGCGTCAACGAACATCTTCACTTCCGTCTCGCTGATGACCAGCGGGGGCAACAATTTCACGACGTCGATGTGGTCACCGGCGACCTGGGTGAGGATCCGGTGCCGGGTGAACAGCGGGACGACGACGAGTTGCGCGAACAGGCCGCGACGGGCGGCTTGCAGCATCGACCAACCCGCGCGGAGCTTCAGGGATTTCGGCCGGCCGAATTCGATGCCGATCATCAGACCGCGGCCGCGGATGTCGGCGATGAGCTCGTACCGGGAGGCGACCGCCCGCAGCGATTCCACCAACAGGTGACCCATCCGCTCAGCGTTGGCGACCAAGCCCTCGTCCTCCACGATGGCAAGGGTGGCCAGCCCGGCCGTCATTGCCATCGCGTTCCCCATGAACGTGGAGGCATGGACAAAGACCCGGTCCATCGAGGAGAAGACCTTGTCGAAAACCTCGCGTTTCGCCAAGGTCGCTCCGATCGGCACGAAGCCTCCGGAGAGCGCCTTCGCCACCGTGACAATGTCCGGATCGACGCCCTCGTGCTCATAGCCGAAGAATCGGCCGGTGCGGCCGATGCCGGTCTGCACCTCGTCACAGATGAGCAATGCACCGTAATGGCGCAGCTCCTGCTGGGCGGCGGCGAGAAAACCGGGCGGCGGAATGTGCACGCCCTTGCCTTGGATCGGTTCGACGAGAAATGCGGCAACGTCCCCCTTCTTCAGTTCCCGGCGGAGCGCATCGAGGTCGCCGATCTCGATCGGCGTCGCCGGGAGCAGCGGCCCGAAGCCCTTCCGGAATTCCTCGGCGCCGTTCACCGACAACGCGCCGGCGGTGAGCCCGTGGTAAGCGTGGTCCAGGAATACGATCCGCGGCCGTCCGGTCGCCGCCCGCGCAAACTTCAACGCCGCCTCAACGGCCTCCGATCCGCTGTTGCAGAAGAAAACGCGGTCCAAGCCGGGGGCCTTCTGCAACAGCCGCTCGGCGAACAGCCCGGCCAGCAAGGGGGCGTCGAATTGCACCATGTCTGCCAGTTCGGCGTCCAGCAGGTCGTGCAGGGCCTGACGCACAACCGGATGATTCCGGCCGACGCCGTGCACGCCGAAACCGGCAAGCATGTCCAGGTAGCGGTTGCCGGCGTCGTCGTACAGGTAACACCCCTCGGCGCGCTGGTATATCCGGTCGAAGCCGAGTGTCTTGAGGACGCGGGGAACCTGTGGATTGACGTAACGCCCGTGCAGGTCGTAGTTCTCGCCGGCACGTTCGGTGAGCAGGGCGCGCAGGTTGAAACTCATCGGCAACTCACACGTATCGCTCGAGGATCGACGATTCCGCAAGCCGGGACAGTCCCTCCCGGACGCTGCGAGCGCGGCTCTCGCCGACACCCTCGACGGCCTGCAGGTCGTCGACACTGGCCGCCAAGAGTTTCTGCAAGGTGCCAAAATGTTCGACCAACCGCTCGATGACCGCACACGGCAGCCGTGGAATTTTCGCGAGCAGCCGGTAACCGCGTGGACTCACCGGGTTGTCGAGATTCTCCGTCCCGCCGCACCCGATGACCCGGGCGACGGTCCCGAGGTCCAGAAGTTCCTCAGGCGTGAGCGCATCGAGATCCCGGAGCACGTCATCGACACTCCGGCCGCGCTTACCGGCCGCTGCCGGCAGATAATCCCGCACGATGAGGTCGCGCTCCGGCTCCACACCCGCGAGCAATTCATCCAGTTGCAGGCTGAGCAAGCGGCCGTCGGTGCCCAACTCGACGACGTACCCCTGAATTTCGTCGGCGATCCGCCGGACCATTTCCAGCCGCTGGGCGACGACCGCCGCGTCCCGCACGGTGACCAAATCCTCGATTTCCAGTGCCGAGAGCGTGCCGGAAACCTCGTCGAGACGAAGCTTGTAGCGCTCGAGGGTGGCCAGCGCCTGGTTGGCCCGGGACAAGATTGCGCTTGGTTCATCGAGAACGTGCCGGCGGCCGTCCACGTACAGCGCAATGATCCGCATGGATTGGCTGACGGAAATGACCGGGAAACCGGTCTGCCGGGCGGTCCGCTCCGCCGACCGATGCCGGGTGCCGGACTCGTTGGTAGGGATTGACGGATCCGGCTGGAGATGAACGTTGGCCTTGATGATGCGGGTCGCCTTCTCGTCGAGAATGATGGCGCCGTCCATCTTCGCGAGCTCGCGCATCAGCGGAGCGGAGAGCTCGACGTCGAGGTTGAAACCACCACTGCAAATGGACTCGACGGTCTTGTCGTAGCCGAGGACGATGAGCGCACCGGTGTTGCCACGAAGAATCCGCTCGAGCGCGTCGCGCATCTGCGTCCCCGGGGCGATCGCAGCCAGCGTGGCCCGCAGCCGCTCATCCGCGCCCCGGTCGCTGCGGTCAGGTCGATCGTTGGCTGCCACCTGGCTCCCAAAGGCGTGTGCGAAGTCGCCGACATTCTAACCGCAGATCACGACGGGTCATTGGATCGCAAGACCACGGTCCGTCCCCCGACCGCTGCACCTACCCTGCGAGCGCCGCGTCGACGGCGGCCGATCGAATGCCCAGCCGGGCAACACTCCGGAGCGCTTCCCGGACGTCACGAGCCGTGATGACCTGCGGACCGTCCGGCGGAACCTCAACGCCAACCGGCGCGACGACGCAGCGAAAGCCAAGGCGGCCAGCCTCCGTGATCCGGCGTCCCCATCCCGGCACGGGCCGAATCTCACCAGCGAGGCCGACTTCGCCAACCGCAAGGAGTCCCGGCGGCAGCGGTCGATCGGCCGCCGCACTCGCCACCGCCAGGACTAACGCGAGATCACCGGCTGGTTCCCGAATCCGAGCCCCGCCCACCGTCGCGACGAAGACGTCCTGACCGGCCAGCACGACGCCCGCCCGCCGTTCGACGACCGCCAGCGTCATCGCCACCCGAGCGGCGTCCAGCCCGGCGGTGGAGCGCCGCGGCACCGCCTGCGCCGACGGGGCGACGAGCGCCTGAATTTCCGTCACCAACGGCCGGGTGCCCTCCATCGCGACCGTGGCGCATACGCCGGGTGCGGCGGACGGCGAACCGCTCACGAAAAGGAGGCTGGGATCGGGAATTTCCTCGATGCCGCCGGCGGTGAGCCGGAAACAGCCGACATCCTCGCAGGTCCCGAACCGGTTCTTCGCCGGACGAAGCAACCGGAGCCCGCCGGTACGGTCACCCTCGAAAGAAAGGACGACGTCGACCGCATGTTCCAGCAACCGGGGACCGGCGATCAGACCATCCTTGGTGACGTGCCCGATCAGGACGACGGTCAGTTGATGGCTTTTCGCCAGCCGGATCATCGCGGCGGCCACTTCCCGCACCTGGGAGACGCCGCCGGGTGTGCCGTCCACGCCGTCCGCACAGACCGTCTGCACCGAATCGACAATGAGCAACGCCGGATGAACCGCCGCGACCTGCGCTTCCACAGCCTCAAGTGACGTCTCCGCCGCGAGATAGAGCCGCGGTGCCAGCGCACCGATCCGATCGGCGCGCGCCCGCACCTGGCCGGCCGATTCCTCGGCAGTCACATACAGCGCTGTGCCGTGCCGGCGGGTGAACCGCGCCGCGGCATCGAGCAGCAGGGTCGATTTGCCGATGCCCGGCTCCCCGGCGAACAGCACAACCGAGCCCGGAACGAGGCCGCCGCCCAGAACCCGGTCGAATTCACCGACCCCGGTCGGCAGCGGTCGCGCGGTGGATGCATCCACCGCGTCAATCGGCACCGCGGGTCGTGCCGGCGGTGCCCGGTGACTGCGCGATTGCCGCCCCGGCTCCTCGGCCTGCAGTGTCTCCCACGATCGGCAACCACCGCAGCGCCCCAGCCATTTGGGCGTCATCCACCCGCATTCGACACACCGATACACCGTTCGCGACATGACCCGGAGCCTAAGGACCACCACCGACAAAAAATCAAGGCTCGGCCACAGCACACCGAGTCAACCGGTGTGCCGGTCATCCCTCGCGCAGCTGCCGCTGATACCAGGGCCGTCGGCGACACGCCCGCCGGCGGCGTCACCGGCGGGCCGGCCGTCACAGACCGCGGCCGCGGGTGGGTCCGGCCGCTGGTCCGGCTGACCGGATGGTTGCGCACCACCGGAGAGGCGGTCGGCCTGGCCGCGATCGTGTTGTTCCTCGGCAAGCGGGCGGATGCCTTCACCGGGTTCCCCAAGGGGTACGACGCCATGGGGCACCTGTCGAAAGTGACGTTCCTTGCGGAGAATTGGCCGCATATCTGGTGGAACTACGAGTGGTACTCCGGTCAGCCGACCTTCACCGGAAGCTACCCGCCCGGCTACCACGTACTTCTGCTCGCCGTCGCACGGTTGGGAAAGCTGTCTTTTCCGGCGGCGATGAATCTGGTGACCGCCTCGGCCCTCGTGCTACTCGTCATCGGCACCTACGCGGCGGTCCGTGCCGCGATCGGCAGCCGGCTCGCCGCCCTCTGCGCGGGCGGGCTGACCGCAGCGACGCCGACGGTCTGGTCGCAGAACGTCGTCCTCGGCCTGTATCCGCGTTTCACCGCGCTGGCCTTCGCCGTCCCGGCGCTCGCCTGCGCGATACGATTCGCAATCCGCGGGGGACGGTTCGCCGCCCTCGGGTGCTGTTGCTTTCTCGCGGCCGCGCTTGGCACGCATCCCATAGTCGGAGCAATTGGATTGCTGGCGGTTGCGGGTGTGGTGCTCCTGTCGCCAACGATGCCCATTGGTGTCCGATTCGCGACGGCCGCCGGACTGACTGGTGTCCCGCTGGCGATGGCGGCGTACTTCTACCTGCCGCTCGTGCTGGAGAAGCGCAGCCAGAGCGCATTCACGGATTTCGAGGTGCCCCTGAATTGGCGGCTCGTTCTCTGGCCCGCCGGCCATTCGCTCGACGCGCTCCTGCCCGGCACGCTGGCCGTCACCCTGATGGTCGGCATCCTCGCCGCACGACTCCACCGGGCTCCGGCGATCAGTGTGTCAGCGCGGGAAAGCCTGGGAGAAGACATTATCTGGCTGAGTTCGAGCCGGACGGTGAACATATCCGGCCGCGCGAACCACCCCGAACTGCGCCGATACCTTCGATGGCGGCGGCGCCACCAGCTTGCCGGATATCCGTTACGGCTGGCGGTTTTCTTTGCCCTCGGCACGCTGCCGTTTCTCTGCTACGGATTCATCGGGTACCTGGACCGCCGTTTCCCCTACTACATAAACGGCCTGCAACCGACCGACCTCCTCGTCTACCCCGGCGTCTGCTGCGCTGTGGTCTGCGGCCTGGCCGTTGGCATCGCCGTCCGACTGACCCGTGACCGAATCGATCGGGTACGCCGCACGTGGCGTCGTCGGCTCACCCGTGCTCTCGCCGGCGGAATCGCAGCGGCCACCGTGACGGCAGCGGTCGGAGCAGCGGTCGCGGTGACCGGACCGCTGCTCCCCAAACAAGTCAAACGCAACGACATCCCCGCCCAGCAGGCCCGGCTCGCGGTCTTCCCCGAAGAGGCCACCGGGCAACGGGATTTCCGGGTTGCCGGAGTCGCCGACTCGGTGACGAAATGGATAAACGAATACTCCGATGCGCCGCAGGACCGTGGCTACGACGACCACGGCGTCCTTCACCTGGACTGGCAGTACTGGCTGGAATCCGCCCTGGTCAAACCATCCTTCACCGCGGCGGAGCGTGATTTTCTCCTCGACTGGTACGCCGTCAAGTGGATCGACACCGACTCCGGCGCCGGACCGACCGGCATGTACGACGACCCCAGCCGTTTCACCCTTCTCGCGCAAGACACCCGATACGCCGTGCTGTCCAGCTACCGCTACACGAGAGCGCGGCCGATCGTTTCCGCAACGCGGGTTCCCATTGTGCTCGTCATTGGCGACACCCGGCATTACGACCTCTTTCTCCGCGCGCTGTCATATGCCGACATCGGAAGCGACACGCTCATCCCGGTGCAGGGCCCTGCCCGTATTGATGACGTCAGCCGTGCCTTGCTCGCCCACGTCGACACCGTTGTTCTTTACGGCGCGGCGGTGACACATCCGAAGCGGGACGCCGCGTTGCTGCGCGAATTCGTCATGCAGGGCGGAACGCTCTTCGCGGACAGCGCGGACGACCGCGACATCGCCAAACTGCTCCGCACGGCAGGCAATCCACTCCCGGTCCGATCCGTGCACAACGCCGTTATTCGCGGCCCGGCGTGGGATTGGACGGGCAGCATGTCCGGCGTCGACGCCGCGATTCTCGACGGTTTCGGGCCGGCATCGTACGCCGGAACGAATCAATGGGTCGTCTCGGCCGCAATTTCGTTAGCGCCATGGGGACAGCCGGTGCTCAAAGCGCAACGCAAGACGGTCCTGGTGTCCGGCGTCCTGGGTGCGGGCCGCTCGGTCTGGAGCGGACTCGCGCTGCCGTACCACACGGACGTATTCGGACAGCCGGCCGAGAGCAGGCTGCTCGCCCAATTGCTCACCGGCAGGCCGGATCCCGGCAAACCTCAGACGGCCGGCGCCGGCGGTGCGGGCGTCCGGTATGACGTCGTCAACACCGATCACCGTGTCATCAACGTAACCGGTCCAGCCAACGGCGTGCTCGTCAAGGAACAGCGCGCGCCGGACTGGCAGGTGACGCTCGACGGCCGGCCCGCGCGCAGCTACCTGGCCGGCCCCGGGATGATGTGGATTCCCCTGCCGGACGACGGCCGGCCGCATCACGTCGTCCTGACGTACCGGCTTTCGCCGGTTGAGCTCGCCGGATACGTCATTGCCGGGTTGACGACCGCCGGCGTGCTGATCCTCCTGTGCTGCCCGCCGCTCTGGCGGTGGGGGGTCCGGCGCCTTCATCAGCTCGTCGACCTCGCCGCCCGGCCGGCCGGGCATCGGAAGCCGGTACCGGTCGTCTGACGGGATCCGCCGGATGCGGGGCAACGAGCTGGGATGCGGCAAGCCGCCGTTCGCAGTGCCGGGCCAATTCGCGGTACGCAGGCTCGCCCATCAGTGCCGTCAACTCGTTCCGGTACGCCCGGAACAGCGGCACGGATCCGTGATGGGCCGACGGTGACGACGTACACCACCAGTCAAGGTCAAGGCCGCCGGGACCCCATCCGCGACGGTCGTATTCACCGATGGTCACGAGCCAGACCCGGCTCCCATCCGGACGGCGGATTCGCTCAAACGTCCGGCGGATCGGCAGCTGCCAGCACACGTCCGGCTTTGTCTCCATCGGATGACGACCGGTGCGCAGCGCCAAGGAGTGCAGCGCGCAGCCCGCGCCGCCCGGAAAATCCGGCCGGTTAAGAAAAATGCACGCCCCATCGACGATCCGGGTCCGCCGCTTGCCGTCGACGACGGTGGAGATGCCCCGGCGGGCGGCCCGAAAGTACTGCCAGGTGGACGGATCCAGCCGGCGGGCGGCCTCCCGAACCCGGCGCTCATCGTCTCTCCCGGAATAGAAAGCCCCGTGCGTGCAGCAGCCGTCGTCCGGACGACCGGCGACAATTCCCGGGCACCCGGAGCGGAAAATGCACGCCCAGCGCGAGGTCAGCCAGGTGAGGTCGCAGCGGAACAGCTGCTCCGGATCCGCCGGATCGACGAATTCCACCCAGTCGCGGGGAAAATCCAGCGGCACTTCGCCGGTGGCCGGCGAACGGCCCACTCCGGATTGGTCCGCGGCAAGCCGTACGCCGATCCGGACTGGTCTGCTGGACATGCCGCCGAGCCTACCGGTCCCCGCCCCGCGCATGCGCCGTACCGCCAAGACCGTAGAGCGCAAGCGGCAGCGTGTAGGTGCCGAGCAACTCTCGTGACCACCAGGCGCCGGTGCGGCGGCGCTCCCGCCACGTCGTGAAGCGATAGCGGTACAGCAGCGCGCGGACATACCGCGGAGGCCGGTCCGGAAACGGATTGCGGGCAAGCAACCGGAGAGTCGCGGGATCACCCTCCAGGAGGCGGACGAGAAAGGCGACGAACCACGGGTGCCGCTCCGGGGACGACATGGCCGCGAACCACATCAGCCAGTCCAGGCGAAGGTGGTACGGCGCGTACTGCCGGGGCCGGCGGATCGGCGTACCGGGCTTGCCTTTGAATTCATACTCCAACCACGAGGTGGACGCGTCGATGCGATCGGCGTCCGTGCCCTCAACGACGATTTCATCCCGGTAGCGGGTGATGCTCCCGAACGCGCCGTACGCATTGACCAGGTGAAATCGGTTGAATGGAGCGTTCATCAATTGATGGCGGGAGACCAGGTTCCGGGTCGGCCAATAGCTGAGGACGACGACCAGCGCGGTGAAGGCGCAGACCACACCGACCCACCACACCGGTCCGAGCGACGACGCCGGAGCATGGCGCAGGTGGAGAAAACCGTCGTCCACCGCGGAGAACGCCAGGACGATGGTGAGCCAGTTCAACCAGGCGAAGTTGCCGGAGGCCACCAGCCACAATTGCGTCACGATGACCACCGCGGCCGCGATCGACGCCGCCGGCTGCGGCGCGAACAAGCCGAACGGCACGATCAGTTGGGCGAAATGGTTTGCGGCAACCTCCACGCGGTGCAGGATTTTCGGCAGGCGATGGAAATACCACGAGAACGGTCCGGGCATCGGCTGCGTCTCGTGGTGATAATACAGACACGTGAAATCCCGCCAACACGGATCGCCGCGCATCTTAATCATTCCGGCGCCGAATTCGAGCCGGAAGACCAGCCAGCGGAAGCAGTAGATGACCGGCCACGGCGGAGCGGTCGAATCGGAGCCGAGAAAGGCCGCGAAGAAGCCGGCTTCGAGCAGCAGGGACTCCCAGCCGAACGCATAGAAAATCTGGCCGACGTTGACGATCGACAGATAGATCGCCCACATGACGAGGAAGCCGACGGCGGGCAGCCACGGCGGACCCAATTGCGGCAAGCCGGCGACTACCGTGACACCGATGAGCGCCCCGGCGGCGGCCAGCAGCCGGAAGAACCGGTCCGAGTAGTGCCAGCAGAAGATGCTCGGCGACCGTCGCCGGCCGGCGATCCGGACGAACCGCGGCACCGGCAGAAGGCCCCGCTCACCAAGCAGGGCGGGAAATTGCGCGAGGCCGGACAGAAACGCGATGACGTAAACGGCGGCGATCCCGCGCTGCAGGACCAGCCGGGCCGCCCAGGAGTTGTCAGCCGCCAGGTCGTGGAGAGACATCTCTCGCCCGCACGATACCGGTCCGCCCCTCCAGACCGGAGCAGTCTATGCCGGGACTGTGGCGGACCGATCCTGTGGATCAGCCGGCACTCACCGCCGCCAGAGCATGCAGGTCGACAAGGAGCACCGGCTCGCCCCTGGTCACGTCAACCAGAACGTCCCGGACGTAGCCGGGCAGGCGTTCGGGCCGCACCGATGCCGGCACCAGAACATCATCGGTGATCACGCCGGTCACTCGATCGACGACGACGCCGAGCGTTTCGGCCTGCAAGACGAGCACATCACCACGGCTCTGCGCGTCCGTTCGGACATCAACCACGGGGAGGGGGGAGCCACGCAATTCCAACAGCCCGCTGACCCCGGCATTCAGCCCGGGCAGGGTGTGCATGCGGTTCAAGCGGACGACTTCCCGCACGTCGTGCAACGGACAGGCCAGTTCCTGCGAACCGAGCTGGAACGTCACATAGCCGCTCACGACATGTGCATCGGCGGGACGTCGTCCGGCCTTGTGACCAGAGGGGAAGATTTTGTCCCAACGGTTTGATCCCCCGGCTTTGCGCCGGCGGCTTTGCGCCAACGGCTTCCGCTATGGATGCCGCTGGCGGGCCGCGGCCCGCTCCGCCTGCTGGGCAAGCCGGAGGCACGCGGCGGCAAGCTCCTCCGCCTGCCGGCCGGCAAAGAATTCCGCGACCCGCGCCGGCGGCAATCGGCGGACGGTCGCTGCGGCCGCCCGATACGCCCGACCGGCAGCCGCAGCCTCACCGAGCCGTTCCAGGGCGCCCGCGAGCAACAGATGCGCCGGCGCGTGATCAGGATCCAGGTACACCGCTTGGCGGAGCTGCGGCACTGCCTCAGCGTCCCGGCCGAGATTCACCAGCGCTTCACCGTGGATCACATGCGCTTCGGCCAGCAGCGGTTCCGCCTTCAGCACGGCGCCCGCGGCCCGGACGGCGTCCTGGTACCGGCCGGCGGCCAATGCACCGCGCGCCTCCGCAAGGTAGTCCGCGGTCCGGGCATCGCCTGCTGTCGGTGGAACCCGGAGATCGGCCGCGCCGTTGTCGCCGTCCCGCCGCGGACCGGCACCGGACCGGACTGGTGCGCGTTCGACGGCGCTCAGGCGCGCCCGATGCGCCGGTCCGCTCCGCCGGTCCGTCCGCCGACGCCGCTCGGTCAGCACCGGCTCTGCACCGGTTCGGCGCTGCGGGAGAATCCGTCGTTCACCGTCGTGCTCCGGCGGCAGCCGCCGATAAACGAAAGCATCCCCGAGAGTGACGAGGGTGAAGGCGTCGGTCATCTGCCAGAGGGTCTCCGCGTGGCCAAGGAACAAATAGCCCCCCTCGCGGAGTACGTCATGCAACCGGCGCATCAAAGCCTTTGTGGTCTGCCGGCGGAAATAGATGGTGACATTGCGGCAGAGCAGCAGGTCGACACTGCCCGGTTCAAACGGCGGCGGATCGCGGACGAGATTATGCCGTTGAAATTCCACGAGCTCACGGACCTCGTCACGGACGACGTACTCCTCACCGACCCGAGTGAACCAGCGGGCGACGTCCACCGGTTCGGCCATTTGCACCGCACGCGGGCCATAACGCGCCCGGCGGGCGGCATCCAACGCCGCTGACGAAATGTCCGTCCCGAGGATGCGAATACGGTCAGGCGTCGCATTCGGCAGCAGCTCACGGACCAGCATGGCGACCGTGTAGGGTTCCTCCCCGGTCGAGCACCCCGCGCTCCAGACGACGAGCGGCCGGTCAGCAGCGGTCGCCGTCCGGATCAATTCCGGCAGAACGTGGGTGCGCAGCGCGCGAATTTGCGGTGGATTGCGAAAGAAATGCGTCTCTTGGATCGTGACCGCGTCGATGAGCCGCTGACGCACGGCTTCGCCGTCCTCCGAACCCAGCAGGTGCAGGAATTCGCCGAAGGTCGGAATACCGGCGGCCTCCCGGCAGGCCGCTGCCGCGAAGGCAAGCGCGTCGCGGCGGGCCTCGTCATGCACCAGGCCGGTGAGGTCTTCGAGAATCGCCGCCAACGCGGCGAATTCTGCGTCGCTCAGCGTGGGTTTCACGGGGCGCCTCCAGTGTCGTCGCCCCGCACCAACGCCACCAGGACACTCGGGATCTCCCACAGCGGCAGCTGCCGCTGCACCGCGCCCAGCGCCACCGCGGCGCCGGGCATTCCCCAGACTGCGCTGGATTCCTCATCCTGGCCAATGGTGACCGCGCCTGCGTCGTGCATGGCCTTGAGGCCGAGCGCCCCATCCCGGCCCATTCCGGTGAGCAGAACGCCGACGGCGCGTGGTCCGACGTGCTCAGCGACGCTGAGGAACAGCGGGTCAACGCCGGGAACGTGAAATTGCGTCGGCGGCGGCGGCTCGATGTCCACCCGGAGCCGTTCCCGGACGACGAGGTTGTGGCCGCCCGGGGCAAGAGTGACCGTCCCGGGAGCCAATCGGCTGTTCGGTGTCCCAATGAGTACCGGCAGCGGGCAGACGCTCGCCAACCAGCCCGCCAGACCGTCCACGAACCCATCCGCCATGTGCTGCGCCACGACCACCGCGGCGGGAAAATCGGCCGGCAGCTGCGCGAGCACCTGCGCAAGCGCCTGCGGACCCCCGGTGGACGTGCCGATTGCGACCAGGTCGATCGTCTGCGCCGGCACGGTCCGGTGCGGCGGCTGCGCCGGCGTGCCGTTGGCCTGGCCGAGGCCGCGGGCCTTGAGCTTCCCGAGCGGATGGGTGATGACCCGGACCCGGACAGCGACCCGCACCTCGCGGCGCATCGCCTCCGCGTATTCGGCCCGGTCAGCCTCACCCGCGCGGGGCCGGACCACCACCTCGACCGCGCCGGCCGCGAGAGCGCGCGCCGCCCGGTCGTCGTCCCGGTTGGCGGTGTACACGAGGATCGGCGTCGGCGACGTCGCCATCACCCGTTCGATCAGTTCGATTGCCGTCTCACCAGGAAGATCGAGATCGAGCAGAATGGCCGCCGGTCTGAGCCGGTCGACCAGCGCGAGCGCGTCCCGGGCATTGCGAGCCTCACCCACGACGGCAACCCCGGGCTCGGCGCTCAACGCCGTCCGCAGGAAACGCCGCTCGACCCCCGAGTCCTCGACGAGCAGCACACCGGCGGGCAGGGGCTCAGCGTCACGCGCAGTCGTCACGAAGCTCCTCGCGACTGATCAAATTCCGGCTTGGTGCTCACGGCTGCTGAGCTCCAGCGCGCCGCGCGATCTGCCCTTCCTGTCGTCCGGGAAGAGCCGATTCTTAACCGGGCAGGGCGTCCGGTTACGCTCGACGTCCGACATCACGTCGCGGATCCACCCGGCGGCAAGGGAGTTTCGCCGTGCGAAGGAACACTCCCGCCCAGACCCGGCCGGGCGCCGCTTCGACCCGGCTCATCACGGGGAGCGCGGGTCCAGACCCACGAGGCAGGCGTGCGGCTTTATCGGATCTGACGCAGGCTCCGGCGCAGCGCGTGGTCCACCGGGTGCTCGCGTGGTACCGCCGGCACGGCCGCCGCGACCTGCCATGGCGTCGGTCGGACGTGACGCCCTGGCAGGTCCTCGTGAGCGAGGTGATGCTGCAGCAAACGCCGGTCAGCCGCGTACTGCCGGTTTACGCGGTGTGGACGGCCCGGTGGCCGACGCCGCAATCGCTGGCCGCCGCCACTCCAGCGGACGCCGTGCGGGCGTGGGGCCGGCTCGGTTATCCGCGACGCGCGCTCTGGCTGCACCAAGCGGCACGTGCGATCGTGGATCGGTTCGGTGGGATCGTCCCCGATGAGCCCGGCGTCCTCGCCACGCTCCCGGGAATCGGCCGTTACACCGCGGCGGCGGTCGCCGCGTTCGCCTACCGCCGCCGCGTCGCCGTCCTCGACACGAATGTGCGGCGCGTCCTCGCTCGGTTCCTCACCGGCGTGCCACACCCAACCGGCACTCCCCGGGCCGCCGAGCACCGAAGCCTCGACGCGTTGCTGCCCAAGAATGCCGACCGCGCCGCGCAGTTCTCCGTGGCGCTCATGGAACTCGGCGCGCTCATCTGCACCAGCCGCAGCCCCGGCTGTGCCCGCTGTCCCCTCACCACGGACTGCGCGTGGCACCGGGCCGGTCGGCCAGCCGGCACACGCCGACCCCGGGCGCCGTACACCGGCAGCGATCGGCAGGCCCGTGGCGCGCTCCTGGCGGCGCTTCGGGAATACCCGCATCCCGTCAGCACCGCGGACCTGGCCCGCGCCTGGCCGGACCCAACCCAGCGCAGGCGGGCGCTGGCCAGCCTTGTGTCCGATGGGCTCGTGTCCTGCGCACCGGGAGGCCGCTACCAGCTCGGGCCGGCAACAGCCGATGCGACGTAGCAACCGCCGCCGCGAGGCCCGGCCGGCGTACCGTCAGCGGTTCGTCGTCGGTTGCTCCGGCTCGGAGCCAACCACCGCGGTCTCCGGCACGGCGGCCGGCTTCGGTTCGCCGCGGAAGGTGAGCCGGGCGTCCGGCGTCCCCACGTTCTCCGCATCGACCACGATGATGTGACCGGGCCGCAATTCACCGAAGAGAATCTTCTCGCTGACCGGATCCTCGACCAGGCGCTGGATGGTCCGCCGCAACGGCCGTGCGCCGAGCACCGGGTCGTACCCCTTCTGGGCGAGGAGCGCCTTCGCCGCCGGGGTGAGCTCGATGGACATGTCGCGATCGCGCAGCCGTTCGTCCACCTTCGCGATCATCAAGTCGACGATCTTGACGATCTCGTCCTCGGTGAGCTGGTGGAAGACGATGATGTCGTCCACCCGGTTGAGGAATTCGGGCCGGAAGTGCTGCTTCAATTCGTCCTGCACCTTGGCCCGCATCCGCTCGTAACTGCCTTGGGTGTCGTTCTCCTTGGAGAACCCCATGTTGAAGCCCTTGGCGATGTCGCGGGTGCCGAGGTTGGTCGTCATGATGATGACCGTGTTCTTGAAATCGACGACCCGCCCCTGGGCGTCGGTGAGGCGTCCGTCCTCGAGAATTTGCAGGAGCGAATTGAAAATGTCCGGGTGGGCCTTCTCCACCTCGTCGAAGAGGACGACGGAGAACGGCTTGCGGCGCACCTTCTCGGTCAGCTGCCCGCCCTCGTCGTACCCGACATATCCAGGCGGGGAACCGAAGAGCCGCGACACCGTGTGCTTCTCCATGAATTCGCTCATGTCCAACTGGATGAGCGAATCCTCGTCACCAAACAGGAATTCGGCGAGCGCCTTGGAGAGCTCGGTCTTCCCAACCCCGGATGGTCCGGCGAAGATGAACGAACCACCCGGCCGCTTCGGGTCTTTCAACCCGGCGCGGGTACGCCGGATCGCCTGCGACAGCGCCTTGATGGCCTCGTCTTGGCCGATCACCCGCTTGTGCAGCTCTTCTTCCATCCGCAGGAGCCGGGCCGTCTCCTCTTCGGTGAGCTTGAAGACCGGAATCCCGGTGGCCGCGGAGAGAACCTCGGCGATGAGGTCCTCGTCGACCTCCGCGACGACGTCCATGTCACCGGCTTTCCACTCCCGCTCCCGCTGCGCCTTCGCGGCAAGGAGCTGCTTTTCTTTGTCGCGGAGCGCCGCGGCCTTCTCGAAATCCTGCGCGTCGATCGCGCTCTCTTTCTCGCGCCGAACCGCGGCGATTTTCTCGTCGAATTCCCGCAGGTCCGGCGGCGCGGTCATCCGGCGGATCCGCAGCCGTGACCCGGCCTCATCGATGAGGTCGATGGCCTTGTCCGGCAGGAAGCGGTCCGAGATGTACCGGTCAGCCAACTGCGCGGCCGCGACCAGGGCGCCGTCGGTGATGGTGACCTTGTGGTGACTCTCGTACCGATCACGCAGGCCCTTCAGAATTTCGATGGTGTGCGCTAGTGACGGCTCATTGACCTGGATCGGCTGGAACCGCCGCTCGAGGGCGGCGTCCTTCTCCAGGTGCTTGCGGTACTCATCGAGCGTCGTCGCCCCGATGGTCTGCAGCTCGCCGCGGGCCAGCATCGGCTTGAGGATGGAGGCCGCGTCAATCGCACCCTCGGCGGCGCCGGCGCCGACGAGGGTGTGCAGCTCATCGATGAACAGGACGATGTCGCCGCGGGTGCGGATCTCTTTGAGCACCTTCTTGAGCCGCTCCTCGAAATCGCCGCGGTACCGGCTGCCGGCGACCAGCGCACCCAGGTCGAGCGTGTACAGCTGCTTGTCTTTCAGGGTCTCCGGCACCTCGCCCTTGACGATCGCCTGAGCCAGCCCCTCGACGATGGCCGTCTTGCCGACGCCGGGCTCACCGACGAGAACCGGATTGTTCTTGGTACGCCGGGAGAGCACCTGCATGACCCGCTCGATTTCCTTCTCCCGTCCGATCACCGGGTCGAGCTTGCCCTCGCGGGCCGCCTGCGTGAGGTTGCGGCCGAATTGATCGAGAACGAGGGACGTCGACTGAGTGCCCTCCGCCGGGCCTCCGGCAGTCGCCTCCGCCTTGCCCTGGTAACCGGAGAGCAATTGGATGACCTGCTGGCGGACCCGGTTGAGGTCGGCGCCCAGCTTGACCAGAACCTGGGCGGCGACTCCCTCACCTTCCCGGATCAGGCCGAGCAGGATGTGCTCGGTGCCGATGTAGTTGTGGCCGAGCTGCAGCGCCTCGCGGAGGCTGAGTTCGAGAACCTTCTTGGCTCTCGGCGTGAACGGGATGTGACCGGAAGGCGCCTGCTGCCCCTGGCCGATGATCTCTTCGACCTGCTGGCGGACACCCTCCAGGGAGATGCCGAGGCTCTCCAGCGCCTTTGCGGCGACTCCCTCACCTTCATGAATCAGGCCAAGAAGGATGTGTTCAGTGCCGATGTAATTGTGGTTGAGCATGCGCGCTTCTTCTTGCGCGAGCACAACCACTCGCCGGGCTCGGTCGGTGAACCGCTCGAACATCTCGCCATCGCTCCTCGTGCGCGGCCGGACGACGACCGCGCTCGTCTCACTTGCATGCTATCCCGGTCCTCGGACGTCCCCGAGCTCCTCGCACGGCGGCGGTGCCGATTCTTCTCACCATTTCGCCCAACGCCGAATGGACCTGATGAATCACTCGCGGGCAGCCCGCTGACAAGGCGCAGCATGTCGTCGCTTTTTGCCAACAGATACGAGCGCCGGCATGTTCCGGATCGCTGATTGCGCTCGCAGCGAACAACCGATCGCACGTTGACCGACACGGCATTCGGCCCGACCGACCACGGTGACGGGCCGACGATCACTCCGGGGAACGGTTCGGGCCCGGAGTCCTCACGGCAATGCCGAAACGTCGGGCCGGACAACCACTCGTTACGCCGCGGCGGCGGGCCGGACAACGCTCGTCACGGCCGAAAGGCGGCGGGCCGGACAACGCTCGTCACGCCGCGACAGACAGCCGGCCCGAGCGGTGTACCGAATCACATGACGGTGGCCTCACCTGAGGGCGGCCGCGCACGCGCGATGATGAGAGGCGCCCTGGCCGGTCGCCGCCGCTGCGGAAATCGCATGAAATAACGGTGGCCCCGCAATTGCGAGGCCACCGTCAACGCGAAAGATTCCGTTACCTCAGTGCGCGGCGTTGTACGCCTCGATCACCTCAGCTGAGATACGCCCGCGCTCGTTCACCGGAATGCCCTTCGACTTGGCCCAGGCGCGAATGTCCGCGGCGGAGGCGGCTGCCGTCGTACGGCTGGTACGACGGCCACGCGTCGTGGTCTTCTTCGCTGCAGCCCGCTTCCGCGGCGCGGCGGCAGCCGCCTTCCGGCGACCGCGGCGCCCGGCCGCCGGTCCGCGTCCCCGCACCCGGCGCGCCACGTTGATGTACGGCGCGAGCGCGTCCCGCAATTTGCGGGCATTGCTGCGGCTCAGATCGATCTCGTAGGTTTCACCATCCAGGCCGAACCGGATGGTTTCTTCTGCGGCGCTCCCGTCGAGGTCATCGACCAGAGTTACCACTTCTTGACGTGCCACGTACGTTGTCCCTTCTCGACTCGACTGCTCACCGAACGATGCAACTAATACCCGAAATCGCCGCACAATGCAAATACCACCGTCGCCGTTTCCGGTATTGACGACATTCTTCCCGGTCCGCAACGACCCATGCGCCCGGTTTCAGTCCATTGCGACGCGCAGGGTGCCGCAGAGCGGCGTCCCAGCACCACACGGTGGCGGTTTCGGCCTTCGACGGAAAACACGGCAAATCTTCAGGTGCTGTTTCCCGAGTGTTACGGCATGCGCTCGACGGCGTCGACATCCCGAATACGCGGCACCGCCGGCTCGAGATCCCGCGGAAAATGTCCGTCCGCCGAACCGGGCCAGGGTGGCACCCGGCGTGCTCCGCGCACGGGGGTCAGCGGTCCTCGACCTGGCGCACAGGCCTCCAGCCCTCGGCGGGATAACGGCACCCGCTCCTGCGTCAGATAACGTCCGGTCCTAGGCCAGATAACAGAGCATTCGGTGGTTGCCGAGGATGTTGGGCTTCACGCGCTCGAGATCAAGAAACTCCGCGACCCCCTCGTCGTATGAGCGGAGCAGCTCCTCATAGACCTCCGGCGGGACCGGCGAGCCTTGAATCTCGACAAATCCGTGCGCCGCGAAGAAATCAACTTCAAACGTGAGGCAGAAGACCCGACGAACCCCCAGCTCCCGCGCGGTCGTCAGCAGACGCTCAAGAAGACGGTGGCCGATGCCGCGTCCACGCCACGACGGCTCCACGGCGAGCGTACGAACCTCCGCCAAATCCTCCCACATGACGTGCAACGCGCCACAACCGATCACACTGCCGTGCAGATCCGCCACCCAGAATTCCTGAATGTCCTCGTAGAGGGTGACCATGGCCTTGTCCAACAGCACCCCCTGCGGCGCATACGTGTCAAGAATCCGCCGAATGCCCTTGACGTCGGCAGTCCGCGCCTTACGGATCTGCACGTCGCCGGCCTGAGTCCCCGCGGAGTTCGTGGTGTCGGGCGCCGGCAAGCCAGGCGTCCCAGCAGCTGTCGGCGACGACGCGGCGTCGGTGTCCACCGTCCCTCCTATTCGGGCCGGACGAGGGGGAAGAGGATGACGTCCCGGATACCCGATCCGGTGAGCAGCATCAGCAGGCGGTCCACCCCAAGCCCCAACCCGCCCATCGGCGGCGCGCCGTACTCCAGGGCCTGCAGGAAATCCTCGTCCAATTGCATTGCCTCCGGATCTCCACCGGCGGCACGGACCGACTGCTCGGTCAACCGCCGGCGCTGCTCGACCGGATCGACAAGCTCGGAGTAGGCCGGGGCCAGCTCTATGCCGTTGATGATGAGATCCCACGCTTCGGCCAGCCGAGGATCCGTCCGATGCGGCCGGGCCAATGGGCGAACGGAAGCCGGAAAGTCACGAACGAATGTCGGCTGGACGATCGCCGGCTGGGCGACCTTCTCGAAGAGCTCGCAGACAACCTCGCCATGCTCCGCCGCCGGAGGAACCGGTACGTTGTATCGCGCCGCGATCTGATGGAGCACCGCAGCCGGGGTGTCGACGGTGATTTCTTCACCGACGGCCTCGGAGACCGCCTGATGCACCGTGACGGTGCGCCACGGACCGGCCAGATCGATGACATCACCGGATGAACCCAGCACCTGAACCGCGTCGATTGCCTTCGCCGCGTCAAGTACGAGCTCACGAACGAGGTCAGCCATCGTGTCGTAATCACCGTAGGCCTCGTACGCCTCCAGTTCGGTGAATTCCGGGCTGTGCGACGAATCGACCCCTTCGTTGCGAAAGACCCGGCCGATTTCGTAGACGCGTTCCAAGCCGCCGACGACCAGGCGTTTGAGCGGCAGCTCGAGGGCGATCCGCAGATACAAGGGCAGGTCGAAGGCATTGAGATGGGTGCGGAACGGCCGCGCAGCCGCGCCTCCGTGCACCAGCTGGAGGACAGGGGTCTCGACCTCGAGGTATCCGCGCCGGCTCAGAGTGTCCCGGAGGGAGCGCAACACGGCGGCACGGATGTGGACCATCGACCGCGCCCGGGAATTCACGATGAGATCGACGTACCGACGGCGAATCCGCGCCTCGGGATCGGTCAAACCCTTGTGCTTCTCCGGCAACGGCCGGAGCGCCTTGCTCGTGAACGACCACGAGTCGGCGAGAATCGACAACTCGCCGCTCCGCGAGGTGATGATCTCACCGTGCACGCCGATGTGATCGCCGAGATCGACAAGGCTCTTCCAGAGCGCCAGCGCGCGGTCACCCACCTTCTGTGCCGAGAGCATTATTTGCAGGTCACCGGAACCATCCCGCAGCACGCCGAAGCAGAGTTTGCCGCCGATCCGGGACAGCATCAACCGCCCGGCGATCGAGGCGTGTTGACCGGTGAAGGTATCGGGCGGCAGATCGCCGTACGCCGCGCGAATCTCTGCAATAAAGGCGGTCCGGGGAAAGCCGACCGGATACGGATCCAGGCCCTCCGCGCGGATCCGCGCAAGCTTTTCCCGGCGGACCCGAAACTGCTCCGGGACGTCGAAATCGTCCGGCTCGAGTGGTTGGCTGTGACTGGTCACAGAGCGCAGGGTATCGGACCGGGGGGATCGGACTACTCGGGGACATTGCGCTCGAAGATGAGCCGTAAACCCGTGAGTGTCAGCCATGGATCGTGGACATCGACGGTACGGCATTCATCCAGGACGACCGGCGCGAGGCCGCCGGTGGCAATGACCACCGGGCGGCTCGGCAACTGCTCCGCGATTCGCGTGACGATTCCGTCAACTTGCGCCGCAAAACCGTAAACGATCCCGGCCTGCAAGGCCTCGACCGTGTTCTTGCCGATGACCGACCGGGGTTTCGCGACCTGCACCTTCACCAGCTGCGCCGCCCGGGACGCCAATGCGTCGATGGAGATGTCAATACCGGGCGCCAACACCCCGCCAAGGAACTCCCCGCGCGCCGAGACGACGTCGAAATTGGTCGACGTCCCGAAATCCACGACGATCGCAGGACCGCCGTGCAGTGTGAATGCCGCCAGCGTATTGACAATCCGGTCGGCCCCCACCTCCCGCGGATTGTCGTAGAGCACCGGTACGCCGGTGCGAATTCCCGGTTCGACCACGACGAGCGGCGCGTCCGGAAACCAGCGTGCGCTCATCGTGCGCACTTCACGCAAGGCGGCCGGAACGGTCGAGCAGCATGACACCCCGGTGATGCCGTCCGCGCGGCGCGCCTGACCCAGCAAGCCACGGATGAGAAATCCAAGTTCGTCGGCGGTACGGCGGGCATCGGTCGCCACGCGCCAATGGTCGACCAGCGTGTCACCGCTGAACAGGCCAAGAACCGTGTGCGTATTCCCGATATCAATGACAAGCAACACCGTGGCTCCCGGAGTTTTGCGCGAGGTCAACCGACGGCCGGCGGGCCGCTGCCCACAGCCCGAAAATCGAGCCCTACGTCAAGGACCGGCGCTGAATGGGTAATCGACCCGACCGCGAGGTACTGCACACCGGTCTCCGCGACGGCGCGCGCCTGGGCAAGCGTCAGTCCGCCGCTCACTTCAAGGCGGCAGCGGCCGGCGGCGCCAAGGTCACGAACCATGGCAACCGCCTGACGCACCATCGCGGGAGGCATATTGTCGAGGAGTACAAGCTGCGCTCCGGCGCGCACGGCTTCCGCAACCTGCGGCAGGGTGTCACATTCCACTTCCACCGGAACCTCGGGAAACATCGCCCGGACTCGCGCGAACGCCTCGGAAATCCCCCCGGCAGCCATGATGTGGTTGTCCTTGATGAGCGCAGCGTCGGCGAGCGACATCCGGTGATTCTCACCCCCGCCGCATCGGACGGCGTATTTCTCCAGCATCCGCAATCCGGGCGTGGTCTTCCGCGTATCGCGAATCACCGCACCCGTCCCGGCAATTTCGGCGACCCAGCGGGCCGTCGCGGTGGCAATGCCGGAGAGGTGAGCCAGGAAGTTCAACGCGGTGCGCTCCGCCGTCAGGAGGGACCGCGCCGGACCAGACACCGTGAGTAGCCGCGCCCCCGCCGGCACCTGCTCGCCGTCCGCGGCCAGGAACTCGACCTCGACCTGATCGTCACCGGCCACGACGAACGTTGCCGCGGCAATCGGCAGCCCCGCTATCACCCCGGCGGCCCGGGCAACCACGTCCGCCACCGCCCGCTGATCGGCGGGGACGACGGCGACGCTCGTCACGTCAACGCCCCCGCCGCGATCCTCTTGCAGGGCGGCGTGAATCACAGCGTGCACGTGGTCGGCATCGAGGCCGGCGTCGACGAGGCGCTGCACGATGTCGGCCGGTAGGCGTACCGGCGCAGGCATGGCGTGCGTCATCCCGCCTCCGGTGTTCCGCGTGGTTCGAACCGTGTCACCACCATGCCGTCGGCGTTCAGCACGCTCACCAGGTGACCATGCCACCGGGACGACGTCTCCGGGTAGTCCGCACGCCAGTGGCACCCTCGGCTCTCAGTGCGCAACGACGCGGCCCGGGTCAGCACGCTGGCGACCGCGTGCAGATTCGTCGCCTCCCAGCTCTCCGGTTCCGGTGCGGCCTCGGCTGGGAGGCTGGCGAGATCCGGCGTCCACTCGGCCGCCAACCGCTCACCGGCGACTGCCAAGCCGTCCGCGTCGCGCAGCACACCCACCCCGTCGGTCATGGCCAGCCGGATCCGGCGGGCCGCACCTGCTGCCAGCAAGCCGGTGACCTTCTCGTCTTCCCTCTCGGCAGGGTCGGCCGCCCGAGGCAAGCCGCCTGAGAGATCGTCGGCGACGCGGGCGGCGAAGACCAGACCCTCCAGCAGGCTGTTCGACGCCAAGCGGTTGGCGCCGTGCACCCCGGTGCCGGCGACCTCGCCGCAGGCGTACAACCCGGGGACGGTGGTCCGGCCCCGCAGGTCGGTCCGCACACCGCCGCAGGCGTAGTGCGCGCCCGGTGCGACGGGAATCGGGGTGGTAACCGGATCGACGCCGAACCGCCGGCAGGCGGCCGCAATCGTCGGGAACCGGCGCTCGAAGCCGGGGACGCGGCGGGCGTCCAGCAGGACATGATCAGCTCCGGTTGCCCGCATCCGCTCGACGATCGCCCGCGCCACGACGTACCGCGGGGCAAGCTCGGCCAGCGGATGGACGCCGTCCATGAACCGCTCGCCGGTGACGTCGATGAGCACCGCGCCTTCGCCGCGCACCGCCTCGGAAATCAGCGGAAGCTGACCGCGGGCATCCGGGCCTAGCCAGAGCACGGTCGGGTGGAACTGCACGAACTCCAGATCCACGATCTCCGCCCCGGCCCGCAACGCCATCGCCACACCGTCACCGCTTGCCTCCGGCGGGTTGGTGGTGGCGGCAAACACCTGGCCGAGACCCCCGGTCGCGAGCACGACAGCGCGGCCGACCGCGGCACCGACGCCGTCCGGCCTGCCCTCGCCCAGGACATGCAAACTCACCCCGCAGATCCGGCCGTCGTCCGCGGGCAGCAGGTCCAGCGCCAGGGCATGTTCGATGAGCTGGATGCGGTCGTTGGACCGGACGGCAGCTATCAATGCTCGTTCGATCTCCGCGCCGGTGGCGTCCCGGGCGTGCACGATCCGTCGGCGCAGGTGGCCGCCCTCCCGGGTGAGCGCGAAGTCGCCGTTCGGCTCGACGTCGAAGCGGGCGCCCAGCTCGGCGAGTTCACGGACGACGTCCGGCCCTTCATTGACCAACACCCGGACGGCTTCTTCCACGCACAGACCAGCGCCGGCCGCGAGGGTGTCGGCCAAGTGCTGCTCGGGGGTATCCCCGGGGCCGAGTGCGGCCGCGATCCCGCCCTGGGCCCACCGGGTGGCCCCGGCGTCGACCCGGGCCTTGGTCACCACCAGGACCCGCGCGAACCGGCTGAGCCGCAGCGCAACCATCAGCCCGGCAACACCGCTGCCGACCACGACGACGTCCCCGCGAATCGACCAGCTCGGCCTGGCGGCCCGCAGCCTGCGGGGCAAGAAGAGGGGCTCCGGTGTGCCGGGCGCCGGGGTGCCGGGCGCCAGCGTGGCGGGCTCCGGTAAGAGGGGCTCCGGTGTGCCGGGCGCCAGCGTGCCGTCGAGGGTGACCTCCGGAACACCGCGATCACGTGGCGAGTGGGGCTTGGGTGCGACCGGCGCGCGGCCAGCCAACCGGGCAACCGAAGGAGCGAGGATCACGTGTGGTGTCCGCTCAAGAGACCGGAGCCTGGAAGCGGTTCAGCCGGGTCGGTTCCCGTGCCGATGATCCGATTCTCCGCGTCAACGAACACAACGCGAGGATGGTGCCGGCGGGCCTCTGCATCGGGCAGCTGCACATACGACATGATGATCACTAGGTCACCGGGATGCACCAACCGCGCCGCCGCGCCGTTTATCCCGACAACCCCCGAACCCCGCTCTCCGGCGATGACGTACGTCTCCAGCCGGTTGCCGTTGTTGATATCGGCGACAGCGACCAATTCGCCGGGCAGGATGTCGGCGGCCTCCATCAGATCGAGATCAAGGGTGATTGAGCCGACGTAATGGAGGTCGGCCCGGGTCACCGTCGCTCGATGGATTTTGGCGTGCAGCATCGTCCGCAGCATCGTCAGTCCGCCTTCCGCATCGGCATGTTATCGATCAGTCGAGTTCCGCCGACCCGGATCGCCGCGATGCACAGCCCTTCGCCCCGCTGCGACCACTCCGCGTCGTCGATCTCGTCGAACGTCGCCTCGTCGACCACGGCCACGTAGTCGAGCGTTACCGCCGCGTCGGCCAGCACTTTCCGGGCCATCTCGATCATTTCGGACGGCGGCCCGCCGGCGGCGGCGACCGCAGCGGCGGTGGTCAGAGCGGTCGGCAACGCGCGGGCCTGGGCTCGGTCGGCGTCCGTGAGATACCGGTTGCGGCTCGACGCGGCCAGCCCGTCGGGTTCGCGGAAAGTCGGCGCGGCGATGATCTGCACGGGCAGGTTCAAGTCGGCGACCATTCGCCGGACCAGCGCGAGCTGCTGGGCGTCCTTGCGGCCGAACACCGCGACATCCGGCTGAACGAGCTGAAAGAGTTTCGCCACCACGGTCAGGACGCCGTCAAAATGACCGGGCCGGACGGAGCCTTCGAACCGCTCGCCGAGCGGGCCGGCGGAGACGCGCACCTGCGGCTCACTGGGGTACATCTCCGCCGCCGGTGGGACGAAGACGAGATCGACCCCCTCGGCTGCGCACATCGCGAGGTCGGCATCCAGGGTCCGCGGGTAACGGTCGAAATCTTCCGCCGGACCGAATTGCAGGGGGTTGACGAAAATGCTCACCACGACGTGGTCGCCGTGGTGGCGGGCAATGCGGAGCAACGACCGGTGCCCGTCGTGCAACGCCCCCATGGTCGGGACGAAGGCGACCGGGCCGGTCAGCGCGGCCCGCGCGGCCCGAAGCTCGCCGATCGTGCGGGCCACCACCGGCCGGGCCGTGCCGTCTCCCGCGGTCGTCCGACGCTCCGCTCCTCCGTGACCGGTGGCGATCACTGATCCTCCTCGGTCGCGTCACCGATGTGATCCGATCCAAGGACGTCGAGAAGCCGCTCGCCGTCCTGCGGGTCGAGCAGGCCGCTGGCAAGCGCCCGGTCAGCGGCCAGCCGGGCAAGTGTCGTGTAGACGCCGGCAATCTGTGGATCAATCGCGCTGATCACAGCCCGATGCACCGCGAGGGTTCCCGCATCGCCGCGGGGCACCGGCCCGGTGAGGCCGCGGTCACCGTACCGCAACGCATTGTCCAGGGCCGCCGAGAGCAACGGACCGAGGAGGCGCTGCGGGTCGCCAACACCGGAGGCGCGCAGGAGATCCATCGCCGAGGCCACCAGAGTGACCAGATGGTTCGCGCCGTAGGACAGCGCCGCATGGTAGAGCGGGCGCACTGCTTCGGCGATCCAGACCGGCTCACCTCCCATCTCCAAGACCAGGGTCTCGGCAGCGGGACGCAGCACGTCGGGCGCGGTCACCCCGAAGCAGACGCCGCGGAGCCGGTCCAGATCCACGGCTGTGCCGGTGAAGGTCATCACCGGATGTAGGGCGAGCGGCAGGCTCCCCCGCTTGGTCGCCGGTTCCAGCACATCCACGCCGTACCGCCCACTGGTGTGGACGACGAAACCGCCTGCCGACAACGCATCCGACGCGGCCAACCCCCGGACAAGGCCGGGCAGCACGTCGTCTGGCACCGCAAGAAGAAGGAGGTCGACATTCGGCGCGATTTCGTCGGGGCGGGCCACCGGCACCTCCGGTAGCAGCGCATCCGCCCGGCGACGGGAGGCCCGAGAGGAAGCCGAGACCCCGACGACGTCGTGACCGGCGTACCGCAACGCCGCGCCAAGGACCGCGCCGACTCGGCCGGCGCCGATCACACCGACCCGCAACCGGCCCGGGCGGTGGGTGGCGGCGCGAGCGGCAGCAGGCAAGGTCGTCATGTTCCAGTCCTCACTGGGGTACCGGACGGTATCGAGCCTACGCCGCCGACCGCCGGACCCGTCTCCCGTCCCGCGCTAGGCCGGTTTCGGCGGACGGCCACCCGGCTCGTCCGGCGGCCGCGGCACCCGGCAGCCGTTCTCCAGAAACAGGGCGGCGACCACGAGGGCTGCGTTGAGCCCGGCCGCGATCGCGCTGGTCCGGGCATCCGCCGACAGCTGACCACGGCCAGGCGCGGTCAGGGTATAGCCGAGAAATCCGGCGTACACCCCGGCCAGGATCGCCCCCGTGTAGGCACTTGCCTTGGCCAGGACGACCAGGCGGGACACAAAGATTGGGTCGATCCGGTAGCCGGGGGTTGGATGGCGAATCCGGCGCCGTACGGAGATCGCGAAGGCCACCTCCGCGAGAGCAAGGACGCCGAGCGCGATCGGTGCGTAGAGGGAGAGCGTCGGCAGGCTGTCATAGATTCGCCCGACCAGCGCCCAGGTCGCAGCGGCGACGACGATCGCCAACCCAACGAGAATCGGCACCCGGGTCGGTTTCACGGCAAGGCTCCCGGTGCAACGGCCGTATGGCCGGCCGCATGGCCGGACGACCCGCCCGCCTGGGCAGCCGTACCACCCGGCACCGGAGCGCCGGTGCCGGCAGGCACTGCAAGGTGCAGGTCGTCCCGCCGGCGAATGCCGCTGGTGTCCAGCCGGCGCAGGAGATCAGCGACCCGGCCGTGCCCGGGCAGTACGGCAGCCGGATCGACCGCATGCCAGGGGGCGAGGACGAAGGCGCGCTCCGCGGCGCGGGGGTGCGGAAGGGTGAGCCGGGGGTCGTCGAGGACAAGGTCACCGTAGCAGATCACGTCGATGTCCAGCGTGCGTGGTCCCCAGCGCACCTCGCGGGTGCGACCGGCCGCGGCTTCGATGATCTGGGCCAGGGTGAGGATGTCGTACGGGCCGGCGGCGGCCTCCAGCAGAGCGACGGCGTTCAGGTACGGCGGCTGCGGCGGTCCGCCAACGGGTTCGGTCTCGTACACCGGCGAGACCGCCACGACCGGATGCGCGGCCGCCAGCGCGTCGACCGCCCGCTGCAGCGCGGCCGGCCGATCGCCGAGGTTTGCCCCCAATGCGACGACCACCTGGATCGGCCGTCGCCGGTAGACCCGTACGGCGACGTCGCTGACCGTCCGGGGAACCGGGGCGTGCGGCTTGTGCACCGTCACCTCGACCCCGCGGACTCGAGGGTCCGCCAGGCAGTCCACGGCAATCTCGTCAGCGAGGGTCTCGATCAGGTTAACGGGTTCACCCTCGATGCGCCGCGCGATGCGGTCCGCGAGGTCCGCGTAATTCACCGTGGCAGCCACGGAATCCGTCTCGACCGCAGGCGTCAGGTCGAGTTCGAGGACGGCGTCCACCACAAACTCCTGCCCGTCGGCTCGTTCCTCCGGATAGACGCCGTGCCGGCCGACGGCCCGCACTCCCCGCAGCTCGATCCGGCCGTACCGGGACGCCGCCGCGCCAGGCCGTGGCGGGTTGCCGGCCGGACTGCTCATGGCTGCGCCCGCCACCGCGCCGCGACCCGGACGGCGTCCGCGTCGGCTTCTACCGCATGGACCCGAACCGCCCAGGCCCCGGCGGCGGCGACCAGAGCGGTGATCGCGGAGCTGGCGTGGTCCCGGAGCATCGGCGGCCGTGGTGTTCCGTCGGGCCCGGCGAGCAGCCGCCCGAGGAAAGCTTTCCGCGAGGCGCCGACGAGCACCGGCCGGCCCAGCGAGCCGAGCTGGTCGAGGTGTTTGAGCAGCGCCCAGTTGTGGTCCGTGTCCGGCCTCTTGGCAAAGCCGATTCCCGGATCGACGATGATTTGCCGGAAATCCCCGCCGGCGGCGAGTACCGCGTCGATTCGGGCCGAAATTTCCCGCCGGACGTCGGCCACGATGTCGTCGTAATGGGCGCGGCTTTGCATGTCGACGCTGGGACCGCGCCAATGCATGACGACGTACGGCAGCCGGTTCGCCGCGATGAACGGGATCATCCGCGGGTCGGCCAACCCGCCGCTCACGTCATTGACGAGGACCGCGCCGGCGTCAACCGCCGCTTCGGCGACGTCGGCGCGCATGGTGTCAATGCTCACCGGGCCGACGGCGGCGAGCTCGCGGACTACGGGCAGCACTCGGCGCAGCTCCTCAGCCGGATCCACGCGCAACGCCCCTGGACGGGTGGATTCACCGCCGACGTCGACGATGTCGGCACCGTTACGGAACAGGTCGACGCCGTGGGCGATCGCCTTGTCCGTCTCGAACCATTGGCCGCCGTCGGAGAACGAATCCGGGGTGACGTTCAAGACGCCCATGACCCGGCACCTGCCGATGTCCGGGAAACCGAGCAATTCGCCGTACGCCGCCGAGGTGTTCACCGGAAGGTCCGCTCCTTCGTCCCTGGGTGACGATCCGGCGGCCGCGGACCGTCGACTCCGATGCACGTCACGGCTCACCTCCAAGGCGCAGCACCCGCTGCAATCGCCGAAGGCTCGGGGTCGGCCAGACGATGAAGGCCTCGGCTTCCAGCGCGGCAAGGGCGATCCGCGGCAGGTCCAGCAGATCGGGATACAGCAAGTACCGGGAGACCCACTCCGGCCGGAATTTCGCGTTGAAGCGGTACAGCGATTCGATCTGCACCCACCGAGAAACAATGAGCAAAATGCTTCGCCACGCGCGGATGATGGGACCGGCGCCGATCCGCCCGCCACGCTCCAATGCCGACCGGAAGACCGCGAAATTCAGCGAGATGCGGCGGATGCCCAGATGCGGCGCCGCGCGTATCACCCGGGCGATGAGAAATTCATTCAGCCCGGGATGGCTCGTTCGATCCCACCGCATGACGTCAAGGGAGAGGCCGTCGCGTCCCCACGGGACGAAATGCAGGAACGCATGGGGACGGCCGTCCTTGACGGCTACCGCGAACAGACAGTCGGGGTCCGTGACGTCACCGAGCCGGCCCAGCGCCATGGCGAAACCGCGTTCGGTCTCCCCGTCGCGCCACCGCACGGCGGCGGCCCGCAACTGGTCGCGCAGGTCGGGGGCCAGGTCGCAATTTCGGGCGATGACGGCGTCATAGCCGGCCCGCTCGACCCGGTGCACCATTTGCCGCACATTGCGCATCGCCCGGCCCTCAAGGGAGAAATCCGCGACATCAATGACGGCTTCGTCGCCAATTTCCAGAGCCGCAAGATCGGCATGCCGGAGCCACGTTTCCGCGGCGCGTTCGCTGCACCCCAGGACGGCAGGCACCCAAGCGTGCCGTTCGGCCTGCTCGAGGAAGACGTCGATCGCGCCCGGCCAAGCCTCCGGATCACCGAGCGGATCACCACTCACCAGCATCACGCCCGAGACCACGCGATATGCAATGCAGGACTTGCCCGTCTCGGACCAGACCACGCTCTTGTCCCGCCGCAACGCAAAGTAACCCAGAGAGTCGCGGTGTCCGTGCGCGGCAAGCAGCGCGCGCATCCGCGCTTCGTCGTCTGGCGTGAGGGCCGGTCGCGGTTTCGCGGCACGGAGGAGCAGATACGCGGTGCTGAAGACCGTCAGGGCGCCCATTGCGAGCAGGGTGGCCGAGACGACGTCCGCGCCGGCGTCGGTGCGAAAGACGAGCGGGCCTGGGATGCCGACGAGTCCGTACCCGACGTGCAGGAGAATGTCCGTCCACGACGGGTGGCCGACCAGCTGGTCCTTGCGCAGCCCCACCAGGACCAGGCCGAACCCGTAACTCGCGACGCCAAGTCCGACGAAGGTGACCAAGGCGCTCCACCGGGTCCGGGGATCCGGTTCGGCGAAGAATTCCTTCCGGAAAGCCAGCAGGCCGATGAGGAAACCGCCGTCGATGACCAGCCATCCCGGGATGCCGTGCAGCGGCGGGTGATGCACCACGTGCAGGGCCAGCCCGACGGCGAGAACGCCGACGACGACCTGCCATGCCCGCCGCTTGCGGCGTTTGAGCGCGTGCGCGAGGAGCAGCATGAGCGCGCCTGAACCGACCAGCTCAGCGGCCGCCAGCCCGTGGAGCAGCGGTGTTTCCCCCGGTGCGGGCAGCACCTTGCCGACGGGACGAACCCGCTCCCACCAGTGGGGGTGCAGGACGACGATGAAATTCCGAATCCCGACGAGGGCCGCCACCCAGCCCGCGAGCGCAGGCACCCAGGGACGGTGGCGACGCCGATCCCGGCGCCTCACCGGTTGCCGCGCCGCGTCGCGGGTGGTCGTCGTCCGAGCCTCACGCGTCATGGGCATGCACCTCGGCCCGCGAGCGTCCCAGTGGCGGCGGGCAAGGCCGGCGCGCGGGCGGAACTGGCGGCGGCGGGCAAGCGCCGCACGCGCGCAAAACTGGGGTGACCGGTCACAGGTGTCAGCCTAGGGCAACGTGATCGCCGGTCCATGGTCGGCGCGTGAATCAGCCGGTGATGAGCCGAAGCGCCTCGGCACGAGTCCGTTCGTCGCTGCGGAAGACACCGCGCACCGCGGAGGTCACCGTGCGGGCCCCGGGTTTCCGGACGCCGCGCATGGACATGCACAGATGCTCGCAATCGACGACCACGATGACCCCGCGCGGTTGGAGAATCCTTTCCATCGCCTCGGCGATCTGCACGGTGAGCCGCTCCTGCACCTGCGGACGGCGGGCGAAAATGTCCACCAACCGGGCAATCTTCGACAACCCGGTGATCTGCCCGCGGGCGTTGGGGATGTAGCCGACGTGCGCCACTCCGTGAAAAGGAGTGAGGTGGTGCTCGCAGGTGCTGTACACCTCGATGTCCCGCACCAACACCATTTCGTCATGGTTGGCATCGAAGACGACGCTCAACACGTCCTCCGGCCGCTGTCGTAACCCGGCGAATTGTTCGGCGTACGCACGAGCGACCCGCGCGGGGGTGTCACGAAGGCCGTCCCGGTCCGGGTCCTCCCCGATGGCCAGCAGGATTTCGCGGACGGCGTCCTCGATGCGCGCAAGATCCACGCCGGGTGCGCGTTCGCCGG
Organism: Acidothermus cellulolyticus 11B; assembly: GCF_000015025.1. Taxonomy (GTDB): domain Bacteria; phylum Actinomycetota; class Actinomycetes; order Acidothermales; family Acidothermaceae; genus Acidothermus; species Acidothermus cellulolyticus. Next base: position 219,327 of record NC_008578.1, on the reverse strand, counting down.
TGCGAAGATCGATATCCGTCACCGTCAGCTTCCGGACGGTTGGTTCTCGCCGGACGCCGGTTTGGCGGCCCGGCTCCCGTTCGTGCCGCCCGCGCCGTCACCGGATTCCCCGGCCAGCAGGGCGAGTTCGCGCGGTGTCAGGACCGGCGCCTTGTCGGACGGCAGGCGCTTGCCGTACCCGGTGTAGGTGCCGCGGGCCGGACGTTTGCGCACCGGGGCGAAAATCCGCAGCACTTCCTCCTTCTGCAGGGTCTCTTTCTCCATCAGTTCGAGGACGAGCGCGTCGAGCACGTCGCGGTATTCGACGAGGATTTCCCACGCTTCGTCATGCGCGTTCTCAATGAGCCGGCGTACCTCCTCGTCGATGGTCGCGGCGACCTCCTCGGAGTAGTCGCGCTGGTGGCCCATCTCGCGGCCGAGGAAAACCTCCCCGTCGGATTGCCCGAATTTCCGCGCACCGAGCCGTTCGCTCATCCCGTACTGGGTGACCATGTTCCGCGCGATGGCGGTCGCTTTCTCGATGTCATTGGCGGCGCCGGTCGTCGGTTCGTGGAAAACCAGTTCTTCCGCGGTCCGACCGCCGAGGAGCATCGCGAGCTGATCCATGAGTTCGGCCCGCGTCACAAGGAATTTGTCCTCCGTCGGCAATGCCAAGGTGTAACCCAGCGCGCGGCCGCGCGGCAGAATGGTGACCTTGTGCACCGGGTCGGCGTTCGGCAAGGCATGGCCGACGAGAGCGTGACCCCCCTCGTGATACGCGATGATTTTCTTTTCTTTGTCGGACATTATCCGGCTCTTGCGCTCGGGACCGGCCATGACGCGGTCGATGCTCTCTTCCAGCGTGGCCATGGTGATCTGCTTCTGATTGGCCCGCGCCGTGAGCAACGCCGCCTCGTTAATGACGTTCGCCAGGTCGGCTCCGGTGAAGCCGGGGGTGCGGCGGGCGATGACGTCCAGGTCGACGTCCGGAGCGAACGGCTTGCCCTTCGCGTGCACCCGCAGAATGCCTTTGCGGCCTTCCAAATCGGGACGGTCAACGACGATGTGCCGGTCGAAACGGCCGGGCCGCAAGAGGGCCGGGTCGAGGATGTCCGGGCGGTTCGTCGCGGCGATCAGAATGACCCCGCCCTTGACGTCGAATCCGTCCATCTCGACCAGAAGCTGATTCAGTGTCTGTTCGCGTTCGTCATGCCCACCGCCGAGACCGGCGCCGCGGTGGCGCCCGACCGCGTCAATTTCGTCGATGAAGACAATCGCGGGCGCGTTCTCCTTGGCCTGCTGGAAGAGGTCCCGGACCCGTGACGCTCCGACTCCGACGAACATTTCAACGAAGTCAGACCCGGAAATCGAGTAGAAGGGGACGCCGGCCTCACCGGCAACCGCCCGGGCGAGAAGGGTCTTCCCGGTACCAGGCGGGCCGTACAGCAAGACACCCTTCGGAATCTTCGCGCCGATCGCCTGGAATTTCGCTGGATTCTCGAGGAACTCTTTGATTTCCATGAGTTCTTCGATGGCCTCATCCGCGCCGGCGACGTCCGCGAAGGTCGTCTTCGGGGTGTCCTTCGTGATGAGCTTGGCCCGCGACTTGCCGAAATTCATCACCCGGGAACCGCCGCCTTGCATCTGCGACAGCATGAAGACCATGAGGCCGACAAGCAGCAGAATCGGCAGGGCGTTGAGGAGGATCTCCAGGAAGATGTTGCCGTGGCTGACCTTGACGGTGTATCCGCCGTCGGCCGGCAGCTTCCCTTGGTCGACAAGCTTCTGCAATTGGCTGACGAGCGCGGCCTCTTGATCAGTCGCAAAAGACGCCTGCAGCTTGGAGCCATCCTTCAGCGTGACCTGGATGGTCTGCTCTTTGTCGTGGACGATCGCATTTGTGATCTGACCGGTGTCGACGGCGGCGACCACCTGGGAGGTGTCCACCGACTTGTAGTCGCTGCCGCCGCTCCACAGGCCGCGGAACAGCACGAGCAGCAGTATGATCACGACAACCCAGAAGAGGGGTCCGCGTGCAAGCCTCTTGACGTTCATGGATCCGGAGCGGCCGACGCCCCGTCCCTCCTACCTCGCTCGATCTTTTCCTGCATGTTGACGCTACACGGCATCGCACAGCTTCACACGCTGGCGGTGCTGCCGTCGCGTTCTCCTTCGACGGTACGGGATACACATCGTCAACCAAGAAACCCGTCGAAACGTTCCTATGGATCTGTCCTGCTCCCCGCTCCGACGGATCCGTCCGGTCTCTCCTGATCCAGCGTGGTCCGCCAGCCCGGCTGCGGACCGCTCGGACCACTGGCGCATCCGTTCGGCGTAACCAGTGTGGCACGAGCCGGGCAGTGTGCGGACGACGCACGACGGGCCGGATGCCCGGGTCTTCCGGCCCGGCACGCTCACCCGTCGTACGCCTCGGACGTCAGGGTCGCGACGAACGGCAGATTCCGGTACCGCTCCGCGTAATCCAGTCCATAGCCGACGACGAACTCCCGGGGCAGGTCGAAGCCGACGTACCGGACGTCGACGTCAGCGACCAGGGCATCGGGCTTGCGCATCAGCGCGAAGACCTCGACGGACGCCGGGCCGCGCGAGCGCAGGTTCGCAACCAGCCACGAGAGGGTGAGGCCGGAGTCGATGATGTCCTCGACCACGAGGACGTGGCGGCCCTCAATGCTCTCGTCGAGATCCTTCAAGATCCGTACGACGCCGGAGGAGCGGCGTCCCGAGCCGTACGACGACACCGCCATGAAGTCCACGGTCACCGGCACGTGCAAAGCGCGGGACAGGTCAGCCATCACCATGACGGCACCCTTGAGGACGCCAACCAGAAGCAGATCACGATCGGCGTAATCGCGGTCGATCTCGGCGGCGAGCTCGTGGATACGGTCACGAATCTCTTTCTCGGTCAAGACGATGCGGTCCAGCTTCGTCCCGAGATCATTCTCGTCCATCGCCCCTATCCATCCACGCCTGTCGGCCGCCGCTGCGCAGCCCGCCTCGTCCGCGGGGAGCAGGCCGCCCGCCGCTCACGGCGGAACCTCCCTCTGGGCACCGGCACCTCTCGGTCATCGCGAACCGGTCCGCTCCCGGCGCACCTGGAGGACACCGCCTCGCCGCGAGGCTACCAAGGCACCGGGGAGCGTCACCGGCCCTTGGCCGTGCCAGTTGCTGATCAGTTGTTCGACGTGTCTGACGTGGACTGCCGCCAGCTGTCCGGCCGGTGCGCCGGCGGCGCGGAGCATCCGGTGGATCACGCGGAGCCGAATCGCCGGCGGCTCAGCGGCGAGCGCGGCGACATCCAAGGCGGCGGCAATGCCGGACGGAGGAACGCCAGACGAAGGACCGCCTCCCGCCGGGTCCGGAGAGGCGAGCGGCCGACCGCCGGCGTCCGCCTCGCCGGCTGGAACCGTGCCGCCGGCGTCCGGCGACAGGACGCCCGGACCTGTGTCGTCCGCAGAGTGATCACCCGGCCCAACCGGGAGGGTCACCGCACGGGCGTAGACCCGCGCAGCCCACGCGTCGAGGGCGTCGGCGTCCGCGCGGGCAAGGGCTGCCGTTCGGGCAAGCGCAGCCACCACCTGCGGGCCAAGTTCAGCCCGCAGGACGGGCAGCACCCGGTGCCGCAACCGGGAACGGGTGAAGGCAGGGTCGTGGTTCTGCGGGTCGTCCCAGAACGGCAGCCCGGCATCCCGGCAGGCTCGCCGCGTCACTGACCGCGGAATGCCCAGCAGCGGACGGCGATACCGGTCGGCAGGACCAAACCGCTCCGGCATGCCGGCGATCGACCGGAGACCCGACCCGCGGGTGAGCCCGAGCAGGACGGTTTCGGCTTGGTCATCGAGGGTGTGCGCGAGCAGCACCGCCGCCGCACCGCACTGCGCGGCCACCTCGTCGAGCGCCGCGTAACGGGCGGCCCGGGCGGCAGCCTCCGGCCCCCCGTCACGACCGACCTGGACGGCGCGGATCTCAACCGGATCAAGGCCGAGCTCGCCGAGGAACCGGGCGAGCTGCCGGGCCCGCTCAGCCGAGCCCGGCTGCAGCTGATGATCAATCGTGACCGCCCCCGCCCGCAGCGCGGGACGACGCCGCGGCGCCTCGAACGCAAGTGCGGCCGCTAACGCCAGCGAATCCGGACCGCCGCTGCAGGCGGCAAGGACGAGCGCACCAGCGGGTAGGTCCGCAAGGCAGGTGCGGACCGCGTGGCGCACCGCGGCAATCGCCGGCGACAGCCGGGGCCGGCGGCCTGCCGGAGCCGCCGTCACGGGAGGCGTCGTCACACAAGTGAGCGTCGCACAACTGATGACGCCCGGGACCGCGCCGCGCGGCCAGAGCCGTTTCCCGTCCGCTCACGGGATCGCCGGCCCCTGTCTGCTCCCGGCTCCGCGCGGCTGCTCCCGGCTAGGGCGTGACGTCGGTGTGCAGCACGCGGGCCATCCACCGCCGAGGTTCGGCGATTTCCGCCTTGGTTGGCAGCGTATTGGGCGACGTCCACACCCGGTTGAACCCCGCCATGCCGGCCGCTCCCACCACCGTCTCCACGAAACGCGCCCCTTCGGCGTACTGGCGTGCTTTGATGTCCAGCCCGAAGAGCCGGCGCAGGAAACGGTCCGCGGCGTTGCGGCCCTGCCGACGGGCGGCGAATTTCTCGCGAATGTCGGAGAGCGTCGGTATCACGTCCGTGCCGACCGCATTCATGACGTACTCCCCGTGGCCTTCCAGCAGGGTCATCAACGCGGTGAGCCGGTGCAGGATCTCGCGCTGCCGCGGCGTCTGCACGGCTTCGAAGAGGCCCAACGGGAAATCGGTTGCGTCGCCGGTGCGTGTGCGTTGCCGCACGTGCTCGGCCACCGCCCGCAGCCGAGTGACAAAAGCCCGTGCATCGAGATCGCTTTCCGCCAGAAACGCGGCGACTTCGTCTTGCACATGGCTCCTCAGCCACGGCACAGCAGTGAACTGCGCCCGGTGCGTCGCCTCGTGCACGGCCACCCAGAGCCGAAAATCCCGCGGCACCACGCCAAGTTCCTGCTCGACGGCGACAATGTTCGGCGCGACGAGGCTCAATCGGCCGGGCGGGGGGTTCCCGTTGTCCGGCGGCAGAAAAATTTCATACTGGCCCAATACTTTCCCGGACAGATACGCGAGGACGACGCCCAATTCCGCTCCGGCTATTTTTCCCGCGACGCCGCGGAGCAGCGGCGCGCCGGGAAAATTCTCCGACCGCGCTGCTAATTTCTCCAGCAGCGGACGGAGGGCCACCCGAAAGCCGCCGACATTTCCGCGAATCCACCCGGTGCGGTCCACGATCCGGGCCGGCGGTTGGCCATCGGGAATACGCAGGTCGGTGACCGCAGTGACGTGCTGCGTCGCCTCCGCTGCGAGGTCCCGCATTTGCCGCACCGCGGCAAATGCCTCACTCCGGGTGACGGCGGGCCCTTTCGGCGCCAGCCGGACGGCGGTTGCGGTTGCTACGTTCCAGTCGATGAGGGCGGGGGCGTCGGCCATGGCTCCACCGTACGGCCGACGGACGCGGACCGCCCGTCCGGTCATCGGCTCGGGCGGGCAACCCCAGTGCAGCGACGCCGGTCATCCGTCGCCCGACCAGTGCAGCGGCGCCGGTCATCCGTGACCCGGCCGGCACAGCGACTCCGTCAGCGGGCACAGCCGCAGGTCACCAGGGCGCCGACCAGCGCATCGACCGCGGACTCCGCGGCCCGAATCTGGCTCCGCGGAACCGCATCGGCAAGCACGGCGAACGCGAGCACACGCCCGTCGTAGTCCGTCGTGTAACCGGCGAGGGTGACGACGGTGGCGAGCGTGCCCGTCTTGGCGTGGACGACACCGACCCCGGGTGCGGCGGCGGGAGCGGTGAAGCGTGAGGCCAGCGTCCCGGTGAGGCCGGCGACCGGCAGCCCCTCACGAACCGCGGAGAATCGATCATTCGTGAGGACGAGGCGCAGGAGGGCGGTCAGCATCCGAGGTTGCAGGCGGTCGAGGGTCGAAAGCCCGCTCGCATCCGAAATCGTCAGGCCGCTGGTGTCGATGCCGAGGTCGTTCAGGGTGTCACGGATCGCCTGAGTCGCGCCGGCGAAACTCGCCGGCAATCCCCGGGCGATCGCCACCTGCCGAGCGATCGCCTCGGCGAGGTCGTTATCGCTCACGGTGAGCATCTGGCGCACCAGGTCGGCAAGAGTGGGCGATTGGACGACGGCCAGCACGCGGTCAGCCGGCGCCGCGGCGGTCACGACGGGTGCGCCCTCGACGACGATCCCCGCGGCGGCGAGCAGCCGGGCGAAGCTCGCCGCGGCGCTGGCGCCGGGAGCGGGGGACCGGGCGTCGCGCGCCGGATCAACCCGGCCCTCGTTGACCTCCAGGGCGCTTACCGGAGCGACGTCACCCTCAGCGATGTAACTCGACTGCCATCCGGCCGCGGTAGCGGGGCCGACGAAGAGTGACGCGTCGTACCCGAGACTGACCCGCTGCCGTCCGAGCGCACGCAGCTCGGACGCCGTCCGGTCGGCCAGATCAGCGAGCTGCGCCGGCCTGAGGGATGAGCCCAGCCGTTGGCTTGGCATTGGCGGGCCCGACGACGAGCCTCCCGCCGCAGGAGCGGGGGCAGCCAGGGTCGGATCACCCCCGCCGACGAGGACGACGCGATCGCCGTGCAGCACCACGGAGGTGGCGAATCGGGTCTGCGGGTCCAGCGCGGCCAGCGCGGCCACCGCTGTTGCAATCTTCAGTGTGGACGCCGGCGGCATCCGGCGGTTGCCTCCGTCGTCCAACAACACCCGGCCGGTAGCCGGATCGGTCACCACCAGCGCAGCGTCGTCCCCGGCAAGGACACCCAGTGCCGCCGCGAGATGCGCGCGGAGGGCGGAGGGATCGGGAATCGGCGCGTCGCGCGGCAGCTCGTTCCCTGAACTGCGGACCGGTTCCGGCGGCTGCGCGGTGGTCGCGGCTGGACTGTCCGTCGGGGCGGCGTTCGACACCGGCGGAGGGCTTGCCGGCGGTGGTGCGGTATCGGCCGGTGTCGACCGGTGGCTGGTGAGCCAGAACAACCCAGCGGCACCGGCTAAGAGAACGGCGACCGTGGGAATGCCGTACCGGCGCCGCTGCGCCCGCCGTCGTCGCCCCGCCGCCATGCCACCCCTTCACAGCGCTCACTGTTCATCGGCGAGACTAGCGGCGCGGGGCGAGACCGCGGATTCCGGCGGCGACGACCTGGGCGTCGCGCGGGGTGAGACGAGCGGCGCGACGGTGACGACGTGCGCTGCGCCCGGAAGCCGCGCGGCTCGACAGCGCCGCCATCAGCGGGTCGTGCTGGCGTGACAAGGGAGGACCGGCATGGAATTCGACGTCACGATCGAAATCCCTAAAGGACAGCGGAACAAGTACGAATACGACCACGCCACCGGCCGGGTCCGGTTGGATCGGATGCTCTTCACCGCGACCCGCTATCCGACCGACTATGGCTTCATCGAAGGCACCCTAGGCGCGGACGGCGATCCGCTGGACGCGCTGGTCATGGTTGAGGAACCGACCTTCCCGGGGTGCCTCATTCTGTGCCGGGCCATCGGCATGTTCCGGATGACCGACGAGAAGGGCGGCGACGACAAAATCCTGTGCGTGCCGGCGCGGGATCCGCGGGTGAGCCACATCCGGGAGCTGGAAGACATTCCCGCCTGGGATCGATTGGAAATTCAGCATTTCTTTGAGGTGTACAAAGACCTTGAGCCTGGGAAATCCGTCGAAGGCGCCACCTGGGCGGGACGCGCCGAAGCAGAGGAAGAAATCCGGCGCTCCCGGGAGCGGCTTGCCGCCGGCGCATAGCGCACTCACGCGCCACGGTAATGACGTCGCGGCCCGCGCGGGGATCGTCGTCTCCCCCGCGCCCACCCGCTGCGGCCGCACGACCGGATGCCCGATTGCTGTGCGGTGCGGCGTCCTGCTAGGGGCGAACCGCGCCGATGTAATCCGGCCGGAACGCATTGTGGATGCCGACCTGCTCTCCGGTCTGCGGAGCATCAATCATTTGGCCGTTGCCGATGTAAATGCCGACGTGATGAATCGTGCTGGGATCGTTGACGTTGGTGGCAAAGAAGACCAGATCTCCCGGCATGAGCTGGTCCTGCGAGACATGCATCCCCTCGTCCCACTGCAAGCCGGTGTAGTGGCCGAGCTCGATGCCGACCGATTCGTACGCCCGCATGACCAATCCGGAGCAGTCATATCCGGGCACGTTCTGAATGCCCTGGTCCGTGACGGTCGGCCCCACCTCTCCGGCGCCGGCCCATCGGTACCAGACGCCGATCTGTGACCGGGCGAAGGCGACCGCACCGGCGCGCTGCTGCGGCGTCGAGATCGAGTGACCCATTCCCGGGGTCGGCAGATTGCCCACCGGCCCAGCCGATGAGCCGGTCCCCGATTCGCTTGCCGCCTGCTCCGCGGCCCGTCGTTTTGCTGCTGCAGCTGCGGCGGCCGCAGCAGCCGCGCGCTGAGCGGCGAGCTCGGCGAGTCCCCGGGCACGTGCTTCGGCGAGACTCTTGGCTTTCCCTTGCAACACGGCGAGTTGAGCCTGCAGGTCCTGCTTGCGCTGGGTGATCTGTGCGACCTCGGCAGCCTGGGCGTTCACCGCCTGGACCGCGGCGTCCTTCGCGCGGGCCGCGGCGTCCGCGGCCTTCTGCTGCTGGCCCAGGGCTTGTGCCGCGGCAGCTGCGGCGCTCGCTTCAGCCTGAGCGGTGGCCTCGGTGAGCGCGATGATTCCCTGACGGTGCCGATCGATCGCGGCGAGAGTCCCGGCCCTGGTCAAGAACCGCTCGGGGTCAGGCGCGAAGAGCAACGCGGTCAGTTTGGCGACGTCGCCGGCGCCCATGTAGGTCAGCGCGGCGAACTGATCCATCTCGATCTGCGCCTGCTCATGCGCGGCGCGGGCTGCGGCAAGATTCGCGGCGGCGGCCCGAGCCTTGGCTTGGGCATCCTGGAGACGGACCATCGCACCGTTGTACGCCTCGACCAGGGTCTCAACCTGATCGTTCAGTTTCTGCAGCTGCGCGTTCGCATCCGCGAGCGCCTGTTCGGTCTGGGCGACCGCCGCGGCCTTCGCCTGTGCGGCGGCCCGGGCGGCGTCCACCTCGGACTGGCTCGGGATGATGGGCGGCTTGTCGGCGAGCGCTGGGCAGGTGGCTCCGACGGTGAACGCGACCACCAGCCCTACGGTCGTGAGCCATCGGCCAGCCCGCACCGGCGCACCTCCCACTCCCTGTCGGCACGACCATAGCGGCTTTTTCACACACGCAACAGCCATCCCAACAAACTCGCTGGTCACAGCTGTCCCGGAAACCCATCCGCCGCCGCACGGCCCGACGGTCTCAGCCGTCACATGACTTTCACAGCATCGGACGCCGGCAGCGCCGACCTAAGCCCGGCTCACATGAGACGGGCTGCGAGCTCCGCAACGGGTGATCGCTCACCGCGGGTGAGCCGCACGTGGCCGAAGCACGGCTGACCGGCAAAGGCAGACACGACGGCGGTCAGCGCGTTCGTCCGCTCAGACAGAAACGGTGCGTCAATTTGTGACGTGTCCCCAGTCAGAACGATCTTAGAGTCAGCGCCGATCCGGGTGAGCAGGGTCTTGCCGACCTGCGGGGAGAGGTTCATCGCCTCGTCCACGAGGACGAAAGTCGAGTGCAGCGTGCGTCCACGCAGGTGGGTCACCGACTCCATGGTGAGCAACCCCTGCGCCTTGATGTAATCGAGCGAATCTTGCGCGACCTTGCCGCGCGTCCCCTCCTGGCGGCGGCGTCGATCCAGCCCGTCCCCGGAGAGCGCCGCCACGGCATCCGTGATGGCAGCCATCCACGGATCGATCTTCTCGTCCAAGGTGCCGGGGAGGTAGCCGAGATCCGCCTGGCCTACCGGTATGACCGGCCGGTACACCGACATCCGCTCGAAGCGGTGCTGCTCGACCACCATGTGCAGGCCTGCCGCCACCGCGCAGAGCGTCTTGCCTGTCCCAGCCGGCCCGTCCAGGACGATGACCCGCACGTCGTCATCCAGCAGCAGGTCCAGCGCGAAGCGTTGCTCCTTGTTCGCAGGCCGCAGACCCCAGATCGGCGGCAATTGGTCGAGCACCCGGAGCAGGCCGTTGCGGTAGCGCGCCAGCGCCGAACTCGTTCCGGCGCGCAGGACGACGAACGTGTTCTCCGCCACGTCCGACGCGCCGACACTCGCGGCGTCAATCAGCCGGTTCTCGAAGAGCTGGTCGAGGACCTCCGGCGAAACCTCGAGGGCGATCCAGCCGTCCGGCCGGGCGTGGGCGGGGGCGGCGTCCAGCGGGTTGTGCTCCGCCGCAGCCAGGCCGACGGCGGCCGCGGTCAGCCGCAGGGCGGTGTCGTTGGAGACCACGAGCACCTGCGGACCGTCGGGTTGCGCGGCGGCCAGGGCAAGAGCTGTGCCGACGATCCGGTTGTCCGGACTGTCGGCATGCAGGCCATAGCGCCGGAGCAAGGCGGCGTGCACGCCGTTCACCTGCATCCGGACGGTCCCCCCGACCCGGCGCTGCAACGGCTCGCGCAGGTCCCCGCCGGCGGCGAGCCGGAGTGCTTCCACCCGGCGCAGCACGTCGCGGGCCGCCGCGCCGGCAGGATCCAAGCGTTTCTTCAGGCCGTCAAGCTCCTGAATGACGGCAAGCGGGATGACGAGGTCAGCGCCGGGATACGCGTCGAAAATGCCCTCGGGGTCGGCCATCAGCGCCGAGGTGTCGAGTACGACGACGTGGCCGGTCTGCGCCGCACTCCGCGTCAGCGGCCCAGCGCCAGGGACGGGATGCTCAGTACCCGGGGCGGGAGTTACGGTGTCGGGATTTCCGCCCGCCGGCCGGCTCGGTGAGGCAGGCGGTTCATACGTCGTGGCCATCGCCGTCTCCTTCCCCACCGATCACGCACGGCGAGCGGTCGGCGCTCGCGGGACCGGGTTCCGGTCATCGTTTCCATCGGCACCCGCTCCACATCGTTGATGGGAGATCCGCACCGACCCCTCCAGTGGGTGCACCTCCGGAAGGGCCTGCGCGGGCGGGTGGACGTGCGCATCACGCCGGTCGTCCGGCCGGCGGCTCCCGCTCAGCCGGTGGCTCCCATTCATCGGTTCGATCCTGGCAGCCGGGTCCCGCAATTGCCCGTCGCGACGCGAGAAATCTGCGAGAACACCGGTAAAACCGCCGCGGGCTCAACACGGCCGGTAAACCTCGCGGGCCTGACACGGCCGGGGTGCCGGCTATAGCCAGCCGTTCTCCTCCGCGACCCGGAGTGCCTCGATACGGTTCCGGGCGCCGGTCTTGGCAATCGCGGCCGACAAGTAATTGCGAACCGTCCCTTCGCTGAGGAAGAGCCGGCCCGCGATGTCGGCGATGGTGGCGCCGCCCCGCGCCGCGGCCAGTACCTCCTGCTCCCGGGCCGTCAACGGATTCGCGCCGGCCGCCAAGGTTGCAGCGGCAAGCTCCGGATCGACGACCCGCTGTCCGGCAGCCACTCGGCGGACGGCGTCCACCAACCGTTCGACGGGTGCATCTTTGACAAGAAACCCCGACACGCCTGCCTCCATGGCCCGGCGCAGATACCCGGCGCGGCCGAATGTGGTCACGATGAGCACCCGACAGTCGGGAACCTCGCGGCGCAATGCGGCGGCCGCGGCAAGGCCGTCCAACCCGGGCATTTCGATGTCAAGGACGGCGACATCGGCCGCGGTCCGCCGCGCCGCCTCAACGACGTCATCGCCGCGGCCAACCTCGGCCACCACCTCGATGTCCGACTCAAGGGCTAGCAGGGTGGCAAGGGCTCCCCGCACCAGATGCTGATCATCGGCCATCAGCACACGGATCGTCCGGTGCGTCACGACGCCTCCCCTGACGTCAGGGCCAAGGCAGGCACCTCGACCCGCAGTCGGAACCCCGGAGCGCCGAACCCGTCGGCTGGACCGGTGATGAGCCGGCCCCCGGCGGCAGCCACCCGTTCGGCCAATCCCAGCAGGCCGTGACCTCCTCCCCCGCCACTGCCGGACGCCGCCAGCGCGGCGTCCGCGACGGCTGACAGCACGCCAACACCGTCGTCGACCACCTCGATGACGCGCTGGTCGACGGTGATCCGTACCCGCTTGGCCTGCGAATGCCGGACGACGTTCGTCACCCCTTCGCGAACCACCCACCCAAAGAGCCCGGCAAGCTCGGCGGGGACGTCGTCCACCACCCGAGGCAGATCCGCTTCGATCCCGGCGGCGGCGAGGACTTCCCGTGCGGTAGCGATTTCGGTCGCCAAGCGAACGTCGCGATAGCCGGCGACGGCAGCCCGCACATCCGCGAGCGTCCGGCGGGCCAACGCCTCCACATCAGCGATCTCGTTGCGCGCCCGGGTGAGGTCACGATCCGCCAGACGCGCCGCGAGTGCGGCCTTCACAGTGATCGTCGTCAGCGAGTGGCCGAGGAGATCGTGCAAATCGCGGGCGATCCGCAACCGTTCCCGTTCCGCAGCCAGTTGAGCGACTTCGGCCCGCGCCGCGGCAAGGCTCTGATTGGCCCGCACGACGGCAAGGACGGCGAAACTGGCGAAGGCAATGCTCGCCGCGAGCGACCACTGAGGTCCGCGCAAATGCCAACCGGGCACGTGCTGCGGGACGGCCAGCGCCGCGGCGGCAAGCGCGAGTACGAGAGGAACGGCAATCTGCCAACGCAGCAGAACCACCCAGGTCACCGCGACAAAGACCCAGGTCGCCAGAGCGGACGGGCCGATGAGTGCGATGGACGCGGCCGAGAGGATGACCAGCGTCCCGCTCACGAGCACAACGTCACGGCGACGCCGGGCAGCGGGCCAGACACGCGGGAAGCCAAAGAGGTAGACGACGGAGAACGCCAGCAGAAGGAACGACCCGACGACCGCGACCACCGGGCTTGAGCTGCGCCACGCTGCGATGAGCGGGCCGAGAAGGTAGAAGAGCCAGATGCCGCCGGCGCGCCGCCACCGCGTACCGGCGCTGGGAGTGCAACGCGCGCGCAGCCGGGACCCCCCGACTCCGGAGCTCTCGGGGACGGTCACCGATCACCTCCCTCGAGGTGCGGCCGACCGTCCTTCAGTCTGCCCACCGTCGGCCGGAGGCGGCGGTCCGTCGAAACGCGACGCTCAGACCCGTTTAGTGTCGCGGCCATACGCCCATCCGGCCAAGACGCCAAGCACCACCGACCAGGTCACGACGACGAACCAGCCGAGCGGTGACCATGCCGGCTCCCCGAGCAGCAGGCGGCCGGCGCGCACCAGCCAGTACGTCGGAATGGCTTGCGACACGTGATGGAGCACCCCGGTTGCGCCGATGGGTCCCCACGCCCCACCGAGAAACGCGAGGACGGCAACGCCGAACCCGGCGACCGGTCCCATGGTCTCCGGAGTGAGGAGGTGTCCGAGCAGGATGCCGAGCGCGGCGAACGGCACCAGTGCGACGAGAACCAGCCCGGTCATCGCGAGCACCTCAGAGAAGCGCAACGGAACACCCAGCGTCGCTCCAGCGAAAAAGAGCACCACGATGGTGACGACCGCCATTGCATACGCGGTCAGAACTTTCGCCCACACATAATCAACCGTTCGCAGCGGCGTGAGCCGCAATTGTCTGTTCCAGCCCACGGCACGCTCGGCGGCGATCCGGCCGCCGGCGGCGACCATTGCACCGACGGTGCCGAAGGCCGTCATCCCCGCAAGGTAGTACGTCGGGAACGGAATACCGTCCAACGTCACATGCCGATTGTTACCGGCAATCAGATAGAAAAAGAGCAGCGGGAACGCCAGCGAGAAGAGAAAATAACGGCGATTCCGGAACAGACGAAGCAATTCGTAACGCAGGTACGTCGCGTTCACTCTGTGTCTCCCGTCTTATCGGTCGATACCGCAGCCCGCACACCTCGACAAGCGCCCGCACGGCGACACGTGTCATGGCCCGGCGTGCCGGCCGTCGCCGGTGAGGTACAAGAACGCTTCCTCCAGCCCGGCGCTGGAAATCTCAATGTCCTTCGCATCCGGATAAACGGCCAGCACAGCGCGGATCGCCGCGTCGGAGTCTGCGCAACGCAACACGACAGCGCTGCCGCGCCGCTCCACCATGCGGACGCCGGGCAACGCCGCCAAGCGGGCGTCGTCCGCCTCGGGAATGGTGGCTCGGATCGTCCGCATCCCTGCCATGGCGCGAATTTCGTTGGCCGGCCCGTCGGCGACGATCCTCCCGCGGGAGAGCACCACCACACGGTCCGCGTAACTGTCTGCCTCATCGAGGTAGTGCGTGGCGAACACAACGGTTCGGCCCTGAGCCGCAAAATCCCGGATGGATTGCCAGAACGCGCGCCGGCTCTCGACGTCCAATGCCACCGTGGGTTCGTCGAGGACGAGCAGTTCCGGATCGGGCAGCAGGGCAAGCGCGGCGCGAACCCGCTGAACCTGGCCGCCGGAGAGCCGCTCCGTCCGCTGCTGGGCAATGGCCCGGATGCCCATGAGTTCGAGCACATCGTCGACGGCCATGTGCCGCGGGTACAGCGAGGCCATCATGGCGAGCAGTTCGCGGACGGTCAGGTCGCGTAGCAGGCTTCCGGTCTGCAGCATCGCGCCAATGGCACCGCGGCGAACCGCGGCGTGCGGTGTCGTGCCGAACACCGCGATGCTCCCCGAGTCGGGCGCGAGCAGTCCCAGGATCATGTCGATGGTGGTGGATTTCCCTGCGCCATTCGGACCGAGCAACGCGACGGTCTCACCCGGGCACACGGTGAGGTCAATACCGTCAACCGCCCGCACGGCTCCGAATGACTTGCGAACTCCGTCCAGGCGCACGCCGACGGTCTCCTTCGCCGGACCGTCCGTTGGCACCCTCCGCTCGACGTCCGGCCTGGCGCTGTCGGCGACGCCGGTTGCCGCCGTTACCCGATCGGTCATGGGTTCATCGTCACCGACGACACTCCGGCCGGGAAGTGTCACCCCTCAGTACTTGTCCATGACACCTGTCACGGTTGCAGCGTCTGTCAGAGTTGCGGCGTCCCCTCATGCACGCGCCGCCGCCCCCGCAGCAGCCGCCGAACCGTCGACGCCCTCCAATTCGACCGGTCGGACGAAGACGTGCGCAGCGGCCGCGTCCTCGAGGTGGACGGCGTCCGGCTCGCGGCCCAGCCACACCCCGCCGCGCGACTCCCGGCGCACAGGCACCGGCACGTTCGGCCGCACCCCGGCGCGACGGAGTCGGCCAAGGAGCGCCCGGTCCGACTGGAGCGGCTCCCCGATCCGGCGGACAATGACCCGGTCAAACTGGTCCGGAATCGACGGGAGCGGCACGAGTCCTTCGCGGAAAGCGACATCGCGGCGCGGTTCGCCGAGTTCGTCGAGGCCTGGAATTGGGTTTCCGTACGGCGATTCGGTCGGATGGCCGAGAATCTCCAAGAGCCGCCGCTCCACCTCTTCGCTCATGACGTGCTCCCAGCGGCACGCCTCTTCATGCACGAGCTCCCAATCCAGCCCAATGACGTCGACAAGAAGACACTCGGCGAGCCGGTGCCTGCGCATGACGCGGGTGGCGGCTGCCCGCCCTTGCGGCGTGAGTTCAAGGCGGCGGTCGCCTTCGAGGTGAACCAGGCCGTGTCGCTCCATCCGCGCGACGGTCTGTGAAACGGTCGGTACGCTCTGCCCGAGCCGCTCGGCGATCCGGGCCCGCAGCGGAACGACACCCTCCTCCTCGAGTTCGTAGATCGTGCGGAGATACATCTCAATGGTGTCGATCAAATCGTGCGCCTGGTTCACGGTTCGATTCTCGCGCATGAGTCGCAAGTGCTCCGGCAGCGCAGGACGAACGGGTCACCCGCGCGGCACAGCGCGGCGGCAGCGGGCCGGACGAGTCCGGCCGGCAGGAGCGGCGTCACGCGGCGGGACCGCCGGCATTCGCCGATGCTGCGTCACGCGCCGGATCACTGGCGCGCAACGACGCTGCGTCACGCGCCGAAGAGTTGGCGCCCCCACGATTCGCCGTCCTGCAAACCCGGCGGGCAGACGAAAAGTGCGCTCCCGGTGTGCACGATGTACTCCCGCAGCGCGTCCTGGGTGCCGAGAATGCGCTGGACGGCGATGAATGTTGCGGGATCCTTATGGAAGGAGATGAAGAACAGACCAGCGTCCAGCTCCCCGGTTGAGAGATCGATGCCGTCGGTATAGGAGTAGCCGCGACGAAGCATTCGGCGTCCGGCGTTGTGCTCGGGACTGGCCAGCCGGATGTGGGCGTCCGACGGGATGACCAGTTCGCCGGCCCGCACGGCGGAGAAATCCGGCGGGTCGTATTCCCTGGATCCGGTGAGCGGAGCGCCCGATACTTTACGCCGGCCGATCACCCGTTCCTGCTCGCTCAGCGACGCCCGGTCCCATGCTTCGATCAACATCCGGATCCGCCGCGCGACGAGGTAGCTGCCGCCGATGAGCCACGGTTGGTCGGTCTCCGTACCAATCCACACGTGCCGATCCAATGCGGCCGTGTCATCGGCTCGGAGATTCCGCGTGCCGTCTTTGAAGCCCATCAGGTTACGAGGCGTCTGCTGACCGGTCGTCGTCGACGAGGTGCGTCCGAAACCGAGCTGCAGCCACCGGAGGACCACGACACCCCGGCCCAGCCGGGTCACATTACGCACCGCGTGGAATGCGACCTGCGGATCGTCGGAGCACGCCTGGATGCAGATGTCCCCGCCACACCGGGCCGGATCGAGTCGATCGCCGGGAAGCGGAGGAAGCTCGGCCAATGCTGACGGGCGACGGGTGGCGAGCCCAAATCGCGCGAAGAGTCGCGGCCCGTACCCGATCGTCACCGTCAACGCGGCCGGCGGTAAACCGAGTGCCTCGCCGGTGTCGGTGGGTGGTGCTTGCGGGCTCCCATCATCTGCTGGCACGGAGCGACCCTGTGTCATTGCTTCAGCGGCAATCGTCCACGCGTCCAGCACGTCACGTAGCGCACCCGCTGAATCCGTCACCACGTCAAACGCGCCAAAGACCAGCCGATCCTGGGCCGGCGTGATGATGCCGGCTTGATGGCGCCCCCGAAACGGGACCACGCGACCCGGTGTCGACACCGCACCCGCCGCCTGCTCAGATCGCCCGTCAGGGGATCGGTCGACCAGGCCGAGGACGGCGCCGGCTGCGCTTCCGCCCGTGAAGGCGGCTGCGATCCCGAGACCTCCGCCGGCAAGTCCGAGGCCGCCGAGAAAACGCCGTCGCGTGACGCCGCCAGATGCCTCAGTCATTGCACATCAACCTGGTATCAGCCGACGACAGCAGCAACTCGTGACAAGGGTTCCGCGAGCGCGTCGATACGCTGCGCGAGGTTCCTGCGGGTCGCGGCGTCCACGGCCTCGTACGACACCCAGCCGGTGCCGCGCGCAAGCGGACGCAACGCGGCTTCCACGTCGGCAAAACGCGCATCGATGGTTGTCGCGAGCGCCGGATCACGTTCACGCAGAATCGGTTCGACGGCTTGGAAAGCAGCTTTCGAGCCGGCGAGATTGGCGTCGATGTCATATAAATCCGTGTGACTGTACCGCTCTTCCTCGCCGGTGACCTTGCTGCGCGCAATTTCATCAAGGAGTTCCACGGCGCCGTTGGCAATTTGTGCCGGTTGATAGGTCTGGGTTGCGACGAGGTCAGCAAGAGTGCGGACGTCGCTTTGCAGCCGGTCGGCCACCGCGGTCATGCCCGCCAGGGAATCGTCCTGCCAGAGCGCCTTTTCGAGTCGATGAAAGCCCGTCCATTCGGCCGGATCTGCGACGTCATCCAGGCGGGCATCAATCGCGGGGTCGAGATCACCGAAACTCTCCGCCACGGGTTCAATGGCCTCGTAGTGCCACCGCGCTGCCGGATATGCCCGCCGTGCCGCCGCCAGGTCACCAGCCTTGACCGCCGCACAGAACGTCGCTGTGCCCGTGACCAGCGCCTGCACCTGACCGACGACGAATTGGTGGTAGCGCGCCGCGGCTTCCGTGGCCGCAGCAGCCGTGGGTGACGCATTCTCCCCGGTCACGACGAAATCACTGCGTGGTTGCTTGGCGTTCGGACAATAGACGGTGTATCGCCCGTGTTGGAGGCGCAGCGTGAAGGTTCCGTCCAGTCCGGGAACGAGATTCTCCTTCTCGCCAAGGATTGTCGAGCCGGCAAGGAGTTCCGCCTCGGTCACGGCAGAAGCGTTCTGGTTGCGCACGTGAAATCGGATGAGGCCGGCGTCAACGCGCGCCGGACTGGGTGGGCATCCCTCAGCGGTCACAACGATGTTCACATTCCGGGTGCCTGCGTCTGTCCCGATACCCCGTGGGGTGGTGCCTCCACTGTCCGACGAACAGCCACTCACGAGCGCCAGGACGACGCCGCCGACCAGGCCGAACCGCCGAACGCCGCCCGCTGGACCGAACCGCCGAACACTCGCCATTGTCACCTCTCCGATTTGTCGCGATGGGAAAGTCCGTCGCGATGCGACAGTCGACCGCTGGTCACGAGGTTGCGGACACTTCCGGCGCCACCCTCGGCGTCGTGGCGGGCCGGCGCGGCTGCCGGAGCACAACGGCCAGCATCGGCAGCACATAGCAGCACCAGCCGACGATTTCCGCGAGCGCTGGATGCGGTTGCAGACCAAGGACGCCGGTTGCCAGCGCGGCGATCGGCGTCCCCGGCCGCACCAGCCACGCGATGTCGATGGGCTGCGATTGCCCGGCGTTGAGCCAGCCGGCTTCATGGGCCGTGTGCAGGGCACTCATGACAAGCCCGGCAGCGACGAGAACGAGAACGACGCCGGTCGCACGGAAGAAGCGTGTGAGATTGAGTCGCACGCCGCCGCGGTAAATCCCCCACCCGATGACGACGGCGGTGACGAGTCCGGCGATGACGCCGCCGCCCGCGGTGATGGCCCGCACCCCCGGTTGCTGCAGCACCGCCAACAAGAAGACGGCCGTTTCAGAGCCTTCGCGGAGCACGGCGAGAAACGCCATACCAACCATGGCGTACGCCGAGCCGTGCTCGAGCGCCCATGCGGCTGCGCGCTCAAGTTCCCCCTTCAGCGCCCGGGCGTGACGCCGCATCCAGAGAATCATCGTGGTGACCATGCAGACGGCGAGTACGGCCACCACGGTCTCCAGGCCTTCTTGCGCACGGGTCGGCAATTCCGCGGAGATGACCTGCAACGTGACGGCGACACCGGCGCAGAGCGCGACGGCGACGCTCACCCCGACCCAGACGAGCCGCAACGCGTCCATCCGGCCTTGTCGGCGCAGAAACGCGGCAATGATCCCGACGATCAGCGCAGCTTCGAGTCCTTCTCGTAAGCCGATCACATAGGTCGCCAGCACGGTGCCCAACTCCTCGATCTCGCTTAGTTCAGGCTTACCTTACTAAGGTGAGGCTCAGCATAGCAAGGCCGGATTGGCCGGTTGGGCGGGTCGGTTCGGCGTACGACGCGAACGACAGGATGCCGCGACGGCGTCTGCGCTCTGGCGTTGCTGACCGCAGACCGATCCGCGAGGCCGTGCCGCGTCACGCCGCCTCGATACGCTCGACGGGTGCGCTGGAGGCCCAGCTTGTCGGCCCCGAGTTGCCCGAAGATCGGGACATCCGCTCGACGGGTGCGCTGGCGGCTCACGTCGGGACGGTCGCGCCGACCTCTTGTTGCGATCGTTGTCGCCGGCGTGGTTCTCGTCGCCGCCTGCACAGCGGCGAACCCGGCAACAGACCACAAGCTCTCGCGATCGTCACCAACACCGCTGACCGCCGGCCCGACGATTCCACCCTCACCAACACCGCTGACCGCCGGCCGGGCGATTCCGCCGTCATCAACGCCGCATCCGCCGAATGCCTCAGGGTCGATCGCCGCATCCACGCCGGCACCAATCGCCACGACCGCGTCACCGACGCCCCCGGCGGGACGGCGGCCGACCGTCACACCGACGCCAACTCAGTCGGCGGGAACCGGCGGTTTCGTCTCCTCGGTCCGCCCGGTCAGTGCGCAAGAGCTCGGCGCGAGCTGGCACCCCGGGTGCCCGGTAAGCCCGGACCAGCTTCGTCAAATAACCCTCTCCTACTGGGGATTCGACGGGCAGCCGCACCTGGGACGCCTCGTCGTCAACGTTTCCGCCGTGACCGCTGTCACGGAGGTATTCCAACGCCTTTACCAGGCGCGGTTCCCCATTCGAAGCGTCCGGCCGATTGCCGAATTCGGCGGCAGCGACGACGCCTCCATGGCGGCGGATAATACCTCGGCGTTCAATTGCCGGTACGCCGTCGCAGCCGGACCACCGCGATGGTCCGTTCACGCGTACGGCCTCGCGGTCGATGTCAATCCGGTCGAAAATCCCTATCTGGACGGCGGGCGGGTGCTTCCGGCCGGCGGGGCCCGGTATGTCGATCGCTCCCGCTACCAGCCGGGAATGGCCGTAGCGGGAGGCGTCCTGGTGCAGGCGTTCGCTGCGATCGGTTGGCGGTGGGGTGGACGATGGGCGTCGCCGGACTATCAGCACTTCTCGGCGACCGGCGGATAACCGCGGTCGATTTCTGCCTCGTCCACGGCACGCGCCGGCGCAGACGGTCCCCAACGTGCTGGGCGGCAAGCACCATCGCGAGTAAGAACAATGCGACGATGCCATCCGCCCAGTAGTGATTTGCCGTCGCCACGACCACGAATACCGTCAGGGGAAAGTGAAGAATCGTCAGCCAACGCCATCTGCTGCGGCCGGCGCGCACCACGACAAGCGGAACGATCGCCGCCCACGCTACGTGGACCGAGGGCATTGCGCTGTATTGGTCGACCGTCAAGGTGCTTGTATAGACGGATTCGTGGTAAACGCGGGCCACGTCAATCATCCCGACGTTGACGAGGCGGGGAGGAGCGACCGGCACGAGTGCGACAACCAGGCACGCCGCGGTGGTGGCTGCAATCGTGAAGCGTGCCCGCGGATAAGCATCGCGATGGCGAAAGAACAGCCAAAGCAAGAGCAGGATCAACGCGCCGAAATGCATTGTCGCGTAGTACACGTTGCAGGCGCGGACGAGCCACGGTGTGCCGATGATGAGTCGCTGAACGGCTGCTTCGTCTGGCAGGTGCCAGAGCCGTTCGACGTGCCAGACCCAGGCGCCGTGGGCGACTGCATCGCTGCTGCGACCCAGGGAGTATGAGCCCGCCAGTTGCCAGAGACCGTACAGGGCGAAGATAATGCCGGCTTCTCGAAAGAACGCTGCGCCGCCGGAAATCGTGCGCCCCGCGTTGTCCGGCAATTCTCGGCGCACCCGACGCCGGTAGAGCCAGGCGATGCCCCGTGCACCTTCACCCACCACGACGCACGCGACCGCGATCAGCGCAGCCGCCTGCCAGGGCAGCATCAGACGCGGCATGTCGTCGTCCGCATCATTGCATGCGCATCCTTATCGCAGGGTCGATGCCTGGCCGGGGTCAACGCCTTGCCGGTGCGTCAATCCCGCAGATCGACGACGATTTTGCCCGGGATGCTCCTCCGCCGCAACAAGGCAAATGCTTCGTTGATTTGGTCAAGGGCGACCCGAGCGCCCACGGGAATGTGCATCCGTCCGGCCGCAACCGCAGCAATCGCCGCGGTGACTGCTTCGCGGAGCTCTTCCGGTGACGCGATCAGCCCGCCATACCCGAGCATGCGCAGATTATTGCGGTACAGGACCTGCAGCGGGATCTCCGCGTCCGGCCCTGCGCTCGTCCCATAAATCACCAACCGGCCCCGCGGCTGCAGAGCGCGAATCGCAATTCCGGTGAACGATCCCCCCAGGGGGTCAAACACCACGGTCGGAGCGAAGTCGGCAATCGCGGCGGCAAGCGCCGCTGCGTCGGCTACTACGCCCTTCTCGGCACCGGCGCGGTGCATTGCGTCAACTTTCTCTGGGTTGCTCGTCTGCGCCCAGACCCGCGCACCTTTCGAGCGTGCATACGAGATGACGGGAAGCCCAACGCCTCCTGCGCCGCCAAGAACGAGAACGCGGTCCTCATTTCCGACACCGGCCATTTCGACCACGCGCCAAGCAGTCGCGCCTGCCACGCCGATACACGCCGCGACAGCCAGGTCGATGCCCTCCGGGAGCGGATGAACCGCAGACCGGGGGACGACGGCGTGTCGCGCGTAGCCGCCGTCACGGTCTCGGCCGAACCCTTCGCCGTACACGAGGACCGGCCGGCCGTCGAGATATCCGCTCGCTTCGATTCCGACGATTCGCGGCAGCGGGGCGTCAGGGGCGACCCGACCGGCGATGATGTACGAGTCGACGGGGTTCACTCCCGCGAATGCGAGTTCCACGCATACCTCGTCACCGCCGGGTTCGGGAAGCTCGACCGTCTCGACGACGAGCGGTTCACCGTGACGGATAAGCCGCGCGGCACGCGTTTTCATGACGGATCCCATCGGGTGATCGCATTGAAGAGGACGTCGAAGTCGCCCGCGGATCTCGCCGCACGGTAAGTGTTCGGCCGGCCGGCTCGGTGGCCGGCGGTCCGGGGGAATTCGCTGTGCAGACTCACCAGCATCGTCGGTCCCATTCCGTCGGGCGTGCGCTCCGCTGAAACTCTATCCGCCGCGTGCAGGCACGGTTCTACACGCTTGCCGTGCAGCCGCGATGATGTCCGCTTCGGCGGGACGGAGTGCCGGTGCGGTGCCGATGGTCCGCGCCCGGGGGCTCGGCGCACCGAGCAGGCGTGGACGGCGAGCGGACCGGTCGCAGGCGTCGCAGCGGGCGAGCCAACCGGTCACAGGCGTGGACGGCGAGCGGACCGGTCGCAGGCGTCGCAGCCGGCGAGCCGATCAGGTGTGGCGAACCCGACGCTGCCAGCGAGTGGATCAGGAGGGGCCGGCTTGCTGGACCTGCCACAACAGGCGGGCCCGGCAACCCAGCTGTCACGGCAACGGAGGCAACCTCGTCAAACAAGTGGCGGCCGCCGCAGGAGCGCCAACGAACATCGCGATCGACGGGCCATGGCCCGACGGTGGGCGATGTCCAGAGCGGGAGCATTCCGGTGGTGGACGCCTCGCGGTTGATCGTCGACCAGGCGGCGGCGGGCCCGGCTGGGCCTTCCTGTCGTCGGACTACAGAGGAGGGTGTCAGCATGCGGGTACTCATAGCGGGTGGCAGCGGCGCTGTCGGCCGACCACTCGTCGCACTTCTCGCGTCGGCCGGTCACGAGGTCGTCGCTACGACCCGTATGGCGGAGAAAATGCCGCTGCTACGCCGTCTCGGCGCCACACCTGTCGTCATGGACGGCCTGGACCCTAAGGCCGTCGGCGACGTGGTTGCCCGGATCGAACCTGAGGTCATCATTCACCAGATGACCGGGCTGGCAGGCGCGCAAAACCTGCGTCGATTCGACAGAGCGTTCTCCGTGACGAACCAGCTTCGCACCCGCGGAACCGAATACCTTCTCGCCGCCGCTCGTGCCGTTGGCGTCCGACGTTTCGTCGCGCAAGGCTACGGCGGATGGCCCTACGCTCCTGGTGCCGGAGAACTTAGCACGGAGGAGACACCCTTTGATTCCGAACCTCTTTTCGGCCGTGCGCGACGGACACTCGATGCCCTGCGCCGCCAGGAGGAGCTGGTCGCCTCGAGTCCCCTCTCCGGGGTTGTCTTGCGGTATGGAACCTTCTATGGGCCCGGCGCCTCTGATGAGCTGGTCGCATTGGTCCGGCGACGCCGACTACCGATCATAGGGAAGGGCAGCGGGGTATGGTCGTGGATTCATGTTGAGGACGCCGCACACGCTGCGGTTGCCGCGATGCACGCGAACGCGGAGGGTGTGTTCAATATCGCGGACGACGAACCCGCGCGGGTTACCGAGTGGTTGCCCTATCTTGCTCGTGTTCTCGGCGCACCACCGCCGCGGAGGATTCCGGCCGCGTGTGGACGGCTCATTGCCGGTGCAGCAGTGACGGCACTGATGACGCAGGTAGCCGGAATGTCGAATGCCAAGGCGAAAACGGAGCTGGGTTGGCGACCGCGTTGGTCAACCTGGCGCCTCGGTTTTCGCGACGGACTCAGCTCCGCCGTCCACGAGCACGCGACGTGACCCACCCACGGCGGCCGCCGTTCCGCGGGACTCGACCCGCCGTCCACGCCCGCGCGACGCGACCGCCTCCGCGCTACAACCCGGCATGCAGTCGGCGTGCCGTCCACGGGCGTACGACGTGACCAGTGGTCGGCGGCTCACAATCAGTGGCCGGAAAGGCACAGTGAGAGGACATGGAATGGTGAACCGGTCGATGGCGGACGGCGCATATCCAACGTTGCAGCGGATGCTGTTCTCCGTCGCCTACCGGATGCTCGGCAGTGTCGCCGAGGCGGAGGACATCGTACAAGAGGCGTTCGTGCGCTTTTACGCCCTCGACGCCGATCGTGTGCGCGACATTGAATCCGTGCCCGCGTATCTGACGGCTGTGGTCACCCGCCTGTCGATCGACTATTTGCGCTCGGCCCGGGCGCGGCGGGAACAGTACGTTGGGACGTGGTTGCCGGAACCACTCGTCACCGAACACTCCGTCGTGGACGGTGCGCGTTACGTCGAACAACTTGACTCGCTCTCCATTGCATTCCTTGTCGTCCTCGAGCGATTGAGTCCACTGGAGCGTGCTGTTTTCCTGCTCCACGATATCTTTGACTACTCGTATCCAGAAATCTCCCGCATGATAGGGAAGAGCGCGACGTATTGTCGCCAACTTGCGGTCCGAGCGCGCCGGCATGTCCAGGCGTCGGGCCGAAGACGAACCAAGATATCCCAGAATGAGCAGGAACGGTTGGCTCGTCGATTCTTCGCCGCTGTTGGTGACGGCGATGTCGCGGCGCTGGTCGACCTCCTCGTGATGGACGCCGCTGCGTACGGCGACGGTGGTGGACAGGCACCCGCCGCTCGGATACCCATTTGCGGGCGGGATCGGGTCGCCGCTTTTCTCGCATCCCTTGGCCGAACAGCTCGCCGATTGGGTGTCCGGTATCGCGTTACGGAAATCAATAGGCAACCCGGCGCGTTGTTCTTCAATCGCTCCGGTCAGTTGCTGAGCGTCGCCATTCTCGACATCGGAGAAAACGGTGTAGGCGCGGTGTACTCGATCGTCAATCCTGACAAGCTCCAGCACTTAGGCCCGGTTGGTGACGTACGGGAGTTGCTGCGCAAGGGGGTTCCGTCATAGATCCGCGCGGGGCCAGGCACGTTGGACGCGCAGCGCCTGCACCGTGACTGATCGCTTATCCCGCGGTCCTGGCGAGAATGCGCGCGCCCGCGGCCGGTCCGGTTGCGCAGCGCACGGCGCGCACCCATCCCGAGCCGGCCAATCGTGCCGCGAGGTCCACAGCTGCGTCCTGGTCGGACACCAGAAAAGCGCAGGTGGGGCCGGAACCGCAGACGATGCCTCCGAGGGCTCCGCCGTCCAGCCCCGCTTCGAGCACTCGGCCAAGCGCGGGCCGCAGGGCGACAGCGGCGTCCTGCAAATCGTTGTGCAGCAGCGAGCCGAGCCGTTTGGGATCGCCGTCCCGGAGGGCGGAGAGGAGGGCAGCCGGTACGTCGAGCGGCTCGCCGTCCCCGGGCTCGCGTAGCTCACCGTCCCCGGATGCGCGGCGGCGGTCGAATTCGGCGTACACCTGTGGCGTTGACAATCCGCCATCGGCCAACGCAAGAACCCAGTACCACGGTCCGGCCGCGAGCACCGGTGCCAGACGTTCACCCCGCCCGTGGCCCAACGCGGTACCGCCGACAACGCAGAACGGTACGTCGCTCCCGAGTTGCGCGGCCAACGTCATCAGCTCGTCATGCGGAAGTTCCGCATGCCACAGCGCCGCGCATGCGATGAGCGTCGCTGCAGCATCAGCAGAGCCGCCGGCCATTCCACCCGCAACCGGAATTCCCTTACGGAGGACAATCCGGACTCCGGGTTCCCGCCCGAGCCGCCTGGCAAGCAGCATTGCCGCACGGACGGCGAGATTGTCGCCGTCAAGCGGGACTTTCTCCGCCTGCTCTCCGCAGATTTCAAGAGAGAGATGCTCGCTCTCCTCGACGGTAATCTCATCGTGGAGCGATACGGCGTGAAATACGGTCGCAAGATCGTGGTAACCGTCGGACCGCAACGGGCCGACCCGCAAATACAGGTTGATTTTCGCCGAGGCTTGGACGGTCACCGACACGAGTCTCGATGGTAGACGCTCGTGTGTGTGGTGTGGGGTGGTGGTGGGGTTGTGTGGGGCGGTCACCGGGTGGGTGACCGCCCCATACCCCCGTGGCGTGGACGGGGTGTCGCGGCCGCGGCCGGGTGGTGGGCTGGTGTGTGCTGCGTCCCTGCCCCTAGCCGGGGCCGCGGCACCCCTGGGTTGGACCGGTGGTCAGGAGGTGGTGCAGGTAAAGGTCGGGGTGCCGGGTGTGCCGTTGGCCTGGAACCCGAACGTCGTCGACCCACCCGCGGGAATCACCCCGTTGTAGGAGGCATTGACCGCCCGCACCGACGTCCCGGTCACCGACACCACCGCATTCCACGCGTTGACCAGACTGTCACCCGACGGCCAACTCCACCCGACCTGCCAACCACTGGTCGACACCCCACCGGTATTACTCACCGTCACCGTGGCGGTAAACCCGCCCGGCCAACTACTGTCCACCCGCATACTCGCCACACACCCAGACGACGGCGAGCTGCTCGGACTCGGCGACGGACTCGGCGACGGACTCGGAGACGGCGACGGGCTCGGGCTCGGGGACGGGGACGGTGTCGGGCTCGGGGACGGTGTCGGGCTGGGGCTGGTGCCGGACGGTTCAGTCCCCCACACCAACCGGCCATTGACGTACACCGTCACCTTCGACCAATCCTGGAAGGTGGTGTTCGTCCCATACGAGTAGTCATTCGTCTCGGTGAAATTCGACCAGTCACTCTTATTCACCCGGCTTTGAATCTCACCCGTCGACCCACCAGCCGGCAAGGTGCCGCCGGTGAACGACAACTGCAAGTAGGTGTCCGCCGTCGGCGTCGCCGGGTTCACCGAACCGAACGAGGCGCGGATATTCCCACACCCCATCACGGCCCAGTCACAGTTGTACACCAGTGTCGACGACCCACCATCCCGGGTGAACCAGTACCGCACCGTCACCGTCGACAAATCCACCGACGACGACCCGGTATTCACCACCTGCAAACCCGGTTTGATCTGATTATCACCCGGCGCCGAATCATTGTTCTTATACTGCACCTTCACCCCACCCGACACCGGCGACGAAGACGGCGACGGAGACGGGCTCGGCGACGGGGATGGGCTCGGCGACGGACTCGGCGACGGACTCGGCGACGGACTCGGCGACGGCGACGGAGACGGCGACACCGACGCACTTGCACTGAGCGCGTTCAAGACGGCGGTGAAGGCTGGCTTTGGCTGAAGATTGCTGTCGAACATTGTCGCTGCACCCTGACCCGAGAAGGTGCCGGGCACCCACGAGTCCGCGTCGCTGACGTCCCACTGAGTGATGCCGACACAGCGTGCAACCGCAAGGCAGGCCTTGACGACATTGGCGTCATCTGTCGCCTGCTGGTTGAGATTCTGCTGCGAAGGTGGAGTCGGCATCCGGTCGTCGAGCTCGGTGATGGCGACGTCAACGCCGAGGTCCGCGAAGCGCTGCATGTTTTGCTGCAGGGTCGACGGAACCTGCCCGACAATGAAGTGGCTCTCGAAGCCGACGCCGTCGATGGGCACGCCCTGGCTCTTCAGTTGCTTAATCAAGTTGTACATCGCGTCGCTCTTGGCGTTGATACCCTCGATGTTGTAGTCGTTGAGGTAGAGCTTCGCGTTTGGATCGGCGGCGTGGGCGGTCCGCAGGGCGTCGGCGATGTAGCCCGCTCCCATCGCTTGATAGAAAACATCGGTGCGGAGATTGCCGCTGTCGTCGAACGGTTCGTTCACTACGTCCCAGGCGTATATTTTGCCCTTGTAGTGCGTCACTTCAGCCGTGATGTGTGACTCCATGGCCGACTGAACCTGGCTCAGCGGCAGGCTCGACACCCATCCGGGCAGCTGGCTGTGCCAGACCAGGTTGTGACCACGGACCCGCATGTTGTGTGCAGTGGCGAAAGCGACGATCTGATCGCCTGGACCGAAATTGAAGGATCCTCTCGACGACTCGACGGTGTCCCACTTCATTTCGTTCTCAGGCGTTAGCATGTCGAATTGCGTGGCGACCAGGTTAGCGGCAGCTGAGTTGTTCAGTGTATTGACGCTCGCCGATACGCCGAAGTAGCGGCCGTTCGCCTCCGCCCCCTGTTTCAAGGTGGACGCAGCGTGGGCGATGCCGCCTGTGATCAAAACGGTGGCGGCGGCAAGCGTAGCGACGCCGACGACACTGGCCGACGTCACCATTCTTCGCATCGCGTGATGCATGAAAATCTCCTCCATCGGAACTCGGGTACACACGACAACCGCCGACGCCGGAGATCGTGGCGGCTTCCCCCGTCCTCCTGGATGCCATGCCTTCCAGCCGCCTCTGAAAGTTTCGGCAACAATGCCAGGAGCCTGCCGGCAGGTTAGAGGACTGTCTCTGCAGTGTCAAGACGGTAATCAGCCGGAATTCACTGAGTAATCGGCCATCAGCGTTACGCGTCCACACCCGATCGGATTCGAAAATTGTCGACCGATATTCGGCGAACGGGCGGGTACAAGCAGCCGGCACACAACCTGACAAGCACCAGTGCAACAGACGACCATCCTCGGCCGACACCACTGCCGCTGGGCCGTCACCCAGATGGCGCCGGTGGCACGCCATCCGGCAGACGACCATCCTCGTCGACACCACGCTCGTGTGTGTGGTGTGGGGTGGTGGTGGGGTTGTGTGGGGCGGTCACCGGGTGGGTGACCGCCCCATACCCCCGTGGCGTGGACGGCGTGTCGCGGCCGCGGCCGGGTGGTGGGCTGGTGTGTGCTGCGTCCCTGCCCCTAGCCGGGGCCGCGGCACCCCTGGGTTGGACCGGTGGTCAGGAGGTGGTGCAGGTAAAGGTCGGGGTGCCGGGTGTGCCGTTGGCCTGGAACCCGAACGTCGTCGACCCACCCGCGGGAATCACCCCGTTGTAGGAGGCATTGACCGCCCGCACCGACGTCCCGGTCACCGACACCACCGCATTCCACGCGTTGACCAGACTGTCACCCGACGGCCAACTCCACCCGACCTGCCAACCACTGGTCGACACCCCACCGGTATTACTCACCGTCACCGTGGCGGTAAACCCGCCCGGCCAACTACTGTCCACCCGCATACTCGCCACACACCCAGACGACGGCGAGCTGCTCGGACTCGGCGACGGACTCGGCGACGGACTCGGAGACGGCGACGGGCTCGGGCTCGGGGACGGGGACGGTGTCGGGCTCGGGGACGGTGTCGGGCTGGGGCTGGTGCCGGACGGTTCAGTCCCCCACACCAACCGGCCATTGACGTACACCGTCACCTTCGACCAATCCTGGAAGGTGGTGTTCGTCCCATACGAGTAGTCATTCGTCTCGGTGAAATTCGACCAGTCACTCTTATTCACCCGGCTTTGAATCTCACCCGTCGACCCACCAGCCGGCAAGGTGCCGCCGGTGAACGACAACTGCAAGTAGGTGTCCGCCGTCGGCGTCGCCGGGTTCACCGAACCGAACGAGGCGCGGATATTCCCACACCCCATCACGGCCCAGTCACAGTTGTACACCAGTGTCGACGACCCACCATCCCGGGTGAACCAGTACCGCACCGTCACCGTCGACAAATCCACCGACGACGACCCGGTATTCACCACCTGCAAACCCGGTTTGATCTGATTATCACCCGGCGCCGAATCATTGTTCTTATACTGCACCTTCACCCCACCCGACACCGGCGACGAAGACGGCGACGGAGACGGGCTCGGCGACGGGGATGGGCTCGGCGACGGACTCGGCGACGGACTCGGCGACGGCGACGGACTCGGCGACGGCGACGGAGACGGCGACACCGACCCACCCGCACTGTCAAGACCGAGGAATGTGATGGCGTACGCGTCCATTCCGGTTTGCGGCAGGACATGACCCGCACCCGCCACACTTATCGCTTCGACCGGTGGCTGCGTCGTCGTGCTGCCGTACCGGCTTCGTGTCCATCCGGACACCGGACTGTCGCTCGAAGTCGGCGTTGTCGAGAGTCCGTGCAGGTTGGTCCACTGCTTGACCTCTTCGCCGAGATTTGCGTAGTTGAGCGTGGTATCCGCCGTGCCGTGCCAGAGTTGAATGCGCGGGTACCCGCCGGTGTAACCTGGATAAGCCGACCGGGCAAGGTCGCCCCACTGTTGGGCCGTCTTAATCACCTGGCCGTTGGCACATTGACTGTTCCACGTCACACTTGCGCTGCCCGTCGCGAAGCATCCGTACGGGACACCCATGAAGGCGACACCGGCCGCGAAAACATCGGGATATTCGGCGAGCAGTACGTTCGTCATCATGGCGCCGGACGATACGCCCATGGCGAAGACGCGACTGCGGTCAATGGGATATTGACTCTCGACCCACGACACCATGGACATGACGCCTTGCGGGTCACTGCCGCCGTTGCGGGCAAGTGCTTGCGGACTATAGACATCGAAGCACTGACCACTACGGGTGGCCTCCGGGAAGACAATGATGTATCCGTACCGGTCAGCTGCGGTCACAAAGTCGTGCGCGTAGCCGCTGAACAGTGCCTGCGCACTGCCCGTGCAGTAATGAATGGCGACCAGCAGAGCAGGCCGGGCAGCCAGATTTTGCGGTACATAGACGTACATGTTCAAGGCCGTGGGATTCGTGCCGAAATTCGTTACTTGCGTCAACACGCCGGGTGGGATCGGGCCTGTCGAGGCGGCGCGTGCACCACCGGCCCCAAGGAATCCCGTCATGGCCGCCGTGATCGCAACAGTCCCGGCACTTAGCCAAACCGCCAGGCGTCGTCCAATACGTCGCATGGAAGTCTCCTTTGTTGGAACGGTGACGTGTACCGCCGCCGACGATGTCGCTCACCGTGGCGGCAGCCGTCCCCCGTAACCCCTGCGCCGATCTCCAGCCGCCTCTGAAAGTTTCGGCAACAAATGAGGGTTCGGCGTAACGGTAGGAGAGCCTGCGGCAGCTGTCAAGCCGATGTGCCAAGCGGAAGTATGATCGCGACGCACATAACCGCACTTCTGGCCCAACGGGACGTGCAATCTGTCGTCCGGTCAGGTACCGCGCAATCGGGGAGCGTCTTCGAAAACTATCGAGTCGGCGGTGCCTGTGCCAGTCGAATAAAGTCAGCGAGAGTCAATGCCTCGCCCCGGTCGGTCGGCCGAAGGCCGGCGGCAAGGATCCGCTCCTCGGCCGCCTGTGCCGAACCGGCCCAGCCGCTCAGCGCGCGCCGCAACATCTTCCGCCGCTGGGCAAATGCGGCGTCAATGACGGCAAAGACCGCCGCGCGGTCGACCCCGGGAACGGGCGGCGGCTGCCGATCGATCCGCACCACGGCGGATTCCACCTGCGGCCGCGGCCAGAAGACGTCGGCGGAGACCGAGCCGACGATCCTCGCCCGACCGTACCACCGCAGTTTTATCGAGGGCGCACCGTACGCAGGTGAACCGGGATCCGCGCAGAGCCGCTCGGCCACCTCCCGTTGCACCATGATGACCGTCCGCGTCACGGTGGAAAATCGCTCGAATACCCGCAGCACGGCGGGTACCGCCACGTTGTAGGGCAAGTTGGCGACAAGAACCGTTGGATCGTCCGGGAGAGTTGTCAGCCGCAGAACGTCACCGTGGACGACCACGAGCCGGTCGGCGAACGCCGGACAGCGACGACGAATCGTCTCCGGCAGGACGGCGGCCAGCACTCGGTCAATCTCGACGGCAAGCAGGCGACGGACCAGCGGCAACAGCACCAGGGTGAGGGAACCGAAACCAGGGCCGATCTCAAGCGCGATGTCCTCGGACGACAATTCGGCATATCGCGCGATTTTCCGCAGCACTCCGGGATCGACAACAAAATGCTGGCCGAATGTCTTGCGCGGCCGGACTCCGGCACTCCGCGCGAGCTCCCGAATGTCCGCAGCGCCGAGCGGCTTGCACACCGCGTCGACATGACCAGCGTCTGACACGACCTCATGGTACGTTGACGCCGCGCCGGAAAACCGGAGCCCAAACCGTATGAGTGCGAGAAAATTCGTGGATATTCACGGCGTGATCCGTTGAAAAGATGTGGGTATGTTACCACGCGGTCAGCTGAAGAGATAATGCCCACAGACGGGCCACTGCCGCCGCCAATCGCTCCGCTGGTAAAGGAGCTGGGCGCGGTACGTCTGTTCGGACGGCGATGCATCGCTCGGCAACCCCCGGCCGCCAACGGCCCGCCAGGTGGGCAGGGTGAATTGGTACAGCCCGTAATACGGGGGATCCACGAGATTCGGTCGGCCGCCTGATTCGCACCGGGCGAGCGCGGCCCAGTTCAAACCGTCGGATTTTACGGAGTATGTCGGCGCGGGTGCGACCGGAATGGGTTTGGTGCCGACCAGCACAACTTGAGGTGTCGGTGGAACGCTGACCTGCGACGACAGCAACTGCTTGCTGCGCTCCGTTCCGTTCGCATACGTGACCCGGTACGTCCGGACAAGGACGCCGTTATGCCCCAACTGGGAGACTTTCCGTGTTCCGACGTAGAGCGAGGAATCGTATGTGGTGACCGTGTTATACGGAATCGGAACCTGCTCGGTCGTCTGACCGATTGTTATCCGGGTGATGACGACCGTCACGCCGTCAGCAGGCCGTTCCTCCAACGGAACCGAGACTTCGTCATCTGGGTTCAGCCGGATACCGGCACTCTGCAGGGCGCCGCCGATTGTGTCGTCTGTGGTGACGATGCTCTGCACCCGCCCGTCGACGACAACGGAGAGCGTGTGCGGGAGGTTGATGGAAATGTCCATGCCGGATAACGGGACGCGCGCGAACCGGTTCACCGAGAGGCGCGCGCCTGCCGTACGAATACCGATGTACCGCAGCGCGTCGGCAACGCTGTTGGCCGCGACCCATACTCGGCGGGTGACGCCATCGACAGTGACAGTCAACAATCGGCCGTGCGTAACGGTTACCGTTTGCCCGTCGTGAATCCGGGAGTTCGTCGCCGGCGTGACAGAATCGTGCGGACCGACAGCAATGTGCTGCTTCTTCAACACGTCGGCCACACTGCGGGCATGCGTGCGAACGTGCTGCACGTGGCCGTCGACAACGAGGACAACGGATGCTTGGTGAGCCGCATAGCCGGCTGCAGCGGAGAGCACCGCCGCTGCGACCAAACCGGAGCCGGTCGCCAGAATGAGCCGCTTGCGCACAACACTCCCCGGACTCGGCCTGCCGGTGACGTGAACAGCCGGAATCACATAAGCGTAATTCTTACGGCCGTCCCACCCCGGCGGACATCCAGCAGCCGCTGGACGCCACAGCGACGGTAACAACCGGCCACCGCCTCCGCAAGTCCGCCGCGCAGGGGCCGGGTGGACGACGGCCGGGAAATCGACGGGGTCGTCGACGCGCGAGCCCGCCGCGCAGCGGCCGGGGAGGGTCGCCGCCGCGGCGAGGTTGCCCCGGATTACGCCGCCCCGCGGTCAACCAGCTCCGGGCGTCCGCCGCCGCGCCGAGAAGCGACGCAACAGCCGATGTGAGCTATCTCTCAGCGCCGGGCCCTGCTACCACGAACCGAAGACCTGCAGGGCGTTCGCTGCCGTCCGGGTTGCGACCTCCTCCTCCGGGACGCCTTTCAATGCGGCGATGGCTCGAATGGTGAGGGCGACGAGATACGGCCCGTTCCGGTGCCCGCGATAGGGCATCGGCGTGAGAAACGGCGCATCCGTCTCGACGAGCATCGCGTCCAACGGCGTCCAGGCGGCTGCTTCACGAACGTCTGGTGCGTTCTTGAAGGTGACGGTGCCGGAGAAGGACAGAAAATAGCCTTTTTCCACGCACATTTTAGCCATGGCGAGGTCGCCGGAAAAACAGTGGAAGACCGTCCGTTCGGGTGGGCCGACCTCATCGAGAATTCGCAGCACATCCGCGTGCGCATCGCGGTCGTGAATGACCAGCGCCTTGCCGAGCTGCTTGGCGATGTCAATGTGCCGACGGAAAATCTCCTGCTGCACCGCGGGATCGGTGCGCTTCCAGTAATAATCCAAACCCGTCTCGCCGACCGCCCGTACCTGTGGCAATGCCGCAAGCTCCGCAATAACGCCGAGAGCGTCTGCGTCGGCGTCCATTGCGTCGTTCGGATGCACAGCGACGGCCGCGACCACTTCCGCGTGTTCCTCCGCGACCCGCGCACACCATTGGGAGCTCGGCACGGAGTACCCCACGGTGACGAGCCGTTCGACACCGGCCGCCCGCGCCGCAGCAACCGCCTCAGCCACCGGCACGTCGAGAAGATCCACATGGCAGTGCGCGTCGACCGCGGGTGCGGCGAGCCGCGGTGGGATCGGCGGCGCTGGACGCTCGGTCGCCGCCGGCCGGTAATCACTCATGACGATGTCTCGGCCTGCCCCCCGGAGGCGTCCTCGGCCAGCCGGGGAAAGAGCGGATCACGCTTGGTGAGCCGGCTTCCTGCCGGCAGGACGCCGAACCGGGCTGTGTCGGAGATGCGTTGGCTGCCCAGCGGCCCAAGAGTTGCCTCCGCACCGAGTTGCTCCCACAACCGGCTGCACGCGCGAGGCATGACGGCGTTGAGAAGCACCGCGAGTGCGCGCAAGCCGTCCGCTGCGGTATACAGCACCGTGGCCAGCCGGATGCGTGCCTCGCCGTCGTCCTGTTTCGCGAGCTGCCACGGCTGCTGTTCGGTGAGATACCCATTGAGCACGAGAACGAGGTCCCAAATGCGCGCCAGGGCCGTGAAAAAGTCAAGCCGGTCCATCGCGGCGTCCGCGTCGGGAACCACCGCGGCCAACACATCGGCGACCCGCTGCTCCGCCGCCGTCACCTCGCCGGGAACAGGCAGCACGCCGTCAAAGTACCGCCCGGTCATCGCCGTGACGCGGGACGCGAGATTACCCAATCCATTGGCAAGTTCCGCGGTGTAACGGGCGCTCATCTCCTCCCAGGAGAACGAGGCGTCCTGACCGAACGGGAACGAGCGGAGGAAGTAATACCGGAAGGCGTCCGAGCCGAAGTGCGCCGTCAGCTGCGTCGGCGCAATGCCGGTCAGCCGCGTCTTGCTCATCTTCTCGCCGGAGACGAGGAGCCAACCGTGCGCGAATACTTTGCGAGGAAGGGGCAGCCCGCCGGCGAGCAGCATCGCCGGCCAAATGACGGCGTGAAAGCGCAGAATATCCTTGCCGACAAGGTGGACGTCCGCAGGCCACGTCGATGCGAAGCGCGCCCGCATCGTCTCATCGGGAGCGTCGTATCCGATCGCCGTGATGTAATTCAAAAGCGCGTCAAACCAGACGTAGACGACCTGCCGATCGTCCCACGGAATCTTGACGCCCCAGTCGAAACTTGACCGGGAAATCGACAGATCCTGCAGCCCCTGCCGAATGAACTGCATCACCTCGTTGCGCGCACTCTCCGGCTCCACCGCTTCCGGATGGGCGGCGTAGTGGTCCAGCAACGCATCGGCGTACTTGGATAACCGGAAGAAGTAATTGGTTTCACTCAGCTGGTCGACCGGACGACGGTGAACGGGGCAGACCTGCTGACCCGCATATTCTCCCTCACCGGACACCAGTTCACCGGGGAGCTTGAATTCCTCGCACGCAACACAGTAAGGCCCCTCATAGACGCCTTCGTAAATTTCGCCCTTTTCGTACAGGCGCTGGAGAAACGCTTGCACGCGACCGGTATGCCGCGGCTCGGTGGTGCGGATGAAATCGTCGTAGGAGATATCCAGCTCACGCCACGTCGGCTGCCACGCCTCCGCGACCAGCCGATCGGCCCATTCCTGCGGGGACGCCCCGCCGGCCTGCGCACTACGGAGCACCTTCTGACCGTGCTCATCGGTGCCGGTGAGGAACCAGACCGGCTCGCCCCGCTGCCGGTGCCAGCGCGCTAAAACATCAGCGGCCACGGTCGTGTAGGCGTGCCCGATGTGCGGCGCGTCGTTGACGTAATAGATCGGCGTGGTGACGTAGAAGGTCTTGGTCACTCGTTCAGGGTATCGGGAGCGGGGAATCGAGATCGAGTCACACCGGCGTCACCGGCGGCGTCGCCGGGCACGGCCGGTGTCCGATCCGCCGGGCGTCGCCGGGCACGGCCGGTGCGCGGCACACCGGGGCGCAGCGTGCACACCCGGTGCGCGGCAACTGCACCCGGCGCAGCAACCGGGCATTGCCCGCGGCTGCCGGCTCTCGTTAATCACCGTGAGCCGGGGTCCGTCCCATCGCCGTCGACGGTCCCCCGCCGGCCGCTCGGACGAGCGACACGCGGCGCACCCGCGACGACAAGCGTGACTTCGCCGCGTACTCCGGAGGCCGCCCAGGAGGCAAGCTCGACAAGGCTGCCACGCCGGACCTCTTCGTAGGTCTTGGTGAGTTCGCGGCACGCCGCCGCGCGGCGCTCGGGACCGAGAACCGCCGCCATGTCAGCCAATGTCGCAGCCAGCCGATGCGGCGCCTCAAAGAACACCATCGTGCGCGGCTCATCCGCCAGCTCGGCGAGGCGGGATCGGCGTCCGGCTTGCCTGCGGGGAAGAAATCCCTCGAAGCAGAATCGGTCAACCGGAAGCCCGCTCACCACCAGCGCCGTCGTAATCGCCGAGGGCCCGGGAATGCACGTCACGGGAATTCCGGCGGCGATGGCCTCGGTGAGCAGGCGATATCCGGGATCCGACAGCAGCGGCATCCCCGCATCCGTGACGAGCACGACCCGCCGTCCGGCCTGCAGTTCCGCAACCAATTCGTGGGCCCGCTGCCGCTCATTTGCGTCGTAGTACGACACGACACGGCCCTCGAGCTGCACGCCAAGTGCCGCAGCGAGCCGCCGTACGCGGCGGGTATCCTCGGCGGCCACGACCTCTGCGGTTGCGAGCGCCTCGCGTAACCGCGGGGAGGCGTCTTCCGCGGTGCCGATCGGCGTCGCCGCCACAACGAGAACACCCACGGGGTCATCCAAGCAGACGGACACGCCGGAGCAGGGGACTCCGGCAGACCCCACAGCCCCGCAGCAGGGACCGCCGACCCGGGCAGCGACGCTGCCGACGCGTCAGGCAGCAGCAGGGACCGCCAACTCAGGCAGCCAACCTGCCGGCGACTCGTCGGACGGCGTCGTGGATTTCTCAGTTTCGGCCACTATGGTTCCCCCATGCCCCGACCGCATCACCGCTCGTTGACGTTCCTCGTCACAGTGATCAGCAGCACACTGCTCGCCGGATGCGCGACAGCACCGCACCAGAACCGGTCAGCGGCCCAGCCGTCGGCGTCCGGCCACAGCTCGTCCGATGTGACCACGCTGACGCCGGCACCGTCGCCGGCCGTCGCGTCACCGCTGCAGGTCTTCCCACTGACCGGGATGCCCGCCGGCGGTCCCAACGCGACCCGCCCGTCGCTGGCCATCAAAGTCGACAACGTCGCCGGCTCGTTCCCGCAAGCGGGTTTGAACAACGCGGATCTGGTCGTTGACACCCCGGTCGAGGGTGGACTGACCCGGCTGTTCGTCGTCTTCCAGTCCCAGGACGCCGCCCTGGTCGGGCCGATCCGGTCCGCACGCCCGGTGGACGGCGACCTGCTCCGGCTCCTCGGCGGCGGCTACTTCGCGTACTCCGGTGCGAACAATCTGGAAATCGCTCCGGTCAAAGCGAATTCGACCGCAGTGTTGATGTCCTTCGACGCGGACAACAGCCTGTTCATCAAGCTCCCGGGGCGACCGATTCCGCACGAGATCTTCGATTCGACGACAAGGCTGTACGCACGGGGTGAGCAGCTCGCACCGACGATGGGTCCGCCGCATCAAATCTTCACGTATTCTCCGGCTCCCGCAGCGGGGACGCCAACGCAGGAGGCCGTCGTCCGGTTCGCCGCCGCGACCGCGGACTGGCGTTGGGACGGCCAGCGTTACCTGCGGTGGCAGGACGGACGGGCCGACATCCTCACCGACGGCAGCCAGGTCTGGGCCACCGACGTGGTTATTCTCCGGGTCACCCTGCGGGACAGCGGTATTCGCGACGTCACCGGTGCGGTCGAACCGTGGCCGACGGTCATCGGCTCCGGTGACTGCTGGGTGCTGCGCGACGGCGTGCGGATCGCCGGCCGGTGGAGCCGTTCGTCGCTCACTGCACCCATGGTGATCCGCGACAACGCCGGGCGGGTGATTCCGCTCCGGCCTGGGCGGGCGTGGGTGGAACTCGCGCCGACGTCGGCGGGCGTCACCTTCTCCTGACCCCTACGATGTGCCCGTGACGCTCTCCCCGCCGGCCCCGCTCGTAGCATCGCGCACCCAGGCACGGGTAATCCGCGACCGCCTGGCCCCCGCGTTCGCCGGCAACCCGGTCGTCGGCTGGGTTGGGCCGTTGCTCATCACCGCATTCGCCGGATATCTCCGGTTCCACAATCTGAGCTATCCGAGCTCCAAGATTTTCGACGAGGTGTACTACGCGCACGACGCGCACAGCCTCCTCACCCACGGTGTCGAGCTCAATAACACCGACAACGGGCCGGGCTATGTCGTCCATCCGCCGCTCGGCAAATGGATGATCGCATTTGGTGAGTGGATTTTCGGCGACAACAGTCTCGGCTGGCGGTTCAGTGCCGCGGTTGTCGGGACGCTCGCCGTCCTCATCGTCGCCCGCACCGCCCGACGGATGACCCGCTCGACCCTGCTGGGGTGCGTCGCCGGGCTGCTGTTCAGCCTCGACGGCCTGGAATTCGTACAGAGCCGGACGTCGATGCTGGACATCTTTCTGATGTTCTGGATCGTGGCGGCTTTTGCCTGTCTCATCCTCGACCGCGACCAGGTCCGGGCCCGGCTGGCTGCATGGTCGGCCGCTCGGATCCGGGCGGCGGACACCACCGGCGGCGGCGCGTCATCGGCCGAACAGCCGCACATCGGCGTCCGCTGGTGGTTCATCGCCACGATGTTCTGCCTCGGAGCCGCCTGCGCGACCAAGTGGGACGGCGTCTACTTGCTCCCGGCATTCGGCGTTCTCGCCTCCGTCTGGACGATGGGCGCACGGCGGGCAGCCGGCCTGCCCCGTCCGGCGCTCACGACGGCGGTTCGGGACGTTCCCGGGCTTTTTGCGACAACGATTCTCGTTCCGCTCGCCACGTACCTCATCTCGTGGACCGGCTGGTTCGTCAACACCGGGAAATACGCCTGGGACCGTGATTGGGCGAACAATCGCCCGGGCTGGGCGTGGGTGCCGGCGTGGATTCGCAATCCGATCCGCGGCTTGTGGCATTATCACGCGGAAGCGTTGAATTTCCACCTGCACCTGGATTCGTACCACAGCTACCGGTCGAATGCCTGGACGTGGCTCTTCGAAACCCGACCGGTGCTCTACTACGCGGAGTACCCGAAAGCCCCCAATCAGGGATGCCACGCGGCCGCCGGCTGCGCCCAAATGATCTACGACATGGGGACGCCGGCCATCTGGTGGGCGTCCATTCCGGTGATGCTTTTCATGGCGTATTTAGTACTGCGCCGGGACTGGCGCGGCAGCGCGCTGCTGGTTCCCTTCGTCTGCCTGTACGTTCCGTGGCTCTTCACCTTCCACCGAACGATGTTCTACTTCTACGCCCTGCCTCTGCTCCCCTTCATCTGCATCGCTCTCGCGGTCGCCATTGGTTACGTTCTCGGCCCGGCCGATGCGACACCGGCCCGCCGCCTGGTCGGCGCGACGGTCGCCGGTTCGTACGTCCTCATCGTGGTGCTTCTCTTCTTCTATTTCCTGCCGATCCTGACCGGGAAGACAATTCCGTTCGTCGAATGGCAGCACAAAATGTGGTTCAACAGCTGGAGCGAAAGCAATGGCTCGTAAGCGAGCCGCCGCCTGCCGCCCGGCGATCCAGCCGCCGGGCCGGGGGCCGACGCCGGCCGCGTGATCGGCCGGCGGAGCGATGGTACGCTGAGGCGTCGTTGGGGCTGTAGCGCAGTCCGGTAGCGCACCTCGTTCGCATCGAGGGGGTCACGGGTTCAAATCCCGTCAGCTCCACCAGAGGCTGCACCCGGCTGACATGAGGCAGTGCCACCAAAGTTGATCAGCCCAGCGGCCGCACTGGGTGATCACTCACCGACGACCCGGCGCATGATCCGATCGAGATCGTCCTCAGCGGCCGGCGATGCGATCGCGGCGTCATCCCCCGTCTCATCCAGGAGCAAGTGCCGCCGCCCGGTGGCATGCTGCGCCGACCACTCCCCTGGACGGGTAAGGTCGATCGTCGCGGATTCGACGTCCGCCCGTGGGGCGCTGACCACCGGCCGGTTGGCGGGCGGCTTGGACACGTACGTCGGCAGCGGCACCGGGACCGGTTCCCACCGCGAACCGTTCGCCGTCCCTACCGGACTGGTCAGCGGAGGCAACACATCCGCCGGCACTCCAGGGAGTACCTGGGTATCTGCATCGGTGGGGGATTCGTCGCGCGCAACGGCCGGAGTCGACACACGTGACGATCGCCGTCGGTGCCGCTGAATCTCCCGCCGGCGAATCACCTCCGTCCGCAAGTGAACGACGTAGCCGACAAGGGCGAGGACGACGGCCAGCTCCAACCACCACGACGTCCATCCGACGATGCACGTCGCCGTCACAGCAAGGAAGAGACCGAAAAGGCCCGTCAACCGCCGACGCCGACGCAGGGCGAGCCGCCGACGTTCCCGCGCGGTGACAGCGCGGCTGCGGCGGACGACGACATCCGGGTGGTTGTCCACGGTAGGCCCCCAATTCTCCCGTCGAGGCATGAGAATCTCACGGCGGCGGCTCTCGGCGCGATAGCGGCGCGGCAGCGCCGACCGCGGAGACTCGGCGAGCACGCGCATCGCCGTCGAGAATCCCTCCATGCTGCGGCTTGCGTCCTCTGCCTCATGCCGGCGCAGCCACATCGGCACCAGAACGACAATCCACAGCGCGACAATGCCGCCCATGATGATGCCGGTCACAATCCGTCACGGTAGACAGGAGTGACGGATGTGACGATGCAGTACGCCGGTGTGTCGCGACTTTGAGCGGAATTTTCTGCTGGGCCGCATCGCGTCGGCATCTCTGCTGGGCCGCATCGCGTCGGCATCGACCCGCCACCATGGGTCAAACCCATCGGTTCCGGAAAGTTCCCGACCCAACACCCACGGTCAGACACGGAATGCCCCGGTCACGGAACCGATGCACGGTCACGGACAGATGCCGCGATCGCAGAGGCGATGCTGCTGGCGGTCAGGAGAGGCGGCGGTCAGGCGGGAGAGGCGATGTCGCTTGCAGCGGGACGGATTCCACCGCCGCGGGCAAGCCAACGGGCGAGAACCCCTTCCGGCACGTCCTCTACGGTAAGCGCGTAACACAGGTGGTCACGCCACGCACCGGCGATGTGGATGTACCGCACCCGGGTCCCTTCCAACCGGAAACCGAGTTTCTCGACCACCCGCCGCGACGCCGCGTTCTCCGGCCGGATATTCGCCTCAATCCGGTGCAAGCCTCCCGGCCCGAAACAGTGGTCGACGACGAGTGCCAACGCCGTCGGCATAATGCCCCGGCCGGCGAAACGCCGGGCGATCCAGTACCCGGCGGCCCCCGAGCAGACCGAGCCGCGCGTGATGCCGCTCACCGTGATCTGACCGGCAAATTCGCCGTCCATCACCAGTGCGAACGGATAACTCAAGCCGGCACGCGCCTCGCGGCGAAGCGCCCGCACGGTCTCGACATAGCCTTCCCCCTCGGCCGCCCGCCGAGCCGACGGTGCAGTCGCCTCCCACGGCGCCAACCAATCCCGGTTCCGCAGCCGCTCAGTCCGCCACGCCGACGCGTCCCGCACCCGTAACGGACGCAACAACAGGGCGCCGTAGCGCAATTCGACCGGCCAGCCCTTGCTCATCGACGGCTCACCTGCGATCCCGCGCCACCGCCAGGGCGTCCCGGCGCACCGTCACGGTGTCCGGCGGCACCACCACCGTGTCCGGCCGCCATGTCACGGTGTCCCACGGCACCGCCACGGCGCGCCGTCCCGCAAAAACGGCACACGGATATCAGCGTCCCTCCTCGGCATCGGGCTCGGGTTCGGCCGACACGTGATCCTCGCCGTGCAGCTGCGACACCGCATGGTCGAGGAGCGGCCCGATGACCCGCATGCCGTCCCGAACCGCGCCGGGTGACCCAGCCAGGTTGATGATGAGCGTACGGCCGGCGACCCCGGCGACACCGCGGGAGAGCAACGCCGTCGGCACACCGCTCTGCCACCCGGCCAACCGCAACGCCTCAGCGATGCCGGGAATCTCATAGTCAAGGACACCGGCGGTGAGCTGCGGAGTGCGATCCGTCGGGGAAATTCCCGTGCCACCGGTGGTGAGGACGACGTCGTAACCGGCGGCGACCGCCGCGCGCAGCCGGCTGCCGACGGGTTCGCCGTCGGGCACAATGTCCGGGCCGTCGACCTGCCATCCGGCGTCGCGGAGCAGTTCCACCAGCACCGGGCCGCTGCGGTCCGGATACACGCCGGCGGCCGCTCGCGTCGAGACCGTTATCACCAGTGCGCGCGGCATTGCAGAACCTGACAAACGCTACCGGGCAAGGGCCCGCTGCCGAATAACGGCCCGCCGACACGGCATATCGTGCCGCGATACTTCAGCAGCGGAGCGGCGTCGCTGAGCCCGACCGAGCCGCCGGGCGCAGCCTCGTTACGACCCCCGCCGCCAATGCCCGGACTTCCCGCCATGCTTCTCCTCCACCCGCACATCCGTCAGAACCGCAGCGGGATCCACACCTTTGACCATGTCGATCACGGCGAGCCCGGCGACGGCTACCGCGGTGAGCGCCTCCATTTCGACGCCGGTGCGGTCCGCCGTCCGAACCGACGCGCGGATCGACACCCCGTCGTCGGTGACCGCGACGTCGACATCCACGGCGTGCAGCGCAATTGGATGCGCCAGCGGAACGAGCTCCGGAGTGCGTTTCGCCGCCTGTATGCCGGCGATCCGGGCGACGGCAAGCGCATCCCCCTTCGGCAAGGCGTTGTCGCGAAGCAACTCGACGACGCGGGCATTCGTCCGCACGAAACCCACCGCGGTCGCCGTCCGAACCGAAACATCCTTCGCCGACACGTCCACCATGCGAGCCGCGCCGGATGCATCCAGGTGTGCGAACATCTCGGTCATGGTTGCCGCCGTTCGAGAACCATCACCGATACCGTGACTCCCGCCGGGACCTCCGACGCATGCTCGGGCAGCACAATCAGCGCATTGGACTGGGCAAGGGCCGCGACCAGATGCGACCCCATCCCCCCGACCGGAGCGACAACGTACGTCCCGTCGCGCACGTCCAACCGGGCACGGACATAACTCCGCTTGCCCGCGGTCTTGCGCACCGGCTCCAGCAGGGTGGCCCGCACGAGCGGCCGGTACAACCGCTCCCGGCCGAGCATCCGCTGAATCGCCGGCCGGACGAAGACCTCGAACGAGACGAACGCACTGACCGGATTGCCGGGAAGAGTGAAAATCGGGGTCTTGTCCGGCCCGACGTGGCCGAAACCCTGCGGCATCCCCGGTTGCATCGCGACCCGGACGAATTCGACCGTGCCGAGCCGGGAGAGGACCTCTTTCACAACGTCATATGCGCCGGCGCTCACCCCGCCGCTGGTGATGACGAGATCCGCGCGGACGAGTTGCTCCTCGATGAGCGAGAGCAACCGGACCGGATCGTCCGGCACGATGCCCACCCGAAACGCCATCGCGCCACTCTCGCGGGCGGCCGCGGTCAGGGCGTAGCTGTTCGACTCATAGATCTGCGCTGGCCCGGGCACCGCCGCGGCGTCCACCAATTCATTGCCCGTCGAGAAAACCACCACCCGCGGCTTCGGCCGCACCCGCACCCGGGCCCGGCCGATAGCGGCGAGCAATCCCAACTGCGCGGCACCGAGCGTCGTCCCAGCGCGCAGCACGGTATCCCCGGCACGGACATCCTCACCC
This sequence comes from Acidothermus cellulolyticus 11B, assembly GCF_000015025.1. Taxonomy (GTDB): domain Bacteria; phylum Actinomycetota; class Actinomycetes; order Acidothermales; family Acidothermaceae; genus Acidothermus; species Acidothermus cellulolyticus. Next base: position 175,208 of record NC_008578.1, on the reverse strand, counting down.
GCCCGGCGGATATGCAGACCGGGAGACGCCGGCCGGTGAATCCGCACCCGTGCGATGCCGCCGTCCGTCCACTCCACCGGCACGACCGCTTCCGCGCCCGGAGGCACCGGCGCGCCGGTCATGATGCGGGCACACAGGCCGGGATTGATGACGTAACGGCCGCCGGTGCCTGCGGCGATGTCACCGATGACCGGAAGTTCCACCGGATGGTCCGCCGATGCCGTCGCAACATCGGCGACCCGGACGGCGTACCCGTCCATCGCGGAATTGTCGAACCGAGGCAGCGGCTGCTCGGCGACGACGTCCTCGGCCAGCACACAGCCGTGCGCGTCGAGAAGGTTGACTTCAATATCCGCCAGCGGACCGATCGACGTGAGGATCCGTCGCAGGTGGTCGTCGACACTGCGCAGCTCGGGACTGACAGCTGTCATCGGTCGTCTCGTCGGGCGTCCACGAATTCTCGCAGCCACGAAAGAAGCGGCGGCCCAAGGTCCTCGCGCTCAACAGCAAGCTGAATCACCGCACGCAGATATTCCAACCGGTCCCCGGTGTCGTAACGCCGGCCGCGGAAGAGGACACCGTGCACGGGCCCGCCGTCGCCGTCTCGGCCGGCGAGAACCCGGAGCGCGTCGGTGAGCTGAATTTCGCCGCCGGCCCCCGGTTCGGTTTTCGCCAGAACGTCGAATATCTCCGGGGCAATGACGTACCGCCCGATGAGGGCGAGATTGCTCGGCGCCCGTTCCCGCGGCTTCTCCACCAGATCCGTCACCCGGACGACGTCCGGTTCATCGGTCGGCTCCACCGCCGCGCATCCGTAGAGGTGAATGTGGTCGGGATCGACTTCCATCAGCGCGATGACGGTGCCGCCGCGCCGTTGCAAGACGTCAATCATGCGAGGCAACAGCGGGTCGCGGCCGTCGATGATGTCGTCGCCGAGCAGGACGGCGAACGGCTCCTCGCCGACGTGCATGGCGGCGCACGAGACGGCGTGCCCCAACCCGCGCGGTTCCCCCTGCCGGACGTAGTGGATGGTGGCCAGCCGCGTCGACTCTTCAACGAGGGCGAGCTTGCGGTCGTCACCCTTGGCGGCCAGCGCCGATTCGAGTTCGTAGTTGCGGTCGAAGTGGTCTTCCAGCGGGCGCTTGTTCCGACCGGTGATCATCAGGATGTCGTCGAGTCCGGCCGCGACCGCCTCCTCGACGACGTACTGGATCGCCGGTTTGTCGACGACCGGCAGCATCTCCTTCGGGGTCGCCTTGGTCGCGGGGAGAAAGCGCGTGCCCAGCCCGGCAGCCGGAATCACCGCTTTGCGAACTCGTCGAACGCTCGTCGCCATGCAACGAACCCTAGTCGAGCCGGACGGCGCGAAGCGTGGTGCGCCGCCGTTCCTACGCCGGCGCCTCGGGCCGAGTCGGTCCTACGCCGCCGCGCCCAGTCCAGCCGGTCTAACGCCGCCGCGCCCGGCCCAGACGGCTACGCCGGCGCTTCGGGCTGTCCGGGCTCGCCGGCCTCCGGAACACTCGCGGGCTCGCCGGCCTCCGGAACCACGACGATCCTCGGCGTCGACAACCCGGCTGGCGTCTCGCCACCCGCTCGAGCGAACCGCCAGGCATCGCGACCGGAATGCTTCGCGACGTACAGCGCCTCGTCGGCGGCCCGCAGCAGGATCGCGGCCGAACTGCCGTGCCGGGGAAAGACCGCAATGCCGATCGACGCCGTCACCGGAATGTCCATCTGCTCGACGTGAAACGGGGTGCCGCGAACCGCTTGCCGGAGCCGCTCCGCGGTGTGCGCCGCGCCGTCCGCATCCGTCTCGGGAAGAATGACGACGAATTCCTCGCCGCCGTAACGGGCGACCGTGTCCACCTCCCGGACGGTCGTGTGCAACCGCCGGGCAAGCTCGACGAGCACCGCGTCCCCGGCCTGGTGACCATGCCGATCGTTGATGTCCTTGAACCGGTCCAGATCAATCATCAACAGCGCCAACGGACGGCGGAACCGGGTCGCCCGCTCGATCTCATGACCAAGAGTCATGGTCAAGTACCGGTAATTCCATAGTCCCGTCAGCGCGTCCGTGAGCGAGAGCCGCTCGGCTTCCTGATGGAGGAGCACGTTCTCAATCGCGACACTGGCCTGGCCCGCGAAGGTACCGAGCGTGCGCACGTCGTTCTCGGTGAACGCGGCGCCGCCGTCGCCGGTCTCCTCCTGGTCGTACACCGCGAGGACGCCGCTGATGCGCCCGGCTTGTCGCAACGGCACGGCGAGAACGGTGCGCCGCCGCGGTTCCTCCGGGATCGGCCGGAGCCCGGGCCCGTCTCCGACGACACCGTGGACCGGCGTACCTCGTTCGGCAACCCGGCCGATGATCCCTGCACCAAGCGGCACGACCGCGTCCGGGGCCAGCTCCGGCAAACCTCGGCTCACCTTGACGTGCAGCACACCGTCGGATTCGAAGAGCGCCACCAGCCCCGCCGATGCACGGACGCTGGCCATTGCGGTATCGACAATGACCGCAAGAATTCCCGGCAAGTTATGCGTTTGCGCCAATGCAGCGCCCAATCGTTCCAGGTTCTCCCGCAATTCGGCATGGCTGCGCTCGAGCTGACCGATGTACCTGCGCAATTCGGCGGTCATGTGGTTGAAGGCCGCCGCCAACCGGCCGACCTCGTCGCGCGATCGGACCGGCAGCGTGATGTCCAGATCGCCGCCGGCCACCCGGCTTGCCGCCTCCGACAGCTCGGCGACCGGTTGGCTGATGAGCCGGGCCAAGAACCGGCCGATCGCGATCGCCCCGGCAGTCGCGAACCCGATGATGCCGAGGAAAATCCACGGCAGGCCACCCAATTCCGGCACGGGTCGGCTCACCAGGATGCGATATGGTTCGCCGGCCGCGGCGTCGTGGACTGCGACGATCCGTGACCCCACCTGGGTCACATCGGCGCCGGGCCGGATGGCGGCCAGCTGGGCCCGGGCAACCGGCAACGGAAGCGTCGACGAGACAATCTCCGAACCCACGGCGAGGGTGACCGCCGGCTGATCAGCAAGATGCGCTTGGAGGTCAGCCGCGGTCTGGGGGCTGATCAGCCAGGCCACCACGGCGTACCGCCAATCGGGGTGATTGCCGACAGCCAGCTCGACCCGGCCGGCGATGGCGACCTCGGCGCCACGGCCGCTGCCGCAGCCGTCCAGCACGGACAGATCCGTCACACCCGCTGGACGCCGCCCGGCCTCAGCAACCGCAGCACCGGAGGCATCCACCACCGCCGCGTAGTCGGCGCGCGACTCGGCGAGGCTGGCGCGAACCGCCTGCTGGGGTGTCGTTCCCACCAGCCGCAGACCTAGGGCGCGTGCGTCGAGCATTGCGTGCCCGCACTGGGCGGCGAGGAGATCCGACACGTCGGTGCGATCCGCGCGTAATCTTCCGCTCACCTGACCGCGAAGAACATCCGGCACGATGACGGCGACGAGGAGACACCCAACGAGCACGGGGATGAGCACGACGAAGACAAAGGCCATCGACAGCCTGGCCCGCAGTCCGATCCGGGTGCGGTGCCGATCCGCGCCGGACGCCGGCAGCGGCCGTCGCGCGCCGATGTCCGACGTCATAGCGCGTCACCTCTCCGTACGCCGGATCACTCTTGAGATGGTGTCATGTCGGCAGCGTGGGCGCGAAGCCGCTACTTGGGCGAAACCGCCCCGAATGCGACAACCAGCTGATGCGCGGCCGCCGGTAAGCGGCTCTCCGCTGATGCGCTGTTCTCTCATCGCCGCCAGGCTCCGGATCATCTTCAGCGAGCGGATCCACGGAGAGCAATGACGACACCCGACGCCATCGCCGCAGCAAAAGCTGGACTGCGCCGCACGCTCCTCGCCGCCCGCGCCCAGCGCACGCCCGCTGCGCGACGCGAGGCCGGACGACGGATTGCCGCGGCCGCCGCCGACCTGCTGGGCGATTGGTCACCTGCGGTCGCCGCTGTCTACCTTGCGATCGGAACCGAGCCGCCGACTGACCAGCTCATCGCCGTCCTGGCCGACCGCGGTTGCCGGCTCATCGTGCCGATCCTTCGCGACGACGGTGATCTCGACTGGACGCCCTACCATCCGGCCGATCCGACCGAGCCGGGGCTCCGCGGCACGCTCATCCCAACCCAGCCCCGCGCGCTCGGCGTCGAAGCCGTCTCGACGGCAGACCTGATCGTCGTCCCGGCGCTCGCGGTGGACCCCACTGGTGTGCGGCTCGGCCGAGGCGGCGGCGGTTATGACCGGGCGCTTCGGCGCCGAAGCCCCGGCAGCCTCACGGTCGCCGTGATTTATGACGACGAGCTCGTGCCGTCGTTACCCGAGGCTGACCATGATCAACGGGTGGACGCCGCTCTCACCCCGTCACGCGCCCACCGGTTCCGTGCCGGGAGCAGCCCGTGACGCACTCCATCGAACTCGGGCTGCTCGTCGGTGCCGTTGTCCTGCTGACCGCGATCCTCGCCGTACGGTTCACCAGCCGGGTAGGCATCCCGGCGCTCCTCGCATACCTCGCGATCGGCCTGGCCCTGCAGGCCCTCATCCGGTTCGACGACGCTCAACTCGCCCGTAACGTCGGCCTTACCGCGCTGGCCCTGATCCTCGCCGAAGGTGGCCTCACCACGCGCTGGGACGACGTCCGCCAGTACGTGCCGGCGGGGCTCGCGCTCGCAACCGTCGGGGTGCTCGTCAGCACGGCGGGCACGGCGGCTGCCGTTCACGTCGTCTTCGGCGGTTCATGGCGCCTCGACCTGCTGGTCGGGGCAATCCTCGCGCCGACCGATGCAGCGGCCGTGTTCTCGCTGTTGCGCCGGGTCCGGTTGCCCCGGCGACTGGCCGGTGTGCTGGAGGTCGAATCAGGACTCAACGACGCCCCCGCAGTCCTTCTCGTGACCCTCCTGTCGGAGTCCACCGATCGTGCCCCCCTGGCCCTCGTCGGGCTCATCGGCTACGAACTCGTCGTCGGCGCGGGCATCGGATTGCTCATCGCGCGACTGACCGCCCTCCAGCTGCGCCGATTGGCGCTTCCGGCATCCGGTCTTTACCCGCTGGCGGTCCTGGCCACGGCCGTGGCGTGCTATGCGCTGGCGACCCTCGCACAGGCGAGCGGCTTCCTCGCGATTTACGTCGGCGCTCTCGTCCTCGGCAATGCACGGCTTCCGCACCGGCCGGCGACCCGGGGCTTCGCCGAAGGCGTCGCCTGGCTGGCGCAGATCACCGTCTTCGTCATCCTGGGACTCCTCGTCACCCCAAGCGGCCTGCCCCGCGAAATCGTGCCGGCCCTCATCATCGGTGCCGCTCTGCTGCTGCTCGCCCGACCGGCGTCGGTTGTCGCATCGATCGGAACGCTCCGCGTCATAGCTGCCGTCTGGCGCACACTTCCGCTCAGGCGTAGCAACACCCAGCCTCGATTTGCTGATAAGCCGCGCCGGCGCACGGTTCCCATCGACCTCCTCGACCTGCGTGAGCAGGCCTTCGTCTCGTGGGCAGGGCTGAGAGGCGCGGTACCGATCGTGCTCGCCACGATTCCCGTCACCCAACGCGTTCCGGCCAGCGACCGTATCCTCGCGCTGGTCTTTGTTCTCGTTGTGATTTACACGATCGTGCAAGGACCAACGCTTCCCGCGGCAGCCCGGCTGCTCCGGGTCGTAGCGCCGTCCGAACCGACGGACTTGGACGTCGAAGCCGCCCCACTGGAAGAGATGGACGCCGACGTCCTGCAGCTGCGCATCCCGGAAGGTTCACGGCTGCACGGCGTCGAGGTCTTCGAATTGCGGCTGCCACGCGGCGCCGCCGTCACGCTCGTCGTCCGTGACGGCCAGAGTTTCGTGCCAACCCCGGAGACGCAGCTGCGACGCGGCGACTCCCTGCTTATTGTCACGACGGCCCGCGCCCGCGCGGAGACCGAGCGGCGGCTGCGAGCTGTGAGTCGCCGAGGGAAACTGGCCGCCTGGTACGGCGATCGCGGCACCTGACGCTTACGGCGTGTCGCTTGATCCTCAGCGGTCTTGCGCGGACGCGTTCGGACCCGACCCACGCGGCGTACGGCAGCTAATCTTGAGCGGTGGACGAGAATCGCGCTCTTCGTATTGTCGACAAATTGAGAGATCGAGGCATCGACGCTCATCTGGCACGCGCGGACCTCTACCGATTTGGTGTCCGTATCGCGCTGCCGGACGGGCGGGAAGCCGTGTGGGACACCGATGGCACAGCCGACCTCGAGGCCGAGGTCATGCGGGACGGCGTACTCGTCGGCTTCGTCCCCGTCATTCCTGGATCTGCGGATTTCGACGACGACCAGGTCGTCGATGCCATTGCGCGGACCGATTACGACACGCCGATCGCCCGCCCACGCCGGTCCGCGCCGCCGGCGGCTCCGCCGCTCCGCCGGGAAGGCGGGGTGTTTCGCCGATTCCTCGGGGGCTTCCGGGAGGGGTCCTGATCGGGCGGAACGGAACGGGCCGCAGCCGGGTGGACGGTGACCACGGGGATGTCGCATCATTAGCAATCGAAGCTACCGAGTGCTAAGGAGGCGATCGTGCCCACCTACCAGTACGTGTGTACGAGCTGTGGAGAGCGCCTCGAGGTCGTGCAGAAATTCACCGACGAACCGCTGACTGAGTGTCCGACATGCCAGGGCCGGCTCCGCAAGGTCTTCTCGTCGGTCGGTGTCGTCTTCAAGGGTTCCGGTTTTTACCGCACCGACAGCCGCGCTGCAGCGAACGGAGCGAAATCCGAGTCCAGAGAGGCTGCCGATAAGAGCTCATCCGGTTCGGCAGGCACGTCAGGCGGGTCCACCGAATCCGCCGCCGCGCCGGCGGGCACGGCGAAGGCCGCAGCCGGCTGAGCAGCTCGACCATAACGCGACCATCTCGACCAGCCGGCTGAGCCGCTCGGCCACAACTCGGCCATCTCGGCCACAACTCGGCCATAAGGAAAACGGGCGGTCCTCCGCCCGTTGCACAAACCGATGCGCCTGCAACTGTCCGCAACTCCGCGGGTTCCCGCCGTCCTCCCGCCAATTCCCGAGGCGGACCGCGCTGGAGCGATCGCCAGTTAGGCGCTCACGCTGCCTCCGCAACGTCCAGCGCGTGGCGCTCCTCGGCCTCGCGGACCGCGATGCGCCGAGGCTTCGCGGCGTCCGTCAGCGGGAGCCGGACTGTGAGGACGCCGTCGTGGTAGCCGGCGGAGACGCGGTCGGCGTCCACGCCGTCCGGAAGGGTGATCTGCCGGCGGAACCGTCCGTACGGTCGCTCGCCGATCAGCCACGCTCCACCATCAGTGGACGGCGCGTGGCGCTCGGCTTGGATGCTGAGGGTGTCGGCGCTGACCCGGACATCGATCGAACCGGGATCAACGCCCGGAAGGTCGACGCCGACGACGTAGTGATCACCTTCGCGGTACAGGTCGATCGGCATCCACCACTCGGCCCGACCGTCGCCAACAAGATTCCTGACGTCTCGGGCGAGGACGTCGAGAATGCGGATCGGGTCAACAAGCACCGCCATAGTGATCACCCCCTTCACAGCAGATCATCGGAGCTCGCCGCTGTCCGCGGCTCGCTTCCACCAGCCATAGACGCACCCGTCGCCGCGGCTATTCCCGGCCGCCGCACGTGCCGGGCGGCAGCCTCGCGATGCTCCTCGGGTGTGGGGACCGGCCTTCCGACAAGCTGATAGACCACCGCCCCGTCCACCGACTCCTGTTCGAGCAGCAGCGAGGCAAGCTCGTCGACCGCCTGCCGATTTCGGCGAATGATGTCCCGTGCCCGCTCCTCGGCATCGCGGAGCAAATCCGCCACCTCCTGGTCGATCCGTTGCTGGGTGGCTTCGGCGTACGGCCGCGGCGTCAACTCCTGCCCGCCGGGCAGGTACATCGAACCGCCCACCGGATAACTCACCGGCCCAAGCCGCGGCGAGAGCCCGTACTCGCGCACCATCCGGAGGGCCAGCTCGGTCGCCGATGACAAGTCGTTGACCGCCCCGGTCGATGCCTCGCCGAGAATTTCCAGCTCGGCGGCCCGCCCGCCGAGGCGCACCGCCAGGGAGTCACGCAGATAGCTCTCGGAATACAAATGCCGTTCCGCCAACGGCAATTGAAAGGTCACGCCGAGTGCACGGCCCGCAGGCAGAATCGTGACCCGCTCGACGGGATCGGCGTTCTCGCTGCACGCCGCCACCACCGCGTGCCCGGCTTCGTGGACGGCGACGGCGTGTCGTTCCGACGGCAACAGCACGTTGGAGTCTTCCCGGCGACCGAGAATGATCCGATCCCGCGCGTACCGGAAATCCTCCGCGGTGAGATCACGACGTCCCGCCCGGGCGGCGGCGATTGCCGCCTCGTTGACGAGGTTCGCTAATTCAGCACCCGAGAAGCCCGGCGTCGCCCGCGCGACGGCGTCGAGGTCGACGTCGGGGGCGAGCCGCTTGTTCCGGCAGTGCACCCGAAGAATCGCGGCCCTATCGGCCTGGCTCGGCAGCGGCACCGTCACCTGCCGGTCGAAGCGGCCGGGCCGCAGCAGGGCGGGATCCAGCACTTCCGGTCGGTTCGTGGCGGCAAGGACGACCACGCCTTGCGCGGGTTCAAAACCATCCATTTCTGCAAGAAGCTGGTTCAGCGTCTGTTCCCGCTCGTCATTGGCGACGATCGTTCCGGCTCCGGCCCGCCGCTGGCCGATCGCATCGATTTCATCGACGAAAACGATGCACGGCGCATGTTTGCGCGCCTCCTCGAAGAGATCCCGAACCCGGGATGCGCCAACACCGACGAACATTTCCACAAAGCTGGATCCGGTCACCGAGAGGAACGGGACGCCGGCTTCTCCGGCAACCGCCCGGGCCATGAGTGTTTTCCCGGTTCCGGGCGGTCCTACCATGAGGACGCCGCGTGGAATGGCCGCGCCGGCCCGTCGGTACCGTTCCGGGGAACGCAGGAAATCAACAACTTCGGCGATTTCTGCTTTCACGCCGTCATAACCGGCGACGTCGGAGAATCGCGTCTGCGGACGCTCGGTCGTGAAAATCTTCGCCCGCGCCCGGCCGATGCCCGGCAATCCGGCAAGGAAACCGGCGCCGGCTCGGCGTCCGGAGTACGCGAAAAGGCCCAGCAGCAGAAGGAACGGAAGGAACGAGAGAACACCGGCGAGCACCTGGGAGGCCAGGGACGGCCCCGGAGGTCGCGCGCTGATCTGCACGCCGTTGTTCTCCAGTTCGTTCAGCAGCTGCGAACCGGCCAGCCCAATAGGAATCGTCGTCGAATACGGCCGCCCGTCGGCAAATTGCCCGGATGCTTCACCGTCGGAGTGGATCGTTATCGTCTTGATGTCGTGGTGGTGGAGCGCGGTAAGAAACTCCGAGTACGTCAGCGTTTTCCCCGACGACGGGCGCATCGGGAACGTAAACAGCAGCACCAGGCTCACGAGCAGGCCTATCGGCAGGAGCCAGCGCCGCCATGGCGGCGGAGGCGGCGGTGCGCTGCCGGTGGGTTTGTCCTGCGGCAGTCCTGAGGTCACTTCGCGACTCACGGATAGTCACCTTCGCTATGGATCAGGTGCGTACCAGCAATTCGTCGTCACGTGGTGTCGCATCGATAATTCCCCGTCCGAGTGTCGTTCTCTCGCGCTCCGACGAAGTTCTTGCTTCCGTTGATGCGGTCCGCGTCACGTCCGGCGCAGCAGGGCGGGTACTCCAATGGGTCATGCCGGCGAGGAACCCGGCCCCGCTCGATCCACAGCGGCCGGCGGTCATCTCCACAGGCTCATCCGGTCGTGCCTCGCCCCACCGGCGGCTCCGTAAGGTGGACGCGTGGCAACGACATCTGCAGTTATCGGTGTCCTCGGCGGCACCGGTTTTTACGAACTACTCGACGACGCGCAGCCCGCTGCCACCGGCACCCCGTTCGGCGAGCCGAGCGAGCCGCCTCTTATCGGGAAGATCGCGGGACGCGCCGTGGCATTCATCCCGCGGCACGGCAAGGACCATCGCTTTCCGCCGCACCTCGTGCCCTACCAGGCGAACATCTGGGCGTTGCACGCTCTGGGAGTTCGACAGGTTCTCGCTGTCGCGGCGGTGGGGTCGCTGCGGGAGGAGATCGGCGTCGGTCGCTTGGTTATCCCGGACCAGGTCGTCGACCGCACCTATGGGCGGCCGCAGACTTACTTCGATCGGGTGGGCGGGGTCTTCCACGCACCCTTCGCCGACCCGTACTGTCCGGTCGGCCGGCGCACGGTTATTGATGCGGCGCGGAGACACGGCTGGGAGCCCGTGGAGACCGGAACGCTCGTGGTGGTCGAAGGTCCGCGCTTCTCAAGCCGAGCAGAATCACGGTTCCACGCCGCCCAGGGCTGGTCGATCGTAGGCATGACCGGCCAGCCGGAGGCAGCGCTCGCCCGCGAACTGGGCCTGTGCTATACGGCGGTTGCTCTCGTCACCGACGTCGACGCCGGCATCCGCGAGGGTGAGGGCGTGACCGAAGCCGAGGTGATCGCGCAATTCACCCGGAACGTCGAGCGCATCCGTACGACGATCGCCACCGCCATTGAGTTGCTGCCCGAGCGGCCAGAGTGCGATTGTGCGCAGAAAGGAAATCCCGATCTCGCTGCGGCGTTGCACGCCGCCTCCCGGTGAGGACGCCGCACCGGCGGCGCTACGGAAACCACGCGGTGACCTGGCAAGCGCGCCGCCCTCGGCGGCCGATCCGCGCGTCGCTGGACGCGCTCCGGTGGTTGTCGGCGGTGCCGCCGGGATTGCAGGACGCCGCATATTGGTCGCGGGCGCAACCGCGGTCAGGGCGGGATCGGCTCCGCGACGCGCTGGAGCGGGCGGGGCGGCTGTTGCGGCGTCGCCGGCGACTCCTCGCCGCGGCATGCCTCGTGGTCGCCGTGGGCGGCATCGTCCAGAGCCTGACGCCTCGCCCACCCGCGACGGTTGACGTCGTCGTCGCTCAGCGGGACTTGCCGGCGGGAGCGACAATTCGCGATGCCGACGTCCGGCTCGCCGCGTTTCCAACGAACCTGCAACCGGCCGGAACCCTGCATCGGCTGGTCGAGGTGACCGGCAGGCGGCTCATCTCGCCGGTGCGCCGCGGCGAGCCACTCACCGATGTGAGGTTCGGCGGCGGTGCGCACCCCGCACCCGGACTGGTAGCCGTCCCGATCCACGTCGCTGACGGCGCGGTCACAAAGCTGTTTTCCCCGGGCATGTCGGTCGATGTGCTGGCCGCAGACCCCGATGCGCCGCTCGGCACGCCGGCGGTCGTTGTCGCGACGGACGTCGACGTGCTCGCTGTTCCGTCGAACGGCTCGGACCCTGCGGGGGACGGCAGTGCGCTTCTCTTCGTCGCCGCCAGCGCCTGGCAAGCACGATTGCTCGCTCAAGCGCAGGCGAGGAGTCCGCTTGTTCTCGCCGTACACGATTCGACCCAGATTCCGCAAAACGATGCGCCGTCGTAACGCGTCACGTATATTCTCATCGATCGCACGGACGGGGCGGCTGGTGCGGCGTCGCCGGGCCGACGCGCGATTGCCGCTAACCGGCGCACCGGTTCTTCCGTCAAACCAGTAGCACAGCGAGCTTACGCATCAACCGGTCAAGACCGAAAAGAAAGGACACGACATGTCTGGTTTCCGGAAATTCTTGCTCCGCGGCAATGTCGTCGATCTGGCCGTCGCCGTCGTCATTGGAGCAGCGTTCTCTGGATTGGTGCAATCGTTCGTGAAAGATTTCCTGACGCCGCTCATCGGACTCATTGGCGGCAAGGGGCTTTTTGCAAATCGCAGCTTCACCGTGCGGCACAGCGTCTTCAGCTACGGCGATTTCGTCAATGCTGTTATCACCTTTGTCATTGTCGCCGCCGTGGTGTACTACCTCGTGGTCTTGCCGTTCAGTGCCCTGCTGGCTCGTTTCCAAAAAGCGCCCGAGCCGGACACGCCAACCCGGACCTGCCCGGAGTGTCTGAGCGCTATCCCGGCTGCGGCGCGGCGCTGTGCGTTCTGCACCGCGGTCTCCGAGCCGCAGGCAACAGAGTCGTAAGTCGACCAGTACGCCGCCGCTGCGCCGGGCCGAGGGCGCGGGAGTGTCCGCCGAAGGGACCGGAGCGCCGGACGGCCGGCGAGAGCCGAGCGCCCGGCCGTGATTCCCGGCCGCCGAAGCGCGGCGGGCCGCCCGTCTCCGAACGCCGACAGCGTGCGCCGGCGGAGAATGTCCCGGCCACCGGAGCGCGACGGGCTGCCGGAGCGCGGCGGCTCAGTCCTCGTCGAAGGAGCCCTGACGGCCCGCGGTCGCCGGCGAGACGGCGTCCTCGGCCATCGCGTCCGGACCGCCGTCGGACTGAGCAACATCCAGATCAAGGACCCGGGCGTGGACCGACGTTCGTTGCTGCAGCGCAGCGCGGAGGGCCCGGTGCAGGCCATCTTCGAGGTAGAGCTCGCCGCGCCACCGGACGACGTGCGGGAAGAGGTCGCCGTAGAACGTCGAGTCGTCATCGAGCAGAACGTCAAGCGCGAGCACGCGTTTCGTCGTAATCAGTTCGTCGAGACGGACCAGTTGCGGCGGCACCGTGGACCACTCCCGCTGCGTGAATCCATGAGGCGGATACGGGCGACCCTCTTGTACCGCCTTGAAGATCACCTATGTGCTCCCGGTGTCACTCGTCCCGTCGTGCAACCGAGGACTATTCTGCGACACGCGGTCAGTAACAAGGCGGGCAGCGGACGCCGCGTGGTCACGTCGTCGAAGACCCCGCGGCGTCCGATGCTCGATCCGTACCCTGCATGCCGGCTGACCGTGCGGCCGCGCAAGGCCGAAGGGGTGGACGACGCCGAGCGCGCGGAGAGGAGCGGTACACGGTGAACCGATGCATCCTCACCTTGTCGTGCCCGGATCGGCTCGGCATCGTGCACGCGGTCAGCGGATTCCTCGCCGACCGCGGAGCGAATATTCTTGACAGCCAGCAATTCGGTGACCGCAGCACCCGGCGGTTCTTCATGCGCGTGCACATTGAATGCACCGACCCCCGCATCGGTATCGCCGAGCTTCGCCGCGATTTTTCTGCGGTCGCCGAAGCCTTTTCGATGACCTGGCAAATCCACGACGAGGAGGAACGTACCCGCACCATCATCATGGTGTCACGGTTGGGACACTGTCTCAACGACTTGCTGTATCGCTGGCACATCGGTGCTTTACCGGCGGATATCGTCGCGGTGGTCTCCAATCACCGGGATTTCGAGGATTTAGCGGCGTCCTATGGAATTCCGTACCATTACATTCCTGTGACACCGGAAACCAAGGCGCAAGCCGAAGACAAACTGCTCGCTCTCGTCGACGAAGCGAGCGTCGACCTCATCGTCCTCGCCCGGTACATGCAAATTCTCTCCCCCACGGTCTGCGAACGCCTCCCCGGGAAAATCATCAATATTCACCACTCATTCCTCCCGAGTTTCCGCGGAGCGCGGCCGTACCACCAGGCCTACGAACGCGGCGTCAAACTCATCGGCGCAACCGCCCACTACGTCACCGCAACACTCGACGAAGGTCCCATCATCGAACAGGAAGTAGCCCGAGTCGATCACACGTACGACGTCGCCCACCTAGCCGAAGTAGGCCGCGATCTCGAATGCCTCGCCCTGGCACGGGCGGTCCGATGGCATCTCGAACACCGCGTCCTGCTCGACGGCAACAAAACAGTGGTATTCCGCTAGGCGAGACGGCCGGCCGGCTCGCTGGCGCCAGCCCCGGCGGGACGAAGCTGGCGATCGGTTCGCCGACGCCGTGCCGGGCGGAACGCCATGCCCGGCGGGAGGAAGCTGGGAGGCGGGCCCCGGCTGGAGCCGCGACGGGAGGAGGCTGGGAGGCAAGCTCCCGGCTGGAGCCACGGCGGGAGGACCGATCAAAGCGCGGCCGCAGCGAGCGAGGTGAGATACGTGATCTGGCGGGTCATCGAGGTGCTCTTCCTGCTCGCGTTCGTCACGGTCGTCGCCATGACGGTCGTCCTCGCCAGCCGCAACCGTCCACCGCGACCCCGCTCCCGGCGTCCCGACCCCTACCGAGTACGAGGACGCTCTCTCGCCTCATGGCAACGATCAGTGATCAGGGAAATCCGCCGGGCAGGCCGCGCGCACGGCCAACGCCGCAGGTGACGTCTCGTCAAGCCACGGCCGCCACTGCCGTCCCGGCTCGACGCCGCGGACGACGCCCGCGCCGACGCGCGGTCCAACCCCGCACGCCGCCTGGCCCAGGCGGGCGCCACCGCCGCCCAGCCCCGCACCGCCGAGCCCAGCCCCGCACCGCCGAGCCCTACTGAGATCACTGAGCCCTCCCGCACCGCAATCCGGCCCCGCTGGCCGCAACCGCCGCACCGCAATCCGGCCCGGCACCCGCCGTTCTACCCTGAAAAGGTCCCGCCCTCGTAGCTCAGGGGATAGAGCAGCGGTTTCCTAAACCGCGTGTCGCAGGTTCGATTCCTGCCGGGGGCACGGATCTGAACCGTTTGACAAACGCGTGACCCGCCGCGTGATCGTTGGTACCCGCGAGAGCCTTGGCCGCCACCACGGCCCGTGGCGCGATGTGCTCCTCCTGGAACGGCGCAGCCCGACCGTCACCTAGCCCGCAAACGCGCACGTCACCCTCAGGCCGAGGGACGTCGCCTCCTCGGGGATGGCATTTCTGCCGCCGCAGAATAATTGACGGACGTCGCCCTCAGACCGAAAGCTGATAACGACGCACCCACGTATGAAGCCCGGACCTACCCGAGGACGCATCCGACGAGGACGTATCCAAGGACTAGTCCCGGATGTCGTACTCCCAGACGCACTGACGTGCGAGAGACCCGGCGTTCAATCCACCCGATATTTGCGATGCGAGCGCAGAGGAAGCAATCCCGACCCCGTGTGAGAGCGATTGCACGGCCGTGCGGCACGGCGCAGGCCAATCCCGGCGATTCCCGGCCTTCGGTGACGATAAGCTGATGCTCCTGATCTCAACGGGCGACTGTCGGTGGGAACGGGCGGCTGTAGATGGAAACAGGGCGCTTGCAAGTGGCAAAGAAGCAGCCGCGGGTGAGAAAAGGCGCGGGTGAGAAAAGGCGCGGACGGAAAAAGGGAGACGCCGATGAACGTGGAAGCCGTGCACCTTGGCAAGCGTTTCGGCAGCCGGGTTGCCGTCGATGACCTGTCGTTCACCCTCGAACCCGGTTCGATCACCGGCTTTCTGGGACCAAACGGTGCTGGTAAGACAACAACGCTGCGCCTGATGCTCGGACTGGCTCGGGGCAGCGGCCAGACCCTCTTCGCCGGCAAGAGCCTGTCGGCGTACCGGCCTGGCACGCCGGTCGTCGGGTGTCATCTCCAGCCGCGCGCCTTCCACCCCAAGCGCCGAGCCCGCGCACACCTCGACATGCTCGGCCGCATCCACTCGGTGTCGCCTCAGCGCATCGATGAGGTTCTGGCGGAAGTGGGTCTAACCGACGTGGCCAACCAGCGCGCGGGCGGCTTCTCCCTCGGTATGGCCCAGCGCCTGGGTCTGGCGGCGGCGATCCTGGCGCGGCCGCCGGTGCTCTTCTTGGACGAACCGATGAATGGGCTCGACGCCCACGCGGTCTACTGGTTCCGCACCTTCCTACGCAGCTACGCAGATCAGGGTCACGTCGTCTTCGTGTCCAGTCACCTGATGAGCGAAATGCAACTGCTAGCCGACCGCGTCATCATCATCGCCCGCGGGCGCCTGGTCGCCGACGAGAAAATGGAGACCCTTCTCCAGCGGTACGGAAAACCGGAAGTGCTGGCGCGGGCCGACGACAACGGGCGACTGGTCGCCGAACTGCACCGCATGGGAATAGCCGCTCACCTCCGGGACGACGGATTCGTCGTGGCAGACGTTGACGACACCGGAATCGTCGCGACCGCCGCGACGACGGCGGCGGTAAAACTCCTGGAATTGCGGCAGGAACGATCGTCCCTCGAACAGGTATACCTCGAATTGACCGCCCAATCGCAGGAATTCGTGCCGTCGAGGAGCACGCCATGACCGAAACCGTCTCGGACAGCCGGCGGACTTCCGCCACGACACCAGTGCCGCGCGGTGTACTTGGGCCGGCGCTCGCGATGGAGTGGGTGCGGGCCCGATCCATTCTGTCCACGTGGGTGATTCTGGGTTGCTGTGTTGCCTCGGCCCTTCTGGCATACCTTGTGGGCCGCGGCCAAGCAGACCTTCGTGAGGCAACCAATGGCAGTCTCGGCAGCGCGTCGCTCGACACCTGGATATCGGTCGTCACGGCGCCGGTCTCTACCACTGCCATTCTCGTCGGCATTTTCGCGGCCATGGCAATAGGGCATGAGTTTCGGTACGGGACTATCGACGTAGTGCTGACCCACCTGCCGCGCCGACGCGTTCTTTTCGCCGCCAAAACCATCACGGTGTGCGGGTACGGCGTGGTAGCCGGCGTCGTAGCGCTTGTGCTGGGCGCCGCCGTCCTCGCTGGCGCCGGGTTGTGGAATCGCGTCGGAGGCGACGCGGTAACACCTGGGCTCTTTGCCGGCCTGATGTGCCGTTCTGCACTCGTGGCCTGTGGCTTCGGACTGGTTTTCCTCGCGGTCACCGCGCTGACCCGGAGCATGCGCTGGGGCATTATTCTGCCCATCATCTGGCTGAATTTCGTGGAAGTCGCGATCGGCGCCGTCCCGGCCATGAACAAGGGAGTCTGGCGTTACGCGCTCCCGTTCCGCGACGCCCAGAGCGCGCTGGACCCGTCGCGCCACGGCTTCGACACTGCCGGTGGCACCAATCCGTGGCTCAGCCTCGGTGTTTTTCTCGCAGCTGCCGTCATCGTCGGGTGGGTCAGTGCGGAGCGTTTCTCGCGGATGGATGTGTAAAACACACCGACAACGCGCCATCGCTCCCAGATAAGACAACGCGAGGCGCGGAGTGCTGCGCGGTCGTACACCGGCGGCTGTCGGCGTCGCTGCAGGACGCCGCCGCGCGCCGAAAGCTGCTCACCGAGTCGCCGGCCACCCGGGAGCCGCTAATCGGCGGTGGATTCATGGCGGACCGCGGCTTTCGCCGCCGCCCAACGAGTCAGCGCCTCCGCCCGTTCCGCTTTGTGATTCACGATCGACAGTCGGGCAGGCAAATCAGCGCAGTACCGACGGCGATAAGCACCGTCAGGGTCAAAGCGCTCCGCTTGGCGATCGGGATTGAAGATCCGGTGGTACGGCGCCGCATCGGTGCCAATTCCGGCCACCCACTGCCAGTTCAGATTATTTGAGGCGATATCGCCGTCAACAAGGTGCCACAGGAACCACCGCGCGCCCCACCGCCAATCGAGATGCAGGTCTTTTACCAGGAAACTCGCCGACACCATACGTACGCGGTTGTGCATCCAGCCTTCGGACAGCAGCTGACGCATTCCGGCGTCGACCAGGCCGTATCCGGTCTCACCCCGCGCCCACGCGGTGAAACGCTCCCGCGCCTGCGGTCCGTCGTCCACGGCCAGGTGACGTCCGATGGGATCCCACGAGTGCCACGCGGCATCCGGTCGGTGCCACAGCACGTCGGCAAAGAACTCGCGCCATGCAAGTTCAGCGAGAAACCGATCCAGCGCAGGACCTTCCACGGTCTTGCGGGCAGCATCCCGCACCGTCCGCGGGTGCAGCGTGCCGAAATGGAGGTCGGCGGAGAGCCGCGATGTGCCCGCCATGTCGGGTCGGTCCCGATGCCGGTCGTATTGCGGCAAAGCACTTTCGCAGAATTGGGTAAGCCGGTCGATGGCAGCCCGTTCGCCCGCCGCTGGCAGGTGTGGCGCGGGGCCTAAGGGGAGATCCCGCCACCACGACGGTGAAACATCGTAGCCGCGCCCGGCAGCATCGACCAGATCCGTCGCCTCTCCATCAGATACGAGTGCGTCGAAGCGGGCGGCCGGTCGCTCATACGGCGCTTCGACAGGTTCGGCCAGCCAGGCGCGGTAGAAAGCGCTGAATACCCGGTAGGGATGCCCGCCGGTCCGCCTGAGCCGCCCGGGGGCGACGCAGTATGGCGTATCCAGGAGGAGCAGTCGCCGGTCCTCCGCCGCAAGACGCTCCGCCACGATGCGGTCGCGTCGCCGTCCATAAGGCGTGGTCTCCCCACTCGCTACCACAATCTCGGCGCCGACCTCGGCCGCGAAGCCAGCCACTATGGCCGCGACCGCAGCCGCGCCGCCGACCCCTGGCGCCCGCCTAAGGGTCAACGCCCCGCCCAGTTGCCGGTCGAGCTCCTCCAGGCAGCTGGCAAGAAACTGCCACCGATTTGGGCCGGCGCCGCGCCCGGCGCGGGGATCGACAACGAAGAGCGGCACGATCGGTTCAGCTCCCGCGGCGCGGGCTGCCGCCACAAGTGCCGGCGAATCAGCCAGCCGCAAGTCCCGGCGGAACCAATACACGATCGGTCTTTTCGTGGGCGGCAATGCGGTGTTCAACACGCCGCCATGCTCGCACGCTCCGGTCGGGGTCACGGAAGGGTCGCAGCTACCAGCCCTCATCTGTGACCCCGGGGCCCACCGGGTGCAGGGCAATTGACGCCTGTCACCGCTTGCGGCCGCCACCCGCGACCACGCACCGGCCGGGGGACGTCCGCCTGCTAGGCCGAGCTGCTGCGCGCCCATAGGGCAACGGCGGCCACGTGACGGGCGTAGGGTAAATCCCGTGCCGACACGTCACGTTACCCCTAACCGGAACCCCCGGCGCCGGTTGGCGTGGGCGGGAGCTTTCACCGGCTTTTATCCGACCAGTGCCGCCGAACTGTCCACCTTCGGACCGATCACACGGTTTCTGTACGCCGCGCGCAGCGTCATCCTGGTCATTTCCGCCCAAGCAGCACTCATCGCCGGACTGCTTGCCGCGACCGACCGGCGGTTCCAACCCGTCCCCTTCCTTTTGCTCTTCATCGCGTTCGTCGTGTTGCATGCCATCAGCAACATTTCCAACGACTACTTCGGTTTCCGGCGGGGGCATGACACGCCGGAATCACCGCGGCGGCGCTATACACTGCATCCCATTGCCAGCGGCGTTGTCTCTCCGCGTGCTCTCGCGGTCGGCATCGGCATTCTCGGGACGGTTGCGCTCCTTATCGGTGGATATTTCATTTTTCTCCGCGGGTGGACGGCCGCGGCTCTCGCCATCGCGGGAGCCGGGTTGCTCTGGGGGTACGACGCTGCACCGCGCGCCCTCAAAGAGCTCGGACTCGGCGAATTCGCAGCGTTCATCGTCTGGGGCCCGCTCATGATCGGCGGAGGCTACTACGTCCTGACTGGGACGTGGTCGGCCGCCGCCTTTCTCGCCGCGGTTCCGTACGGACTCGGCGTTTCATCAATCCTCGTCGGCAAACATATTGACCAACGCGGGTACGACGCCGGCCACGGCCAGCGGACACTGCCTGTGCTGCTCGGGGCAACGACGGCGAGACGCCTCACGATCGGCATGATTATTGCCATGTACGCCGCCGTCGTGGCGGCCGTCGCGTCCGGTCTCCTCAGCGTGGCCACCTTGGTTGTGTTCCTCGCTGCGCCGCGGGCGATGCGGGCGCTTCGCGTTCTCTCCCGGCCTGCACCCGAACAACCACCTCCGGGATACATCGGCTGGCCACTCTGGTTCCATCGGGTCTGCCTGGTTCACAACCGCTTGTACGGTTGGCTCTTTCTTGCCGGCCTCGCCGTCGGGGCACTCTGGCCCGGTTCGGTTCTCTAGCCGCCTCACCAAGAGAAGGCCGCCACGTAGGGAGAATGCGTATCGGAGACCGGCAAGGGAACGCTGGCCTGTCAACAAGATATGCCGCTCTGCACAGGCGATTTCGTGTGTGACGCGTATGGAAAAATGTCGCCCCCTCAGGAGGATTTGTGTCTGACGCAATCACTCAATTGGCAACAGCACTTGACACGACGGAGCGCATCATCGCCGCCATCCGCCCCGACCAGTGGCACAATGCCACGCCGTGCGCGGAATGGGACGTCCATGCGGTCGCCAGTCACCTGGTCCTCGGGCATCGTCTATTCGTCCGCGCCTTGCACGGTGAGGAGTTCGCCGCGGGTTCCCGGCCGTCGGGGCCGCCACAGATCACCGAGGATGTCCGCACCGCGTATCGAAGCAGCGCCGATGAACTTCTCGCCGCATTCCGCGAAGCAGGCGCTCTCGAACGCCTGATCGTCGTCCCCGCCGGCCGTGTTCCCGGACAGGCCGCCCTCTACCTGCGCCTCGTCGAGGCGGTGGTGCACGGCTGGGATCTAGCCCGCGCTACCGGCCAGCCGATCGACTTTCCGGAGGAACCGGTCCGGACGGCGCTGGAATTCACGAAAAAGCGGTTCGCTCAACAGCCTCCCGGGCCTGGTCCATTCGCGCCGCCGCAACCGGTGAGCGAAGGCGCGCCGGCAATTACGCAACTTGTCGGCCTGCTGGGCCGGTCCAGCGCAGATCTGACGACGTGACGGGCGGCCCGCGCCCGCGGGCCGCCCGTCACGTCACACGCCGGTATTGCAGGTTGCTGCCGGCGTCACTGCGACGCCGCAATGTGCGGACCAAGCAGGGTCAGATCGGCAGGGCTGAGGCGGTCGCGTGCCGTCTTGGCCTGGTGCCAGAACGGGTAACGCAGCGGCTGGGCGCTTACCTTGTCCAACCGTTCCCGTTCCTCGGCAGACAACTGCAGATCCGCGGCCTTCAGATTGTCGGCCAGCTGCTCGTCCGTCCGCGCGCCGATGATGACCGTCGTCACACCCGGCCGCCCCAGCAACCACGCAATCGCCACCTGGGCGGCGGAGACGCCGCGGTTCTGCGCAATGTCGACGAGAACATCAATGGTGTCGTACAACTTGTTCTCGTCATAGACCGGCGGCTCGTTCCAATTGCCGAGATGCCGGCCGGATTCGGGGCGGACTCCTCGGCGGTACTTCCCAGAGAGAAGGCCACCGGCCAGCGGACTCCAGACGAGAATGCCAAGGCCCTGATCGATGCTCAACGGAACGAGTTCATCTTCGACGTCCCTAGCCTGCAGCGAATAGTAAATCTGCTGACTGACGAAGCGGGTGAATCCGTGCTTCTCGGAGACACCGAGCGCCTTCATCAACTGCCAGGCAGCGTAATTCGACGCGCCAATGTACCGCACCTTGCCCGAGCTGACCAAGTGGTCAAGCGCTGCGAGTGTTTCCTCCAACGGCGTCTGGCCGTCCCATTCGTGCACCTGGTACAGGTCGATGTAGTCGGTGCCCAACCGGCGCAGACTCGCCTCACAGCTGCGGATGATGTGATGCCGGGAGAGCCCTGCGTCGTTGGGCCCATCACCCATCGGCATCCGCACCTTGGTTGCGATAAGAACATCCTCGCGGGCCACCGGAAGTGCTTTCGCGATGATTTCTTCGGAGAGCCCGGCGGAATACACGTCAGCGGTGTCGATGAGATTGACGCCGGCCTCCAAAGCCATTGCGATCTGACGCCGGGCTCCGTCGACGTCCGTCGACCCGACGGCAGCGGCCCAGCCCACACCTCCGAAGGTCATCGTGCCGAGGGTGAGCGACGAAACCCGAAGACCCGACCGTCCGAGCTGGCGATACTCCATGATTAGCAATCCTCCTAGCGCCGAAGATTTCTGCAACACCACGCGTGTTCGTTGTGAAAAGCTTATCGCCTGGCACCTCGGAGAGGTAACGCGGTCACGACCGTGCAGCGCGGCCCGATTGTTCACCTCACGGCGCCGCCCAGCACCAGTACCGAGCCGGCTATAATAAAAAATTAGTCGCCTCACGTTTCAGGGACACAACGACGTCCTGCACGTCGGCGGCGCGGGGCGAAGTATGACGCGAGACCCACGCACCGTAGAACTTCCGTCAGACAGCTAATCTCCTTGATCTGCTGAACTGCCGCACTCTCTCGATCCGCCGCCAGCTGACTCTGCCGGCCACACGTAAAACCCGCGGCCCGCCTTCCGGCCCAACGAACCGCGCGCAACCAGATCGCGAAGGAGGCGGGGTGGTTCAAAACGGGGTCCCAGTCGACCGGCCAAATACTCAGCAATCGCCAGCCGCACGTCTAGGCCGACAATATCTGTCAACCGCAGCGGTCCCACCGGATGCCGATATCCGAGGGTCATGACAGTGTCAATATCTTCGGGCGTGGCGACACCCTCCTCGACCATGCGTATTGCCTCCAATGCGAGAAGGACGCCGAGCCTGCTGCTGGCAAAGCCTGGTGAATTGTGCACCGTGACAGGCTGCTTAGCCAACGCCCGTACCACGTCGACCGCGTATGCCGCCGCCGTGGACGCGGTCGCTGTCCCGACGACAACTTCGACGAGCGCACTGCTGAGAACCGGGTTGAAGAAATGCAGACCGAGAAACCTATCGGGGCGCGCCATCCCGGCCGCCAGTTCATCAATCGAAATGCTGCTGGTATTCGTCGCCAGCAATCGGGCGTTGGGTGCGTGACGTTCCGCAGCGGCCAGCACCTGCCGTTTCGCCATGACATCTTCGACGACCGCCTCTACGATCAGCCCGGCCTGCCCAATACCCGCGACGTCGGACCCTACCGTCAAGCGGGCGAGGCCATCATCCACCGCCGCGCCGCTGGCGCGCTGGAGCTGCCGTTCCACCCGGTCCCTTGCCTGCTCAGCGGCTGCCTCATCCCGCTCGATCAAGATGACGTTGCATCCTGCACGCAAAAATGCGCCGGCAATGCCGGAGCCCATCACGCCGCCGCCGATGACGGCGATCACCGGCGGCAGAGGCGTAGTCACCGCGGAGCACTCACTGGAAGCTCAGCGGTACATCCGCTTCTTCGGTCGGATTCGGTGTCGGCTGCGTCACGGACAGCAGGCACGGTTGACTCGCGGAGCAAACAATCTTGTTAGCGCCGAACGGCCCCTTCTTCACCTTGTAATCCGCGGTCACATTCCCGTTCGCGTCCGACGTAATAGACACCAGTCCCTCCAAGTCGCAATCTCCCGGACCGGTGTTCGTGCCCTTGTTCGCGCACTCTTCGACAACGAGAGACTCGTGCGGTGAGAACCCGCTGCCGGTCACGTGGACCGTTTGACCGTCGGTGTACGGGCCCGCAGGTGTGATCGAGATGGTCGGGTGCACACCGGCGCCCCCGCTGCCCGCCGATGCACCACTGGACGCCGTCGAGCTCGCGGCGGTCGGTGAGCTGGCCGAGACGGAGCTCGATGCCGACGCGGAGCTCGACGCAGGCGTCTGCGCGGTGGTCGCCTTGTGGGAGCTGCTGCAGGCAGCAAGCAAAAGTCCTGCCGCGACTAGCGACAGGCTGCGCAGCCCGATCCCTGCCTTGGCCCGACCCTCAGCCCGACTCCTTGCACCACGCGGACTCATGGTGACCCTCGGTGTGCCGACCATCGTCCCTGCCCTCCGCCCTCTCGATCTCGCGGATGCAATCCACACGTTCGGAAGATCCGCTTTTCTATATTGCCCCAGATCCCGACACGTTATGTTCGGCTGCATCGCTGCCGCCGTCCGATTCCGGGTCAGTCAACATAGAGTTGTCCGTCCGAGCCTTCACGGATCTTGATCGGTGTCAGTCCCGTCGGCGCCGGACCGTTGAGCACCGCGCCGCTCGTGGCATTGAACCGTGATCCGTGGCAGGGACACACCAGCACCGCGCTCGACGGGTCGTAACCGACGGTGCATCCGGCATGCGGACATACCGCGTCGAATGCGTGAAAAACACCGGCGCTCGGGCGGACGACGATCGCCGGATCGCCGGTCGCCGGATCCTGGAAGCTTGCCGCACCGCCGATCGGCACGGCACTCGCCGGACCGATCCGCACTCCGCCCGACGAGGCTCCGGGAGACGACGCACCGGCGGACGGCCCACCGGCAGGGGACGGATTTCCTGACGCCGCACCGCCGGACGGAGTCCCGCCGGCGGCGGTTCCGCCGGACGGGGACGGCCGGGCCAGGCCGGGCGAACCGCCGCCCGGAAGCGCGGAGGTAGCGCCCGACGTTGCTGGCGTGTAGAGCAGACGACCGATACCCGCCGTCAAGCCGGCCAGTGCCATACCGAACGCACCGAGGAGAACAGCAAGCGAGCCAACCAGCCGGCGACGCATCTCATCAGGCGGAACATCCGCACGCGCGCGGCTCGATGCTCGTCGTTGCACCGCGCGGTCAACCCAGGCATCAAGAGAGAACGGCCCGCCACCCGCCACGAGAAGCGGCAACCAGGCGAAGAAGAAGACGATGTCGGAGCCGGTGTACCACGGATTGCTGTGAAAGCTTACGGTGAGGAAAAGACTGAACGAAATCACGGCACCGCCGAGCGCGGCGATCCGGGTGAAGAGTCCGGCCAGCGTGCCTAAACCGACCGCCAACTCGCCGAGCGCCATGAGAACCCCGATCGCCCAAGCGTGCGACGACAACGGCTGAAGCAGGGCGTGAATCGGGCTGCGCCGCACCGCTCCCAGAAATTGGGCCTGAATCGAGATGGGACTGCGGGCATTGAAGAACGCGGGATTCGCGAGCTTCTGCAGGCCGGCGTAACAGAAGGTGAAGCCGAGGAACGCGCGCAGCGGGAGCAGGGCATATGCGGCACGCTCCGGCCGGCTGTCCGAAACAGAAAGCGGAACACGGAGGCTTCGGCGCTCAATCCGTGCATCGGGTTTGCTGCCCACTAAACGGTCCTTTCATGCCGACCTGCGCGTCGGTGCCGCGGCACCTCCCGGACTGCAACGCTCTGATCGCCCAAGCGCTGCAACAGCTATAACGGTCCACGGGGCTGCGACGTTCGAGCGAAACCGGCCGGACGCGCAGCTGTCACGCCCTGGCGGGCCAGATCTCCACATCCGAGAGCGCAGCCGCCGCGGGTACCCACAGGCAACGGGCGAAGAAACACACCTCCCCCGCGTGTCACGCCTCGACAAGGACCGAGGCAGGTGCCGTGCTGCCCCGGACAACCAACCGCGTTTCCAACGCCGGCACCGAGCCGGCACGTCCCGCGATCCGGTCCAAGAGCATCCGCGCCGCCGCGCGTCCCTGTTCCGCAAGGGCCTGCGAGAACGTGGTCAGCGGGGGCACGGCCCGAGCAGCCTCCGGAATGTCATCAAAACCAGCAACCGAGAGCTCGGCTGGGACGGCGATCCGTTGCCGCATCGCCTCGTCAAGAGCCCCTAGAGCAAGGACGTCGGTCACGGCGAAGATTGCCGTCGGTCGAGGTTCAGCGGCCAGGAGATCTCGCGCCGCTTCCGAGCCAGCCGAGCGGGTGTTCGCCGTGGCGTGCACCACCTGCACGACGGCCTGCGGATCGGCAGCGAAAACCGCGCTGAAGCCGGTGACGCGCTGCCGCATCGTCTGGTGAACCGCGCGGAGCTGTCGCCCAGCGCCGAAGCTGATCACACCGACCCGACGATGGCCGAGATCGTGGAGGTGCCGGGCGACCTCGGCGGCGGCCCGCGTGTTATCAATGCCGATGCGCGGGACGCCCGGCAGTCGCGGCTGACCCCAACTCACCGCCGGCAGCCCACGGCGCAGCACCTGGGTGACCGCCGGGTCGGAAGCCCCCGCCAGGACGATGAGAAAGCCGTCAACAAGCGCTGTGCCGGCCACCGAGCCGGCTTCCGGTCCTTCTTGAGTGGGAAGCAAAAGCAGCGCGTGTCCCCAGGTTGCGAGCTCGGTCGCGACGCCCTGCAGGAATTGCAGCAATCCCGGATCGGTGAACGCATACGGCAGGCGCTCGGTGAGCAGGACGCCGATCGTCTGCGTCCGACCGTGCCGTAGCGACCGGCCGGTCGGATTGGGTCCGATGTAACCCAGCGCCTGCGCCGCGCGGAGGACCCGCTCCCGGGTCTCGGCCGCCACCTGGTCAGGCCGATTGAACACGTTGGAGACCGTCATCCGAGAAACGCCGCACGCCTGCGCAACCGTGTCGAGAGTTGGACGCCGTTCCACGACCGCCACGGTACCGAGCACGATGGTGGCCGCAGCAGCTGGAGAACCGTCCGCGCCATGTCGATACGCTTGCTGTATCGTTACAATCACGTTGCGAACCGAGGAGTGATCCGTGACCAAGCACGAGCTGGCCTTCGCCCTCGGCTACTTCGGTTCACTGTTCGGCGTCGTCATGGTGATTCCACAGATCGCCCGGGTGATTCGCCATCCGGGCCGCGGAGGCGTCTCCGCCTTCACCTGGGGGATCATGACCACCAGCGGACTGGCCTGGCTGAGCTACGGGCTGCGAACCGCCTCACTTCCGCAGGTTCCCGGCAACGCACTGCTCATCACCGGCGCGTCGATCGTCACCATCCTGGTGCCCGCCCGATTGTCCCGGCGCAGCCGCATGCTCCGCATGATCGCAGCCGCAAGTGCCGTGCTCGCGTTGTCGTGGGCCTTACCGGCGGAGCTGGTCGGTTACCTCGGCTTCAGTATTGGCTTGTTCTCCAGCTTGCCGCAGGTGTACGAATCCCTCGGCACCTACCGGTCCGGTGTAATCTCCGGCGTTTCGGTGACGACATGGTTGCTGCGCAGCGGTTCCCAGCTCTGCTGGCTCGGATATGCGCTCCTTGCGCGGGACATTCCGGTGCTCGTGAGCGCAGGAATCGGCATCACGACGTCGGTCACCCTCGTCGCTTTGGAGGGGACGACGAGGCTGCGCGCCGCGTGGAGTGCGGCGTAACGACAACGGGATCGTTCACGGATCACGGCGCGCGGTGAGCGAGCCTTCTACCGCCGGACGTCTGTTACACGATCTTCCCGAGTGGAACAATTCCTCCCGTCAGCGCAAGATCCATCTGCTCTGTGGCAGAACGTACGGATCACCGTGTTCCTCTCGGGAGGTGCGACATGAAACGTTTCGGCGCGCTCAGTGCCCTCGTTGCCCCAGCGGCAGCGGTCATCCTGTTGTCGGCGCCTGCATCGGCTGCCAGTCCGTCGATCACAGTCTCACCGAGTACGGGCCTCGCTTCCGGTCAGACCGTGAAGGTCACCGGCACCGGATTCTCACCGAACGAACCGTTAGTTGTCACCGAATGCGCCGCGAAAGGGGCCTCCACCTCGCAGGCTGATTGCAACCTCAACGGCGTGGTGAGCACAACGTCGAACGCCAACGGAGCGGTATCAGCCAGCATCACCGTGACCAAGGGGCCCTTTGGGCAGAACAATGTCACCTGCAGCGCCACGCAACCCTGCATGATCACCGTTGCTCAGCCGACGCCCAACCCGACGGAGAGTGCCTTTGCGTTGATCAGCTTTGCGCCCTCCGGGGTCACCGCCGGCACCGGCGGCCAAGCTGACCAGCGGCACAACACCTGGTTGGTCACCACGCTGGCGGCGCTAGGCGGTGCCGCCTTGCTTGCGAGCGCCGGTGGTTTCGCGTTCCGCGCCCGCCGGTCAACCCACTAGTCGCAACACCGAAGCCGCTGTCCGACCGCCCGTCGCTGGCGCTCGCTCAGTGCCACAAAGCGCGTTCCCATAAACGACGTGGCCGTTCGGCTGCGCAGCAGCGAACAAACGCACCGAAGAGCCGGCCGTGGGTGGCAACTCATCCAGCTCCCAGCGCAGCCACCGGTGGTGGTTGCGCTGGGAGATTCTTGCCGCCGCTGCCGGCCTTGTTCTGCTCGCCGGTTCCGGGTGGGCGGCAACGCAATCCGGCTACATCACGCCGCGTCCGGCGGGTATCGTCCCCGGCGGACCGCCGTCCGGGAACCAGCCACCGTGGGCCGCCGGGACACCAAACCCTGCCACTGCCGGCAGCGCGTCAGGCCTCGGATACAGCACGCCCACGGCCACCCCCACGCCCGCCACGGCCCCGCGACCGCACGTCCTTCGGCTCGAAATCCCGGCACTGAAGGTCAGCGCCCCGGTCCAGCCCGTCGGCATACTTCCCGACGGAACACTCGGCGTACCGGCGGATCCTCGCGTCGTCGGTTGGTGGCGCCAGGGTGCTGCCCCGGGGGAGGAAGGCACGGTCGTCCTCGATGGCCACGTCGACACCGCCGAAGCGGGACCCGGCGCGCTCTTCTACCTGGACCGGCTTCCCATGGGGTCGGCCGTCCTTGTGCAAACGGACCGCGGCACGTTCACGTATCGCGTTGTCGGACGCCGCGTCTACCGAAAGACCGCCCTTCCCGCCTCGGTTTTCGACCAGGCGACAACTCCGCGGCTCGTGCTCGTCACGTGCGGCGGACCCTTCGACCGGAAGACCGGCCACTACGTCGACAACGTCGTCGTCTACGCCGTCCCCGCGGAGAGGTGAAGCTGCCCGTCCGCACTCGGCTCGGCAATGGCCGAGAGCACCCGCTCGTACACGGCCTCGTAGCCGGCAGCCATCCGCGCCACGCTGAATTCGTGTTCAACGTGAGCGCGGCAATCCCGCGGATCGAGCCGACGGGCCCGGTGGATCGCATCCGGCAGCTCCTCCGGCGTGTCCACCACCACACCGGTGCGGCCGTCCACCACGATCTCGGGGACGGAACCGCGACGCAGTGCGACCACGGGCGTACCGCAGGCCATCGCCTCGATCATGACGAGGCCGAAGGGTTCCTCCCAGCAGATGGGGAAGAGCAGGCAGCACGCAGCTGAGAACAGCTCACGCTTGGCGTGCGCGTCCGCCACGCCGTAGAGCGTGACATCGGGCCCGAGGCGTGGGCGGACGTACTCCTCGAAGTACGCCTTCTCTATCGGCTCAGCGCACTTACCGGCAAGCACGATCGGCAGGCCTGCCGCTCGCGCCGCGTCGATGGCCAGGTGTGGAGCCTTCTCGGGATGGAACCGCCCGATGAACAGTGCGAAATTCTCCTTCTCCGCCCGGAAGGGGAAGGTCTCCACGCGGATCGCGTTGTAGACCGTGCCCACCCACGGCAAGGCCGGTGCGGCCGCGCGCTGCGCCTCGGAAATGCCGACCAGTTTGATCGTGTCACCTAACGCCTCGTAGAGCACTCCGAGATCGCCGGACACCGGGCCGTGAACGGTGACGATGGTGGGTGCGAGTCGCCCGCGGGCGAGCAACGGTCCCGCCAGCGTGTGATCATGAACAAGATCGACGTCGAGACCCTCAAGCGCGCGGGCAACCCGTGCCGCGTGCAGCACTTCAGGGGTCGGCAGACCAAGCTGATCGGAGAGCGGCTCGGGGAAGGTCGGGATGAATCGGGTCGCCTTGGTCCGTGCTTCACCGGCGGCGATCAGGGTGACCTGGTGACCCCGCTCGACGAGACCATCGACCAGATCGGCGACGACCTGCTCGACGCCGCCGTACCCGGACGGGGGGATATGGAAGTAGGGAGGCGCGACCATCGCGATGTGCAGGCTGCGGCGTGCCGGTTGGACCGGTTCCGCCGGACGAACAGCAGACACCACTGCGCTCATAGCGCCCCCTTTCTCGCTACCGAACGGCGACGAGCATGCGGAGCCGGCGATGCGCCGACACCGGGGTCGGTGCGCCATGTCCAGCACTAACGATTCAAAGATCAAGGCGGATGCCGGCGCCGGACGCTCTCGCCGAATCCATCAGCCTGATTACCCGGCAGAAAAGTTACGAAACCGCAATATCCGGTGTCAAATCAGCCGATCACGCGAGAGACCGGAGATGATCAAGCCAAGCTGGGGTGGTCCACACTCCCGCGATGATCGAGCGATCGACAGCCGCCGCGCTCAGGCGCCGCCATCGAGCGGTGGAACCGACGAGGCCGTGAGCGGCGGCCGTGCTTGCACGATCAGCTCGACCCCGTCGGGCAGCCCCGTGACCGTCGCTCCGTCTGCGGTCACGTCGACGCTGACCGTCGAGCCGGCGACGTGCAATCGCTCGACCCGGAGCGGCACCATGCGCGATGGGACAGCGGGTGCGCACCACACCTGGCCGAACGGCACCCACGGATCGAAACGCAACAGGGTCCGCAGCAGATAGAACGGCGCCGCGGCCGCCCATGCCTGCGGGGAGCACGAGGCGGGGTATGGGATGGGAACGGCGAATTCCGAGCGGTCGAAGCCGCAGAAGAGCTCCGGAAGCCGGCCGCCGAACGCCGCCGATGCGTCGATCAATCCGAGGGCGATCCGCTGTGCTTCGGCGACGAAGCCGTATCGCATCAGACCCGCCGCAACGATCGCATTGTCATGCGGCCAGACCGAACCGTTGTGGTAGCTCATCGGGTTGTACGCCGCCATGGACGACGCGAGTGTGCGGACGCCGAATCCGGTGAACATGTCCGGACCGAGGAGATGGGCCGCGACCGACGGGGCCTTCTCCTCGTCGATGATTCCCGTCCACAGACAGTGCCCCATGTTAGACGCGAGGGCGTCGACCGGCTTCTTGTCGGCGTCCAGCGCGATCGCGTAGTAGCCGCGGTCGGAAATCCAGAATTCCTCGTTGAACCGGCGTTTCAATTCCATCGCCTTCGCCGCCCAATGTTCGGCAACGTCGCGCTGCCCGAGTTCCCGCGCGAAATGAGAGCGCGCAAGGTAGGCGGCGTAGACATAACCCTGCACTTCCGCCAACGCAATCGGCGGCCGCGCCGGGATACCGGAGGCGAACGTAATGGAGTCAGCGGAATCTTTCCAACCCTGGTTGACCAGACCCCGGTCGGTGGCCCGCTGGTACTCGACAAATCCATCGCCGTCCTTGTCGCCGTATGTCGTAATCCATTCGAGCGCTCGATCGGCATAGGGGAGCAGGGCGTCCACGTCTTGGCGGGCCAGCCCCCACCGGCGCAATTCACCGAGCAGCATGACGAAGAGGGGCGTCGCGTCAACGCTGCCGTAATAGATGTTGCTCCCGCCGAGTGCAAGGTCGACGTCCATGGCGGACCGGACTTCGTGCAGGATACGGCCTGGTTCCTCCTCCGACAGCGGGTCAACCTTCTTTCCTTGCAATTCGGCAAGGGTCTGGAGGGTGCCCAGCGCGAGGCTCGGATCGAGGGGAAGAACCATCCAGCTCGTGATGAGCGAGTCCCGGCCGAAAATCGCCATGAACCACGGAGCGCCCGCAGCCACAATTGCCCGGTCGGGATGGTCGGGATCGAAGATGCGGAGCACGCCGAGGTCTTCCGCACTCTTCTTCAGCAGGGTGGCAAGGCGCTCATCGGGGGTCTGGACCGACGGAGTGACTGATCGCCAGGCGGCCAGTTTCGTGGCGGGCTGACTGGCCTCAACCGGCTCACCCAGCCGATACCGGGGCGGCACCTCGACCCCGTCAACCTCGACGGTCACCTGGATGCTGACGGTCGTCTCCTGATGAGGGTGGACGACGAGTTGCCAGCCGATACTGCCGGTCGTCGCTGAGGCCGTGGTGCCGAAGAGAGCGGTTCCCGGAGGATCCGCCGTCACGACGACGGCCCGGGTCTCCCCGCCTCGACGGAATCCCAGCCAGAGCGCGTTGCCGCGGACCTCGCGCTGGATGCTCTCACGGACCCGGACGGTGCCCTCCTTCACCTCGAACAAACCGGCGAAATCGCTGTCCACCTCAAGATTGAGCAGGACGCCGGCCGTCTCCCTGCCCAAATTCCGGATCGTGACGTCTTCGCGCATCCCATTGCCGACATACCGGCGGCGGATGACAAGCAGTGTGCTGTCCACGTTTGCCGACCGCGGCGGCCGGCGGGCGATGAAAGTCCCGGCATACGGCCACGGACGGTAGGTGGCCAGCGGCTCGACATGCTGACCGTCGACGATCAATTCGAAGCGGCTGATGAAACGGGTGTCGCGGAAAAACAGTCCCTGCTGCGCACCGTGAATGTCCCCGGACCGGCCGCAAATGCAGAATGTCACCCCTTCAACGAGGGTGACCATCCCCGCCGCCGCGCCATCGGTCAGCGGAACCTCGGCGCCCTCGATCTCTTCAAGCGCAGGGAGCTCGGTCACGGCGTCCTCATCGGGTCTCGGCAACGATCGGCGCGGCTTCGTTAGCCGCGCCCGAATGTCGAATAGTAGTCGGCCCGATCCGATGATTCATCGGGGCGCGCAGGCCGATCCGCTGATAACCGCCGGCGCGCAGGCCGATCCGTCAGTGCCCCGCGGGCGTTGAATACAGACGTCACCCTTGCGTTCTCCCCGGGCCGCGTTCCCCTGAAGGTCAACAGAGAACGGCGGCCCCGCGGACCCGGCCGGCGGCCAGATCGGTGAGCGCACGGTCAGCAGCGTCGAACGGATACGGCGACGTTGCCACGACAACCTTGGCTTCGGCCGCGATCCGGAGAAACTCTTCACCGTCCGCCCGAGTGTTCGCAGTGACGGAGCGCAACACCCGCTCACCGAAGAGCGCGTCGACATAGTCCAGTTGCGGTATCGCCGTGAGGTGAATACCCGCAATGGCGACGGTGCCGCCCCGGTCCAGTGCAGCCAGTGCCGCAGGAACAATGTCGCCGGACGGCGCGAAGATTACCGCAGCGTCCAACGGTTGCGGCGGCGGCGTGTTGGGGTCTCCGACGAAGGACGCCCCGAGTTCGCGGGCCAGCTCCTTTCCGTGCGCCGAGCGAGTGAAGACGTAAATGTCAGCCCCTTGATGCCGGGCAACCTGTGCGGCCAGGTGCGCCGAAGCCCCAAAGCCGTAAATGCCGAGGCGTCCGCCGGGAGGGCAGTCCGCCAGGCGGAGAGCACGAAAGCCGATGATGCCCGCGCAGAGGAGCGGTGCGGCGTGTTCGTCGTCGAAGGTGTCCGGGATTCGGTAGGCAAACCGCTCGTCGACAACAGCGAACTCAGCGTAACCGCCGTCGGCGTCCCAGCCGGTGAATCGGGCCGACGGGCAGAGGTTCTCCCGATGGCGCAGGCACCACCGGCATTCGCCGCAGGTGTAGCGCAACCACGCGATGCCGACGCGATCTCCCGCTGCGAAGCGTTGACACTCGGTGCCGACCATGTCGACAGTGCCGACAATCTCGTGCCCGGGTAGCGTGTCGGGCCGCCGCGGCGGGAGATCGCCTTCGGCCAGGTGGAGGTCCGTCCGGCATACGCCGCACGCGCTGACCCGAATGCGGATCTCATGAGGGCCGGGAAGCGGGTCGGGCTTTTCGGTGCGAACGAGCGGATGCTCAGTGCGCCACGCCGCCGGGTCGTAGCGACGCGGCCGGTGAACCACCCACGCGCGCATACGTTCCAGTCTGGCCCGCGCCGCTGGATGGGGAATACTGACTCCACGTTCACCGGACACGAAAGTGCTCCGCGGGAGGTTCACCGCGATGAGCGACCATTCAGCAGACGACATCGTCTTCGCTGACCGGACCGAGGCGGGCAGGAAGCTCGCGGCTCGGCTTGTTGCACTGCTTGGCGACACGCCTGCGGAACGGATGGTGGTCTGCGGACTGCCCCGCGGCGGCGTCGTCGTCGCCCACGAAGTCGCACGGGCGCTCAACGCTCCCCTGGACGTTCTCCTGGTGCGCAAACTGGGTGTCCCCTGGCACCCGGAATTAGCGTTCGGCGCGATCGCCGAAGGCGGCCTGCGTGTCCTGGATCCGGAGGTCATCCGCCTCACCGGGCTCGACGCATCGACCATCGATGCGGTGGAACGCGCCGAGTGGGCTGAACTTGAGCGGCGTGCGCGAGTGTTCCGCGGCGACCGGCCGCCACTGGACCTCACCGGGCATACAGCGATCATCGTCGATGACGGGTTGGCAACCGGTTCGACCGCTCGTGTCGCATGCGAGGCTGCCCGCGCCCGCCACGCACGGAGTGTGATCGTCGCGGTACCGGTCGCGCCGGTCGATGCACCAGAGCGGTTGGCCGACGCTGCCGATCGTTTCATCTGTCTTGCCACGCCGGTGAATTTCTTCGGTGTCGGTCGCTGGTACCGCGACTTCCGCGCCCCTGAGGACGACGACGTGCGGGCGCTTCTGGATTCAGCCCCGGCCGGCTAGCGGGCCCGCCCGGTTAGCGGGCCCGCCCGCGGCGTAGGTACCCGGGACACTGCGCCCGGGCTGTCCGGCCCGTACGACCCTTCATCCCCGGCCCGTAGACACGGCGTCCACCTGCGGACCGGTACGCCCGTCCTCGAGCCGCTGCTCACGGCAGACTACGTATCGTCATGGATACGACGAATGGCACCCAGCGGGCCTTGGTGGTCCGCGGCGGATGGGAAGGACACCAACCGGCGGCCTGCACCGACCTCTTCCTTCCCTGCCTCCGCGAACACGGCTTCGACGTCCTCGTGCGCGAGGACCTCGAGGTGTATGCGGACACCGAGCTGCTGCGATCTTTCTCGCTCATCGTGCAGTGCTGGACCGGCGGCGCTCTAACGCCGGACCAGGAAGACGGATTGGTGGGCGCGGTCACCCGGGGCGCAGGATTCGCGGGATGGCACGGTGGCGTGCTTGCGACCTTCGACGCTGCGTACCGCTATCAGTTCATGGTGGGCGGTCATTTCGTCGCGCATCCAGGAGATTTCGTCGACTATCGCGTCGACATCACCGGCGATCACCCGATCGTTAGCGGTGTCGACGGGTTCGATGTGCACACCGAGCAGTACTTCTGCCACGTCGACCCGACCCTGCGGGTACACGCAACAACAACTTTCAATGGCGGGCACGGCGCGCCGGATACTGCAGGCGCGGTCATGCCGGTGGTGTGGACACGTCGCTTTCAGAAGGGAAAGGTTTTCGTCTGCACTCTCGGCCATTCCCCCGAGGATCTTCTGGTGCCGCAGACCCGGCGCATCGTAGAGCGAGGTCTGCTGTGGGCCGGGTCTGCGGCGTACGGCGATTGACTCTTGCCAACACCTCCCATCGTCACGTTGTTCGCCGAAGGTTCATGTCCGTGGCAGGGCCCCTCAGTGATGCACCGGCGGGACGGGCCACTGCGGCTGCAACGGCGGGACAGCGAGCTGCGCAAGCTGAAGGGCCTGCTGCGGGAACCACTGCCCGGCGGGCGGGTCGTACAAGCCCCAGAGCGGGTCGAAGAGCGCCTGCTGGCTGGGATCGGTCGGCCAACCCGGTTCGGTGTACGCCGAGTAGTCCCAGGCCCGGGCGCCGCCGGCAGCATCGCACTGCCCATCCGATTCGCCGGGAATCTTCACCCAGAGGTAGGCATCGAGCAGCGGTACGCCGGTATTCACCGTGGGCCGCAACCCAAGTCCCCGGCCCGGCGGATTGCACCAGCTACCGCCTTGGAGCGCCGAAATGACGCTGGCCGGTTGGTTGTACGGCGCGGCGGCGTACGCCGTCATGTCGTTCGGTCCGCGCCCGTTACGGCTGGTGTCGATGACGAAGTGCGTCGTCGGAACCGCCGTTCCTAAATTGCTCGCATACCACTGGTCGGTCTGAACCCACGTGCTGAAGTCGTTCGGATTCGCCGGGTAGTACTGGCTGGCGCACCAGCTGTAGTGTCCGAGTCGCCAGCCGCCTTCCTCCGGATCGTTCGCAAAGGCGATGCACTCGGAAATCCAGGTGCCGTATTTGATTTGCCGCTCGGTCGTCTGGTAATTGGACACGTTGACGAAAAAGCCCTGTGCCCGTTGCACACCGGCTCGGACGAGCCGCTGCGCAATATCTCCGACCCCGAGCCATCCGCTGTGCGTGCCGTCGAGGTAGACGCTCACATTGCGGTGCGCCTCGAGTGCGTCGACTGCGTAGTTCAGCTGGTCGTAGCGTGCTTGGTTCGCCTCGTCGGGCGTCAATCCCGTACCGCTGAGATCCGGTTTGCACCACTCGGCGTTTCCGTTGATATCCGTGTTGTACGGAATGATGCCCAGGCTGTCCGGCTCGAGGAGCACGATGGCTCTTTTGTCGCCGATTCCAGCAGCGAATCCGTCGATCCATGCTTCGTACGCGGCCGTGTCCACCGCGCCGCCGGCGGAATATTGCGAGCAGTCGCGGAATGGAATGTTGTACGCAACGAGGACGGGAATGGCGTGATGCGCCGCCGCCTTGGTGACGACCCGATGGACGTCGCGGCGTACCTGATCGGGCGTGCCGCCGGTGAACCAGACCGCCTGCGGAGTGGAAATCATTTCCGCAATCAGGCGGGCGTCGCGGACGTCGCGCGCCTTCAGCAGGTCGGTGATTTGCTTGATCGCACCTTTGTCTGGCGGAGGGGTATAGAGCCGTGCGTGCGGCGGAATGGTGTGCGGCGATGAGGCATCATGGATCGGTGTTGCAGCCGCCGCAGTGGTCATCGTGAGGACGGCGCAGGCGGCGAGCGCGACACCGCCGGACACTGACCGGATTGGGTACGTTCCCATCGTTTTGCCCTTCGTCTCGGTGGTTCGTGAATGGCCGCGATGTCGGCACGACGTACGGCGTTTTACCGCTTGACTAGCCCGGACGGCGGCTCGCCTCGCCGGTGGATCACCGTTACAGTGGTGGGAACGGTCCCACACTCGGTAGTGTCGGCGGAGAGGGCTCGCAGTGTCAAGACCCTGGAGGCGTTGCACCGAATGGAATCATTCGACCTGATAGAGGCATGATTTCTTCCGG
The DNA here is from genome assembly GCF_000015025.1 of Acidothermus cellulolyticus 11B. Lineage (GTDB taxonomy): Bacteria > Actinomycetota > Actinomycetes > Acidothermales > Acidothermaceae > Acidothermus > Acidothermus cellulolyticus. The sequence goes on along the minus strand of NC_008578.1, from coordinate 138,846 downwards.
TGGATTGACCACTTAGCGTTACCCTGAGACACACTGATGGTAGGAAGGAACATCGTTCATGACCTCGGCGCGAGCAGAGCGGGCGGCTGGTCGTCGCCCAACGGTCTGGGCGGTAGCCGCTGCCGCGGGGGTCTCGAAGACGACGGTCTCCAGGGTGTTGACGGGTTCCCCGCGGGTGTCGCCCGAGGCGCGACGCGCCGTGGAGCGGGCTATCGAGGCCCTCGGCTATGTTCCGAATCGCGCCGCTCGATCACTCGTCACGCAGCGTACCGACACGATTGCGCTCGTGGTTTCCGAGCCGGAGACCCGCGTTTTCTCTGAACCCTTCTTCGCAGGGACCATACGCGGAATCAACGAGGAACTGGCGAATACAGAATTTGCCTTTGTCCTGCTGAGCGCGGGTGGTGATCGATCGCGGATCGAGCGGTACATCCGGAACCGTCACGCTGACGGGTTCATTCTGATGTCCCTTCACCGGCAGGACCCGTTGCTGCAGGTGCTGGCGACCACCGAGACGCCGATGGTGCTCTCCGGCCGGCCCTTCCCCGGGGTCAACGTCCCGTATGTCGACGCGGACAACCGGGGTGGCGCTTCTGCCGCGGTTGCACACCTCCTTGAACGGGGCCGCCGCCGTATCACGACGATCGCCGGCCCGGAAGACATGCCGGTTGGTGTGGACCGACTCGAAGGATTCCGGGAGGCGCTGCCGGCTCCGGCACGGCGCAGCTGGCGCCGCTTGGTTGCGCACGGTGACTTCTCCGAGGAGAGCGGCGAGCGTGCCATGCGTGAGTTGCTTGCTCGCGTTCCGGATTTAGACGCGGTCTTTGCCGCGAGCGACCTCATGGCGATCGGGGCGATCCGCGCCTTGCGGGCTGCGGGACGCAAGATTCCGGACGACGTGGCGGTGGTCGGTTTTGACGACTCGCACGCGGCGCGCCTTGCCGAACCGCAACTGACGTCGGTGCGTCAGCCGATGGAGGAGATCGGAAGGTCGTTGGCGCGGCTTCTCCTCACCCAACTGCGGAATCCGGGCACCCGCCCGGCGTCACTGATCGTGCCGACGGAGCTGATCATCCGCGAATCGAGCTAGCCGCCACCCGTGCGCCGGCGGGTCAGTTTCCGGCGAACGGTCCGTGCGTCGGGTGCACCGCCGTACGTACCCGGGCATCAGCAGGTCATTTTCCGGCGAGCGGTTAGCTGACCGGCATGTGCAGCCGTCATCCGCACAGCCGTCACCCGTGCACGGACTGTCACTGCGGTCGTCGCCACCTTCCCCAACCCGGCGCCCGCACCGCTACCCGCACACGGACCGTCACGACGCGCGGCGCGCCGTGTCAGGGATCAGCGATCGTGCTCGTCGCCCGCGGCGGCTCGTCGTCTCATCGATCGGGTCGTCCCCTCATGGAACCCACCGTCTCCCGGAGTGCCGCGACGTCCCAGCGAGACACGGCGATATCCCTCAGGGCGATGCCTCTCAGGGAGCGGTGATATGTCCTCGGGAAGTGGCGATACCGCCTGAGCGAAATATCCCCTCAGGGCGCCGCGATCGTGTTCGTCCGTGCGACCAGCGAGTAGAAATACCCACTGTCCTTGATGATCCGCTCCTGAGTCTCGAAATCGACATAAACGATGCCGAACCGGCGTGAGTATCCGTACGCCCATTCAAAGTTGTCGATCAATGACCAGAGGTAATAACCGCGAACGTCCACGCCGTCGGCAATCGCTTGGTGGAGGGCGGCAAGATGTTCCTGGATGTACGCCGCCCGTGCCGGATCCCGCACCCGATTGTTGTCCGTGACGACATCATCGAACGCGGCGCCATTCTCAGTAATCATGATCGGCCGTGGATAGTCGCGGTTCAGCCGAATGAGGAGTTCGTAGAGTCCGGAGGGGTCAATGGGCCAGCCCATCGCGGTCCGCCGGAACGGCCACTCGGGAAACTGAATATCGGGGCACCCGGGCCAGGTCTCACCGGTTCCCTGACCGTGGCCGTCGCGTCCCCTCGATCCGGAGCCGGCATAGTGACCGACGATGACCGGGTTATAGTAATTGACCCCCAGAATGTCGAAGGGGGTCGCAATCACTGCGAGGTCGTTGTCACGGACGAACGACCAGTCGGTGACTTTTGACGTGAAATTCACCACATCCTGCGGATAGGTGCCGTGAAACAGCGGATCCAGCCAGAGCCGATTCTGTAATCCGTCGACCTTCCGGGCGGCGGCCACATCTTCCTCGGCGAGGCTCGCCGGTCGCGCGACCGCTGGATTCAACGTGATCGCCATCTGGCAATCCGGCGGCAGAACCGAGCCCAGGGCCTGGACTGCCAGGCCGTGCGCAAGGAGCAGGTGATGCGCCGCCGTCAAGGCTTCCGCACTGTCGGTGTGTCCGGGTGCATGAACGCCCGCCCCGTAACCGAGGAACGCCGCGCACCACGGCTCGTTGAGAGTAATCCAGAAATTCACCCGATCACCCAATTCGCGGGCGACGACGACCGCATATTCAGCGAATCGCTGTGCAGTTGCACGATTCGTCCACCCGCCCTGGTCTTGCAACGCCTGCGGGAGGTCCCAGTGGTAAAGCGTCAGTGCAGGCGTGATGCCGTGGTTCAGCAGCTCATCGACCAGACGGGAGTAGAAATCGAGTCCGGCTCGATTGACCGCACCGGAGCCGCTGGGCAGGATACGCGGCCACGCCACCGAGAACCGGTAGGACGTGACCCCGAGGTCCGCCATCAACCGGACGTCGCCGACGTAACGGTGGTAGTGGTCGGCGGCGACATCTCCGGTATCGCCGCCGACCACCTTTCCCGGCGTGTGGCTGAACGTATCCCAAATCGACGGACCGCGCCCGTCCTCAGCAACGGCGCCTTCGATTTGGTAGGCGGACGTCGCCACACCCCACACAAAGCGGTCAGGGAACCGTAGCGTGGGCCGACTCTCGACCTGATCGCGCTCTTCGATTTGTGTCATCCCTTGACCGCTCCTTGCATGATGCCTCCAACAATCTGCCTGCCGAGTAACACGAAAACGATGAGCAGCGGGAAGGTGCAGAGCATGGTGCCTGCCATGATGATCGCCTGCTGCGGTACGTAACCCTGACCCAGACCCGCCAAACCGACCTGAACGGTTGCATTCCGCGTGGTCAGCGCGATCATCGGCCAGAAGAAGTCGTTCCAGGCAAAGAGAAATGTGATCATTCCGAGAACCGCCATGGCAGGACGCGCGATCGGCACAACGACGGAGCGGAAAATGCGAAATGTCGACGCTCCGTCCACCCACCCTGCTTCAAGCAGCTCCGTCGGCATCGCCGTCACAAGGTACTGGCGCATGAAGAACACGCCGAATGCGCTGACCAGGTTCGGCAAGATTACAGCAGCCAAGTGGTGGGTGAGGTGAAACTTGGACATGTAGATGTAGAGCGGAATGACGCCGAGCTGCGGGGGAATAAGCGTCGTCCCGATGGTCAGTGCGAACAAGAGCTTGTTGCCGCGAAAACGGAGTTTCGCAAAGGCGAAACCGCTCAGGGTACAGAAAGCGACTGTTCCGAGGGTGATGAATCCGGACACGATGATGGAGTTGAAGATGTCGCGGAAGAGCGGCTGCTGCTTGAGCGCTCCACGCATGTTGTCGAAGAGCGAGGTATTGACGGTGAACGGCGGCGGGGTTTGCGCCATCTCGGCATTGGTGTGCGAGCCGATCACCATCGTGTAGTACAGCGGAAAGACCGAAATCACCGTCACGATGGTCAGCACGATGTAGGTGAAAGGCCCGGCGGTCAGCTGCCGACCGGCTCGTGAGCGCCGCCGCGAGCGCCGCGCCGGCGCGGTACGAATGGTTTGTTCGACGGTTGCCATCGCCTCTAACCTTTCCGCGCCCGCAGGTTGGTCAAGCCCGCATTGATAAGGACGAGGACGACGATGATTGCCAGCATCGTCCACGCCACGGCTGCGGCATAACCGAGGTGGTTGTACTGCCAGCCTTGCTGGTAGAGGAAGAGCGTCAGCGTCTGGTACTGACCGCTGCCGCCACCGTTGGTGTTGTTGCTGAACAGGTACGGTTCGGCGAACAACTGCATCGACCCGATCGTGGAGACCACAACGGTGAAGAGGATCGTCGGCCGCAGCGACGGAATTGTGATCTTCATGAATTGCTGCCACCGGTTGGCTCCGTCGATGGCGGCCGCTTCATACAGCTCGTATGGAATGGCCTGCATGCCGGCGAGATAGATCAAAGCGTTGTATCCCGTCCACCGCCACATGACCATCGTCGAGACCGCAAGCTGGGAGAGATATTTCGGGCCGTTGTTCCAGTTAATGGGACTGACGCCAAAGAGGCCGAGGAACCAGTTGATGAACCCGGTGTCACGGGCAAAGAGCTGGCTGAAGATGAGCGTCGTGGCGACGACCGAGGTTGCGTAAGGCATGAGCATTGCGATGCGGAACATCAGGGATCCCCGCATGCGGTAATTCAGCAAGTGCGCAATGCCCAATGCGGCCAGCAATTGCGGAACGGCGGAAATGATGCCAATGGTGATGGTGTTGCCGAGCGCGTTCAGGAAGAAGTGGTTGTGCCAGAGAGACGTGTAATTCTTGAAGCCCACCCACGTCATCTTGTTGATGTTGAGCAGGCTGACGTCGTGCAGCGAGACCCACCCGGTGTAGATCAGTGGGTACAAGCCGAAGACAGCAAAGAGGATGAAGAACGGCGCTACATAGACGTAGGCGGCCTTCGACCCGATCAGGGCGATCCGTGGACGAAGACGGCGGCGTGGAGAGGAGGTCGGCACAGTAGAAATTGAGTGAGTCTCGTGCACGGCCGTCATTGGCGCCGTCTCCTTGGTCCGTGTGCTGAATTTCTTGTTGTTCGGAATTCTGGTGGGAAGCCTGCCGGCTGGGCAAGTCGCTTGCCCAGCCGGCAGGCGTGCCTTAGGACACCGTCAGTAGGGCTCAGCCCGTAATCTGCTTGATCTTCGCAAGGGCGTCGTTCCACGCCTTCGTCGGATCCTTGTGGTTCTGGTCGATGTTGCCGAGCTCGGTGTCGAGGGCGCTCTGAATGTCGGTGTCGTATGGACCGATGGGCGGCATCTTCAGCTCAGACGCAGCCTTGCCGAAGATTTGGCCGATCGGCGCGTTGTTGAAGTACTCGTTGGTCTTGTTCTGCACCGACGGGTCCTGCGCCGCGACCTGCGAGGACGGCCAGAAGCCCTGCGAGTTCCACATGGTGAGCTGCTGCTGCGGCGCAGTCAGCCACTCGGCGAGGGCGATCGCGGCCTGCTCGTGCGGGCCACCCTTCGGCACACCGAGCCACGAACCACCCCAGTTGGCCGAACCGCCGGGCAGCGACGTCACGTCCCACTTGCCCTTACCGGCGTCACCGGCCTGGGAGGTGATGTAGGCGAGCATCCACGCCGGGCAGGAGATGGTCGCGAACCGGCCGCTGGCGAACGACTGGTTCCACTCCGGCGTCCACTGGTTGATCTTTGCAGTGATTCCCGCCTGAGCCGCCTTCACAGCGAGGTCCCACGCGGCCTTCACACCCGGGGAGTTCGCCACGTCCGGCTGGCCTTGCGCGTTGTCGTAGGCCTCGGAGCTCTGGTACACCGCGGCGTTAAAGATGCTGCCGGTGGAGTCGATAAACGCCTTACCGGTCTTCTGCTTGTACTGCTCACCGAACTTGATGAAGTCGTCCCAGGTCGCCCAGTCCTGAGCGAGCTTGTCGCGGTCGGCGTCCATACCAGCCTGCTGAAGCAGGTCGTGGCGGTAGCACATCGCCTCCGGACCAGCGTCGGTACCCAGACCGACGGTCTTGCCGTCCGTTGAGGTCGCCATCTGCCACTTCCAGGGGAAGAACGTCGACTTGATCTTGTCGGCATTCGGAACAGTGTTGAAGTCGACGAACTTGTCGGCGTAGTTCGCCGTCACCTGGGCGACGAAACCGACCTCAATCGCCTGGATGTCGTCCAGACCAGAGCCGGCGGCGAGGTTGGTCTTGAGTTTGTTCCAGTAGTCAGAGCTCTGCTCGATGTCGTCTTCCTGAATCGTGATGTTCGGGCAGAGCTTCTGGTACTGGTCGTACAGACCTGCCGTCTTGTACGCGAAGTTTCCGAAGAGTCCGATCTTGAGGGTGATCTTCTGACCGCCGTCACCGCAGTTCCAAGCACCGCTGGCGGATGCGCTGGCTGACGCACTCGCCGCCGGGCTGGATGAGCCCGCGCTCGATGGCGAACCTGACGCTGCGGACTTGGTCGATTTGCCGGAGGAACAACCGGCGAGAGCCAGGGCTGCGACTGCTGCAACCCCGAGTGCCAGGCGTGTCCGCCTGTGTGTCATGAACATAGAGCCTCCTGAGGAAGACCGTAGGTGTGGTCACGTTCCCACCCTGACGAGGTGAGCATCGCCGCGTCGTGCGCCCGATGTCAACCCCGTCCGGGGAAATCGTTGCCAATTCGAGACTTTTTCCTGTCCGTTTTGCGAAGAGCGTCCGGCGGAACGTTCCCACCGGCTTGAGCATAGGGGGCGGTGCGCGGCCGCCAGTGGCGCATGGCGCTGACCAGATACGTTGCCTCTGTCCGCCCCTTCCGACCGCGGGCCGCGTGCACAGCAGGCCCCCACGCCGGCGCAATGCGCATGTAGGGAACCGGAGCGACGGCCACGGCGGGTCCAGCCACGCCAGCGGGGTACCCCCGACGTGCCTCCGGGCCGCTCCCGGAACAGGCGCTCCGACCAATTCATCCTTCTCCCCTCTTCCCTTCGGCCGACAGGGAGCCTAATCTCTGTGAGAGCGCTCTCACAAGAGGGCGGAAGAAGTTTCTCTCACCATCGGAGGCATCATGCACCGCAAGACCTTCGCAAAGCGGGAGAAACGGGGGAAGTCGCGGCGATCCTTGTGGTCGCTCGGGCGGACACTGATCGCAGCGCTGCCGGCGGCGGCGCTTCTCCTGCCGGTATCCAAGCCGGCGCAAGCAGCTGTACCGTCGCCGCCATCGGGGTGGACGACGGTCTTCAGCGACGACTTCACCGGACCGGCAGGCAGCGGGGTCAACACCGCGAACTGGCTGTATGACACCGGAACCGGGTATCCGGGCGGCGCACCGAATTGGGGAACCGGTGAAGTCGAGACGATGACCAACTCAACCGCCAACGTCTACCAGGACGGCAATGGCCATCTGGTGATCAAGCCGATTCGCAACGCCAACGGCAGCTGGACCTCCGGACGGATCGAGACGCAACGGACAGACTTCGCTGCGCCACCCGGCGGCCAACTGGAGATCATCGCGTCGTTGCAACAACCAAACCCGGCGAGCGGACTCGGGTACTGGCCCGCCTTCTGGGCCCTCGGTGCAGCCGCCCGTCCCGTTGGCGCGACGAACTGGCCGAGCATCGGCGAGCTGGACATCATGGAGGACGTCAATGCCCGATCGCAGGTCGCACAGACCCTGCACTGCGGGGTCAATCCGGGCGGACCGTGCAACGAGACATCGGGTTTGGGGAGCGGGCTCGTCGCGTGCAGCGGCTGTCAGACCGGCTATCACACGTACGCGGTGATTGTCGACCGACGGAACACAAGCGCCGAGCAGTTGCGGTTTTACGTCGACGGAAATCTGAATTACACCATCAACGAAAGTCAGATGGACCCAACGACCTGGCAGAATGCGATCGACCACGGCTTCTTCCTCATCTTTGACGTCGCGATGGGCGGCGGTTTCCCCAACGGTGTCTGCGGATGCACGACCCCGACGGCCGCAACCACATCGGGCGCGGGCATGAGCATCGACTGGGTTGCGGTGTACCAGACCGGCGGTGGTGGTGGCGGCGGTGGTGGCGGCACGGTGTCCGCGACGTCGACCATCCAGGCGGAGAATTACGCGGCCCAATCGGGTACGCAGACCGAACCCTGCTCGGACACCGGCGGCGGCCTGGACGTCGGCTGGATCGGCAACGGCGACTGGCTGCAGTACAACAATGTCGACTTCGGTTCCACGCCGCTCACTCAATTCAAGGCCCGCGTCGCATCGGGGTCCGCCGCTGGAGTGAGCGGTCTCGTCGAAGTCCATCTCGACAGTCTGAACAACCCCGCTATCGGCAGTTTTGCCATCGCCAATACCGGAGGCTGGCAGAGTTGGCGGACCGTACCGGCAAACATCAGTGGAACGACCGGTGTGCATACCGTCTTCCTCAAGTTCGTCACCGGCTCCGGCCAGGACTTCGTCAACGTGAACTGGTTCACCTTCGCGCCTTGAGGCTGAACCGCGGCGGAGGTCATCGCCGGCCGGCGATGACCTCCGCCGCCGCCGTCATATTCACCAGGCCTGCGCCGAAGGTAAGCAGGACACGCCCGTTAGAGAGTTCCGCATCATTCGGCATTCCGACGGCCACCAGTACAGCGTCCGGACGCCCGCCGAAAAAAGCGCGCACCCAGTCGCGCTGCCACGCACTCCGATAGGCGTCGCGGACCGCGACGACCACCGCGGACGTCCCTGGGCGCGGGCCGCTATCTCGTCCGCATGCGGACTTCCGTCATGAACAGCGATGCGTTCCGCAAGGAGGCCAAATCTGTCGAGGGCGTCAGCAAGACTCCAATACGCCTCACCCACGGCAGGATTGGCGGCAGCCCGTAACTCGACGACGACAGCTGGTTCCGCAATGTGCACGTCGCCGCGCACCTGGAGGGCGCGTCGTGCAGCGAGAAGGCCGCTGTCACGCCCGCCACGGCCATCCGCACGACGAGAATCTCCGCGACGAACAGCTGCGAATTCCCGCAGCGCTCGGATGCGCGCGGCGGCTGCCTCCAACGTCTCCACGGTCAGATCACCAGCCGCAATCGCGTCGGTTACCGCAGCGTGAATCTCGGCGCAGTAGCGCTCGCCGTCCACAGCGCCGACAAGAAGCAGGTCCGCACCCGCAGCAAGCGCACGAACCGCCGCACCGGCTATTCCCCACGTATCGGCGACGGCTCGCATGTCGAGCGCATCGGTCACGACGACGCCGGAATAGCCGAGTTCACTGCGAAGCAGGCCGCGCAGCAGGCGTGGACTGAGAGTGGCCGGGAGATCAGCGTCGAGCGCGGTAAAGACAACGTGTGACGTCATGATGCTCGCTGCGCCGGCTTGGATCGCCGCGACGAACGGCGGCAAATCCCGCCGTCGAAAGGTCGGTTCATCGACGTCGATCACTGGCAGCGTGTGGTGCGAATCGGCAACGGTGGCGCCGTGTCCCGGAAAATGCTTCGCTGCGGTTGCAATTCCCCGAGACTGCATGGCGGTGATGAACGTCGCACCGTGCGCCGCCACCTTGTCGGGATCAGCGCCGAACGACCGGACGCCGATGACTGGATTTCGCGGATCGCTATTCACGTCGACGGCCGGCGCCAGGTTGTAATTCACTCCTGCGGCAACGAGATCCGCTGCGATCGCCGCCGCGACACGTGCCGTCAGTTCGAGGTCGTCCACCACGCCGAGCGCCAAATTGCCCGGGTAGGAGCTACCCGTCCGATATTCGAGTCGGGTGACGTCGCCGCCTTCTTCGTCGAGGGCAACCAGTGCATCCGGCGCGGTGTTGTGAACGGCCTGCGCAATGCGGGCGACCGACCCGTCGTCCACGAGGTTGTGCCCGTAAATCGCCACGCCGGCGAGTCCCTGGTCGAGCGCCCGGCGTACCCAGTCCGGTAACTGGTCACCACCGGCAAAGCCGGGCAACAGGCAGCTATTGACGAGCTGAACGACGTCCATGGGTACCTCCGCCTCGCCGCTGGCCACCGACAGAGCAGGACCGAGATAGGTCTAGACCTTTGAGCAGGATACGCGGTGTGGGCGCGACAGGCGAGCACCACGACGACGGACAGTCGCGGAGCCGCAGCGCCCCCTCGGAGAGCGGGAGGCCACCGGTGCCCTCAAGCGCCGATCGCAACGGACCGGCAGCCGGTCACGCACACAACCGACGCCGACCACAGGCGGCGACGGTCGGCGATCCAGGTAGAGCCACCGGCGATCACACCGATCCACGGTAAGCGCAGGCGGCGACGCTCGCCGGTTCCCCGGACTAGCCGTTCCCGGACTAGTAGCGGAACCGGCGGACCACGCCTTCGAGCTGGTTAGCGGTGTGAGCCAGATCCGCCGATGCGAGCCGGGTGTCGCCGACCCCGCTGGCGGTCGCCAACGCAGCCGCCGCGACGCCGACGATGCTGCCCGCGATGTCCTCGGATGCCGCGGCGGCACCAGCGATCGCGCGGGTCATTTCATTGCTCGATGCGGTCTGCTCCTCGACCGCCCCGGCAATCGTGGACTGAAAGTCGTTGATTCGGTCGACCACCGCGCTGATCTGCCTGATCATCGTAACCGCCTCGGCGGCGTCGTCCTGGATAGTCTTGATCATTTGAGCGATGTCGTCGGTGGCTCGCGCGGTCGCATCGGCAAGATCCTTCACCTCGGCAGCGACCACGGCAAAGCCTCGCCCAGCCTCGCCGGCGCGCGCTGCCTCAATCGTGGCATTCAACGCGAGGAGGTGTGTCTGGCGCGCGATCGACGTGATTACCTTGAGGATGTTGCCGATCTCCGCCGAACTCTCACCCAGCTTGGCAACCGTGCTGTCCGCCCGCTCCGCGGTTGCAGCCGCCTCCGCTGCCACCGCCGCGGCCCGGCTCGCGTTGTCCGCGATGTCGCGGATCGCCGCGGCCATCTGTTCGGAGCTGCCGGCCACTCCCACCACGTTCGAACTGACTTGGTCGGCCGCATAGGAGACAAGAGTCGACTGATCCGACGCGCGATCCGCTGAGTCGGCCAGCTTGGTCGCCGTCTGCGCGAGCCGGCCCGATGTCTGCGCCAACAGGCGAATGCCCGTGGTGACCGCAAAGAACGCGTCCGCAGCGGCGTCCAGCATGGTGTTCAGTGCGCGGGCCATCGCTCCGAACTCGTCACGCCGGCGGACGCCGGGCAGCCGACGGGTCAAGTTGCCCGCGGCGGCTTCCCGGAGCACGTCGATCGCCCGTCGCATCGGGACCACGACCGCCCGGCTCAACCGCCAGCTCGCGACTGCCGCTGCCGCGGCGCCAACGCCGAGGGTGACGAACGCCGTGTCCCGAACGTGTTCCGGACTGGCGTCCGCCCACATGGCGATCACGGCCAGTCCGATGAGAAACGGCAGGGTGGCGCCGGCAAACGCGAGCCCAAACTTCACCGGAAGCGGCAATCGGCGCTGCCAGTCGAGGAGCTGAGCTCGACTGGTCTGGACCATATGACGTCTTGGGGGCATGCCTCTCCGTTCCGCGCGACGAGCCGCGCACTCGTCTCCTGTTTCGGCGCGCCGCCGAAAAAAGTAAGCGTGCAGGCGAGTAACGTTTCGAACGTCGCCATTCAGGTCATTCTTCGTGACGTCGAAGTAGCTGACACGACGACGAAGCGGGAGAAGGTGCGCGGATGCTCGCTGGGCTCGGCCACGTACTCGCTGTGCTGGCGGGCACGCTCCTCGGCCTTCCTCTGGCGTTCTTCGCGTTGATGGCGGCGCTCGAGCGGTTTGAGCGTTGGGTGACCGCTGATCGAACCGCTGGGCCGCAACGGAACGCGTCAACCCTGAATCCTGCAGCGGCCGACGCAAGTGCGTCGGTGGCAGGGATGAGCGAACCCGCCGACCGGCCGGACCGAGCAACGGCAGATGCCCCGGTTCGGCAGGCGCTGCCTCCCAGCACAGCGATCAGTACGCTGCGAACCGCCGCGAATCCGTGAGCTGCGGGGCCCGCCTGGTCGGCGGATCGTCAACCAAGCCGGTGGGCGTCGTCCCGCTCGACTTGCGGTTCCCGCGGGTACGCCGCGGCGTCCGAGGTCCGGCCACGCTGCGCCTCGAGCTCCCGGGCCAGCCGATCCCGCTCCGCGACGACCTCTTCGTACTGCTCACGCAACGACCGCATCTCGGCCCGGCGCCGCAGTGATCGCCGCCGGTGCAGCGTCGACGACAGACTCGACAGCCACAATCCGAAGAAAAATATCCCGCAGAGTATCACCCCGGCAAGGAAGATCTCAGCCAGCGTGAGATTCGCGAGGTGATGCCCAAAGCCGCGAACGGCGTACGTCGAACCGCCCCAGTCCTCAACGGTGACGACAGCGCCGAACGCCGCGGCCGCTGCTGCGATCAAAAGCCCGATGACCAACATGGCGTCGCACGTCCTTCCTCGGATCAATCCACGCTCAGTGTGGTGGACATTCCCGCTATCTCGTGGCTTCTACCACGCGATGTCCTCCGGATTTGCCAACATCATTCGGCGTTTGGCGTGCTCAGTTGTTGATAATTCACCTCACACACCTGCCGGCACTCCCACGCCCAGCCATTTCGCGAGAGGCTCGGTACTGGCCAAGCCCCCGCTGGGTGGCTCAACTCCACCTGAGCTACCGGGCGGACAGGGGCAGCGTCCCGGACCTGATCGCCAGCATCGAGAGCTACCTCGCCGCCCACAACGACGACCCGAAGCCCTACGTGTGGACCGCCACCGCCGAGTCCATCTTCACCAAGGTCCAACGCGCCCGAGCCACACTCGACCAACGGGTCAGCTGAAACTGAGACGGACCACTAGCTAACGCGCGCTATCTAACGCTCGCTGGCCTTCCATGGCATGGGTTGCCTACCCACTGGCCACTCGAGTCTTTGGACGTCGGAGAGCTGAGCAGATTGGCGGATGGGTGCCGAGGTTCGCCTTGGTGCTCTCCGTGGCCAGCCCGTCGGGGTCAACCGCGCACAGCTCGATCCCCGCGGCCCGGTAGCGCGAACTCGCCTGTTCGACCCGGTCGACGTTCGCGTGGTTCACGAGCACGACGACCGTGCCCGAGGTCGGTAAGGGCCCGTCACCACTCAGATCGCTGACGCGGACCGGGCGGGGCAGCGTCAGCTCAAGCAGGTCGTGCGCGTCGTCGAGGTAGGCCCGGAGGCCTCCGGTCACTCTATTGCCGCGGCAGGGCGGCAAGATGGTGTACACATTGCACGAGCCCGCTCGGCGTCCCCCGACCCGCTCGCATCGCCGCGTCTCTGCGACCGCTAGCCCCCCTTGAGCCGAGCTCGAGAACCTCTGGGGCGACCACGCATGACCTCATCGGGTCCGCCGAGGGCCGCCGCAGCCAGGAGCACGAGAGCGGCCGGCAGGTAGTACAGGCCGACCGAGAATCCCGCCACCGTGACGAACAGAAGCAGAAGGCCGACAAGTGTCCACGCAGCAGCGCCGTGGAAGCGCCCGGCCGGCAGCAGCGACCCGGCCAGGCACAGCGCCGTCGGTATCGTCAGCACACCGACAAGCCGTCCCGGTGAGGACGTGCCCCACGAGGACCACGCCGCGAACACCGTCCCCACCAGCCACAGCGGCAGGCAGGCCACCCTGCACCATCGGACGACGGCCTCCCGGGCACCCGGGCTGACCCGCGCCCTGACGATGAGGGCAGCAAGTACGACCACCGGGACGGCGCCGACCAGGATGATCACGAGCGCCTACCCGGTGAGCCTCACCAGCTGGGAGTGGAAGCTGAACGGCAGGCACGCGTTCCACCACCAGTTGTCCACCCACCCGAACAGGTAACCGTCATACCGGCCCTGGACCGTCACTCCGCGGAAAGGCGTCTTGGAGGTGTACCCCAGGCAGAACCCGGTGTTGCGGTAGTCCGCCTGTGACCACACCTTCGCGTTGTTGCAGGTTGTGCTGATCCACGAGCCCTTGTTGGTTGGCGGCTCCCACCCGCTTCCGGACCGCCACCACCAGTAGCCGGACCCGGAGGCGCTGGTCACGCAGGAGCCGTTGTAGGAGAACGAGATGTTGCTCCTCGCCTCGTTCAGCTCCAACCCGACGACGTCCTCCAACACGCCCGCTCGTACCCCGACCCCGAATACGTCGCCGCCGGACTGACCGCACCCGGTGCGGTGACGGGCGGGACCGCGACGACCTTGGCCGGTTCCTCGACCGAGGATCCACCGGCCGGGCGAGCGGGGTCCGCTGCCCGGACCGTCGTCGCCGCACCGATCTGCCACGTCACGGAACAGGTGCTGGCGTCAGCGCCCGTGACGGTCGCACTCACCGAGTACTGTCCAGGAGCCAGGGACAGCACCGGCGAGCTGTTGACGCATGACCCGTTGACGCGGGTTCCGTGATCCACCCAGGTCGTGGGCCCGGCGACGACGACGGGTTCGCTCCCCGGGCCCTGAGCGGCGTCCGCAGGGGCGGCCAGCAAGCCCGTCAGAAGGAGTGCGGCCATAGCCCATGCAAGTTGTCTCATCTCGCCCTCCGTAAAGACGGAGCGACAGTTGGAATGCTCCTCCCGGGCCGGGGGGCAGGTCAACGGTTGACACGTCAAAGGATGTCGACCAGCGAGGTCCAGACGGTCGGTGGTCTTCCGCACAGGGGTGGTGTGTGCCTTGGTCGTTCCGGACGAGCACATGTACCGCTGCCGGGTGACCTCGCCAGCGTCATTCCGCACGACGCCGTGGGGCACCACGTCGCGGCGCGCATGCCCTGGCCATGGGCACGGGTAGCGTCTGACGTCCTCCCGACGCGGCGTGCCTCGACTGGCCACCGCTCAGCGCCTCCACGCAGGGGAGGGTCCAGATCTCACCCCGCCAGTGTGCAGGATTTCACAACACGACGACAGTTCCGAGCACACCAGACGCCGAATGGTTGCCGTCTAAGTCGCCGCTGACCCACCTCGCAAGCCGCGACGCTCGCCGCCACCCAGCCGAGTACCGGGAAGTGCCACCCGAAATCGAACAAGCCGGCCACCACCACTGCTGCCAGCACAGCGAGTCCGATCCGGTGCGGTCGCAGCCGCCAGGCCACCCACGCTGCGAGGGCCACCACCGCCACCAAGCCTGGAATGCCGAGACTCAGCGCGATCTCCAAGAACTCGTTGTGCGTGAAGTACGCCCATCCCGGGACGCCGGTCGCGGTCGGCGCACGGAAAACGGGATCAGGTCCAAGCCCGCTCCACACGTGCCCGCTGATCAGGTGAATTGCGGCCTTGGCTACCCGAAGTCGCTGCCACCAACTCGGATCCAGACCGTCGACCCAGCGACGCTGCGTCACAAGCAGACCGCAGGTGGTCACCAACCAGACTCCACCGATCAGCCACCGCAAGCGAAGCACTGCGGCCATGACACGATCACGCCACCGGTTCGCCGGTCGCTGATCGAGACGTCCGCGGACGAGCAGACCGCGTCCGATGAGGAGCACCGTAAGAACGGCGGCCGCTAAAGAGAGCGGATACAGCACGGCCGTCGCGCCCGCGAGCCGCTGCGCGGCCAGCACCAACGGCGCACAGACCGCAAGGGCGACAACGGCGTTCCGCGTGGCCCGGCTCAGCCGACGGCCGGCCACGATGAGCGCCGCGGCGAACGCGACAAGGGCACCCCGGCTTTCGGAGGCGAGAATTCCGCAGCCGACAACCACCTGGGAAAGCGAGACCAGCGGCTGAACCCGGCGAGTCCGCACGAGCGCACCCGCCAGGAAAGAGAAACTAAGCCAGAGCGCGAACGCCTCCGGGTAGTGGAGTGGACCCGCCAGTCGCACGGACCGCTCGTCCGTCAGCAGCCACGAATCAAAGGGACCGCGGCCGGCTGCCATCGCGACGCTCACGTCGATCAAGCCGGTCCCGGCGAGGATCGCCGCTCCGCCCAAGAACCCGGCCGCGACCAACTCCCGGCCCCGCGTGGTCAAGGCACCTACCACGACGTACGCCGCAACCGACCCGACCATCCCCGCCGCAAGCCGCATTGCCACCATGCCGTCGTGATGGGCGAGACCGGACGCCGTCCACCACGCAGCAAAAGCAAGGACGGCGTACGACAGCCGCGATCGCACGAGGAGGCGCGCGGTAGGAAGCAGGACCAGACCAACAATGAGCAGCGCAATCGCGACCCCGGCGAAGACGGCTGCCGCTGGAGGGGCGAAGGCCCCGCCAGCCACGGCCATGCCGAGGCCTACCGCGACGCACTCGACCGCGAGCGCACGGTCGTCGATACGCTCCCCGCTTGCCGTACCTACGACCACTGCGGGATTATCCGACCGGAACGATGCGATCGAAGGCGGACGTCGTAGCAGCGGGCGGACGGCGCGTGCCAAGCGGCGGAGCGTCAGATGACAGCTGACTATCCAGGAGCGGCCCGGTGGGTGCCGACCGGTGCCGGATTGGACGAGCTGCGGAGGGCCGCCCGCGGATGCCAGGGCTGCCCGCTGTATCGCAACGCGACCCAGACCGTCTTCAGCAGCGGCCCGCCTACGGCACGAATCGTGCTCGTTGGCGAACAACCCGGTGACCAGGAGGACCGCCGAGGGGCGCCCTTCGTTGGACCAGCCGGAAATATCCTCGACCGCGCCCTCGAGGAGGTCGGCATCGACCGAGCGGCCGCCTACGTCACCAATGCGGTCAAGCACTTCAAATTCCGTCAGGACGGGCCGGGCGCGCGGCGCATTCACCAAACACCTGACCAACGGGAAATCACAGCGTGCCGGCCGTGGCTTGCCGCCGAACTGGCCATCGTCGATCCGGACATCATCGTCGCCCTCGGCGCTACGGCCGGACGGGCCTTGTTTGGGCCGGATTTTCGGGTCAATCGGACCAGAGGCGCGCTGCTGCCATGGCCCGCACCGCCGCACGAGGACGCCGTCCGGGTAAACAAGTTCTTTCTCGCCACCATTCACCCGTCCGCGGTCCTGCGCGCGGACGACCGGGAGGCGGCGTATCAGGGACTTGTCGCCGATCTTCGGTTGGCCGCGGAGGTTCTTGGTTGACCAGCAGGGAGCCAAGCCCGGTCGGTGGGGGTCGGTGATGTCCGGTCAATCCCGCCCGGGTCGGAGTCGGCGGTGTCCGTGAACGGCAGGCGCAACCATCCATGAGCGAAACCCGGGAATTCCCGCCTATCGACCCGACGTTCTGCGGTCCCCCGGGTTGCGCGAACGGCGGCTACCTCGCCGGACGCCTGGCCACCGCGCACCCCGGCGCCGGCGCCTGCCAGGTGCGGTTGAACCGGCCGACGCCGGTCGGAAAGCCGTTGCACCTCGTCATCGAAGACGAAGTGATCCGACTGTTCGACGGCACCGACCTTCTGGCGGAGGCCGCAGCGGCCGAGCCGCCCGACGAGGCACCTGCGCCGGTGGACTGGGGAACCGCCCGGACCGCCGAGGCACGGTACGCCGGGGCGGTGGATCACCCGTTCCCGACCTGCTTTGTGTGCGGCCCACGGAACCCAAGGGGCCTGCGTCTGCGCCCGGGTCCCGTCGGGCCGGGTCGGGTCGCGACGACCTGGCGGGTCGCCGGTGGCGGACACCGAGGAACACCACCCGAACTCGTCTGGGCCGCCCTTGATTGTCCCAGTGGTTGGTCCGCGGACATCGCCGGACGGCCGATGGTCCTTGGGCGCATCCGGGCCCGAATCCTCGACGTTCCGGAAGTCGACCAAGACGTGGTGATCGTGGGAGAACTCCGTGCGCGCGCCGAACGGACTGCTCTCACCGTCTCTGCAATCTTCGACCGCGATGGCCGTCTGCTCGCGCACGCGGATGCGACATGGGTGAGAATCCGCCCGCGTTGACCATCCACCAGGCGACCGCCGAAGAACCGGACGACGCTTGCCGCGGATACCGTCACGGACACCAATCCCACACCAGCGGCCGGCCGACCCGGCACGAGCCCCGGCACGAGCGATTGCGAGGCGGATGTCCCAGGCGCTCGTCGACCCGGTAAGCGGCCAGCTACTGACCAACCCCACACCCGCAGTCGGCCAACTCCGCCTACGGCGAGAGCCGTTCGATGATCCACGGTCGTTCGCCATCCGCTGTCCGCCGATAACGCAATCGATCATGCATGCGGGCCGGCCGGGCCTGCCAGAACTCCACCGTCTCGGGTATCACGCGGAAACCACCCCAGAATGGCGGCGGTGGGATGTGTTCGACGCCGGCAAACCGCTGAGCAACTTCTGCGTATCGCTCATCAAGCCAGGCGCGCGACGGAACAACCGACGACTGATTCTCACTGGACCATGCGCCACACTGTGAGTCCCGAGGCCGACTCGCGAAGTATTCCTCAGTTTCCTCGCGGGTGACTTTCGTCACAGTGCCTAAGACCACGACTTGCCGTCCGATGGCAAACCACGGAAAACACAGACTTGCCGAGGGATTTTCCGAAAGGTCCCGTCCTTTCCGGGACCGGTAGTTGGTGAAGAAGACAAAGCCGTCGTCCACGCTCTTGAGCAAGACGTGGCGGCTGCTCGGCCGGCCGTCGGCGTCCGCGGTCGCGACGACCATCGCGGTGGGTTCCGGCAGGTTGTATCGGATCGCATCGGCGAGCCAGCGCCGGAACTGCTCGATCGGATCGGCTGCCAGGTCGGTCTCGGCAAGACCGCCGGCAGTGACCTCGACGTAAGCCTCGGCATAAGGGTTCGACCCGGTGTGTGTGCCGTGTCGCATCGGCTCTCCTCGGGCATCGGTGTCGGACGCCGGAGCGCGGTTCCGCCTGCCGGGCAGGTATCGGTCAGCCAGCCGGTCCCTAGCTCCCGCGGCCGACGGCAGGACGGACGCCGGAAGGGTGATGACCGTCGCTTTGTCCCGCAGCCCCCGACCGCGGGACCCCGGCGCTGTCAAGGGCAGGTTAGCGGGAGAATGAAGGGGTCCACGATCCGGCGGCTGCGCGAGGCAGGAGTAGAACCAATGTCTGACTTCGTTCCGGGGCTAGAAGGAGTTGTCGCGTTCGAGACCCAAATCGCCGAACCGGATAGAAATGGGGGCTCTCTGCGCTACCGAGGGGTCGACATCGAAGAACTCGTCGGGCGGGTTTCGTACGGCGATGTCTGGGGACTCCTGGTGGACGATTCCTTCACCCCGGGTCTTCCACCCTTCAACACGCTGGAGTTACCACATCGGTCCGGCGACGTGCGGGTCGACGTCCAAGCCGGCTTGGCCATGCTCGCCCCCCAGCTGGGCTTCAAACCCTTGTTGGACATCGACGAGCAGCAGGCGCGTGACGAGCTTGCGCAAGCCTCAGTGACCGCCCTCTCCTACGTCGCGCAGTCGGCGCGTGGCGACTTGCCGCCGGTACCCCAATCGGAAGTGGACCAGGGCCGGACGGCGGTTGAGCAGTTCCTGCTGCGCTGGCGCGGAGAACTGAATCCCATCCACGTCAAGGCATTGGACGCGTACTGGGTTTCGGCCGCCGAGCACGGCATGAACGCGTCGACCTTCACCGCACGGGTGGTCGCATCGACCGGGGCCGATGTCGCCGCGGCGCTCTCGGCAGCCGTGGGCGCCATGTCCGGCCCGCTCCACGGAGGTGCGCCGACCCGGGTGCTGCACATGGTCGAGGAGGTCGAACGGACCGGCGACGCCGAAGGCTACGTCAAGAGCGTGCTCGACCGCCATGAGCGGTTGATGGGTTTCGGGCACCGCATTTACCGGGCTGAGGATCCGCGCGCCCGGGTGCTGCGTCGTACGGCGCGCGAGCTCGGCTCGCCGCACTATGACGCAGCCTACGCACTCGAGCAGGCGGCGTTGGCCGAATTGCGGGCCCGCCGGCCGGACCGCCCGATCGAAACGAATGTCGAATTCTGGGCTGCGCTGGTCCTGGATTTGGCCGGCGTGCCGGCGCATATGTTCGCCGCCATGTTCACCTGCGCCCGGGTCGCCGGTTGGAGCGCCCACATTCTGGAGGAAAAACGCAGCGGCCGGCTGGTACGACCGACAGCGCGGTATGTCGGTCACGGCCCGCGCCCGGCGTCCTCCGTTCCCGGTTGGGACGCGGCGATTCGACGACACGGGTGACCGTACCCCGGACGGGTGATCGACGCCGCTCTGGCAGAATCAGACCTGGCAGCGTCGCCACGGTGAGCAGTAATTTGATCGGCGGGGAACAGCTGAACCGCCCGGCAAGACCTACTGCCGGTGAGCAGAAATCGCCGATCCCCGAACCCTTGGAGCGATCGTGACGGACGCCACACCCGACATCACCATTCCCGACCACCTCAAACCGCGGGACGGCCGCTTCGGCGCCGGCCCGTCGAAAGTCCGGCCCGAAGCCGTCGCCGGCCTCGCCGCCGCCGGCACGACCTACCTCGGCACGTCGCACCGCCGCACCGGAGTGAAGAGCGTCGTCGCACGAATCCGGCACGGACTACGAGACCTCTTCTCGCTGCCGGACGGCTACGAGGTAGTGCTGGGCAACGGCGGCGCCACCGCGTTCTGGGACATTGCCACAGCGAACCTCATCCGCAGCCGCTCGCAGCACCTCAGTTTCGGCGAATTCTCCAGCAAATTCGCCGCCGCCGTGCGGAAAGCACCGTTCCTCGACAAACCGTCGGTCATCGAGAGCGAGCCGGGCACGCATCCGTGGGCGCAGGCCGAGGCCGGGATCGACGTGTATGCGTTGACGCACAACGAAACCTCCACCGGGGTGATGATGCCGATCCAGCGGGTCAGCGGTGCGGACGCCGATGCGCTCGTTCTCGTCGACGCGACCTCCGCAGCCGGCGGATTGGCCGTGGACATCCGCGAAACAGACGTCTATTACTTCTCGCCGCAGAAGTGCTTCGGTTCAGACGGCGGGCTCTGGATTGCCCTGATGTCCCCTGCGGCGATTGACCGGGTGGCGGAAATCCACGCGACGGGACGCTGGATACCGGCGTTCCTTGACCTCTCCATCGCCATCGACAACAGCCGGCAGGATCAGACCTACAACACCCCGGCGCTCGCGACCCTCTGGTTGCTCGCCGACCAGATTGACTGGATGAACGAACGCGGCGGTCTCGCGTTCACTACGGCGCGGACCGCTGATTCCGCCCAGCGGCTGTACACCTGGGCAGAGAAAAGCGACTATGCGACGCCGTTCGTTGCGGACCCTGCTCAACGGTCGCACGTCGTCGGCACTATCGATTTCGCCGACAACGTCGACGCGGCCAAGGTTGCGGCGATCCTTCGCCGCAACGGCATCGTCGATACCGAGCCGTACCGGAAATTGGGTCGCAACCAATTGCGGATTGCCATGTTCCCCGCCATCGATCCGGACGACGTCGACGCTCTCACCGCATGCATCGACTATGTCGTGACGCGACTGCGTTGACTCTGCGAAGAAACCACGGATTACACGCGACACCTCGATGACGGAAGACACCGCCGAACCAGCGACGGCGCGTGTGTCTTACCCGCGCGACCGCATTACGTGGCTCGCGTACACCCAATTCGCGCTGTACGGATATTTCCTCTACGCCTTCACCCCGGCGGTGAACCTGCTCCGCTCGGACGAGCACGTCAGCCGGGCCGTCGCCGCCCTCCACGGCACTGGGATGGCCGTCGGTGGCGTCCTGGTCGGAATCCTCGCGCCCCCGCTCATCAACCGGCTCGGACGACGCCGGCTTTTGTGGTCCGCACTGGCCGCAATGTGCGCCGGAATAGTCCTGCTGGTGGTAGTGCCGCTCCTCCCACTCACCCTTGCCGGTTCGATTCTTGGCGGTTTCGGCGGCGTCCTGCTCGGCAATCTCAGCACCGCCATCCTCAGCAGCCACCATCCGGGACCGGCCGGCGCCGCGGCGGTCACCGAGGGAACCGGGATCGGCTCCGGCATTGGGCTCCTCGCTCCGCTTGCGCTCAGTGGTGCCATCGCGACCCACCTCGGCTGGCGGGCGGGAATGCTGATCCTGGTGGCCTGCGCCGGTGGCGCGTTCCTCGTCTTCGCCCGGTCAACCACCCCGCCGGAACCGATCCCTACCCGCCGCGGCACCCCACGACCTCGGATGCCGGGCAGATTCTGGATCGCCTGCACTGTGCTCATCCTCACGACGTCCATCGAGTTCTCCATGACGATCTGGACGTCGGACGTCCTGCACAGTCACGTCGGCGCCTCGACAGCGTCGGCGACCGCCGGGGTGACGCTCATCGTTCTCGGCATGACGGTAGGACGGCTCACGGCGAGCCCGCTCGCGCTGCGATACTCCGCCGACTGGCTCCTCGCAGGCGCCTTCGTGCTGACACTTATCGGATTCGGCGTCTTCTGGAACTCGCATCACCTGCCGGTCGCCTACCTTGGCCTCTTCCTCACCGGGCTGGGTATCGCCCTGCACTACCCGCTCGCCATCGCCCGGATCGTCTGGGCCTCCGACGGTCACCCCGATTTGGCGACCAGCTACGCCTCGCTCGGCGGCGGTGCGGCGATCGGGCTCGCGCCCTTCGCCCTCGGCGCACTCGCCGACCATGTCGGCTCGCACACGGCGATGCTCCTTGTCCCGGTCTTCACCCTCCTCGGGTTCCTCGCGGTCGCCGCCTCCCGTACCCCGTCGCCACGGCGGAGTCAGCTCGTCAGCTCGGCTGTGCGAAGCTGACGGCATGGAGTACGTACATCTCGGCCGCAGTGGACTGCGCGTTTCCCGACTCTGTCTCGGCACGATGAACTTCGGGCCGGTCACCGAACCGGCGGAGGCGTTCCGGATCATGGACCGGGCGCACGAGCACGGCATCAACTTCTTCGACACCGCCAACGTCTACGGCTGGGGTGAAAACAAGGGGCGGACCGAGACCATCATCGGTGAATGGTTCGCCCAGGGCGGTGGACGGCGCGAGCGCACCGTGCTCGCCACGAAGGTGTACGGCGACATGGGGGAGTGGCCGAACGAGGGCCGGCTCTCCGCGCTGAACATTCGCCGGGCGTGCGATGCATCGCTGCGCCGGCTGCGCACCGACTACATCGACCTATACCAGATGCACCACATCGACCGGGAAACGCCCTGGGACGAAATCTGGGAAGCCTTCGAAGTGCTGCGTCTGCAAGGGAAGATTCTGTACGCCGGATCGTCGAATTTCGCCGGCTGGCACATCGCGCAGGCGCAAGAAGCAGCTCGCCGGCGGAATTTCCTCGGATTGATCAGCGAACAGTCGCTGTACAACCTGGCCGCACGTACCGTCGAACTCGAGGTGCTGCCGGCAGCCCGAGCGTACGGCCTGGGAGTGATTCCATGGAGCCCGCTCCACGGCGGGCTTCTCGGCGGCGTGCTCCGCCGCACCGATCAGGAGCGGTCCAAGGGCGGCCGTGCGACTGAGGAACTCGAGCGCCGGCGCAGTGCAGTCGAGGCGTACGAGGCGTTCTGCGACGAGCTGGGCGAACACCCGGCGGCGGTAGCGCTAGCCTGGCTGTTGCATCAGCCGGGCGTCACCGCGCCGATCATCGGCCCCCGGACCGTCGATCAATTCGACATGGCACTGCGCGCCACGGAACTCCGGCTCGACGAGAAGGCTCTCGCCCGGCTCGACGAGATCTGGCCCGGCCCGGGAGGCGAAGCCCCCGAAGCCTATGCGTGGTAAGCGACCGTCGCTGCCTCGCTGTCACGACGCGCCGTCGCTAAGCGGCCACGATCCGAGCGTTTCGTAGCGGGGCACCGGACCGAGAAAGCTGCGGATCAGCTGCAGGTGGGTCGCCGTCCACACCGGCCCCGTATAGCCGGCCAGCGCGGCGAGAAAACCCCTCGCGTCCACCGGATTCGTGCGGGCACGGGCAAGGGTCAGGTGGGCCCGAAAACCCCGATCGGTCTGCGGCATCGTCACGCCGGCCCGGCGACCGGCGGCACGGCATCGGTCGGCCAACCGCGCCAGGCTGCCGTCGTCCGCGATCGTCCGCACTCCCGCCCAGATCACCCGGGCGCGCGATGGCCGGTCAAAAGCACCAACCCCGGCAAAGCACAGCTGCAACGGCGCTTGCCGGCCGGCGACCCGCTCAAGGCGTAGCGCAACCCGATCCGCAGTGAACTCCGACACCTCGCCGTAGAAGGCCAACGTGAGGTGCCAGCGGTCTGGAAGCACCCACCGCCACTCGACGTCGTCCCGCCGCACGCCGAGCAACGCATGTTCGAGGTGGTCGATCGCGGTCGCCGGCGGAGTCAGGGCCGCAAATACCCGCACACGTCCATGGTGAACGGCGTCATACCCCCACGCGCCGAACCCGCCGGGACGCGCGCCGGCCCAGGCTCACCAGACCCGGGCCGGCTCACCGGACCGGGCGGGTGGACCTGTCACCGAGTACTCACATCCGCAAGCGTGGGTTCCGCGATCTCGGCCGCGGTCAGACCACCGCGGCGGCGCCTGCGGGTGAAAGGCGGCCGTCGCCAACCGAGGCGACGGGCATAGACAGCAGCCACGGCGACAGCACTGACGACGCAGATCAGGCCTTGAACGGCCAACGTCCCGCGCGGTCCCAGAACATTGCCGAGCCAACCGACCAGCAGGGAGCCGACCGGAGTTCCTCCGGTGAACACCGTGACGTACAGCGCCATCGCCCGTCCCTGCATCGCCGGCTTGGCGCCCAATTGCACGCTGGAATTGCACGACGTCGCAAAGGCAATGGCTGCTGCGCCGATCGGGATGAGGAGTACGGCAAAGATGAGATAACTGGGCGCAAGCCCGGAAAGTCCTTCGAACAACGCAAAAACTGTTGCCAATCCGAAGAGGAGGCGCAACCGCGGCCGCCGGCGTCGGCGTGCCGTGGCCAATGCACCGATCA
Organism: Acidothermus cellulolyticus 11B; assembly: GCF_000015025.1. Lineage (GTDB taxonomy): Bacteria > Actinomycetota > Actinomycetes > Acidothermales > Acidothermaceae > Acidothermus > Acidothermus cellulolyticus. Next base: position 114,363 of record NC_008578.1, on the reverse strand, counting down.
CCGCGCCGATCGCCTGCGTGGTCGACAGAAGCCCGTAGCCGCCGGCGTTCTGATGGAAGGCCCCGCGGGCCATCAAGGCATTGGTGATTGGGAAATTCAAACCGAACGTGCCGACCAGCCCGATCAAGGCGATCGGGATGGCGAGCTCCGGATGCTCTGCGACATAGCGCAATCCCTCCCGCAGCTGACCGGCGCGCCGTCCCACTCGGGGGGCGACCCGAAGCTCGTCGGCGCGCATCGCGACGAGGACGCCGATGACGGCGAGGTACGAGGCGGCGTTGAGGAAAAACGACGGCGCGGTGCCGAAAGCTTCAATGAGCACGCCCGCCACGGCGGGACCGATCAGGCGCGCCGCATTAAACGTGGCGGAATTCAAGCTCACCGCGTTCTGGACAAGTTCCCGCCCGACCATTTCCACGACAAAGGCCTGCCGGACCGGCATGTCCAACGCAGAAGCGATGCCGAACAGGAACACGATGACGGAAATGGACCACAGAGCGATGACGTGCGTCGCGATGAGAACGCCGCTCACGATGCTGAGCAGCGCCATCGCGCTCTGGGTGCCGACGAGGACCCTACGCTTCGGGTAGCGATCGGCCAGCAGGCCTCCGTGCATCCCGAAAAGCAGGGTGGGCAGGAATTGCAGAGCTGTCACGGCGCCGAGCGCAAAGCTGTTATCGCGGGTCAGGATGTGGTAAACGAGCCAATCCTGCGTGACCCGGGCCATCCACGTCCCGGTATTGGAGACCAGTTGGCCGGTGGCGTACAGCCGGTAGTTGCGGACCGCAAGGGCCCGGAACATCCCGTTCACGATCGGGCGATCCGGTCGAGGATCGGTGCGACGCGCGCAAGCAGCGCACGTTCGTCGTCGCTCAATTCCGCGAGGCGGGCGGCCAGCCATTGTTCGCGGCGGCGCCGGTCATCGCGAAGCAGTTCGAGGCCGCGCCGGCTCACGGCGACGACCACGTTGCGTCGATCGGTGGGATCGGTGGTGCGGGTGACCAGGCCGCGTTCCTCGAGGGCGGCGACGGTCCGGGTCATCGAGGGGGGCTGCACTTTCTCTCGCTCGGCAAGTTCACCGATCCGCATCGGGCCGAGTCGTTCCAACGTGCCGAGGGCGGAGAGTTGGGTCAGGGTGAGGCCGTGGTCGGGTCGCTGCGCTCGGAGTCGGCGGACCAAGCGCATCAACGAAACCCGCAGCTCGCTCGCCAATTCGCGCGTGCTCATCGTGGCCGTCACATTTACTTAGCATACGTCATTAGCTTTGCTAAGTAATTGTGGACCGCTCCCTGCGGGTGGGAGATTGTGGATGTTCGTGCGGACCCCGGCGTCCGCTAGCCTCAGCCGTGCCGCTCCGCTAGCCTCAGCCGTGCCGCTCCGCTAGTCTCGGCCCGTGTCTCGACGATCGGACGTCGGCGAACCGCCGAAGCCGTTGCCGGTAAATCCGTTCCCCCCGATTGCCATCGGCACCGGACTATGGGCGCTCGCCGCGATCGCGCTCTTCATCGTGCGCCCGACCCTCGTCCAGCACGGCGCCGGCTGGTGGTTCTGGGTCGCCGTCAGCGGCGTCGCTCTGGGCCTGTGGGGCCTGCTCTTCCTCACGGTGCAGCACCGCACCCGCACTCGACGGATCAGTAACCGCACCGGACTCGGTCGTCCCGACGTCGACCGCCACACCTGACGGATCCGGCGACGGACGAAGCGGATGGGGCTGACTCGGCACGACAAGTGCCTCGGAGTGCGCACCGCACCCGTGGTCGAACGAGACCACCTTCCCGTCATCGGGGGCGACTTCGTTCGCGCAGACGCCAAACAGCCGACCCAGTGCTCCTGACAGCGGCACGAGAAACCCGCATGTGCCGCAGGAATACGGCGCCGCGCGGGCGATCGCGGCCCGTGGTCCGTGCTCGCCGGCGTACCACCGCTGCGCCGCTTCGCTGCGTCCGTGTTGCGAGAGCACCCGGCGGCGTCCCAGCCACAACTCCGCGAGCAGGAGGTCCGCGCTCACCTCGTCGTCCGGCAACCGCGGATCGCCGATGCTCACCTCGGCTGGCTCGAGGCGCGGATCGTCTTCCGCGGTCGGTGCGACGTCGCCGACCCCGACGTCCCCTGCCCGTAGCCGCTGCGTCCACGGGATCCACGGCGGCGGCAGCAGCGCACCCGCGCCGGGGAGCAGCACGACGTCGTTCACGGTCACCCGGTCAGAGTCCGGCGCCCGTACGACGGTGACGGCCCACCGCCACCCGACGTAGCCGCGCTCTCGGCAAGCGAAGTAATGGGTGACGACGTGTTCGTCGTCTGCCTCGACACCCTCGTGTTCGCCGACCATCTCCGCGCCGGCAACCTCGGCGGCCGCACCGCGCGCCAGTTCCACGGCAGCCGCACACACCTCATCCAGCGGGACGGTCACCGCGGACTCGCTCCCAGCCTCGGACTCGCTCCCACGCTCAGGGCCGTGCGCAGGCGTCTCGTCAGCAGAGCGCGCGGCGTACGCGGTCGAACGGGAGCCGATCGCCTGCGGCGGCGCCCCGTCAGTCGTTGCAGGCACGGCAGCGATTCTCCCACGGTCCTGCAGTCACCGAAACCGCTCCGCGTAGTTGACTTGAGCCGTGACGATCCTCCGCCACCGCCCAGCCGCGCGGCTCTCCCGCGCCGCCGCCGCGGCAGCCGGTGGACTGCGACGCATCGGCACCGGCGTGGCGCGGGCGGCGTCCTTTGTCGGCACCCATTTTTATCGAGCGACCCGGGCGGACGGCGCGGGGCGCAGTGGACTTGCGAACCTCATCGACCTCCACACCATTCACAGCCTGGGCGACGCCATGCTCACAGTGGCGCTCGCCAACACGCTCTTTTTCGCCGTCGACGTCCATCAAGCGCGCAGCCGGGTGGCGCTCTACCTTGTCATCACGATGGCGCCGTTTGCCGTGGTTGCGCCGATTGTTGGGCCAATTCTGGACCGATTCCGGCACGGCAGACGCATGGCGTTGGCGACGACCCAAATCGTCCGCGCTTTCCTTGCCTGGGTCATCGCTGACGCGGTAGCCACCAAAGGTGGATTCGCGTTGTATCCAGCGGCATTCGGAGTTCTGGTCTGTTCCAAGGCCTACGGCGTGTCGCGTTCCGCAGTCGTACCGAGGCTGCTGCCCCCGGACCTCACTTTGGTCCGCGCAAACGCCCGGCTCATCCTCTGGGGAATTATCGGTGCAACCGTCGGGGCGCCGATCGGGCAGGCACTCAACTGGATGACAGGATCGCCGTCGACCACGCTGCGCATCGCCACGCTGGTGTACTTTGCCGGCGCATTCTTCGCGTTCCGTCTGCCCCCGCGAGTCGACGTCCCTGCAGGGGAAATGCCGGTGCGAGCCCGCACCCCGCGGGAGAACCGGCAGCGCACTTTCTATCACCGTATTTTCCCGCCGCTGCGCGGTGTGGGACCGCGCATGCCGGTCATGCTCCGCGCAAACGCCGGACTTCGCATCTTCGCCGGATTTCTCACGTTGTTTCTCGCTTTCCTCATCCGGACCCACCCGCTCGGGGTCTTCAGCGAGAACGTCGACCTGGGGATCATCGTGGCGGCTGCCGCGATCGGCAGCTTCATCGGCACCTTCCTCGGCGGTTGGCTGAAGGGGCGCCATCCCGAGCCGCTGGTCGTCGCGTCGCTCCTCGCGGCGGGAATCGTCGGCATTCTCAGCGCGGTCTGGTTCGGTCTGGCCACCGCGGCGATCGCCCTCCTTGTCGCCGACCTCTGTCAGTCGTTGGCGAAGCTGGGACTCGATTCCGTCATCCAACGCGACGTGCTGGAAGCCGTCCGGACCTCGGCGTTCGCCCGGTCGGAGACCGTACTGCAGTTGTCCTGGGTGACCGGTGGATTTCTCGCTCTCGTCCTGCCGTCCAACGGCACGCTCGGTCTGGCCCTGGGATCGGCGATCGTGGCGGTGTTCTTCCTTGCCACCGTGACCCGACTGCGGGTCAGCGTCGAAACCGGGCTGCAGGCGTTGCGAGCGCAGCGGCTCCACGCACCGGCACGAACCGCCGACGAAAGCCCCCGCCGATGAGCGTCAAGCGGCTCATCATCACTGCCGTCGCCGCCGAGGCGGACGCTGTCGCCTCAGGCCTGGACGGTGCGCAGCCGCACCCCCAGGGCTCCGCGAACGTCCGGCACACCGCGACAGCGGACATTCTCGTAGCCGGCGTGGGAAGTGCGGCAGCCGCGGCGGCGACGGCCGCGGCGTTAGCACGCCGGCACTATTCGCTCGTCATCTGCACCGGTATTGCCGGCGGCATCGGTATCGCCGGCATCGGTGACATCGTCGTCGCGGACGCCGTCCACCCGGCCGACCTCGGCGCCATGTCCCCCGACGGGTTCATCCCGCTGGAGCACCTCGGAATTGCGACGACAGCCAACGCGATCGACCCGCCGGTCGTCGAGGAACTCACCGGACCGCTTCGGTACGCCGGACTGGCGCCGGTGATCGGCGGCATTCTGACCGTGAACACGGTGACGGGCACGGACGCGCACGCCGATGACCTGCGGCGGCGATACCCCGGCGCCGTCGCTGAGGCGATGGAGGGCTACGGTGTGGCCGTCGCCGCGACCCGCGCAGGCGTTCGGTACGGCGAACTGCGGGTGGTGAGCAACCGGGTTGGGCGGCGGGACCGCCGAGCGTGGGATATCCCCGGCGCGCTGCGCCGGTTGGAGCACGCATTCGCGGCACTCGGCGCGGCGTGGTGCAACGACGGATCCGGTCAGGCCGCGGCACGGGAGATCGACGGAGGGTGCCCATGACGCCGAGCGCGGGCGCGTCGTCCCAGGCAGGCGGCGCGTCGTCCCAGCTGCTCAACCTGCCGAACGACCATGCGCCGCTCCCGGACGGCCGCCTGCTCCGGATCGCATTCTCGCCCTGCCCAAACGACACCTTCGTCTTCCACGCCTGGGTGCACGGACTCCTGCCGGACGCACCACCGGTTGCCGTGACGTTCGCGGACGTCGACGTGACGAACACGGCCGCAGAGCGCGGAGAGTTCGACGTCGTCAAGGTCTCGTACGCCGCCCTGCCGTGGCTTTTGGACCGCTATGCGCTGCTGCCCACCGGCGGCGCGCTTGGCCGCGGGTGCGGACCCCTGGTCCTGACGGCCGGACGGCGTGACCTGCGCGGCGCCGTGGTCGGAGTACCCGGCGAGCGCACCACGGCGTACCTGCTCTTCCGGATGTGGGCGCGCGGCCGCGGCGTCGCGGACATTCGCGTCCTGCCGTATGCGGAGATCATGCCGGCGGTCCGGGACGGCCGGATCGACGCCGGTTTGGTGATCCACGAAGCCCGGTTCACCTACCCGGCGTACGGCTTGGAATGCCTGGCGGACCTGGGTGAGTGGTGGGAGAGCACGACCGGTCTGCCCATCCCGCTCGGCGCGATCGTGGCACGCCGTGAGCTGGACGTCGCTCGGATCACCGACGTGGTGCGGGCGTCCGTGCGGTACGCCCGGGCGCATCCGTCGGCGTCCGCTGATTTCGTGGCGCAGCACGCTCAGGAGATGGACCCCGCCGTGCAGGCGCGGCACATCGCGCTGTACGTCAACGACTTCACAGTCGAGCTAGGGGAGGGTGGTTACGCCGCGGTGCGCGATCTCCTCGCCCGTGCCGCGGACGCCGGGTTGGTTCCCGCTGTGCCCGACCAGTTGCTGATGCCCCTGATCTAGGGTCGGTGCAACCCGCCGGGCCGGTGGGACGGCGCGACCCGCCAGAGCCAGCACGGTCTACCGAGGCTCAAGGTCTAGTGCGGGGGTTCGAGGTCGTCAGCCACAGCGCGCAGGACGGCGGCCACCTTCCGGCTCGTCGTCCGGTCCGGGTAACGGCCGCGGCGCAGTGTGTTCGACACGCCGTCAAGCAGCTTGATCAAATCCTCGATGATGACGACGAGCTCATCGGGCTTCTTCCGCTGCGCAGCAACCAGGGACGGCAGCGGATCGAGGAGACGGACGGAGAGTGCCTGTTCACCGCGCTTGCTCTCCACAATGCCGAACTCCACCCGACTGCCCGGCTTGAGCGAGGTCACGCCAGCCGGCAGGGCGCTCGCGCGGACGAAGACATCGCCGCCGTCGTCGCGCGTGAGAAATCCGAAGCCCTTCTCGGGGTCGTACCACTTCACCTTGCCGGTGGGCACCGCGCAGCCTCTCTGTGAAAACTCCCAGTGGATCGGCAGGAACTCGATTCTAAAGAGCCCATCTCCGCCGATGAGACGCGCCAGCAGTCCAGAGGCGTTCGCCGTCACGCGCGATATCCCAGGCGGGCCACGGACCATCGGTCACGCGCCGTGCGGGAGGCGCCGTCCCGTGCCCACCGACCGCAATCGACCCGGCTACCCGCCGCTGACGGTGTCGAGCACTTCCCGCCAGCGGCGGACTGTCACGACGTCCACCGGCCCATCCCATCGTTCGTGGCGGCGCACCGCTCGTCCCACGTGAAACCAACGGAAACCCTCGCTGTACAGGGCTGGTACGTGGTCGATGCGCAATCCGCCGCCGACGACCCAGGTTGGTCCGTCGGTGCCGAGGGAGAGCCGCTCGCACAGGCCGGTCATCGACAGCCCATTCGGGCTCCCGGCGGTCAGCACGGCATCCAGCCCATCCAATGCCGTAATCGTCTTCCACGCCGCCGTCGCGTCGGCCGCGTGATCGAAAGCGCGGTGAAAGGTCCACGCACGCGGGTGAGCGACCTCGAGCACGGTCTGGACGGCTGACAGGTCCACCTCACCTGCCGGAGTGAGGAATCCGATGACGCACTCCTCCATGCCCGCGCGCCGCAACGTCGCGGCGAGAGCGCAGAGTTCGTCAAGCTCCCGCTCGGTAATGGCAAAACTCGCGGTGGAGCGCAGCATGACCCGCAGCGGAACGTCGACCGCGTCGCGGATGGCGAGAAAAGTCTCCACAGTGGGCACGAGTCCCTCGCTGGCCATGTCTCGCACCACCTCGAGGCGGTCCGCACCGCCGCGGACAGCAGCCTGGGCATCAGCGACATCAAGGGCAACCACCTCGAGCAACGGTTCCGCCACGAGCAACCTCCGAAAATTGGTTTAGACCATTCTGGGGAACGATAACACGCCGGCGCGCTGCCGCGGATCGGGCACGGTTCCGGACCTCCCGCCGCCAGCCCCCAGCCCGGTCCGACACCCGCCGACTCCAGGACCGCCGCCGGCGCACCGAACTCCAGAGCAGCCCCAGCGCACTGCTCGGTCGGCATCCGCGCGCCCGAACCGGCCGCCAACGCCGCTAGGTCAGCGCCCCGCTCCGCCACAGCCGCCGGCGCATCGACAGGACGAACCGCCACTCCGCGGCGGGCTGTGGATGACGGACGCATCGGTGCCGGGCACCCGCTACCGTTCGACCGTCTGCACCAACCCGACTACGTGGAGGCTGCAATGAACGGAATTCGTGTCACCCCTGAGCAACTCGCCACTCTCTCCGGTCGCCTGAACTCCGGTTCAGCAACCATCGAAGGCGAGTTGCGGGCGATGGCTGGCGCCCTCGCTCCGCTCGGCACCGACTGGGCGGGCATGGCGCAGCAGCGATTCGAAATGCTGTGGGCTGAATGGCAGAAATCGGCCGAGGGACTGCACCAGGCGCTCACCGGGATCGCTCAATTACTCAACCAGGCCAGCATCAACTACGCCGAAGCGGAGCGGCAGATCGCCGCGAGTTTCGGCCGCGGATAGCGGCGTTCACGAGCTCATCGGTCGGACGGATCGGCTCATCCGTCCGATCGGTCCGGGCTTTCCCGGCGAACCGAAGTCCGCAGCGAAAAGGCCGGTGGGGCGGCTCCTGGGAACCGCCCCACCGGTACCGACGTAACGCTTGCGCCGGTCAGAAGTCCATGTCGCCGCCGCCGGGTGCTGCGGGTGTCTTCTCCTTCTCCGGCTTCTCCGCCACCACCGCCTCGGTGGTGAGGAAGAGTCCGGCGATGGACGCAGCGTTCTGCAGCGCCGACCGGGTGACCTTGGCCGGGTCGATGATGCCCGCCTTGATCATGTCGACGTACTCACCGGTCTGGGCGTTGAGACCCCAGCCAGGCTCAAGGCTCCGCACCTTCTCGACGACGACCCCGCCCTCGAGACCCGCGTTGATCGCGATCTGCTTCAGCGGGGCTTCGAGCGCCAGCTCAACGATCCGGGCGCCGGTTGCCTCGTCACCCTCAAGGTCGAGCTTCTCGAAGGCCGTCTTGCCCGCCTGGAGCAGAGCCACACCGCCGCCAGCGACGATGCCCTCCTCCACCGCGGCCTTGGCATTCCGGACGGCGTCCTCGATGCGGTGCTTGCGCTCCTTGAGCTCGACCTCGGTGGCGGCACCAACCTTGATCACCGCGACGCCGCCCGCGAGCTTCGCGAGCCGCTCCTGCAGCTTCTCCCGGTCGTAGTCGGAGTCGGTCTTCTCGATCTCGGCGCGAATCTGGTTGACCCGGCCCGCGATCTGCTCCGGATCACCAGCGCCCTCGACGATCGTCGTCTCATCCTTGGTGACGACGACCTTGCGCGCCCGGCCGAGCAGGTCGAGGCCGACATTCTCCAGCTTCAGACCGACCTCTTCGCTGATCACCTGACCGCCGGTGAGTACCGCGATGTCGCCGAGCATCGCCTTCCGCCGATCCCCGAAGCCGGGCGCCTTCACGGCAACCGAGCGGAAGGTACCGCGGATCTTGTTGACGACGAGCGTCGCCAGCGCCTCGCCCTCGACGTCCTCGGCAATGATCGCGAGCGGTTTCCCGGCCTGCATGACCTTCTCCAGGACGGGCAGCAGGTCCTTGACCGCCGAGATCTTCTGGTTCGCGATCAGAATGTACGGGTCTTCGAGGACCGCTTCCATCCGCTCGCTGTCGGTCACGAAGTACGGCGAGATGTACCCCTTGTCGAAGCGCATTCCCTCGGTGAGCTCAAGCTCCAGACCGAAGGTGTTGGACTCCTCAACGGTGATGACGCCTTCCTTGCCGACCTTGTCCATCGCCTCGGCAATCATCTCGCCGACGGCAGTGTCACCGGCGGAGATCGACGCAGTCGACGCGATCTGCTCGCGGGTCTCGACGTCCTTGGCTATCTCGAGCAGCGCCTGGCAGACCCGCTCGGTCGCCGCTTCGATTCCGCGCTTGAGCGCCATCGGGTTCGCGCCGGCGGCCACGTTCCGCAGACCCTCGCGTACCAGGGTCTGAGCGAGAACAGTTGCCGTCGTCGTCCCGTCACCGGCGACGTCGTCGGTCTTCTTGGCAACTTCCTTGACGAGCTCAGCCCCGATCTTCTCGTAGGGGTCCTCGAGCTCGATCTCCTTGGCGATGCTCACCCCGTCATTCGTGATCGTGGGTGCGCCCCATTTCTTCTCCAGGACGACGTTGCGACCCTTCGGGCCGAGCGTCACCTTGACAGCGTCAGCGAGCTGGTTCATGCCGCGCTCGAGAGCGCGACGAGCCGCCTCGTCAAACGCGATCATCTTGGCCATTGCGTGGTCCTCCCGTGTGGGGACGTAACCTTGCGGCCGGTGCGACGCCCGCGACGGCCGATCCCGCGATCCGGCGGCCCTTCCGCCGTCCCGCCGAGACCTCGCCGCCCCGGCCAGTTGTCACTCTCCGATGTGGAGTGCTAGCGCCATGTTTAGCACTCAAGGGTCGAGAGTGCAAGCGCGGGGTGGTGGGAAGACTCAGCAGAGCTGCTCGATCACTTCGCGGAACGCTTCGACGGACGGCGGGATGGTCGCTGACGGCGTCACCACGGGCGCGACGGCGTCCAGCGTCTTCAGCCCGTCGCCGGTGTTCAGCACCACCGTCTCGGCGTCCGGATCCAGCTGCCCGTTCGCGAGGAGCTTGCGAAGCACGCCGAGGGTCACCCCGCCGGCCGTCTCGCCGAAAATCCCCTCGGTGCGGGCAAGCAGCCGCATGGCGTCGACGACTTCCTCGTCACTGACCGCCTCGACCGCACCTCCGGTACGCCGGCACACGTCAAGCACGTACGGACCGTCCGCCGGATTCCCAATCGCCAGTGATTTCGCAATCGTGTTCGGGCGTACCGGGCGGACAACGTCCAGCCCGGCGCGGAACGCCTGGGCAACCGGAGAACACCCCTCGGCCTGCGCGCCGTACACCCGGTACGGCGTGGCATCGACCAGGCCGAGTTTGCCCAGCTCGGTGAAGGCCTTGTCCACCTTGGTGAGCTGAGACCCCGACGCAATGGGAATGACGACCTGCTCGGGGAGCCGCCAGCCGAGCTGTTCCGCAATTTCGTAGCCGAGGGTCTTGGAACCCTCGGCGTAATACGGCCGCACATTGACGTTGACGAACGCCCAATCCTCTTCTTCGCCGGCGATTTCCGTGGCAAGGCGGTTGACGTCGTCGTACGTCCCGTCGACCGCGATGACCGTGCCCCCGTACACCGCCGTCGTCACAATTTTCTGCTGTTCGAGATCGGCCGGGATGAAAACGACCGACCGGATTCCGGCGCGCGCGGCGGCAGCAGCAACGGCGTTGGCGAGATTTCCGGTGGAGGGGCAGGCGAGCACCCGGAATCCGAGAGCCCGCGCCGCAGCCAGCGCGACCGCAACGACCCGATCCTTGAACGAATGCGTCGGATTCCCGGTGTCGTCTTTCACCCAAAGCCGGCGCATTCCGAGCTCGCGGGCCAAATTATCCGCGCGGATGAGTTTCGTAAAACCCGGTTCCATGTTCGGCGTGTCGAGGACGTCGTCCGGCACCGGCAGGAGCGCGCGGTAACGCCAGATGCTGCGCGGACCGCTTTCTATCGTGTCGCGACAAATATTCGGATAGTCGTAGACGACCTCAAGGGGCCCGAAGCACATGTCGCACGCGTACCGGGGGCCGATCGGATACTGGGCGCCGCACTCCCGGCAGGCAAGCGCCGCCGCATTGCCGAGAATCGAATCGGTTGCAGACACAGCTGTCACGGTTGCGAGGCCTTCCTCCTCATCTTCCCCGCGGACCTTCCGCAGGCCGGATTTGGCACCGATCACGACGTGGCCTCGCGTTGGCGCCGCAACTCCAGCGCCTCTTCGGCGTCCACACCGCCGTGACGGTTGCCGGGGCTTCACCGGGCCGGTCCCTCAGCCCCTCTCGATGAGCGGGTATTCCGTTGTGCCTTCAGGGTAGCGAGCCGGCACGAGCGATGCACACGCCCCTCGGCTTCGTCTCCGCCGGTCCCGCCCGTTCCCGGCGACCGGCCGGGGTAGCCCCAATCTCGCGACGATCAGGCTGGTCGGAGTTGGCGCGAATCTCCGAGAATGGCCATGAATCATGGTCCGAACCGATAATCTCTAACCACCGGAGGGGAGCCGCGGGCAGGAGCGTGTCGGGCAGGGACGCTCCTGGCCGAGGTTGATCGGTACGGGGAGCCGGGCGCTCTCGGCTCCCCGTTTTGTTGCCGCACGGGGCCCCGACCGGGCGTGCCCGGCCCCCGACTGGTCGCACCACTCCCCGGGCCGCGCGCACGGAGCCCGGACCGGCTCAATCTGACGACCGCTCGCACCGACCTCCCGCCGGACGGGTCTGCCGTCACGGCGTCCGCGAGCCATCGGCGCTCACACCGAGTACCTGCGCAAGCTCAGTCAGCCAGCTCACCACGCCGTCCGGACCGTCAACCACCAGGTCAGCGACGGCACGCAGTTCGGATACCTCCTGCGATGCACTGCAGATGCGAAGACCCAGCACTTCAGGCAGCTCGGCAATCACGGCAAACGCGGCACGATCGGCCGCATCATCACCGATGTACACCACGACACGGGGCCGATGGACGTCGACAAGCCGCCGCAGCGCGGAACCCTTGTCGGCCCCAGCCGGCCGTAGCTCCCACACGAGACGGCCGGCCTCCAACCTCAGCCCGCACTCCCGAGCCACCTCCTCGAGTGGTCCTCGAAGCTGCGCCAGCGCGGACAGCGGATCCGCGGTCTGGCGGACATGCAGCGCGAGGGCGATGCCCTTGTCTTCCAGGAGGGTCCCGCTCGGCGCGCCGGCAAGGATCTGGTCCACCCGCTGACGCGCGCGTTGAATGGCCTCCGGAGCGGCAACCGGCGACAAACCGTCCGCCGGGGACCACCTCTGCATGCCGTAGTGCCCAACGACCTCGATGGTGTGCGGCACGTCGTCGGGGGTGCCGTCCGGCCGGGCAAAGCCGAGCAGCCGGGCGGCGTCCAGCGGCGGCCGGCCCGTGATGATGGCAATCGCCCCCAACCGATGGGCAAGAGCGCGAAGCACCCCCGGGGCCGCCGGATGAACCCGTGCTGCCGCAGGATGCGGAGCTATCGGTGCCAACGTGCCGTCGACGTCCGACGCGAGCAGGACATGCGCCGGGTCGTGGCGTATTGCTGCGACGACCGACGTGACCCGCTCGGCGTCGGTGGAAGCGGGATGGTGGGTCACGTCGGGAGACTACCCGCCGAGGGTGTCCCAGTCCCTCGTCACGACCAGGGTCAGATGGGCGCCGGACATCTGCGGGTCAGCAGGAGACAGCTGGCGAATGTGGAACTCAGCGGCAAGTTGTTCGGCGGCGTCGCGCTCTCCCGCGGGGTAGAAGACCGTGGTCGCCGGAAGGACATGCGCGGAGTAATTGCCGACTGTGCCGATGGTCCAGCCGGCTGCCTGCACGTCCTTCGCGGCTTTGGCGGCCAGACCGCGAATGCGGCTGTTGTTGAGCACGTCGACCACCGGTCGCGTCATCGATACCGAAGGTGAGGAGGGCACGGTGGAGTCGGCCGACGACGGGGTCGCGGTCGAAGCTTCGGAGGTCGACGAACCGGCCGTCGGGCTGGGGGTAGGGCCGGTTGATCTCAGAGCGGCTGAGGATATCGCGGACGCCGATGTCGCGGACGCCGGCCGGGTCGCGGCGGACTCCGCGGGTCGCGACGGATTTCGCCAGGTGAGAGCGGCCCACACGCCAAATCCGGCGATCGCCACTGCAAGGAATGAGCCGAGCAATCGTCGTCCCCGATGGCCGGTCGGCCGTGCACGATGTGCGCCACCGGATCGGGGCGGGACACCGGGCGGTTGGGAGAGCCTGGCCATCGACCCGGCACGGTCCGAGAATTCAGGGTTGCAGGCCGAGCCGGCGAGCGGAACGGGCCCGCTGCCGCGCGCTGCGCAGTCGCCGAAGCCGCTTGACCAGCATCGGGTCCGCCGCGAGCGCCTCGGGACGATCGATCAGCGCGTTGAGCGTCTGGTAATAACGCGTCGCCGACATGCCGAACAGATCGCGCATCGCCTGCTCCTTGGCGCCGGCGTACTTCCACCACTGACGTTCGAATTCCAGAATCCGACGCTCAAGATCGGTCAGCCCTGACTCGACCGGATGGTGATCCTCGGAAGCCGCGTCGCGAAGGGAATGTGCTGCCGTCTCCATGGCGACCTCCTCGACGATCGAGCCGGAACGATCCGGCCATGCCTCGCGGTCGTCTCATCGTAGCCCGCAAACTACACGGATGTCATTCGCGCGCGGCAACCCGCAACCAATGTCTGATGCGCAGCAACGGCGACCCTCCCGGGACGGCAGCCCTCCGCGACGGAACGACGACACCCCGCCCACCGGCAGGTGCGCCGCCCTGCCGCGACCCCGGTACGCGGCCGCATCGCCCGAGCCCGCACGCCGGCAGTCGAGCACGCCCATCCGTCGTGCGTACCGGGCATTCCGCCATACAGCGGACAGCACGATAGGGCTACCGGCGGGTTAGGCCAACCAGGTGGCCGTTATGTCGCAGTCAACGACGAAAAGTTCACCAGCTGAGCGGGCATCGTGCCGATGAGAAACCACGAATTCACGACGAATTCGCGTGCGAGCGGAGCGGAGTTCCCAGTGGCGCTTCGAGACGACCAGCCGGCGCCCGGCCGGGCCATCACGGTCCGGCCGACCGCGGCTGGGCCGGCTCAGTGGCTGGTCTTCGACGCGTTCCGAGCACTGGCTCACTGCGGCGTCGACCCGGACGGCGCGGTCCGCCGGATTCTCGCCAACGAAGCACTTGCCCGTTGGTTCGGCGACGACGCGACGGCCTGGCAGGTCCGCGAAGTCTTGACGGGCGCGCTGGTCAGCGCCGATCGGATCGACGAGGCGGTCGTCGTCGCGGAGGAGCTGGTCGCGCATTACGACGCGCACGGTGATGCCGCCGGACGTTTGCGGGCGCTCGGTGAACTGGTCACCGCACGATTCGCGCGTGGCGAGTTCGAACGCGCCCTGGATGAACTGATCGACGCGCTGGTCACCCTGTCGCGGCTGGAGTCACAGGGGGTGGCCGAGCCGAGTGCGTTCGTCGTGGTTGCGAACGCGGCCAGCGTCGCTGAGCTCTTTGAAATTGCCTCGTCCTACCTGCGGCGCTGCGCCCGGCTGCCACAGCCGTCGGTCTTCCTCGTCCGTCAGGCGGACGCCGTCTGCGCCCGCAATGATTTGCGCTGGGGCAACCTCCTGGAACTCATGGGTGAGCTGGACGCAGCGACCGCTCGGTTTCGCGAGGCGCTGCGGTTCGCGATGCGAATACAGCAGGGAGAACTCACCGGCTTCTGGCGCCGCGTCGGCCGGCTCTGTGAAGGCGCCGCGTGGGCGGCGTTGGACGAACCGGAGCTCGCCCTCCCCGCCCTTCTGGAAGGGTGCGAGGGGGATCCCCGGAGCGTGGGTGGCGAAGACGCGCTCATCCTGCGGCTCGCCCTGGCCCGTGCCTGCAGCAGCCTTGGCCGAGTTGAGGAGGCGCGGCACCATCTCGAAGTGGCCGCCGGCCTGCCTGACCCGAGTTTCTCTCGGCAGTGGCACATCACGACGTCGCTGTACGCTGCGGAGGTCGAGCGGTGCCGGTTCGGCGACCATCCTGGTCTCGACTATGCGAGGCACGCGGCGGCCCTCCTGGCCCACGCACTCTGGCGGGAACGAGAGCGGCGGCTGGAGAACGTCATGGTCCGCATGCAGATGCTGGAACTTGCCGCGGAGAATGAACGGGTCGAGCATGAGGCCCTGCGTGATGCGCTGACCGGCCTGGCCAATCGGCGGGCGCTTGACATGGCGCTCGAGGCATTGGCGAAATCTGACACCGTCAGCTCGCTCCTCTTCGTCGACCTCGACGATTTCAAGACGACGAATGATTCCTTCTCCCACACGGTCGGCGATGAGGTGCTGCGGTCGATTGCCGCGATTCTGCGCGGTGAATGCCGGGAAGACGACGTCGTCGCGCGATTCGGCGGCGATGAATTCGTACTGGTTCTGCACGGCGCGCCACGCAAGACCGGAATCCGGGTCGGTGAGCGGATCCGGTCGGCTGTGAAGGCATTCTCCTGGGAGAAGATCGCTCCAGATTTGCGGGTGAGCGTGAGCATTGGTGTCGCGGAGTTTCAGCCCGGCATGGACCTTTCCGAGGCGCTTCTCACGGCGGACTCCGCGCTGTACGCGGCCAAGCAGCAAGGCAGGGACCGGGTCGCGGCAGCGTGAGAACAGCGCCGGCATACGCTCCAAGACGTGTCGGCCTTTGACCTGCTCGGCGCCTGGCCTGCTCCGCCTCCGGCGGCCGGTGTCGTAGGTCCTCGTCAAACCGCCGCCGGCCCGGCGGATGAGGTTCGCCCGTGGGCCTCGGTGACCAAGCCGGTTTTCGCATACGCCGTGCTGCGACTCGCCGAGGCGGGCCATGTCGACCTCGACGAGCCCTGTGGACCGCCCGGCGCCACGGTTCGTCACCTGCTCGCGCACGCCTCGGGACTTGGGCCCGACACCCGTGAGCCGCTCTGTGCGCCCGAAACCCGGCGCATTTATTCCAATGCCGGTTACGAAGTGCTCGGCGAGTTTCTCGCGGAACGGACCGGTCAGGACGTCGAAAACATCATTGCGGACCTCGTGCTGTCCCCCCTCGGCATGACGCGAACCCGGCTGATTGGCAGCCCAGCCCACGGTCTGCGCGGACCACTCACCGACCTGCTGCGCTTTGCTGCCGAGCTCCTCGAACCTCGGCTCGTCGCCGTGGAAACCCTACGATCCGCCCGCAGTGTTGCATTTCCGGGACTGAGCGGCGTCCTGCCCGGCTTTGGCCGGCAGGAGCCGAACGACTGGGGGCTGGGGTTTGAGATACGAGACGCCAAGACACCCCATTGGACCGCACCGGCCAATTCGCCGGAGACCTTCGGCCATTTCGGCCGATCAGGAAGCTTCTTCTGGATCGACCCCGTTGCCCGGATCGGGTGCGCTGTGTTGGCCGGAACCGAGTTTGGACCGTGGGCGGTCGAAGCGTGGCCGCGGTTCTCGGCCGCCGTCCTGGACGAATTCGGCTCGCATTCGTAATGGCGCTGCGACGGCAGACGCCGCGGCGGGAACTCAGCCGACCCGGCCGGTGATGTAGTCCTCGGTGCGACGATCCGCCGGCACGGAGAAAAGCTTGCTCGTGTCGGCATATTCAACGAGCCGACCGGGCTGGCCCGGACCTTCGACGGTGAAGAATGCCGTCATGTCGCTGACGCGGCTGGCCTGCTGCATGTTATGGGTGACGATGACGACAGTGTAGTCGTTTCGCAATTCACGGATGAGATCCTCGATGGCAAGTGTCGAAATCGGGTCGAGTGCCGAGCACGGCTCATCCATGAGCAGAACATCGGGTCGGACAGCGATGGCGCGGGCGATGCACAGTCGTTGCTGCTGACCCCCGGAGAGCGCGCCCGCTGGTCGGCGCAGCCGGTCCTTGACTTCGGACCACAAATGCGCGGCGGTAAGAGCCTCCTCGACAAGGTCGTCCATGTCTGCGCGTCGAACGCCGGCAAGGCGAAGACCTGCCGCGACATTGTCGTAGATGGACATGGTCGGAAATGGATTGGGGCGCTGAAACACCATCCCAACGGTCCGCCGGACAGTGACGACGTCGATGCGCGGATCGTAGATGTCCTCCCCGTCGAGCAGCACACGTCCGTGCACTTTGGCACCGGGGATGGTTTCATGGAGCCGGTTGATCGCCCGCAACACGGTCGACTTACCACAGCCGGATGGACCGATAATGGCGGTTACCGACTTCGGTTCTATAGTCATCGTGACGTCGGTGACCGCGACCCGGTCTCGATAGGAACACGACAGGTCAATCAGTTCTATGCGTTTAGCCACTCTTGCCTCCCAGGCGTCGACGTGCCAGCAGCCGGGCGGTGATGTAGAGCGTGACGATGGCGAGAATGAGGGTTGCCGCCGCAGCCCACGCGCGATCAACCGCGGGTTGATACGCCTGCTGTGCCTGGTTGAAAATCACCAGAGGGAGTGCACTCTGCTGACCGTGCAGCGGGTTCGTGTTGATGTACGCGTTGTCGAAGGCGGTGACGAGCAACGGGGCGGTTTCGCCGCAGACCCGTGCGACGGCCAGCATCACGCCGGTGACCAGGCCGCTCCTGGCGGTCGGCAGGACGATGAAGGCAATTACCCGCCAGCGTCGCAGGCCGAGTGCGTAGCCGGCTTCCCGAAGCGACGTCGGGACGGCGGCGATCATGTCTTGGCTGGACCGAATCACGACCGGGAGCATGAGAATGCTCAGCGCCAGGGCGGCGGCAAGTCCGGAGAATCCGCGGTGCAAGGAAATGACGAAGAAGGCGTAAACGAAGAGTCCGGCAACGATCGACGGAACCCCTGTCATGACGTCGACCAGGAAGCTCACCGCCCCGGCGAAGCGCGTGCCGACGCCATATTCGGCCAGGTAAATCGCCGCCGCCAGGCCGAGCGGCACGCTCACAAGGGTGGCGATGCCCACCTGCTCGATGGTTCCGATTGTTGCTGCGGCGATACCACCACCTGGCTGTGACGGGGGAACGCCCGCGAGCGAGTGGCTGAAGAAGATCCACGAAAAGTGCGTGACGCCACGGGACAGCGTGTAACCGACCACTAGAAACAACGGAACCGCGGCAAGGAGGAAAGCGCCGGCAATGAGAAGACTCATCGTGCCGCTCACGAGGCGCGAGCGAGCCCGGCGTTGGATTTTCGAGGCGGCCAACAGGCTGGACGCGGTCATACGATCGCGCTCCGCTCTTGAGCACCGGAACGTCGAATAATGAAGCGCGCGAGCAGCGCTGTGACGATCGTCATGCCGAACAGCACCAAGCCGCTTGCGATCAGCGCGGATCGCCCGGTCGGGCCGGCCTCGGCAAACTGCGTCGCGATATTCGCCGCGATGGTGTTCTTGCCGGGAACCAGAAGATGAAAGTCGATGGAAAAGGACGAACCAAGAACGAGTGCCACCGCGATTGTTTCACCAAGCGCGCGGCCGAGGCCCAACATGACGGCCCCGAAGAGTCCGAACCGGCTCACCGGCAGAACGGCTAACCGGATCATGTCCCACCGGGTGGCGCCGATGCCCAGCGCCGCCTCGCGCAAGCCGGGCTCAACCTGCAAGAAGATCTCGCGAGACACCGCCGCAATAATGGGAATGATCATGACGGCAAGAATGAGCGACACGGCGAAGATTGAGCGGCTTGGTTGGGCTGTTACTCCACGCGGATCACTGAAGAGCGGGATGAAGCCCAGCGTGCGGGCAAGGCCATGTTGTACCGGCGTTAGATGCGGCACGAGCCAATACAGGCCCCACAAGCCGTAAACCACGCTCGGGACCGCGGCGAGAAGGTCCACAAGATATCCGAGCCACGGGCCAACCCGCGGTGAGGCGTACTCAGTCGCGAACAGTGCAGTTCCCAACGCAACAGGTACGGCAATCACCAGGGCCAACGCTGCTGACAAAAAGGTACCGAACGCCAGGGCGGCGACACCGAATGCGGGCGGCGTGTTGTCCGGTAGCCAACGCGTCGTCGTCCAGAAGTTCGCGGTGTCCGCCCGGAGTGCGGGAACCGCCCGCCAGGCAAGAAAGATGATAATCGCGGCAAGCACGGCGAGTACGAAGCAAGCGGCCGCCCATACAGCGACATGGAAGACGCTGTCACCCGCAGCACCGCGGTGCCGGCGACGGCCCCCCGAAACCGCCGCCGGCACCGCACTCGGTTCGCTTCGCGTCATCGACGAATCACGAAATCGCATCGATCGAGGCTTGGACTTTCTGCGCAAGATCCGTCGGTAGCGGCGCGTAGCCGAGCGTAGATGCGAACTGCTGACCACCGGTCACTGCGTATGCCAAGTAGGACCGCAACAAGTTCACGGTATCTTTCGAGACGCTGCTCGGATAGGTAGAGCACACGATGACGTAGCTAACGGACGATATTGGATATGCTTGCGGGTCCGTCGGCAGGTAGTTCATCTTCGCGGAGAGGTCGTGCGCACTGCGCGGTTGGATCGTCGCGCCCTGAAGTGCTTTGCTGACGGTTTCCGACGTGAGGGCCACGTACTGACCGCCGGCATTCTTCACCAAGGCAAGCGGTAGCTTGTGCTGCAAGGCATATGCCTGCTCAGCATATGTGATCCCGCCCACGGTTTGAGCGACACCGGCGCTCACGCCCTCACTGCCCTTGGCGCCTTGCGCGGTAGACGGCCAGTTGAGGGTTTTCCCGGTCCCGAGGGTCCACTTCTTGCTGGCCGCGGCCATGAAGCTCGAGAAGATACCCGTCGTACCGGATGCATCCGACCGATAGAAGACGGTAATCGCCGTTGCGGGCAGCGACACTCCGGGGTTATCGGCGGCGATTTCAGGATCGTTCCACTTGGTTACTTTCCCTTGGAAGATGTCGGCAAGCGTGTCCGGTGAGAAACGCAAAGTGGTAATACCCGGAAGGTTGTACTGGATTCCGACCCCGCCTGCAGTGATCGGAAGGTGAATCGCCGGACTGGCGCAGCGCTTGTCGGCTGCCGCCTGTTCGTCGTCTTTCATCAGGACGTCAGAACCGGCGAAGTCCACCGTGCCGGCCGAGAATTGCTGGATTCCCGCGCCCGAACCAATCGACGAGTAGTTGATGGTTGCATTCTTGCAGCGGGAGATATACTCGGAGATCCATTTTTGCTGCATCGGAGCTTGGAACGTCGATCCACCGCCGGTCAGATTGCCGCTCTGACACTGGTCGGCGGACGGCGAGCCCGCTGCTGATGAGCTGCTCGTCCCTGTACCGGAGGAACTGCTTGCCGCAGGCGCGCTGGTTCCCGTGCTGCTCGCATATTTACTTGGCCCAGCTGCGTTGCTGTTGCTGCACGCGGCCAGTGCCAGAACTGCAAGTAGCACAGAACTGGTCACGGTCAGACGAGTACGTTTCACGCATTACTCCTTGGTCTCGCTGGGAACTCCAACGCCTGCCACGTTACGGGGGCTGTCGAAACGCTCCAGGACGGCAAAGTAAACAGCGGACGAATATTAGGCAAGGTCTCCCACCTCCGCGGTCCACTGACCGGTCACCTGGTAATTGACGTGGCGAGCCGCGGATACCAAGTGATCGGCGTACCGCTCGAAATATCTGCTCGCGTACGCGAGATCGATTGCCGTGTCGACGCCGTATGACCACGGCGTTTCGAGCATTTCCCGGAGGAGCGCGCGATGCAATGCGTCCATCGTGTCGTCATGGCGTTCCATCGACGCGGCACGGGCTGCATCGGCCGTCGCCAGGACCTCTTCTAACTCCCCGGCAATGCCGACCGCGGCTTCTCCCATCCGTGCGATCACCGGTCGGAGCGGCTCCGGAACGACCGTCATCGGATAGCGTCGGCGGGCAAGTTTCGCGAGATGCACCGCGTGGTCGCCGGCGCGCTCGAGATCTGCGACGATGCGCAAGCCGGCGGTGAGCACCCGGAGGTCGCTGGCGACGGGCTGCTGACGCGCGATAAGATCAACAATGCGCCGCTCGATGTCCCGTCGCATCTGATCGACATCGTCGTCTCCGTCGATGACCTCTTCAGCCACCGCGAGATCGCCTTCCAGGAGGGCGCGGCTCGCGCGAGACATTGCTGTCCGGACGCGGCGTGCGAGATCGACCATGTCGACCCGCAACGCATCGAGTTCTTCGTGGTAGGCGTCCCGCATTTCCTCCACCCGCGTCGATGACGATGTACCCGTTCGGATATTCGCGGGGCAAACTTGCCCGCGGGTGCATGCCGATTGACGTGCCGTGGAACATCAGGTAAACGAATGGCAAACGGGCGCCTGAGTCGGCATCGCTTCGTGTTCCGGATGTGATCGCCTACCATATAGCTGTGCGGAATAGCCGCTACGCCACCCGACCGGCCGTCGCGGACGACGGCGAATCTCGAGAGATCCTCGACACGGTCCTGCGTTCGCTCGAAGCAGCTGCGATCGTCACCGAAGGCGACCGTGTGGTCGTCTCCAATGAGGCGGCGGCGGCGTTGCGTCTGGTCTTTGACGGAAGGCTCACCTCTGGAGTTCTCGCGCAATTGGCGGCCGAGAGTCAGCGCGTGGGACGACGGGTGGTCGCCGAAATCGAGCTGCCGTGGGGTGAAACGGTGCGAGCCGTTCACGCGGTAGCGGCGCCGGTCCTCGACTCCAAGCGGGTGGTTCTGCTCGTGACCGACGTGGAGGAGTCACGTCGGGTCGAGGCGGTCCGGCGCGACTTCATTGCGAACGTGTCTCATGAGTTGAAGACGCCGGTTGGCGCCATGCTGCTCCTGGCGGAGGCAATTCGTGATGCGCAGGATGACCCAGCCGCCCTCACGCACTTCATCGACCGTCTCATTCATGAGGCCAACCGCCTGTCGCGATTGGTCAAGGAGTTGATTGACCTCTCGCGACTGCAGGGCGGCGATCCGCTGCCGGAATTGAGCGAGGTAAGAGTCAGTGACATCGTTTCGGACGCCGTCGAGCCGTTGCACGTTCGAGCGGAGGCGGCGGGCATCCGCCTGGAAGTGGCCATACCCGCAAACCTTTGCGTACTGGGGGATCGTCGTCAGCTGGCGACTGCGGTCACGAATCTCGTCGAGAACGCGATTGTTTATTCGTCCCGCGGCGGCCGGGTCGGCGTCGGCGCACGCGAGCGGGTCACGCCGGAGGGTCGGATCGTCGAAATCGCCGTCAGCGATAACGGCATCGGCATTGCCCGCGCGGACCAAGAGCGCATCTTCGAGCGGTTCTACCGGGTCGACCCTGGACGCTCCCGCGCCACCGGTGGAACAGGCCTCGGTCTGGCGATTGTGAAACACATTGTGAACAATCACGGCGGCCGTATCTCCGTCTGGAGCAAGCCGGGCACCGGCTCAACATTCACTCTGCATTTGCCCGCACCTGCATCGGACACAACGTCGTCGGTTACCGATCTGGTTACGCGCCCTGATAGCCCGGAACCGGGAGCGACACGTGATGACCGGTGAGGAGCAGCGCATGTCGCGCGGATCGGATATGACGCACGACACCGAGCAGCGAGCGGCGCACAGCCCGGGGCGTGCGGAGAGGGTGGGACGCCGTGGAGCGGTTCGACATCCTCGCTGAAATAAGGAAAGGGGAATGGTGACACAGCTGCTTGTCATCGAGGACGAGGAGTCATTCTCCGAGACTCTGGCGTACATGCTTCGCCGTGAAGGATTCGTCGTCCACACGGCAGGCTCGGGAACGGAGGGGCTGGAACTCTTTGAGCGGCAGGGCGCCGATCTCGTCCTGCTCGACCTCATGCTTCCCGGGCTGTCCGGGACAGATGTCTGCCGTCGGCTGCGGGAGCGCAGCAACGTTCCCATCATCATGCTGACTGCTCGGGACAGTGAGGTCGACAAGGTGGTCGGTCTCGAGCTCGGGGCCGATGACTACGTGACCAAGCCTTTCTCGTCGCGCGAGCTGGTAGCCCGAATTCGCGCCGTGCTCCGACGTCGGGACGGTGGCGGTGACGAACAGCGGACGACGGTCCTCGAGGCGGGTCCGGTCCGGATCGACATTGACCGGCACGTCGTACTGGTACGCGGCGCTCCCGTGCATCTTCCGCTCCGGGAGTTTGAGCTCCTCGAGATGCTGGTGCGTCACGCCGGACGGGTGCTCACCCGGCAACAGCTCATCGATCGGATCTGGGGCGGCGATTACGTCGGTGACACGAAAACCCTGGATGTCCATGTCAAGCGGCTGCGCAGCCGCATCGAAGACGACCCTTCCGAACCGCGGCACTTAGTGACCGTTCGCGGAGTTGGATACAAATTCGAGCCGTAACAGCATCCGGGACGACACCCACCCGTGGGCATGGACGATGCCCACCTGTCGGCAGGCAGGGATAATCGCCACCCTTGGGTGCGTGCCGTTTGGTCGACCGTGCGCCGGGTTCGTCGACAGGCAGGGATGATCGTCCTTCTTAGTGCGTGTTCCCGCCCTCGAAGGTGAGCATCTCGGGTCCGGTGCCTGGCTGAAGACCGCACCAACGTTGGTTTGCCGATGGCGGGGCCGGGTATAGCTGGCTCCAGTATCACCTCGACCTGAGGTGGGACCCGAGGAGGTATCCGATGGGTATCGGCGCAGCGATATTCCTGATGGCTGTCGGCGCCATCCTGACCTTCGCCGTCCACACGTCGGTCAGTGGCGTCTCCGTACAGACCATCGGAATAATCTTGATGGTGGCGGGCGCCATCGGACTCATCACGGTGCTCACCGTCTTCGCACCGCGACGTCGGACCCGCATCATCGAAACAACGCCGACGACGGCGCGTGAACACATCATCGAACGAGAGGACACGTACTAGGCCGCGGCCACCTCATCCGAGACATCTCTGCGGCCCGGATCCCCGGCTGTCACGCATTTCCACCGACACAACCCAATTCCGAACATAATGGAGGTTTCCATGGGTGTCGTTCTGCTCGTTCTCCTGCTCGCCTTGATTTTTGGCGGACTGGGATTCGCTCTTCACTGGCTTTGGATCATCGCAATTGTCTTCTTCCTCGCGTGGCTGGCCGGTTTCGCGTTCCGCTCCGGTTCTGGCTCGCGGTGGTACCGATGGTGACGACGATGCGCCCCACCGCTCCATAGCACCGTCTGGGCGACGGATCCGATAGCGCCGTTCGGCTGAGCATCAGCTACGCCGACCGGCGCTACAGTTTTCCCGCACACAGCCGATTTCTAAGAGGTGAATTTCCAGCAGCTGTGGCTGTCGGCGGCGTAGGTGGCGATGGGAGTCCGGATCCGGGCGGTCGTCAGCGCCGGCATTCTCGCCGGCGCCGCCGTCGTGCTTGCGGTACCCGCATCGCCGGCACGCGCTGCCACGCTCATCAACTGCGACACGGTATCGCATCAGTCTCAGGACTGGCGAACGTGCCAGCAGCTGGTCGGTACGGCCGCCTGCGCCTGGAACAACGGCGACGGCACCTGGACAATTGCCCTCGGATATCGCAACCCTACGGATTTCGACCTTTACGCCGCCGCGCCGACCAATGGCAGAGGCGGCGCCAACAACGCCCTGCGGGCCAATGGCGGCAGCGCCAGCAATCCCGGCCACATCACGACGTTCTGGACCGGCACGTCGACCACCGCATTCACCGTGACCTGGACCCCGGTGCCATGGAACCCGTACGTGGAGTGGGACCTGATGGGTCACCGGTACTTCTTCAGCACCACCACACAACCCACCTGCGCCAGTAAACCCGTACCGGTCACCGGCAACCTGACCGCCCTCTGGGTGGGACTCGGTCTTCTGGTCGCCACGTTCGCCGGTTTGAACAGACGCAGGATCCGCGCACTCGCCAACCGGGCCTGGTTGCGCAATTAGATCGACCGATGGCCGGGGCTGTCGATGAGGTGCGACGGCCAGCCGCTGCACCTTCGGTCACGGAGGCCGTGCGATCTGCCGCGGTCGCGATAACGCCTGACGGCCGGACGCTGAACCCGGCGCCGGTCTCGAGCCGGCGAGGGGAATCGAACCCCTAACCTTCCGATTACAAGTCGGATGCGCTGCCAATTGCGCCACGCCGGCTGCTGCCCACCCACGGCGGGCGGGTCACGCGGACCGAGCTCGATCCTAGCGGCTGCCCGCCACAGAGCCGGTGCTCGATCGCGTCGTCTGAGCCGCTTCCGGTCCACTCACCGACCCGACCAACCGGCCCGCGATCGGAGCGGGCGCGGACCGCGTCGGCCCGGGCACGTACGTCGGGACAGGCCGGGCCGGGGGCTACGCACGGAACGGCCGAGGCCAGCAGCCCCGGCCCGCCCGGACACGTGCGACCCGCCGCGACGCCCGGCACTCGCGCCGGCGACGACGCCACCCAGCCCCGGCCGACCGCAACCCGGCACGTCGGCCGACGAGATCTCCACCCAGCCACGCTCGATCGCTGCCCTGCCGAAGCCCGCGGCCGCTTCCTGCCCCGCCGACCCTGCTCCAACGCCACGCGCCTCCGCCCACCAACCCCGTGGCATCAGCCCGACCACAACCGCTGGGACGTGAGCCCGATCCGAACCCCCGTCATGGGAAAGTGGAATCATGCGCATGCAGTTCGCGTCAACGACCGATCCAGCCGAATTGCTCTCCCTGCCGTGGTCGTTGCCCCTCGAGCAGTGGCCGGCGGACCGGCTCGTCACGCTTCCCCGAGGCATCTCCCGCCACGTCGTCCGCTTCGTCCGGGTCAGCGGAACCGTTTATGCGATCAAGGAACTGCCCAAACAGACAGCCGAACGCGAGTACCGGATGCTCCGCGAGCTGGCCAAACGGGAAGTCCCGGTGGTGAAAGCGCGCGGCGTCGTCTTTGACCGAACCACCGACGACGGCCGGCCGCTCGACGCCGCCCTGGTCACCAAGCATCTGCGGTTCTCCCTGCCGTATCGGGCACTCTTCAGTCGGCGGCTGGAACCCGAGTTGACCAGCAAGCTTCTCGACGCGCTGGCCCAGCTCCTCGTCCGCCTCCACCTCGCTGGTTTTGCCTGGAAAGACTGCTCGTTGTCCAACACGCTGTTCCGACGGGACGCCGGTGCGCTGGCCGCCTACCTCGTGGACGCAGAAACCGGGGAGCTTCACGACCAACTGAGCGACGGCCAGCGTGCGCAAGACCTCGAGATCGCCTCGGTGAACATCGCCGGTGAACTGTACGACTTGGAGGCCGGCGGCCTGCTCGACGAAGCGATCGATCCCGCGGAGGTGGCCGATGACATCGTGCGGCGCTACGAAATGCTCTGGAATGAGCTGACCCGGGAGGAAATTCTCGGCCCCGACGAATTGTGGCGCATCGAGCAGCGGCTTCAGCGGCTCTCCGAGCTCGGTTTTGACGCCACCGAGATTCAAATCGTCGACGATCCGAAAGGCCGCCGCGTGAAATTCCAGACGCAGGTCGTCGAAGCCGGTCATCATCAACGGCGGCTTTACCAGCTCACCGGCCTGCGCGTCGAGGAGAATCAGGCGCGGCGGCTTCTCCAGGACCTCGATACGTTCCGTGCCACCGCCGTCATGCCCGGTGTCGACGTCGACGAGGAGACCGTCGCCCGCCATTGGCTCACCGACGTCTTTGAACCAGTCATCGAACAGATTCCGCCCGAACTGCGCGGAAAACTGGAACCAGCGGAGATTTTCCACGAAGTCCTCGAACACCGCTGGTTCATGTCCGAAGCCGCGGGTCACGACATCGGCATGGACGCCGCGACCCGCTCGTACATTGAAAATGTCCTGCGGTTCCGACCCGATGAGCAGGCCGTTCTCGGCACGCCGGCGGAAGAATTCGCCGAATCCCTCAAGGGGCGGTCACCCTGACAGCCGCTGGGAGAGCACGAACAGGGCAATTCCCGTCGCCACCGAAACGTTCAACGACTCGACGGTCCCGGTCATCGGAATCGATGCGACGACCGTGCACTTCTCCCGCACGAGCCGGGACAATCCCCTCCCTTCCGCGCCAACGACAAGAGCGACCGGCCCGCCACCGGCGTCGTCAGCCGCCTGCTGAATGGTCGTGTCGCCGTCAGCTGACAGTCCGACGACGGTGACATTCCGCTCAGCCAACGCGACGAGCACGCGGGCCATATTCGTCACCCGCGCCAGCGGCATGCGGGCCAAGGCGCCCGCCGACGCCTTCCACACCGCGGGCGTGACGCCAGCGGCCCTCCGCTTCGGCAGCAGCACCCCACTGGCGCCAAACGCCGCCGCACTGCGCACGATGGCGCCAAGATTTCGTGGATCCGTCACGCCATCGACAGCAAGAAGAAGGTGCGGTGCGCGCTCGAACGCGCGGTCTACGATCTCGCGCTCATCGGCATAAGTGAACGGCGGGACGACGACCACGACACCCTGGTGCCCGGTACCAGTCAGCCGGTCCAGTTCCCGGCGGGCGACGACCCGGATCTCGATGCCGTCGTGTTCGCACCGTTCGCGGATCTCCTGGACCCGTCGATCCGAATCGATCCCATCCGCAAGCAGCACCCGCCGAACCGGCACACCGGATCGCAGCGCTTCCACGGCAGGATTACGGCCGCCGATCAGCGTGTCCTCGCTGCGCATCACCGGATCATTCCACCGTCACGGCGACGCGTCACGGCAGGTCAAGGTCGCGAAGGTGCCATCGCGGACCGCTTGGCGTATCCTCGACCACAATTCCCGCGTCGGTCAACCGCGCACGCAGCGCATCAGCAGTGGCAAAATCCCGCCGTTGCCGAGCCGCTTCCCGTTCGTCCAGGACCAGCCGCGCGAGATTGTCGACAACGCGCCGCAGAGCGTCCAGCCGGGATCCGTCGTCCGGTGGGCGGAGACCCATGACGTCAAGCATTGCGGTCACCTCGCCGAGAAACCGGCGGACCGCCGTCTTGTCTGTCTCCGCCAAGGCCGCGTTTCCTTGCCGGACGACCGAATGCATGACGGCAAGCGCACGCGGCACCGCGAGGTCATCGTCAAGCGCGGCAACGAATTCGGGCGGCAGCCGGTCGATGAGACCCGTCTGCGGGTCGGCAGCCGGTAATTCACCCACCAACTCCTGGGCGCGCAGGAGAAAACCCTCGATACGCCGATACGCGGCGGCTGCCTCTTCCAGCGACTCTTCCGAAAAATCGAGCGTCGAGCGGTAATGCGCGCCGATGAGGTAATATCTCAGCTCAATCGGGCGGACGAGTTCGAGCAACTGGTCCATCGACAGCACGTTGCCAAGCGACTTGCTCATCTTTTCGCCGCGCAGCGTCACCAGACCGTTATGCAGCCAGTAGCGCGCGAAACCATCACCCGCCGCCTGCGACTGCGCGCATTCATTCTCATGGTGCGGGAAGAGGAGGTCCAGCCCGCCGCCGTGAATGTCGAAAGTCGAACCCAGATACGTCGTGGACATCGCCGAGCATTCGATGTGCCAGCCGGGCCGTCCAGGTCCCCACGGACTCTCCCATGACGGTTCGCCCGGCTTGGCACCCTTCCACAGCGCAAAATCCAACGGATCCCGCTTGTGGACGCCGTCAGACTCGCCGGCCTGCAGCGCGTCCGGATCCCGTCCGGAGAGCCCGCCGTACGCGGGAAAGGAGCGTACCGCGAAATACACATCCCCGCCGGCGGGGTACGCGTGACCGGCGTCGATCAGGCGGCGAATCAGCGCGATGATTTGCGGAATATGGCCGGTGGCCCACGGTTCGACGGTCGGCGGTACGCAACCGAGCAGACGATAAGCCGAATCAAAGAGGCGGTAATTCCGGTACGCGACCTGCCACCACGGAATTCCCTCCGCGGCCGCGACCCGCAGAATCTTGTCGTCAATATCGGTCACATTCCGGCAGAAGACGACGTCGTAGCCATGCACGGCAAGCCATCGGACGAGGACGTCAAAGACCAAGCCCGAACGCAGATGCCCGATGTGCGGCGGGGCTTGCACCGTGGCACCGCAGACATACATGGTCACGCGGGGCGGATCCGCGGGTTGGAATTCCCGCAGCCCTCGCGAACGGGTGTCGTGCAGACGGAGCGGCACGCGTCCCAGGGTACGGGGAGGAATGCCGCCGGCGGCGACCGGTTACCGGGCCGGGAACACTAGTGCCGTCGCGACAGCGGCCAGCCCGTCGCGGCGGCCGAGAAAGCCGAGGCCGTCCGTGGTGGCGGCCGAGAGGGCGATCGGTGCACCGACCGTCTCGGTGAGCAGCTGTTCCGCCTCGGTGCGCCGCTCCCGCAGCTTCGGCCTCTCGCCGAGCAGCTGCACCGCGGCGTTCCCGACGGCGTAGCCGGCGTCCCGTACTAACCGCACGGTCTCGGTGAGCAGCCGGGTGCCCGCGGCGTCCCGCCACTCCGGTTCCGCGGTACCGAACTGCGTGCCGAGATCCCCCAGGCCAGCGGCGGAGAGCAGCGCATTGCAGAGTGCGTGGATCACGACGTCCGCATCGGAGTGCCCGGCCAGTCCCGGCTCGCCGGGCCAGTGCAACCCGGCCAACCAGAGCGGACGGTCCGGGCTGAACGGGTGAACGTCAACCCCGATGCCGACCCGGGGCAGCAGCGCGGCGGTCATCGCACACCTCGCAGGCCGCCGGCGGGCCACCCGGCGTCCCGCGCCTGGTTCGGCGACGGCGTGCGGCGCTCGGCCAGGAGGGCCTCGGCCCGGATGACATCCACGGCGTGCCGAACCGCGAACGCCTCGGCTGCACCGCCGACAGCCTGGACTTTCCCGCCGCTGCGCCGAAGAGCGGCAACCTCCGCCGCCGGCCCGGCGAGGTCGTCGGAGCCGCGCAGCACGGCGAGCAGGACGTCCCGGCGGAACGCGCGGGGTCCTTGGATTTCTCGGAGCTGCTCCCGAGGCAGGGTGGCAACGACCCGCCCATGCTCGTCAACCTGCTTGACGGTATCGGTCACGGGGACAACGGGAACGGCTGCATCCGCCCCGCTCCGGACCGCTTCGACAACCCGGGTGATGACCTCGGCCGGAACGAGAGGGCGGTTGGCATCCTGCACCGCGACGACATCGGTTTCGAGGACGGCTAACCCGTGGGCAATCATCGCCTTGCGATCCGCCGCCGCAACCGAAACGACCCGCAGGCCCGGCGCGGCAGGCAGATGCGCACCGAGCACGGCAGGTACGTCGTCCACGTGGGAGTCGGTGACGACGACGCACGGACCAGTGAGCACCTCGATGAGCGCACGCACGACACCCACGATCATGGGAACGCCGCCGATGGGATGCACCGGCGAGATGTCGGTACGACCGGGCGCCGCCACCGGGATAACCGCCCCGACGGTCACGTGACGCCGTCCCGGATGGCCGCGGACTGACTGTCGGTGGCGTGGAGAGCGCCGTTCGGCGAGTGCGACGCGGGATGCCCGAAGACCATGCGGCCGTTCGCGGTCGTCAGGACGCTCGTGACCCGCACGGTGACCTCCTGGCCGATCCGATCACGGCACCGCTCGGCCACGACCATCGTCCCGTCGTCCAGATAGCCGACGGCTTGGCCCGGTTCCTTTCCCGGCCGAAGCAAGTGCACGACGACATCTTCACCCGCGACCACCGGCGGCCGCAGGGCCAACGCGAGCGCGTGCAGATTCATGACGTGCACCCCGGCAAGCGCGGCGACCCGCGCAAGGTTGGTGTCCAGCGTGAGCAGGGCGTAATCCCCATCCAGTGCAAGCCGAACCAGCTTTGCGTCGACGTCCGGAACGGTCGGCAGGTCGTCCTCCAGGATCTGGATGTCGACGTCCGGCTCATGCGCCAGCGTTTCGAGGGTCTGCAGACCCCGGCGGCCCTTCGCCCGGCGCAGGTCATCGGCGGCGTCGGCGAGCGCCTGCAGTTCACCGAGCACAGCGGTGGGCACCAGCAGGGTGCCGTGCAGGAAACCAGCGCGGACGACGTCCACGATCCGGCCGTCGATCGCTACCGAGGTGTCCAGGAGTCGCGGCAGGGCGGCAGTCGGCACGGCCTTCGGCCGGAGGCCCGCCCGGATGGCGAAGATTCGGAGCATGTCGTCGCGGCGCGCCGATCCGAGCCGGTAGCCGAGCAGTCCAACAACCGCAACCGCGAAGCCGAAGAGCGGCAACGCGAAGAGCGGCTTGAGGACGAGGAAGACCGGCCACGCCAGTCCGGCGCCGACCGCGACTCCGAGCATGCCGCCGAAGACGCCGGCCACCAGGTGCTCGGCCGACACCCCCCGGAGCGCCTCCTCGGTCCGGCTTACCGCGGAAATCGCGGTGCGGCCGAGCACGCCGCCGAGCACGTAGCCGAGTCCGGAGCCGACGATGATGCCGATGGCTGCGCCGTTGAACGGCCCAAGGACGTTATGCGAGTCCCCGACAGCCCGCGCGGCTTCGTACCCGACTCCGGCGAAGAACGCGACGACAAGAAGCCGCAGCACCTCGACCACGCCACTCGGCGTCTTCGGTGAACGGTTGGCACCGGACCGCATGACTCGCTCCACGAGAAGTTGGCGGGGGCGCCCGCCGAGAGCGAAGCGCCGCCTCATGATAGAGGTCGGCATCGGCGCCGTCCGCTGAACGGCGTAACCGCAGCAAACATCGCACCGCGTCAGGGCGATGAGACCTGGTCACGGCGATGAGGCGCGCGGAAACCCGTCGCAACAGCGTGACGGGCCTTGATCAGGTCAGCCGTGTCGGTGCAACCCCTAAAGGGGTGGAGAACAGGCCCGAAGGCTAGGAACCGAGCACCTCGTCGAGGATCGCCTCAGCCTTGTCTTCGTTCGTGCCTTCGGCCAGCGCAAGTTCGCTGACAAGAATCTGCCGCGCCTTCGCGAGCATCCGCTTCTCGCCAGCCGAAAGTCCACGGTCTCGATCACGACGCCAGAGATCTCGGACAACCTCCGCGACCTTGTTGACGTCGCCCGAGGCAAGCTTCTCCAGGTTGGCCTTGTACCGGCGGGACCAGTTGGTCGGCTCCTCGGTGTGGGGAGCGCGAAGCACTTCGAAGACACGGTCAAGACCGTCTTGGCTCACCACGTCGCGAACCCCGACGAATTCGGCATTTTCCGCAGGAACGCGGACGGTAAGGTCACCCTGGGCGACCTTCAAGACCAGATACGTCTTCTCCTGGCCGTTAATGACCCGCGTTTCGATTGCTTCGATCAGTGCGGCCCCGTGGTGGGGGTAGACGACCGTCTCGCCAACCTTGAAAGTCATATGGCATAAACCCCTTCCGCTGTGTAGAGGATACCACGCGTGGTCGATCGGCTCAGTCGGTTCGTTCTCCTGGGCAGCGGACGGTCGCATCCTTCACGCCACCATGACGACGCGAGAGAACACCGTTCCCCCCAGAGCAGCGGACGGCCTATCCGCGCCGGTTGGCAATGGTTTCCTGTTTTTCGACAGCTGCGGGAACCGCGGAACACCCAGACCGCGGTCCACATCACCCAATCGGGTGCCGGGAGAGCGGATACTGAAGCGATGGGACCGTCCGAATCATCAGATTCTTCCGGGTTGACCGGTCCGAGTGACGAGCCGATCGTCGTCCCGGACGACGCGCGCGAGCTTGAGCGCGACCTGGAGGCGTGGCGACGTGAGCAACGCTGGCAGCGACGCCGCCGCCGGTTGGAGCGATGGCTGCTCATCGACTGGCTGCGCCGGCGGCGTCTCATCGTCCCCGTCGCCGTGTTTGCTCTCGTCGTTTTCGCGATCGCGACGACCATCATCGGCGTCCTGGTCCCCGGCGGCACGCGGCCGAGCCCACCGCCGATCGCTCTGGCGCTCGCCTCGCCGCAGGCACCGGTGGGTCACGTCGGCGGATTGCTCCCCGATGCGCTGCTGGTCTCCACGAGCGGGCCGACCGGGACACGGGATTTGCGGCCCGGCGTCTTTGCCATCGTTCCCGGCCGTTGCCAGTGCACGGTCGCCTTGGAACGGTTGGTCAACGCGGCTGCGATCAACCGCCTCACCGTTTTCCTCGTCGGCGGCGCGGGCGAGCGCACCTGGCTGCTCTCCACCGCGCAACGGCTCGGTCCGACCGTGGTGCCCGTCGTCGACCCCGCCGGCGTGTTGACCGGTGAATATCGGGCTTCGCCGCTCACCGTCATCGCCGTACATGCCGACGGCGTCATCGCGAAGATCATTCCGGATTTCACCGCCGCAACCACGCTCGGTCCAACCCTGGCGACCCTGCGGCAACCCGGGAGTTCGGCAGCTCAGGCGGGTGGATAAGCTTCCGCCGTGCACCGATCGGCTCGCCGCATCCTCGGCGGATTCTGCCTGCTGCTGCTGGCGACTGCGCTCACGGCTTGCGAGACGGGCGCAAACGCGCCACTGGAGAACGCAATTGCCAACTTCCAAGCAGCGGCAACCGACGTCTCTGCACAACTCCTCGTGCGCGATGCACAAATTCTGCTGCCGAACGACGATGTCGCACCGGCTGGGACCTTCGCGTACGTGCAGTTCAGTGTGATCAACCATGGCTCCCGGCCCGATACGCTCGTCGGGGTCACGGTGACCGGTCGCGGCGCGCCGACGCCAGTCGGAAGCGCCAGCCCGCTTGGCTCGCCGACGATTCCACCGGCCGCCTCGGTACAGCCGGGGGTGGAACGAATCACGGTCTTGATCGGGCCGCTTGACACCGAACTGCGGGCAGGGGAGACGGTCGATGTTTCTCTCGACTTCCGCATCAACGGCCCGGTGACCGGCCTGCTGGTACCGGTGATCGGCGCGGCGGCCGCTGGGACGTTCCTGCCCAGTCCTCCGCCGGACATTGCCGCGTCCCCGTCTAACGCGCCTGAGACCACGCCGTCAGCCACCTCGGCGCCTGAAACTACGCCGACGTCCTCCGCGACGAGTTGACCACACCGGCGCGCAGGCTATCCAAAGCGTCGCCGGAGGACGCACGCGTCGCTGCCCGGACCTAGCGCCCTATCGTCGACGGGACGATGGCATGCCGCGGCCGAGGCACCAGAGCGTCGCTGACGGCTGCGGCGGACGACGACCGTTCACCACATCGGAGGAGCCGGGACTATCGGCCTTGATTGGCGACGGCCGCTGCCGCGGCCGCCGCCGCTTCGGGATCGAGGTATTCCCCGCCGCGGACCTGCGGACGCAGCGTTGCGTCAAAGCGGTACACGAGCGGAATGCCGGTGGGAATGTTCAGTCCGACGACGTCGGCGTCCGACATCTGGTCGAGGTGTTTGACCAGCGCCCGCAACGAATTCCCGTGAGCCACGACGAGGACGTCCTTGCCGGCGAGCAGATCCGGCACGATGGCGTCATACCAGTACGGCAGGAGCCGCACAACGACGTCCTTGAGGCACTCGGTCTTCGGTAACAATTCGGCCGGCAGCTCGGCATAGCGGGGATCCCCGGTCTGCGCGTACGGATCGTCGTCCGCGATCGGCGGCGGCGGCACGTCGTAGGACCGCCGCCAGAGCATGAATTGCTCCTCGCCGAAAGCCTGCAGGGTGGCTTTTTTGTCCTTGCCCTGCAGCGCGCCATAGTGCCGCTCGTTCAGCCGCCAACTCCGGCGAACCGGCAGCCACGACCAGCCGGCGGCGTCCAAGGCGATATTCGCCGTCCGGATGGCGCGGCGCAACACCGAGGTGTGAACGATGTCGGGGCGCTCGGCGCGCTCAGCCAACATCCGGCCGGCCGCCGCAGCCTCCTGCTCTCCCTTCGGCGACAGGTCGACGTCGACCCAACCGGTGAACTGATTGGTGGCGTTCCACTCGCTTTCGCCATGCCGCAACAAGATGAGGGCTCCGGGTTGTCCATCACGCATACCCGTAGCCTGCCAGACAGATCCGCTCGCCCAGCCGCCGGCCTGCCGCCCATCCGGCACGGCAATAGTCCGCAAGCGTCGGGCTGGGGCCTGGCCGCCCGTGCCCGACCGCTAGGTCACGGTCCGGTCCGGGATTGCCGTCCGGCGCGTCCGGTCAGGAGCCGGTCTCCGTGGCCGGACGCCGGCGTGCGCCACCCCTGCGGCGGAACTGCACACCCGCATCGATGAGCAATCGGCGGACCCGGCCGATGCTGTATCCGGTTTCGCGGCAGATTTCGCGAATGCTCTTGCCGTCGCGGTACCGCTGCAGGAGGTAGTACCCGACGTCGAGACGCTCCCGACCGGAGAGACGCTGCCCACGACGAAGGAAGGGAATGTGCTCCATTCCGGCATAGTGACACGGAACGCCGTTGATCGCCACGTCCTCCCGCCGGTCATGCGATGAGAATTCCCTTAGACCGCACGGCTTGCCGCAGCACAGAGCCCAGGTCCGCGGGGTTGACCCAGCCACCGCACAGGACGTCGGACCGTCGGGTCACCGCGCCCCCGCACACAGCACAGGTCCGGGGTTGACCTAGCCCACGCGGCTCGCCAGCCGCTGTGTCGCCGCGGTCCGGCGCTCAGCCAGGGCATCCCGGTACACGCCCAGAATGCCCTCGACGGTGTTGTCCCAGTGAAACCGCATGGCGTGAGCGACCGCGCCGCGGACGAGCTCGGCCCGCAGACCCGGGTCGAGAAGGCGGCCGATTGCGCCGGCGTACCTCGCGGGGTCGTGGCCGTCGACGAGCAGACCGCTCTCGCCGTCCCGCACCGCCGTCGTCAGACCGCCGACCCGGGCGGCCACCACCGGCGTGCCGCAGGCTTGCGATTCCAGTGCCACCAAGCCAAACGATTCGCTGTGGGACGGAACAATCGTCACCGTCGCGGCGCGATAGAACTCGACGAGCCTATCCGGCGGCATCGGAGGGGCGAAAATGACGGCATCGGCAACCCCGAGATCGGCAGCGAGCGCGCGCAACCGTTCCGGCTCCGTGCTGCGCGACCCGCTCGGACCTCCCACAATGACGAGGCGGAACGTCGAACGCATTCCCGGATGGGTGGAGAGAAATTCGGCTGCGGCGCGAACCGCGATGTCCGGCCCTTTGAGCGGTTGGAGGCGTCCCACGAACAAGACGACGCACCCGTCGATGGGAAGGCCCAGCCGACGGCGAGCCCGGGCGCTGTCACCGGGCCGGAAGATCGCCGTTTCGACGCCGGGCGGTACCACGCGGATCCGATCGGGCTCGGCGCCGTAAAGGTCAACGAGCTGCCTCGCCTCAGTCCAGGTGTTAGTCACCAGCCGATCCGCGGCGGCGACAACGTCGGCTTCTCCGATGACACGTCGGCCCGGTTCCGGCACATCGCCTTCGGCGAGCGCGGCGTTCTTGACTTTCGCCAAGGTGTGCATGGTGTGGACGAGGGGCACCCCCCACCGCTGGCTCGCCACCCGGCCAACCTCACCGGAGAGCCAGTAATGGGAGTGGATGACGTCGTACCAGCCGGGTTCACGCATCGCCTCCGCACGAAGCACCGCGGCGGTGAACGCACACAGATGCACCGGAAGCTCGTCTTTGGGCAGCGGTTCCAACGGCCCGGCGACGACATTGCGGACGGTGACCCCCGGAGCGAGTCGTTGCTGCGGCGGTAGGTCCCGCCGGGTGGCCCGGGTGAACACGTCAACGTCAATACCGCGGGATGCCAACCGCCGGGCGATTTGCGCCACGTACACGTTGAGGCCGCCGGCATCGCCACACCCAGGGATCTCCAGCGGCGAGGTGTGGACGGCGATCATCGCGACGCGTCGCGGCGTCCACGGAGCACCCGCCGAAGCAGCGACCGTGCGGTGCCGTGCATGCTCGGGAGCCGACAGCCAACGCGGCACGGTGCCTTCCCTCCGTTCCGACGGCGGTCAGCCCGCCGAGGACCACCACTCGACGCGTGGCACGGTGCGTCACGTACCTTACGCTGCGACCAGCCCAACCACTGGAACGGCGAAAGCATTCCCGCGGCGCGCAACGTCCGTCGGCCGGCCGGCGTCCTCGGCTGGGAGTCGAAGGGAAGACGCGGATGCGATCAAAGCTGGCATGGTTCCGGATGGGGCTCTGCGCAGTCGGCGTCGCGGTGACCGGGTGCACGCCGCAACCGGTGACCAACCCTGATCACACGCTCCCGCCGGCTTCGGCCGCGCCGAGCTCGCCCGCGGTTACCGCGTCGCCCCTGCCGTGGCCCGGTCCCGCGGTGAGCGGCGGGGCAATCACCAAAGGGCTTGTGCCTCTGCCGGCGCTCGCGGAGAGCGACCCGGCGGAGACGTTTCAGCTCAGCCCAGCAACCCGGATCTGGATCGGCCCAGACCACACCCTCGAGCCGATAGCTGACGACCTCGCCGCCGCACTCCGCCCAGCCACCGGTTTTTCGCTTCCGATTGACACCGCGCCGACCGCGCCGGCGAACGCGTTCCTGCTGGCGCTTGACAACACCGAACCGCAGCTCGGCACGGAAGGCTATGACCTCTCCATCACCCGCGACGCGGTACGCCTCGTCGCCCGTACCCCGGAGGGGCTCTTCCACGGCATCCAAACCATTCGCCAACTGCTGCCCGCACGCATTGAGGCACGCACGCCGCAGCCCGGTCCGTGGCACATGATCGGCGGCCGCATCGTCGACTACCCCAGATTCGCGTATCGCGGCGCGATGCTTGATGTGGCCAGACATTTCTTCCCGGTTGCAGACGTCGAGCGGTACATCGACGAACTGGCTTTGTACAAGGTCAATGTGCTCCACCTGCACCTCAGCGACGACCAGGGATGGCGGATCGCCATTGACAGCTGGCCGAAACTTGCTCCAGTCGGTGGAAAGACCGAAGTCGGCGGCGGGCCTGGCGGTTATTACACCCAGGCGGACTACCGCGCGATCGTCGCCTACGCGCAAGCGCATTTCATAACGGTGGTCCCGGAAATTGAGACACCCGGCCACGTCAACGCCGCCCTCGTCGCATATCCGCAATTGGCTTGCTCCGGTAAGCCGATCCGCCCCTACACCGGCACCGGCGTCGGTTTCAGTTCGCTCTGCATCAGCAACCCGACGGTGTATCAATTCGTCGACGATGTGGTCGGCGAGCTGGCCGCACTCACCCCCGGACCGTACATCCACCTCGGCGGTGATGAAGCGATGAGCACACCGCCGTCCGAGTATGCGGCGTTTGTGCAGAAAGCTCAGGCGATCGTTGAGGCGCATGGCAAGACTCTCATGGGTTGGGCGGAAATCGCCAAGGGCTCACTCGACGCATCGGCGGTAGCGGAGTACTGGAATTTCCGCGACGGCATGGCGTCCGCCCGCCAAGCTCTGGCCCGTGGCATGCGCCTTGTTGCGGCACCAGCGGATCACGCCTACCTTGACCAGAAATACACCGCGACGAGCCGGCTCGGACTCACGTGGGCCGGGCCGGTGAGCGTCGCAGAAGCCTATGCCTGGGACCCAACCATGATCGCTCCAGACGGCGATGTGCTGGGGGTGGAGGCGCCGTTGTGGAGCGAGACCATCCGGA
The DNA here is from genome assembly GCF_000015025.1 of Acidothermus cellulolyticus 11B. Classification (GTDB taxonomy): domain Bacteria; phylum Actinomycetota; class Actinomycetes; order Acidothermales; family Acidothermaceae; genus Acidothermus; species Acidothermus cellulolyticus. Next base: position 76,349 of record NC_008578.1, on the reverse strand, counting down.
CGATGGCCGATATCGAGTACCTCGCCTGGCCGCGGATGGCCGGCATTGCGGAAATCGGTTGGACGCCGCAATCCGAGCGATCCTGGCAGGAGTACCGGCTCCGGTTGGCGGCCCAGGGTCCGCGCTGGCAGGAGCTGGGCGTGAACTTCTACCCCTCGCCGGAAGTGCCCTGGCCTACGGCGTCGACGAACGCGTCGTAAACCTCGTCAGTGAACGCGACGAACCGCACCTCGCGGACCGACGTGGTCGGTGTCCCCCGGACGGTGCGAACGGCGATTCGGGCGGCGTCATCAGCAGGCCATCCGTAAATGCCCGCGGAAATCGCCGGAAACGCAACCGTCTGAGCGCCCAGTTCATCCGCGACCCGCAGTGCCTCACGGTAGGCGGAAGCCAACACATGCGACCGATCCTCACGGCGGGAATACACCGGGCCGACGGCGTGGATAACCCATTTCGCCGGCAATCGCCCGGCGGTGGTGGCCGCGGCCTGACCGGCCGGCAGGCCCTCCGGATATTTCGTGGCGCGCAATTCCCGGCAGGCTGCAAGTATCTCCGGCCCGCCGCGCCGGTGAATGGCACCGTCGACCCCGCCGCCGCCGAGCAACGACGAATTGGCCGCATTGACGATCGCGTCGACGTCTTGGGTGGTGATGTCCCCGCGGACCACCTGGATGCGGACCATTCCGACGCTCCGCCTCGGCGTCCTACTGGCGAGCCCTCCGCAACGCCGGCCGCGCGTCCACGAAATAGACGATGACGGCAACGACCGCCGCAAGTGCAAAGAAGCTGATGAACGAGAAGATCAGGAGAACCGCTAGGGTGACGGCGAGAATCGTCACCCAGACCTGCTTGGTCGCCTTGCCGGCCGCCACGAATGCACCCGCCGGTGTCATGGCGGCATCAATGAGCGCGACGATTCCGGCGACGAGCGCGGCCAACCGCACGAGCAGGAAGAACAGTGCCAGCGGGGCAAGCAGAATGCTCATGCCTGGATCATACCGAGCGCCCGGTGAACCCGCCGGTGATCTGATCGAGTTCAGCGAGATCGGCGGCGTCGGGCTCCCATAATCCCGCCTGGGCATTGGCCCGCACCTGCTCCGGCCGGGTCGCCCCGGCGATGACGCTGGCCACCGCAGGCTGGGCGGCCAACCCGCCGATCGCGACGTCGAGGAGGCCGATGCCCCGGCGCTTTGCGAAGTCTTCCAAGGCATCGATGACGTCCCACGGCGCGGCAGCGAGATCGGACTCACGGCCGGGTTCTGCAAGCCGCCCTTCCGACGGCCGCTCTCCGCGGCGGTACTTTCCAGTCAGCAAGCCATTGGCGAGCGGATAATAGGGCAGCAACCCGACGCCGAGATGCTCGCAGGCCGGAACGACATCGGCTTCGACATCGCGACGGAGCAGGCTGTATTCGTTCTGCGCGCTGATGAAACGCTCTGTCCCTGCGCTGCGCGCCACCCAGTCGGCGTCCACGATCTGCCAAGCGGCGAAATTCGATGAGCCGATATAACGGACCTTCCCCTCGATGACGAGTTCATGCAGCGCTTGAAGCGTCTCCTCGATCGGCGTCCGCGGATCCGGTTCATGCATCTGATACAGATCGATGTAATCGGTGCGGAGTCTGCGCAGCGACCCCTCGACCGCCGCTCGAATGTACCGTCGAGAGCCTCGGGCAACCGGTTCGGGCAAAACTTTTCCGCGCATCGGCTTCCCGAATTTGGTGGCCAGCACGACCTGCCCGCGGCGTCCGCTCAAAACGTCGCCGAGAATCTCTTCCGAGGCACCCGGTTCGGCGCCGTACACGTCGGCGGTGTCGAAGAGCGTAATTCCGGCGTCCAACGCAGCGTCCACCAACCGCGCCGTGGCGTCCTTGTCAAGCCGACGTCCAATGTTGTTGCAGCCCAAACCGACAGTCGAGACGGTCAGTCCACTTGCGCCCAGTTGCCGATAGGTCATCTCCGCCATACGGCCACCTTACGATCCGGACGACGCGGCCTTCCCCCGGCGTGTGTTGCTGGGAGAACCGGACGTCGAGCCTTTCGGACGCGATGCCGAGCGGGATCGAGCGCCCGATCGCGTCGCGTTTCCGGACCGTCCCGACCGACCGGCCGGCGGGTGCAACGGTTCCGGCATGAACGGCTCCCGGACGAACGGCTCGTCCTCCTCAGCCTCCGCGCCCGCCTCGGTCTGGACCGCATCCTCGCCGTCCACCACCCGCCGGCCGCGGCGGGTCAGCTCGTCGTAGACCTGCCCAGCCCGCAAGGTGATCCGTGCGGCCTGGCCGACGAGGAGTCCCGCGGCCCGCATCGGTGCGTCACGGTACCGCTCCTGCCACCCCGTCACCGTGTTCGGTAAATCCTGCACAGTGCGACGGGCCTGCTCGGCGACAAAATCCGCAGCACCGACGAGAAGATACGTTGGTTGGTCGCCGATCGTGCGCCGCAACCGACGCAAGAAATCGTCACGCACGCCCATCGACCGGCCCCTCCTCGCGATCGCCGGTCCGCCGGGAGCCCGCCGGCCGCGGGCGAGTGGTGCCGGGCCGGCCCGACATCCGCCCTCCCGCAGCCGACGGCCGCCCACCCGCACCGGGCGTCCGCCCTCCCAGAGCGGATTCGCCGGGCGGCGCATCCGCGGCGGAGCGGGCGGCTGCCCGCTGGTCGGTGCCGGAAACCGCGGACTCCGCAACGTCCCCGCCGTCCTCGGCGACGTCATCGACGATGCCGGCGAACGCGTTCACCGACGGCCGATCCGCAGCGGACGCCGCCGGCTCGGACGACGCGCGAGCAGCCGACGTGTCAGCAGCGCGTCGGCTGTTCTCCTTACGGAATGCGTCGTAAATCTCCAGCAGCGTCTGTTTCTGCCGCTCGAGGAGATGCGGGTCAGCCAGGACCGCATCGACCACGGCGCCGTCCGCGGTGCGCTCGTCGAGGATTCCCGCCCGCACGTACAAGGCTTCTGCGGAGATGCGCAGACCGCGCGCGATCTGCTGCAGGATCTCGGCGCTCGGACGGCGAAGTCCACGCTCGACCTGACTGAGGTAGGGGTTGGAGACACCCGCGATCCGGGCAAGCTGCCGAAGCGACATCTGGGCCAGCCGGCGCTGCTCGCGGATGAAATCGCCGATGTTGAAAGGAGTGGCCATGCGGCCAGTCTTCCGCATGGTGCTTGCACATGCAAGCGCCCGCTGGAAGCACCCGCCAAGGCCATGCAAGCGCCGGCCGGCTGCACCCTGCAAGGCCGGCAAGGGGCACCGGACGCCGGCCACACTCGTTAGCCTGTCGGCACCACGGAATCGGTCGAGAGACGGAGAGCGGCCCGATGCATACGCCGGAACGTGCCACCAGGCTCCTCGTTCTCGGCCTCGCGGGCCTGACGATGCTCACGGCGTGCACGGTGAGTCCACCGCGTCATCCCGTCGGTTCAGTGCTGTCGGCGTCAAGCACCCCGCAGCAGGTGGCCTCCTCTGCTGCGACGCCCGAGGCGAGCGCACCAGCCGATCCGACTGCGGATCCCGCGGCGTTCGCCAGCGATCTGTCGTTCACTGACATCACGACGCGCATCCGGGAGGCTCTCGGCTCGGCCGCTCCCCGCAACCTCACCTTTGCGCGGGCGGTACTCACCGTGCCGCTCGACTGGGCCCATCCGCGCAACGGGAAAACGGTCAGTATCACCGTCGTACGGATCCGCGCGACGAATCAACGCGACCGCATCGGTTCACTCGTCATCAATCCCGGCGGGCCCGGTGCGTCCGGTGTCGAAGCCGCTATCGAGCTGGCTGTTTCCGAATTTCCGGCTGAAATTCTCCAGCGCTTCGACATCATCGGCTTCGATCCCCGCGGAGTCGGGCTCTCGTCGCCGCTCCGCTGCATACCGGACACCGAGAAGGACGCCGAGCTCGAATTGCCGGCCGACCCTACCACCAGCGCGCAGTGGCAATTAGAAATCAACGAAGACCGCCGGGTCGCCGATGAGTGTTACGCGAAATACGGCACGACCTTGACTTTCTTTTCCACAACGGAGACCGTCCGGGACCTCGAGGCATTACGGGCCAAACTCGGCGATGCCAAGCTCACGTATCTCGGTTATTCGTACGGCACGCTGCTCGGCGCCGAGTACGCGTCGGCATATCCCGACCGGGTGCGGGCTTTGGTGCTGGACGGGGCGGTGGACCCCACGCTCTCCACCGTGGAGCAGACCCGCGCCCAGGCCGCCGGTTTTGCCCTGGCGTTTCAGCATTACGCAGCGGATTGCGTTGCGCACGCGTGTCCGCTGGGGAAGGATCCCGCCGGGTACGTCGAGGCGTTGATGCATCGCGCGGCCGGCCATCCAATCCCGAGCGGAAATACCAGGGACCACCGGGTCGTCAAGGATCAGGCCGTGCTGCTCGCGGTGATTTCCGCCCTGTACAACGAATCGCAGTGGAGCAGACTCACCCGTGCCCTTGTCGACGCCGCCCACGGCGACGGATCGGGAATCCTCGCGTTGGATGACGAATACAACGAGCGGAATCCAGACGGCAGTTACACCAACATTGAAGACGCGAACGCGGCAATCAGCTGCGCCGATACCACGCAGCGGCCGACCGTCCAGCAGGCGGAGGCGCTCGCCCCGGTCTGGCGGGCGGACAATCCGCTCTTCGGCGGGGCGGCGGCCGCCGGCCTCGGCTTCTGCAGTCTCTGGAAGGCGCCGCCCGATACGCCCATCACCATCGGTGATCACGGCGCTCCGCCGATCCTGGTCATCGGCACCACCGGAGATCCAGCCACCCCGATCTCGGGTGCGGAACACCTCGCCCGGCTCCTCGGTTCGGGACATCTGCTCGTCTGGAACGGCGAAGGACACACCGCGTATCCGAAGACGACGTGCGTCACCGACTACGTCGACGCCTATCTCATCGATCTCCGTCTGCCGCCGGCCGGCGCGAGCTGCCCGGCAGGCTGAGTCCGGCGGGGTTAACGACGGCCACGGCAGTGACGCGACCGCAGCTCCAGCTCGGGATCAGCGGCCGGGTATCAGCGGTCGCCCTCAAGATGGTGGTGCAGCAGCGCCTCCACCTGCGCTTCACCATCCCGGTAGCGACGGGCGATCTCGGCAGCGCACGCGTCGATGACCGCTTGCACTGCCCGTCGTTGCTCAGAGATGACACGCTCGTGCTCCGCGAAACGAGCCAGCGTCGCGCGCAACTGATCCGACGTACGCCCCGCCAACGCGGAGAGATCCGAATCGGCGATCAGTCGCTCCACCAGACGGCGATGCTCGGTAATGCGCGACGGCCCGATGCTCAAGTGTCGGCCCAGGCCATGCGGCGTCGTCGGTTCGTCCGCAAGAATCCTCGGCAGCTCTTCCAAGATCGATGCAGTCTCCTCAAGCTCCCCCTGCCGGCGAGCCAGCTCGGCCTCGATGATGTCCATCCGACCCTGCAACAGTTTCCGCAGGTAGGAGAGATCCGCTTCTTCTTCTTCGGCCGCCCGCCGCAGCTCACGAATCTCTTCCAGGGATCGCTCGCTGAGACCCTCCAGGTACTCCGGCGACAACACCCGATCGATGCGCCGATTGCCACCACGCGGCCGAGGACCGTCGTCCGCCACCTGACACCTCCACGCCAGGACCACTCCGCCCCCACCCGAAGAGCACGGAGAGCACATCCCCGTGCGCCTATCGTGTCACGCCGACGGCATCTTGGTGCGATCAGATACCGATTCGAGGCCAAAACTGGGCAGGGCGGATTGGTCCGGACGGCTCAATGGCGAGCCGCCGCCTGCCGATGCCAACGGAGCAGGGACCCGCATTCGGTAACGCGGAGCCGGTCGCGTACGTCATCCGGTTGATGAGGAGGTCGCCAGGTGCTCAAAGGCGACCTGAGCAGCGTCGCACTGGACGAGGTGCTCACCGCCTTGGCGGAGCAGCAGGCGACCGGTTGCCTGCATGTCGTCGATGATTCAGGGGACGAAGCGCTCGTCTATTTGAAGAACGGCCTCGTCTACGCGGTGTCCGTGCCTGGACGGCGTCCACAGCTCGGCGCCCGGTTGATCTCGAGCAATGTGCTCGTTCCCGAGGACCTGGCGGAAGCGCTCGAGGTGCAGCGCACGGAACTGCAGGGCTGGCGGCTGGGGGAGCTTCTCGTCCACCTGGGATTTGTCGAACGGGAGGTCGTCGAGGCCTTCGTTCTCGAGCAGCTGCGGGACGGCTTCACCGACCTGATGACCTGGACGTCGGGCCGCTGGCGGTTCCGCAAGGGCGAGAAGACTCGAGAGGACGTCGCTCCGCCGACTTCGGTTGCCGACTTGCTCGCCGAAGTTGCGCGACGCCGGCAAGCCTGGGCGGACGTCGTCGCGGCGGTGCACGGACCACACGCCGTCCCGGTGCTCGCCCCGCGCGGCGGAGAAGCAAACGTCACGTTGGATCCCGATACATGGTCGGTGCTCTGCAAAATCGACGGGGAGCGGACCGTGGCCGATCTGGCCCGGGAGTGCGGTTTCACCTTGCTGGAAGCCGGAACCATCATCCGTAATCTCGTCCAGGCCGGTCTGGTCGATGTAGAAGAGGAGCTTGCGCCAGAAGACGATCAGGCACGCCGCTTGGACGAACCGGCCGGAACACTCGGGGTCGCCGAGGAGACCGCGGAGCCGACCACCGCGGACGAAGACGGGCACGGCGACGAGAGTCTGGCCGCTCGGGTCGCCGCGTTGGCGGCGGCCTTCGCCAGCCGCGAGACACCGACGGCTAACGCAGACGACCGCATCCAGACGGAAACTGTCAGCGATCCGGCAACCGCCGAAACATTCGGGAGTCCGGCGACGGACGACGTGGCACGTGCGACAACGGATGACGCACCAAGCGCCTCAGCGGAGGCCGTGGCGAACGCGGCAATGGACGACGTGGCGACCGCCTCGGCAGACGCCTTGCCGAGCGGAACGGCGGACGCGAGCCCGGCTGCTGTCACACCGGACACCTTGGCCTTGGATGACGAATGGCCGCTCGCCCGGGTCTCCGCAGCGTTGTCGCAAGTGCTTGGACCCACGGCATCGATGGAGAACTTCGTCGATCCCTTCGATGTACCGGAAGACGTGCGAATCCGACCGCCCGCGCCGCCGCCGCCCCCACCGCCGTCAGGCCCGACTGAGGAAGAGCTGCGGCGTGAGCGGATTCGGCAGGCCGCAGCGGAGGAATTGGCTCGAGCACAAGCGGAAGCCGAGGCACTACGCCGGGCCGAGCATCTTGCCGAAGTCGTCGACTTGAGGGCGCGGCGCGAAGCGGCGCGGCGTGAGAAGGAACGCCTGCTGCGGGCGGAGGCGTTGCTCTCGGCCGGCGTCCAGTCGGCCGAGGAGACAGATCGGACGGAAGCTGACGCGAACGCCGAGTGGGAATCACCGTCGGCCAACGCCACGGCATTAGCGGACGCGCCGACAGCGTCGGCGGCCACGGAGACGGCGGTCGAACCGTCGGTCGCCGCAGAACGGACCGACGCACCCTCGGTCGCCGTGGGGATTCCGGACGAACCGGCGGTCACCGCGGAGACTCCGGACGAACCGTCGGTCGCCGCAGAGAGTCTCGGTGCGATGGACGTTTCTCCGCCGGGCGAGACCGGCGTCGAACCTCCCCGTCTCGATGGTCTTGCCGCCGGTGCACCGATGGAATTCACCCTCACCCTTCCGAGCGCGCCGGCGGAGATTGCGGCCGCTGACGTCACCGCAGACACCTCCGAATCCGAACGGTCTGCTGACGATGCGCCTCTTGCCGGCGCATTTCCGTCAACCGAGCAGGAATTCGCCGTTACGCCGCCGGCGACAGCCGCCGAATTCACTGCCACGCCGCCGGCAACAGCCGGCGAGTTCGCCGTTACGCCGCCGCCAGCGGAATTCACTCCCGAGCTTTCACCATTCGCTGACGACTCCGCCGCCACGGCGCCGCCAGTCGCCGATGAACGGGGAACTGCGATTCCTCCCATTGTTGCTGAGGAATACGCCGTGACGGTCCCGCCGGAAACACCCGGCATCGGTTCGCCGGCTGCGCAGGTACCGCCCAGCGGCGTCCCGCTAACCAGCCTTGACCCGCATGGCACGTCGCCTGTGCACCAGACCGCGGCGGAATTCCCGCCCTCTGGACACAGCGGATATGCTCCGCCGGTCGAGCCGGCGCAATTTCCGGCGGCGTGGACACCGCCGGAATACAGCCCGGCACCCGCGGCGGCCGGCCCCGCAGTCACGCCAGCCGCAGGCCCGGCCGGAACCGAACCACAGAGCGCCGGATTTCCCGACACCAGCTATCTTGCCGCGGCGACCGCGATGCTCTCGGAATTCAGTCGGACGGGTGCGACGGAATTGCCGCAGCCCAGCCAGGACGAGCCGCCAGACGAACCCGCACCCGCACCGGAACCGCCCGCGCCGATCGTGTCCCGGGAACTGACCGACACCGCGTCACTGCTGCGCGAACTGTCCAGCCTCGGCCTCGACGATCCTGCACCGGCGCCTCCGCCGCGACCCGTCGTTCAGCCCCGGCCGGCCACGACAAAGAAAAAGCGGGGACTCTTCGGCCGCTGAACACTGCCCCCGGACGGCGGATCGGGCTCGCGGGCCGCTCACGCGCATCAGACGCAACGGCGCCCGTCTCACGGCGATCCACCCGTCACCGGGCATGGCAGCATAGGGCTGTGCGGGCGGTCGTGCAGCGGGTCACCAACGCGCGGGTTACCGTATCCGGCCGTACCGTCGGGCAAATAACTCGACCCGGTCTTGTTGTCCTGGTCGGCGTCACCCATACCGACACCGTGCGGCAGGCTCACGCGCTCGCCGTGAAGGTGCACGAGCTGCGCATCCTGCGCGGCGAGTTGTCGTGCGCACAAACCGGCGCGCCGATTCTTGTCGTCAGCCAATTCACCCTGTACGGCGACACCCGTAAAGGCCGCCGTCCATCGTGGGACGCCGCCGCACCGGCAGCAACAGCCGAACCGCTCATCGAGGCGTTCGTAGCCGAACTCCGCCGGCGAGGAGCTGAGGTCGCGACTGGCGTCTTCGGTGCCGACATGCTGGTCGAACTCGCCAATGACGGGCCGGTCACTCTTGTGCTGGACGTCGACTGAGCCCGGCGCGCAACGTCATCCGGGCACGCTGGCCCGGCGGCGGCTCGGTCTCTTTTCGCACGATCGGTTCGATCGTCGCCGCACGATCCGTACCGTCGGCATCGCGGACAATAGCGGCGGCACTGTCGTCCACCGCGTACCGGACGAGAGCAAGCGCGATCGGCCCGAGCTCATGGTGATACGCCGCTGAAGTGAGATGGCCGGCGACCGTGCCGGCGACGAGAACCTGCGCGCCCTTCGCGGGCAATTGCTCGCGGACGCTGCCGTCCAGGTGCAGCCGCACGAGTCGCCGCGGCGGGCGGCCGAGATTTGCGACGTGAGCGACGGTCTCTTGGCCGCGGTAGCACCCCTTGTTCAGATGCACGGCAAAACCGATCCAGCCCAGCTCATGCGGAATCGAACGGTGGTCCGTGTCGACACCGAACCGCGGGCGTCCGGCCTCAATACGCAGCGCATTCCACGCCGCAATTCCTGCCGGCCGGCCGAAATCGGCGATGACCGCCGGGAACTGCTTTCTCGGTATGAAGAGCTCGCGGCCGTGCAGGGCGTCGGCTCGAGGGTCGACCCGCGTCGGGAATTCCGGGTGCGGCTGATCGACCGGTTGCCACACCACGGCCCAGTCGTCCGTGACGTCACGCGCCTCAACCCGGAGCAGAAACCGCATCGACGAAAGGAAATCCACCAGACCACCGGCCGTACCGGGCTCGACGTGCACCCACGTCGTCGTGCCGTCGTCGACGAGCATGAGGTGATGCTCGACGTGACCGTTGGGGCTGAGCACCAGAGTCTCGGTGCCCGTCTGAGCCGGCAGGTCGATGAGACGCTGCGTCGTCAGATCATTCAGCCACCGCAAGCGGTCCGGCCCGCTGATCTGCACGACCCCGCGATGCGACAGGTCGACGAACCCATCGCCCGATGCGAGCAGGCGCTGCTCACCCAGCGGGTCGCCGTAGTGCCCAGCCACCGCCTGATCCGGTTCAGATGCGGGTACGGCGCCCGGCATATCGAGAAGCGGACTGCGAACCGCGCTCATGTCGTACTCCGACATGTCGAACACCGCCCGAAGATGGCGAAATGATGAACGTCTGCGGCAAATCCATGCTCGTCGTCCAATCGCTGGATCAGTGATTGGACAACCTCGGACCCGACCTCGGTGACGGCGCCGCAGCTGCTGCAGACGAGGTGCACATGCCCGGCATCCTCCGCGACGTGGTAGGTGGGCGCGCCGTGGCCGAGGTGCGTGTGGGTCACCAAGGAGAGTTCCTCGAGAAGGTCGAGCGTGCGGTACACGGTGGACATGTTCACGCCGCTGGCGACCTCGCGCACGTAATTGATGATCTCTTCGGGGGTGGCGTGCCGAAGTGCCGCGACGGCCTCGAGCACGAGCCGGCGCTGCGGGGTGAGCCGATAACCCTTCGACCGCAACCGGCCTTGCCACTGGGCGCTGCGCGTCGACGGACGGTCAGAACTCCCCTTGGGCACAGGGTCAGTCTAGGGCCGGCGTCGGCAAACCCGTCACGTCTCGTTCTCCAGCAATTCTTCGCTCGCCGGGCCGGCAGGGTCAACCAAATCCCACAGCAAGGAGAGCGGCAAGCCATGCGCCAGTAATTGCATGGGCTCCACGCCGCGCGGCTCAGTTACGGTACTCACGCTCTATCGATCGGCACCCGCTCCGCAATTTTCGCCCGCCGACAAGCGGACGGCGGATTGCACCGCTTGCCGCATCAAGAACTGTCCGGCGATGACCTTGAGAGTGCGATCCAGAAACCACCCGATCAGCCGACGGACCGCGCCGCGCCGGCGTAGACCGGATCCGGCGGTGCCGACGCGGAGCGCCGCTGAATGGCCGATGACGGACGCGTAGTCCAGACGGGCCCCGGACGCGCCGAGGCCTAGCCGGGCCGGGGGAACGACGCCACCGGGCTGTTCTCCCCGGCCCGGATGGATCGTGTCAGGCGGGGAGCTCCACCTCGACGTTTGTCACGACGCCGAGGTCGGCCTGGACCTCGCGGTCAGCCGTCGCGCCCGGCACCAGAACCCGAACGGTCCACGTCCCCGGCGCGGCATAAAACCGAAAAGCACCGGTCGCGGAGGTGGGCACCTCAGCCACGAATTCGCCGTCCGCGTTCAAAAGCCGCACGTAGCCGTGGACGGGTGCGTCGCCGCGGCGGACCACCCCTTGAATGACCGCTTGCTTGCCGGCGTCCACTTCAGTCGGCAAATCCGTCAGCGCACCGCACATCAGGACCCGCTCCCCAGCTCGATGGGGACGCCGACCAGCGAGCCGTACTCGGTCCAGGAGCCGTCGTAGTTCTTCACGTTCGGCTGGTCGAGCAGCTCGTGCAGAACGAACCAGGTGTGCGCGCTCCGTTCGCCGATCCGGCAGTAGGCGATGGTGTCCTTGCTGAAATCGACGCCTGCTTCGGCGTAGAGCTTGCGCAGCTCCTCGTCCGACTTGAACGTGCCGTCGTCGTTCGCCGCCTTGCTCCACGGCACATTCTTCGCTGTCGGCACATGCCCCGGGCGTTGGGCGGATTCCTGCGGCAGATGCGCGGGTGCGAGCAGCTTGCCACTGAATTCATCCGGTGACCGCACGTCAATGATGTTGAGTTTGCCGATCGAGTTCACCACTTCGTCGCGGAAGGCGCGGATCGAGGTGTCCGGATCCTTTGCCACGTAGGTGGTGCGCGGCCGGACCGGAACCTCCTGGGTCAATTCCCGGCTCTCCAGCTCCCACTTCTTACGGCCGCCGTCGAGCAGTTTCACATCCCGATGACCGTACAGCTTGAAGTACCAGTACGCATAAGCGGCGAACCAATTGTTGTTGCCGCCGTACAGCACGACGGTGTGGTCGTTGGAAATTCCACGCTCGGACATCAACCGTTCGAACGCCGCCTTGTCGACGAAGTCCCGGCGGACCGGGTCCTGCAGGTCTTTCTTCCAGTCCAGTTTGACGGCGTTACGAATGTGGCCTTTGTCGTACGCCGACGTGTCTTCATCGACTTCGACGACGACGACGTTCGGATCGTTGAGATGCGCCTCGACCCAATCGGCGTCGACGAGTACCTGCTGTCTGCTCATGCGAATGCTCCTTTACCTAGCGACACGGCGTATTGCTTTACCTAGAGACACGGCTTGTTGTGGACATGAATACGACCCGCCTTCGGAATCCAGTCCCGACTGCGGGCTGGGCGGAAAGCGGACGCCCCGGCATGCGCGGCGACCCGGAACGGTCCGCGAGGGTCAGCGGGATCATCGGTGTCCCTCCATTGGCTGGCGGCAAGCTAGGAAACCACCGCGAGCACAGGCACGCGTGATCTCGCGGACTAGCAGGCTGGACACAAACAGCTGGCCACCCGGCAGAGGTCGACCGTACGCCGCTTGATGAGAACGAGTTCGACCGCCGCCGTCATGGCTCCGATGCTACCGGTCATGGGCGCGCTCGCGCACGTCCCGTCATGGACGCCGACGCGCCGTCATGGGTCCGCCCGCGCACGCGACAACGGCCGAGTCGCCGAGCGCGTGCTCAACGGGCCGCAGCCGGCGGGGTAACAGCGACCAGCACGGTGCCGTCGGAGCGCACCACGTGAAATGACGCGATCTCCGCCGGGCGCATGCTCGTGGCACCGGCGGCAACGATGTGCCCGGACGGGGTCGCCGTCCAGCTTGCCGCCACCTCCCGACGGCCGTCCGTGCCGATCACGATGAGCTGGCAGCGCCCGTCGTACGCGCCGGTCGTCTCACCGGAGAGCTGAATCTGCAGCGCAGTGCCCCAGGCGCGAGGCCACTCGTTCACCGCAGCGGTGATCCCGGTAGCCGGATCCCAGCCACGCGCGACGATTCCGCTTGACGGTCCCGGGTGAGCGACCACGACAACTCCGCTGATCACAGCGGCAAGGACGGCGACCCCGGCAGCAGTCGAGATCAGCCACCTCGCCCGCCGACGGCGGCGCACAGCCGTGACCCGGGCAAGCAACCGGGGGAGCAAGGCGGCGTCCACGTCTGCCGGAGTCGCCGTCACCTCCGGCAGGCTCACCCGGGCGAGCAGGCCGGGGAGCGCGGCAAGCGAGGCGAGCTCGTCACGACAGTCGGCGCAGCTGCTGACGTGCGCTTCGACTTGGCCGCGCTCTCCGGGGTCCAATGCGCCGAGCACGTAACTGCCCAGCGAGAGCCGGATTTCGGCACACGCGGGGGTCACCGTTCGGTCACCCCTCTCTCTTCCAAAATGAGCCGGAGGGCGCGGAGGGCGTAGTACGTCCGCGATTTCACCGTTCCCGGGGGAATTCCGAGTACCGCCGCAGCTTCGGCGACGGATCGGCCGCGGTAGTAGGTCTCGATGAGCACCCGGCGGTGGTCCGGGCTGAGCGCGTTGATGGCGTCGGCCACCTGCCACGCCTCGAGCGCACGGTCGACGGCGGCGACTACGTCATCCTCCGCCGCCACCACGCCGAGCCCCTCCGGACCGGCCTCGGGCGGACGAGCCCGCACGGCGCGATGCGCGTCGACGACGAGGTTCCTCGCCACTGTGAAGAGCCATGGCCGGATGGCGTGCGGATCCCTGGCGAGGGCTTCCGGATGGCGCCACGCACGGATGATCGTTTCCTGCACGATGTCCTCGGCTCGGCCACGATCGCCGTCAACGAGCCGGAGCACGTAGCCGAAGAGCACCCGTCCGTGCTGCTCGTACAGGGCACGGACCAGCGCCTCGTCCGCTCCGGCGCGCGTCATACCGAAAAGACGGCCCCCACAGGGCTCTGGTTCACTCCGATCGCCCGTACGGCCGGGATCACCGCACCGGCCTTCCCGGCCTTCCGGCGGGTCGACGCGCCTGGCCTTCCGGCGGATCCGTGCGCCCACTCCGCGCGCCGGCTCCTGCCGGTCACCGCCAGCCGGACGCCCGGCCCGACCGCGCGCCGCCGCCTCCGCCCGGCGGCGTGGGGAAACCCCAAGCGACCGGAACTTATCGTGAGAGGCGACCGTTACAGCCAACAGCAGGGGAGGAGACGGGTGTCGGCGACGGCAGGTCACGCCAACCCAGCGATCGCCCCGGATGGACGACCGGCGCCGAGCAGCAGCGCCCGCCTTTCCCCGCGGATTCTGATCGTTGAAGACGACGACGCCAATGCGGCGTTGGTGGCCGACTATCTCGCTCCGGCCATCCCGGGGGTGAGCCGGGTCGCGACGTTCCACGAAGCGCGCCGCTTCCTTGCGGACGTTCCTATCGACTGCGTGATTCTCGATCTCACCTTGCCCGATATCGACGGCTTCGACGCCGTCCGGGAAATCCACGATTTCGCGCCGGACGTGGCTGTGGTCGTGCTGACCGACGACGGCGACGAGCACGGTGGAATGACGGCGATGGCGGCGGGTGCCCAGGATTACCTCGTCCGCACCGAAATCGACGCGCCGCTGCTCGTGCGGGCGGTTCGGTACGCCGCGGAACGGAAGCGGACCGAGGCGTCTCTGCGGGCTCTGCAGACCGCGCAGGCCCGGCAGCGGGAGAATGTCCGGCTCCAGCGAGGACTGCTCCCCGTCCCACTCCTCGGCGACGCGCCGCTCGCCGTCGTCACGCGATACCGCCCACGCCGGGCGCTCGCCCAGCTGGGTGGCGATTTCTTTGACGCGATCCAGACGGACGACGGTCGGGTCTGGCTGCTCATCGGCGACGTCTCCGGACACGGCCCGGACGAAGCCGCGCTCGGCGTCTGCCTACGGGTCGGCTGGCGCGCGCTGGTGCTCGCCGGCTTGGACGCCGATCACGTTCTGCCCGCCGTTCAAGAATTGCTGCTTCGGGAGCGGCACGGCGAGGAGGTCTTCGCCAGCGCGTGCATGGTCGTCCTGGACCGGACGGCACATGACGGATGGGTGTATCTCGCCGGCCATCCAGCCCCGCTCGTCCTCCGCGACGGACGGGTCGAGACGCTCGACGTCGACGGCGGAGTCGCCCTCGGGATTCTCGACGACCCGGACGTTCCGGCGACGCCGTTGACCCTCGGTCCAGCGTGGTCGTTGCTCTGTTTCACCGACGGTCTCATCGAGGGTTATGCGGACGGCGGCACGGGTCCGCGGCTCGGGGAGCGCGGGCTGGTCGAACTCGTCCAGCGATATCAAGGAATCCCCGAACCCGCGATGCTCCTCGACACGCTCCTCGACGAAGTCACCGATCGCAACGGCGGACCGTTGGCCGACGACGTGGCCGTCCTGTATGTGCAGCGGCGGATCGACACCACGACAGCCGACGACCAGAGTCTCCCGCGAGGGTAGCGTGAGAAGCGTGCTGCGGACAGCGCTTCGGCCGCGGTGGTGGCCGCGGCATCTTCTGCTCGTCGTGATCGTGGCGGGTTTCTGTTTCCTCGGCCACTGGCAGTGGGACGTGTCGGTGTCCCCTCGCGGTTCGTTGCAGAACACGCTGTACGCGTTCCAGTGGTGGGCGATGGCCCTGATCGTGATTTATGGGTGGTGGCGTTTGTTGTACGAGGAAGCCCACCCGGAGCGACGGCCGAGGCCGGCGGGTGGCGCCGGTGAGCCGCCTGGAGTCCCATCCGGGCATCCACCCACACCGGCGGCGCCGGCGGAGGCCGCCACGGACGGCGGCACGTGGATGTTCCCCGTGCCGAATGCCCCTGATGAGGAGGACGACGAGGAACTTGCCGCGTACAACGCCTACCTTGCCCGGCTGAATGCCCGCGCGGACGCCCGGCGATGACCGAACCGTCGGCTCAGACTCAGTCGATGCCGCGGATGTCCGCGGCGGAATTCGTCACCACCCCGCTCGGCCGGTACCGTCTTCTCGCCTACATCGTCGGAACCGGCCTCGTCATCCTGGTCTTCGTCGGCGTACCGCTCAACCACCTCGCGCATTTCCCGTACGTCGCCAAGTACGTTGGCACCGCACACGGAGTTCTCTATGTCATCTACTGCCTGACCTGCCTGGAACTGACGCTGCGGTATCGCTTGAAACCTCTTCGGTTGTTCTTCATGGCCGCCGCGGGATTCGTGCCGTTCCTGTCCTTCGTCGTCGAGCGGAAGACAACGCCGTTACTGCTGCAGCACGGTGCAGTGACGACTTCCGCTGCCCCGGTGTCGCCGGCGGACGGTCCGGGGCCGCGGGCCGGCACGCCGGGCCGGTCCGGAGGGTAGCCGATGCCACGCACCCGCCTGTACCGTGACGGAAAATTAGCCAAGGAGGATTTTCCGGCGGCGGACATTTCCGACTACGTCACCGATCCGGCCGCCGTCGTCTGGCTGGATCTCTGCCCACCGGAAGGCGACGACCTCCAGCTCATCGAGGAGGAGTTCGGCTTGCACGTCCTCGCGCTGGAGGACGCCGTTCATCCCGGACAGCGGCCGAAGCTCGACCACTACGGGTCCCATCTTTTTCTGTCGTGCTATGCCGTAGCGGATCCCGGCACGCCGGTGGATCCCGGCGCGCCCGGCACGCTGGCGGCGCATGAGCTCGCGGTCTTCGTGACGCGGAATGCGCTCATCACCGTGCGCAAGAGCACCGGCTTCGACATCGAGCGGGTGACGGCGCGATGGGACGAACTCGCCAACCTCGCGGAATGCGGCGTCGGTTTTCTGCTGTACGGCCTGCTGGATTGCATCGTCGACAGCTACTTCACCGTCACCGAGCGGCTGGACGAGCGGGTGGACGCGTTGGAGGACAAGCTCTTCGACGAATCCCGTGACCAGATCCGTGCCGTGCAGCGTGAATCATTCTTGGTGCGCAAGGATCTCATGCGGCTGCGGCGCATTGTCCTGCCGATGCGCGAGGTCGTCAACGAATTGCTGCGGCACGATTCCCCGCTCGTCGGGCCGACGTTGATGCCGTACTTCCAGGATGTGTACGACCATCTGCTCCGGGTGAGCGAGCAGGTCGATTCGCTGCGGGACATGGTCGCCACCATGCTGGAAGCAAATCTGACCATTCAGGGCAACCGTCTGAACACCATCATGAAGAAGGTGACGAGTTGGGCGGCGATTATCGCCGTACCGACCGCGGTGACCGGCTTTTACGGCCAGAACGTGCCGTATCCCGGTTTCGGCCGCCTCTCCGGCCTCCTCACCTCGAGCGCGATCATCCTGATCGGTGTGGTGGTGCTGTACTGGGTTTTTCGCCGCAAAGATTGGCTGTGACATGACCGCCGGGTTCCGGCATGCACTAGGGTGGAGCTCGTCCCACGGGAGCCCCGCGTTCCGGGGCTGAGAGGGCGGCAGGACCGGCCGCCGACCGTTAGCACCTGATCCGGTTCACACCGGCGTAGGGAGGAGTATCCAGTGACCACGATCGAAGAGCGCGTGCCAACCAGCGGCGTCGCATTCCCCGGATCACGGAAGACCTACCTCGTGGGGTCGCGGCCCGACATCCGCGTTCCGATGCGGGAAGTCCCGCTGAGCACCGGGGACCGGGTGGTCCTCTACGACACCTCAGGGCCCTACACGGATCCCGATGTGGTGATCGACGTCCGGCGTGGCCTTCCGCCGCTGCGCGCCCGGTGGATCGACGAGCGCGGCGACACGGAGACCTACCAGGGCCGGCCGGTCCGTCCGATCGACAACGGGTATCGGGACGGCGATCCGCGGGCGACGCGAAATCTCGACAGCGTTTTCACCGCCACGCGGCCGCCCCGGCGGGCCAAGCCGGGCCGGCGGGTCACCCAGATGCACTACGCCCGCCAAGGAATCATCACTCCGGAGATGGAATTCGTCGCGCTCCGTGAAGGCGTGCCGCCGGAATTCGTCCGCGACGAAATCGCGCGCGGACGGGCGGTTCTGCCGGCGAACGTCAACCACCCGGAGAGCGAGCCGATGATTATCGGCCGGAATTTCTTGGTCAAGGTGAACGCCAACATCGGCAACAGCGCCGTCGCGTCCTCCATTGAGGACGAGGTCGAGAAGATGACCTGGGCGACCCGCTGGGGTGCGGACACCGTCATGGATCTCTCCACCGGGCGGAACATCCACACCACCCGGGAGTGGATCATTCGCAACAGCCCGGTGCCGGTGGGCACCGTGCCGATTTACCAGGCGTTGGAGAAGGTCGGCGGCAAGGCCGAGGATCTCTCCTGGGAGGTGTACCGGGACACGCTGATCGAGCAGTTCGAGCAGGGTGTCGACTACATCACGGTGCACGCGGGCGTGCTGCTCCGGTACGTGCCGCTCACCGCACGCCGGAAGACGGGTATCGTGTCCCGCGGCGGCTCAATCATGGCGGCCTGGTGCCTCGCCCACCACGAGGAGAATTTCCTCTACACGCACTTCCGCGAGATGTGCGAACTCATGGCGC
Source organism: Acidothermus cellulolyticus 11B (assembly GCF_000015025.1). Classification (GTDB taxonomy): domain Bacteria; phylum Actinomycetota; class Actinomycetes; order Acidothermales; family Acidothermaceae; genus Acidothermus; species Acidothermus cellulolyticus. Next base: position 57,981 of record NC_008578.1, on the reverse strand, counting down.
AGTACGACGTCACCTTCTCCCTCGGCGACGGTCTGCGTCCCGGTTCCATCGCCGACGCCAACGACGAGGCGCAGTTCGCCGAGCTTCGCACCCTCGGCGAATTGACGAAAATCGCGTGGGAGTACGACGTCCAGGTGATGATCGAGGGTCCGGGTCATGTTCCGATGCACAAAATCAAGGAGAACATGGACCTGCAGCTCGAGCTCTGCTCCGAGGCGCCGTTCTACACCCTCGGCCCGCTCACCACGGACATCGCACCCGGCTACGACCACATCACCTCCGCCATCGGCGCTGCGATGATCGGGTGGTACGGAACCGCGATGCTCTGCTACGTCACGCCGAAGGAGCACCTCGGCCTGCCGAACAAGGACGATGTCAAGGCCGGGGTCATCGCGTACAAAATCGCGGCGCACGCGGCGGACCTCGCCAAGGGGCATCCCGGCGCCCAGGCCTGGGACGATGCGCTGTCGGACGCGCGGTTCGAATTCCGGTGGGAGGACCAGTTCAACCTCTCACTGGATCCGGAGACGGCGCGCGATTTCCACGACGAGACACTGCCTGCTGCGCCGGCGAAGACCGCGCATTTCTGTTCGATGTGCGGACCACACTTCTGCTCGATGAAAATCAGCCAAGATGTCCGCAAGTACGCCGAGGAGAAGGGCGTCGACGAGCAGACCGCAATCGAGCTGGGGATGCGGGAGAAGGCGGCGGAATTCACCGCGCACGGCAGCCGGGTCTACGTACCGGTCGAGGAATTGTCCACCCGGTGACGGGTGTGGGTGTGCGGAGGCGGTTCAGCCGAGCCGCTTCCGCACACATCCGTCTTGAATTAGCCGGACGCGCCGGTGTTCCATCCGGACGCGCCGGTGTTCCGGCAGGCGCCGCGACGAAGGTGGCCCGTCAGCGCACTGCACTCCGAGGCGGAGACTGCCAGGCGGCGCCGTCCGCCGAAACCGCCCAGTACCGGAATCCGGGCAGTTCCGAAAGCCAGGTGAGGGCGCTTCGCCCCCTTGCCAACGCTGCGGTCGCGTAAACGTCCGCACTGACAAGGTCCGGGCCGCTGACGGTGACGCTTGCCCATTCGGTGGCGGGTGAACCGGTCCGCGGATTGATGACATGTGCTCCGCGGCATGTGGTACCCGAGGTGGCGACACCGCCGGTGAAGAGTTCCACGGTGGCGAGCAGGACGTCCGAGCGGAAGGGATGGGCGATGCCCACCCGCCACGGCAGACCAGGGGCCCGGCCGCCCACCGCCGCAATGTCGCCGCCGCCGTTGACCAGGACGTGCTGATATCCCGCATCGGCGATATGCTGCGCCGCGCGGTCAACGGCCCAACCTTTCACCAGGCCGGTAGGGTCGATCGAACCGTCATATCGCGCCGTGAAATAGCCGTCGGTCTTCGCCTCAAACCAGGCACACAAGTCGAGCACGCGGGCGACGTCCGGATGACACGCGGCAAGCCGCAACTCGCCGCGGTTCAGACGGGAAATGTCGCTGTCGGGGCGATACGTGCTGAACACCGCATCGGCAGTGTGCAGGATGTGCACGGCTGCGGCAATCACCCGCCGCGCGTGGTCTACGTCGTCCGGCGTGGTGCGCACGTCGAAACTCACGGTCGTGCCCATGACGTGCTCCACATGGACGACCGATGTGAGTTCCGCCGGCATCGTCCGGTTCACTTCGACTTCGCAGCGTCGAGAGCGGCCTGCAGGGATTGGGCATACGCTTCACTCGTCCAGGTCGCGCCGCTGACGGCGTCGATCTGCGCGCTCTGGGCGGTCAGCGCCTCCTGCCGCAGGATCGGCAGGGCGTACAAACTGATTTCGTAGGAACGCGGGTCGTTGTGCGGATAATTAATTGCCTGGATATCGGTGATCTTCCCGTTGGAAATTGTCACCCGCAGTTGGATCGTGCCGAACGTGCGGAAACCCTCGGTCACCGGGACAGCGCTGCCGGTGACCGTCACCGTACCGCCGGCCGATGAACCCGCACCGGAGTTTGTCGGCGGCGTAGGCGCAGCACCCGCGGTGGGCCCTGCTGCGGAGGAATTTCCGGCCGTCCCGCCGTTGGATGCCGAATTCGCTGACGTCCCGGCCTGCGAATTTCCGGCACCCGACGACGTCGAGCCGCCGTCCGTCCCCAGAGCAGTTTTCGCTCCGCCGCCAAGGGGAGTCGTCTTGAACTGCAGGAGCAGAACAAGACCGATGACCGTTGCGGCCAATGTCAGAAAGGCCCGTCTCATCGATACCGTCCTAGAACTCGAAGGCTTCCGTATGGATGCGACGACGCGGAACCCCAAGCCGGCGCAGGGCCGTCACCGCCGCCGTGATCATTGGCGGCGGGCCGCAGACGAACACGTCGCGGCGGCGCACGTCCGGCACCAAAGACCGAAGCCGCGTACCGACGAACGGATCCCCGGGACCACCGGGCGGCCCGACGAGATAATGCACCGCGGCCTTTCGATAACGGGCGATCTGGTCGAGTTCGGCGCGGAAGGCGAATTCCTGTTCGTGATTTGCCCTGTAGATCAGGGTGAGATCCCCGCGGCGTCCCGGCAGAGTCTCGAAGAGCGCGCGGAGCGGAGTGATGCCGATGCCGCCGGCGATGAGCAGAACGCGGGGTGAGGTCCGCCGCGCCGCGGTAAGCGCCCCGTAAGGTCCTTCCGCGAGGACACGCGTACCGGGAGGTATGCGCCGCAACGCCGTGGAGTGGTCTCCCAGGGCCTTGACGGTGATCCGCAGCAGGGATCGGGTCGGCGGTGCAGACAGCGAGTAAGGGTGGGATTGCCACCATTGCCCGGCGCAGAGAAAACGCCACCGGAAGAATTGCCCCGGTTCAATCGCGAGTTCGTCGAGCCGGCGTCCGCCGATGTGGAGGGAGAAAATCCCCGGAGCCTCATCCACGACACGGACGACGCGGAACCGGTGGCGCAGCGCGAGCCGGAACGGGGTGAGGAACCGGTACCACACCAGCATGGCGCCGACCACGATGTACAGCCCCGCCCAGAGCACGCGCGCCGGGAGATTGCTCATGAAGTCGGCGCCGGTGGCGAATTCATGGCTGAACGAGAGCGCAATCGCCAGGTACGTGTAAAAGTGCAGGTAGTACCAGGTCTCGTACGCGAGCCGGCGACGGAGCGCGCGGGCGGAGACAATTCCGATCCCGACAAAGAGTCCGAGGGCGACGGTGGCCATCAGGACATCGGGATAGTGCAGGAGCAGATCACTCGTCTGCCGGATGAGACCCTCGTGAGCGCTCACCGCATAGCCCCAGATGATGAGCGCCGTATGGGCCGCCGCGACTCCGACCAGGTAGCGGCCGCCCATGGCATGCCAGCGGGCCAGCCGATCCGCGCCGACACCCCGCTCAACGGCGGGTACGCGCGCCATCAGAGCGAGAACGACGATCACGACATACCCCGCGAGCAGTCCGGTGATCCGCCCCGCGTTGGTCAACCACTCGCCCCAACCGTGGATCGGCGGTGTGTCATGCCACCAGAGGGCGAGAACAGCGAGGCCGCCGAGGTAGATCGCGGTCAGGACGGCGCCGGGGCGCACCCGGATCAACGACACCCCGGAGGTTGCCCGGCGGGCGGGTATCGCGTTCGTCGTCATCAGCCTCTCCCGTCGCGACGGTGCGCGTGTTCGCGGCGGCAGGCACGGCCCGCGCACCAGCGCCGAGTCTCCGGGGGAAATCTGAGAACAAGCTGGGACGAGCCTGAACGGACGGCGAAATCACCAGTGGAACATCGTGCCGTCAAGAAGCCGGTTCACCGGCAGATAGGCGCGTCGGTACGGAAACGTCGCCGCGAGTTCTTCGTCCAGTGTGACACCGAGACCGGGTTCGTCACCGGGGTGCAGGCAGCCGTCGGCAAAGTAATACGCATGGCGGAAAACGGCGTTGGTCTCCTCGGTGTGGTGCATGTACTCCTGCAGTCCGAAGTTTGCTATCGACATGTCGAGGTGGATCGCGGCGGCCATACAGACCGGTGACATGTCCGTCGCACCGTGGAAACCGCTTCGCACGCCGTAGAGGTCGGCGAATTCGACGATGCGCTTCACGTGACTCACGCCGCCGGCGTGCACCGGCGTCACCCGGATGAAATCAATGAGTCGCTCGCTAATGAGCTGGTGGCAATCCCAGATCGTGTTGAAGACTTCACCGACCGCGATCGGGGTCGTCGTGTGCTGCTTGATGATGCGGAAGGCGTCCTGCGCCTCAGCAGGGGTCGGATCCTCCAACCAGAAGAGGTCGTACTCTTCAATCCGCTTGCCGAATTTTGCCGCCTCGGTCGGCGTCAAGCGGTGGTGGGCGTCGTGCAGGAGGTGGAAATCGAAGCCGAACCGGTCACGGACCGCGGCGAAGAGCTGCGGCACGAAATGCAGATACGCCTCGGTTGACCAGCGGGTCTCCTCCGGCCGGTCGGTGCCGGTGGCCGGTTCGTAGAACGTGCGGTCCTTGCTCACGCCGTACACCGCGCCCAGGCCGGGAATGCCCACCTGGACCCGGACGGCCTTGTAACCGCGTTCAAGGAAAGCGGCGACTTCGTCAAGGACTTCCGGAATGTCCCGGCCGTTCGCGTGACCGTAGACGGTCACACCATCGCGGGCCCGGCCGCCGAGCAACTGGTAGAGAGGCATTCCAGCGGTCTTGGCCTTGATGTCCCATAAGGCCATGTCAACGGCGGCGATGGACGCCATCGTTACCGGGCCGCGGCGCCAGTAGGCCCCCCGGTACAGGTACTGCCAGGTGTCGTTGATCTGCGCCGGGTCGCGTCCGAGGAGCAGGGGGCAGACGTACTCCTGAAGATACGTGGCGACCGCAAGCTCGCGTCCGTTGAGCGTCGCGTCGCCGAGACCGGTGACGCCGTCCGCGGTGGTGAGTTTCAGCGTGACGAAATTACGGCCCGGGCAGGTCACGATGACCTTGGCATCGACGATGCGGTCGCTCACTCGGACGCCGTCCTTCCCGATCCAGGCGATCCCCTGCGTCGTTTCCCGTCCCGACAGTACAACGTGGTGCGTTTCCCTTCCGGACGGTGCGACGTGGTCGTTTCCCCTCCGGACGGTACGACGTGATGGAATGGCAGCCATGGTCGCGGTTTGCTTTGTGTGCTTGGGAAACATCTGCCGATCGCCGATGGCGACGGTAGTCACGCGGCAATTGCTGGCTGAGCGCGGACTGTCCGGCGCCGTACAGGTGTCCAGCGCCGGCACCGGGGACTGGCACGTGGGTGAGCCGATGGACGAGCGGACCGCGGCGGTGCTTCGGCGTCGCGGGTACGACGGGGCGGAAATAGCACGTCATCGCGCGCGTCGCTTCGAACCGGCATGGTTCGACGAATACGACCTCATCCTCGCGGTGGACGAAGAGAATCTGCGCGCGCTGCAACGCCGGGCCGCCGCACACCAGCGCGGGAAGATCCGACTGCTTCGGGAATTCGATCCGCTTGCGGACGGCGACGTCGACGTTCCCGATCCGTACTACGGCGGGCCGGAGGGATTCGACACGGTACTCGCCATGATCGAGCGGTCGTGCACCGCCCTCGTCGATGAGCTGGAACGCCGACTGGCCGGCCGGTCGGCTGCACCGACAAGCCCGGCGGAACGTCCGGTCGAAGCGGCCGACGCCGGCCTCTCCGTCACCCTGGTGAGCCGCGTATCCGGCGGTGACATCTGTGAATCCTGGCGCGGAGCCGATCGGCACGGACGGCCAGTCTTCGTCAAGACCCTCCGCAACGCGCCGGCGGGGTTTTTCACCGCCGAGGCGCGCGGCCGGGAGTTCCTCGCCGTGCCAGGCGGACCGCCGCTGCCGGAGATCCTCGCCGTGACCGAGGACGCGTTGGTCGTGTCGTGGATCGAGGAAGACCGCCCGAATCCTCGGGCGGCCCGGGAATTCGGCCGGCGGCTTGCCCGAATGCACGCCTCGGCGCCGCCGTACTTCGGCGCGGCGGAGCCTGGTTTCATCGGGACTTTGCCGCTGCCGAATGAACCGACCGCGTCGTGGCCGGAGTTCTACGCCAAGTGCCGTCTCCGGCCGTTTCTCCAGGCGCTCCCGCGACGACAGCGTGACGTGGTTGAAGAGGTCTGCGACGTCATCGACCGGCTCGCCGGGCCCACGGAACCACCCGCGCGAATTCACGGCGACCTCTGGTCAGGCAATCTCGTCTGGGCGGCGGACGGCCGAGTCTGGCTGGTCGACACCGCTGCGGCACATGGCGGACACCGGGAAACCGACCTCGCGATGTTGGCGCTCTTCGGGACGCCGTACTTCGACGACATCCTGGCGGGTTACCACGAAGTCGCGCCGCTTGACCCGGGCTGGCGCCGGCGGCTGCCGCTCCACCAGCTTCACCCGTTGCTCGTCCACGCGACGCTCTTCGGCGGCGGCTACGCCGAGCGGGCGGTCGCGGCGGCCCGGACCGCGCTGGAGATCCTCAGCTGATTGCCGGCCGGAGGGCGTCCGGCGGCAACTCCGGCGGACGCCAGTCCGGCGGCCATCCCTTGTGATTGGAAAACTCGATGAGCCACCGCCACCAGCTGTGATCAGCGGCATGCTCCCAGTAGCGCAGGACACCTACCTCACCGCCGGCGAGGATCACCGGAAGTCCGTAAAACTCCGGGGTGGGCCATACTTCGTCGCGGCGCACACGTCCGTCGGCGATGGTGAGGAGGGTCATCGGGGAGTACTCCCCGTCACGGTCCGCGTCGGAGCGGGCGACAAGCTGGTCGTCGTCCAGGTGACGAACCTCGACGGCGAGCTGAGCGGGCGCGGCATGAACCAGAACCCGGTAATGCCCGCCGCCCGTGACCGCGCTCGCGAATTCGAGTCCGGTCATTCCGCCGTCCCGGGCCCGTAACGACCAACGCCAATTCATCTCCGTCTCCTCTCATCACCACCGTGATGTAGCCAGTATTCGCGCACAGCGCGTCGGCCGCACGACCGACGTGCCGTTGGGACGGGCACGGTACGGGTTGCGGTCGCTGGTCCGTCAGGATTCGCCGGGTTCCAGGCAGCCGACCGGTGCCGCGACCACTGGAGCAGATGCCGCAGCGGGCACGGCGTCACTTCGATCAGCGGCGTCGAGAGCATCACGGGCGCCGGCGAGGCTCACGATTCCAGCCAGCACAACGACAGCGCCGATGACAAAAGGCACGTGAACGCCGACGTGCTCGACAAGCTTGCCGGCGACGTACGGGGCCAGGCCGCCACCGATGAAACGGACAAAACCGTAGGCAGCCGAGGCTACCGGACGGGGGACCGGCGCCACGCTCATCACCGCGGTGGTGACGAGGGTGTTGTTGATTCCGACGACTGAGCCGAAGAGGATGACGGTCACGATGATGACGAGCGGATGGGCCGCCCAGCCGCCGATGACCAGCAGGCCCACGGCCACCAAGGCCAAATTGACGTACAGGGTTGGTGCGGTACCGAAGCGACGCCGCAGCATCGGCGCAATGATGATGGCAAAGATTGCAACTAGTACGCCCCAGCCGAAGAACACCCAGCCGAGGTCAAGCGCCGACAGGTGCATCAGGAACGGGGAGTATCCGAGCACGGTGAAGAATCCCCAGTTGTAAAAGAGACCGGTCAGACTCACGCGCGCCAAGGGTCCGTGCTCGAGCGCGAGGATCGGATCCCGTAACCGGCTGCGCACCGCAGGCCGCGGCGTCGGCGGCAAGAGAACGAGAGTGGCGACGAGCGCGGCGGCCATGAGGACGGCGACACCGAAGAACGGCCCCCGCCAACTGACGTTGCCCAACAGTCCGCCCAGCAACGGTCCGGAGGCGATGCCGATGCCGAGGGCGGTCTCGTAGAGAATGATGGCCGCCCCGAAGCCGCCCGCGGCCGAGGCGACAATGACCGCCAACGAGGTCGCGATGAAGAGCGCGTTTCCCAGGCCCCAGCCGGCCCGGAAGCCGACGATCCCTCCGATGGTGCGACTCGCCCCGGCGAGAGCCGAGAAGATGACGACGAGCGCGAGGCCGACCAGGAGCGTGTTCTTCGAACCGAGCCGGCCGGCCACCCAGCCGGTAATGAGCATGGCGACCGCGGTGATGACGAGATATGAGGTGAAGAGGAGTTCCACCTGGCTTGGGGTGGCGTGGAGTTTCGCCGCCAACGCAGGCAGGATCGGGTCGACGAGGCCGATCCCCATGAAGGAAATGACGCAGGCGAACGCCACCGCATATACGGCGCGCGGCTGACGGAGCAGGCTGTTCGACCTGTCAGCGCTTCGCAGCACGCATTCTCCTTTCGCGGTCTGGTGATGACGAGCTTCGGCGACGTAGGGCTGCGCCGCGGGTACGCCCGCCGGAGGGTGCCTGGTGGCCTGGTGTCCGCGCAGGCTCGTGCCATCCGGCGGCCTCCGATGATTCGCCCCGCACGGACACGGCGAGCGCGCAACGGAGGGCGGCAAGAGCCGGGTGCGCGGCACGAAGCTGGGCACGATGAGCCGGTGAAAGGGCGGCGAGTGCGCGGGCGAGCGCCGACGCGCGCTGCGTCCGGAATTCATGCAGAACGTTGCGACCGTCACGAGTGATTTCCACCACGGTGGCGCGGCGGTCGACTGGATCGCCGAGCCGGCGGACGAGCCCGGAGTGTTCGAGGCGGCAGGCGAGCTGAGTCATGCCCGGTTGACTGATGTGCTCGCGCGTGACGAGGTCGCTGATGCGCAGCGGCCCTTCGCGGTCGAGCGTGTCAAGAACGGAGAGCGCGGTGGCACTCTCCGGCCTGGGTGTGATGGTTCGTAATGACCAGAGGATGCGGTCGAAGAGTGCGGCTAGATCGGCGGCGTCCGTTTTGGCCACGCCGTCATTTATATCACGCGCTTATGTAATCGAGAACGGTGCGTCGGCCCGAAACGAGAGGCCGCGGTCGGCGGTGGTGAGGGGGCGCACAGGAGTGACGGCCTCGTCATCGCCCGGTGGCGTCGCGTTCGGGCGAATCGACGCGGGTCGCGAACGCAAGCAGGTCCGCCGCCAGCCGCTCCGGGTACTGGGCGTGCAGATCGTGGTCAGCCCCGACGTACCAACGGACGTCGACATCCGCCAGCATGTTCAGCGCATCGTAGAGGCCGGGCTTGGCTTCGATGAGCTGCTCGTCGTCGGTTGCCGGGTCGAAATTCGGCGGAATTGCCGGAATGACGAACACCGGAACATCGACCAAGGGGTAGAGGTCTCGGGGATTTTCCGACCAGAGCGAGAAAAGAATGCTCCGGTGGTGGTCCCGCTCAAGGCGGGCGCGCACGGTCCCGTCCTCGAGAATGCGGAAGTTGCCGAGGACGGCGTCACGCGCCTCCGGTGACCAGTCGGGATGCATCTCCGCCAGGTGACGGCGGACGTCGTCGAACCGCACCCCGTCGAATTGCGGCGGGGCGAGAGCGGCCCAGCAGTCGTCGAACGTGGGAAACCGGTCGGCGAGGTGGAGCCATCCGCCGTCCACCAGGACAAGACCGGCCGCGCCGCCGTGCCGCGCGGCCAGGGTGAGGACGACGTTCCCGCCCCACGACTGGCCGACGGCAATGGGTCGGCGATTCCCCGTAAGGTTCATCCGGCGGCAGAGTTCGTGCACATCCGCCGCTGCGGTGGCGGTGTCATATCTGGCTGCGGGAGCGTCGGATTCGCCGTGCCCGCGCAAATCCACGGCTACCGTTTCGTGACCCGCCGCGGCAAGATGCTGGGCGACGCCGTCCCACAATCGGGCATTCGACGCGAGGCCGTGCACCAGGAGAAACGGCCGGCGCGGTCCCCGCAGTCGGCGAACCGCCAGCCGAAGCTCAGCCGACACCTGCACCCGCTCAACCTCGAACACACTGGTCACGAGACAACCCTAGGCGAGCGGTCGGACGATGCTGCGTCAGCGAAGCGACGCGTGCAACCGCCTAGGTCGTGACGCCTGCCGTTGGTACAAAGACAATCGCCGCAGCTGGTGGAACAGCGCCGCCGCAGAGTTACGGATGCGGCTCAGCAACCGGTGGCGCAGCGGACTCCGGCGAGACAATCACCTCGACGTCGATACCCGTGCGCACGCTTTCGGTCACCACACAGAAATCCTCGAACAACTGACGACAGCGCTCCACCCGGCCGCTCGTCTCGTCCGTCACTCTGGGCTGCAATTCGACACGGATCGCGCTCACCCGAAGCCGGCCGGCTTCGTTGCGCGCGAGGCTGACGCGGACGTCGGTGTGCATGCCGTCCACTTCGATCCGGGCCTTCCGAAGGCAGTACAGCAGGCTGGCGCTCAGGCAGTTGCCTACCGCAGCCGCGAGCACGGCAGATGCGTTAGGTCCGTCATTGTTGCCCAAGGGTGGCGGTTCATCCATGACCAGCGGCTCGTGATGCGCACCGAAGTCGACCCGGAAGCGGTAGTCGTGCTCGAGATCCAGGCCGACATGTGTTGCCTTCCCCTGGCCTTCCGTACGGGCGTGTTCCTGGCTCATCCGCTGCTCCCGGGCAGGTTGCGGCCGTTTGCGGCCGGCAGGCCGTTTGCGGCCGGTGTCGCTGACGACATGAATGTCACGTGTGACAGAGAGCCTACGCCGGTCGGGCATCTGCACAGCTGCCGGGCGATACGTGCATCCTTATCGCAGCACCACGTGACTGTCGCTTCTGCCGCCGTCCGGTAGATCCACAGCGTCCAGGGTCGGTACCGCCGACACGTGGTCCTCTTCGGCGGTGGCGCCCCGCACGTCGTCGTGAGACTCTTCCTCCCCATCTTTGGCGGAAGCATCACGTGAGGGCACCGGCACGAGAACGAGGACTCGATCTCCTGCGCGCAGTGTGGTGCTCGGGTCGACCGCGGCCCGGCCGTCGGCTTCGCCAGACGCACCGGCTGGTTGCAGACGACCTTGACCGTCGAGCACCGTCAGCGGCTGCATGACGTCGGCCACGGTGAGGACCTGGAGCATGGAGGAGGACTTCGGCCGCTCGATGTCAATGCCTCGGCGCAGCAACTTCGTCGTGTAGATCGTGCCGTATGTCAGCCGCTTCGACAGTCCGGCCGCCAGCCCCACGGCGAGCATGACCGGGAGCGTCAGAGTGAAATTGCCGGTCATCTCGATAACACTGGCGATCGCCGTCAACGGGGCTCGCGCGGCGGCCGCGAAGACGGCTCCCATGGCGATAATTCCGTAGATAGCGGGGGAGCCGACCTGCGGGCCGAAGAGATGCTCGGCGACCGCCCCAAACGCCGTCCCTGCGGTAGCCCCGATGAACAGCGACGGGGCGAAGACGCCGCCTGAGCCGCCGATCCCGATCGTGAGACTTGCCGCGACAATCTTGCCGACCATCAGCAGCAGGAGGAACCACAAGGCGTACTGGCCCGCAACCGCCTTGTCCATAACCGGATATCCCACGCCGTAGAGCTGAGGCAGCGCGAGCAGAAGGACGCCGAGGACAATCCCGCCGACGGCCGGCCGCGCCCACTCCGGACGGTTACCCCAGACCCGGTCGCAGACGTCTTCGATCCGGTAGAGCGCGGACTTGAATCCGACTCCGATAACCGCGGCGATGAGCCCGAGAACGCCGACGAGGATGAAGTCCATGTCGTGGGGAAGGACGAGATAATGCGGCACCTGGCTGAGGATCGGACCGGAGCCGAAGAACGCCCGGCCCACGATGTCAGCAAGCACCGCCGAGACGATGATCGGAAGCAGCGCGCCGATCGAGAACTCCCGGAGAATCAGCTCGAACCCGAAGAGAACCCCGGTCATCGGCGCGTTGAAGGTCGCCGAGATTCCCCCCGCCGCCCCACACGCGACCAAGATGCGCAGGCGGCTTTCGGGTAGCCGCACGATCTGCCCGATGCTCGACGCAAAGGCGGAGCCGATCTGGACGATCGGACCCTCGCGGCCGACCGACCCCCCCGTGCCAATGCAGAGCGCCGAGGCCAGCGCCTTGACGACGGTTACCTGGGAGCGGATCCGGCCGCCGTTCTCGGCCACCGCGATCATCACTTCCGGCACACCGTGACCGCGGGCCTCCGGGGCGAAACGCTGAATCAACGGACCGTAGAGGAGGCCGCCAACCGCTGGAATCAGGAGCAGGAACCACACGCCGAGCGCGGGCAGATGAGAGCTCCCAATGTGGCCCGCCTGCCCAAATTCCTTGTGCCCCGTCACAAGCCAGGTCACGGTAAATATCAGCCATCGGAATCCGACAGCGCCGAGGCCGGCGCCAGTCCCTACGAGAAAGGCAACGGCGACGGTCCCGAGCCGGGAGCTGCGCAGCCAGTTCGCGGTTGCCGACGTCAACCGGAGGGGCGCCGACGCGAAAGCACGATAGCCGAAAGCGCGCCAGGAGCTCTCCGCGTCCCGACGTCCGGCGTAGGAATCGACCTCGTTCATGTGTACGTGTACGCATTCTACCGGTCCTGTTTCCGGGTCTGTGAGCAGGGTCGCTCGTCCCGGGAGACACAGCGAGGGTCGCTCGTCCCGGGTCAGAGGGCAGGGTCGCTCACGACGAGGCGTTCGTAGAATCGGCGCATGCCGCGATCCGGCCCTTCCCGAGCGCCGCGGACCGGACACGAGGTTCGCCGGACCCGTACCCCGTGGGGAACGATTTCGCGTGAGACCGTCGTCGACGCCGCGATAAAAGCGGTCACGTCCGGCAATTACGAGGACATGAGCATCCGCAGCCTGGCGGCCGATCTCGGTGTCGCACCGATGACCCTTTACCGGCACGTGCGGGACAAGGATGATCTGCTCGACGAAGTCGTGGACCGCCTTCTTGCGCGTGTCTGGAAGCCGACGGTCTCGCGCAGCGACTGGAGGGCGTGGATCATCCAGGCGGCTGACAAGCTCCGGCGGTTCCTCGTCACGTCACCAGTCGCACTCTACGTTTACCTTCGCCATCCCGTCGTGACGCCGACTGCTATCCGCCGCATGACGGCGATGCTCGCCGTCCTCCGGCAGGGCATAGGTGACGAGGAGAAGGCGCGCCGGGCGTACGCGGTCATCCATGCGTACACCCTCGGCTTTGCCGCACTGGAGGTCGCCCGATCCGGATGGTCATCTGCGGAAACGACGGTTGACGAGGTGACCCGCGAAGTAGCGGCTTTCATCAGCCCCCGCCAATTCCGCGACGGACTCGGGTATCTCCTTGACGGAATTGCCGGCTGAACCGTCGCAGCGGCGTGTTTTTGTCCGCTGGTGGGCCGGACTCAGAATGTCAATGCGTCGCCGTGTGTTCTGCCGGTCGCGGGGGAGCGTCAGCCGGCGGTCACGATGCGTAGGCGTAGTTGATCATCCAACGGATGCCATACCGGTCAAGCGTGACACCCCAATACGAGCCCCACGGCATGTCCGCCATCGGGGAACCCTCCGAGCCTCCCGCTGACAGAGCCTGGTAGAGATGATCCGCGTCCTCCCTGCTGTCGACCTCTAAGCAGAGCGTGGTGTTGTTGCCGACCCTAGTCTCATGCCCCATTGACCGCAGCATGTCGGTAGCCATCAGCATGTGACCCGCCATAATCGGCAGCTCGGCGTGCATAACGAGGTTCCGCTCCTCTGCCGGCAGATTCTCCAGCGGCATATCTGGTACGTCGGCATACCGGACCAGCATGCTGATTTCCGTACCAAAGATGCCCGCGTAGAACGTGAACGCCTCTTCCGTTTGGCCCTGGAAGTTCAGGTAGGTGCTAACACGTGCCATTGACTGCTCCCTCGGCATACGGGCGCACATCGTGGGTGCAAGCGTAACACGATCCGAGGTGCCGCGCCGGATGATTGGCTAACATGGCGACCGCAGCGGCACACCCTCAGCCGCCGCTGCTGATTCAGCTGCCCAAAACCACACACGTACCCAAAGTTGTATACGCCGCAAGCGCTCAACTTCGCTGCCTGTTATTAGCATCGCTCGATCGCGTCAGCTCCTTCGTAATCGGCCCGTCGCCTGAGGCAAAAGAATGCGACTGATGACCGGTTAAGGTGCGTGGCTTTTACGCCACCGCGCGTATAATTTGTAGCCGAGCTTGCCGGTCGAGGTGAGCAAAGACTCGACGTGTGAGAATGAGAGAGACATAAGGGTGTCTGTCGGAAGTGGCAGCGCCAGATGCTCGACAGTAGGTTGTTGCGGTTGGCTGCCGAGCACGCATCGTGGTTGTAGATGGACAAGCGATTGTTGAACTGACTTGGCACCGGATATTCGCGTGTTCTCAACTGCTCGAGAGTCGGCGATGTCGTTGCACCGGTCTTGGAGACACCAAAAAGTCTCTCGATCGCCGTACGTCGCTTGGCAAGGACACAGGCGAAATTTGACACGCGCTGTCGCACAGGTCGCCCGGCTATATGTTATATTAATATTATGGCAGGACGTGAGATGGATGCGTTAGAAATCGAAGCTGCACGTGTCGTGAATTCGTTTTACATGGGAAGAATTATACAGCGCGACGGAATGAAGGCGTCGGACGGAAGTCACGACTACGATATCGAGCTGCCAGACGGACGGATAATCGCGCTTGAGGTGACTTCAGCAGCAGATCCTGAACGTATGGCACTCTTGAGTGAACTATCCAAGACACCCAGCATACCGAGCAGCCTTGAGCACGACTGGCTCGTTAGTGTCTGGGATGTGAGGAATGAACCGCATGTAAACATAAAACGACTTGTGAAGAAAACCGAGCCGAGGCTTTCTACCCTTGTACGGCACGGCGTGACCGAGATTGATAAGGTGAGTCTCGACCGTAAAAGACACGTTCCCCGCGACGTCTGTTACGAGCTAGCTTCTCTGGGCGTAGCTCGTGCTCGGACGCTCACATTGGCGAACCCTGGAGAAGTTCGCGAGATCTTTTTCTCATACGCCGGGGGCGTGACTTCTCATCAAGGCATCCTCAACCAATTGATCGAACAAACGACAAAGGCTAATGCGGCCAAGCTCGCTGTGGCGAACGCCGCCGAGCGACATTTGTTCGTCTGGGTGACGGCACTTGGGCGGCCCGATGTAGAGTTAGCGATGTTTTCCAACTGGCTGCCGGTCAATTCACCTGCGATTGCTCCGGGAATCGACGTCGTGTGGGCAGCGACCCTGGAAACCCCTGGATTCTGCCAGCAACGCATCCGGCGTCTGTGGCGGGTTCGACGGGAAGGACCGTGGGAGTCATTGCCGTTGCCATTTGGGATCGCTGATTGACGACGGGCGTTCGCTTATCGACCCTCCGTCGCCGACGTCCAAAGCCCGAGGTAATACAAGGACCATACGGGTATCCGTGCACACGCATCGACTGTGTAACGACACGTTCGGACATCACGGGCGGTTGGGGTGGTCAACCCGATTCATACCGCCGTTTTTTATGGATCGATGCAGCGGTTGCGGTCCGGTTTTGGTGGATTTGCTTCTCAGATGGTCGTCGAAGATTCGATGTACATCGAATCTTCGACGACGACGGTATGTCGTTGTCGGCACGCCACTAGCAACGACAAGAATGCATTTTTGACGACGGGTTCGAATCCAAAGCGCCTACAAACATCGACGCCCCTCAACGTCACCCACTGGTCGGCCAGCGCGCCCGGTCGGTTGCTGATCGGGGAGACTTCCGGCAACGCTCGCTGTATCCCGTGTCGTTGCGCACTGTGAGAGTTTGTTCACGCAGTTGTCGCGGTGGGTCATTTTGGCGGGCGCGTCGCGGAAGAAAGCTGTGGTCGTCGGCGGCCGCGGCATGCATGAGTTCGCCGACATCAGCGTCGCGTCAGTCGTGCACAGCTCGGCATCGGTCCGCGATAAACCGCTCGCTCGTGCCGCCACGGCCATAATTAGTGAAGCGACTGGCGCCAGTGTCAGGCATACGTCGACGTGGCGGTGCCGGCGGAGTCGTACTCGTCGAAGAACGACGCATTGACGATAACCTCATACTCGATACGCCTCGGACGTCCACGCCAAGCCGGTAGTCGCGCAGGAGGTCACAGAGCCGATCTCCATCGATCAACTCGACAGGCGGCGCTCCGTCACGGCTCGCTTCGTTCTGAGCATCCTTCGTAAACGAGCCGGTCGTGATCAAAAGAACCTTGTCTCCGCGGCCTGCCATCGCGCCTCGAAAGTCCCGCACGACACCGGCCGTCACGGATCCCTTGTAACGCTTGCACTGGAAATAGACGGGGAACGAGACCGGAGACAGCCGGTACACTCCGACACCGTCAATGCCTCCATCCCCGCTCGTGCCGAGGACGGTGACGTATACGAATCCCGCTTCCCGAAGGAGTCGTTGCGCGAGTCGCTCGAAGCCGTGAGGCGGGAGGCGTAGCAGTCGGGCAATAAGCTGCTCCTTCCAAGAATCCAGCTCATCGTCGCTGGCTTGGTCGGTTGCGCTGTTCGAAGGCTGCTTCTGTTTCGCTCGACGCAACAGTTCGTCTCGGTACGCCTTCGTATCGCGGCGCATCTGCTCCGGCGTGATCGTCTGACCCTTTTCGGTCAGCGACCACACCCCACGCGTACTGTTCTGGATCGCCCCGATACCCTTGAGGTGCGTCCTCGCCCAATGGAGCCGGTACTCCAGCTCGGACATGCGACCATCCTTTGTCGGGACAGCCTGCTGTTCCTCAGAGAAGTGCTCGTCTTCGACGACCTGCTCGTAGATCTCTTTGATCGTGGCGGATCCACCACGCTTCCGAAGCGCTATCAGCACCGGCCACATCAACTCGTGATACTGCGGAATGGTCACGACTGCCATGGCCGGATTGTCGTACGGGAGAGACCGCGCGCGAGAGAAGACGACTTAGATCGTTTCCCCCACCTCGAGGAAGAGGATTACTCATACCGCGTCCCTCACCCTCGAGAACACAACCAGCCCGCGAGTGCGACAGCCACACAAAACAGCGCCTGACCTGCACTTTTCTAGCGCGCTCGGAGGGATTCGAACCCCCAACCTTCTGATCCGTAGTCAGATGCTCTGTCCGTTGAGCTACGAGCGCTCGCGTGTCGCGGTTCGCCCACCGGACACGTGTCCTAGGGTACCCAGGCTTGGGAGGTCAGCCAACCAGCCGGGCACCGCATCCACCGACCCGCCGCTGCCACCGCAGCCGGCCCGTGCCCGCCGGCCGGCGCCGGCACGGGACACCATTCCGCGGAGGCTCCGGGATTTGAACCCGGGAGGGGCGGTAAGCCCCAACCGCATTAGCAGTGCGGCGCCATAGACCGGACTAGGCGAAGCCTCCCCGCGCGCCGAACCGAGCCGCGATCCTGCGCGGCTCAGCGGACGCGCGCAGGTAGCAGCGTACCGTGCCACGACGGCGCCGCGCATCGGCCACAGAGGCCGCGGGCCCCAGCCGGCACCGCCGCCCGGACGCTTCATCCGCGGATTGCCATACGCCGCGGGCGCCCGGCCGGCACGACCGCCCAGCCGGCACCGCCGCCCGGACGCCTCATCCGCGGATTGCCGTACGCCGCGGGCGCCCGGCCGCCACTGACGCCACTGACCACAGCCCTCGACGACCCGGTCCCACTAGGGTGGGGGCGTGACCACCCGGGAGATATCCGACTCCGCACCGCGACCCGGCGCTCGACCTTTCCCACGCGCCGACCTGCGAGGCATCCCGACGTACAAGCCCGGCCGGCGGCCGGCCACCGGCCGGCGCGCGTACAAGCTCTCCTCGAACGAATCCCCCTACCCGCCGCTGCCCAGCGTGCTCGACGCGATCGCCCAGGCGAGCGACACCATCCACCGGTACCCGGACCTGCTCAGCTCGGATCTGGTCGCCGCGATCGCGCACCGGTTCGGCGTCCCGGAAAGCCACGTCGTTGTCGGATGCGGTTCGGTGGGGCTCGCCACGCAGATCGTGCAGGCGTTCGCTGGACCCGGCGACGAAGTGGCCTACGCCTGGCGTTCCTTCGAGGCCTACCCGATCATCGTGCAGGTTGCCGGTGCGGTGAGCATCCAGATACCTCTGCGCCCCGACGGCGTACACGATCTCCCTCGCCTGGCCGCCTCAATCACGCCGAAGACCCGCGTCGTCTTCATCTGCAACCCCAACAACCCCACCGGAACCGTCGTCGGCGCCGACGCCCTGCTTCGGTTCCTCGACGCCGTACCCGCCGGTTGCCTGGTCGTCCTCGACGAGGCGTACCGCGAATTCGTCACCAACCCCGACAGTCCGGACGGCATCACCCTCTACCGTGACCGTCCGAACGTCGTCGTACTCCGCACGTTCTCCAAGGCGTACGGGCTGGCCGGCCTGCGTGTCGGATATGCGATTGCCCAGCCTGAGATCGTCGACTCCATCCGGATCACCGACGTCCCGTTCTCCACCAATGCCCTTGGGCAGGCAGCTGCGCTCGCCTCGCTCCAACCGGCCGCGGAAGCCGAGCTCATGGCCCGGGTACAGGCCACAGTCTCCGAGCGGGAGCGGATCGTCGCCGCATTACGGGCCGCCGGTTGGGACATTCCCCAGCCGGAAGGAAACTTCGTCTGGCTTCCCACCGGCGACCGAACCGAGAGCTTCGCGGCCGCATGCGAAGCCGCGGGAGTGATCGTACGGCCCTTCGCCGGTGAGGGAGTACGCGTCACCATCGGCGAACCCGAGGCCAACAACCTCTTCCTGGACGTCGCCCGCGCCCACGGTCCCGCGCCCACCGCGCCAACGGCCCATGGGGCTGCTCAGCCCAGCCCGTCAGGCCCAGATGAACCAGCCTGAATTCACCCGATCGGTGACTGACCACTCGGCCGGTCGGCCCATAGGCTGTGGTCCGCAGCGAGACCTCTCCCCTCGCCGGTTCCGGCGAGTCTCGCGCACCGCCTGCGGTGACCACCGCCCAACGGCTTCCCCCTCCTTCTCAAGGTGCGTGGCATGTCGCGCCGATGCAGAAGGAAATTACGCCGTTCGGCGCATTCGGTCGCACCGTTCAGCGGATAGGAACCAGCTGAAGGACGGAGCAGCCGTGGACCGCCTGGACTGGTCCAACGCGGATCAACGGGGAGATGCGGCATGAAGCACCGAGCGCCGACACGTACGCCGGGCATGCTCGCCGCTACGTCCGCCAAGACCGTGGTCACGATCGCCGGTCTCATCGCCGTGACGACAGCGGCCACCGCCGGCGTCGTCCTCGTTGGATCGCAAGCAATCACCGACCATCGTGCAGCGCCACCGGCAGCCGCCGGCTATCCGGTCGGAAGCAACGCGCCAAGCCCGGTGGTGGTGATTCCGCGCAGCCCGACAACCACGGCCGCACCGAACAGCGGGAACCCTCCTCCGCAGACGCCGTCGGCGGTGCCGACACCGTCCCCGTCACGCCCCGAGGCCCGACCGGCTGAGACTCCGACCCCCGCGCCACCAAGCGTTCCGAGCCGGCCGACGCCCGGGACACAGGAGATCAACTTCCCGATCGGTGGCTCGTCCGCCACACCGACGCCGTCGCCCGCGCCGCCGTCCGTCACACCGACGCCGTCACCCGCCCCACCGGCGACCCAACCGCCGGTGAGCCAACCCGGCCGGCAACCGGGTGCACAGGCGGGCGCCCCGAAGGGACCCAAACATCCACACCGCGTTCACCAGCCTCAGCACACCAAGCGACACCCGCCGACGCCCAGAGGACGTGACCACGGCTGCACCGTCGGCAGCTGGTTCGGCCCGTGGATTGCGGGACGAGGCCATGGCCCCGCAGGATGCCCGCGCGCGCTAGGCCTTCGCAGACTCGCCGGCGGAGGACGGTTCCAGTCGCGATAGGCGGCGGGGGACGGTCACGGCAGAGGTGGCCGGTTCCAGTCGCGATAGGCAGCGGGGGACGGTCACGGCAGAGGTGGCCGGTTCCGGTCGCGACAGGTGGTGGCCGGTTCTGGTCCCGGTGGTGGTGGCGGGTTCCGGTCGCGACGACCGCTAGATTTCTGTCACCATGGCCTTGTGATCGATGGCGACGCCCACAAGGCGGCAGCGTTGGTCACGATGCCCGTGTCCGCCGGGCGACACGGGCGCACGTCGGACGCGGGAGACCCTCGCGTCGTGCAGGCAAAGGAGTGTCATCGTGACCGTCGACTCGCTCCATCACACGGTCGCCCCTGCTGAAGCCGGACCCGCCGATCCCACCCTCGTCCAGCTCCTCACCCCCGAAGGACAGCGGCGCGGCCATCCGGACTTTCCCCTCGAAATCGCGGACGACGACGTTCGCGCGCTTTACCGTGACATGGTCGCGCTGCGGCGCTTTGACGTCGAGGCGACCACGTTGCAGCGCCAAGGCGAACTCGGCATCTGGGCGCAAGTCCTCGGACAGGAAGCGGCGCAAATTGGTTCCGCGCGGGCATTACGACCGACCGACATGGTCTTTCCGACCTATCGGGAGCACGGGGTCGCCTGGTGCCGCGGCATTCCGCCGGAAGACATTCTCCAATTGTTCCGGGGCATCAATTTCGGCGGCTGGGATCCGGCGGCATACCATGTCGCGCCGTACACAATCGTCATCGGCGCGCACGCCTTGCACGCCGTCGGTTATGCGATGGCGCTGCAGCGTGAGCCCGGAAATGACAGCATTGCCATCGCCTACTTCGGTGACGGGGCAACCAGCGAAGGTGACGTCAACGAGGCATTTGTTTTCGCCGCCTCCTACCGAGCGCCGGTGATTTTCTTCGTGCAGAACAACCAATGGGCGATCTCGGTTCCGGAGATCCGCCAGTCGCCGATCCCGCTGTACCAGCGGGCGGCGGGATTCGGCTTTCCCGGCGTCCGGGTGGACGGCAACGACGTCCTGGCATGTCTCGCGGTCACCCGTGCGGCCGCCGCGCATGTGCGGGCCGGGAACGGGCCGTACCTTATCGAGGCGTTCACCTACCGGATGGGCGCGCACACGACGTCCGACGATCCGACCCGCTACCGGCTCGCGGCGGAGGTCGAGGCATGGAAACTCCGCGATCCCATTGAGCGGGTGAAAGCGTACCTGTCGCGCAGCGGCGCCGCCGACGCTGACTTTTTCACCGACGTTGACACGGAGGCCGAGCGGCTCGCCGAACGGGTACGCGCTGCCTGCGTGACGATGCCGGATCCCGGGCCGCTCACCATGTTCGACCACGTGTACGCCGCCGGCTCGGCGATGCTGGACGCCGAAAAGGCCGCATACGCCGAGTACCTGGCATCGTTCGAGGAGGCGTAAATGGCCGCGTTGGCCTTGGCGCGGGCGCTCAACCTTGGGCTGCGCAAAGCACTCGAAGCCAACCCCAAGGTTGTCATCATGGGCGAGGACGTCGGCAAACTCGGCGGCGTCTTCCGGGTCACCGACGGGCTCCAGAAGGATTTCGGCGAAGACCGGGTCATGGACACGCCGCTGGCGGAATCCGGGATCGTCGGAACGGCGATCGGAATGGCGCTGCGCGGATGGCGCCCGGTCTGCGAAATCCAATTCGACGGATTCGTCTTCCCTGCGTACGACCAGATCGTGAACCAGCTGGCGAAATTGCACTACCGGTCGGGCGGGCGGCTTCGCGTTCCGCTCGTCATCCGCATCCCGTTCGGCGGCGGAATCGGCGCGGTCGAGCATCACAGCGAATCGCCGGAAGCGCTCTTCGCTCACATTCCCGGGCTGAAAGTGGTCGCCTGCTCCAACGCCGCCGACGCGTACACGATGATTCAGCAGGCGGTGGCGTGCGACGACCCGGTGATTTTCTTCGAGCCGAAGCGGCGGTACTGGGAACGCGGCGACGTCGATCTCGACATTCCGTTGGAGGATGCGTTCCCGCTGCACGCCGCACGGGTTGTCCGGGAAGGCCGTGACGCCACACTTCTCGCCTACGGACCCTCAGTTCGGCTCGCCCTCGACGCGGCGGCCGCTGCGGCTGAGGACGGTCGCGAGCTCGAGGTCATCGACATTCGCTCGCTCTCGCCGCTCGACTGGGAGACCGTGCATCACTCGGTGCGACGCACCGGCCGATGTGTCGTCATCCACGAGGCACCTGTGTTCGTCGGCTACGGCGCGGAATTGGCGGCGCGGGTCACGGAACAGTGCTTCTACAGTCTGGAGGCCCCCGTGCTGCGCGTCGGCGGTTTCTCCATCCCGTATCCACCCTCCCGACTCGAAGAGCACTATCTGCCGGACGTCGAGCGGGTCCTCGACGCGGTCGACCGCGTCTTTGCCTACTAGCCGGCCGGTAACGGAGGAGGTCCCGTGATCGATATTCGATACTTCCGGCTTCCCGATGTGGGAGAAGGTCTGACAGAGGCGGAAATCACCCGCTGGCACGTACGTCCAGGCGACCGTGTCGGCCAGAATCAGGTCATCGCCGAAATCGAAACCGCCAAGGCTCTCGTCGAGTTGCCGAGCCCGTTTGCGGGAATCGTTGCGGAGATTCTCGTCGCCGAGGGAACGACGGTTCCGGTCGGCACGCCCATCATCGGCATCGACGTCGCCGCGGCGCAGTCCGGAGCGCACCCGGGAGTGCGCGAAACACCGAATGCCAACGACGAAGCCGATTCGGCGGCCATGCCGCGGGAATCTGCGGTGATTGCGGCGACGGGATCCGGAACCGTTCCGGCGACGGGATCTGGAACCGCCGCAGCGACGGAAAAATCGACTGCCATGGCACCGGAAAAATCCAGCGACATGCCAGATGCATCGGGCGGCACCGAACGAACAGCCGTTCTCGTTGGTTACGGACCGCGAACCGAAGGAACCCCACACCGCCGCCGTCGGCGGGTCGGTAAGCCGGAACGGCCGGCGGAACCGGTACAGGCGGTCGCGGCCGCATTTCACAGTCAGCAGCCGGAGCACATCGCTGTTCCCGCCATCGACACCGTGGAGGAGACCGCAGACGAACCGCCGCCGCGGGCGGTGACGACGTCCCCCGTCTCGACCGCGCGTGACCGCAGCGTGCTCACCGAGCCGATATTGGCGAAACCGCCGGTGCGCAAGCTGGCGCGCGACCTGCACGTCGATCTGCGCGGCGTCCAGGGCAGCGGGCCGGGCGGGGTCATCACCCGCGAGGACGTCGAAGCAGCCGCACGAACCACCGCAACGGCCGCGCGAACCACCGCAGGGGCCACACTGGGAGAATCGCTGGCGGCTGCCGCGACCGCGCCGGACGCGACGCGGCCGCCGATAATGCGCGGCGAGGAGCGCATTCCGGTGCGCGGTGTCCGCCGGGAAACCGCCGCAGCGATGGTCCGCAGCGCCTTTACGATTCCGCACGTCACGGAATTCGTGACCATAGACGTCACGCCGTCGATGGAGACGCTGGACCGGTTGCGGAATCGGCCGGAATTTGCCGGCATCAAATTGTCACCGCTGACACTTACCGCGAAGGCGGTTCTCCTCGCCCTGCGTCGGTACCCGCTCGTGAATTCCTACTGGGACGACGCTTCCGACGAAATCGTCGTGCGGCATTACGTGAACCTTGGTATCGCGACCGCTACGCCCCGCGGCCTCGTCGTCCCCAATATCAAGGACGCCGACCGGCTCTCTCTCATCGACCTGGCCCGGGCCATCAACGAGCTGGCGGCTACCGCCCGGGAAGGGCGTACCCCTCTCGCACAGCTCCGCAACGGAACCTTCACGATAACGAATGTGGGCGTCTTCGGCGTTGATACCGGGACACCCATCATCAACCCCGGCGAAGCGGCGATTCTCGCGCTCGGTACGGTTCGGCGTGCTCCGTGGCTGTATCACGATGCGGTTCAGCCGCGTTGGGTGACGACACTCGGCCTGTCCTTTGACCATCGCATCATCGACGGTGACCTCGGATCCCGTTTCCTGCGGGACGTCGCGGCGTTCCTCGAGGACCCAGGAGCCGCACTG
Source organism: Acidothermus cellulolyticus 11B (assembly GCF_000015025.1). Classification (GTDB taxonomy): domain Bacteria; phylum Actinomycetota; class Actinomycetes; order Acidothermales; family Acidothermaceae; genus Acidothermus; species Acidothermus cellulolyticus. Next base: position 34,281 of record NC_008578.1, on the reverse strand, counting down.
CTCGCAGCCGTGTAGGTTTCAGTTGCGGAAACGGGAGAGTTATTGATGCGGATCACCATCCTGCAACTTGAGGTCAGCGACCACGAGCCGTGGCCGGATCGCGTCGATCGGGTCGTTGACCTCGTCGCGAGCTGCCGGGACGCCGACCTTGTCGTGCTGCCGGAATTGTGGGTTCCCGGCGCGTTCGCCAGCCGTTTCTTCGCCGAGGTCGCCACGGAATTGCCTGGTCCGATTATTCCGCGGCTCGGCGCGGTCGCAAAGGAGCTTGGCGCGTTCATCATGGCCGGAACGTTCATCGAACGCGCCGATCCGGCAACAGACCGCATCGGCTACAACACCGCCGTGCTCCTCAATCCGGACGGCGCCATTGCCCACACGTACCGCAAGGTTCACCTTTTCGGTTTCCACGAGGGCGAGGCGCGGATGCTCGCCGCCGGCAATGACGTCACCACGTGCCGGCTCGAGGGCGGCCGGATGACCGAGACGGCAACCTATGGCACGAGCACGTGCTACGACTTGCGGTTTCCTGAGCTGTACCGGATTCTGGTCGACCAGGGCTGCGACCTGCTCGTGATACCGAGCGGCTGGCCGGCGCAACGGTTGGAACATTGGCGGGTGCTCACCCGCGCCCGCGCTATTGAAAATCAGCTTTTCGTCGTGGCCTGCAACGAAACCGGGCATCAGCAGGGTGTTGAGCTCGCCGGGCACAGCGTGGTCGTCGATCCGTGGGGACAGGTCGTTGCGGAAGCCGGCGCCGGTGAGGAGATTCTCACCGTCGACATCGACCTCGGCGAGGTACCGCGGATCCGTCGTGATTTCCCGGTCTTGCCCGATCGCCGATTCCGCTGCGTACCCGCTAACTGACCCGCCGGACCGCGCTGCGTACCGCCTTTCGGCCCGACGGCCACGGCCTCGTCCACCGGGCGAGCCAGCGGCTCATCGGGTTAACCCCCGTCCGCTGCAGCCAGCGTTCGACCTCAGCGTGTACCTCCGGGGTGGCCAGGCCGCGCACCTCGACCGTGGTACGCCGGCGCAGAATATCGTCGACCGTGCACGCCCACTCGTCGGTCACGGCGTACGCGACTTGCGCCCAAATATCGGGACCGTCGGGATGAATCCGCTCCGCCAACCGCGGATCCGCGGTCAGAATCCGGCTGATCTCATGGGCGTACGTGCCGTAATGGCCGGCGAGATGCGCGACGACATCCGCCGGCAGTTCGGGATGCGCGGCGCGGAGGATTCTGGCCACCGCATCCGGATGCGCCGCACCGGGAAGCATCATCCGATGGTCATCGATGGCCGTTCCGCCTAGCGTCTCGGCTATCTGGCGCAGCACGTCGAGACCGATACGGCGGAACGTCGTCCACTTGCCGCCGGCCACACTGACCAGTCCGTATCGCCCGCGGCTGATGACCGTCTCCCGGCGAATGTGCTGGGTGTCTTGCTCACTCCGCGGCAGCACCCGAAGACCGGCGAACCGATACCGCACCTCCACCTTTGCTAACCAGGCGGGGTCAATCGCCTGACCTGCCTCGGAGAGAATGCGCGCTTCGTCGGCGTCCGTGCACTGCACAGCCGCAGGATCCCCGTCGTACGGCTCGTCCGTGGTGCCGAGCAGCAGCTGGTCTTCCCACGGAATCGCGAACGAGACCCGGCCGTCGGCGAGCGGCACGGTGAGCGCAGCCCGCCACGGCGGCGCTTCCCCGTCAGCCGGCGCGTGCAGCCGGACGACGAGGTGTGCGCCTTTCGACAATTGCACGGACGGCGCCGCGTCCGGGTCTTCCAGTCGGCGTACGTGATCCACCCACGGTCCGGTTGCGTTGACCACGGCCCGCGCTGCGACGGCGTACTCGGTGCCGTCGAGCCGATCCACCACGCAGGCACCGGACATTCGTCCGTTCTCCACCAGAAACCCGGTGACAGCCGAGTAATTGGCGAGCACCGCGCCGCATTCGGACGCGGCGTGCGCGACCATCAACGCAACTCGTGCATCGTTCATCTGGTGGTCGTAGTACAGGCCGCAACCGCGCAGACCGTCGAGCCGCAGCGCCGGAACCATCTGGGCGGCACGACGCGCGGACAACAATTTCCCGGGACCGTCGTCGAATTTCGATAATGCGGAGTAGACGAGCATCCCCGCCCCGACGCGGACCCTGCCGTACGGGCCGCCCTCATAAAGCGGCACCAGAAACGGCAATGGCCGCACCAAATGCGGCGCCAGCTCATCCCCCAGCGCCCGGCGTTCGGTGTGGTTCTCGTACACCAACCGCAGGTCACCCATCGCCAAATAGCGCAGCCCGCCGTGCACCAATTTCGTCGACGCACTTGACGTGGCGCCGGCGAAGTCGCCTGCCTCCACCAACGCGACCCGCAGGCCGGAGCGCGCGGCGTGCCACGCCGTGGAGAGGCCGATGATCCCGCCGCCGACGACGAGGACGTCGAAGATGCCGTGCTGAAGCGTCGTACGGGTGAGCTGCCGGCGAACCTGCGCTGCACGTGTCACGGGCGACCTCCTCGATCCCATCATCCGCCCTGGCATGGTGGTTGGGCGGTTACGTCGAGCCGCGGCGACCGTGCCGCGACTGGGATCCGCGACCCACTGCCGCTGGGATCCGTCACGTCGTGCCGCGGCTGGGATCGGCGGCGCCGCGTCCGACCCGCAGCGCGGGTTCCGGCCGGCGAACCGTAACCCTGCGTCCAGACGCGAGATCGGGGAGAATGACTGTCAGGAGGCATCGTGCTGGATCCCACGGACCTGTACACCATCAGCGGCACACCGCCTGCGCGCGCGCCGGATGCGCCGCTGATTCTCGTTCACGCGTTGTCCGGGTACGTCGACGCCGGCGACGCGGTACGGTTGACCGCCCGGCACCTGCTGGACACCCTCGATCACCGGGAAATCGCCCGGTTCGATATCGATCAACTGTTCGACTACCGGGCGCGGCGTCCGCCGATGCTCTTCGACGAAGACCACTGGGCCGCGTACGACGCCCCTGAGCTCGTCGTCCACGCGGTGACGGACGGCGGCGGGCGGGAGTTTCTTCTGCTTACCGGCCCGGAACCGGACACGCAATGGGAGCGTTTCGTCGCCGCCGTGTGCACGCTCCTCGAGCGTTACGGCGTCGACGTTACTGTTGGACTCAACGCGATTCCCCTTGCTACGCCGCACACTCGGCCGATCGGCGTCACCCGGCACGCGACGTCGCAGGACCTCATTCCGGGCAACCGGCCGTGGCTGCAGCAGGTGCACGTGCCGGCAAGCGCGGCGCATCTGCTGGAATTCCGGCTCGGCGAACAAGGCCGCAAGGCGATGGGAATCGCCGTGCACGTGCCGCACTACGTGGCGCAGAGCGAATTTCCACCCGCGGCGCTGCGCCTCATCGACGAGCTGCGTGAACGTACCGGCCTTGACCTTCCCCGCGAGCCGATCGCAACAGCCGCAGCGGCGACGCTTGCCGAGATCGACCGCCAGGTTGGCGAGTCGACCGATGCGATGGCGATGGTCTCCACGCTCGAGCAACAGTACGACGCTTTCCTGCACGCCAGAAGCGGTGAATCCCCGCTGGGCGGCGGAACAGACAATCTCCCAAGCGCCGACGAACTCGCCGCCGAACTGGAGCGGTTCCTGGCCGAGCAGGCTCGCCGTCACCGCGACGATCGCGATCAGTAGCGGATACGGTGATCCATTGCCTGTCTGAACGTGCGGGTTTCCGGAACACCGGTGACACGCTGGCGCGCGGTGATCCCGTGCGCATGTGAACGGGCGCGATGTCGCCCGTCGACCCGGCTGAACCGCGGCCTCCGACCGCTCGTTACTGCTGAGGAACCGGCCCCGGTCGCTCCTCACCTCGGAGGCACACAATGCTTGACCGACTGACACTCTCGACCGCGATGCGCGCCCGCCGACCGATTGCCCTAGCCGCTGTAGCGTTCGCCGCCCTGCTCACGGCTGGGTGCAGCAGTTCGTCGTACGGCGGCGGTTCGACCGCCTCCACATCCACCGCCCAGGCCGCCGGCGGCGGCGCCGCGTCATCCGGCGCTGCTTCGGCCGGCGCTGCTTCGGCCGGAGCTGCGGTCGTCGGAACGGCAACCGGCCCCCTCGGGACGTATCTCGTCGACGGGCGGGGGATGACGCTGTATTTATGGGACGCCGACCGTGGCACCGCGTCCACCTGCTACAACGCGTGCGCAAAAGCATGGCCGCCGTTGCTAACCAACGGCGCGCCGACCGCCGCAGGGGGAGCCGACGCAAGCAAATTGGGTGTCTCGAAGCGCACGGACGGCACAACGCAGGTGACCTACAACGGCCATCCGCTGTACTACTTCTACAAAGACACCAAGCCGGGTGAGATGGCCGGGCAGGGCAGCAACGGATTCGGTGCCCCGTGGTGGATCGTCGCGCCCAGTGGGACCCCGATCATCACAATGCCCAGCAGCTCAGGCGGCTACGGCTACAACTACTGACCGGGGAATCCCTTACGAGCCGCGGTGCTCACTAACCGCGCGCGTTGCGCGCTTGCCGTCCTCGGCGGGATGGATGGACCGACCCCGTCGACGCACTCCCAGCCAGACCCTGGTCACCGTCCTCGGCGGGATGAGCGAACCCGTCTCAACCGCTAGGCGGCAGCTAACCGGGAAGCCGTACGCCGAAATTGCTGCTGAGACGCCATTGTGCTCCGTGGGCACACGGAGGCATGTGTCCTCGACATTTCCAAAGAGCAGCGCCGAGAGTCGGCGGCTGTCCGGGCGAAAATCCACGCAGGCGGCAGCTGGCGTGATGCACCTTTCCCCATATCCAACCCCGCGTGCACGATCGGCGCAATGCCGGAAAGGAAAGGCTCACTTTAGCCATCAAGAATTCAGCGGCGGCAAGCGTTGTCAGCGCACGGGGGCATACGCCGCCCCTCACCTGAAACGGTCAGCACAAGCATTGCCAAAGAAACCCGCCGTTGCGAGTCGGACACCGCGTTGCAGCTGCGGCTCATTATGCGACCCCGCTCGACGGCGCACCGAACCTTCTGGAGAAGATTGAAGCGAACCGTCCCGAGACGAGGAATTCGATGCGGCGCGAACATTGGCTGTTCACAACCTCGACAGCCTTCCTCGCCCTCGGCGGACTTGCATGGCTCGTGCACATGCACAAGGCGGCCGTCGTCCTCTGGGTGCTCGCTACCAGCCTTGGTCTTGCGGTGTCACTGGCCACCACCATCAAAGCGGTGACGAAACGGCGTCCCACGGTCGACGTCATTGCGCTCCTCGCCCTCGCCGGCGCTCTTGCCGTTCGGGAACCGTTCGCTGGTGCTGTGATCGCAGTCATGCTGGCAAGCGGTCAACTCCTTGAGGAGCGGGCATCGGCGCGGGCTAGCCGGACACTCAGTGCACTTGTCGCTCGATCGCCTCAACAGGCTCGTCGGTACCGCACGTCTGGTACAACACCGGCCGCCGGCGAAGCCGTCGACTCCGACGCAGAGGTGATCGAGGAAGTACCGATCGATGCTGTCCAAGTCGGCGACCGCGTCGTGGTCCGTCCAGGCGAAGTCGTGCCCGTCGACGGACGACTCCTCACTCCTGGTGTCTTCGACGAATCCAGCCTGAGCGGAGAGTCACGCGAAGTCGAGCGCGAAGCCGGCGAGCCAATTCGCAGCGGAGTAATCAACATCGGTTCGCCGGTCGAACTGGCGGTGACAGCGCCTGCCGCAGAATCGACCTACGCCAGGCTGGTGCAGCTGGTAGCTGAGGCACAACGTGTCGCCACTCCGTTCGTACGGCTGGCTGATCGACTTGCGGTCTTCTTCGTTCCGCTCACTCTTGCTGTGGCCGGAAGCGCATGGGCGTTCAGCGGTGACGCTGTTCGTGCGGTCGCCGTGCTGGTCGTCGCGACCCCGTGCCCGCTTCTCCTCGCCGTACCCATCGCGCTCATTTCCGGGGTGTCCCGTGCTGCGGCGAGTGGTGTCGTCGTGAAAGGTGCCGGTGCGCTCGAGAAGCTCGCACGCGGGCGAACCATCCTCTTCGACAAGACGGGCACATTGACGCGCGGTGAGCCAGAGATCGCTGAAATCATCGTGGCGGACACGTCAATCGATCCGCGTCACTTGCTTCGCCTGGCTGCTGCTGTCGAGCAGTTCTCCGCACATGTCTTCGCCGCCGCCTTTGCGCGCGCGAGCGGCCGGTCCCAGTTGTCGGTCCCGGTTGCATCCGACGTGGCAGAGATCCCCGGGTGTGGAGTTGTCGGCGTCGTGGACGGTCGTGAGGTGCGGATCGGCAAAGCACACTGGGTTCTCGACGGGGCAACACCAGCGTGGGCGCGACGTGCCCAGCGGCGAGCAGAGATGGATGGCTCGTCTGTTGCTTTCATCGCCGTCGATGGCCGTCCTGCAGGAGCGTTTCTTCTCCGTGACCCGGTCCGCTCAGATGCACCACGCATGATCCGTACGCTGCGCAAGGCGGGGCTCACCCGCATCGTGCTGCTCACCGGTGATCGGCCGGATGTTGCGGAATCCGTCGGGCGCGTGGTTGGCATAGACGCCGTTATCGCTGATGCTGATCCGGCCGACAAGCTCGTTGTCGTTCGAGAAGAATCCAGCGTCGCACCGACCATCATGGTCGGTGACGGGATCAACGACGCACCTGCGCTAGCCGCCGCAGGTGCCGGGGTGGCCTTGGCCGGGCGTGGGGCGACGGCCTCGTCGGAAGCAGCCGACGTCGTTCTCGTCGCCGATCGCGTCGACGCGCTTGCAGACGCCGTTCTTACGGCACGACGAACGAAGCGGATCGCCGGTCAGGCCGCAGGTACCGGCATGGGCTTGTCCCTAGCGGCAATGGCGGCCGCAGGACTGGGCCTGTTGCCGCCCGCAGCAGGGGCGCTACTTCAAGAGGGTATTGACCTCTTGGCAATCGCTCTGGCGCTCCGGGCCCTCCTGCCGGGTACGCGACACACCGTCGGACTCGCGACGGCGGACCAAGCGGTAGCCGAGCGGCTCCGCGCCGAACACGACGTCGTCCGCAGCGTTGGTCAACGATTGCGAGTCGTGGCTGATGCTCTCGCGCCATGCCGAGAAGACTTCTCGGCTCTCGAGGATCTCGTCGGAGAGCTCGAAGCCGTACTCCTCCCGCATGAACGTGCCGAGGAAGACCAATTGCTGCCGATCGTCGCGCGTGCGCTGCGCAGTTCCGATGTCGTCGCCGGCCTGAGCCGGGCCCATGCGGAGATTGAACACTACGTACGCAGACTTCGGCGCTTGCTGACGATGGTAGGGGGTGAGCCGGAGTCAGACGACGTCATCGAAGCTCGTCGGTTGCTCTACGGTCTGCACGCCGTACTCGACCTGCACAACGCTGAAGAAGACGAGATCGCCTTCGCACTACTACCGGATGCCGGTCAGCGCAACACGCAGGACCAGAAGCGCGTTCTCACGTCGACGGCTCCCACGGGCGTCAGCGAATGAAGAACTCCCGAACATCGAGCGGAGAGCGATGCCACACCGATCTGAGCACGGTCGATTGATACGGACGAGCATCGCTGCCGCGGTGGGATTGAGCCTTGCGGTGACCGGGTGTACGGCGTCCCGGCAGCATTCGGCCGCCACCGTCGAGCAGCATGCGCCCACAGCACCGGTTGCCCCGCAACCGACCCCGACGGCGAACGCCAATCCAGGCCCCGAGCCAGCCCTCGGCGCGACCACCCTCCCAGTCCGATTGCCGACTCCGCTGTCGCGACTCGGCGCGGTCCCCGTGAATCACCGCATTCTCCTCGTCGGCGGTCTCTTGGCGAATCAACAGACGACGTCAAGCATCGAAGTCTTCGATCCACGCGCGATGACCGTCAGCTCCGCGGGTCACCTGCCCACTCCGACACACGACGCCGGCTCAGCATTGCTCGGCGATCACGCAATGATCGTTGGCGGTGGGTCCGCCAGCTCCACCTCGACGGTTCAGGCGGTGAGCCTGACGGGAACGGCGTCGATCTCGGGGAACCTTCCCGCACCACGCTCCGATGACGCCGCGGCGTCCGATGGCGCCACGCTGTACATTGTCGGAGGCTACGACGGCGCGCGCGAACTGCCTGACATCCTCGCGACCACCGACGGCCGAACGTTTCGCCCGGTCGGCCGCCTCGCCGTAACCGTGAGATACGCCGCCGCGTACGTCGACGGCAACTCATTATGGATTTTCGGCGGTGAGCACAACGGCCAACCGACGACCGATATACAACGGTTCAATAGACAGACCGGGCAGACCTCCATTGCCGCCCACCTCCCCAGACCGCTCGCCCACGAAGGGGTGGCCGTGATCGGAGGTCACATTCTGCTCCTCGGCGGCACGGACGGTTCACACCCGCAGAACACCATCTACTCCTTCGATCCGACGACCGGCGCCGTCACCGTCGTAGGTTCCCTGCCGGAGGCCGTCTCGGACATGGGGGTCAGTGTCGTCGATCAGACGGCCTACATCATCGGCGGCGAAGCGCTCACCGCGGAACAGACCGTCGCGCCGACGACCGCCATCGTCGCCGTCGCGTACCGCGATGTCACCCCAGCCGCGCAGTCGACCGGCTCGCCGAATCCACCGTTCGACGGTCACCTGCTCATCGCGGACCGCGGCAACAACCGGCTGCTTCTCGTCGACGCCCGCGGCCACATCGTGTGGCAGTTTCCCGCACAAGGCGCCGCCGCGTCGTCGTTCTACTTTCCCGACGACGCGTTCTTCGTCGACCACGGCCGGGCGATTCTTTCCAACCAGGAGGGAAACAACACGATCATCGAGATCGCGTATCCGACCGGCCAGACCCTCCGGTCTTATGGAAAACCCGGGGTCGCCGGCAGCGGCGCCGGCCTCCTGCACGAACCCGACGACGCCTACCGGCTGGCCAATGGGCTCACCACCGTCGCCGACGCCAACAACTGCCGGGTCCTCGTCATCGGCCAAGACGGCCGGATCGTCCACCAGATCGGCCGCACCGGCGACTGTGTGCACCGACCCCCGGTCTCCCTCGGCTATCCCAACGGCGACACGCCGCTGCAGGACGGGAACCTGCTGATCTCCGAGGTCAACGGCTCGTGGATCAGCGAGTACACCCTCACTGACCGACTAGTTTGGACGGTGCACCTCCCGTTGACCTATCCATCGGACCCGCAACAAATCGGCCCAGACCGCTACATCGTGGCCGACTACGCCAAACCTGGCGCGATCATCGAGTTCGACCGGGCCGGGCGCATCCTCTGGGAGTATCGCGTCACGGCCGGCCGGGGAATGCTCGACCACCCAAGCCTCGCCGAAGTACTGCCCACCGGATTCATCTGCGTCAACGACGACTACCGGCACCGCGTCGTCATCATCGACCCGTCCAGCCAGCAGATCGTCTGGCAGTACGGGATCGACGACACATCCGGGACCGCACCCGGTCTCCTCAACACCCCCGACGGTTTCGACCTGCTCGGACCCGGCGGCACCACGCCGACGCATCCGTGGACCGGTTGAGTGCGAGCGCATTCACTCTCGTGGTGGGCGAGGGGGGAGTTGAACCCCCACGTCCTTCCGGACACACGGACCTGAACCGTGCGCGTCTGCCATTCCGCCACTCGCCCGTCGGCCGGGACTCCGCGCAGAACAACCGTCCACGCGTCCCGGCGACCGCCCAGCGTAGCAGGAACCGAGCTCGATCGGTTCACGGATCCGGGGAACCGGGCACCCTCGGTAGCATCGCAGCAGGTACAAGCCGAAGCCGCTCGAAGGAGGGTGCGTGGGGGTGCTCCAGCGCTTCGAGCGACGGCTCAGTGGTCTGGTCGAGGGTCTGTTCGCGCGCGCGTTCCGCTCGGAGGTACAACCGGTGGAAATCGCCGCGGCGTTGCAACGCGAACTAGACAACGAAGCCGCCATCGTTGGACCCGAGCGGACGCTCGTGCCGAACCGGTTCATTGTCGAGCTCGGCGACCACGACCACGCCCGGCTTGCGCCGTACACCCGCCCGCTCGTCCACGAGCTGATCGAGATGGTTCGGGAGTACGCCGACGAGCAGCGGTACAGCTTCGTCGGTCCCGTCACCGTTGAGCTCGCCCATGAGCCGTCGTTGGACACGGGGGTGTTCCGGGTGCGGAGCGAGGTCGTCGCCGCCGAGGCGCCAGCCGCGGTGCGGCCGATTAGCCCAGCAGAGGGAGCGGGCGTTCCGCCGCCGTCCCCTTCGAGCACGGGTCCGGAACCGGCTCCCGTTCCCGCGGCCGCCGTCGGTAATCCGTACCTCGGCAAGCCGGCCGACAGTGCCGCCACGGCCGTGAACTACGGCCGGCTGATCATCCGCGAGGGCGCGGGGCTTGCCCGAGAGGTTCAGCTGCGCAGTCCCGTCGTCCTCATCGGCCGCGGACCGCAGGCGGATATCCGGCTCTCCGACCCAGCGGTGTCCCGCCGGCATGCCGAGCTCCGGCTGGATACCGACCCCCCGGTCGTGACCGACCTCAACTCAACCAACGGCACCCGGCTGAACGGCGTCCTGGTTAATACCGCGCCGCTTGCTGACGGTGACCGCATTGCCGTCGGCGAGACCCTCCTGGTCTACCACACACCGGCACCTCCGCAGCGGCAGGGCTGAGTCGAGCGATGTCCGAGCTCTCGCTATTTCTCCTGCGCGTAGGGTTTCTCGCTCTCCTCTGGATTTTCGTCATCATCGCCTTCGGCATCGTCCGCTCGGATTTAACCGTCGGCGCCACCTGCAGAGTCGGACAGCCGCGGCCAAGGAAACCAGCGCGACGACAGCAGACCGCGGGCAAAGGCGCGCGCAAGCTCGTGGTCGTAGCGGGTTCACTCGCCGGCACCAGCATCACGCTCGGCACGACGCCCATCACCATCGGGCGGGCGAATGACTCGACGCTCGTCCTCACCGACGAATACGCATCCAACCGGCACGCGCGATTGTTTCCGCGCGACGGTCAATGGTACGTGGAGGATTTAGGTTCGACGAATGGCACGTTCCTCGACCGGGTGAAGGTTACTCAGCCGATGAGCGTCCCGCTGCGTACCCCTATCCGCATCGGGAAGACCGTTCTGGAACTCCGCCGATGAGAAGCGATTGTGCGCCGATGACCGACGGGACGACACGGGGTGGACCGTGGCGTTGACGCTCCGCTACGCGGCACGTTCTGACGTCGGCCTGATTCGGGCGTCGAATCAGGACGCCGTGTACGCCGGGCCCCATCTGCTCGCGGTGGCCGACGGTATGGGTGGGCACGCCGCCGGGGACGTCGCCAGTGCGGTGGCCATTGCGAGTCTGGCGCCGCTCGACGAGGATGAGCCGCCTGCTGACATGCTCGGTGCGCTTGACCAAGCAATTCGGCGGGCGAACGAGCATTTGCGGCTCATGACCGAAGCGGACAGTGAATTGGAGGGCATGGGCACCACCCTCACCGCATTGCTGTGGAACGGCAACCGGGTCGCCCTCGCGCACATCGGCGACTCCCGCGCCTACCTGCTCCGCGACGGAGAACTCACACAAATCACCGAGGACCACACGCTGGTCCAGCGCCTTATCGACGAGGGTCAAATCGACGAATCCGAAGCCGCAACGCATCCACAGCGTTCCGTCATTCTTCGCGTGTTGACCGGCCGTCCGGACGACGTCGCCGACTTGTCCATCCGCGAAGTCCGGGCCGGCGATCGGTTTTTACTCTGCAGCGACGGGCTTTCCGGAGTCGTCAGCAAAGAGACGCTGCGCGAGACGCTGAAAATACCCGATCCCGACGAAGCCGCCGACGCACTGATTCAACTGGCGCTGCGGGCCGGAGCACCGGATAACGTGACCTGCATCGTCTGTGACGTCGTCGACGATACCGACCAATCGATACCGTCCGAGCCAATCATCGGCGGCTCAGTCGCCGGCCAGACGACGTCCACCAACACCGTGTCAGACAGCGCGGCAGCCCGGGCGGCGGCCCTGCGCCCGCGGCGGCAATCGTTCGTGAAGCGGGTCGTCGTCGACGATCAGCCTGGCCGGCGGTGGCGCGGGCCGGTCCTTGCGGTGGCGCTCATCATCGCCGTTGCCGCCGCCCTTTTCGGCGGAACGTGGTGGTATGCCCAGCATCAGTACTATGTGGGAACCGCGGACGGCGTCGTCGTCGTTTATCGGGGCATCAAGGGTGATGTGCTCGGCTTGGATTTCTCCTCCGTCATCGAGCGGACGACCATTCCCGTCGCCCAACTTCCCGCCTACCAGCGGGAGCGCGTAATGGACACGATCAGCGTCCCCAACCGGGCCGCAGCGGAGCGGATCGTCGAGCAGCTTCGCGCCTCGCTGCCCTCCCCACCCGGCGCGCCGCAGAGCGCGGCACCGTCACCCACTCCACCGGCCACGGCGACGCCAGCGGCAGGATCACCATGACGGCCACGACCGAGGTGCTGCGGATCCTCCGCCCGCGCCGACCCCGTACCCGCCGCGGCGTGGAGCTCGCGATGCTGCTCCTCGCGGTCATCATCCCGCTCGCCGCATACACGATCGTCGGTCTCACCCGGAGTCGGCACGTGCCGGCTGACGTTCTCACCTACGGGCTCGGTCTCGGCGCTGTTCTCGTGGTCGCTCACCTCGCCGTGCGGAAATTCGCCCGGTACGCCGACCCGCTCCTGCTGCCGTGCGCGGCGCTGCTCAACGGCTTGGGTCTCGTTCTCATCCATCGGCTCGACCTTGCCGGCCCAAAGACGCAGCGCTCCGACGCAACCCTGCAGCTGATCTGGAGTGCCGTCGGCATCGCCCTTTTCATCGCCGTCCTCGCGCTGATCAGAGACCACCGCCGACTGCAGCGCTACATGTACACGTCGATGCTCATGGGCTTGCTGCTCCTCGCTGCTCCTTCACTATTGCCGGCCCGATTCAGCGAGATCAATGGTGCGCGGAACTGGATTCGCTTTGCGGGCTTCTCCATTCAGCCGGGGGAATTCGCCAAGATTCTGCTCGTCATTTTCGTCGCGGGATTCCTCGTCGCGAAGCGGGACGCGTTAGCCCTCGCCAGCAGGCGTTTCCTCGGGCTCAATCTGCCGCGGGGGCGGGACCTTGGACCGGTGCTCGTCGCCTGGCTGGTCAGCGTCGGTCTTCTCGTGCGGGGACGCGATATCGGCATGTCGATGCTCTTCTTCGGTTTCTTCGTCATCATGCTGTACATTGCGACCGAGCGGTTCTCCTGGGTGGTCATCGGCGCTCTGCTCTTCGCTGCAGGCACGTTCGGCGCCTACCACCTTTTCGGGCATGTCCGGGAGCGTTTCGAAATCTGGCTTCACCCGTTCCGGTACGCCCAGACGACCGGTTACCAGCTGGTCCAGGCCTTGTATGGCTTTGCGAACGGCGGATTGCTCGGCACCGGACTCGCCAACGGCCGCCCGGATCTCGTACCGTTCGCCAAGAGCGACTTCATCATCGCAACCATCGGCGAGGAGCTGGGCCTCACCGGTCTCACCGCGATTCTGCTCCTGTACGTCGTCATCGTCTCCCGCGGAATGCGCGCGGCGCTCTCGGTACGGGACGCATTCGGGAAACTGCTCGCCGCCGGCCTGTCGGTCTCCCTTGCCCTGCAGGTGTTCGTCGTCGTCGGTGGGGTGACCCGGCTGATTCCGCTCACCGGCATCACGACGCCGTTCCTCTCGTACGGCGGCTCGTCGCTGGTCTCCAACTGGGCGGTTATTGCCCTGTTGCTGAAAATCAGTGATGCGGCCCGCCGGCCTGCACCGACCCGGATCGATGACGCGACGGTGGTGGTGGGCTCGTGAATCGACCGATCCGCCGCGTAGCCCTGGTGTGCCTCGTCCTTTTCGCGGCGCTCCTGGCGAACGACAATGTCCTCCAGTTCGCCCAAGCCAAGAGCCTGCGGGACCACCCGGGTAATACGCGGACACTGTACGCCCAGTACGACCGCAAGCGGGGGGATATCGTCGCATCCGACGGGACCATCCTCGCGTCGTCAAAGCCGTCGAACGACGCCCTGAAATACCTTCGGGTGTATGCGAACGGACCCCTGTACGCACCGATAACCGGTTACTACTCCCTTATCTACGGAGCCGGCGGCATCGAGGCGGCGGAGAACTCGATCCTCGCCGGAACAGACGATCGCCTGTTCGTGCGCCAGTTGTCCAATCTCGTCACCGGCCGCACACCGCAGGGGGGCAGCGTCGTACTGACCATCGATCCGCTGCTGCAACAGACGGCATACCAGGCGCTCGGTAACCGCAAGGGCGCCGTCGTCGCCCTCGATCCGTCGACCGGAGCCATCCTCGCCCTCGTCAGCACACCGTCGTACGACCCGAATCTCCTCTCCGCGCACGACACCGCGACCGTCCGCACGGCCTGGAGTTCGCTGACGGCCAACCCGAATCAGCCGATGCTGGACCGGGCCCTCGACCAGACCTATCCGCCGGGATCCACGTTCAAGCTCATCACCGCCGCTGCGGCGCTCGCCAGCGGCCGGTACACGCCCCAGTCACAGATCCCGGCGCCAAATATCCTGCCGTATCCGAATTCCACCAAGTCGCTGACCAACTTCGCCGGAGAGAGCTGCAGCTCGACAGGGACGACGACGCTGATCCAGGCGCTCACGATTTCCTGCAACACCGCGTTCGGTGACCTCGGTGAAGCCCTCGGACAGGATGCACTGCGCAAACAAGCGGAAGCCTTCGGCTTCGATGCGCCGTTCGCGGTGCCGGTGAAATCCGCGGCGAGCGTCTTCCCCACCGGCTTGGACGCCGCGCAGACCATCCAATCAGCGATCGGTCAGTTCGACGTCCGTGCCACACCGCTGCAGATGGCCGTTGTCGCCGCTGCCATCGCCAATCATGGAGTTCTCATGCGTCCGTATCTCGTCAAACAGCTCGTCGCACCGGATTTGTCGATCCTGGAGACGACGAAACCGCAACCGGTTCGCCAGGCGGTTTCCGCCGAGGTGGCCGCGGAGCTGACCCAGATGATGGAAAGCGTGGTAGCCAAGGGTACCGGCACGGTTGTCCAGCTGCCCGGTGTCACCGTCGCCGGAAAGACCGGGACGGCGCAGAACGCCGTCGGGCAACCCCCCCACGCGTGGTTCGTCGCCTTTGCCCCAGCGGAGCACCCGAAGATTGCCCTCGCCGTCCTCGTGGAGAACGGGGGCGGAATCAACGACGCGACCGGGGCAAGCGTCGCTGGACCGATCGCAAGGGCCGTTCTCCAAGCAGCGCTAAGGGAGTCCTCGTGACGAGCAACGACTCGCTGACAAACCAGCCGCGGCGCATCCTCGCCGACCGATATGAACTCGGCGAAATCCTCGGCTACGGCGGGATGGCTGAGGTACGCCGGGGCCGTGATCTCCGCTTGGGCCGCGACGTTGCCATCAAGACGCTCCGTGTCGACCTCGCCCGCGACACGTCATTTCAGACACGTTTCCGCCGGGAAGCGCAAGCAGCCGCCGCGCTCAATCACCCGTCGATTGTTGCTGTTTACGACACCGGTGAGAGCATGCTGGACGGCGTCCCGGTGCCCTATATCGTGATGGAGTACGTCGAGGGGCGGACGCTGCGGGACATCCTGAAAAGCGAGTCGCACATTCTTCCCCGCCGCGCACTGGAAATCGTCGCCGACATTCTTGCCGCACTCGAATACAGCCACCGCAACGGCATCGTGCATCGGGACATCAAGCCCGGCAACATCATGCTGACCCACAACGGCGAGGTCAAGGTGATGGATTTCGGCATCGCCCGCGCCGTCGCTCAATCCACGGCGACTGTGACCCAGACCGCCGCCGTCATCGGAACCGCGCAGTACCTCTCGCCCGAACAAGCCCGCGGCGAGCCGGTGGACCCCCGCAGCGACATTTACTCGACCGGCTGCGTTCTCTACGAACTCCTCACCGGTACCCCGCCGTTCACCGGGGAATCCGCGGTAGCGGTCGCTTACCAGCACGTCCGGGAAGATCCGGTGCCTCCGTCACGACTTAATCCCGACGTCACACCGGACATTGACGCGATCGTCATGAAGGCCTTGGCGAAGAACCCCGCGAACCGGTACCAGAGTGCTGCGGAGATGCGAGCGGACATCGAGCGGGCGCTGCTGGGTAAACCCGTCCAAGCAACACCGCTGCTCCTCGACCCGACGGAGCGGTTGTCCGCTGTCACGGAGGAGATCCGCCCTGCTCAGCCCCGGACCCGGCGCGGTCTCATCTACACCCTGCTCGCGGTCGCCGTCCTCGCCCTCCTAGTAGCACTCGGTCTACTCGCCCGCCAACTGATCACCGGTTCACACGCCACGCCGACGCTTCCGGTACCCAACGTGATAAACATGACCCAATCGCAAGCCGAGCAGACATTGACCAGCGACGGGTTCAAGGTCAAGGTCGAGACGCAGCCGAACGCTTCGGTGCCGCAGGGGATCGTCTTCGATCAAAACCCGACCGCGGGGACACGGCTGCCGAAGAACTCGGTCGTCACAATCACGGTGTCCGCTGGGCCAAAGACGGTGACCGTACCTGACCTGACCAACAAATCGTTGGAGGACGCCCGGGCTGCCCTTCGGGCGCTCGGTCTCACCGTGGGGAATGTGACGCAGCGCGATTCGCAGCAACCGGCCGGCACGGTGCTCGATCAGAATCCGAAACCCGGCTCCCCAGCCGCCGCCGGCTCGCGCGTCGACCTTGTCGTCGCCAGCGGAACCGGCACCGTTCCCGATGTCCGAGGCCTGCCGACCAGCGACGCCGAACAAGAACTGACCAGCGCCGGCTATGCCTACAACGTCGTCGAAGAACCAAGCAACGACGTCCAACAGGGATTCGTCATCAACCAAGTGCCGGGACCTGGACGCACCGCACCGCTTGGGTCCACCGTGACGCTCTACGTGTCGTCCGGTACGCCGTCGGCGTCGCCGTCGTCGTCGGCCTCCGCCTCACCGTCACCGAGCGGGTCGCCGTCGAGTCCAGCGCCGTCGCCGTCGGCGAGCAGCTCACCGTAGCGCGGTCGGCGTAAGCGGCGTCCGAATCGCCGCGACCCGCGCTATCGCATCGGGGTCGCCGCAGCGAGCGAGCCAGTTGGCCAGCAGCCGATGTCCGCCCTCCGTGAGCACCGACTCCGGATGGAATTGCACCCCTTCGACAGGCAGATTCCGGTGCCGCAGAGCCATGACGACGCCGCTTGCGGTTCGCGCGGTGACCTCCAGGTCAGCCGGCAGGGTGGTTTCGTCCACGGCCAAGGAATGGTACCGAGTAGCGGTGAACGGATTCGGCAATCCGTCGAGCACGCCTGCCCCGTCGTGCCAAATCTCACTGGTCTTGCCGTGCAGCAATTCCGGCGCGCGGGTTACGACACCGCCGAAAGCTACCGCAATCGCCTGGTGGCCAAGGCAGACGCCGAGAATCGGTTTCTGACCCGCAATTTCCCGAATCAGCCGAATACAGACGCCGGCCTCCTCCGGTGTGCCTGGACCAGGGCTCAGCAAAATCCCGTCATAGGGAAGCGCATCGGCTGGTTCGATCTCGTCGTTCCGCGCGACGGTGCACTCCGCGCCCAGCTGGGCGAGATACTGCACGAGGTTGAACACGAAGCTGTCATAGTTGTCCACCACGAGGATGCGCATGGGCTGATTGTCGCAGAAACCGCGCCCGTCCACGACGGCGTCGTCCTCGCGGCACCGGCCGGCATGGTGCACACCGGCCGGCCGTCAGCGTCCCGACCCAGCCGAGGGCCGGCCGTCAGCGTCCCGACCCAGCCGAGGGTCCGCCGTCAGGCGGGAAGCCGGCGGACGGCGTCGGTGAGGCTGCCGGCGACGCAGCGGCTGAGGAACTGTGCGGCCGCGGTGAGGTGATCGTGACGTCGTTCCACGGCAGCCGCGGCTCCACCCAGGGGAAGACGACGAAAAAGAGCAGCGCGAGAAACGCCGCCGCCAGCAGCGTCACGCTGAGGATTTTCTCCGCCGCGCCACCGGGCAGTTTCCGCCAGAGCCAGCCGTACATGAGCTCATCCCTCCCGCAGCACCGCCGGGATTCCGGCGGATTTCGGCTGAGCCGTTTCGAGCCGGCCGTGGACGACGAGCCGGTGGGACGCGGAGTATTTCGGGGTGCAGGTCGTGAGAGTGATAAGGGCTTCGGTCGGCCGTTCACCCGGGTGATCGGGGACCGGGAGGATGACGGCGACATCGGTCGGCAAGACCGTTTCCATCTGAGTGACGCGGTAGACGTACCACATTGTCGCCGTCTCAATGACGATCGGATCACCGAGGCGCAACTTGTCCAAGCCGTTGAACGGGGCGAGGTACGTCGTGCGGTGCCCGGACACGACAAAATTTCCCACCTGGCCGGGCATGGCGGTCCCCGGGTAGTGACCCGGTCCCTTTTTGAGATCCGCAGTCGAGACACCCTCGACAATGGCGTACACGTAGTGCCGGCCCAGCCGCGGAATACGGATGAGTGCGAGCGCATTGCCCGGCACGACGTCGTCCGGGAGCACCCCATCGGGACTCGGCACGGCCGACGGGGCAGGCGGCGGAGCCGGATTCGCCGTCGCGGTCTGCCAGGTAATCGCAAGCTCGTGCTTGAGCTCGCGCTGCGCCGATGCCGTGTACAGCCCGGTGAACCACAAGTCGTAGCCGACAAAGAGAAGCACGACCACGCCCAGGGTGATGAGAATTTCCCCCGCCACTCCCAGGACCCGCCGGGGCGCCGAGCCGCGGATCGTGGTAACCGGTGATTTCTGCAGCGTGCGGGTCATGGCGACGACCCGCCGGCGAGTGGAGCAGCAGGAGTTCGGGGGGGTTGACCGCCGGTCTGCGGCGGCAGCACCGCGGCGTGGACGAGGGTCAGGCTTCCGTCGTACGCGGGAACCGTGAGGTGCTGGGCGGTGCGAACCTGGTAACCCAGATGGTAGGCGGCCACGTACTGACGATAGATCGTCACGTTGGGGTCGGCATCCAACGCCGCACGGAGTCGATCCGGGTCGCCGACAGCGGCGATCACGTAAGGGGGTGAATACACCACACCCTCCAGCAGCAGGGTGTTGCCGACACAGCGCACCGCGCTGGTGGCGACGAGGCGCTTGCCTTGCAGGCTGATTGCGCGGGCGCCGCCAGCCCACAGCGCATTGACCACGGCCTGGATGTCCTGCTGGTGAACGACGAGGTAGTCCGGGGGGACGGCGTTCGCTGCCGCACCGCGCAGCGGCGGAGCGTCGTCCAAGGTCACGATGAGACCGGGACCGGTCTCCGGTCGCAGACCCACACTGCCCGCCAGCTCATCCGCAGCCGTCCGAAGCTGCGCGACGCGACCATCCGTGCGGGCAGCCTGGTCAGTGAGATCACGAACCCGCTGCTGCAGCGCGGCCAACTTCTTGGTCTCACCGTTCACCGTGCGCTGCATGCGTGCGACCAGATCCGCGAGGTCACTCCGGCCGATCACCCGTAGGTCGGCGCCGTGCGCGGTCGTCGCGGAGGTCGCGAAGAGAAGCCCCGCGAGGGCGGCAACGACAGGTACGCCGACCCGCCAGCCGGTCGTCCGCCGCATCGGCGGCTCACCCCTTCCGCGAGGTCACTTCCGCTGCGTTGAGCACCGCGATTACGCTAGCGGCCAGAGCGAAGCCGTCATGACCGCGAGGTGAACCTCGCCTATCAGTCTCCGCCGGGAGGGCTGGATCGTGCCGAAATCTCGGGTGCGCAAAACGGTGGACTACATCCCACCACCGACCCGCTCGCCGAAGAAGCGGGTCAGCCCGCCGTGGCTTGCCCCCACGATGGTCGCCTGCTTGATCGTCGGTGTGATCTGGCTGGTCATCGGGTACGTGACCCAGTACACATTCCCGGGAATGGACGTCCTCGGTGGTCAGGCGGGCAATCTGATCGAAGGTTTTGGACTGTTGGTCATCGGGCTGGGTCTCGCGACCCAGTGGCGATGACGTGTCGGGAAACTACACCGACGTAATTCTCCACAGCGGTTGTCCACATTGGGGACAACGTGTCGCACGCGAAAATCAGCCGCGATCGCGCGGGGGACCAGTCAGCCGCGATCGCGCGAGGGAGAAGCCGGCGACGAGCACCGTCAAGCGGTGAGCTGCGTCGTCCGGATCGCAACAGCGATCAGCAAAATCGCCAAGAGTGCGATCGACGAGAGGAGTTGAGCCGGCGTCCGCCAGGCGCGAGGGGCATATGACCACGCGGCAGCCAGAGCACCGCCGCTGAGCAGACCGCCGATGTGGCCTTGCCAGCTGACGCCGGAGAGGACAAACGTGAGCGCCAAATTGATGACGATGACGAGGCCGATCGGCCGGATGTCGAAATTCAACCGCCGGCCGAAGACGAACAACGCCGCAAAGAGCCCGAAGATCGCTCCAGATGCGCCCAGGGTGGCGGATCCGCGGGGCGCGAAAAGGTAGACGGCTGTCGAGCCGCCGAGCCCGGCAAGAAAGTACAGCACGAGGAAGCGCAACCGGCCGAGCAGCGCCTCGAGTGGTGCGCCCACGACAAGGAGCGCCCACATGTTGAAGACGATGTGCAGGACGCTGGCATGTAGGAACATTGCCGTGATGAGCCGGTAGAACTCGCCGCCCGCGACGCCCGCGTAGGGATGCGCAAAACCGGTCTCGCCGGGAATCAGGGCATAGCGGAGCTCGAATCGCGGGCTCACCTGCTCGAGCAGGAACACCACCGCGTTGATGGCGATGAGCAGGTAGGTGACGGCGGTCTGCTGGGGGCGGAGTCGTCCGCCCAGCGCCGTCCGGGTGATCGCCTGTGACCGGGTGCCGCGGCGGACACACTCCGGGCACTGAAAGCCAACCGACGCCTCGACCATGCAATCCGGACAAATCGCGCGATCACAGCGGACACAACGGACCCAGGTTTCGCGGTCCGGGTGACGGTAGCAGGTCGGGGGAGACGCCGGCGGTGCGTAGCCGTTGCCGTCCATGCCTTAGACCGTCTCCGCTGACGAGCCGCCCTGCTCGGAAATCGCCACCGAATGCAGCCAGACCGGATTCAATGGACGATCCGCTTCGTCGGTGGGAACCTGCGCGATGCGCTCGACGACCTCAGTACCGGCGATCACTTCTCCGAAAATCGTGTGCTTGTGGTTCAGCCACTGAGCCGGTGCGACGGTGATGAAGAACTGCGATCCGTTGGTGTGCGGTCCCGCGTTCGCCATGGCGAGCAGGTACGGCCGGTCGAAGACGAGGCCCGGATGCAGCTCGTCGGCAAAGGTGTAGCCGGGCCCGCCGTAACCGGTGCCGAGCGGATCTCCTCCTTGGATCATGAAACCGGCAATGACGCGGTGAAAGACCGTTTCGCTGTACAGCGAACGGTGCACGCGCCGGCCGGATCGGGGATCCAGCCACTCCCGGTTTCCCAGGGCAAGGTCCACGAAGTTCTGCACGGTATGTGGTGCGTGGTCAGCGAAGAGCCGAACCGTGATGTCACCCAGGCTGGTGTGCAGAACAGCCTCCGGCAGTGCTGTCACCATGATCTCCTCTGTACCGGGCCTTGCCCGCAGTGCGAATGCGTTCCATCTTGACACGCGGCGAACAGCGTGCCGACGTACCGTGGAACCTAGACGCCGCCGTACGCCGTAACCACCGCCGAGCCGGCAGGTTCGGCGATGGGCGAGGCATTAGTGGTAGGTCGTTGGGGAATGGGGAAGCTACCGGACGACCAGAGGGAGGTGGCAATGCGTGTCAGTGTGCTGAGCCGGGGAACCGCTGCTCGGGAGCTCTCGGCTCGTGGAGCTCAACAAGTGGCCAGCCAGCTCGACCGCGCGCGGGCATTTGTTGCCGATCGCGTACTGCCCACGGCCGCGACGTGGGTTCGGACAGCGCAGGCGGCATCCGGACCGATCCGCCAAGAGGCGGTACGCCGCACTCGCCTGGTAGGCCGGGCGCTCCGTGGCATGGACGGCGCGGTCGTTGCACCGGCGCCGCGCCGGCGCTGGCCGATGGCGGCGGTGTTCCTGGGAATCGGCAGTGCCATTGGTGCGGCCGTGGCCTGGGTTCTCCAAGCGGGGAAGCCGGTGCAATTGGCGCCTTACCCGGCGCCGCCCCGCGTCGACGACTCCGCCGGGATGAACGGGACAGGGGAGCAGCCGGCTTCCGTGGCGCACGACGAGAGCGATTCGGACTGAATCGCCCGCGCGGCGGCCTGAAGCAGGCATACGCCGCAATCATTCAGCTGGGCGCGACGAATCGTCCGTGGCTGCCCGCCACGCAGGTATACGCCAGTGCAGTTGGGCCGCCCTTCGTGGGGCAGGGCCACAAGGCAGCCACCCCAGCACTGGGACGGACATGTCGAACCTTGGCCCCGCGTTCTTCAATGCACGCTGCCGAGGATTACACTGACTTGGCGTGTCGAGCTTCGCGCCGTCTCCGCCGACCCCGTAACGGCTGTAGCCTGCCGCTCGCTGACCAAATCGGCGATCGTTGACGTTGCTGGAATGTGGTTTTGGCGCCAATGCTCGCGAACCGCGCTGAGAACGGCAATGGCGATTGCGATACCACCAGGCAACGCGAGCATGGCTCGGCCTTGGTCGGCATGCAGGCTCGCCACGCCGTAGCCTGCCGTCAAGAGGCCCGCTGCTATGTAGAAGGCGCCACATAGGTAGCCCCAATATGTGTTTCCCGCTTCGGTCATTGTTTCTCCTTGCCGGTAGATGCCTGCCGTAGGAGGTCGGACGTGGTTTTGCCGACGGACCGCCGGCGAAACCGCACCCAGCTGTACGTGAGTCGGCCAGCCGTCGCGATCTCCACAGCTCCAAGAATCAACAACGGGATGGCGCGTTGGTTTGCGGTCAGTGCCTGGTCAACCGCGAATCCAATGACAACGGCGGCCATTGCGAGGATCAGCAGAACGGCGAACCACGCCCACCCCTCGGCCGCCTCATTGATTGTCCGCGACTCGCTGGGTTCCGACCTAACCAGCGCCCGGCGAGCAAGCAACCGTTCCGCGGACGAGCGCCGCCAGTAGCTGCGGATTGAAGGGATCACGTGCGCCACACCACCGTTCTCGTCGTCGGATCGTCGGTTAGCAGGATTCCCACTTCGCTACAATGCGCCAGCCCACCCCGATGTACAGGCAGCGGTGTGGATTGTAGGACGGAGGGAAATCTACGTAGGCACTGACGATCCCCCACAGCGCGCTTGCCGCCGTACAGGCCAAGCCGGCGGTTTCCGAGCCGAGGAAGAAGCAGATCGCACCTGGGCCGGTGATCGTTCCTGCCCAGACTAACCACGCAATCTCGAACGAGCTCAGTGCGGAGAACTTCCAGCCGCACGTCCAGTTCTGGCACGATACGCCATCGGGGTGGATGCCGCCACTACTCACGGTTCCGGACACCATGCTGCCGGTAAGAGCCGGCAACCCGGCTTGTTGCAGTGCGGTCGACAGCGAGGCGCCGCTAGCTAGAGCCTTCTTCAGCGCGGGCAGCGTTTTGTCCCAGGAGGCCACAAGCTTTGTAGTACTCACGTTCGTTGGAAGAGCCGACGGGACGACCGTGACGTCACCGTCACCAAGCAGTAGGACGTTCGACGCCGATGATTCGCCAGGCGGCACGCTGGCACTTGGCGTGGGCGCAGCCTGGGCCACGGAGACGACGGCGATAGATAAGACCACGGACAGGACGGCGGCGCCACCCAACCGCAACACGAACGGACGCATGTCTTCAATCCCGATCTTGAGGTCTTCCGTCAGGAACGTATTGCAACCGAAATAGTACTACTTATCAAGCGTCCATACCGCAAGCAGTGGGAAGCGAAGGCGAATATCCCACCTGCTGTGGCGCTGGCGGCGTAGCCGATACCCGATGAGTCATTGGCCACGAGGGCCGCCCGCCACGCAGCTGGACGCCGGTGCAGTTGGGCCGCCCTACGCTCGTGACCGCCGCCGGTTGTGGAGCCACGGGGACTCGAACCCCGGACACCCGCCTTGCAAAGGCGGTGCTCTACCAGCTGAGCTATGGCCCCGTTCGCGTGACCGACCTGACCGGTTCTTCGGCTATTCCGCTCCGACCGGCTCAGCGCGGGTCGCTTCAATCCACAGATCTTCTTCGGCGCGCGCGGCGCGCAGCCGCCGGTAGATGAACAGTACGCCGGCGAGAATCGCCACTGCGAGGAGTGCCTTCCGCACGCGATCACCTCTCTCGGACGTGAGTGGGCCTGGGAGGACTTGAACCTCCGACCTCACCCTTATCAGGGGTGCGCTCTAACCGCCTGAGCTACAGGCCCATGCCTTGCTGAGGGTACCGCATCCACCGAGGGCCGTTGGGCACCTCCCGCGGGGTCGGTGGCCGGGGGACTACGGCTCGGTGAGGGTCACCTCGATGCCCCCCACGAGATCGGCAATCACGTTATAAATAGCCGCACCAAGCGTCGCCAGCGCGGTCAGAATGATCACATTGATCGCTCCAACCGCTGCGGTGATCGTGATGACCCGGGACGCGGAGAAGGGATTCCGCAGCGCCTGGCTCGCTGTCGTCGGTGCCACTTCGTTGACCAAGTTGTTGATCTGATCCCAGACCCCCATCCCGCCGAGCACGGCGTAGACGATTGCCACGGCCACCACCCCGATGACGAGGAGCGCGAGGCTGACGACGAAGGTCACTTTCATCGCCGTCCACGGATCGATGTGCTTGATAACGAGCCGAGCGCGCCGTCGGCCGCGGGACGGCGGTCCGACGCGAATCGCCGGCTGCTGGGGGTTCCGCGCGGAGACGCCGCGCGCTGGCACGGCTGTAGGTACGTCGGCGTCGGCCACCTGCTTACTCCTTGCGCCACGACCACCGACCGGCGTCCTCCGCCGGACGGCTGCTTCCTCCCATCCTGCCCGTTGTCAGGCGAGAACGCACCCGTCAGCGGGCCGGTGACTCCTCCTCGCCGATCCCGGCGTCGCCGCCCCGCTCGGCGTTTCTGGTGATGGCGACCAGAGCGTCGTTCTCCGCGAGATCCATGAGCCGGACGCCCATTGTTGCGCGTGACGTCGGCCGTACTTCGGAGACCCGGGTGCGGATCACCCCGCCCAGTACGGTTATCGCGAGCACCTCGTCCTCCTCGTCGACCATCAAGGCACCGACCAGGTCCCCGCGCTCCGCTGTGATTTTCGCCGTGATGACGCCGTATCCTCCGCGGCCCTGCAGCGGATACTCCTCGATCGGCGTCCGCTTTGCGTATCCCTTTGTCGTCGCGACGAAGACGTAGGCCTGCGGACGGACGACCATCATGGCAAGAAGCGCGTCGTCGTCGTGGAACCGCATGCCGATGACACCGGACGTCGCACGCCCCATCGGCCGGAGTGCCTCGTCGTCGGCCCGGAAGCGGATGGCCTGCGCTTTCCGACTCACCAGCAGCAATTCGTCGTCCGGGGAGACGAGTCGTGCGCCAATGACGACGTCGTCGTCGCGAAGATTGATCGCGATAATGCCGCCGGTGCGATTGGAGTCGAATTCCCGTAACGCGGTCTTCTTCACCAATCCGGATCGGGTCGCAAGGACGAGGTACGGCGCGGCGTCGTAATCCCGCAAGGCAAGGACCTGGGCGATTTTCTCATCCGGTTGGAACGCGAGGAGGTTCGCGACGTGCTGCCCGCGCGCGCTCCGTGCCGCTTCCGGTATTTCGTACGCCTTGAGGCGATACACCCGGCCCTTGTCGGTGAAGAACAGCAGCCAGTGGTGAGTGGTGGTCACGAAGAAATGCTCGACAACGTCGTCTTGCCGTAATTGGGCGCCCTGAATGCCTTTACCGCCGCGGCGTTGTGAACGGTAAAGGGACGTTTTTGTGCGTTTCGCGTATCCGCCCCGCGTAATGGTCACGACGACGTCTTCTTCAGCAATGAGATCCTCGATGCTGACGTCGCCGTCCGCCGGCACGATGGCGGTACGCCGCTCATCGCCGTACTTGTCAACGATTTCCTTGAGTTCCTCGCTGACGATCGCGCGTTGCCGGGATTCGTTGGCGAGAATGTCGTTGAGATCGGCGATCTCCGCCTCATGCTTCGCCAGATCGTCGATGATGGCCTGGCGTTCAAGCGCGGCCAACTTCCGCAACTGCATGTCGAGAATGGCGGTTGCCTGCACCTCGTCGACGTCGAGCAATTCCATGAGGCCGCTTCGGGCTTCGTCCGCAGAGGCGGAACCGCGGATGAGGGCGATGACGGCGTCCAGTTGGTCAAGCGCCTTGACCAGGCCTCGGAGGATGTGGGCCCGGCGTTCCGCTTCGCGGAGGTCATATCGGGTCCGCCGGACGATGACGTCGATCTGATGCGCCACCCAGTGCCGGATGAACGCGTCAAGGGAGAGCGTCCGCGGGACATTGTCCACGAGCGCGACCATGTTCGCGCCGAAGGTGTCCTGCAGTTGCGTGTGCTTGTACAGATTGGCGAGGACAACCTTGGGGACGGCGTCCCGTTTGAGGCTGATGACGAGCCGCTGGCCGGTGCGGGACGACGAGTCATCGCGGATGTCCGCGATTCCCGGGATTCTTCCTTCCGAGACCAATTCAGCGATACGGACCGCGAGATTGTCCGGGTTTACCTGGTACGGAAGTTGCGTGACCACGAGGCTCTGCCGGCCGCGGGCGTCTTCCTCGACCTCGACGACGGCCCGCATCACGATCGAGCCGCGGCCGGTGCGGTATGCCTCTTCGATGCCAGCGTGTCCCACGATGACGCCCCCGGTCGGGAAATCGGGGCCTTTGATCCGCTCCAGCAAGGCAGCCAGGAGCTCTTCGCGGGTCGCATCCGGATGTTCCAGCGCCCACTGGGCGCCGGCCGCCACTTCGCGCAGATTGTGCGGCGGAATGTTGGTCGCCATGCCGACGGCGATGCCGGCGGATCCGTTCACCAGGAGGTTCGGGAACCGGGCCGGCAGAATGACCGGCTCCATTTGGCGGCCGTCGTAATTCGGGACGAAGTCAACGGTTTCTTTCCCGATGTCCCGCAGCATCTCCATGGCAAGGGGTGTCAAGCGGCACTCGGTGTAGCGCATCGCCGCCGCCGGGTCATTACCCGGCGAGCCGAAATTTCCCTGCCCATCGACGAGAGGATGGCGCATCACCCACGGTTGGGCGAGCCGTACCAGCGTGTCATAGACCGCAGCATCGCCATGAGGGTGGTAGCTCCCGATGACGTCCCCGACCACCCGGGCGCACTTGACGTAACCCCGGTCGGGGCGGTAACCACCGTCGTACATCGCATACAGGACCCTGCGATGCACCGGCTTGAGACCATCGCGGACATCAGGCAGCGCCCGCCCGACGATGACGCTCATCGCGTAGTCGAGGTAACTGCGCTGCATCTCCACCTGAAGGTCGACCGGTTCGATCCGGCCGCCTTCGGGGGGAAGCGTGGTGTCCTGCGTCACGGATGGGCCTTTCGTTCAGTCGTCGGAACTGCTGAAGCCTAGATATCGAGGAACCGAACGTCCTTGGCGTTGCGCTGGATGAAGGCCCGGCGTTGCTCGACGTCGTCGCCCATCAGGATGGAGAAGATTTCGTCCGCGCGCGCCGCATCGTCGAGACTCACTTGAAGGAGAACCCGCTGCGCCGGGTCCATGGTTGTCGTCCACAGCTCTTCGGGATTCATCTCCCCGAGACCCTTGTACCGCTGAATTCCCTGTTCTTTGGGGAGTTTCTTCCCGGCGGCAAGGCCGGCCTCGACCAGTCCGTCACGTTCGCGGTCGGAGTAGGCGAATTCGTGCGGCGCATTGCTCCACTTGATGCGGTACAGCGGAGGCTGGGCGAGGTACACGTGCCCGGCTTCCACGAGCGGCTTCATGAAGCGGAAGAGCAGGGTGAGGAGGAGGGTACGGATGTGTTGGCCGTCGACGTCCGCGTCCGCCATCAGCACCACCTTGTGGTACCGCAGCCGGGCCAGGTCGAAGTCGTCGTGCACACCGGTGCCGAGGGCGGAGATGACCGCCTGTACCTCGTTGTTTTGCAAAACCTTGTCAATGCGGGCCCGCTCGACGTTCAAGATTTTGCCTCGAATCGGCAACACGGCCTGGGTCCGCGGATCCCGGCCTTGACGCGCCGAACCGCCGGCCGAGTCACCCTCGACGATGAAGAGCTCGCACTCCTCCGGATTGGTGCTCTGACAGTCGACCAGTTTTCCGGGAAGACCTCCCCCGCCGAGGAGACCTTTGCGGTTCCTGGCCAAATCCCTCGCTTTGCGCGCCGCGATCCGGGCGGTGGCCGCCTGAATGGCTTTCCGGACGATGTCCTTGCCCTCCGCGGGATTCTTCTCGAACCATTCGCCGAGCCGGTCATTGCAGACGGTCTGCACGAACGACTTGACCTCGGTGTTGCCGAGCTTCGTCTTGGTCTGCCCTTCGAACTGCGGTTCCTTCAATTTGATGGAGAGGATCGCGGTCAGGCCCTCCCTGATGTCTTCTCCCGTGAGCCGGTCTTCCTTTTTCTTGATGAGGTTCCACTCCTCGCCGAACTTGTTCACCAAATAGGTCAGTGCAGCACGGAACCCCTCTTCGTGCGTGCCGCCCTCATGCGTGTTGATGGTGTTGGCGAAAGTGTGCACCGACTCGGTGTACCCGGTGTTCCACTGGAGGGCCGCTTCAAGGCTCATGTCGCTGACTGGATCGTGGGCCTCGAAGGAAATGATGCTGCGGTGCGCCGGTTCCTTTGTGGCGTTGAGGTGGGCGACGTAGTCCACCAGACCGCCGTCGTACCGGTAATAAACCTCGGTCGGGTCGTCGCCGCCGGCCGGCTTCTCCGCGTCGTCGGAGTCAAGATGCTCGGCGGGGCGTTCGTCCCGCAACGTGATGGTGAGACCCTTATTGAGGAAGGCTATTTCCCGGAGACGGTTCGCCAAGGTTTCAAAGCTGAACCGTGTCGTCTCGAATATCTCCGGGTCAGGCCAGAAGGTGACCGTCGTTCCGGTCCGGTCGGTCGGCTCGCCGCGTTGCAGGGGCCCGGTTGGAGTTCCCCGGCGGTAACTCTGCCGCCAGACGTAACCGTCCCGGTGAACCTCGACGTCCAGCCGCTCGGAGAGGGCGTTGACGACGGAGACGCCGACGCCGTGCAGGCCTCCGGAAACCTTGTAACCGCGGCCGCCAAACTTGGCGCCGGCGTGCAGGACCGTGAGCACGACCTCGACCGCCGGGCGTTTCTCGCCAGGGTGTTCGTCGACGGGTATGCCGCGGCCGTTGTCAACGACTCGGACGCCGCCGTCAGCGAGAAGCGTGACGTCAATACGATCGCAAGCCCCGGCGAGCGCCTCGTCGACCGCGTTGTCGACCACCTCGTAGACCAAGTGGTGCAGACCGCGTTCTCCGGTGGATCCGATGTACATGCCGGGCCGCTTGCGGACCGCCTCCAGGCCCTCGAGAACCGTGATGGACGAGGCGTCGTAACTACTCGCGTCGAGCGAGAGTGCTTGATCGGTCACACATCCTCCGGTGATCGCCGCACGTGGACGTGCGGCAGTCGGTTCGTGATACGCGGCGCCGCGCTCCCTCAACCAGGGCGGACACGCTCCTGGACGCGCTGAGAGCAGCTAACGGTCAAACGTCTTTTTCATTTTACGTCGTACCTCACCGCCAGCCGGCCATGGCAGACGCTCAGCAAGGCTGTGGATGGCAAATCGCGGCGCTGTGACCAGCCGGTTTCAGGACTGTGGGGAACGAGGCGCCTGGTCAGCCGTAAGTGTCGCGTGGCCCGGCGCCGCGGACCCGGAGCGGGCCGTGGCGCCATGACGGCGCGGTCGGTCCTCTGACATCGACCAGCCGAATAAGATCGCCGGCGGCCTCCTGGACCCGGGCGGTCAACTGCGGTAGAAGAAGCCGAAGCTGTGTTGCCCAGGCGGTCGAATCCGCCTGTATGTGGAGCACGCCGCGGTCGTAGCTCTCCGGCCGGCAGTGCTGGGCCAGCTCAGGTCCGATGATCTTTGGCCACTCATCGACCAGGCGCGTAATGGTGATCCGGTCCAGCCAGCCGAGGTCGCGCAGAATGCGGTGCACCGACGCACCAAGAAGTTCCGGCTCACCAGTCGACGTTTGCGGGTCGCGGCGCGTCGACCAGAGTGGCGGCTGGCCTGCCCGCCGAGCCCTTTCCCGAGCGCGGCGCAGTGCCGCCCGGGCAAGGTCCGGGCCGTCGGCGTGATCAGCCGACTTGGTGTGATCAGTCGGCAACGTGCACCTGGCTCTCATGGACGACGTAGCGGCGCCCGACCGGAAGGTCGGGTTCGTCAACCGCTGACGTGATGAGCAATTGTTCGGCTCCGCTGACACATCCGGTCAGCCTGCGCCTGCGCTGCTGATCCAGCTCGGCGTACACGTCGTCCAGAATCATCACCGGTGTCTCCCCATCCGAGCGGAGCAGCTCGTACGCCCCTAGGCGCAGCGCGAGAGCGTACGACCACGACTCACCGTGGCTGGCATAACCCCGGGCCGGGCGGCTATCCAGCTCCAAGTTGAGATCATCGCGATGCGGCCCGACGAGGGTGAGCCCGCGGGCCAGTTCGGCGTCCTGGACCTTGCGGAGTGCGGCGAGAATACCGGCGATCCGTGTCTCCTCGTCGGCGTCCTGCAACACTTCTTCCGGGACAGTGCTCCGGTATTCCAGGCGAACAGCTCCACTGCCGCCTGAGATTGCGGCGTACGCCTTCTCGACGAAAGGCGCCAGTTCGTGAACCAGCCGTCGTCGTGCGTCGAGAAGTGCCGCGGCCGCCCGCGCAAAGTGCAGGTTCCACACGTCGAGGCTGTTGCGATCGACCTGCTGGCCGTCCTGCGCCACGGCACGAAGAAATGCATTGCGCTGCCGCAAGGCCTTCTCGTACTCGGCACGGACGGCGAACAGCCGCGGACGCAACTCCACGAGAACATCATCGAGATAGTCCCGTCGCGCCGCGGGATCGCCTTTCACTAAGGCGAGATCCTCCGGGGCAAAGATGACGACCCGCAGAATTCCGACCAGGTCCCGGGCGCGGCGGGTTGCGTGTCCATTGACACGGAGTCTGTTCGCCCGACCGGGGACGATTTCCACATCCAGGTCAATGCGGCGGCCGGAGGTCAGGACTT
The DNA here is from genome assembly GCF_000015025.1 of Acidothermus cellulolyticus 11B. Classification (GTDB taxonomy): domain Bacteria; phylum Actinomycetota; class Actinomycetes; order Acidothermales; family Acidothermaceae; genus Acidothermus; species Acidothermus cellulolyticus. The sequence continues at coordinate 3,313 of NC_008578.1, read as the reverse complement.
CCCCATGCAGGACGGCGCGTTCGCTGCCCTGCCGAACAAGCGGCGCGTCGGTCGCCGTCCGGTGGCTGCGCAACAGGGCCAGGTAGCAGACGGCCTCGACGAGATTCGTCTTGCCCTGCCCGTTGGATCCGACGAAGACGTTCACTCCCGGGTCGAGCTCAAGCGCGGCGCGTCGATATGACCGAAAGTCGGTCAATTCGAGACGGCTCAGATACACAGCGGGTGAATGTCAGCCGCCAAGACGGACCGGCATGAGCAGATACCGGTAGTCGTCGGAACCGGCATCCGCTGACGTATCCGCATCTTTCCCGGCACGCAGGACCGCCGGCTTGTTGGGTGAGGTGAACGACAGCGTCGTCGTCTCGGACTCCACCGCGCCAAGACCATCGAGGAGATACGCGGGATTGAACGCAATGACGAACTCGTCATCGCCGGTGCTGCTTTCGAACCGCGCGTCGATCCACTCCGATGCTTGAGCGTCATCGCCGGTCCCGGCTTCCAGCGTCAGCCGATCCGGATTGAACGTCAGCCGTACCGGGGACGTGCGCGGTGCGACAAGTGACACGCGGCGTACTGCCTCGATCAGAGCCGCGGTCGCAACCTGTGCAGTCGCAGCGGCTTCCGCCGGCAGGAGTGACCGGTATTTGACGTACTCACCATCGATCAGGCGCGTCGTCGTTTGCCGTTCTCCTGAGGTGCCACGGCCGGAGAAGCCGATGAGATTCTCGTTCGACGTCGATTCCGTCGACAAAAAGATCGTCACTTCCGCCCCGGTCGTCAAGGCCTTGGCAACCTCGCCGAGAGTGCGCGCTGGAATCAGCGCCGCCGCGGTGAGATCGCCGCGGGCCGGCTGCCAGTGAAAGTCACGCACCGCGAGCCGATACCGATCCGTTGCCGCCAACGTCATCACGTCTCGATCAATTTCCATCCGGACGCCGGTCAGAACGGGAAGTGTGTCGTCGCGTCCGGCCGCCACCACGACCTGAGAAACAGCCGTGGCAAAAAGATCAGCCCCGATGGTACCCGCGAGCGTAGGCAGGGGCGGCAGGTTCGGGTACTCCTCGATCGGCAGCAACGGAAGGGTGAAACGGGAAGCCCCACAGGCGATCACGAGGCGGGAGCCGTCGAGTTCGACGTCCACGGGTTGCGCAGGGAGGTTCCGGCTGATCTCCGCCAGCAAGCGCCCAGAGACCAGCGCCCGTCCCGTCTCCGCAATTGTCGCGTCAATTGACGCACTGGCTGACACCTCGTAATCGAAGCTTGCGATCCGCAGCTCGTCCATCGCCTCGATCAGCAATCCGCCTAGTACCGGCATCGACGGACGAGCAGGCAACGTCCGCGCCGACCATGCGACCGCGTCTGCGAAGAGGCCTCGGTCAACTTGGAATCTCACTGTCCACCTGCCTGATCAATCTGGGACGCGACAAGGGTCGCTCGGTGAGTTGTGCTTGAGCCTACGCCCGTGCGGGGCAGGCACGTGCGAGCCTGGCGTGGTGCGCTGTGGGGTTGAAGACCTTGTCCTGTATTGCCTTGTGAGATCTTGTTCGTCATCGTCATAGGTCCAGGGGAAAGTGTGGACGACGTGTGTTTCCGCAGCTCAGCTTGGGTGCTGAGCATCGCGATCTCTGTGGATGATTGAACCAAAGATCGTGAGATAGTGCGGGTTGATGCGGATTCTGGCCAGAACGTATGCGGCTTGTCCAATGATCCTGTGAAGTCTTCCGCAATGGTCGACTCGTCGTCCACAGGATTGTCCCCAGCCTGTGCACACTGTCGCGGATGGAAGAGCCAGGGGATCATCGCGCCCGCATCTTGATCCGGTTGGTCAGCTCAGTGACCTGGTTGTAAATCGATCGACGCTCCGCCATAAGGGCTCGAATCTTCCGGTCTGCGTGCATGACCGTCGTGTGATCCCGTCCGCCAAAGTGCTGGCCGATCTTCGGAAGAGAAAGATCAGTCAGCTCCCGGCAGAGATACATGGCAACCTGCCGGGCGGTGACGAGAACCCGGCTGCGGGATGACCCGCAGAGATCTTCGATTGACACGCCGAAGTAGGCACCGGTTTCCGCCATGATGAGGGCTGCGGTGATCTCCGGTGTCTGACTGTCAGGGATCAGGTCCTTTAGGACCACCTCAGCCAAGGCGAGGTCGACTCGTTGACGGTTGAGGTTCGCGAAGGCGCTGATGCGGATCAGCGCGCCTTCCAGCTCGCGAATATTGCTGGAAATCTTGCTGGCGATGTACTCGAGTACCTCGTTGGGTATGTCCAGGCCTTCTTGCGCCGCCTTCTTGCGGAGGATCGCGATCCGCGTCTCGAGCTCCGGTGGTTGAACGTCGGTGATGAGCCCCCATTCGAATCGGTTCCGAAGCCGGTCTTCAAGCGTCACCAGTTGTTTTGGTGCCCGATCGCTCGAGATGACGATTTGCTTGTTGGCGTTGTGCAGGGTGTTGAAGGTGTGAAAGAACTCTTCCTGCGTTTGCTCCTTGTTCTCAAGGAATTGGATGTCGTCGACAAGGAGGACGTCGACGTCACGGTACCGTCGGCGGAATCCCTCCGCTTTTCCGTCCCGGATTGAATTGATGAAGTCGTTGGTGAATTCCTCGGAACTCACGTAGCGGACACGTATGTTGCCGAAAAGGCTCAACGCGTAGTGCCCAATGGCGTGCAGAAGGTGCGTCTTGCCTAATCCGGAGTCGCCGTAGATGAAAAGGGGGTTATAGGCCTTGGCGGGGGACTCGGCGGCGGCAAAAGCGGCGGCATGAGCGAACCGATTGCTTGCTCCGATGACGAAGGTCTCGAAGGTGTACTTCGGGTTCAATCGAGCGGCCTCGTGTGCCCGCCGCTGGCTCGCAAGATCGATACTGGATCGACCCGACGCTGGTTCGTGAGCCGCTTCGTCCATCTCATCGACGTCATCGGCTTCGGTCGCTGTGCTGGTGGATGCCGTCTCGGCCGCGACATCGGCAGGTGTCTCGACGCTGACGGCGATGCGTAGTTCGCGGCCGGCTTCCGCTGCGAGGGCGGCGAGCAGTGCCGGCCGGAGCCGGGTCTCAAGAACTTCCTTCGCAAAGCTGTGTGGCGCTGCGAGGACGGCGGTGTCTTCGACCAACGCCAAGGGCTGGATGAGTGAGATCCATGCCTGGTACTGGGGGGAGAGATCGCCTTGGCGCTGCAGGCGATCGACCGTACGTGACCATAAGATGGCGAGCTCCGGATCGCCGGCGACCCGCTCTGCCATCCCGTCGACCCTCCCTTCGGCACCAGGTAGTTGTCTGTGGAGAACTGCATGTCTTTTGTCGCCGATTAGGAATC